>CAWIRO010000001.1:0-29890 GCA_963838565.1 uncultured Alphaproteobacteria bacterium
CGTCAGATGCGTTCCAGAACCTCGATGAAGGCATCCGCAAAACGCACGAGATGCGCCGTCTCCTGATCCGGCGCCTGGACCCGGATTTCCGAGCTGTTGCCATCGAGAACGGCAAGCATGACCCGCATTCCGCCATTTACCGACGGGACGCGCAAAACGGCGATGCGCTTGCAATCCTCGATCAGGCCGGCCGCCGGAAGATCGAACAGGAATTCGCCCCTGGCATTGCCGGCTGCCGTGCGCACGGCCTCGCAGAAGCCCGCTTCGCCGCCGTCATAGCCTTCGAGCGACAGCTCGAGCTGGAGAAGCTCCATCGGCAGGAAGGACCCGGACAGATCGCCGGATCGATCGCTTGTGTCACGCGGGGAAGTCTGCGGCTTTGTGGTTGTTTCCGATGAAAGCATTGCTCCTCTCTGCTCCTTCGAGTTGTCCTGAACCCGGACCGTCTTTTTGGACATATCAGATGTTGCTTATGAAAGCCATCTCCGCCTTTTGGTGGATTGCGGGCTCCGCGACGAGACAACGGTTTCAATTTGGACAAATCTTGCCATAACAAGAGGGGGCTTTTCGTGGGCTCCCGCAGACGAATGCGCCCTGCGCATAACCGGTAAGTTTGATGGCTATCCGCTTTGACCGCCCCGTTTCCAATTCGGCCCGCTTTTCGCGGCGCCTTGGGGCGTTCGCACTGGTCCTCTGGGTGGCGGTGCTCATCGCCCACCGCTTCGGCGGGCTGGCCACGCCCTATTTCGTGCTGCTTGTTCTTTTTTCCTTCGGTTGTGCGCTGCTTGCGGTCTTGCTTGCGGCCATCGGTCTCCGAAGCCTCTGGATGACCGGCGCCGAAGGCGGCCTCGATGCGCTGAGGGCGCTGATCTTTGCCGTCTTTCCGCTGGCTTTCGGCGGATTTGCCGCCGAGCGCTACTTCACGCTGCCAGCCATCTACGACGTATCGACCGATGTCGTTTCGGCGCCCGATTGGCTTTCGCCGCCGCACGCCGATCAGATATGGATGAAGCGCAACCCCGATGTGTCGCCGCAGGAACGCGAAGAGCAGCTTCTTGCCTATCCGGAACTGACCGGCAGGCGCTACGAAGGCGCGATCGACCGCGTGCTCGAAGCGGTCAAGAAAGTGGCAAAGCAGAACGGCATCACGATTACCAGGAGTAAAGGCGAGGGCGACCCGATCCGCGACCTTGAGGATCAGCCGGCAAGGCCCGCGCCGGACGGCGATGCCGTTGCCGAAGCGCCCGATCAGGTTCCCGTCCCGACGCCGCGGCCTTTCGAGGATGACGTCGCAAGGCTGATCCGCGGCGTAAACGGCGTGACGCTGCAGGGCGAAACACGCACGTTCATCCTTGGCCTGCGCTTCGATGTCTTGATCCGCCTGCGCGAAGAAGCCGAAACCACCTTCGTCGACATCCGCGTCGCCTCCCGCTACGGTCAGCACGATCTCGGCCTCAGCGCCGAAATCGCCGCGCCAATATCTCGAAGCCCTGGATATGGAACTGCTGGGGATCGCAGGGTAGGGCGCAAAGCGCCGCGACTGATCAGTCCGCCCGATATTCTCCGAAGAGCCGGGGCGGCCCGTCAGTCCTGATCTCCCCGCGTTCCACCAACTCCTCGATATGCGCGAAGACCGAGAGCGCAGCCGCGCCATGGAGCCGGGGTCGGTGTCGCGGTAGATCACCTTCACCATGTCGGGGATCAGCCGGTCGCCCGCCTTTATGCGTTCCAGCACGGCACGCTCGCGCATGCGGCGATGGGTTTTCAGCGCGCGCATGAAAGAGGCGGGGTGCTTCACCGGTCCCGCCGTGGCCCGGCAGAAGCAGAGTGGTCGCGCGCGCTTGATCAGCTTGTCGAGCGAGGCCATGTAGTCGGCCATCGAGCCGTCCGGCGGGGCCACGATGGAGGTCGCCCAGGCCATGACATGGTCGCCGGAAAAGAGGATGCCGGTCCCTTCGAGCGCAAAGGCCGCATGGTTTGCAGCGTGTCCCGGCGTCAGGACCGCAGTCAGCGCCCAGCCGTCGCCCTCGATCGTCTCGCCGTCGCTGACTGCGATATCCGGCACGAAAGCCGGTATCCGAGCTTTCGGCAAAAGGATTGACCTCGCCGTCATGCAGCGGCCGCGCCGCCCGGTGCGGCCCTTCGCCGACGGTCTGTGCGCCGGTCTCCCGCTGCAGCCTTGCGGCAAGCGGCGAGTGGTCGCGATGCGTATGGGTGATGAAGATATGCGTGACCGTCCGGCCCGCGAGCGCCTCCATCAGCGCCTGAAAATGCGCCTCGTTCTCCGGCCCCGGATCGATGACCGCGACGGATGAGCGTGCCGACGATGTAGGTATTCGTGCCGTGAAAGGTGAAGGGGCTCGGATTGTTGACGCGTGATGCGCTGGATCCCCGGCGCGACATCCACCGCGCGGCCATAGGCAGGCTCGAAGGCACGATCGAATTTCGGGCTCGGCATGGCTTACTTGTATTCGATCTCGATGAACGACATCGGCTCGCTTCCGGCATTGACGACATTGTGCTCCGTGCCTGCCTCGCGCCGGTAGGCCGCGCCCTTGGCGACGTCGACGCGGCGGCTGCCGTCCGCATCCTCGATCAGGAATTTGCAATCGGTCATCGGCACGACGACATAGCCAAACCCATGGGTATGTACGCCGGTATCGGCACCCGGCTCGAAATCCCAGCGCGTGATGCGCACCACGGCATCATCGAGAAGAAGCGTGGCAAGGGCAGGCGGGCGGGCGCGGTACTGGCTCATCATCTCTCCATCGCTTGGATCGGGCTGACCGAGACCTAACACGGCGCAGGCCAAAGCGCACAGAAATCTGCCTTGAGGCGCAAGTTAGTGATTGTGACGCAGCCGGACCTTTGCTAATCAGGCCTCGCTTCGGCAAAGCGGATTTCCGCTCTCGATGCTCTGGTGGGGCGTAGCCAAGCGGTAAGGCAGCGGTTTTTGGTACCGCCATCCCCTGGTTCGAATCCAGGCGCCCCAGCCAAGCTTCCCTTTCAAGGCAAAAAAGTCAGTCTCTCTTCTGGATAGAATTTGTTCGTCGCCTTGCTCGTCATGGCTCCACGTTCTCAGTAAGTCGCGTCCCCGACAAAGCCGGTGCGGCTCAATTGATCAGGGTCGAGTTAATACATCAGAAGTTGTTACTTGCAGGCATGAGCGGCCTCATCCACAATGCGTCTGCCGGCGCATTTGTGCCGAAGGACCATAAGACAGACAGAACCGCATGAACTGACCATTCGAAGATGCCGCAGACGCCGCTCCCACGGCGCTCCAGGAGGAATTCGAAATGACATTGAGCAGTTCGCTGAAAACGCTGTTTGCTACGACAATTCTCGTTTCGATCGTTCCTATCACCATTGGCGCAGAGCGGCCCATTGCGTAGCGGGCCGGCGCGCCCGTCGCCCAATTGGGGAACTCACGGCACAGCGACAAGCCATTGCAAACCAGCCTGAGGCCACATCGGCATGGCTGGCCAAACTAGGAGGAGGAATGACATGAAAGCAGCACCACAAGCCTGCATCGCATCAGCGATGATTGCAGGCCTTCTCGGAGGCACGGCGATGGACCAGGCTCAGGCCCAGGCCATGAAGAAATACGGCTCGGAAGCAGGCTGGGACATCGTCGTCAGGGAGGACATGGGCCCCGGCTGCCTGATCACAAAAAGACTGAGCGAGAGCATGCAGATTCAGATGGGCATCGATACGACCGGCAGCAGACGCGGATACATGGCGCTCTACACCAAGGCGGATGCCAAGGTTGCCAGTGGCGAGAAGCGCTCCGTGATATTCGACGTTGACGGTCAGAAATTCAGCGGGGAGGCGACCGGTCAAAAGATGGAGGGATTTGATGGAGCTTACACTTGGGTCAACAATGCCGACTTCATCTACGATCTCGCCAAGAAGAAGACGCTGACGATCACGCCTCAAGGGCGCGATCCGTTCGCGGTGAGCCTTGCCGGAACCGACGCGGCCTTTAAGTCGCTGCGCGCCTGCCAGGAGGCTCAGTGCTATCGCGCGGCGGTAACACGAGTTCGCTGGCGACCACCGAAGACTGCGATATTATGCGGCCGCGTATGCGTCAAACGCAGGCGGTGAAAGAGAGGCGGTCAATCGCCGCCTCTCTCATTTTGACGTTTCAACTCTATCGCTGCGCTGGCTGCGCCGGCGCCAAAAACTCTGCGCAATAGGACGCGCTGTTTTCCCCCGGAATGTCGCCGACGGTGCGGATGCTGCGGATGGTGTAGTCCGAGTTGGTGGTGACTTCGGCCTGGCAGCGCAGGTAGAGCGTGCGCGCGGCACTGATCTGCTTGCCGCGCTTGCCGTCTTCGCCTTCTGCATATTTGGCCGGGACGCGGACGGTCTTGTAGCCGCCCTTCCAGGTGTAGACGGTGGCCGAACCGTCTTCGCGTGTCGGCGATCGGCGGGCCGTAGGCGGCGAAGAACTTGCCGGCCGACTGGCCGACCCAGCGTGCTGAAATGGGATCGGCTGCAGAAGGAATGGTCGTGCAGCCGGCAAGCGCAATGGCAAGCCCGGCCGCGGCAATGGTGCGGAGTTTCATTTAATCGTTCCTGAATTTATCGCGCATTCGACGGCGCAAGCCGCTGCTGGCCAACGGTTTCCGCTTGTCCCGGCGAGCCCTTTAGCGCGGAACCCGGCAAAAGAAAATTGCCCCTGCCTTCGCGATTGCAAAATTTGCTGCGGGTGTGGCTTTTTGTTGCAGTTCTAAGGCGCTGCGAGCGCTGTCACGCCACTGTCAAAAAATGCCGCCGGTTTTTGAAATTTGGTGCTTGCGCAACAGGATGGGCCGGTCTATAGAGGCGCCGCTGGTCACGGAGTGTAGCGCAGTCTGGTAGCGCACCACGTTCGGGACGTGGGGGTCGAGTGTTCGAATCACTCCACTCCGACCAGCCGATTTTTCCGAATTTTCCTGATCCCCGACGATTGCGCCGCACACTGCGCGAACCAATCCGTTTGCGCTGCAGGTGCGTACACTGCGCAAGCCCGGGGTGTGAACCGTTAGGCGAGCACGGGAAATCGCCTTTGCCATCGTCGAGCGCGGTTCGACGCGATAGAAAAAGGGGCCTTGCGGCCCCTTTTCACTTTCAGATATCGCTTGCGGCGTTCTTCCAGAGTTCCGCCGCTTCGGCGGCGGTCATCCGGTGCACATCGGCTTCGTCGCGGCGGTTGGCGAAGAGTTCGCTTGCCATGATCTGGTCGGCGAGGTCGGCCGGCAGCGAGAGGATGACGCGGGCGTCGCCGGCGTGAAGGCCGCCGAGCTCCGAGCGCTTGCCGGTCATCATGCCGCCGGCCACCGTGTTGTTGGTGTCCGGATCGATCAGGATGAAGGCGCCGGTGGAACGGTTCTGCTCGTAGGGGTCGAAGATCGCGGCTTCGTCGAAGGCAAGGTGCACCTTGCCGATCGCGTTCATGTAGAGCCTCTCGGCCGGCGTTCCAGGTGCCGGTCTTCAGTTCGAGCTGGCTGACCGGCTGCACCTGCACGCGCTGGCGGCGGCTGCCGCTCTTCAGCCAGTAGCGCTTGCCGGGCTCGATGCCTTCCGGCTGCAGCGCCACGATCTGGGCGTCGAAGGCAGAGGCCGGTCTGCGGCTGCGCGTCGATCGAGACGATCATGTCGCCGCGCGCAACGTCGACCTGGCGGTCGAGCACCAGCGTGATCGCATCGCCGGCGACGGCGGCGTTGCGCACCAGATCGAAGGTGACGATCTTGGAGACGTTGGCGACCATGCCCGACGGCAGGATCATGACGCTGTCGCCCGGCTTCACCGAGCCGCCGGCAACCGTGCCCTGATAGCCGCGGAAGCTTTCGCCCGGGCGCGAGACGCGCTGCACGGACAGGCGGAAGCCGACCGTCTGCGACGAGCGCACCGTGGCAAGCTCCAGCGTCTCGACCAGCGTCGGGCCGTTGTACCAGGGCATGGCGGCCTGGCCGGAATAGACGACGTTTTCGCCCTTCAGCGCCGACATCGGGATCGCGGTGATCTGCTTGACGCCGAGCGAGAGGGCAAGTTCCTTGAAGTCATGGGTGATCTTCTCGAAGCCGGCGCGGTCGTAGCCGGTCAGGTCGATCTTGTTGACGGCCAGCACGAACTGCTTGATGCCGATCAGCGAGGCGATCGTCGCGTGGCGGCGCGTCTGCTCGAGAAGGCCGATGCGCGCATCGACGAGCAGGATGGCGAGATCGGCGGTCGAGGCGCCGGTCGCCATGTTGCGGGTATACTGTTCGTGGCCGGGCGTGTCGGCGACGATGAAGGAGCGCTTGTCGGTCGCGAAATAGCGATAGGCGACGTCGATGGTGATGCCCTGTTCGCGCTCGGCCTGCAGGCCGTCGAGCAGCAGCGCGAAATCGGGCAGGCCGAGATCGTTCTGCTTGCCGGTGGAATCGCGCTGAAGCGTTGCGGCCTGGTCTTCCTTGACCGCCTTGGTGTCCCAGAGCAGGCGGCCGATCAGCGTGGACTTGCCGTCGTCGACGCTGCCGCAGGTGATGAGGCGCAACGGTCGCGTGTCGCGCACAGGCCTTCAGCGGCTCGGCGGCGGGCAGGGCGACGGCGGTTGCGGGTGCTGCTGCAGTCATCTCAGAAATATCCTTCACGCTTCTTCTTTTCCATCGAGCCGGACTGGTCGCGGTCGATGGCGCGGCCCTGGCGTTCGGAAACCGTGGCGATTTCCAGCTCGGCGATGACGTCTTCGAGAGTGGTGGCGGTGGAGCGGATGGCGCCGGTCAGCGGAAAGTCGCCGAGGGTGCGGAAGCGGATCATGCCTTCCTGGCGGACTTCGCCGGGCAGCAGTTCCAGCCGCGGGTCCTCGGCAAGGATCATCATGCCGTCGCGCTCGACGAAGGGGCGCTTCTTGGCGTAGTAGAGCGGCACCAGCGGAATGTCTTCGGCCTGGATGTAGCGCCAGATATCGACTTCGGTCCAGTTGGAGAGCGGGAAGGCGCGCACGCTCTCGCCCTTGCGGATCTTGCCGTTATAGATGTTCCAGAGTTCCGGGCGCTGGTTGCGCGGATCCCAGCGATGGTCCGGCGTGCGGAAGGAATAGATGCGCTCCTTGGCGCGGCTTGCCTCCTCGTCGCGGCGCGCACCGCCGAAGGCGGCGTCGAACTGCCCGGCGTCGAGCGCCTGGCGCAGGCCCTCGGTCTTCATGATGTCGGTGAAGGTCGCCGAGCCATGGGTGAAGGGCGTGATGCTTTCGGCGGCACCGCGCGGATTGATGTGCTCGATCAGGTCGAGATCGTACTTCTTCGCGGTCTCGTCGCGAAACGCGATCATCTCGCGAAAATTTCCAGCCGGTGTTCACATGCAGCAGCGGGAAGGGCACGCGGCCGGGATAGAAGGCCTTGCGCGCCAGATGCAGCAGGACGGACGAATCCTTGCCGATCGAATAGAGCATCACCGGACGCTCGAATTCGGCCGCTACCTCGCGGAAGATATGGATCGACTTCGTTTTCGAGCGCCTTCAGATGCGGATCGAGCGGCGGCTTGGTGCTCTGCGGATTGTTGAGTTCCGTATCCGGACGGGTATCGGGCATTTCCTACTCCAGACTGTCGTCATTCGCGGCGGCAGGCATCCGGAATGAATTGCTTGCTTCAGTGTCGCGGAAGGCTGGCGGCGCGATCGCGCGCTGCTGTGATCCGGAAGTCGGCGGGTTATTGTTGAGCGGCACCGCCGCTGCCTCTTCGGCAACGTGCAGGCCGCATTCGCGCTTTTCGTCCTGTTCCCACCACCAGCGGCCGGCACGTTCCGGCTCGCCGGGCTTGATGGCGCGGGTGCAGGGCTCGCAGCCGATCGAAGGGTAGCCGCGGGCATGCAGCGGGTTCACCGGCACGCTGTTGTCTGCGACGTAGGCACTTGATCGTGTCGATATCCCAGTCGGCAAGCGGGTTGATCTTCAGGAGATGGCGCTCGGCGTCGTATTCGGCAAACGGCGTTTCGGCGCGGTTGGTGGACTGGCCGCGGCGAAGGCCGGTGATCCAGATCGTTGCGCCTGCGAGCGCCCGCGCAAGCGGCTTCAGCTTGCGCACGCCGCAACAGGCATGCCTGGCTTCGACGCTTTCGTAAAAGCCGTTCAGGCCGTATTTCGCCGCATAGGCGTCGATATCGGCCTGTTCGGGCTCATAGCGGCGGATGTGAATGTCGTACTGGCTTTCGGTCTCGTCGATCAGCGCCACCGTCTCTGGGAAGAGGCGGCCGGTCTGCAAGCGTCACGACATCGATCGGCAGGCGATGATTGCCGATTTCAGCCGTGATCACCTGGTCCTCGATGCCGAGCGAGGTCGTGAAGACGGCGCGGCCGCCAAGACCCGCGACGAACGACAGCCGTCCGGCAAGGTCGAGAGCGGCGAGTTTGGCATTCAGCGCCTCGGCGTCTTCGATGATATTGACAACAGTCATGGGGGATCCTGTCTCGATGTTGGCCGGAGTATCGCAGCTCGGGGACGGATCGGACAGAAAAACGGATTTCGAAAGCGGCGCATGCGGGAGCAAATATCTCTCCGAAGCCGCTGCCATGCAGAAAAGCAGCCGCGCTGCACCAACGATACGCCGGCGCAGTCTCAATCTCTATAAAATTAGTAGGGTAACACGCCGCCTGTCAATTCGAAATCTGAAGTGATGGCGAAAAAGATGCGAAGGGCAGCAATTTTAACGTAGAATTCCGTCCCTTGGCCGTGGGAGAAAAACAAGGCCAAAATGCTTGTGTCTCAACGCTTTCGCCGGCGCGTTCAAATTCCGTTCATGCTGGCTGTGCAATAGGAGGCAGGCAAGCTCGAGAAGCGGTGCGGCGAGTCGCATCGCTCGTGTGTGTAACGAGTTCAAAATGATTACGCAGAAGGCAAAATACGCGCTCCGGGCGCTCGCGGTACTGGCGGAAGCCGATGCCGGCGAACCCGTCATGATTTCGGACATCGCAGCGCAGCAAAAGATTCCGAAGAAGTTCCTCGAACAGATCCTGCTCGATCTCAAGCATCAGGGCATCGTCGCCAGCCGCCGCGGCAAGGCGGGCGGCTATCTGCTGCTGAAGCCGGCCGACATGATCACCTTCGGCGAGATCCTTCGCATCATCGATGGCCCGATTGCGCCGCTCCCGTGCCTCTCGATCACCGCCTACCGCAAATGCGACGATTGCGACGGCGAGCAGAACTGCGAAATCCGCCACGTCTTCGCCAAGGTCGCGGATGCAACGCGCAAGGTGCTGTTCTCGACGACGATCGCCGATGCGGTCGCGCCGGCCAAGGTCGTAGAAGTCGCCCGGCTTCTGGCCTGAACCTGCGGCTTTTACCGTTCCATTCCCCGCCGCTTGCGAGTGCGCCGCTGCCATGACGGCGCCTCGCGGAATCACCCTTGCTTCAAGATTTGGTGAAATACCTTTCAAAGCAGGCAGGCGCGCGCCAATTCGGACCTGTTCAGCAGGGTAGGGAGAATGGAAATGCGTGTCATATCCACGAAGCAGATGATGTGCAGCGCAGTTCTGGCGATGGCTTTCGCAACCGGTGCCGCAGCTCATCACGGTTGGTCATGGGCGGAGGCCGAGCAGATCGAGCTACGGGGTACGATTCAGAAGGTTTCCATGGGCGGCCCGCATCCGACGCTCGATGTGGCGACCGCCGCCGACGGCGTCTGGCTCGTCGAACTCGGCAATCCCCGCCAGACCGAACGCTCCGGCTTCGTCGAGGGCTCCGCGAAAAACGGCGATCCGATCGTCGCGCATCGGAAACCGTTCGCTGGACGCGGAATGAAAAGCGCATGAAAGCGGTGCGGATCACGGTCGGCGAGAAGCGTTACGATATCTATCCCGAGCGCATCCAGACGAATTGACCGCATGGCGATCGAACTTCTGGAATGGCTTTCCGCAACGCCGCTCGCGACCGCGTTGCGGCGGTCGGCGAACCTCTACATGTTCGTCAACGCCGCCCACATCCTGTCCATCGGCTTGCTGATCGGCGCCATCCTGCCGCTCGATCTGAGGCTGATGGGCTTCTTTCCGTCGGTCCCGCTTTCGGTGATCGGCCCGTTTCTGTCGCGGGCGGCGGCAATCGGCGTCGCCGCGGCGATCGTCACAGGCTTCTGCCTCTTCAGCGTCCGGCCGCTGGAATATGCTCAAAACCCGGCGTTTCTTGCGAAGCTGGGATTGCTCACCCTGGGTGTTTTGAATGCCGGCATCGTGCATGCCGGATATGCATGGCGAAAGGCGATTGCCGGAGCGGTCACTGCGGCGCGCTTGCGTATCGGCGCCCTGATTTCAGCAGTGACATGGCTTGCCGCTGTCGTCGCGGGGCGCTGGATCGGCTTTATCTAGGCTTGTCTCGCTCTGGCATACTTGAAATCAAGGATATACATATCACATATGAATGGCGGTGACCCTCATGCGAACTCTGATTGAGCATCTGGTGAGTGCTGCTGCGAAAGCGGCTGAGAAGGGTGAAACTGCGCCTTGAGAGCAGCGGCAAGACCAGGTATTCCCGCGCTTCAGCGAGTCATCCGCAAGGCGGAGCTGACCTTGCTGAAGCCGCCAAGCGAACTGGCGTTATCAAAGCGGAAGACGCTTTCGGGAATGCTGGGGCAACAGAAACGGTGCGATGAGCTCAGGAGCTACCAGGAAAAAGTTCGAAGCGAAGGGTGAGAGGAAGCACTGCTTCGATACGAACATCGCTGTGATCGACTACGCTGAGGACGCGCATACGGAGGCTATCCAGCAGGCGACGAAAGCTATTGGAAATTTTCCATTCAGCTGCCGAAAGGTCTCGCAAGAAAATGCAGTGCTGCGGGATGCTTCTCGTGCCGTTCGGCGCAGCCGGCTACGTTGTTCTTATTCGGATAGAGGACAGCGAAACGGTAACTGTCGCCACGTTCGTCATCAGCGCGACGAGCTTAGCACGCTATGAACGCCGCGCCATCAGCATCATCACGTGGATGGAGGTTTTGATTGGCGCTGTTCCTGAGGTCGAGGCGGCGACGCGCGGCTTCCTGAACGGCTTCCAAGTCATTGCGGTTGACAATGCCGTTGCAGAAGGCGCTGTCCGCCTAAGGCAGCTTCATCGGATCAAATTGCCGGACGCGATCATCTGGTCGACCGCCGATACACATTCGCTGCTCTTGGTGACGCGCAACACGAAATGGGACTTTCCGGCGAATAGTCCCAGCGTCCGGGTCCCCTATCTGCGTTGACTACCGGTCACTCACCGCCCAGCGCGGATTGATCCAGGGTTCCTGGTTCGAGCGTGGCAGCGGCTGCTTGCCGAGGATGTGGTCCGCCGCCTTCTCGCCGGTCATGATCGAGGGGCCGTTGAGATTGCCGTAGGTGACGTGCGGGAAGATCGAACTGTCTGCGACGCGCAGGCCGTCCACGCCGATGACGCGCGTTTCAGGGTCGACAACCGCCATCGGATCGTCCTTGGCGCCCATCTTGCAGGTGCCGCAGGGGTGGTAGGCGCTTTCCAGATGCTCGCGCAGGAACGCGTCGATCTCTTCGTCGGTCTGCACATTGTCGCCCGGCTGGATTTCCGCTCCGCGATAGTGGTCGAAAGCCTGCTGGCCGAAGATCTCGCGGGTGAGACGCACGCAGTGGCGAAATTTCTCCCAGTCTTCCGGATGGCTCATATAGTTGAAGCGGATGGCGGGATCGGCCTTCGGATCGGAGGAACGCAGCGTGACGTTGCCGCGCGACTTCGACAGGTTGTAGCCGACATGCACCTGGAAGCCGTGGCTCTTCGCCGCCGCCTTGCCGTCATAGCTGATTGCGACCGGCAGGAAGTGATACTGGATGTCCGGCTGCTTGACGCCGGGTGCGGAGCGCAGGAAGGCGCAGGCCTCGAACTGGTTGGAGGTGCCGAGCCCGGATTTGGTGAACAGCCACTGCGCGCCCGCCACGCCCTGCCAGAACCACGGCAGCCAGGAATAGAGCGACACCGGCTTGGTGCTGACCTGCTGGAAATAGAATTCCATATGGTCCTGCAGATTGGCGCCGACGCCCGGCCGGTCGGCCTTCACCTCGATGCCATGATCCTGCAGATGCGCGCCGGGGCCGATGCCGGAAAGCATCAGGAGCTTCGGTGAGTTGAAGGAGGAGGCCGAGACGATCACCTCGCGGTTCGCCTTGATGATCTCGATCTTGCCGCCGCGCTCGATCTCTACCCCTGTCGCACGGCCGTCTTCGATCACGACCTTGCGCGCCAGGCCATAGGCGATGTCGACATTCGGCCGCTTCAGCGCCGGCTTCAGATAGGCGCTCGCGGCAGACCAGCGGCGGCCCCGGAAGATGGTCTGTTCCATCAGCCCGAAACCTTCCTGCTTCGAGCCGTTGTAGTCGTCGGTCGCCTCGAAACCCGCCTGCTTGCCGGCCTCGATGAAGGCATGGAACAGCGGATTGCGGAAGCCGCCGCGCTGCACATGCAGCGGGCCTTCGGTGCCGCGCCAGCCTTCCTCGCCGCCGTGCGTATGTTCCATGCGCTTGAAGTAGGGCAGCACGTCCGCATAGGCCCAGCCGTTGGCCCCGAGTTCCTCCCAGCGATTGTAGTCCTCGGCATGGCCGCGCACATAGACCATGCCGTTGATCGAGGAGGAGCCGCCGATCACCTTGCCGCGCGGCGCGGTGATGCGCCGGTTGTTGAGGTTCGGCTCGGGCTCGGAGAGATAGCCCCAGTTGTAGCGCTTCATGCTCATCGGCCAGGCAAGCGCTGCCGGCATCTGGATGAACGGCCCGAAATCGGTGCCGCCCGCCTCGATGACGATCACGGTATGCTTGCCGTCTTCCGAGAGACGGTAGGCGAGGGCGGAGCCTGCCGACCCGGAGCCGATGATGACGAAATCTGCTTGCTGCATGATGTAACCCCAGAATGTGTCGTTCCCCTCCCCAACCCCTCCCCACAAGGGGGAGGGGCTTAACCTGCTCGCACCGCTCTGCTTCTGGACATCGAGCGCCGAAGGCGATCGATGTTCGAGACGGCTAAAGGCGGTGCGGCAAATTAGCCCCTCCCCCTTGTGGGGAGGGGTTGGGGAGGGGTCTTAAAACGCGGCCCTCAATACGGCGCCACCACCGGCCCCATCCCGACATAGACCGTCTTCAGCTCCGAATAGTGCTCCAGCGCGGCCATCGAATTCTCGCGTCCGAAGCCGGATTGCTTCGAGCCGCCGAAGGGGATTTCGACCGGGCAGAGGTTGTAGGTGTTGATCCAGAGCGTGCCGGCCTCCAGTTGATCGACGACGCGGTGCGCGCGGGTGAGGTCGGCGGTGAAGACGCCGCCGGACAGGCCGAATTCGGTGGCATTCGCCCGGCCGATCACCTCTGCCTCGTCGTCGAAGTCGAGCACGCACATGACCGGCCCGAAGATCTCCTCGCGGGCGATCGTCATCTCGTCGGTCACGTCGGCAAAGACAGTCGGCTGCACGTAATAGCCTTCGCCGGCGACATTGTTCGGAATGCCGCCGCCGGTAACAAGCTTGCGCCTTCCGCCTTGCCCTTCTCGATGTAGGACAGCACCTTCTCGCGCTGCGCCCAGGAAACCATCGGCCCGAGCTGCGTCGCCTCGTCCATCGGATCGCCGATGAGGATCGCCTCGGTGCGGGTCTTCAGCCGCTTCAGGAATTCGCCCTTGATCTTCCTCTGCACGAAGACGCGCGTACCATTCGAGCAGACCTGGCCGGTCGAATAGAAGTTGCCGAGCATCGCGCCGCCGATGGCGCTGTCGAGATCGGCGTCGTCGAAGACGATCAGCGGCGACTTGCCGCCGAGTTCCATCGTCACATGCTTGAGGTGGCCGGCAGCGGAGGCGGCCACCTTGCGGCCGGTCGGCACCGAGCCGGTCAGCGAGACCTTCGCCACGTCCGGATGGTTGACGAGCAGCGGGCCGGTGTCGCGATCGCCCTGGATGACGTTGTAGAGGCCCTTCGGCAGGCCCGCTTCGTAGAGGATTTCGGCGATCTTCAGCGCGCCGAGCGGCGTGTTTTCCGAGGGCTTGAAGACCATGGCATTGCCGGCGATCAGCGCCGGCGCGCCTTTCCAGCAGGCGATCTGCTGCGGGTAGTTCCAGGCGCCGATGCCGACGCAGACGCCGAGCGGCACGCGCTTCGTATAGGCGAAATCGCCGCCGAGCGGGATATAGGAGCCGTTGAGGCCGGCCGCGGCGATGCCTCCGAAGAACTCGAAGCTGTCGGCGCCGGACGTCGGATCGGCGACGATCGTTTCCTGGATCGGCTTGCCGGTGTCGAGCGTCTCGAGCTCGGAAAGCTCGCGGTTGCGCTCGCGCATGATCTCGGCGGCGCGCTTCAGGATGCGGCCGCGGGCCGTCGGGCTCATCGCCGCCCATTCCGGCTGCGCGCGTTTGGCGGCAGCGATCGCCTGTTCGACGATGGCCGGCGTCGCGGCATGCAGCCGGGCAATCACTTCGCCCGTTGCCGGATAGATGCTCTCGATCAGGCTGCCTGCTTCGTCCTCGACATATTCGCCGTCGATGAAGTGCGATGCTTTCGGCTGGGCTTTGAGGGTCACGGATCAGTCCTTTCGGGAAAGCTGCGCAAGGGCGGCGTTGATGTAGTCTTCAGTGAGCGCAATCGACCCTTCGATGCTGATCGGCGCCGATTTCAGACTTTGGCGGATGTAGAGCCCGTCGATCATCGCGGCTGCGCCTTCGGCGATGCGTTCCGCGGCATCGGGCGGGCAAAGCGCCTTCAGGTTGGCAAGCAGGTTCGAACGCAGCCGGCGGGCATAGATGACGAGGAAGCGGCGCGTCTCTTCCGAACGCTGCGCTTCGGCATAAAAGGCAAGCCATGCGGCGATCGTTTCCGGCGCGAACTGATCGGCCTGAAAGCTGACGCGAATGACGGCGGAGAGTTTTTCGCGCGGTGTCCTTGCCTCGTTCAGCGCCGCCACCGTGTCGTCGCGCAACTGCTGCAGAAGCGAGCGGATCGTCTCGATCAGCAGCTGTTCCTTGCTGCCGAAATAGTGATGCGCAAGCGCAGGCGAGACGCCGGCCTGGCGGGCGATTTCGGACATGGTGACGCTCAGCGAGCCGTGATCGCCGATCACCCGCAGCGCAGCGTCGACAAGCGCCTTGCGGCGCAGAGGTTCCATTCCGACTTTCGGCATATGAGGCCAACTCCAGCAATTCAGTCATATTATTTTTGATTGACTGATCAATCAATAAAAATCTTTTCCCGGAGATCGGCTGGCTTCACCCTTTCCGGCGCGGGATTCTGCGGCATATCACCGGTATCAGACCGGTATGGGAGGTGTGTCATGGCAAGCGTCTTCGGTGGAGTGCCGTCCTCGTCTCTGCAGTCGAAATGGATATGGTTCGTGGGTCTCGGCGTGCTGCTCTTGATCTGCGGGCTGATCGCCCTCGGCAACCTGCTTCTCGCCACCGTGGTGTCGGTTTACTACGTCGGCATGCTGATGCTCTTCGGCGGGATCGTCTATCTCGTCCACGCCTTTCAGGTGCGCGGTTGGGATCACATCCTTTTCTGGGCGCTGAGCGGCGTGCTTTACGTGCTCGCAGGCATATTCGCCTTCGTCAATCCGATCCTTGCCTCCGCGGCACTGACACTGTTTCTCGCGGTCGCTCTGTTGATCGCCGGCGTATTCCGCGTCTTCATCGGCCGCCGCATGAAGCCCCTCAAGGGCTGGGGCTGGATCGTCGCAAGCGGTGTGATTACGGCGCTCGCAGGTATCGTCATCGCGCTCGGCTGGCCGGTAAATAGCCTCTGGGTCCTCGGCCTTTTCCTGGCGGTCGATCTCATTCTGCAGGGCTGGACAATGCTCGCTTTCGGTTTCGGCATCAGAACCGCAACATGACGCGATGCACAGGCCACGCTCACGGAATGTTTCTTTTTTTGACAAGCATGTGATGGAGGACTAAAACTAAAGTACTAAGACACCGGCAGGTGACATGCCGGAACAGATGTCATGAGTGGTCATGCATCCCGCGTAGGGCAGGTTCTGCCTCAAAAAAACGAAGGGAGGAATTTCATGCCGATGGTCACAGTTTCCATATCACCGGTTCAGGCAGCAGGCATCCGCGATGCCGTCGAGAGTGGCGGCTATGCCTCCAGCAGCGAGGTGGTCCGTGAGGCGCTGCGCCTGTGGGATGCCGCCCGCAAGCTTGCAGAATACCGGGATCATGCGCTGTCCGAAGAAAGCCATGTCAGCGAAGGCCGCTGCGTTGCAGAGATGTTTGCCGATCACGAGGCTGAGCGCCGGCGCTCGGCCTAGCTAAGCCACTGATCGGAATGGGATTGGAGCCCTCGGGGTTCCGATCCGCAACTTTCACAAAAGTTTCACATTGGCGAAAGGGTTCGTTGACCCTTTTTCACCATGGTCGCTGCGAAAAAGACTTCACAGTGGAGATTTGGCATGTCTTTGGGGGCCGCCGTCGAACCTGGTGTGTTGCGCCGCTATGCCAGTGACCAGATCGTAACGCTTGCAAAACTCGTTATCGAAAATGCTTTCCAGCCGATTGTCGAAGCCGGCGACGGGTACGGTCTTCGGCTATGAGTCCCTCATGCGCGGGCAGGAGCGCATCGGCTTCGACTCTCCCGTCGAAATCCTCGATGAGGCGCACCGCGCCAACCAGCTTCTTCAGCTGGAGCAGATGGTCGCCAGCCGCGCGCTCGCGAAGTTCGCGACGCCTCGGCAACCACGCGAACTCGACGCTGTTTCTCAATCTCGACGTTCGGCTGATCCCGCATGGCGATCGCCTCATTGAAAACCTGCTGCAGCATCTGAAAGCCGCCAATATCCCGCCGTCTTCGGTCTGCTTCGAATTCTCCGAGCGTTTCGACAATACCAGCGTGCCCGAGTTCGAGGCGCTGGTCTCCAAGCTCCGCAAGACCGGCTTCAAGCTGGCGATCGACGATTTCGGCGTCGGCCACGGCGAGATGAAGCTGCTTTGCGACTATGCCGTCGACTATCTCAAGATCGACCGCCACTTCGTCGCCGACATCGACCGCAAGCCGCGCAAGCGTCATCTCTTGAAGAACATCGTCAACATCGCCCATGTGCTTGGCACCCGGGTCATCGCCGAAGGCATCGAGACCGAAGCGGAATTCCTCGCTTGCCGCGAATATGGCGTCGATCTCGTCCAGGGCTGGTTCATCGCCCGGCCGACGACGCATACGTCCGAACTCGTGTCCTCCTTTCCGCATCTGCAGGATCTCGGCAAGAGCAAGCGCAACACGCAATCGCTCGACGAAATCCTCATCCGCAAGCAGATCGAGATGCTGCCGACGGTTTATGAGAACGATAGCATCGATACGGTCTTCGAACTCTTCCGCCGCAATCCGCGGCAGGCTTTTTTCCCGGTGCTGAACGCCAATGGCGAGCCGCGCGGCATCATCCATGAGCATCATCTGAAGGAATACATCTACCAGCCCTTCGGCCGCGATCTCTTGAAGAACAAGATGTATCGAGCGCACCATTTCGCACTTCGTCGAGATCGCGCCGATTGTCGAGCCTCGACAGCGATGCCGAGCGGCTGATGTCGATCTTCGCCAATATGGAAGGCAGCAACTGCCTGATCCTGACGGACAACATGCGCTATGCCGGCGTCGTCTCCGCCGCCTCGCTCATCAAAGTCATCAACGAGAAGCAGTTGAAGATCGCGCAGGATCAGAACCCGCTGACCGGTCTGCCGGGCAACCGCGCGATCCGCGATTTCATGCGCCAGTCCGGCCGCGACGGCGACGAGGTGCGGCATTTCTGCTATTGCGACTTCGACCATTTCAAGCCCTTCAACGATGCCTACGGTTTCCATCTCGGCGATCATGCGATCTCGCTGTTTGCCGCGCTGATGCGCCGTTACTTCTTCGCCGAGCGTCATTTCCTCGGCCATGTCGGCGGCGATGACTTCTTCATCGGCGTCGTCGGCTGGACGAAGGAAGAGCTGACGGAGATCCTCGATCGTCTCATCGGCGATTTCCACGAAGACGTGCGCGATCTCTACTCCGACGAGGACCGCGCAGCCGGCCGCATCCGGGGTCATGACCGTTCCGGCACGGAGGCGCTTTTCCCGCTGATGCGCTGCTCGATCGGCGTCCTTGAGCTGCCGGAGGGCCTGGTGATCGACGACATCAATCGCGTCAGCGCCGAAATCGCGCACATCAAGGCAGAAGCGAAGGAGAGCGCCGACGGGCTGCTCTTCCATCCGCTGTGGCGAGGCGAATTGACGCCTCTGCCACTTCCCTTCTTTCCAAGCACCGGCCGCTGACTTATCTCCTTCGCATCGCAAAAAGAGGAGACCGGTCATGCCCCTGCCAGCGCACATGCGTTTTGTCGATCTGCCGAGCTTCGGCGCGCCGGACGTCATGAAGATATCGACCGGACCCGTTCCGGCGCCGGGCGAGGGCCAGATCCTCGTCCGCACGCAGGCAATCGGCGTCAACCGCCCGGATGTCGCGCAGCGCCAGGGGATTTACCCGCCGCCGAAGGATGCGAGCCCCATTCTTGGCCTCGAGCTTGCCGGTGAAGTGGCAGCCGTCGGCCCGGGTGTTGCCGGATACGCGATCGGCGACAAGGTCTGCGGCCTCGCCAATGGCGGCGCCTATGCCGAATATTGCCTGCTGCCGGTAGGCCAGGTCTTGCCGTTCCCGAAAGGCTACGATGCGGTGAAGGCCGCAGCCCTTCCGGAAACCTTCTTCACCGTCTGGGCAAACCTTTTCCAGATGGCGGGGCTGACGGAAGGCGAAAGCGTTCTCATCCACGGCGGCTCCAGCGGCATCGGCACGACGGCGATCCAGCTCGCCCGCGCCTTCGGCGCCGAGGTCTATGCGACCGCAGGTTCGAAGGAGAAATGCGAAGCCTGCGAAAAGCTCGGCGCGAAGCGGGCAATCAACTACAAGAGCGAGGATTTTGCCGACGTCATCAAGGCCGAGACCGGCGGTCATGGCGTCGATATCGTGCTCGACATGATCGGCGCCGCCTATTTCGAAAAGAACATCGCCTCGCTCGCCAAGGATGGCTGCCTGTCGATCATCGCCTTCCTCGGCGGCGCCGTGGCCGAAAAGGTCAATCTTGCGCCCGATCATGGTCAAGCGCCTTACCGTCACCGGCTCCACGATGCGCCCGCGCACGGCCGAAGAAAAACGCGCCATCCGCGACGATCTCCTCTCCCAGGTCTGGCCGCTCCTCGAAACCGGCAAGGTCGCCCCGGTCATCCACAAGACCTTCGCCTTCGAGGATGTCGTCGAGGCTCACAGACTGATGGAAACGAGCAGCCACATCGGCAAGATCATGCTGACTGTCTGACGGCTGCTCGGGCCAGTGTCCGCGCGCAAGGAGAGCGGATCCTGGGCGCCTTTCGCGCCGCGCTCCGCCAGCTTGGCAGGGATCGGCTGGACACGGCGATCTCGAAAGGCGTTGCTTTATCGGCGCGAAGCGCTATGCCTTGGCGTCCCAAACCGATCCGGATTCCTGCCCATGTCCAATCCCGTCACTGTCGAAGTCACCCGCGGCTCGCTCGTCGAAAGCCGCCATCGCGGCACGGTGGTCGCAGTCGATGGGGATGGAAAGGTCGTGTTCGAGCTCGGCGATATCGAAGCCGGTGTTTTCCCGCGTTCGGCCTGCAAGGCCATGCAGGCGCTGCCGCTGGTCGAAAGCGGTGCCGCGGATGCCTACGGTTTCGGCAACAAGGAACTCGCGCTCGCCTGTTCGTCGCACAATGGCGAGGATGAGCATGTGGCGCTTGCCGCCTCGATGCTGGCGCGCGCCGGCCGCGGCGTTGAAGCGCTGGAATGCGGCGCCCACTGGTCGTCGGACCAGGAAGACGCTGATCCATCAGGCGCGCACGATCGCGGCGCCGACGGCGCTGCATAACAATTGCTCCGGCAAGCATGCCGGCTTCGTCTGCGCCTGCTGCCATCAGGACATCGATCCGAAGGGCTATATCGGCTACGGCCATCCGCTGCAGCGGGAAATCCGCGCGACGATGGAAAGCCTGACCGGCGCCGTGCTCGGCCACGACAATTGCGGCACCGACGGCTGCTCGATCCCGACCTATGCCGTGCCGCTGCGGGGCCTCGCGCATGGTTTCGCGAAGATGGCAACCGGCCGCGGCCTCGAGCCGCTGCGCGCCAAGGCCTCGCGCCGCATTTTCGATGCCTGCATGGCCGAACCCTTCTATGTCGCCGGCACCGGCCGCGCCTGCACGGAACTGATGCAGATCGCGCCGGGCAGGATCTTCTGCAAGACGGGCGCGGAGGGTGTGTTCTGCGCTGCGATCCCGGAGCAGGGCATCTCGATCGCGGTGAAATGCGAGGATGGGACGACCCGCGCCGCCGAGGCCATGGTGGCCGCCGCCCTCGCCCGGTTCTTCGAGAAGGACAGCGACGTCCATGCAAAGCTGACGGCGATGACCGTCAAGCCGATGCACAATTGGAACGGCATCCATGTCGGCGATATTCGCGTCACGGCTGCGCTCTTTGGCTATAGCCGTGCCGTCGCGGCACAGGCCTTTTCGCAGAATCAGCAATCCCTAATATGTATTAAACCACATCCTGCGAGAGCGGATGCGCGGCGGCGCATTTGTCCTACTATGGCGTGACGTTCAACCCCGTGCCATGAGGGGCAGGATATGTTTGCAGGCCGCTATCTCTGGTGGATGCTGATCGCCGCCGCGATCTTCCTGTTCTTTTCCATGTGCTTCGATTACGCGACCTGGACCGTCGTGGCGATATCCGGCTGCGCCGAGATCGCAGGCTCCTGCGGGCCGATCGTCCTCACGATGTCAGGCGCGATGAAGCCTGCGGGCATCGGACTTGCTGGCGCAATCATGGTGTTCTGCACCTTCGCCCGTCTGCGCTACCTCTCGGTCAAGCTGGCTCTGGGCGCTCTTCGCGCTCATCTGGTTTTCGGCATCGGCAGCCTTCCCGGAAATTCTCGCCGGCGGCTGGACGGGCCAGTTGCGGCCGGAAATGGTCGTGGAAGGTCTCCCGGTGGCCTTCCTCTTCGTCACGGTGTTCTGCGGCTATCTCGTTATCGCCTTTGAAGAGAAGGAGACCGTTCCCTTTGGCCAATGGGCCTGGCTGCGAACCGTCACGTGGTTTGCGGCAGGCTACGGCGTGCTTGCGGCAATCGCGGAGACGGCAGGCTTCGGCGCCATCCCCGCGCGCATGCTCGGCATGCCATGGATCGCATCCGCGATCGCCGCGTTCCAGCCACGCCTGGCCTCAATCCTCGATCTCGGCACCGGCAGCATGACGCCCGCCTACGTCGTGCTGGCGATCTTCGTGGCAGCCCTTTGCCGCAAGTCTGCTGCCGTGGGATGTCGCTGCGCTGCGCGCCCGCGCCCCCTTCATGCTTCGAGGATCGCGGCGTTGAGCGCCCGGTAGGGGGCAAGCCGCTCCTCCGGCAAACCCGCCGAAACGATGAGCTCCGCTACTTCTGAAATCCCCAGCACAGCGCAGGGCGAAACCAGATCGAGTTTCTCCTCGGTCAGAAGCACATGCGTTTCGGCCGAGCAATGACAGGGGCCGCCGGAACGGCCCCATTTCGCCATAGGCGGTAGATCGCGGCTGCGCTATAAGTCTCCAAAAAGGGAGTTGATCATGCTGACGTTCTATTTCGCAGAAGGCACCTGTGCGCTTGCAAGTCTTATCGCTCTGGAGGAAGCCGGCCTTGCCTACGAAGCAAGGAAGGTCAGCTTCAAGGATAACGAGCAGCGCTCGCCGGAATACCTGAAGATCAATCCCAAGGGCCGGGTTCCGGCGCTTGTTACGGATCGAGGCATCCTGACCGAGACTCCGGCGATCCTCGCCTATATCGCCCAGATCGCACCCGCTGCGAGGCTCGCGCCTATTGACGACCCGTTCGAATTCGCGCGCCTGCAGGCGTTCAACAGCTACATCTGCTCGACCGTGCATGTGAACCACGCGCATAGCCGCCGCGGCAGCCGCTGGGCGGACGATCCTGCCGCGCACGAAGCCATGAAGGCCAAGGTGCCGCAGACGATGGCGGAAAGCTTCGAACTGATCGAGGCGAAATTGTTCGAGGGTCCGTGGGTCATGGGCGAACAGTATTCCGTCGCCGACCCCTATCTCTTTACGATGACGGGCTGGCTGCGCGGCGATGGCGTCGACCCGATGCGCTTTGCGAAGGCGACCGAACATTACGCTCGCATGATGGATCGCCCTGCGGTTCAGCGGGCGCTGACGATCGAAAAGGCCTGACGTGACGCCCTCAACGCGCGATGTTCCCCTGCAACGCCCTCATTCCTGTGCTTGTCACAGGAATCCAGCCACGGCGCGTCCGCGCCGTGAGTGACTCTCTTGCGGCGTCAAGTGAGTTTCCTGCGCCATAGACATGGCGCTACTGGATCCCTGTGACGAGCACAGGGATGAGGGAGATTGGGGGCCGGCGCCGCACAATTCATTTCCCTTTCTCACAGAAGCACGCCACCAAAATCACGCGCATTTCGACAGCGGCCGCTCCTCATAACGCGTCGGCTTCGGTGCGGGATAGATGGACGGCAGGTCGGCGAACTGCCGCAGCGACATCGCGGCGATCTCCGGGTGGGACAACGGATCGTCGCTCTGCAAGGGCTTTTCGCAGGATTGAACGATCAAGAAAAACTTCAGCAACGACATGGCATGCCTCGCTTTTTATGGTTCGGAAATGCGAAGTGCCACGGGGAGTATGTCTCACCGTTGCAGGCACTTCCGATCATCGTTGATGATCTCAATATCGGACCGCTCGACCGATCTTTTCAATTGAGATTACCGGTGAGTGGCTGTAGAAAAGCTATATGCGAAATCTCAATTCGGTCCACTTGAACGGGCTGCGCGCGCTGGAAGCCGTCGGGCGTCTCGGCTCGCTGCAGCTTGCCGCCGAGGAACTCGGTGTCTCCATCGGCGCCGTCAGCCAGCAGGTCATCAAGGCGGAAGCCCAGCTCAATCAGTTGATTTTCGAGCGAACGCCGAAAGGCATGGTGGTGACGGAGGCCGGTGCGCCGGTGCTTGCCGCATTGACGGAGGGCCTGGCCCGCATGTCGGAGGCCGTGTCGATCGCGCAGCGCAGGGACGACATGACGCTGACGATCTCCGTCGCCCCGGTCTTTGCCGCCCGCTGGCTCGTCTGGCGGCTCGATCGCTTCGCCGGGCATTTTCCGGACATTCAACTGCGCCTGGAGGCGACAACGAACCTCGTCAATCCCTCGACTTCCGATGTCGATATCGGCATTCGCGTCGGGGCGGGGCAGTGGCCGGGCGTCAAGGCCGAACTACTCCTCGAGCAGGAAGTGTTCCCGGTCTGCGCACCGCAGATGGCGCAGGGCCTGAAGAAGCCTGCCGACCTCTTGAAGCTGCCGGCCGTCATCGATGGCCGCGCCATGTTCAGCTGGGAGGTCTGGATGCGCGAGGCGGGCCTTTCGGGCTCGACGCTTGCAACGCGCCATGTTTTCAACGACGCCTCTCTTTGTCTCGACGCGGCCATCGCCGGGCAGGGCGTCATGCTCGCCTGGCAGACGCTCGCAGACTACACGCTGCAGGCCGGCCAGCTCGCCGCCCCCTTCGGCATCCGCGCAAAAACCGGCTTCGGCCACTATTTCATAACCGCCGAGGGTGCGCGCGAGCCGAAGAAGGTAAGAGATTTCAAGGCGTGGATTCGCGAGGAGATGGCCGGGACGCTGAAGCTCTTTTCTTGAAGAGGTGGCCAACGGCCCTCAATCTACGCCTGCATTGGCTTTGCATGGTTCGTGTGGCAAAGCTGTCGAACAACCACGCTCGCAGAGGATGATTTCCCCAGTGCCTATCGGACTTGCGCACGCCGAATTGATTGCGGTTCTGACGGCCGTTACCGGCAACGATCCCAGGGTGATGACGGTGCGGTCCGGCGATGCATTGCCTTCGGGACCGTTCGAACTCGGGCACCGGACCTTGCAGAGCGGTCTTCGCGAATGGGTGCGGGAACAGACGGCGCATCCGGTCGGATATCTCGAACAGCTTTACACATTTGCCGACCGCGACCGGAATAACGAGATTCTCGGCGGCCGAACGATCTCGATCAGCTATCTCGGGCTGGTGCGCGAGCAGGCAGCCCCCGGCGCGACCGGGCTGGCATGGTTGGTACGAATATTTCCCTTGGGAGGACCATCGTCACGGCCGGCCATCTGTACTGGACGATATTATCGGGCGGTTGGATATCTGGGTCGCCAACGATCCGGCCCGGCGCGATCCACGCCGACGCCGCGCCGACTTTGCCTTTGGTTTAAACGATACCGCCTGGAACGAAGATCTCGTGCTGCAGCGCTATGAGCTTCTTTATGAGGCTGGGCTTGTCTTGGAGGCGGGCTGCGCGCAGCAGAGCAATTCCGGCAGGCCGATGTTTGCCGATCACCGCCGCATTCTTGCGACCGGCATGGCGCGGCTGCGTGCGAAGATCAAATATCGGCCTGTCGTTTTCGAACTGATGCCGGAGAGTTTTACGCTCCTTCAACTGCAGCGCACCGTCGAGGCCTTGGCGGGCCTGACGCTGCACAAGCAGAATTTCCGCCGGCTTATCGAGCAACAGGAGTTGGTGGAGGAAACCGGCGCAACCGAAAGCGAGACAGGGGGGCGCCCGGCCAAGCTCTTCCGTTTCCGTCGCGCCATCCTCGAAGAACGTGAACTCGCCGGAACGAAATTACCGCTCTCCCGCAATTGACATATGCTCATAACGAGAATATCTATTTGCGCGTCATATGCTCATATTGAGTATAATAAGGAGCCGGTCATGAACTTCCCCGTATCCGCATCTTCCCTCTATGATCGTGTCAGCCGCGTTATCCCTAAAGCCGAATGGATGATGTTTCAGGATGATGTCGAGGCGATTCTCGAACTGAAACAGAGCCGCAATGCCGTCATCCTCGCGCACAATTATCAGACGCCGGAGATCTTCCACGGCGTCGCCGATATCGTCGGCGACAGCTTGGCGCTCGCCCGCAAGGCGATCGATGTGGACGCCGACATCATCGTGCTGGCCGGCGTGCATTTCATGGCCGAGACTGCCAAGCTGCTCAATCCGGAAAAGACCGTGCTGATCCCCGACATGGCCGCCGGTTGTTCGCTCGCGGAATTCGATCACGCCGGAAGACATTGCATTGCTGCGCCAGGCCCATCCGGGAGTTCCCATTGTCACCTATGTCAACACTTCCGCCGCGGTGAAGGCGGCATCCGATATCTGCTGCACATCGGGCAATGCCAAGCAGGTGGTGGAATCGCTCGGCGTTCCGAAGGTGCTGATGATCCCCGACGAATATCTGGCGCAGAACGTCGCGCGCGAGACCAATGTCGAGATCATCGCCTGGCATGGGCATTGCGAGGTGCATGAGCTTTTCACCGCCGACGATGTACGCCAGCTTCGCGAAAATTATCCCGGCGTAACGGTGCTCGCTCATCCGGAGTGCCCGCCTGACGTCGTCAAGGAAGCGGATTTCGCCGGCTCCACCGCCGTCATGTCTGACTATGTCGGCAAGAAGCGCCCGGCGCGGGTCGTACTTCTGACCGAGTGTTCGATGAGTGACAATGTCGCCGTTCATCATCCGGATGTCGAGTTCATCCGGCCCTGCAATCTCTGCCCGCACATGAAGCGCATCACGCTCGGCAATATCCGCAAGGCACTCGAGGAAAATAAGCACGAAGTGACCGTCGATCCGGCAATTGCCGTTGCGGCGCGTCGCGCCGTGGAAAGGATGCTGGCGATATGACCGAGGTCCTTCACGATCTTGCCGGCCGCGTCGTCATCGTCGGCAGCGGTCTCGCCGGGCTGATGGCGGCACTGACGCTCGCGCCGCAACCGGCCGTCATCCTCACCCGTGCGGCACTCGGCGCGGAGACATCGAGCGCCTGGGCTCAAGGCGGCATCGCCGCCAGCATGGGAGCGGATGATAGTACCGAGCTGCATCTCGCCGACACGCTTGCCGCCGGCGATGGGCTGTGCGACCCGGCAGTGGCCGCGAGCATCATTGCCGAAGCGCCTGCGGCAATCGCCGCTTTGGAGCGGGCGGGCGTCCGCTTTGACCGCAATGGCGCGGGTACCCTGTCGCTCGGCCTCGAGGCCGCTCATTCGCGCCGCCGCATCGTTCATGCCGAAGGCGACGGCTCCGGCGCGGCGATCGTCCGTGCGCTGGTGCAGGCAGTAGCCAACACGCCGTCCATTACAGTGCTTGAAGGATATGAGGTGCGACGGTTGCTCCTGGATGGCGAGCGGATCAGCGGCCTCCTATGCGCGACACCGAAGGGAGTGGCCGTTCTGCCCACCTCCCGCGTCCTGCTTGCGACCGGCGGCATTGGCGGTCTCTTCGATGCGACGACCAATCCCATCGGCAATTTCGGCCAGGGAATCGCGCTTGCCGCGAGGGCAGGGGCGCTTCTGGCTGACATGGAATTCGTGCAGTTTCACCCGACAGCACTTGATTCCCGTCGCCGGCCGCTGGCGCTGGTCAGCGAAGCCGTGCGCGGCGAGGGCGCCTTACTCGTCAATGAGAAAGGCGAGCGTTTCATGACACTGATTCCCGGCGCGGAACTGGCTCCGCGCGATGTCGTCGCACGGGCGATCAGTGCGGAAATCGCACGCGGCGGTCGTGCCTTTCTCGATGCCCGCGAAGCACTCGGTACCCGCTTTGCCGCGCGCTTTCCCGCGATCGATGCGCTGTGCCGGGAGACCGGCATTGATCCATCGAGCGAACTGATCCCAGTGCGTCCCGCCGTTCACTATCACATGGGCGGCGTGGCGACGGATGCGAACGGCCGCAGCTCCGTCTCCGGCCTCTGGGTTGCGGGGGAGACGGCGTCCACCGGTCTGCATGGAGCCAATCGGCTCGCCAGCAACTCGTTGCTGGAGGCCGCTGTCATGGGCATGCGCGCAGCACGGGATATTGCCAGCGTCTCGGCAAGCCCCGCGAACGTGCCGTCCGAACATGCTACGCTCGCAGCTCCGGATGCTTCGCTTGTCCGGCCGATCGTCTCGCGCCACCTCGGCGTCCTTCGCAACGCCGGTGCCATTCATGGGGCGATCGCTGCGCTTCTGCCGCTGGCCGAAAGCGAAGGTCCGGCCGCCGATCCCGCTATCGTGGCGCTGCTCATCGCCGTCTTCGCCAACCTGCGGACGGAATCACGCGGTGCCCACGCCCGCACGGATTTTCCGCTGAAGCTGCAGCGGACACAACGCCGGACGATGCGTCTGTCCGATGCATTGGACATCGCCCGATCCGCCATTCCCTATTCCTTCGCCAGGAGCGCCTGACATGACCGTTGTTCCCCTTCCGCGCCTCGTCATCGAGCCGCTGGTACGCAATGCCCTGCTGGAAGATCTCGGCCTTGCCGGCGATGTCACGTCTGCCGCCGTCATTCCGGCGGATCATCGCTCCACCGTTGCCATGGTGGCTCGCCAGCCGGGCGTGATTGCCGGGCTCGATGCTTCGGAACTCGCTTTCCAGCTTGTCGATCCTCAGATTGTCATGACCCGTCATCTTCACGACGGCGCGAAGGTAGCTGCCGGCGATGTGATCGCAACGATCGAAGGCCCGTCCCGCGGTCTGTTGACGGCGGAGCGCACGGCGCTGAATTTCCTCGGTCACCTCTCCGGTATCGCGACGGTGACGGCCGGTATCGTCGAGGCGATCAGCGACACGAAGGCGTCGATCGTCTGCACCCGCAAGACAACGCCGGGACTGCGAGCGCTGGAGAAATATGCCGTCCGGGCCGGTGGCGGCATGAACCACCGTTTTGCGCTCTATGATGCGGTGCTGATCAAGGACAATCATGTCGCGATCGCCGGCGGCGTCGTGGAGGCTATCCGGCGTGCCAAAGCCGGCGTCGGCCACATGGTCAAGATCGAGGTCGAAGTGGATACGCTCGATCAGCTTCGCGAAGCCATGGAAGAGAGCGTCGACGCTGTGTTGCTTGACAACATGACGTCAGATCAACTGCGCGAGGCGGTGAGCATCGTTGCCGGGCGGGCAATCACCGAGGCGTCGGGCCGCGTTACGCCTTCAACTGCTACGGCAATTGCTGCCTCCGGCGTCGATCTGATTTCCGTTGGCTGGGTGACGCATAGTGCGCCGACGCTCGATATTGGGCTCGATTGGAAATCCAACCACGCGAATAGAGCGACTGAGAAGGCCCGGCGGCTCAGACCGGCTCTTTGGAGCGCGTCGCCTGCATCGCCTTATAGGCCGGGCGGGACTGGCAGCGCTCGATCCAGGCACCGACGTTCGGATGCGCGTCGAACAGCGCCTCTTCGGTCTGGGCGTAGCGCAGCACCTCGGCGATGTTGAGGTCGGCGACGGTGAAGCGGTCGCCGACGATCCATTGCCTGTCGGCAGGTGGTTTTCGAGACCGGCAAGTGGCCGCCCAGGGAGCGGCAGGCGGCGTCGATCGTCTGCCTTGCCGTCTTCGGTGTTTTCGTGCGCGTTGTCATAGGTCAGGACGATCTTCACCGTATGCGGCTCGACCTCGGTCGCCGCCCAGAGGGTCCACGTCGTCAGCAATCCGTCTTCCTCGACGGTTTGGCCGGAAAGCGGACCGCCATGCTTGCGGGCGAGATAGAGGTTGATCGCCAGCGACTCCTGCATCACGAGCTCGTCATCCTCGATCGCCGGGATCAGCGCCATCGGGTTGACGGCAAGGAAGGCCGGCGAGTGGGTGTTGAGCGGCGCGTCGGGCGCCAGCGGATCGGCCAGCCGCCTCGCCTGGATCACCGGCACGGACTGGAAGTGAATGCCGAGTTCCTCCGCCATCCAGTAGTTGCGCGAGGCGCGTGAGCAGTAAACTCCGTAGATTGTCAGCATGTTTGTTCCCTCGATGTGTCCGCCAAACTAAAGCGCCGGACGGCCTCGGCGAAAGCACTTGCCGCTGATATCGATGAAAGCTTTTGATGCCGTCTCAGGAGATGCGGTTCCGGTGAGGGTGAGCTGCGGAAGGGTTCGCTCCGGCCTCGCGAGGTCTCGCCGGACACCTTCTTGTTCCAGGAAGCCGAGAATCGCGCCGTCGGTCAGTCTCCTGAAATAGGTTGTTGGCGATCACGGCAGTGCCGCGCCTTCGACCACCGAGACGGCGCAGCCCCACCGGCACCACGCACCAGATTGCCGGTTACGACGACGTTGCGCATATAGGGTCCCCAGCCGAGCTTCAGGCCCCAGTTCGGCGCGTTCTCGATGACGTTGCCGAGATCACCGTGTCCGCCTCCGCCGCGATGCCGAAGCCGAAACCGACCTCATGAATGTAGGGGCCATCGAGCGGCAGGTTGCGGACGATATTGCCGCTGACGGCTCGCCAGCCTGCCGCCCTCGTCGAAGTTGACGATGAGATGCCGTTGGCCGCGCCGTCGATCAGATTGCCGGAAACGATGGCGCCCTCGAAAGCCGAATTCGAAATAGATCGCCGTTTCGCCGGAGCGCAGGCACTGGTTGTTGGTGATCTGGATATCGTGGCGGCGTTGGCGCGGATCGCGGAAAAGGCGCAGTCGGAGATGTGGTTGTTCACCATCATCACGCCCCGGCGCGAAAAATGTTGATGCCGTTGCCGTTTTCGCCGGTGCCGCCGTCATTGGCGCGATGTCGGAACATCCGGTTGCCGTTAACCATCGTGCCGTCCTCGCCGCCTCCCAGCGATGCACGAGGATGCCGCCATTGCCGCAGTCGAATACCGTGTTGCCGGTGACCGAAAGATTTGCGGTTTCCACCGCGTAGAGGCCGGATGGGCAGCGCCAGAAATGCGGCTGCGCTCGATCCGCCCGCCGCAGCGCTCCAACTGCAGCCCATGCTTGCGGCTGCCGCCGATCTCGCAGTTGTCGATCAGCACCTCGTCGACGCCGGTAAACTGCAAAAGCCCGCCAGCATAATCGGCAAGCCAGCGGTTGCCGCCGTCGATGACGAGATTGGAAAGCTCGATCCGCCGGGCGCCTT
>CAWIRO010000002.1:0-53835 GCA_963838565.1 uncultured Alphaproteobacteria bacterium
GCTGCGACAATGCTTGCGTATATCCCTGTTTCCGGGGGCAGACCTGCGATGGCAGGATAGGCGATCGCACTCGGCAGACCGACAGCCGCAACGGACAGCCCCGCAGGAATATCGTTTCGCAGCCAGTCCAAGCGGAACCCTTCGAAGCCCCTCAGTATTGGCAGATGAAAATTTCCGATCATGCCCCCCCCAGAATCTATTCGCGCGGGATGCCGGCTTGCGCTGTCAGTCTAGATATGCCTTCCGATCGCTCCGCCTTGGAGTGTGACCGATGTCCTTCCAATCAGCTTGAGAAAGATTGGTTCGAGGAGCCGACGGGCTGGCACGAACCAAAAGCTGACGAGCCTTGCATTGCGCACACCAGCTTACGCAACCGGGGCCTCCCAAGTCAGGAAAAAGCCTATGTCGCCGGGCATGCCACCTGGAAAACTGATGACCATTGCTTTTAGCTGGTAGCCCCGAGGTTTGGCGACCTCGACGAAAAGATCATACAATTCCTTGGCTTTTCCTTGAAGGGTCTCGGGCCAGTTTGGCCGGCCACTGTTGATCGCGCGACCGCTATCCGTGCAGAAGCTCGACGGGAAACTGTAGACCAGAGCTTCGAGTTTGCCGTCGGCGGCGGCCTTCATGACGACGCGCTTGATGACGTCACGCTCTTGGTCGCCGACGTGTTTGCTGAAGAAATCGTCAACAAACTCCGCGTGCTTTTTCGCTTCCCGCGCTTTGATTTTGTCGTCACGCTGCATCTCTGCAAGCTGTAGTTCAAGAGTCTTCTTTCTCAACTCTTCCGCGCTAAGCATAGAAGGACGGGGATCTGACTTTTCACTTTCGGCCATGACGGCTTCCCTCCCACTGATCCAAGACCCAACAACAGATTATAGAGCAGATCGATTAAACGCGATAGTATAGGCTCCTGGGTATCATACTTTAGGATGCGGCCCGACGCGCGTCTCGAGCAGCAGCCTGCCTGTTACGCCGACGACCGCCTCTCGACGCGGAATCAATGTGCGGCGTTCGCGGTGACAATCCCCAGATTGACAAGTCCGCTAACGAAAAGCTGGACGGCAACAGCGGTCAGCAGGATACCGAAGACGACCTCCGAGACCACAAGGCTTGCCGGTTTCATGCGCTTTGCCAACGCGTCGATATTGGTAAACACCACATAATCCAATGCAGCGACGAGCAGGATCAGCCCCACAACGAGCGCTGCGCTGGCAATCGAGACGACTTCGCCAGATGCAATGATGAGCACCGTGATGCCGACAGGATTGAGCAAATAGGGAACAGCAAGGGGAAAGACCGCGATGTTTGCAGGATCGACTGGCTATTCCCAGATCTTCCATGGGGCTTTTCGGTCGGCCCAGCCGCCATCTTGAGCGCGAGGAGGGCGAGGACAATGCCGCCGGCGATCGCGACCGCACCGACAGTGATATGCAACAGTCGCATCAGCGAGAGCGCCGGTCGCAAAAATGATCAGAGCCGTTACAATCGCCGTCAACACCATCTTGCGGCCGATCGTCGCCTTCGTTGCGGCATCGAAGGTGTGGGTCATTTCCAGGAACGGTACCAGTGCAATCTTCGGTCCCATGCCGACGAGCAGGAGCAGGAGAAGCTTTGCCACCAGACCAGTATCGATGACTGTGAAATCCATAGGAAATCTTCCCCTCGATAGTCGCCCCTGACGAGTTATCGACTATGCCGAATCGGATTGTCTACTGTTTGGGGACGCTAGAGTCCGCTTTATACTCGCGCCCGCTGTAAACGCACTCGACACAGCTACTAGACCGGCCCGCGTCGTCGCCGCCGTGACCAAACGAATAACCGTCTGGCCTCGCAACCAGATAGTACAGGTCGCCCCGGGGTGGGCGGCTTTTTGTCTTTGAAAGGTTGTTAAGGCCGCCCAAGGCTATATTGCATATAATGCTAATATACCTCTCTAAATAAAGCTCCTGATGTGATAAATTGATGGCCAGAACAACGCCGGCTCGAGGAGGAGATGCCGGACGACGTTTCGACTTGTCGCAGAGTGGTTCGCATGGGTGTCGAGGTAGCATTTCCGCCATGCCGGAAAGGGTGAGGTTCCCTTACGAAAAAGGCCTCTGGATAACAGCTTCGAAATGGGAGGTGTACAATGCTTCGCAAATTGTTTCTCACCTTGGCTATTGCGACGTCCGCACTCGCGATCAACGGAGTGGCATGGGCCGACATCACGATCCTCGTGCCATCGGGCAGCGAGGGCGACGGTCTTAGAGCCGCTGCCGACGACTACGCGAAGATGAAGGGCACGAAGGTGGAGGCCGTCCAGGCGCCTTACGCTAATGTATTCGAGCAGGGCGCCAATGCCGGCGCCACCAAGTCCGGCGTTTTCGATATCATCCTAATGGACGATCCGTGGATTCCGTTTTTCGCCGAGAACGGACATCTGGAGGATCTGACGGCCTTCTTCAAGAAGGCCGGAATGGAGGGACCGGACAGCGATTTCCTTTCGAAGTCGTTAGCGGTCTGCCGCAATCCCTACAATACGGGACCTTATGTGTGCCTGCCCTATGTGGGAAATGCGCAGATGTTCTTCTATGACGCCGCCAAGTTCAAGGAAGCCGGCGTCGAAGCCCCGAAGACCTGGGATGACGTACTGAAGGCGGGCAAGACGCTGACCGAAAGCGGCGGCGGCCGTTATTTCGGCTACGTCTTCCGCGGCGGTCAGGGCAACCCGGTGGTTGCCGATTTCATGCCGATCTTCTGGTCCTATGGCGCGGATATGTTCAATGCCGACCGGACCAAGGTGACGATCGACACGCCCGGAAGGAGCCGCCGCCATGAAGACGTTCATGGCGCTCCGCGATATCTCACCGAAGGGGGTCGAGAGCTATAACGCCAACGAGGTTGGCACAGCGCTCGCCGCCGGTACGGCCGCTTCATCGATCAACTGGCCGAACTGGGTTGCGACCTTCGAAGATCCGAGCCAGTCGAAGATGGTCGGCAAGATCTCCTATAGCCCCATTCCCGCTGGAACCAAACCGGGAAGCTCGGAAATCGGCCACTGGACCATGGGCATCATGTCGGCTTCCAAAAACAAGCAGGAAGCCTTCGACTTCATGGTCTGGGCGACCTCGCCCGAGCAGATGAAGATTTCCGCCGAGCGCGGCAATCCGCCTGTCCGGACCTCGATCTTCACCGATCCGGAACTGACCTCGCAAGAGAAGTTCCGGCACTATCCGGTGTTGATGGAGGCGATCCAGGCCTCGACTCCCCGTCCCCGTCACCCGAAGTGGCCAGAGATCGAGAACGCCTTCGGCATCGAGCTTTCCAAGGCGGTGGCGCGCACGATCACACCGGAAGAGGCTCTGAAGAACGCGCAGGCGACGGTCGAACAGATTACGGGCCTTAAATAAGCAATGCGCCGACAGGAGCGGAGTTTTCGGACGCCGCTCCCGGTACGGCGCGCAGCTGGCATCGGACCGGATGTTCGGCGAGCCGCGGAATCCGACAGTTCAGGCGTGCCGCGGGGCAGGCTTTGCGGGAGAGACCAATGTTGAGGGTCGAAAGCGGCATCTTGACCGCGCAGCTCCAACTGGGTGGCGGTCTGGAGCGATGGACAGAACGTCACCTGCGCTTCCTTATGCTTGCGCCGACGGTCCTCATACTGCTGGGGCTGACGATCTTTCCCAGCGTCTACATGTTCTATGCGGCGGTTCACAAAATCAGCCCGAATCCCGATCTGCCCTGGGAGTTCGTCGGTGCCGGCAATTTCGTGCGGCTTCTTTCCGACGCGCAATTTCATGTCGCGCTCTGGAACACCACCGTATTCACAGTCGCGGCGGTGGCGACCGAATTCCTCCTTGGTCTCGGCCTGGCGCTGCTGCTCGATAAATTCATCCGCCGGCTGACCTTTCTGAAGACTGTTCTGATGATCCCCATGATGCTGCCGCCGATCGCGGTCGCGATCACATGGAAGCTCATCTACGAGCCGCAGTTCGGTGTCCTGAACGAAATCATGTTCCGCCTTGGCCTCCCGTTGCAGGCATGGGCCGGCGACGTGAACCTCGCGTTGTTCTCGATCATTGTTGCCGATGTCTGGCAATGGACACCGTTCATATTCCTTCTGATGTTGGCCGGGTTGGCCAGCCTGCCGGTCGAGCCCTACGAAGCCGCCGCGCTCGACGGCGCTTCGTCCTGGCAGCAGTTCCGGGACCTGACGCTGCCCTTCCTCAAGCCGGTGATCGCTATTGCCTTGCTCTTGCGTGTCATGGATGCACTGCGTCTTTTCGATTTGGTCTTCATCCTGACGGGAGGAGGCCCGGCTGACCGGACCAAGGTCTTGAGCCTTTATATCTATCAGGTCGCCTACCGCTTCGCCGATCCAGGCTACGCGGCGGCGATGTCGCTTTTCGTACTGTTTGTGACGATCATTCTGAGCACTTGGTTCATGAAACGCATGCGGCTGGCGGACTGACCATGACGATGGCAACAACCATACACGCGCGCAGCCGTACCAGAGAGGTGCTCATCCGCCTGTCGGCGTATCTGGCGATCCTTGTCGCGCTGGTCGTCACACTTTTTCCCATCTATTGGATTGCGTCGAACTCATTCAAGTTTGATATCGACATTTTCGCCGTTCCGCCGGAGTGGCTGCCCCGAAACCCGACGCTGAAACACTACGACGAAGCGTTCGTCCAGCGTCCGTTCCTGCGCTACGCCCTGAACAGCTTTCTCGTCGCCGTGGGAACGACCATCGTTTCCGTGACCTTCGGCACCATGGCTGGCTATGCCTTGGCACGGTTCAGTTATCCGTGGCAGTGGCGGAAGCAGATTTCGTTCTGGATCCTGTCGACGCGCATGATGCCGCCCATCGTCAGCATCATTCCGCTCTACCTGTTCTTCAACTATTTCGACATGCTCAACACGAAGTCGGCTCTCATTGTCGCCTACACCGCCTTCAATCTGCCCTTTGCGACGTGGATGATGAAGAGCTATTTCCAGGATCTTCCGGTCGAACTGGAGGAGGCAGCGATCGTCGACGGCGACACGCGTTGGGGCGCATTCCTGCATGTGGCGTTACCGCTTGCCCGGCCCGGGCTTGCGGCTACCGCCATCTTCTGTCTGATCATCTCGTGGAACGAATTTCTGTTGTCCCTCATCATCACACTCACCGAGCAGTCGCAGACGCTGCCGATCGGCATTGCCGGGCGCGTAACACAGTACAACACCTATTGGGGCGAAATCAGCGCAGCGGGGTTCATGGCCTGCGTGCCGATCGTCATTTTCGCCTTCATCGTCCAGAAGCATCTCGTCCGGGGACTGTCCCTGGGCGCCGTCAAAGGTTGAAACCTATGGCGTCCGTCACCTTCAAAAACGTCTACAAGAAGTTCGGCGAATTTGTTGCTGTGGCCGACTTCAACCTCGAGATCATGGACAAGGAGTTTCTCGTTCTGCTCGGCCCCTCGGGCTGCGGCAAGACGACGACCATGCGCATGGTCGCCGGTCTCGAGGAGGCGACGTCGGGCGACATCTACATCGACGCGGACCGCATCAACGGTGTCCTGCCCAAGTATCGCGACGTCGCGATGGTCTTCCAGTCATATGCTCTTTATCCGCATCTCACTGTCGAGGACAATATCGGCTACCCGCTGAAGATCCGCAAAGTGTCGCCCGCCGAACGCAAACGACAAATAGCCGAGGTCGCACGGCGCGTGGAACTCGACACGATGTTGTCGCGGCTGCCGAAGGAACTCTCCGGCGGCCAGCGCCAGCGCGTGGCGCTCGCCCGCGCGATCGTGCGCACGCCGCGCGTCTTTCTAATGGACGAGCCGCTGTCCAATCTCGACGCCAAGCTTCGCACCCAGATGCGCGCCGAACTGAAGCACCTTCAACATGAACTGCAGGTCACGACGATCTACGTCACCCACGACCAGATAGAAGCGATGACACTTGCCCACCGCGTGGCCGTGATGAACAAGGGCGTGATCGAGCAGCTTGGGACGCCGCGGGAAATCTACAACGATCCGCGCACTCTCTTCGTTGCCGGATTTATCGGCTCGCCGCCGATGAACCTGATTCCAGGAGAAGTGAAGAACGGCGTGTTCGCTAGTGCCGGCCTCAGGGTCGCGGGTATCGGCCGGGCAAACCTCTCCCGCGCGGTCCTCGGTGTCCGCCCGGAGGACGTCCATCCGGCCGGAGCCGAGGATGCGGACGTCAATCTGGTTGCGCCGATCTATTCGGTGGAACTCACCGGCGAGAATACGCTTGTCAGCCTGCGGTTGGGCGGTCAGCTCATGACCTTACGCGCCGACAAGAATTTCACCGGTCAGATCGACCAGAAGATCGGTGTCAAGGTCGCGACGGATCGGGTGTTTCTCTTCGATGGAGAGACGCAATCTCGTGTTGACTTCTAGCGCTCTGGCGGCGGCGATGGTGATCACCTTCGCATTCGGCGCGGCGGCCGCCGATGTCGGCCCTATCGCCGGAAATCCGCTGATCGAAATTCCTGCCGGCGCGTTCGTCTTCGGCCGTGACGACGGCCCCGAAAACGAACGGCCGCGCCGCGTGCTGGAGGGTCGGGCGTTCGCGATCAATCGCACCGAGATCACGAACCGGCAATATGGACGCTTCGTCAATGCCACCGGTCACCGTTCGGCCTTCTACGCAAATCACCCGATCCTGGGATTGGACGACCGGCCGGTCGTCGGGGTGAGCTGGGGAGACGCCGATGCTTTTTGCCGTCATTACGGGTTGGCTCTGCCGTCGGAGCAGCAATACGAGAGGGCGGCGCGAGGAACGAAGGGCGACGCGTTTCCATGGGGCGAGGCCCCGCCGGACGATACGCGGGCAAATTCCGGAGCGGATGTCTGCTGCTCCGCCGACGCGCGCGACGGGTATCCGACGACCGCACCGGCGGAGTCCTTCGCCGATGGCGCAAGCAACGAGGGCGTCCTCAATCTTGTCGGCAATGTCTGGGAGTGGACCCGCGATCTCTACGCGCCGTATGAAGGTGGTACCGCGGCAAGGAGCGCCGGGCCGTACCGCGTGCTTCGCGGTGGCTCCTGGAATAGCGATCCAAATCACCTTACGACGACCTATCGCCTCGCCTATGATCCGGAATTCCGGTTCTCAGCCAATGGTGGCTTCCGATGCGTCCGTTCCGCGCCTTGATCATCGTCACTGGTCTTCTGTTCCTGGCAGCCGGTGCTGGCGCCGAGCCGGCAGTTGCGCCCGGCTACACGCTCGAGACCTTCAACATGCCGGGCGCGGCCTTCGCCGGCCTATCCCGCGACGGCGAGGCCTTGCTCGTCAGCGATCTCGCCAGCGGCCGGCTCTACCGGCGCGGCGCGGACGGCAAGCTTGTCGCATTCGGTCCGGTATTTCCCCACGGCCTCGACGTGATCGGCGACCCGACCGGTCCCTATCGTGTCGTCCGCGCCGGCGATGTCCTTGTCGTTGCCCAGGGATGGACACCGGTCAATTCCGACGAGGGTCCGTTTGACCACGCCCTCGTTGCGCTCGACGCTGCCGGTCAGGCCCGTGTCATCAGCAGCGATTTTTGGAATCCGTTCGACTTCATCGTGGCGGGCGGAACCTACTACGTGATCGACTCCGCGCGAAACAGTGTCGAACGCGTGCAGGCGGACGGCCGGAAAAGCACGCTCATGACATTCCGCCGCATGGGGGAGGCGGCCACGGCGCTGCGCAGCCTTTCGCCGACTGAGTTCGCGGAAGGCAACAGCTATGAAGTCGACGCAGTGCCGACCGGCATCGCCCTTCGCGACGGGCGCCTCTATGTTGCCCTGTTCGGCGGCTTTCCTTTCCTTGCCGGTGCTGGAAAGATCGTTTCGATTCCCGAGGTCGGCGATGCGTCAAAGCCGCAGCTTGACGTCGAAGGCCTCAATGCGCCCGTCGAGTGTCGCCTTCGACAGTGATGGGAGAGATGCTTGTCCTCGAACACGGCAGCTACGACCAGAAAGAAGGCTTCCGGAAGGGTAGCGGGCGATTGCTCGAAGCTCAGCAAAATGACACGCGATCGAAAGATCATTCTCGACGGCCTGACCCGGCCAGTGTCCGTCGTCGTCTGGGACGAGCGGCGGCTCGTCGTTTCCGAGCTGGGCGGCAACCTCCATTTTCTGACCTACGAATCTGCTCGCTGACCACCGGAATGGGCAACTGGCCGCAATTTAGAGCATTCGTTTGACACGCGAATAGTTTTCGTTTCTACTTCAATCTGTTTCGAATTGCGCGCTGGCACAAGTCGAATTCGGCACACGTGGAGGGGAAAGTGGGCCAGGGAAATCACGACCTATTCGTGATTGGCGGCGGGATCAACGGCTGCGGCATCGCTCGCGATGCGGCGGGGCGCGGCTATTCGGTGGCGCTGGCGGAGATGGACGATTTCGCCTCGGGCACGTCGTCGGGGGCGACCAAGCTGATCCATGGCGGCCTGCGCTATCTCGAGCATTACGAGTTCCGGCTGGTGCGCGAATCGCTGATGGAGCGCGAGGTGCTGTGGGCGATGGCGCCGCACATCATCTGGCCGCTGCGCTTCGTGCTGCCCTATCACAAGGGCGGCATCCGGCCGGCCTGGCTGATCCGGCTCGGGCTGTTCCTCTACGACCATCTCGGCGGCCGCAAGCTGCTGCCGCCGACCGCGGTGCTCGACCTGCGCCGCGATCCGGCCGGCAAGCCGCTGAAGCCGGTGTTTGCCAAGGCCTTCGAATATTCCGACGGCTGGGTCGACGATGCCCGCCTGGTGGTGCTGAACGCCCGCGATGCCGCCGACCGCGGCGCGCTGATCATGCCGCGCACCAAGGTGGTGGCGGCCAGGCGCGAGAACGGCCTGTGGGAGATCGACACCTCCGATACGCTGACCGGCGAGAGCCGCCGGCATCAGGCCCGCATGCTGGTCAATGCCGCCGGCCCCTGGGTCGATCAGGTGCTGCGCGCAGCGCTTGGCGAGACCGAGGCCCGCCATGTGCGGCTGGTGCAGGGCAGCCACATCGTCGTCAAGAAGAAGTTCGAGGACCCGCGCGCCTATTTCTTCCAGAACCCCGACAACCGCATCATCTTCGCCATTCCCTATGAGGAGGATTTCACGCTGATCGGCACCACCGATCGCGATTACCGCGGCGATCCGCAGGATGTGCGGATCTCCGAGGAGGAGACCGACTATCTCTGCGCCGCCGCCAGCGAATATTTCAACGAGCCGGTGACGCCCGGACGATATCGTCTGGAGCTATTCGGCGGTGCGGCCGCTCTATGACGACGGCGCCTCGAAGGCGCAGGAGGCGACGCGCGACTATGTGCTGAAGCTCGAGGGCGGACAAGGCGCGGCGCCGCTGCTCAACGTCTTCGGCGGCAAGCTGACCACCTACCGGCGGCTGTCGGAACATGCGCTGGAGAAGATCGGCGCGGCGATCGGCGACAAGGGCAGCCCGTGGACGGCCAAGAGCCATCTGCCGGGCGGCGATTTCCCGGTCGAGGGCTACGCGGCCGAGGTCGGCAGGCTGAAGGCCGCCTATCCGTTCCTGTCCGATCCCCATGCCCGCCGGCTCACGCGCCGCTACGGCACCCGGGCCAGCGTCCTGCTCGGGCAGGCGCAAATCCCTCGCCGACCTCGGCCGCTGCTTCGGCGCCGATCTCTACGAGGCCGAGGTCCGCTATCTCGTCCAGCACGAATGGGCGATCACCGCCGAAGACGTGCTGTGGCGGCGCACCAAGAAGAGGTTTATATCTGTCAAGGGATGAGGTGCAAAAATTGGAGGAGTACATGGCCGCGATACCTGCGCAACTGGCGCGGATAAGAGCGGCATGTCGTCCCCGTCTGTGAGGAGGCACGGGAACCGGAATGCTTGAACTGCGAAATGCCGCCAAGATGGTGGGGGGTGAATATCATATCTCACCCGACCGATCTGACACTTGAACGGGGTACGCTGAACGTCCTGCTTGGACCGACGCTCTCCGGCAAGACATCGTTGATGCGTCTCATGGCCGGACTCGATCGCCCGACCAGCGGCTCCATCCATTTCGATGGCGTCGATGTGACCGGCGTGCCGGTGCAGAAGCGCAAGGTCGCGATGGTCTACCAGCAATTCATCAACTACCCCGCGTTGACGGTCTATGAGAATATCGCCTCACCGCTGCGGATCGCGGGCCGGGATGCGAAAACGATTGACGCGGAGGTCCGCAAGGCGGCCGATCTCCTGAAGCTGACGCCCTATCTCGAGCGCACTCCGCTCAATCTGTCAGGCGGCCAACAGCAGAGAACCGCACTTGCCCGTGCCCTTGTCAAAAATGCGGGCCTGGTGCTTCTCGACGAACCGCTTGCCAATCTCGACTACAAGCTGCGCGAAGAACTGCGTCAGGAGCTGCCGAAGATATTTTCCCAGTCGGGCGCGATTTTTGTCTATGCGACGACGGAACCCTCGGAAGCCTTGCTGCTCGGCGGCAATACCGCGACGCTCAATCAGGGACGCGTTACGCAGTTCGGGCCAACGATTTCCGTCTATCGCCGGCCCGCCGATCTCATGACGGCCAAGACCTTTGCCGATCCGCCGCTGAATTTCATTACTGTTTCGAAAGCAGGCGCGCGCTTTGAGCACAATGGCCAGATTGGCATTCCCGTGCCGGCGCACCTCGCGACGATTGCGGACGGTCCGGTCACCATCGCGTTTCACCCCCATCATCTGGCCTTGGCGCCGCAGACCGCCGATGCGCCCATGCTTCGCGCGAGAACGCTCATTTCCGAAATTACCGGCTCCGAGAGCTTCGTGCATCTGGACTACGGCGGCGTGCGCTGGGTGATGCTGGCGCACGGCATTCACGATATCGAGCCGGACACGGATGTCGATGTGTTCCTGGACACGCGTCATCTGATGGCGTTCGGCGAAGACGGCCGCGCCATCGCCGCCGCGCGGCTGGCGGCATAGGGGGATAGAATGGCACGGATCACGCTCGACCATATCCGTCACGCCTACGGGCCCAATCCGAAGACGGACAAGGACTATGCCCTGAAGGAAGTCGATCACGAGTGGACCGACGGCGGCGCCTATGCGCTTCTCGGACCATCGGGATGCGGAAAGACGACGCTCCTCAACATCATCTCCGGCCTGCTGCAGCCGTCGCACGGACGCATCCTGTTCGACGGCCTGGACGTAACCACGCTTTCGACGCAAGCCCGCAACATCGCGCAGGTCTTCCAGTTTCCCGTCATCTACGACACGATGACGGTCTACGACAATCTCGCTTTTCCGCTTCGCAACCGCGGTGTTCCCGAGCCGGAGGTCGACCGTCGTGTTCGCGAAATTCTCGAGATGATCGATCTTGCCGGATTGGGCCAAGCGCAAGGCCCAGCGGCTGACCGCCGATCAGAAGCAAAAAATCTCGCTTGGCCGCGGTCTGGTGCGAAACGACGTCAACGCGATTCTCTTCGACGAACCGCTGACCGTCATCGATCCGCATATGAAATGGGTGCTGCGGTCGCAGCTGAAGCGGCTGCACAAGCAGTTCGGCTTCACGATGGTCTACGTGACGCACGATCAGACGGAGGCGCTGACCTTCGCCGAGAAAGTCGTCGTCATGTACGAAGGAGAGATTGTGCAGATCGGCACGCCGGCCGAGCTCTTTGAACGCCCGAGCCACACTTTCGTCGGCTATTTCATCGGCTCGCCGGGCATGAACCTCATGCCGGCTGAAGTTGCCGGCGATCTCGTCAAGGTCGGCAGCGAGACGCTCAATCTCGGCTACGCACCTAAAACGGATGGTGCGGCCAAAATCGAACTCGGCATCCGCCCCGAATTCATCCGCCTCGGCCGGCAAGGCATGCCCGTCTCGATTTCAAAGGTCGAGGATATCGGCCGGCAGAAGATCGTTCGCGCGCGATTTGCCGATCAGCCGATCGCGATCGTGGTGCCGGAGGATGCGGACATCCCGGCGGATGCACGCGTCAGCTTCGATCCGGACGCCATCAGCATCTACGCCGATTCGTGGCGTGTCGGCAGGGAGGGCTGATCATGGAAAAGACCTGGAACAACAAGGCCTGGTTTCTCGTCCTGCCGGTATTGCTGCTCGTCGCGTTTTCCGCCGTCATTCCGCTGATGACGGTGGTCAATTACTCGGTTCAGGACACGTTCGGCAACAACGAGTTCTTCTGGGCCGGCACGGACTGGTTCGAGGACATCCTGCATTCCGACCGCTTCTGGGAGGCGCTGCAGCGAAACCTGCTGTTCTCCTTCATCATCCTGGCGCTTGAAATTCCGCTCGGCATCTTCATCGCGCTCAATATGCCGAAGAAGGGCATTGGCGTTCCCGATCTGCCTGGTGCTGATGGCGCTTCCGCTGCTCATCCCGTGGAACGTGGTCGGCACGATCTGGCAGGTCTTTGGCCGTGTCGATATCGGCTTGCTTGGCCACACGCTGGAGGCGCTCGGAATCGACTACAACTATGTCCGCGATCCGATCGATGCCTGGATCACGATCATCATCATGGATGTCTGGCACTGGACGAGCCTCGTCGTCATTGCTCTGCTATGCCGGCCTCGTTTCGATCCCGGAGGCCTATTACCAGGCGGCAAAGATCGACGGCGCCTCGCGCTGGTCGGTCTTCCGCTACATCGAGCTTCCGAAGATGAAGCGCGTCCTGCTGATTGCCGTGCTGCTGCGCTTCATGGACAGTTTCATGATCTACACCGAGCCCTTCGTCGTGACCGGCGGCGGCCCCGGCAATTCCACGACATTCCTCTCCATCGATCTCGTGAAGATGGCGGTCGGCCAGTTCGACCTCGGGCCTGCGGCCGCCATGTCGATCGTCTACTTCCTGATCATCCTGCTGCTCTCGTGGATCTTCTACACGGTCATGACCAGCAGCGACGCGAATTCGTGAGAAAGGAGAGGATCGTGGTAAAACCCAAGAAATACAGACCTGCCGGCAACTTCTCCTGGATCGTCTCGACGCTCTACATCCTCTTTCTGCTGCTGCCGATCTACTGGCTGATCAATATGAGCTTCAAGGAGAATGCCGAGATCACCGGCACCTTCTCGCTCTGGCCGCAGAACCCGACGCTGCGGAACTACACGGTGATCTTCACCGATCCCTCCTGGTACAACGGCTATATCAATTCCATCATCTACGTCGTGATGAACACGGTGATATCGGTGCTGGCGGCGCTTCCGGCGGCCTACGCCTTCTCGCGATACCGCTTCCTCGGCGACAAGCATCTGTTCTTCTGGCTGCTGACAAACAGGATGGCTCCGCCGGCGGTCTTCGCACTTCCCTTCTTCCAGCTCTATTCGGCGTTCGGGCTCATCGACACGCATATCGCGGTTGCCCTGGCGCACTGCCTTTTCAACGTGCCGCTGGCGGTCTGGATCCTTGAAGGCTTCATGTCCGGCGTGCCGAAGGAAATCGACGAGACGGCCTATATCGACGGCTATTCGTTCCCGCGCTTCTTCGTGAAGATCTTCATGCCGCTGATTGCGAGCGGCATCGGCGTCGCCGCCTTCTTCTGCTTCATGTTTTCGTGGGTCGAGCTGCTGCTTGCCCGCACGCTGACGACAACGGCCGCAAAGCCGATTTCGGCGATCATGACCCGCACTGTTTCGGCGGCCGGCATGGATTGGGGTGTTCTGGCGGCTGCCGGCGTGCTGACGATCGTGCCGGGCGCGCTCGTCATTTATTTCGTCCGGAACTACATCGCCAAGGGCTTTGCCCTTGGGCGCGTTTGAGGGGAGCTGGGTATGAGTTTTTCCTGGATGGCGTGGACGTTGCCGACAGCGCTGTTCTTCCTGACGATCCTGCTTGCTGCTGATCGGCATGAGCATATGGGAATATTTTGCGCCGGGGGGCTCCCCGCGGGTCGGCGTGCTGCGTTTCGAGACGACGCGCGGGGACCGGCTCTTCATCTCGCTGCTCGGCGCCGCATTCATTCATCTCGCATGGCTGGGCCTTGTCGGGCCCAACCTGTGGTGGGCTCTTGCCCTCTCCGTAGTCTACGCCTTCGGCGTGTTCCGCTACGTGTGACGGCAGGGAGATACAGATGGCCGGGGGTCTGGCCGCCTGAGACGTGCAAATGCAATCGCAACCTGGGAGGATACAATGCGAAGGCATCTATTGACGACGACAGCAGCCGTGCTGCTTGCTCTGTCCGGTTCGGCCTATGCCGGAATGGACGAAGCAAAGACATTCCTGGACAAAGAAATCGGCGATCTGTCCACGCTATCGCGCGCGGACCAGGAAAAGGAAATGCAGTGGTTCATCGACGCGGCGAAGCCTTTCGCCGGAATGGAAATCAAGGTGGTTTCCGAGCCGATCGAAACCCACAGCTATGAGTCGAAGGTGCTGGCGCCGGCTTTCACCGCCATAACGGGCATCAAGATTACGCATGACATCATCGGCGAAGGCGACGTGATCGAGAAACTGCAGACGCAGATGCAGTCGGGCGAGAACATCTATGACGCCTATGTCAACGACTCCGACCTGATCGGCACCCATTGGCGCTACCAGCAGGCGCGCAGCCTGACCGACTTCATGGCGAACGAAGGCAAGGACGTCACCAACCCCGGCCTCGACATCGACGACTTCATCGGCAGAGTCCTTCACGACGGCGCCGGACGGCAAGCTCTACCAGCTGCCGGACCAGCAGTTCGCGAACCTCTACTGGTTCCGCTACGACTGGTTCAACGACGAGAAGAACAAGGCCGACTTCAAGGCTAAGTACGGCTACGATCTCGGCGTTCCGGTCAACTGGTCGGCCTATGAGGACATCGCCGAGTTCTTCACCGGCCGCGAGATCGACGGCAAGAAGGTCTTCGGCCATATGGACTACGGCAAGAAGGACCCGTCGCTCGGATGGCGGTTCACCGACGCCTGGCTGTCGATGGCAGGCAACGGCGACAAGGGTCATCCCCAACGGCAAGCCGGTGGACGAATGGGGCATCAAGGTCGACGAGAATTCGCGTCCGGTCGGCTCGTGCGTCGCGCGCGGCGGCGACACCAACGGCCCGGCTGCCGTCTATGCGCTCGCCAAGTATCTCGACTGGCTGAAGGCGTATGCCCCGCCGGAAGCCCAGGGGATGACCTTCTCCGAATCCGGCCCGGTGCCGGCGCAGGGACAGGTCGCCCAGCAGATCTTCTGGTACACCGCCTTCACCGCGAACATGGTCACGGAAGGCCTGCCGGTCGTGAACGCGGACGGCAGCGCCGAAATGGAGGATGGCGCCCTCTCCGCACGGCGTATACTGGAAGGACGGCATGAAGCTCGGCTATCAGGACGCAGGTTCATGGACGCTGATGAAGTCGACGCCTGACGACCGCGCCAAGGCCGCATGGCTCTATGCGCAGTTCGTCGACGTCGAAGACCGTGGACGTGAAGAAGAGCCATGTCGGGCTGACGTTCATTCGCGAGTCCACCATTCGCGACAAGAGCTTCACCGAACGCGCGCCGAAGCTCGGCGGCCTGATCGAGTTCTATCGTTCGCCGGCCCGTCTGCAGTGGTCGCCGACCGGCACGAACGTGCCTGACTATCCGAAACTCGCGCAGCTCTGGTGGCAGGCGATCGGTGAGGCGGCGACTGGGGCCAAGACGCCGCAGCAAGCCATGGACTCGCTTTGCTCCGAGCAGGAAAAGGTGCTGCAGCGCCTCGAACGCGCCGGCGTCCAGGGCGATATCGGTCCGAAGCTCGCTGAAGAGCAAGATCTCGAATACTGGAACAAGGATGCCGTCGGAAAGGGCAACCTCGCTCCGCAATTGAAGGTCGAGAACGAGAAAGAGAAGCCGGTCACGGTCAACTACGACGAGCTGGTCAAGAGCTGGCAGTCGAACTGATCGTCATCGGAGCGGGCCGGAGGAAACGAGGCTTCCGGCCCGCGCTGCAGCTTTAAGCCGCATGGGAACAAGTCCAGGGACTGCGGAGTTATTCAGCGCATCCAATTCGATGGCGCTGGACAAAGAATGACCGATTTTCGAGCCATATCCGATAGTCGCAAGTCAGCCAAAGCAATTGATTACATTACCACGGTCGCTCGCCGGCGCGCAGTTCCCCCCGCCGCACCGGACGGTATTGTCAGCGAGGGCCGAAACGCCTGGCGGGTGGGCAAGGCGGGCAAGGTGGCTTTTCTGATTGATGGCGCTGCCTATTTCGCGGCGCTCGATCAGGCCGCGCGGCAGGCAAGACATTCGATCTGGATCATCGGCTGGGATTTTGATCCCGATATCCGGTTGATGCCCTATGAAAGCTCACAGACACTTGGCGAGCTCCTGCTGGAACTTGCAGACGAAAACCCCTCGCTGCAGATCCGGATTTTGGTCTGGGGCATGGGACCGATCTACTCCGGCAAGACATTGAAGCTTTTCAAGGAAAGCGACTTTTCCGCACACCCGCAGATCAGCCTGCGTTTCGATTTGCGGCACCCGTTGCGTGGCTGCCACCATCAAAAGCTGGTTTGCGTCGATGACAGCCTCGGCTTCCTTGGCGGTATAGATCTGACGGCCCGGCGCTGGGATGAGCCGGACCATCGTGTCGACAATCCGCATCGAAAGGCGCCCGATGGGGTGCCCTACGGTCCCGTGCACGACATGCAGGCGATGGTTTCCGGCGAAGCTGCGCGACTGATCGGCGAGGTGTGCCGGCGGCGATGGAAGCAGGCAACCGGCGAGGCGATCGCAGCCTCTCCCGAGGGAGGTGCGCCATGGCCGCCCGCGATCCGCCCGGAAATGGAGCATGTGACGGCAGCCATTGCACTCACGGAGCCGGGACTGATTGGCAAACGCGGGCGGTTCGAAGCCTTCCGGCTGACGCGCGATGCCATAAATGCCGCGAAGAAATACATCTATATCGAGACGCAATATCTCGCCTCCTTCGGCGTGGCGCGGGCGATTGCGAAACGCCTCCGAGAGGCCGATGGCCCGGAGATTGCCGTTCTGGTTACGAAAAGCTCGCACGGCCTGATCGAAAAGCTGACGATGGGCAACAACCGCGACCGGTTGATCCGCAGGCTCAAACGTATCGACCGGCATGACCGGTTGCGCGTGATGCACCCGGTGGTGCCGGACGGGCAGGGTGGCGAGCAGGAAGTCATCATTCATTCCAAGGTCGTTATCGTCGATGACCATTTCATTCGAATAGGCTCGTCCAATCTCAACAACCGTTCGGAGGGGCTCGACACGGAATGTGACCTGGCGATCGAGGCCGAGAGCGATGTTCACCGGCAGGCAATAACGTCGCTTCGGCACCGGCTGATTGCCGAGCATCTCGATGCCACGCCGGAGGCTGTGCGCGACATGGAAACAGAGAAGCGATCGCTGCTCGCCGCCATGGAGGCACTGAACTTCCGCAAGCGGGGTCTCCGCCATTTTGCGGTCGATGTCTTCCGAGGCCAAACATCGCCGATGATCGGGACAGCCATCGTGGATCCCCGCCGGCCTTACTGGCTGCTACAGAAGCTGCGTCTGCGCATCGGCCGGCTGATCAGCGCCATTTTCTGACACAGCCTTCTTGCGCTTCCGGAACACGATTTCGCTGATCGCGAAGATCGGAAGGCCGATCAGCAATGGAAGCAGGAAATAGATCATCCTGAAGGCGACCAGAGCGCCTATCGAAGCGGCGCCGGGCAGGATGTGGCTGACCGTCGCTTCCAGGACGCCCAGACCTCCGGGCACATGCGTGGAGAGGACCGCGATATTGGCAAGCACATAGGCCGTCGCCGTCTGCACGAAGCTTGCCTTTCCCTGGGCCGCCAGCATCTGATGCAGGCAGGCTGCGACGAAGATGAAGTTCAGCGTGCCGATGAAGACCTGGCCCAATGCGAGCTTCAGGCTCGGCATTTCAAAGCTCCATTTCCAGAGATGCAACGGGGTGCGGAGGGTCGCGGACAGCACGAGGTAGAGAGCGGGAAAGCCGAGGCAGGCAAGGCCGAGGCTGAACAGTCCAGTCGGGTTGAGTTTCAGGAGGTTTGCAGCGTCCTGCGGGTTGAAGAGCAAGGCGAGGCCGGCGAGCGCCGATAGGCCGATACCTACGGTCACGCCGCAAAATAGGATGACTTTGGCAATCTCTTCGGCATTCAACCCCGCGCGTGAATAGAAACGGTAGCGGACAGCGCCGCTGCTCAGCGCTGCGAAGCCAAGGTTATGCCCGATCGAAAGACTGGTGAAGGAGGCGACGGCGGCCTTCGGATAGGGCAGGGGTTTTCCAACGTAGCGGAGTGCTAGCCAATCGAAGCCGGTAAGGCAGAGATAGGAACCGGCTGCAAAGCCAAGGCCAGCCATAAGGCGGAGGCCGGGTATCGCGCGGATCGATTCGATGACTTCGCTCAGTGTGTAGCGGTGAAAGACCCTGTAGAGCAGGTAGGCGGCCACCAGCAGGCCGAGAATGAGGGTAGCATTGATCAGCGCGCGCTTCGCAGACATGCATGTTCCGTTTCGTTGGAGTTCCGCAGATGGAACGAAACAGGCTGAAAGCAAGTTCCCCCGGACATGAGCACATTCTCTTCTGTCTTGCCGGAACGAGCCGTCAGCGAACTGAAAATCCTGACCTACAATGTGCATAGCTGCATCGGCACCGACAGGCGTATTGAGCCGGCGCGCATCGCCGATGTGATCGCGGAAACGGGCGCGGACATCATTGCCCTGCAGGAGCTTGATGTCGGCCGCAAACGCACGGGCGGCGTCGACCAGGCCCATACGATCGCCTCGCTCCTGAAGATGGAGGCCCATTTCCATCCGGCGCTGCATGTCGAGGAAGAGAAATACGGCGATGCCATTCTGACAGCCATGCCCACCCGGTTGATCAAAGCCGGGCCGCTGCCCTCCGTTGGCGAGATGCGCGGAGCGATATGGGTGCAAATCGAGTTGGGCGGCACCCATTTGAACGTGCTGAATACGCATCTTGGTTTGCGTGGCATTGATCGGGTGCGGCAGGCGACAGCGCTGCTCGGCAAGGAATGGATCGGAAGCGCAGAATTCCAGGCTGCTCCAGCGATCATCTGCGGCGATCTCAACACCATTCCGTCATCGCCGGCTTACAAGATGCTGGCACGGCACTTCCGCGATGCACACCTGCTCGCCGCCCGGCGTCCGCGCCCGACCTACCCCTCGCGGCTGCCGGTTCTGCGCATCGATCATATTTTCATATCCGATGGGCTTGGGGTGACATCCGCGACTGTGCCAACGACACCGCTTGCGCGCCGGGCCTCCGACCATCTGCCCTTATTGGTCAACGTCGTGCCGGGTGCAGCGCTCAGGCGACAGGAAAGCCGATGCGAGGCTTCTGCAGAAGCCGGGTTCCGGCATCCTGATTGTTGATAGGGTTAAGAGCACGCGGCCGCGCTTCTCGCGGGCCAAAATCAGATCCTCGAATCGCTGCCTCCTTCCTTCCTTTTGCAATCAAACGGCCTGTCGCCTCGCAGACAAACGGGCTTTGTACCGCAATTTTTAGCGAGTGGAATTTTTTCAATGACTTAGCGCAGCCCTTCGATTTATCTTGCGTGCCGAGAAAGACTTGACGCCGCTGGTTTTATATCGTTTTAAATGATCAACCGCGATGGGAGTGTTGCGGGTATGTTTGCCCGCTTCAACTGCGGGAGACATCCGGGCGGCGAGGAGGGTCTCGCCGCTTGCTTGCGAACGGGAGGATGATCATGCGCAAGTTTTTAGGCTCGGTGGCTGCTGCCGCCGTTATGATGGCTGCTTTCGGCTGCCCATGCGGCCGACGTCAAGGAAGTGCAGATGCTGCACTGGTGGACGTCCGGCGGTGAGGCGGCGGCGCTCAACGTTCTGAAGCAGGACCTTTCCAAGGAAGGCTTCGCCTGGAAGGACGTGCCGGTTGCCGGCGGTGGCGGCGACGCGGCGATGACCGCGCTCAAGGCGATGGTTGCAGCCGGCACTTATCCGACGGCTTCGCAGATGCTCGGCTATACCGTGCTCGACTACGCCCAGGCCGGCGTCATGGGCGATCTGACGGAGACCGCGAAGAAGGAAGGCTGGGACAAGTCGTTCCGGCCGCTCTCCAGAAGTTCTCCGTCTATGACGGCAAGTGGGTCGCTGCCCCGGTCAACGTCCACTCGGTCAACTGGCTCTGGATCAACAAGGCCGTCATGGACAAGATCGGCGGCACCAGCCGAAGACCTTTGACGAACTGATCGCCCTGCTCGACAAGGCCAAGGCTGCCGGCGTCATGCCGCTCGCGCTCGGCGGCCAGAACTGGCAGGAAGCGACGATGTTCGATTCCATCGTTCTCTCGACGGGCGGTCCGGACTTCTACAAGAAGGCCTTCAACGATCTCGATGAGGAGTCGCTGAAGTCCGACACGATGAAGAAGTCCTTCGACAACCTTGCCAAGATCACCGAATATGTCGACCCGAACTTCTCGGGCCGCGACTGGAACCTGGCGACCGCCATGGTCATCAAGGGCGATGCGCTGTGCAGGTGATGGGCGATTGGGCGAAGGGCGAATTCGTCGCCGCCAAGAAGACGCCGGATACGGACTTCCTCTGCTACCGCTTCCCGGGCACCGACGGCAGCGTGATCTACAACTCCGACATGTTCGGCATGTTCAATGTTCCGGACGATCGCAAGGCCGCGCAGGTCGCGCTCGCCACGGCAACGCTGTCGAAGAGCTTCCAGTCGGCCTTCAACGTCGTCAAGGGCTCGGTGCCGGCGCGTACCGACGTTCCCGATACCGACTTCGACGCTTGCGGCAAGAAGGGCATCGCCGACCTGAAGGCTGCCAACGAAGGCGGCACGCTGTTCGGCTCGCTGGCCCAGGGCTATGGCGCGCCTCCGGCAATCGCCAACGCCTATAAGGATGTCGTCTCGAAGTTCGTTCACGGCCAGATCAAGACCTCCGACGAAGCCGTGACGCAGCTCGTCCAGGCGATCGACGACGCCGCTAATATCACTGTCGACGTAAGGCTTCCCCGCACCCATTGCGGGGAAGCCTCAGGCTCCTGCAAGTGACGCAGGAGAGGAGATGAATTCCATGAGCACAGTTGCGACCACCGATCCGAGTCCTGACGGCGAAGCCGTCGACCCGCACTTCCATTCGCGGGCCGGCTGCAGGATGCCCTGCCGAAGATCGTGCTTGGCGCCGAGCTTCCTGATCACGATCATCTTCGTCTACGGCTTCATCGTCTGGACGGCCTATCTCTCCTTCACCAATTCGAAGACCTTTCCGTCCTAGCGCTGACCGGACCGCGCGCCTATCAGCGGCTGTGGCGCTGGACCTTCGAGAGCGATCCGCCGTCTCCTGGTACACCTCGATCACCAATATGGCGGATCTTCGGCTTCCTCTATATCGGCATCTGCCTGGCGCTCGGCCTCTTCCTCGCGATCCTGCTCGACCAGAAGATCCGCGGCGAAGGCATGCTGCGGCCGATCTTCCTCTATCCGATGGCGCTCTCCTTCATCGTCACCGGCGTGGCCTGGAAATGGTTCCTCGATCCCGGCCTCGGCCTGGAGCAGACGCTGCATCATTTCGGCTGGACGAGCTTCCACTTCGACTGGATCAAGAACAAGGACTTCGTCATCTACACCGTCGTCATCGCCGGCGTCTGGCAGGCCTCCGGCTTCGTCATGGCGATGTTCCTGGCCGGCCTGCGCGGCATCGACGGCGAGATCCTGAAGGCGGCCCAGATCGACGGCGCCTCGACGCTGCAGCTCTATCGCCGCATCGTCATTCCGCTGCTGCGGCCGGTCTTCCTGTCGGCCTTCATCGTGCTCGCCCATATGGCGATCAAGTCCTACGACCTCGTCGTGGCGCTGACCCGCGGCGGCCCCGGCGGCTCGGCCTGGCTGCCCTCGAACTTCATGTATGAATACACCTTCAAGCGCAACGAGATGGCCGTCGGCTCGGCCAGCGCGATCATCATGCTGATGACGATCTCGGCGATCATCGTTCCCTATCTCTATTCCGAACTGAAGGAGAAGGCGCGATGAGCAGCGTGACCTCCTCGACCGCAACCGTCGTCGCGGCGGCAACAGCGCCCGCTGGATCGGCCGCATCGTCATCTATGGCCTGCTGCTGATCTTCGCGCTCTTCTATCTGATGCCGCTCTTCGTGATGCTCGTGACCTCGTTCAAGACCATGGACGAGATCCAGAACGGCAACATGCTGGCGCTGCCGCAGTCGCCGACCATCGATCCCTGGTTCAAGGCCTGGGGCGAGACCTGCGTCGGCCTCACCTGCGCGGGCATCAAGGGCTATTTCTGGAACTCGATCAAGATGGTCGTGCCGGCCGTCGCGATCTCGACCATCCTGGGCGCGCTGAACGGCTATGTGCTGACCAAATGGCGCTTTCCCGGCCACACGCTGGTGTTCGGGCTGATGCTGTTTGCCTGCTTCATTCCGTTCCAGTCGGTGCTGCTGCCGATGGCGATGATCCTCGGCACACTCGGCCGCTTCGGCATGACGCTGCAGAACGCCACGGGCCTGAGCTTCGGCTTCGGCAATCCGACGGTCAATCTGGTCTTCGTGCATGTCGTCTACGGCCTCGGCTTCACGACGCTGTTCTTCCGCAATTTCTACGAGGCCTTCCCGACCGAACTGGTCCGCGCCGCCCAGGTCGACGGCGCCAGCTTCTTCCAGATCTTCCGCCGCATCATGCTGCCGAACTCGCTGCCGATCATCGTCGTCACGGTCATCTACCAGTTCACCAATATCTGGAACGACTTCCTGTTCGCCTCGGCTTACGCCGGCACGGGCGACTCCATGCCGATGACGGTGGCGCTGAACAACGTCGTCAACACCTCGACCGGTGTGGTCGAATACAATGTCAACATGGCGGCGGCGATGATCGCCGCCGTGCCGACGCTGATCGTCTACATCCTCGCCGGCCGCTATTTCGTGCGCGGTCTCATGGCGGGCGCCGTCAAAGGATAATCCATGGCATTTCTCGAAATCTCCGGTCTCAAGAAGCGCTTCGGCGCCATCGATATCCTGAAGGGTATCGATCTCGAGCTCGAGCAGGGCGGTTTCCTGGTGCTGGTCGGTCCGTCCGGCTGCGGCAAGTCCACGCTGCTCAACACCATCGCCGGTCTGGAATCGATCACCTCGGGCGAGATCCGGATCGACGGCGCGACGATCAACGGTCTGCATCCGTCCAAGCGCGACATCGCCATGGTGTTCCAGTCCTACGCGCTCTATCCGAACATGACGGTCGCCGGAAACATCGCCTTCGGCATGGAGATGCGCGGCGTGCCGAAGGAGGAGCGCGAGAAGGCGATCGACGAGGTCGCGAAGATCCTGCAGATCGGGCATCTGCTCGAGCGCAAGCCCGAGCCAGCTCTCCGGCGGCCAGCGCCAGCGCGTGGCCATGGGCCGGGCGCTGGTGCGCAATCCGCAGGTCTTCCTGTTCGACGAGCCGCTGTCCAACCTCGACGCCAAGCTGCGCGTCGACATGCGCACCGAGATCAAGCGACTGCATCAGCGCATGAGGACGACGATCGTCTATGTCACGCATGACCAGATCGAGGCGATGACGCTCGCGACCAAGATCGCGGTGATGAAGGACGGCGTGCTGCAGCAGTTCGGCACGCCGGCGGAGATCTACAACAGCCCGTCCAACATCTTCGTCGCCGACTTCATGGGTTCGCCGGCGATGAACCTTCTCAACGCGACCGTCGAGAAGCAGCGCCGGCGGGCCTGCAGGTCTCGCTCGAGCGGCCGAATGCCGCGCCGCTCAAGCTGCCGGTCCCGGCCGGCAACGACAGCCTGACCTCCTATGCCGGCAAGACAGGTGATTTTCGGCATTCGCCCGGAGGCGCTGACCGATCCGGATGGCGCCGACCGCAAGGCGCAGTCGCTGGCGGAGGGCGATTGCCTCATCGAAGTGGTCGAGCCGGCCGGCTCCGACACGTTCGCCGTGACGAGGCTCGGCGGCAAGTCGGTGATTGCGCGGCTGCGCGCCGATGCCGGCATTCAGCCCGGGCAGAACACGCGCCTTGCCTTCAATCTCGACAAGGCGGTTTTCTTCGATCCGGAAAGCCAGCTCCGCATCGCATAACGTCCATCAGACGGCCGTTACATGCAGGGTGACCGGTGAAAAACGGGACGAGATCGCCTCGACCGTGATGCTCGCCCGTAAGCCCGGTCGCCTCCAGCCAGAAGCCGGCCGTGCCGCCCTGCAGCGGCACGATGGAACGGCCGACGATCTTTGGCGGGCCATCGACCTGCAATGCGACGCTGTCGTGCAGAAAGGGCAGGCGCTGGCCGTACTGGTCCAGGGCGCGGATGACCACGCGGGTGCGTGTCGCGTTCGCGGGCTTTCAACGATGGGCTGTCGGCCACCACTTCGAGCGTCGTCGGCAGCGGATCGGCGGCAAGCCGCAAGCTGGCGACCGGCTGACCGTCGATATATCCGGTGAATGTCGCCGTCGATCCATTCGAGACCCCAGCGTGCCGAGTTCATCCGCGGTGAAATGGCGATGGTCCAGCACGACGGGCGGATGCGGCAGGTGCGGATAGTTCTCGCGGTCCGGACCGATGCGCTTTGTAAGCGAGCCGTATTTCAGCTCGACCTCATCGCAGTTGGTGAGGACGATCAGCGGCAGAACGCCGCCGATGTTGCGTTCGCCGCGCGCCCAGAAGGTCACCGGCTTCATGATGATCTCGTCGGACGGATCGCACTGGCTGGAATAGACGTAGGCGGCGAATTTCGGCTCGCGGAACATGTCCATGCACGCCGTGATAGCAGATGCGGTCGCCGGAGCCGAAGTCCTTGTGGGTGTTGTAGTCGAACATGCACCAGCCGATGGCGCCTGAAATGTCCGGGTCGCCATAGGCGGCGTTCAGCACTTCGAGGTGGCGCCGGACATGCTCGGCCTGGCGCTGCTCCTGGTCGTAGATCTTGGTCGGGTGCATGTGGCCGTTGAACTCGGTGATGAGGTACGGCACCTTGCGATCGAGGCCGGTGTTTTCCTGCTGGCCGCGAAGCGCCGTGCGCGGGCGGTTGGCGCCGGGCAGTTCCTCGTTGCCGAGGATGAAGTCGTTCATCGTGTAGACGTCTTCGAGCAGCTCGCTGTCGGTGATGATAGCGCACGCCGCCGGTCTGGCGCGTCGGGTCGAGTTCGCGGGCGAGGCGGTTGGTCTCGGTGTAGAAGTCGTGATTATCCAGCGACTTCGTTGATGCGTACGCCCCAGATGACGATCGAGGGATGGTTCCAGTCGCGTTCGATCATGCGGCGGACGTTCTCGATCGATTCCTTCTGCCATTCGCAGATCGCCGATGTGCTGCCAGCCGGGGATTTCTTCGAAGACCAGCAGGCCGATGCGATCGCACTGATCGAGGAACCATTTCGACTGCGGGTAATGCGAGGTGCGGACGATATTGCACTTCAGCACCGACTTCATGATATCGGCGTCGCGCTCCTGCGCCGAGCGGCCCGGCGGCATAGCCGACATAGGGAAAGGACTGATGGCGGTTGAGGCCGCGCAGCTTCAGCGGCTTGCCGTTGAGCAGAAAGCCGTCCGGCGTGAACTCGGCGGTGCGGAATCCGAAATGCGACGACAGCCTGTCGGAACCATGGCTGGTTTTCAGCTCAACGACGACTTCATAGAGCGTGGGGCTGGAAATATCCCAGAGTGAAATGTCCGTCAGGTTTTCGAAGGAAAGCCTGACATCTTCGCCGGTCGTATCGGCGGTTGCGGTCGCAATGACCGTGCCGGAGCCATCCTTCAACGAAGCGGTGACGGTGCCGAGAAAGGCGGCATTTTGCGGATTGGCGAGATCGCAGCGGACCGTCACTGATTTGGCTCCGGAAAGTACGTTTGCGGTTTCGATCTTGATGTTGCGGATCGAAACCGCGCCGGTGACTTTCAGCCAGGCATCGCGATAGATACCGGCATAGGTGAGATAATCGATGCGGCCGCCAAAAGGCGGGATTGCCGGGTTCTCGCTTCCGTCGATCTTCACGGTGATCAGGTTGTCGCTCTGGGACGAGCTTGCCTGTGAGGCGGGCCTCGAACGGCGTGTAGCCGTCCTTGTGAGCGGCGATCTTTTCGCCGTTCAGATAGACGACGCTGTCGGCCATGGCGCCATCGAAGACGATCGATACTTCCCGGCCCTCGAATTCCGGAAGCCAGCGCAAGATCTTCTGATAGGTAAAGGTGCGCTGATAAAGCTGTCTCGTCAAAATAGTTGAAAGGCAGCTCAACGGCAGTGTGCGGCAGGCTGACGCTTTTCCTGCCGTCGAAAGCATCGAGCAGCCGCTGGCCGAAACCCTCGTGGAAACTCCAGGATTCATTGAACGAGACGACGGATCGCATCCCGGACTCCTCTCAAAGCATGTCTGATTGGTGGGACCGGCAGAGCCGCTTATGGATATTGTGCGCCATTCGTCTTGGTGTAGATCGAATAAAGCGACTGCGTTGCTGTTATGAAGAGGCGGTTCTTCTTTTGGCCGCCGAAGGCGACGTTGGAGACGGTCTGCGGCACCTTGATTTTGCCGAGCAATGTGCCGTCCGGCGCAAAGCAATGGACGCCATCGGCGGCGCTACTCCAGAGATTACCGTCGGCGTCGAAGCGAAAGCCGTCTGGTATGCCGTCGTCGATCGAACAGAAATACCGGCTGTTGGTCAGCCTCCTGCCGTCGACAACGTCGAAGACACGGATATGACGTGGCACTTCATGATTGGAAGAGCCGGAGTCGGCGATATAGAGCTGCTTTTCGTCAGGCGAGAAAGCAAGGCCGTTCGGCTGGATGAAATCAGTAACGACGGCTTCGACTTTGCCGCTGTGCGGGTCGATGCGGTAGACGTTGCGTGTATCCTGTTCCTGCTCCGCCTTGTGACCCTCATAGTCCGACCTTATTCCGTAGGTCGGGTCTGTGAACCAGATCGAGCCGTCGGACTTCACGACGACGTCGTTCGGCGAGTTGAGGCGCTTGCCCTGATAGCTGTCGGCGAGCACGGTGATCTTGCCGTCGGGCTCTGTCCGCGTGACGCGGCGGCCGCCGTGTTCGCAAGAGATGAGACGGCCCTGGCGATCGCGGGTGTTGCCGTTGACGTAGTTCGATGGCGAGCGAAAAACCGAAACGCTGCCATCCGGCACCCAGCGCAGCATCCGCTCGTTCGGGATATCGCTCCAGATCAGGCAATTGAGATCGGAGAACCAGACGGGGCCTTCCGCCCAGCGGCAGCCGGTATAAAGCTCTTCCAGCTTCGCGCTACCTGCAATCAGGTTTCTGAAACGGTCATCACGGATGTCATAGAGTGTATCTTGCGACACTGCTTGGCTCCTCCTTAACCATCGCGTACTTCGTAAACAGAAACGGCAATGCGTTCCAGAGCCCGGCGTGTCAAATCCGCCGGGCTCGTGCGATTTTTCAGAGCGCTGTTGCAGGATGGGGCGACCCGTCATAGGCGCCCCAGATCGATTGGTCGAAGCAGATGACAGAACCGGTCATCAGGCCGGATTCTGCGGAGGAGAGGTAGGCGCAGGCGCGGGCCACCTCTTCGGGATCGACGAGGCGGCCGAATGGCTGGCTTGCCGCCGCCTTGGCCAGCCAGTCGTCGGGCGCGTTGTGGTATTCCCTCTGGATGCGGTCCTCGCCTTCCGACGCCATCCAGCCGATGTTGAGCCCGTTGACGCGGATGCGATTGCGCAGCAGCGCGTAAGCCGTGTTTTTCGTCAATGTTTCCAGCGCACCCTTCGACGCGCAATAGGCGGCGATGAAGGGCTGGCCGGCCTTGGCGGACATCGAGCCGATGTTGACGATCGTGCCCTCGATCTTCTCGCGGCGCATGACCTTGACCGCTTCCTGCATCAGGAAGAACGGTGCGCGGACATTGACCGCGAACATGGCGTCGAAGAGTTCGGGGCTCGTATCGAGGATCGTTCCGCGATCGGTGATCGCCGCCGCATTCACCAGCGCATCGACGCGGCCGAAGGTCTGGTCGCAAACACTGACGACATTCCGCGCGTCCTCCACCTTGCCGAGATCGGCTTTGACATAGACGATCTTGGCGCCGGTTTCGACGAAATCTCTTCGGCCTTGGCCTTGCCCTTCTGTTCGTTGCGGCCGCAGATGACGATGCCTTTTGCGCCGCGCTCGGCGAAAAGGCGGGCGATGGTGGCGCCGAGCCCCTGCGTGCCGCCGGTGACGATTGCGATCTTGCCGTCGAGACGGCTGTGGTCCGTGGTCATCAGGTTCCTCCCTTGTTGATGCGTGGTGATGATATGCGAATTGCCCCTCTGTGGGCGAGGCCCCTCATGTTGCTGGGCCACCAAAGGTTCTCGCGTCTTCCTTGAGCCGCGAAATAGGGCTACGCTTCGACACAAACGAAAGTGAACGGCATGGACGACAGCGACATCAGCACGATTGCAGCCTGGCTGACGGAACAGGGCCTGAAAGGCACCTCGGAATCCGAGCTGCTGTCCGGATTCTGCGCCTCCTGCCGGGAAGCGGGCCTGCCGCTGGACCGCGGGATGGCACTCATGGACACGCTGCATCCGGTGTATGAGGGCCGCGCCTTTCGCTGGGACAGCGAGGCGGAGGTCGAGAGCGAATTCGAATATGGTCCGAGCGGGCAGGGCGAAGCGCTCGACAATTGGCAGCGCTCGGCTTTCTATTACCTGTGGTCAGGGAATGAAAACGAAGTGCGCCGCCGCATCGGCTTCGGCGATCCGGCTGATTTCATCCTGCTCGACAAGATGCTCGAAGCGGGCCACACGGATTTCGTCGCGCTCGTCCACCGTTTCGCCAAGGAAGGCACGATCGGCGAGATGGATTGCTTCTTCTCGCATTTCACCACCAAGCATCCGGAAGGCTTTTCCGACCAGGATCTGAGCATCCTGCGAAAACTCGTGCCGATGCTGGCGCTCGCAATCAAATGCATCGCGCTCGGCAGGATCGCGCGCACGATCGCAGAGGTCTATCTCGGCGAGGATGCGGCGCGGCAGGTGACTGGAAGGCAAGATCAGCCGCGGCAAATCCGAGCGGATTTCGGCAGCGCTCTGGTTCTCCGATCTTCTGAATTACACCAGGATATCGGACAGCGCACCGCCGGAAGAAATCCTGCCGCTGCTCAACGAATATGGCGAAGTGGTGATTTCGGCGATCCATGAGGCAGGCGGCGATGTGCTGAAGCTTATCGGCGACGGCGTGCTTGCGATCTTCAAGGCGGAGGAGCAATCCGACGCCTGCTGCGCGGCACTGCGCGCAGAAAGATCGTTGCGCGAAAAGCTCGCGACGCTCAATGCTGCACGCATTGTGGACGGCCGCCCGACAACGGACGTCTATCTCGGCCTCCATATCGGCGATGTCTTCTACGGCAATATCGGCAGCCAGGAGCGGCTTGATTTCACCGTCATCGGCCCGGCGGTCAACGAGGTCAGCCGCATCGCTTCGATGTGCCGGTCGGTCGATCTCAACGTGCTGATGTCATCGGATTTTGCCGCCGCTATTCCGGAGGCCGAGCGTGCCGGCCTCGCCTGTATTGGCCGCTACGCGCTTCGCGGCGTCAAGCGGGCGCAGCAACTCTATACGCTGGAAACTGCGCGCCTCGGTGTGTCAGGCTAGCGAAGCAGCCCCTGACCGCCGTCGATCCAGATCGGCGTACCGGTGATGTGGCGCGAGCGCTCGGTCGCAAGAAACAGGATAGCCTCGGCGACGTCCTCGCTTTGCCCCGCCTCTCCGCCGGTGATCGGAATTTCGCCTTCGGGCCAGACGACCGGGATTTCCGTCTCCTCTCGGCGGCGGCTCCTGGTGTTCTCATTGATATTGGTGTCGATGGCGCCCGGGCAGACGGCATTGACGCGGATCCCATGTTTGCCGAGTTCCAGCGCAAGCTGCTGCACCATGGCGACCTGACCGGCCTTGGTGACCGTATAGGCTGTTGCGCCCGGCGTCGTGAAGGTACGTGTGCCATTGATCGAGGAGACGACGACGATCGAGCCGCCGCCATTCGACTTCATATGCGGGACGGTAAGATGGAGCGTAAGGTAAGTTCCCCGCAGGTTGACCTCGATGGTCTTGTCCCACTCTTCCGGCTTCAGGTCGTCGATCGGCGCCCAAACACCGTTGATGCCGGCATTGGCGACGACGATGTCGATGCGGCCGAATTTGTCGACGAGCTTGTTCGATCGCGTCCCGCATCTGGGCTTCATCGCTGGTGTCGGCAGTCAGGGCGATCGACTCGCCGCCTGCGGAATGGATTTCGGCGCAGGTCTCCTCGACCTCGCTGCCGGTGCGGCTCAAAACGCCGACCTTGGCGCCTTCTGCGGCGAGCTTGAGCGCAGTCGCCTTTCCGATGCCGGAACCGGCGCCGGTGACCAATGCAATCTTTCCCTGAAGTTCCATTTGCCAATCCTCGTTCCGTTCGCGCTAGGGCAATGCTCGAACGGGCGCTTGGTTCCGGCGGGAACAATCGGCGGTGCCGGCCGTTGATTTTGCGGTCGCGAGGGGACAGATTTCCTCCGCAGCAGGTCTTGGCGGTCGTGCAGAACGAGTTGCTTGCCCTTCGACGAAGGGAATGATGAGGTCGCAATCATGAGGCCGGCGTTCACGTTGATGCTGACGGCAATCGTCGGGAGCTGCGCCTTTCTCGCGCTCGCCATTCTTGGCTGGGGTGGCTTTGCGGCATTCTTTTCCCATCCGCCGCTGGTCGCGCTGACCGTCGTCGTTTTCGCGCTGACCATCGCCGCACTTTTCAGCAGCGGGAACCTCAGCGCCGGCGTAAGGGAGGACCGCTCGAACCGCTGGGTGCTCGCGGCCTTCGCGGCGATCGGCGTGTTGATCGGTTATCTGCCGGCTTACATGGACCGGATCGATGTCTGGACGATCGACGGCAATGTCATCCGCTGGATCGGTGTTGTCCTCTTTGCCGGCGGCGGCGCGTTGCGGCTTTGGCCGGTGTTCACGCTCGGACGACGGTTCAGCGGTCTCGTCGCCATTCAGCCCGACCACAAGCTGGTGACCGATGGGGTATTCCGCATTATCCGTCACCCCAGCTATCTCGGCCTGCTGATCAGCACGCTCGGTTGGGCTCTGGCGTTTCGATCGGTTATCGGAATTTGTCTTACAGCATTGATGCTCGTGCCGCTGATTGCGCGCATTCGAGCAGAGGAAGCGCTTCTGGAATCGCAATTCGGCGAAGAATATGCCGCCTATCGCCGGCGAACGTGGCGGTTGATACCGGGTCTCTACTGACTTCAGACAGAATGTTCGGGCCGCGTTCGAACGGGGCGCTTGGTTCCGGCGTGGAACGATAGCGAAGCAGGCTGGCCAGCAGTTCTAAAGCCTCACCAGATTGCGATAGATTGCCCATTTTTCCGGTCCGTGCACGGCGGCAAACAGCAGCCCGGCGAAGAAGGTGAAGTGGTCGATGAAGAAGCCGAATTCCGCCTGATTGTCCGCCCAGCGCGACGGGCCATGAAAGGCGAACGCCAGGAAGATGACATAGACGGCAGCAAGCAGGCTCGCTTCCGTGAAGAAGGCGCCGGTTATCAGGGCGAGCGCCAAGAGCCAGCTCGAAGAAGGCTGCGACCCAGGCGAGGAAGCCTGCCATCGGAAAGCCGGCGGAGGCGATGTAGGTTGCGGTTGCGCCCATGTCGGCAAACTTGAAGCCGGCGGCCATGAAGAAGACGAAGCTGAAGATGATGCGGGCGACGAGCACTGCAATTGCTCTGGTCATTTGAAATCTCCTCCTGTGAGCTTTCACTATGACGGATAGCGCGCGTTACGTCCTACACCCCCAAGAAAAAGGGCCGCTCGACGCGGCCCCTTACTGGTTTTACCACTCTGCGAAGCTGCCGTCGGCATGGCGCCAGATCGGGTTGCGCCAGCGGTGGCCTTCCTTGGCGCGTTCGATGACATAGGCCTCGTCGACCTCGACGCCGAGGCCCGGCCCCTGCGGAATGCTGACGAAGCCGTCAGCATATTGGAAGACTTCCTTGTTGGAGATGTAGTCGAGGATATCGTTGCCCTGGTTGTAGTGGATGCCGAGGCTCTGTTCCTGGATGAAGGCATTGTAGGAAACCGCATCGACCTGCAGGCAGGCGGCAAGCGCGATCGGCCCGAGCGGGCAATGCGGTGCAATCGCCACGTCATAGGCTTCGGCCATCGCCTTTCCGAGAGCACCGGCTCTTCGATGAACATCAGCTTGTAGGGCTCGAGTTCCTTGGCCAGAACGTTTGCCATCGGCTTGTGCACGCGGCCGTGGAAATCGACGCCGAAGCCGATATGCGGGCCGATTGCCTCGCGGATGGTGGCGATCGTCTCGACGGCCTTCTGGTGAGCCTGCGGGATAGCGATCGGAACAGATATCCTGCGGCTCAGCTGAGATTTTCGCGCAACCGTCGTCTTCCGAAGATAGAGCCATATATTGCGCTCGGGGAGGCTTCAGCCTTCTTGTGGCAGGAAGCGGCATGGGGTCGTTTCCTAAGATCGAAACAGGAGGACGGCATGCAGATCAATCGTACAGGTTCGGCCCAGTGGTCCGGCGGCCTCAAGGATGGCAAGGGGCGGATATCGACACAGAGCGGCGCTCTGAAGGAATATCCCTATGGCTTTGCAAGCCGCTTTGAAGGCATTCAGGGCACCAATCCGGAAGAACTGATCGGCGCAGCCCATGCCGGCTGCTTCACAATGGCGCTGTCGTTGATCCTCAGCGAGGCAGGGCTTACTGCCGAAAGCATGGAAACCACCGCAAAGGTGACGCTCGAGAGCGTCGAAAACGGCTTTGCGATCACCGCGATCCATCTTTCGCTGACGGGCAATGTTCCCGGCGCCGATCAGGAGAAATTCACTGAGCTCGCCGATAAGGCGAAGGCCGGATGCCCGGTCTCCAAGGCACTTGCCGCCGTGCCGATCACACTCGACGTCAAACTGGGCTGATTTCCGCAATTTACTGGCTTTAAAATGCCGCGTGCCACAGGCCGCGGCATTTTTAGTTGTCCGAAAAATATTGACAAGTGAAGTATGATGTTTTACGACTGACGAAAATCAAAAATCGTCAGTCGTAAGTCAGAGCTTCTGAAAACGTATGGATGACATCGCAGACAGCACTCTGGAGAGAACCCGCCAGGAGAATGTGACGCGCATTCTCGATGCGGCCGAGCGGCTGTTCCGTCACTATGGCTACAGCAAGACCAACGGTTGCCGACATCGCGCGCGATCTCGGCATGTCGCCGGCCAATATCTATCGTTTCTTCGCCTCGAAGGTCGAAATCCACCAGGCGATCTGCGGCCGCATGCTCGGCCGCCAGCTACAAGCAGGCCTACGACATCTCGCCGCCTGCCGATCAGCGCCGCGGAGCGGCTGCGGCGGTATGTGCATGCGCCAGTACCAGATGACGCTCGACACCATGCTCGACGAGGAGAAGGTGCACGAGATGGTCATCGTCGCCATCGAGCGCGACTGGCATGTCATCGAAAAGCATATCGACCGCATCCACGACCTGATCGCCGAGGTGATCCGCGAAGGCATCGCCGCCGGCGAGTTCGCCGAGCAGGATCCGGAATCGCCGCTCGCGCTGCTTCGGCGCGGCGACCGTCAATCTGTGCCATCCGCAGATGGTGGCGCAGTGTCTTGCCAAGACCAACCGGGCAACGCCCGACGAACTGATCGAATTTGCGATCAGGGCCTTGAAATAACGCTGACCGCTGAGGCCGTCAGAAATCACTCGAAACGATCAGGAGTGCGAAAGATGTTTTCGCTCAAGACCATCAGCAACGCATGCCGTCCGTCGTCAGCCTCGCGCTCGTCGGCGCATCGGCCTCGGCGCTTGCCGGCTGCTCGCGAGGAGAAAAGGCCGAGACGAAGGAAATCATCCGCCCGGTCAAGGTCGTCGAGATCGCCAAGGCCGGCGACACGCGCACGCTCGACTATTCCGGCTCGGTGAAGGCCCGCACCGAGATGAATCTCGGCTTCCGCGTCGCACGGCAAGATCACCGAGCGGCTCGTCGATATCGGCGACCGGGTGAAGCCGGCGACGTGCTCGCCCGCATCGATCCCACCGACTACGAGCTTGCCGTCAAGACCGCGGAAGCCAATCTCGCTGCCGCCGAAAAGGGCGGTCGAGACCGCCGATCTCGTCAACAAGCGCGCCGAGCAGCTCTTCGCCAAGAACGTCGCGCCGAAATCGCAGCTCGAACAGGCGACGCTCAGCTACGACCAGGCCGTCTCGACGCGCGATGCCGCGCGTCTCGTCGCTCGATCAGGCGAAGAACCAGGTGAGCTACACCGATCTGAAGTCCGACCAGAACGGCATCGTCACCGCCATCAATGCCGATGTCGGCCAGGTCGTCGGCTCCGGTACGCCGGTCGTCACCGTCGCCGTCGATGGCGAGAAGGAAGTGCAGATCGCGGTGCCGGAAAACGATATTGCCGAGTTCAAGCCGGGCAAGATCGTCAAGGCGAGCTTCTGGTCCGACGACAAGCTGGTGCTCGACGGCAAGGTGCGCGAAGTCGCCGGCAGCGCCGATCCGCAGTCGCGCACCTTCGCCGTCCGCGTCAGCCTGCCGAACGATCCGCGCGTGCTGCTCGGCATGACGGCGACGATCGAGGCCGATCGTCAGCGAACGCCAACAGCCGATGTCTCGATCCCGCTCGAGCGCGCTTGCCGAGAAGGACGGCAAGCAGATCGTCTGGACCGTCGATCGCGGCGCGGAGACCGTGCATGCCCGCGCCGGTCAAGGTCGCCGATTTCACCGGCGACGGCGTGCAGCGTCACCGAGGGCCTGAAGCCCGGCGATCTCGTCGTTGCCGCCGGCACGCAGTTCATGACCGAGAATCTGAAGGTGAAGCTGCCGGATCAGCAGTCGGCCTCGGCCGAGCCACGGACCAGCACCGTCCGCTGATCGCTGCTCCAGGAGAGGGAACACGGACCATGGACGACCACCACCACCGAAAAGCAGCCCTTCAACCTGTCGCGCTGGGCGATCGGCCATCCGAGCATCGCGCGCTTCCTGTTCGGCCTGATCATCATCACCGGCGTGCTCGGCCTGATGCGCATGGGCCAGAAGGAAGATCCGGATTTCACCTTCCGCGTCATGGTCGTGCAGGCGATCTGGCCGGGCGCCTCGATCCAGGAGATGGAAGACCAGGTCGTCAACAAGATCGAGCGCAAGCTGCAGGAAACGCCGCATCTCGACTTCGTCCGGTCCTATACGCGCGCCGGCAGCGCCATCATCACCGTGCAGGTCAAGGGCGACACGAATGCCGCCGAGGTGGCCGACGCCTTCTACCAGGTGCGCAAGAAGGTCGGCGATATCTCCAGCGAGCTGCCGCAGGGCCTGCTCGGCCCCTATTTCAACGACGAGTTCGGCGATACCTTCATCACGCTGCATTCGATCAGCGGCGACGGCTACTCCTATCCGGAGCTGAAGAAATTCGCGATCCAGGCGCGCGACATGCTGCTGACGACGCCGGGCGTCGAGAAGGCCGTCATCATCGGCGACCAGCCGGAGAAGATCTATATCGACGTCTCCTCCAAGGCGCTCGCCGAGCGCGGCCTGACGCTCATCGATCTGCAGAATGCCATCAAGGGCCAGAACAATGTCGATCCGGCGGGCTCCGTCGATACCGGCCTGCGTTCGGTGCGCATTTCCGTCGAAGGCGACGTGCACAAGGTCGACGGATATCCGCGAGCTGCGCCTGCGCGCCGGCGACCAGGTGACGCGGCTCGGCGATATCGCCACCGTGACGTCCGGGCTCGAAGATCCCTATCAGCGCAAGTACCGCTTCAACGGCCATGACAGCGTCCAGGTCGGCGTCGTCATGGCCAAGGGCTTCAAGGTCACCGATGTCGGCAAGGATGTCGAGGCGACCTACAAGCGCTTCGAGGAGGCGCTGCCCTATGGCGTTGCGGTCGACCAGATCTCCAACCAGCCCGAGGTCGTGACGGATGCCGTCAGCGAGTTCATGCATGCGCTCGGCGAAGCGCTGGTGATCGTGCTGGTCGTCTCGTTCCTGTCGATCGGCTGGCGCTCGGGCCTCGTCATCGCCATCGCCATTCCGCTGGTGCTGGCCGCCACCTTCGCCATCATGTACGAGCTCGGCATCGACCTGCAGCGCATCTCGCTCGGCGCGCTGATCATCGCGCTCGGCCTGCTGGTCGACGACGCGATGATCGTCGTCGAGATGATGGAGCGAAAGCTGGAGGAGGGGCTGGTCAAGATCGAGGCGGCGAGCTTCGCCTATTCCTCGACCGCCTTCCCGATGCTGACCGGCACGCTGATCACCACGGCCGGCTTCATCCCGGTCGGCTTCGCGGCATCGACGGCCGGCGAATATGTGCGCTCGCTGTTCTACGTCGTCGGCATCGCGCTGGTCGTCTCCTGGTTCGTCGCGGTCTATTTCACGCCGTGGCTCGGCTACATGATCCTCAAGCAGCGCCATCATGCCGGCGAGCATCACGACGTCTTCGACACGCGCTTCTACCGCGGCCTGCGCGGCACGGTCGGCTGGGCGGTGCGCCATCGCGTCATCGTGCTGCGCTGACGCTCGGCACCTTCGTCACCAGCCTCTGGAGCTTCCAGTTCATTCCGCAGAACTTCTTCCCGCAGTCCTCGCGGCCGGAAATCCTCGTCGATCTCTGGCTGCCGGAAGGCACCAGCATCAAGGAAGTCGAGACGCAGGCCAAGGCGCTCGAAGCCAAGATGATGGACGACCCGGACAAGAAGTTCATCGCCACCTATATCGGCGAGGGCGCGCCGCGCTTCTTCCTGCCGCTCGACCAGCAGCTGCGCAATCCGAACTTCGCCCAGCTTCTCGTCATGGCCAATGACGAGCCGGCCCGCGAGCGGCTGATCGTCAAGCTGCGCACGATCCTTGCCGAGGATTTCCCGTCGATCCGCGGCAAGGTCGATCGCCTGTTCCTCGGCCCGCCGACCGGCTGGCCGGTGCAGATGCGCGTCATGGGGCCGGACCGCGCGGAGGTCCGCCGGATCGCCGATCAGGTGAAGGCGAAGTTTCCACGCAGAACCCGCTGCTCGGCGCCATCCATGACGACTGGCTGGAGCCGGTGCCGGCGATGAAGCTGGTGATCGACCAGGATCGTGCCCGGGCGCTCGGCGTCACCTCGCAGCGCGTCCGCCAGATGCTGCAGACCGCCATGTCCGGCGCGCCGCTCGACGATTTCCGCGATGGCGAGGAGACGGTTTCGATCGTCGCCCGCGAGCCGGAGGCGAACCGTTCGCTGCTGTCGGCCGTCAACTCGGTCTATGTCCCGACGGATTTCGGCGGCTTCGTGCCGGTCTCGCAGGTCGCCAAGGTCGTGCCGGTCCTGGAGCAGGGCATCGAATGGCGGCGCGACCGCCTGCCGACGATCACCGTGCGCGCGACGCTGCCGGACGGCGTGCAGCCGAACGACGTGGCGATGAAGATGTATGCCGACATGAAGGACCTGCGCGACAGCCTGCCGGCCGGCTACAAGGTCGAGATCCAGGGCGGCGCCGAGGATGCGGCCGAAAGCCAGGCCTCGATCGCCGCCAAGGCGCCGATCATGCTCGCCGTCATCGTCGTGCTGCTGATGATCCAGCTGCAGCATTTCGGCAAGGCGATGCTGGTGCTCGCCACCGGTCCGCTCGGCATCATCGGTGCGGCCGCGGCACTGCTGATCAGCGGCGCGCCCTTCGGCTTCGTGGCGATCCTCGGCGTCATCGCGCTGCTCGGCATCATCATGCGCAACTCGATCATCCTCGTCGACCAGATCGACCAGGATATCAAGGCGGGCATGCACCGGCAGGAGGCGATCGTCGGCGCGGCCGTGCGCCGTTTCCGGCCGATCATGCTGACGGCGATGACCGCGGTGCTGGCGCTGATCCCGATCTCGCGCGGCGTCTTCTGGGGTCCGCTCGCCTACGCCATGATGGGCGGCATTCTGGTCGCGACCGTGCTGACCATTCTCGTGCTGCCCGCCGGCTACGCGCTGTTCTTCGGCCGCGAGCCGAAGGCGAAGCATGCGGAGCGCGAATATGCCAACGCCAACCAGGAAGAGGCGGATGTGCATCATCCGCCGGCGTTGGCAGCCGAGTGAAAATGGCGCGGTGCAAACCGCGCCGTTTTCATCGTCGGTGAAGCCGGCGATCTTCCACCGGCCGTCATGCTTGCGGCAGTAGTATAGCGTCTGCCAGAGCATGCGTTCGCGCTCGCCGTCGGCGCGCAGGATGCCGCCGTCGAATTTCTTGCGCACAACGCCGTGTCGCCGTTGATCTCGATGTCTTCCAGGGTCGTTGTGGTGAAGATCGCGGTTCGCGGGTCTTCCGCAAATGTCTGGCTCTTGAAATCCTGCGCCTGACGCAGCCACTCGTCGCGATAGGCGGCAAGCGTCGGGAAGCTGAGGCGCCAACGATCCGGGTTCGCCTCCCTGCGGCCGTCGATGCCGATGAAGCCTTCCTCGATGAAATCATCATCCACCTTGCTCCAGTCGGCGGCGAGGAAAGCGTCGATATCGCGGTGCACCACCATTTCCCAGATCGAGTGCCTGGCTTCGTCGGAGGCGGGGAAGGGGTTCTTGAAAGGGTCTCTCATGGCAAATCACGTCTCGTTGGAACCGCGGGATGTGGCGCCGCTGAGGCCGAAAAGTCAATCGGCAGGGAGACTTCCGGCGGCAATCCGGGGTATGTATTTCAGCACGTGAACTCAGGGAGGAAAGATGACTGCCGATTATCGTCTCGAAGCAAGCTGGAGCCCGACGGAGGGCTCCTTCGGGCGCTTCACCTTCGCGCTTTTCAATCTCTCCGGCGAGACGCTTTCCGGCTTCTCGCTGGTCTATACCTCGCTGACGCGGGTTGCCGACAAGCATGTCTGCCAAGGGGCAACGCTGAAGCGGCGGGTGGCGAATTTCCATGAATTCCTGCCGCCCGAAGGGCTGAGCATTGCGCCCGGAGGAAGCTGGCAGTTTGTGGTCGAAGGGCTAGCTCACGCGCCAAAGCACGTGACGGCGGTAGTCAAGTCCGCCTATCTTACACTTGCCGATGGCCGGCATCTGCCCGTCAGCTTCGGCGATCTGATGCTGGATGGCGCCGAGCGCGGCGGGCTGCCGGAGCTTCTGCCGAAGGGCGAGGTGAGCCGAGCCTTATTCGCTGCTGCCCTGGCCGCTGTTCTCGTCGTTGCGGCCGGATGAGGTGCCGCCCGTCGCGCTTTATCCGGCGGCTGGCTCGAGCGCTGACGACGATCAAGGCCGTGGCAAAGGTGCTCGCCCTCTATCAGCGGCTCTTCCCGACAGACAACGTGCCTTTCACGCTGCAGCCGGTTCAGGGCGGCCGGCCGATCCGGTTCAACGCGGAATCCTCGATCATGCCGCCGCGGCCTATGAGCTGTGCTTCACGGCCGAGGAGATCGTTCTGGCCAGCGACGATGCTGTCGGGCGGTTCTATGGGCTCATCAGCCTTGCGCAACTGCTGCATGGGGCGCGCAATGATGCGGAAACCTTCCAGTTTCCGGTCTTCGGCGATATTGCACGACCAGCCGCGCTATGACTGGCGCGGCTGCCATCTCGATGTCTCCCGTCAGTTCTATCCGGTCGCGGACATCGAGCGGCTGATCGATATTCTTGCCTGGAACAAGCTCAACATCTTCCACTGGCATCTGACCGATGACGAAGCCTGGCGGCTGGAGATCAAGGCCTATCCGCAGTTGACCGAGATCGGTGCAAGACGCGGGACCGGACGAAGTTCTGGTGCCGCAGCTCGGCGACGGCGCTGAAACCGCGTTCGGGATATTACACGCAGGACGACGTCCGCCGGATCGTCGCCCATGCCGGCGCGCTTCATATCGAGGTGGTGCCGGAGATCGATATTCCCGGGCACAGCACAGCGGCCCTCTTCTCCCTGCCGCAGCTTGTCGACGGGCAGGAGGCGCCGGACAGCTACCGCTCGGTGCAGGGCTACCCCAACAACGCACTGAATCCGGCGATCGAATTCACCTACGAATTCCTCGGCAAGGTGTTCGACGAGATGGTGGCGCTCTTTCCGTCCGATTATATCCACATCGGCGGTGACGAGGTGGCGCATGGTTCCTGGCTTGCCTCGCCGCTCTGCAAGGCGCTGATGGAGCGGGAGAAGCTTGCCGGCACGGCCGAGCTGCAGTCCTATTTCATGCGGCGGATCAAGGCCATGCTTTCGGAACGCGGCAAGAAGCTTGCCGGCTGGAACGAGGTTTCGCATGGCGGCGGCGTCGATCGCGAGGGCACGCTGCTGATGGCCTGGGAAAAGGCAGACGTCGGCATCGAACTGGCGCGCGAGGGCTATGATATCGTGATGACGCCGGGGCAGGCCTATTATCTCGACATGGCGCAGTCGGAAGCATGGGGCGAGCCCGGCGCAAGCTGGGCCGGCTTTACGCCGCCGGAAAAGACCTATCGCTTATGAGGCAGAAGGCGAATTGCCGGAGGAACTCAGGGACCGGATGCGGGGCATTCAGGCCTGCATCTGGGGCGAGAATTTCGTCTCCCGCGCCTATTTCAACCGGCTGGTCTTCCCGCGGCTGCCTGCGATTGCGGAGGCAGCCTGGACGCCTACGCTGCGGAAGGACTGGCAGCGCTTTGCTGCGATCGTCAGGATGTGGCCGAAGCTCTAGGGGCCTTCAGGCCCAGCATTGCCGCGCCGATCAGCCCCGGTTCGATGCGGCATTCACTGCGCACGACCAGCGGGCGGTCAAACTTGCGCAGGATGCGGCGTCTCACGGCCTTGTCGAGTTCGGCAAGGAGCGGCTCGACATTCGACAGCCCGCCGCCGACCGGAACGATGGTTGCGCCGGTGATGTTGATGGTCGAGCGCCAGAGGCGAGGCGACGAGGTCGACATAGACGTCGATCGTGCGTGTCGCCTGTTCTTCACCCCGTTGCCATTGCGCGATGATTTCCTCGCTGGAGAATTCGAGATCGTGCAGCGTCTTGTGAAGCCGCTCGAGGCCGCGTGCGCCGCCGACGGTATCGACGCAGCCCTTCTGGCCGCAGCCGCAGGGATAGGCCGGGATTTTCACGGGAGGATTGCCGGCCTCGCAGGCGACGATCGGCCCATGGCCCCACTCGCCGGCAAAGCCGCCCGATGCGTTGACGAGCCGGCCGTCCGAAACAAGGCCGCCGCCGACGCCGGTGCCAAGGATTGCGCCGAACACGATACGGTGGCCGCGGCCTGCGCCGAGTTCGGCCTCGGCCATGGCAAAGCAATCGGCGTCGTTGGCGATCAGCACCGGAAGGCCGAGTTCGGCCTCCAGATCGGCGGCAAGGTTGCGGCCGTGAATGCAGGGAATGTTGGCGCAGGTCAGCCGCTGCGTATCGGGATCGACGACGCCGGCAATCGAGAAGGCAAGGCGCAAGGGCGTTTCGCCCGTCTCGTTGATGAAGCTGCGGATCGTCTCGATGAACGCGGCGAAATCATCCTTCGGTGTCGCGCGGCGGCCAAGCGGAACGATGTCTGTTTCCGAGCGGGCAATGGCGCCTTTGATGGCCGAACCGCCGATGTCGAATGAAATGATCATGCTGTCTGTCGCCTCCAAGCTTCCGCGTGTGCTCGCACCCTTGGCGCGGATTTGCAAGCCTTATGCCGGCAAGTTCACCCGCGCCTCGAAGCCGGACACCTCGCCGCTTGCCGGCGAGAAAAGTTCCAGCGTGCCGCCCATCTGGATAACGATGCGGTCGCAGATCGCAAGGCCAAGGCCTGATCCCAATGCGCTGGTTGCTCCGCGCCGGAAGCGCTTCTTGAGGGCGGCAAGATCAGTCTCCTCGATTGCAGCGCCGCCGTTGACCACCCGGATTGTCCCGACCTCATCGAGGCTGATCCTGACGGGCAGGTTCTGATCGCCGTGAAGAAGCGCGTTTTCGATGAGGTTGCGCATCACGATGCCGAAAGCATCCATGTCGGCATTGCGGAGAAGCGTTGCGCCTTCGTCCGCCATATAGCTGAGCCGCCCGTTGGTGCGGCTGTCGCGCTGGTAGTCGCTAACGATCATTTCGAGCACCTGGCGAAGGTCCGTGACAGTGTCGCTTGCGCCGATGCCTGCTTCGGCTCGCGAAAGCTGCAGCAGCTTTTCGGCCAGGCGGCCGAGATTGACGAGCGAGTTTTCGATCTGCCGCGCGCGCGTCCTGGCGGCGCCGCCCGGCAGTTCTTCGGCCAGGCGCTGGACCTGCGCCAGCGCACCGGCGATCGGCGTGCGGAGTTCATGAGCGCTGTTGGCGGTAAATTCCCGCTCCGCTTCGAGCGCAGACCGGAGGCGTCCGAGAAGCAGGTTGACCGAACGAGCAATCGGTTTGATTTCCTTCGGCAACTTGCCTCCATCAACCGCCGCCATATTGCCGCTGTCCTTGGTGGCGATCTCCCGGCGCAGTATTTCGATCGGCTTCAATGCCCGCCCCACGATGAACCAGATGGCGAAAATACTCGCCGGGATCAGCACGATCAGCGGGAGCAGCAGCGTGACGGCGCTTTCGCGTATCGCCTCGCGACGATTGGCGAGACGGTCCGCGACCTGCATGAAAAGCGTGCCGTCGGCAGTCGCTTCGGTATAGATCCGCTGGCGATCGTTATCGTGAAAGCCGCGCGCGAGCGGTGCATCGAACGGCCTCGGCGAAGCGTCGTGGGAACGGAAAACGACATTGCCGTTCCTGTCGCGCACCTGATAGGTCAGATATTCGCGGCTGGTGGCGGTATTCAGGGTTAAGTCACTGGGAGGATCTGTCGCGCCGCGCTGATTCAGGTCATCGACAATAAGGGCCAGAAGGCGCTCGGTTGCCTCCTGCTGGGCGCTGTCGAAAAGCTCGTCGACCTCGCCCCTGATTACGTGAATGCCGAGCCCGATCGCGACGAGCCAGAAGACGACCATGACGCCGGTGAGCGCCAGAATGAGCGGACCGACGATGCTCGGTTCGCGCTTCATGCTTCCGCCAGAGTGTAGCCGATGCCGCGGGCGGTCTTGATCCTGTCCCGGCCGATCTTCTTGCGCAACCGGCTGACGTAGACTTCGACCGTATTGCTTTCGATCTCGGAGCCGAAGGCATAGAGCGCTTCCTCGATCCGGTCCTTCGGCACGATTGCGCCGGGGCGGGCGGTGAGAAGATCGAGAACGGCCCATTCGCGGCTCGTCAGCACGACCATTTCGCCGGCGACGGCAAGCTTGTGTTGCGGCCGGTCGATCTCGATATCGGCAATGCGGATGACCGGCAGCGGATTGGCGCTGTAGCGGCGGGCAACGGCCATGATGCGCGCCTCCAATTCTCCGAGATCGAACGGTTTGACGAGATAGTCGTCCGCGCCGGCGTTCAGTCCTTCGATGCGGTCGGAGATCTGGTCGCGCGCGGTGAGGATAATCACAGGTATCGTCGTGTCCTGGGCGCGCAGCCGTTTCAGGAAGTCGATGCCTGTCCCGTCCGGAAGCTGGAGATCGAGCAGGATGAGACCGTAGTCGACGGAGCCCTTCGCGAATCTCAGCGTCGCCGATCTTTCGCATCCAGTCGATCGCGTGTCCGGACGCGCCAACGTGATCGCGCACCGCTTCTCCGATCATCCAGTCGTCTTCAATCAGCAGAATTCGCACGCAGTTTCTCCTGGCAAAAGCTCTAGCGCCGCCTACAGTCGAGGGTCAAGCGAGGCATGGCGGCCAAAAATGTTATTGCGATGGCCGCGATCAGGAGTTGCCACGGCCATGGTGGCGGCGTATTCGATAAGAAAGGATTCAAACTCGGATGATACGTGTCAGAACTCGGCAAGCCGGGGCACTATGACAATCGAAAGAATAAGGACATTTCGCAGGCGTTTTGCCAGGAAACCGCGACGTGGCGCGCCGCGGCTTTCGGCCATCCTGCGGCAGCTTGCGGGCGACAAAAGCCGCGAGCGCATTTCGATCGGCGATTTCTTCGAGGTGATGGGCGACCGCGCGACTGGCGCGCTCATTCTGATCCTCGCACTGCCGAACCTTGTCCCTACGCCGCCAGGAACGTCGGCAATCCTTGGCGCTCCGCTGCTCTTCCTCGCCGCGCAGCTGACATTCGGGCTGAGGCCATGGCTGCCGAGGGTGATTGCCCGACGTTCGATGCGGCGCGAGGATTTCGAGGCCATCGTTTCGCGCATCTATCGCTGGCTTGTCTTTGCCGAGCGAATGCTGAAACCACGGCTTTCGTTTCTCGTGGAGCCGCCGGCCGAATATCTCGCAGGCTTTCTCTGTCTTCTGCTTGCGATCGTGCTCACGCTTGCCGATCCCGCTCGGCAATATCCTGCCGGCCTTTGCCATCTGCCTGTTTGCCTTTGCTATATTGGGAAGGGACGGTCTCTTCTCGCTGTTCGGGATGACAACGGCCGTCATTTCGTTGATCATCGTCAGCGGCGTGACCTACGGCCTTATCAAGGCAGGTATCTTCTTCATCACAAACTGGTTTGCCTGAGAAATTTTCGCGCAAACGAGCGTGGCATTTTCTCGACGCACTCGACATTTGCTCAATTTTGTTCTGATCTGCGCGACACAGACTCAAACGAACTACTTGTCCGGCATAAAGCCGGATCACTTTTGTGCGGTAGAACTCAATGGCAAAACGAACAGAGACGCCCGGACGGCTGGACGACGCAGCGCGCGCTGGCTGGCTTTACTATGTAGCTGGCCGTACGCAGGATGAGATCGCCTCTGCCATGGGGATCTCGCGGCAGTCTGCGCAGCGCTTGGTGTCGCTTGCCGTCGCCGAAAGGCTCATCAAGGTGCGGCTCGATCATCCGATCGCCGCCTGTCTGGAGCTCGGCCACCAGCTGCGCGAGAAATTCGACCTCAAGCATGTGGAGATCGTGCCGAGTGATCCGGGGGCTTCGTCGACCACGATCGGCATCGCGGAAGCGGCGGCAGCCGAGATCGAGCGCTGGCTTAAGCGGCCGGATCCGATCGTGCTCGCCATCGGGACTGGCCGCACGCTGAAGGCCGCCGTCGACCAGCTGCCGATCGATCGAATGCCCCAACCATCGCATCGTATCGCTGACGGGCAATATCACGCCGGACGGCTCGGCCGCCTATTACAACGTCATCTTCAGCATGGCGGATGCGGTGAAGGCGCGGCATTTTCCGATGCCGCTGCCGGTGCTCGCGTCCTCGGCCGAGGAGCGCGAATTGCTCCACGGCCAGCAGCTGGTGCGCTCTACGCTTGAGATCAGCGCCCAGGCGGATGTGACCTTCGTCGGTATCGGCGAACTCGGCATAGACGGTCCGCTCTGCGTCGATGGATTCCTGGGCAAGGACGAGATGATGGAGCTGATGCGCGAAGGAGCCGTCGGCGAGATTTGCGGCTGGATTTTCGACGGGAACGGCAGACTGCTTGATCAACCCGATCAACGAACGTGTCGCGTCTGCATCCATACCGTCGCGCGAGACGTCGACAGTCATCGGCCTCGCCAAGGGCAAGCGGAAATTCCAGGCGATAAGAGCAGCAGTCGTTGGGCGTCAGATCAATGCTTTGATCGCCGACGAAGAGGTCGCCGAATTTTTGCTCAGTACCTGAGCAAAAATTATTCTCATTTAAAATCAATGTGTATGAGCGTGTTTTTCGCGATCGCAGCAACGATTGTCGATTGACATTTTCGCGCCTGTTGATGAGTAATTGCCCATGAGCAAAGCGAATGCTCACCCTCATCTTCTGGGAGGAAGATATGACATTGAAAACTTTCCTGCTGGGCGCCTGCTCAGCATTGGCGTTTGCGGGCATGGCTTCGGCCGAAACGCTGACGATTGCGACCGTCAACAACGGCGACATGATCCGGATGCAGAAGCTGACGGATGATTTCAAGAAGAAGAATCCCGACATCGACCTTGAATGGGTGACCCTCGAAGAGAACGTTCTGCGCCAGAAGGTCACGACCGACATCGCGACCAAGGGCGGCCAGTACGACGTTCTGACGATTGGCACCTACGAAGTTCCGATCTGGGCAAAGCAGGGCTGGCTGCTGCCGCTCGACAATCTCGGCTCCAACTACGACGTCGACGACCTGCTGCCGGCGATCCGCAGCGGCCTGACCGCGGACGGCAAGCTCTATGCAGCGCCGTTCTACGGCGAAAGCTCGATGGTCATGTACCGCAAGGACCTGTTCGACGCTGCCGGCCTGAAGATGCCCGACGCTCCGACCTGGGACTTCATCGCGGACGCTGCGAAGAAGATCACCGACAAGGACAAGGAAATCTACGGCATCTGCCTTCGCGGCAAGGCCGGCTGGGGCGAGAACATGGCCTTCCTGACGGCCATGTCGAACTCCTTCGGCGCCCGCTGGTTCGATGAGAACTGGAAGCCGCAGTTCGATCAGCCGGAGTGGAAGGACACGCTGAACTTCTACGTCAACCTGATGAAGGAAGCCGGCCCTCCGGGTGCTTCCTCGAACGGCTTCAACGAAAACCTGGCGCTCTTCCAGACCGGCAAGTGCGGCATGTGGATCGACGCGACCGTTGCTGCCTCCTTCGTCAGCAACCCGAAGGAATCCACCGTGGCCGACAAGGTCGGCTTCGCTCTGGCTCCGGACAAGGGCCTCGGCAAGCGCGGCAACTGGCTCTGGGCCTGGAACCTCGCCATCCCGGCAGGCTCGCAGAAGGTCGAAGCCGCCGAGAAGTTCGTCGCCTGGGCAACGAGCAAGGATTACACCAACCTCGTCGCCGAGAAGGACGGCTGGCTGAACGCACCTCCCGGCACCCGTACTTCGCTCTATGAGAACGCCGAGTATCAGAAGGCTGCGCCTTTCGCGAAGATGACGCTCGACTCCATCAACTGCGGCTGACCCGACCAAGCCGACCGTCAAGCCGGTTCCTTATGTCGGCGTCCAGTTCGTGGCGATCCCGGAATTCCAGGGCATCGGCACGGCCGTCGGCCAGCAGTTCTCCGCAGCTCTTGCCGGGCAGATCTCGGTCGACCAGGCCCTGCAGAGCGCACAGCAGCTGACGACCCGCGAAATGACCAAGGCCGGTTACATCAAATAGATAACCTCCTGAGAAGGGCGGGACGTTTGACATCTCCTCCCGTCTGGGCCGCCGATTGCCCGAATTGCATCGGCGGCCTCTTTTTCGCTTAGCTGCCCTGCAGCCGTTCGCCCCTTCGAGACAGGATCGGTCATTGCCATGGCAACGTTACACACCCGCTCCGCAGCGCGCCTGATGATCGCGCCGTCCGTCGTGCTCCTCTTCGCGTGGATGATCGTCCCGCTTGCGATGACGATCTACTTCTCGACTGCTGAACTACAACCTGCTCAGCCCGGGCATGGAGAGCTTCGTCGGTTTCCTGAACTACAGCTACTTCCTTTCCGATCCCGCCTTCTTTCGCGGCGCTGGTCAATACGCTGCTGCTCGTCGCTCGGCGTGCTTGTTGATCACCGTCGTCGGCGGCATCGCTGTTCGCGCTGCTGCTCGACCAGGACGATCTATGGTCAGGGGATCGTGCGCATCCTGGTGATCGCGCCCTTCTTCGTCATGCCGACGGTGGCGGCGCTCGTCTGGAAGAACATGTTCATGAACCCGGTCAACGGGCTCTTCGCGCATCTTGCCAAGGCGCTCGGCCTGCAGCCGTATCGACTGGCTGGCGAATGCGCCGCTGTTCTCGATCATCCTGATCGTCGCCTGGCAGTGGCTGCCCTTCGCGACCCTCATCATGCTGACGGCGCTGCAGTCGCTCGACGAGGAGCAGAAGGAAGCCGCCGAAATGGATGGCGCAGGCGCCGATCTCGAAGTTCATCTATATCATCCTGCCGCACATGGCCCGCGCCATCACCGTGGTGATCCTGATCCAGACGATCTTCCTGCTTTCGGTCTTCGCCGAAATCCTCGTCACCACCAATGGCGGCCCGGGCACGCAGACAGCACGAACCTGACCTATCTCGTCTATGCGCAGGCGCTTCTGCAGTTCGATATCGGCGGCGCTTCGGCGGGCGGTATCGTCGCGGTCATCCTCGCCAATATCGTCGCGATCTTCCTCGTCCGCCTCGTCGGCAAGAATCTGGAGGCTTGAGATGGCCAGAAAAGTCACCACTCAACGCAAGCTCATCATGACGGCGATCGCCTGGACGCTCGGCATCCTGATCTTCTTCCCGATCCTCTGGACGTTCCTGACCAGCTTCAAGACGGAAGCGGATGCCATCGCCTCGCCGCCGCAGTTCCTGTTCTTCCACTGGACGACGGAGAACTACGCGGAAGTGCAGAGCCGCTCGAACTATCTCGGCCACTTCATGAACTCGGTGATCATCTCCTTCGGGTCGACGCTGATCGGTCTGATCATCGCGATCCCGGCCGCCTGGGCCATGGCATTCTCGCCGACCAAGCGGACCAAGGATGTGCTGATGTGGATGCTGTCGACGAAGATGATGCCGCCGGTCGGCGCGCTGATCCCGATCTACCTGATGTTCCGCAATTCCGGCCTGCTCGACAGCCGCACCGGCCTGGTGATCGTGCTGACGCTGATCAACCTGCCGATCATCGTCTGGATGCTCTACACCTACTTCAAGGAAATTCCCGGCGAGATCCTCGAGGCCGCCCGTATGGACGGCGCGTCGCTCGCCAAGGAAATCATCTACGTACTGACGCCGATGGCGGTGCCCGGCATTGCCTCGACGCTGCTGCTCAACATCATCCTGGCCTGGAACGAAGCGTTCTGGACGCTGAACCTCAGCGCGTCGAAAGCCGCGCCGCTGACGGCGTTCATCGCTTCCTATTCCAGCCCCGAAGGTCTGTTTTACGCCAAGCTTTCGGCAGCATCGACAATGGCGATCGCGCCGATCCTGATCCTCGGCTGGTTCAGCCAGAAACAACTCGTCCGCGGCCTGACCTTCGGCGCGGTGAAATAAGACGACAGGGAGAGAAACATGGGCAGCATTACCCTTCAGAAGGTTTCGAAGGTCTTCGGCGACGCCAAGGTCATCCCTTCGATCGATCTCGAAATCAAGGACGGCGAGTTCGTCGTCTTCGTCGGCCCGTCGGGCTGCGGCAAGTCCACGCTGCTGCGGCTGATCGCCGGGCTGGAGGATGTTTCCGGCGGCAAGATCGTCATCGACGGCAAGGACGCGACCGAAAAGGCGCCGTCCGAGCGCGGCCTTGCGATGGTGTTCCAGTCCTATGCGCTTTATCCGCATATGAGCGTGCGCAACAACATCGCCTTCCCGTTGAAGATGGCGGGCATGGACAAGGCCGAGATCGACAAGAAGGTGAGCGACGCCGCACGCGTCTTGAACCTGACGGACTATCTGGAGCGCAAGCCGCGCCAGCTTTCCGGCGGTCAGCGGCAGCGCGTCGCGATCGGCCGGGCAATTGTGCGCCAGCCTTCGGCCTTCCTGTTCGACGAACCGCTGTCGAACCTCGATGCGGCGCTGCGCGTCAACATGCGCATCGAAATCAGCGAGCTGCACCAGCAGCTGAAGACGACGATGGTTTACGTCACCCACGACCAGGTCGAGGCCATGACCATGGCCGACAAGATCGTGGTGCTGAACCGCGGCAATATCGAGCAGGTCGGCTCGCCGCTGGAGCTCTACAGCAGCCCGCGCAATCTCTTCGTCGCCGGCTTCATCGGCTCGCCGAAGATGAACTTCATCACCGGCAAGAATGCGGCCGCGCTCGAATGCGCATACGATCGGCGTGCGTCCGGAACATATGCTGCTTTCGACGGAAAGCGGCGACTGGAAGGGCAGGGTCGTCGTCGCCGAGCATCTCGGCTCCGACACTTTCCTGCATATCGACGTCGAGGGCATCGGCATGGTGACGGCGCGCGGCGGCGGCGATTTCGCGGCGCGTGCCGGCGACACTGTCTACCTGACGCCGGACAAGGTCGCGCATCCACAAATTCAACGAGGGCGGCCTCGCCATCTGAGGCGAAGGCCGGGCGGGGTGAGAATGCAGGCCGGGCAAGGCGTCCGGTCTGCCGAGAGCAGGGCGGCTGAGCCGCTTCGCAAGACCTCAAGAGGACTGAAACATGACGTGCAAACTATCGCTGGCGACGCTTTCCGATGCGGCCAAGACGGCCGCCATCCCGGCTTATGACCGGGCGTCGCTGAAGGCAGGCATCGTGCACTTCGGCGTCGGCAATTTCCACCGCGCCCATCAGGCGATCTATCTCGACGATCTTTTCAACGCAAGGTCAGGACCATGACTGGGCAATCATCGGCGCCGGCATGCTGCCGTCGGATGCGGCAATGCGCGAGAAGCTTGCCGCGCAGGATTTTCTGACGACGGTGGTCGAGCAGGACAACAACAGGACGGCTGCGCGCGTCACCGGCCCGATGATCGACATTCTGCCGGTCGGCGATTCCAGCGCGATCATCGCCAAGCTCTCCGATCCGGAAATCCGCATCGTTTCGCTGACGATCACCGAGGGCGGATATTTCATCGACGCGTCCGGCAAATTCAATCCGGCGCATCCGGCGATTGCTGCCGACGGCCGTAATCCGATCCGAGCCGAAGACGGTCTTCGGCCTGATCGTTGCCGGTCTGAAGGCGCGCAAGGACAAGGGCATCGTGCCCTTCACCGTGATGTCCTGCGACAACATTCCGCACAACGGCGTCGTGACCGCAAATGCCGTCGTCGGCACGGCGGAGCTTTCCGATCCGGCCTTCGCCGACTGGATCAAGGCGAATGTCGCCTTCCCGAACGCCATGGTCGACCGCATCACGCCGGCGACCGGGCAGCGCGAGATCGATCTCCTGAAGGACGACTTCGGGATCGAGGACAACTGGCCGGTCTATTGCGAAGAGTTCAAGCAATGGGTGCTGGAGGACAAGTTCACGGCCGGCCGGCCGGCGCTCGAAAAGGTCGGCGTCACCTTCGTTCCGGACGTTACGCCTTACGAGCATATGAAGATCCGCATCCTGAACGGCGGCCACGCGGCGATCGCCTATCCGGCGGCGCTGATGGACATTCATTTCGTCCACGACGCGATGGAAGATCCGCTGATCCGCGCCTTCCTTGCCAAGCTCGAGAACGACGAGATCATCCCGATCGTGCCGCCGGTGCCGAATACGTCGCTGAAGGATTATTTCGAGCTGATCGAACGTCGCCTTCTCAACCCGAAGATCGCCGACACGATTCCGCGCCTGGCGCAGGACGGTTCGAACCGTCAGCCGAAATTCATCCTGCCGTCGACGCTCGACAATCTGCGCCAGGGCAGGGATGTCGTCGGCCTTTCGCTGGTGTCGGCCCTCTGGTGCCGTTATTTCGCGGGCACGACCGACAGCGGCAAGGAGATCGTTTTCAACGACGCCAGCGCGGACCGTCTGCATGCGGCAGCGCTGAAGGCAAAGGACGATCCAATGGCATTCCTCGCCTTCGACGACATTTTCGGCGAAGTGTCGCAATCCGAGTTGTTCCGCAAGCGTTTTGCGCATGCCCTGAAAACCCTGTGGGAAAAGGGGACGCGGGCGACCTTGCAGCTCTATCTCGACGGCAAGCTTGCAGTGTAGGAAACCAGGATGGCGGCAATTCTGCCGCCATCGATCCGGCCTTGCGCATAGGGCGGGGCGATTGCGTCCGAACCGAAACCTGGTTGGTCTTCCATGGCTGATGATGAAACACGCCTGGTCATCTTCGATTGCGACGGCGTTCTCGTTGATAGCGAGCCGATCTCCGTCAGCGTTCTCGTCAAGGCGATGAACGATCTCGGCGTGCAGATCACCGAGGAGGAGGTCTATGGCCGCTTCCTCGGCAAGAGCCTAGCCACCGTCATCGAGACGATGAAAAACGAATATCAGGTGCATGCCGGCGAGGAATTTCTCGAGCGCATCCGCACGGATCTCTATGCGCGGTTCCGGCGGGAACTGAAGCCGATCGAAGGCATAGGTGCGACGATCGACGCGCTCGGCATCCCTTGCTGCGTTGCCTCGTCGAGCCAGGTGGAGCGCATCAGGCTGTCGCTCACCGTCACCGGGCTTATCGACAAGCTGCCGAACATCTTCAGCGCGTCGATGGTGAAGAACGGCAAACCGGCGCCCGATCTCTTCCTGCATGCAGCGCGCGAAATGCAGTGTCGATCCGAAGAACTGCGTCGTCATCGAGGACAGCCCGGCAGGCATCGAGGCGGCGAAGGCCGCAGGCATGACGGTCTTTGCCTTTACCGGCGGGTCGCACGCCAATTTCGCCGGCTATCGTGCTGAACTCGACCGGCTTTCGCCCGAATGCGTGTTTGACGCCATGCCGGATTTGATACACCTTGTCCAGAAACGAAAGCTGGATGGGACTCACCCTTGATGCATGATCATGTGGTTGCGGTGGATGTCGGCACGGGCAGCGCGCGTGCCGGCGTGTTCGACGCTCGCGGCCGCCTGCTTGGCAAGGCCGAACATCCGATCATCATGAACAGGCCGCGCGAAAACCACGCCGAACACGATTCCGAAAACATCTGGTCCGCCGTCTGCATTGCCGTTCGCAAAGCGATGGACCAATCGGGCGCAGCTCCCGCTTCGATCGGCGCGATCGGTTTCGACGCCACATGCTCGCTCGTCGTTCGCGATGTCGATGGCGGGCAGATCAGCGTCTCGACAGGCGGGGAGAGACGCTTCGACACGATCGTCTGGCTCGACCACCGAGCGCTGAAGGAGGCCGATTTCTGCACGGCGACCGAGCATGAGGTGCTCGATCATTCCGGACACTTCATGTCACCGGAAATGGAAATGCCGAAGCTGATGTGGCTGAAGAAGCAGCTGCCCGGCACATGGATGAAGGCCGGCTATTTCTTCGATCTCGCCGATTTCATGACCTGGAAGGCAACCGGCTCGCTTGCCCGCTCGCGCTGCACGCTGACGGCGAAGTGGAACTATCTTGCCCATACTGAAGAGGGCTGGCAGCAGGATTTTCTGGAGCAGATCGGCTTGGAGGATCTGCAGGAACGCGGCCGTCTGCCCGACGAGACGTCGCCAGTCGGCGCGAGTGTCGGCACGCTCACACAGGAGGCAGCATCGGCTCTCGGGCTGACGACGGATTGCCACGTTTCGGCAGGCATGATCGACGCCTATGCCGGGGCGCTCGGCGCGCTTGCAGGATATGCGGCCGATCCGTCAGGGCTCGAGCATCAACTCGCACTGATCGCGGGGACCTCGAGCTGCATCGTCTCGTTCTCACGCGAACGCAAGCCAAGCCACGGCATGTGGGGGCCTTATTTCGAGGCGGTCTTCAAGAGTCGTGGCTTGTCGAAGCCGGTCAATCGGCGACGGGCGCGCTGCTCGACCATATCGTGCGCATGCATGCAGCAGGCGGCGAGCCGACAGCGGCGTTGCATCAGAAGATCGTGTCGCGCATTGCTCAACTGCGCGCCGAAGAAGGCGACGCGTTCGGTGCGCGTATCTTCGTGCTGCCGGATTTCCACGGCAACCGCTCGCCGCTTGCCGATCCGCACGCGGTTGGCGTCATCAGCGGCATGACGCTCGATACGTCGTTCGATGGGCTTTGTGCGCTTTATTGGCGCACCGCCGTCGGTATCGCGCTTGGCATCCGGCATATTCTCGAAAAGATGAAGGAATATGGCTACGCGCCCGACACGCTGCATGTCGCCGGCGGGCATGTGAAGAACCCCGTGCTGATGGAGCTTTATTCGGATGCGACGGGCTGCAAGGTCGTCGTGCCGAAGATGAACGAGGCCGTTTTGCTCGGCACTGCGATGGCGGCATCGGTTGCCTGCGGCTTGCACAAGGACCTCGCGGCGGCCGGTAGCGCGATGTATCCCGGCGGCGAGGAGCGGGTGCCGGATGGGACGAAGCAGGCGATGTACGACCGCGACTATCGGCGGTTTCTCGCCATGTATCGCCACCGGGCCGAACTGGAAGCAATGAGCTAGCGGCTGCCGCTTTCTCCAAGAATCGTTCCGAATTCCAGCATCCGCCGGCTGCGTTCGAGTGCCTCTTCGCCCGCTGCTATGATGACGGATTCCGACAGACAGTCGAGAAGGGCAATCAACGGAGGAAGGTTATCCTCGTCGGGCGAGCGGGCAGGCGGAAGTAT
>CAWIRO010000003.1:0-23296 GCA_963838565.1 uncultured Alphaproteobacteria bacterium
GCCGGCATGGGGCTCACCACATAGCCCGTGCAAATGGTGGGCGATGTCGTCCCAATCGGGATTGGATGTCTCGATCAGGTCGAGCTTCCATTTGCGCGGCCAGTTCTTGATGGCCTTCTCCCGGGCTATGGCGTCTATCACGAGATCGTGCTCCTCGAACCACACCAGGGTCTTGACGCCGTAGCGGGTGGTGAAGCCGGGCGTCAGGTCGTTCTGGTGTTCGAACAGGCGTCGCGGAAGGTCGCTCGTCACGCCGGTATAGAGCGTGCCGTTGCGTTTCGATGCCAGGATGTAGACGTAGCCCTTCATGCGCGTGATGATGCGGGAGATTCAGCATCAAAGCAATTGCTGGTTGCTGCCGCTTCGATTTCTCCGTCATGCCGGGCTTGACCCGGCATCCAGCAGCGCGATGTCCATCGCGCGGAAGACCTTAAGCCGCAGGGAGTCGATTCATTCACCGCGCGGACGCGCGGTGGCTGGACCCCGGATCAAGTCCGGGGTGACGGGGGAAATAGATGGCGGGGTGCGGAGATGTGGCGGACGGGAAGAGCTACCGTCCCGGCCGCCCGGTCTTGCCCTTCGTCCGGCCCTTGCGCTTCTGGTCGCATCGGGTCCTCGTAGCTCCCGACGCCCGTCTTGCCGCGCACCAGCGGGCGCGACGTCGTCGCGTTCCGGCTGGCCTTCCAGCAGCGGTGAAAAGCGCTTCGTGCTCTTCGCGGCGTCCGGCTTTTCCGGCAGCTTGCCGGTGACCGGTTTTTCGGTGCGGCCGACGGTCATTTCGTCGAGGGTGTTGCGGCGGAAGAGGGACGTGTGCGACCCCTCCTCAACCCTCCGCCACAGGGGGAGGGAGCCGGTCGCGTCTGCCTGTCCGCCGCGGCTTGAGCCGCTGCGTTTGGGTTCGGCGATGTCGCGGCCCATTTCGTCCAGGTCCGGCTTGCGGAACAGGGGGCGGGCGGTGTCGGTGCCGGGGCCCATGTCGTCGAGGCTGGGTTTGGCGAAGTAGGAGGGGGGCTCGGCGTTTGCGGGTTTCCCCTCCCATCCTGCTCGGCTCTGCCTCGACCCATCCTCTCCCCACAAGGGGGAGAGGGACTCGTGGCTGCCGCGCCCTTCTTCCTTCCGCTGCCTTCCATCGCCTTGGACTTCCTCGCGCGCCATCGGGTCGTCCATGACGGCGAGTTCGGCGGCCTTGAGGCGTTTGATTTCGTCGCGCAGGCGGGCGGCTTTTTCGAAGTCGAGGTCGGCGGCGGCGTCGCGCATGGGTTTTTCCAGCGCGTTGAGATGGGCCTGCAGGTTGTTGCCGACGAGGTTGCCGCCATCGGCGAAGCCCTTGCCGGAGGCGCCGGAGATGTCGGCGCGGACGTGGTCGCGCTCGTAGACGCAGTCGAGGATGTCGGAGATGCTGGGCCTTGACCGATTCCGGGGTGATGCCGTGTTCGGCGTTGTAGGCCATCTGCTTTTCGCGGCGGCGGCTGGTTTCCTCCATGGCGCGCTTCATCGAGCCGGTGACGTTGTCGGCATAGAGGATGACCTTGCCGTCGACGTTACGCGCGGCGCGGCCGATGGTCTGGACCAGCGAGGTTTCGGAGCGCAGGAAGCCTTCCTTGTCGGCGTCGAGGATGGCGACGAAGCCGCATTCGGGAATGTCGAGGCCTTCGCGCAGCAGGTTGATGCCGACGAGCACGTCGAAGGCGCCGAGGCGCAGATCGCGGATGATCTCGATGCGCTCCAGCGTGTCGATGTCGGAGTGCATGTAGCGGACGCGCACGCCCTGTTCGTGCAGATATTCGGTCAGGTCCTCGGCCATGCGCTTGGTGAGCACGGTGACGAGGGTGCGGTAGCCCTTGGCGGCGGTCTCGCGGATTTCGCCGAGCACGTCGTCGACCTGGGTGCGGGCGGAGCGGACCTCGACCGGCGGATCGATCAGGCCGGTCGGGCGGATGACCTGTTCGGCGAAGACGCCGCCGGACTGCTCCATCTCCCAGCCGCCGGGCGTGGCCGAGACGGCGATCGGTATCCGGGCGCATGGCGTCCCATTCCTCGAAGCGCAGCGGGCGGTTGTCCATGCAGGAGGGCAGGCGGAAGCCGTATTCGGCCAGCGTCGCCTTGCGGCGGAAGTCGCCGCGATACATGCCGCCGATCTGCGGCACGGTGACGTGGCTCTCGTCGATGAACAGCAGGGCGTTGTCGGGGATATATTCGAACAGGGTCGGCGGCGGCTCGCCGGGGTTGCGGCCGGTGAGGTAGCGCGAATAGTTCTCGATGCCGGCGCAGGAGCCGGTGGCCTCCAGCATTTCGACGTCGTAGCGGGTGCGCTGCTCCAGGCGCTGGGCCTCGAGCAGGCGGCCGGCCTTTTCCAGCTCGGCGAGGCGGAGCTTCAGCTCTTCCTTGATCGACTTGATGGCGCCGTTGAGCGTCGGGCGCGGGGTGACATAGTGCGAATTGGCGTAGATCTTGACCGATTTCAGGTCGCCGGTCTTCTGGCCGGTCAGCGGGTCGAACTCGGTGATGGCGTCGATCTCGTCGCCGAACATGGAGATGCGCCAGGCGGCGTCTTCCAGGTGGGCGGGGAAGAGCTCGATCGTGTCGCCGCGGACGCGGAAGGAGCCGCGCTGGAAATCCATGTCGCGGCGCTTGTATTGCTGGGCGACGAGGTCGGCCAGCAGCTGGCGCTGGTCGAGCCGGTCGCCGACCGTCATCTGGAAGGTCATGGCGGTATAGGTCTCGACCGAGCCGATACCGTAGATGCAGGAGACCGAGGCGACGATGATGCAGTCGTCGCGTTCGAGCAGCGAGCGCGTGGCCGAGTGGCGCATGCGGTCGATCTGCTCGTTGATCGAGGATTCCTTCTCGATGATAGGTGTCGGAGCGCGGCACATAGGCTTCCGGCTGGTAATAATCGTAGTAGGAGACGAAATATTCGACCGCGTTGTCGGGGAAGAAGTTCTTGAACTCGGAATAGAGCTGGGCGGCCAGCGTCTTGTTCGGCGCCAGGATGACGGCGGGGCGCTGGGTGCGCCTCGATCACCTTGGCCATGGTGAAGGTCTTGCCCGAGCCGGTGACGCCGAGCAGGACCTGGCTGCGGTCGCCGTTGTCGAGGCCCTCGACGAGGTCGTGGATGGCGGTCGGCTGGTCGCCGGCGGGCTCGTAGTCGGAGACCATGCGGATCGGCGATGCCGCCTTCGGATTTTTCCGGCCGGGCAGGGCGGTGCGGCGTCCAGATCTTGCCGTTCTTGAGCAGCGGATTGCCGCATCTCGATCAGCGCCGACAGCGCCTCGACCGTGGCGGTGACGGCGGTGCCGGCGCCGAGCGATTGGCGGCATCCTCCAGCGACGTGTCCATGCCGGCGACCGGGTTGAGGCCGGCGGCGGCGCGCGTCTTCGGATCGGTCGAGCCGCCCATCGAGGTGCCGCGCGCCGCGTGACGCGCTCTTCGGATGGCGGCGATCTCCACCTTCTTGCGGTGCTTGCCGGCCTTCGAGGCGATCTCGCGCTGGGTCTCGACGCCGGACGGCCTCGGCATCGCGCCTCGAGCTGCTTCACCCAGTCGGCGACGGAGCCGGACAGCGGCGCGCCTTCGAAGGAGGACTGCGGGGCTTCCTCGAAGCCATCGGGGCGGGGGATTTCTTCGGAGATTTCGCCATGCGCGGAATATGGAGAGAGTCACTGCGGAAAGGGAAGGGGGCAAGAGTACAAAAGGGAAACGAATTGTTCGGATATGTGAATAGTGGCGTGCAAGGCGGGGTCGCGGCGGTGTGACCGACTATGCCTGACTGATCATGGGTGCGCGGTCACGGGAAGGACGAACGCTTCGCGGGAGCGGGGAGCCGGCGTCGTAAACCGCGACGCCATGCCATGCTCTAATAGTCGAAAGCGCGGAGAAGATTGAAGAAGCGCCCCGGACCGCTTCCAAAACACGACGCGTAATCCGAACGCATGCTCTCACGGCCGGGCGCTGGGGAGCTGCTGCTGCAAATGTCGCGGCCGGTTCTGCTTGATCGCAGTGCTCGTGCGGTAAATAGTGCGGCACGAACGTCAACAGGATTTTCCCATGCCATTTGCCTTCAGCTCGGCCGCCGTCTGGCCGGTCATCATGCTCTTTGCCTCCAACATCTTCATGACCTTTGCTTGGTACGGACATCTGAAGCACAAGGGCGGTGCCCTCTTCATCGCCATCGTCGCGAGCTGGGGCATCGCTTTCTTCGAGTACTGCCTGGCGGTTCCGGCGAACCGCATCGGCTCGGCGGTCTATTCGACGGCGCAGTTGAAGACGATCCAGGAAGTGATCACGCTGATCATCTTTTCCGGATTCTCGGTCTTCTACCTCGGACAAAGCCTGACCTGGAACCACGCCATCGGCTTTGCGCTGATCGCAATTGGCGCGTCCTTCATCTTCCGCGCGTAAATCTCACTCAGTGTGAACCGGTTTCGGCGCGCCATTTTCGTCCAGCGCCACCATGATGAAGGTGCCCTCGGTGACCTTTTCCATCTGGTTGTAGCGCGAGCGGTGCGCCCAGGCCTCGACGTGCAGCGTGATCGACGTGCGGCCGACGCGGTCGATATGCGTGTAGACCGAAAGCGTATCGCCGATCTTGACCGGCAACTGAAAGGCCATCTCCTTGACGGCCTTCGTCACTACGCGACCCTTGGCGCGTTCGGCGGCGCGAATGCCGCTCGCCAAGTCCATCTGCGCCATCACCCACCCGCCGAAAATATCGCCTGCGGGATTGGCGTCGCCGGGCATGGCAAGCGTGCGGAGTGTCAATTCGCCTTTCGGCTTCGAACCTTCAGTCATTGCATTTCCTTTTTGTTGGCTGCCGCCGCGCGACGCGCGAAAATGCAGGCGAACGGGGCAGATGGCAAGAGCGACCTGTCCACTTCTGACAGGGGAAGGCTTGGGCGCTGCGGGAAAGTTTCTGTTTACCATCAAAGCTTAAACTCGGATCAAATTGCCAATTGGCAGCGCCGCGGCGGCGTGGAGGACACAGAAATGTCGTCTCTGCCATTTTCACAATTGGCACAGTCATGTTTCATTCCGGTCACGTGCCGGAGGGCGGGGGCCGGCGGGGACAGTGAGTATGGCGTATGTTTCCTACCTGCGGCGTCTTGCCTTGCCCGCGCTTCTGTCCACGGCATTGACGACCTGTTCCGTCAGCGACGGCCTGGTGCCGCCCGCAAATATCGACATGGGCACGAAGGTCAGTTCGATCTCGCCGACACCACGCCATGCTGCCATGCAAATGGCCCCGGCCGAGATGCAGCCGTCCTATCCGGCTTCCGGCGCACCTGTCTCCAACAGCCAAGGCTCGATCGACTATCTCGATACGCCGAATCTCGCAGGGACAGGCCATTCGGCTCAGGCGACGAGCCAACCGATGCCGAAAAAACTGCCGATGATCGACAGCGACTGAAGCGCTGGCGCAGGGTCAGGCCGCGCAGGGCCAGCCGCAGAGCTGGGGCGGCGTGCAGCAGCTTGCGGTGCCCTCGGGCGGCGTCAACATGGATGCGGAGCTTGGCGGCGGAGCCGGTCGTCGGGCTGGCGCAGGAGCAACAGCAGCAGATCGCCGAAGGAGATTCAGCCGAGCCGATCGTCGACGGCATCGGCACCGACAGCCCGACGCAGATGAACCAGCCGGCCATGCCGCAGCCCGCAGCGCGGACCGAAATGAGGCGCGCCGCCGTCTGGAGCGATGGAAGTTCGGTGATCGAGCCGTCGCGCGTTCCGGAGGAGGACGAGAGCCAGGAGGTGGCGATGCTGCGGCCCAATGACCCGATGATGAGCCGGCCCGGTCGCGCCCGACCCGGGCGTGATGCCGGCCTCCGAGCTTGCCTGCCGCCGCGAGCTGAAGCGCATGGGCGTGATCTTCACCGACAAGCCGCCGATTTCCGACGGCCCCGCCTGCCAGGTGCCCTATCCGGTCTCGCTGCAGGGGCTGTCCGGGAACATCGGCGTGAAGCCGGCGGTGACGCTGAACTGCCAGGTGACGCTTGCCTTCGCCAGATGGGTGAAGAACGAACTCGCGCCGTCCGCCCGCTTCCGCTACTGGTCGGGCGTGAGAACGATCGAGCCGCTCGGCGGCTATTCCTGCCGCCGCATGAACAACAGCCGGCAGCGCTACAACCCGATGTCCGAACATGCGCGCGGCAACGCCATCGACGTCGGCAAGTTCGTGCTGAAGAACGGTCACCAGATCGACGTGCGCAGGAAGGGGCTCTTCTCCTTCCGCGAGGGCAGGCTGCTGAAGGCGGTGCGTTCCGACAGCTGCAGATATTTCAACACCGTGCTCGGGCCGGGCAGCAATCCGGAACACTGGAATCACTTCCATTTCGATTTGAGATCCCGCAAGGGCGGCAGGATTTATTGCAGCTAGCCCGGTCAGACGCGGCGTCCATGCAGAGGCGGGTGGGCAGTAAAGGGGCTGCATTGGGCCAGCAGCGGAAGATCGTTGAAGCCCTATCACCCATAGCTCATCTGCTAAAAGAAACTAATCACGGTTTCCCGGATGTTCAGCGTAAAGATTACTAAACAGATTGAAAACACGATGGCAAAGCTAACAACGAGGACGGCATTCCGGAGCGCTCCCCTCCTACGCCAACCGACTAGCAGTTGATCAAAGAGATAGCCAAGCCAAATCGTTAAGTGGGCTCATCGCAGGGCTCCATAGTACCGCGCGTTCTACAGAGACCGCCGAAAGTTCGCAATCTTTCTCCCAGCAACCTGTCCCCAATGGCCGCTTTGGGCCCCAAAGGCGGAAGATGCTCACTTCCGGAATGCGCCAGAAGCCGTCATTCCCTGATTAGGTCGGCTGAACCGCTTTTTCTTTCCGACGGATCGTCCCGAAGCCAGTTCTATCGAAGCATCTCACTCCACGACGTCTTCGGATGTCTGGGGATCGGTTGCATGAATTACATAGCCGGGTTCTTCGGTATCCGAAAAAACTTTCGTAATTACGCCGGATCTCAGTGCTTCAGCGGTTTGGACGTGATAAAGGCCCTCAGGCGTCGCCAGTCCCATCATAGCGAAAACATCGTCTCGGCTGACTCCCATTTCGTCGAGATAAATAGAAAGCATGCCGCTTCAACACGGGATCAGACCTCGTCGAAATAGCATCCAGGTTTCTTCGCCCTGCCGTCCCGTAACCTGAGTTTCTGCGGCCATTCGTTATCTGATGAAGGCCGATAGCGGCAGTAACAGCCGCAGCGCGGACCTTGCCGCCAGCTAGGGCAAGTGGGCAAGCTGAGAAACAGTAGGCCCCTCCTGCGCGAACTTCGCCTACGGACCAGCCATTCCTGACGATCTTTTGCGCACAGCGTCGGCTCAAGCATAGGGCAGTCGTCTAGGCTGTGTCCTGCCGACTGCGGTTTCGAGACCGGCCGCTCGGATCATACGTCCAATTGAGAGCGCGGCATCCACATCGCCGCCGTAAGACTGAAACACAACAGGAAATTTTCGGCCCTTGAGGCTCCTCAGAAGGGTCTTAAATCGTTTCGGCGTGTCAGAAATTATCGCGCCCTCGGCAGATATCCATTGGATACAGGTTTCCTTGCAGTTGCCATCATGAACCAGAGCAAAATCCATCGGCCGCTCTTCGGGTGGCTTCTGGCTTGCGTCCACCGGAACGGCAGCAATCATGGATAGAAAAAAGACTGCGGTAATTAAGTAGAAGGTTGACCGTAAACCAAAGTGGACTGGCATGCACATCCCCATAAACATCAGAATAATTGCTATCGCCTCGACCGCTCCTAGGCAACGGTTTTACAACCCGGCGACGGTGGAGAATGGATGAGCCGACCACAGCAGACCGTGGCCGTCATCACGTCAGAACTTCAAGCATTTGATTAGTTTAAAATGACCTTTGGGAAGGGGTATTGCCCGCTATGGGCCGATAGCGGCACCCTTGGGATGCGCCGCAACCTGTGGTATTCTGCAGTGAGTGAGCGCTCATCGGGTATGAATGCGAGATTGAGTAGAAGTCCCGCACCACGGAGAAGGCATGTATTACTTTCTGATGACCATCGCCTTCCTCTTTTTCTTTATTGTCCTTCCTGCGTTTTCAAGATGGATTGAGCTGCGAAAAACCGCAGGCTGGGAGTGAGTCTCAGCGACGATTGCACGAGCTAAGCATGTCGTAGTTGGAGATGGAACTTTAGCGTTCATTGATGTCACGTACCTCGTTGATGGCGTTAAATACGCGAAGGAAACTTGAATACCCACTCGCAGGGCTCGTTGAACGCTTTTCCCATCGGCGGGGAGATCAGCGTGCTTGTGAATCCCCACGATCCTCAGATTTGTGTCGTTGAGCGTGAAACCATGTGGGATGGAGCGTTTTGCAGGCTTGCTCCTAAGTTCGGCAGACGGCGGATAGCCTAGAGATAAGTAGCTACGGATTATCGATTGTCGGCTTAGGGCCATCAAGCGCCCTTGCGCCATCTTGACTTACGCCGTCTGTGGTCACCACATTATGACGCCTTCCGTCCGCGCTCGGACCTTGGCGACCTTGCCCCGATAGCCGACTAACCGTTGCATAGCAGCGAAACGACGCGATGTGCCAGGAGCAGACCTGATGACCGGAAACGCACCTCGTCGCTCACGATCTCTCAGTGGCGCCAACTCGGCCGAAGTTCGTCGGGTGCCTCTCGTCGTGAAGCGCCGGCCGACGTCGCACCGTCAGCGCGCAGCATAAACTGAAAGACGGCGCCCTCGGGTTTGTTCGGCGCAGCCCACAGCCGGCCATCATGGGCCTCAATGATTGAACGGCAGATCGCCAGACCCATTCCCATACCGCACGATTTTGTCGTGAACAGCGGATCGAATATCCGATCGAACTCTGGCGGGCCGATCCCTGTTCCGGTGTCCGCCACCGATACGATGACGCCCCCGCCGTCGTTAAGATCGGACCTCACGCGCAGGACCCGTGCCCCGTCCTTGGCCACCATCGCATCGATCGCGTTCGTGATCAGGTTCAGAAGCACTTGCTGCAGCTGGATTCGATCCCCTCTTACAGGCGGAAGCTTCGGGGCCGGCTCGGCCTGCACCAGGATTCCGTGCCTCTGTAGATCGCCGCGCGTCAAGGCGAGGGCTTCCCCGATAAGTTCGTTGAGGTCGAGCGAAGTTCTGTTGCGGGCGTCCCTCTTGAAGTTCGCCCGAATGCCGTCGATCACCGCTCCCGCGCGATGGCCGTCAGCGACGATCCGCTGCAATGCCGCCTTCGCTTCATCGAGATCGGGCGCCGGGCGAACAAGCCAGCGCAAGCCCGCATCGGCATTCGTGACCATCCCCGACAATGGCTGCTTGACCTCGTGCGCAATCGTGGCCGCGACCGCGTCCCCGGTCAGCAGCCGCGCTTCGCGCTCGCGGCGTTGGGCGAGGACAGCGCGCAGCAGCTGCCCGTAAAGCCTCGTTATCTCATACACAAGGACAATCAGCACGAGGCTGCCGGACACCAGCCCGCAGACCCGGCCGGCATACCAGCCGACGGTGAAGCGGACCGGAACGGGATACGCGATTTGACCAATCTCTATCACGTACGCGCTCATCACCACCATCAGCCACAGATCAAGCACCGAACGCCGCCGGATCCAGAGCACAATGAGCGCAAGGATGCTCAACAGCGCCACAGACCCGACAGCATAAAGCCAGAGGGTAGAAAAACGCGCTGCATCGAGCATGACGCGGGGCAGTAGCGGTTCGTCCACTGTGAGCAGAAATGTGGCGGCACACACGAAGGCCGCCGTCATGGCAACGCTCGAACAGATGGCCGCACCTACGGAGCCCTGCCATACCCGCTTGGCCGGATCGGCATCCTTCAACAGGGCATAGGCGATGACGAACATGGCAAAACCGGCGTGCCACAGAATATAGAGCCAAGTCGTGGTCTGCAGCCCCGCGCCGAGCAGGCCACCGGGTGTGAAGACGCCCGGAAAGGTCAGCATCCACGGGATCACGATGAGCGCCGTAAAGAGATATCCACTCGCGATCACAAGGAGCGCACGCGAACGCAGGATGGAGAACTGGGCGAACAGCAGGACTGCGGTGATCGAATCAATGACGAACATCGCCGTGGCGTAAGCCGGGATGAAGCCGTCGATCTGTCCCGGGTGCCGGGTCGAGAGCGGCCCGGCCGTGATGAAAAACATGATCAGCAGGGCCAGCACGACGACAAGCGCAAGCCGCTTCTGCGCCCGGCCGGGCGACAAGCTGGAGAGGATGAATTGTTCCCCGTCTCGGACAACGGTCGGCGTCTTCACCATCGGAGCGCACCTTCGCATCAGCCGGAACGACGACAAGCAACGAAGCGTCGCGGCCCCTGAAAGGCTGGACTGGCAAAGCTTCCCGTGTATGTGCACGCGCGAGCGAAAGACTTCAGAACAGCTTTTTCGGTCCACCGCTCCGGTTCTCTCCGGTCCGATTGGTCACCCAGCGTGACCTCACTGTATTTCATTTGCGCGTGGAAATCGATGTCTGGTTGGGGTCAATTCGCGTCGATTTTGGCATGTCCGCGTCATGTCCGCTTCGGGCCGAGAGCGGTCGCCTCAAGGCCATCCCCACCGCCCAGCTAAACTTCCTGCAGTGGCAAGCGCGGCAAACAGGAGCATCGGCGGAAACCCGCCTTGCATACCAGCCGTGTTCAGTCGGGGTCATTTTCATCAAGTCGCGACGGCTCGCGATGGCGGGAAGCATCAGCCAGAGCGCAACAAACAACGTCTCGGCGGCTGCGGCGAAGAGTATGTTGCTAGTCATGGCCAGAGACTACAACTTCCGCGAATTCATCAATGAGGCAACGGCTTTAAGGTGAGTAAATTATAACGGAACCGCTCCTCAATGGGTAAGCGGCGAGGGCAAGGAAATGGGAGGCAGGCGGTCGCCTTTGACGAAGCACTTCAGCCGTTTGAAATAGACCTTGGCTAGAGCGCGGGCCGCGAGGTGTAACGGCATCTCCGTCCGGCTCACCAGCAGATAGGTCCATTGCCGTTTCCAGACGTCATTGAACACAGGGTTCTCATCATAGCGCGAGATAGCGTGCCCGATACGGATGCGGCCATCCGGCACTGTCGCTGACGCCAGCGCGATCGAGGCCGCCTCGATGTCCTCAACGTCGGTTTCCAGGACAAGAAGCAGAGAGGTGTCGCCGCCGCGCGACGCAGATATGGTGTCGAGGAAGCCCCCCGCCTCGTCGATTAGCTGCCTTAGCACCTGTTGCGCCGTGGCGGACGGATCGGTCAGCCGTGAGGAGGCGAGATTGCGATAGTATACGAAGTGCAGCTTATCTCTCGACCTCAGGGCATGGCGAAAGCGGTCAAACCGCCGGAGCAGTTCGTCATGGTCGCCGGTCTTCGACATCGGATTGCTATGGATGTGCAGCACGGCCGGGTAATCCCGGTAGGCGACTACTTCAGTTGTGATCTCCGGATGGCTTGCGGGCATGTAGCAATCGGGTGCGCTGACCTTCTGAAAGTCATCCCGGATCATCTCGGTGACGGATGCGAGACCGCTGTCAAGATTAAACAGCCAATCAAACGGATAGGCTACATTTCTCAGGCCTAGCTTTTTGAACATCATCGCGGCATCGCACGCTGCGCCGAGCGAAATATACTGATGCTCCATAATATTTCCCTCCCGTTTCATTGTACATCTATGAGCCGCTCTGGTGAAGCCCTCGGCCGAATTTCAGGGCCAGACCCAGAATTATATCGCTTTTCTCTTGCTCGGCAGAGGCCCCAGAAGCCGTCATTTCCTTAATGCGTAAATTCTTCCTCTTTTCATGCGCTGGAGTATAATTTTGTCTTAACGCGTTCAAACGCGAATTTGACCCCTCTGCGCGTGGGAGCTCCCACCCTACCAAAGCGGCTCGGGGCCGGCATCGCGGATGCGACGGGACCACTTGGTGGATGTGGAGGAGACAATGGCACAGACGCTGAGCGGTCGCCGCATTGCTGCAGGTCTTCGGCAGACGCTGCTGGTGCTTGCGGGAGTCGCGATATTCAGCGGCTCCCCGTCAGCCGCGTTCGCGGACAAGGCCGACATGCGAGACGTCATTGTTCGCGAGTTCGAGGCGTTCGACCCCAATTACCGAGAACGGCGTCAGCATTATGCGGAGCGCCTCGAAGCGCTCGCGGCCAGGATCGCCACCGAACAAGCTGCAGGTAACACCCTACAATGCTCGGAGCAAATGTATCTCGAGGCAAAGTGGCTGCTCGGCTACACGGCAAACTGGGATGCACTGGAGGACAAGCTGGAGCGCATCGAGCGGAGCTTGCAGGACAAAAGCCAGGACTTTGCTAGCGAGCAATCGCCGGTCGATGGCTTCTGGGGACTCTGCTACGACCAATGGTTCATGCGAGTAGGCGCGACAGCGACGGCGTTCGGCCTTCTCGCAAGCCAGGAGGGAAACCCCTCGCTATCGCTTGCGCCCGAGGCTCACCACCGGACGTGAACTCATCAACTATCTGCAGAGCCTGCTCATCTCGGACATCGAAAACACGGGTATCGACCACCGCGGCGAGCTGGGCAGCGTGATGACGAGCTATTCAACGGCAGCCTACAAGCATTATCTCCAGGAAATTCTTGCCGACTATGTAGCGCTTGACGAGAACATAGACTGGGATGCCGTGCGCGAGGCCATTTGGTTTTTTATCCACGGCTCACAGGATATTGCAACTGGCTATTGGGGAGCCTGGTACGTCATCGATGGCAAGATACGCAAGACCACCGATCTCAGCATGACATTTCACGTCGTGCGATACAGCAAGGGCGAAGTGGATCATTGGCCGCAGATCATCAGGACGACCCTCGCCATCAAAGACGATCCTTATCCGTTCGGGTGGCGCAGCGGTGGGAAGTTTACCAACCACAACCTCTATGATGTCGCCTCGATCTTCAAGTTCGGCTGGCCGCACATGAGCGAGGAGGAGCGCACGACGGCCCGCAATGAGATCCGCCAGATGCTGCTCTGGTCATTCGAGAACACCTTGAACCCCGACGGCACCTATCGGCACGATCCGGGCTACGGGGACTCCTATGCAGACGAATACTACTTCGGCGTGTCGCTGCTTGATGCTCTAGGCTACTGGAATCCAGCAGAAAGGTTTTGGACCGATGATCCGCTTGAGCCGGCCTTGGCCAGTCGGGCCGACTGCTGCCTCATCAAGCAACGGGTCAGAGCTTTCGACTTTGACGGCTGGGCCGGTGCTGGCGCTTTGGAAAAGCTCGAGAGGAGTTGCCGCGTGTGTCCCGCACCAGGTCAATCGGCAACGCAACACTAAGTTAGCCATCCATTAACTGGAGGTAGGTGGTTCCGTCTTGCGCATCCATGGCGATGCGCGGTGGCAGGCCGACGCTGTGCGGAGAGAAAAAGAAAGCCGGCTCAGGGCCGGCTCAAAAGCTGACCGGCCGGGCTGGGGAACGCGAGGCCGGAAGTCGAGGATTTCGTGACTGGCAATGACTAACTACTATATACCGAGGCAGCGAAAACGGGGCGTAACGAGCGCCCTTGAGGCGGTTCCGCAAACAGAAAGGCGGCGGCGCGGAGACCGTTGCATGCCTCGGTACTTCTTATCTGCGACAAAGATCACCGCTTGATGACAAATGGAACCTGCGGTGGATTTTCTTTGCACTGCTGCCGGCCTGCAGCTACGGACATTATTCGTTCCGTGAATAGTCTGTTCATGCCCGGTGGGATGTAAAAAGTGTCGCAGAGGGACTATATAGCGGGCGAAAAACGAGGAAATACGCAAGAATTCTGCAATGGCACCCATCATTTCCATCCGAAACCTCACTAAACAGTACGCCAATGGATTCGAGGCGCTGAAGGGCGTCGATCTCGATGTCGAAAAGGGCGAGATCCTGGCGCTGCTCGGTCCGAACGGCGCAGGCAAGACCACGATGATCTCGATCATCTGCGGCATCGTCAATCCGAGCGGCGGCGAGGTGCTGGTCGCCGGGCACGATGTCGTCAAGGATTTCCGCGCAACGCGGACGATGATCGGGCTGGTGCCTCAGGAACTGACGACGGACCAGTTCGAAACGGTCTGGAATACGGTGAGCTTTTCCCGCGGGCTGCACGGCAAGAAGCCGAACCCCGAGCATATCGAGAAGGTGCTGCGCGACCTTTCGCTCTGGAACAAGAAGGACAATATGCTGCGGGAGCTTTCGGGCGGCATGAAGCGGCGCGTGCTGATCGCCAAGGCCCTCAGCCATGAGCCCGAGATTCTCTTCCTTGACGAGCCGACCGCGGGCGTCGACGTGACGCTGCGGAAAGACATGTGGCACGTCGTCGAGAAGCTGCGCGAGTCCGGCGTCACGATCATCCTGACGACGCATTACATCGAAGAGGCCGAGGAGATTGCCGACCGCGTCGGCGTCATCAACGGCGGCAAGCTGCTCCTGGTCGAAGACAAGACCGCGCTGATGACGAAACTCGGCCGCAAGCAACTGATCCTCGAGCTTACCGAACCGCTGGACGAATTGCCCGACTGTTTTTCCGGAAACGGACTGTCGCTGGAGCCGGACGGCAACCGGCTGATCTACGATTTCGACGCGCAAAACGAGCAGGAGAGCATCGCGGCTCTGCTCACCCGCCTTGCGGCGCAAAACATCCACTTCAAGGATCTTTCGACGCGGCAGAGTTCGCTCGAGGATATCTTCGTGGCGCTCGTGGGAGGCGCGAAATGAACTTCGAAGCCGTCAAGTCGATCTATTTCTTCGAGATGGCGCGCACGCGCCGCACATTGCTGCAGAGCGTCGTTTCGCCGGTCATCTCGACCTCGCTTTATTTCATCGTCTTCGGTGCCGCGATCGGCTCGCGCATTCAGCAGGTGGAGGGCGTTTCCTACGGCGCCTTCATCACGCCGGGCCTCATCATGCTGACACTGCTCGGGCAATGCATCAGCAACGGCTCCTTCGGCATCTATTTTCCGAAATTCACCGGCACGATCTACGAGGTGCTCTCGGCACCTGTGGCCATGACCGAGATTCTGCTCGGCTATGTGGGGGCGGCGACGACCAAGGGGCTGTTGATCGGCCTCATCATCCTGCTGACCGCCAATGTCTTCGTCGATATCAGGATCGAGCATCCGTTCATGATGATCCTGTTCTTCCTGCTGACGGCGATCACCTTCAGCCTGTTCGGCTTCATGATCGGCATTTGGGCGGGCAATTTCGAGCAGTTGAACCTGATCCCGATGCTCGTGGTGCCGCCGCTGACCTTTCTCGGCGGGAGCTTCTATTCGATCAACATGCTGCCGCCCTTCTGGCAGGCGGTCAGCCATTTCAACCCGGTGCTCTATCTGGTCAGCGGCTTCCGCTGGAGTTTCTATGGCATCGCCGACGTCAATCCGCTCGTAAGCCTGTCGATGATCACGATCTTCCTCGCGCTTTGCCTCGGCACGCTGGCGTGGATTTTCAAAACGGGGTACCGGCTGAGGAACTGAGCGCGCTCTCAGAGCTGCGCCGCAAGGATGTTGGCAACGGTATCAAGCCTTCGACGACGCCGCGCTGCAGGTCGCGCCTGTATGGATACGGCTGACGCCGTCAAATCCTCAGCGCCGCCCGTCCTGACGCTGTTCGACATGACTGGCTCCTTTCTGAAAAGCTTTTTGCCGCGGATCAGATCCTGTTGATCGTCGGAAGGAAGCACACGACCTGCCGCCGCCGAGCGGGCTCCAGGGTGTCGATGCGATCCGTCCAGAATTGTGCGGCCTCGGGCGTATCCGGCTCCCAGCAGCGGGTGGACACGTGGTTATCGTCGATCACCGCGCGGCGGTGACCGCCCAGGCGCATATATTCTTCCGCGAGTTGTTTTGAGGGGTTCTCCATGCGCAGCTCCTTTCAACTCTTTCAACCCGGCTGGCGGACGCAAAGTTCCATGGATTGAAGAATATAGAGCTGCGTTCCACGCTAATCGCGCATCCTGAGTTCGTCCGTCTGAATCTGCAGCGAGCCCAGCGTTTCGAGGAAGCTCATGCCGAGCAGGCTCTGATCGAGCTTACCGTCTTCGGCGACGCTTGCGGCGACATCGGTGCGGACGATCGGGCCTATGGCGACGCGGTCAAGCGTCACGGGTGCAGCGCGGGTGCGGCCGTTGGCGGTCATGACCGTCATCGAGTAGTTGAGATTTTCAGGGATGATGCCGATGCGTTCGGCATCGGCATGCGACAACGCCACCATGCTGGCGCCGGTATCGACGAGCATCTGGATCGTCTGGCCGTTGACGGAAACATCGGCCTCGAAATGGCCGTTCAGCAGCTTGTGCAGGATGATCTCGCTGCCGCCTTCGCTGGTCGTGACGACGACGGCATGGCCGGGCACGAGACCCGCGAGCAGGCGATTGCCGACGCCGAGCAGGTCCTGGCGGTAGAGATAGACGGTCGCAAGCGCCAGAATGATCACCAGCCAGATCATCAGGTTGCGCATGGTTTCGCCGGCACTGCGGCGGCTTGCCCAGACGCCGGCCGACAGCATCAGCGCGATCGGCAGGAGATAGACCATGCGGCCGAAATCGTTGGTGTTCATGCCGAGCACGCGTCCGCTGTCATGATTATAGACGAGCACGGCAAGCCCGAGGGCGAGGATGAGAAGAAAGATGGCAAGCCGGTTCATGAGCGATGCTCCGGAGCCGCGGCGGTCTCGCCGGCCAGTACCGCAGGCGGGGCGGTCAGACGCGCGGGCAGCACAGCCATGATCTGCCGCCTCTCGCTATCGGAATAGGACATCCAGTCGCCAATCTCCTGAAGGGTGCGGCCGCAGCCGATGCAAAAGCCGGTTGCGGGGTCGATCGAGCATACATGGGTGCAGGGTGTTTGCATGGGCGGAATATCGTGATTTCACAGGGCGGTGGCAAGGGCGCAGAGGGCCGCGATTTCGGAAATCTGCTGGGCGGCGCCGAGCGTATCGCCGGTATGGCCCGCAAGCTTACGGCGGATATAGAGCGTGAAGGCGAGCACCGCGATGCCGGTTGCAAGCAGGCTGCAGACGAGCGGCAGCAGGCCGAACATTGGCCACACAAAAAGGGCCGAGAAAAGGCAGGCGGTGACGAGCGCGACATGCATCGCGCTTTCGCCCGGCTGACCGGACGAGGCGGCGATGCCGTCCGGTTTTGCGGGCGGAAGGCGGTGCCAGTGCCAGACGAGGGCGGCGCGGCTGAGGCAGGCTGCCGCGAAGATGGCGAAGGCGGCGGCAAGAGGCGGAACTTCCCGGGCGATGGCGGCAAGGGCGGCGGCGCGAAGAGCGATGGAGAAGACGAGGGCGATCGCGCCATAGCTGCCGATGCGGCTGTCCTTCATGATTGTCAGCGCATGCTCGCGGTCGCGTCCGCCGCCGATCCCGTCGGCGGTATCGGAGAGCCCGTCTTCGTGCAGCGCGCCGGTGATGAGGATCTGGACGGCGAGCGCCACGAGTGCCGCCATCAGACTGTCGGCGCGCAGGCCAAGGAGAATGAGGAAGATCGCGGCCGGGATAAGCCCGATCAGGATGCCAGCGAGCGGGAAGGCGCGCACCGTGCGGCTAAGCTTGACGTCATCTCCGGAAAAGATCCATTGCGGCACGGGAAACCGACTCAGGAAAGCGACGGCTCGGACGGTGTCGAGCCCATAGGCCTTGATGTTCATGTCCCTCGCTTTGCGCATGGAAGGTGCGACGCTTTTGGAGTTGTGACGCCTAGCCGCTGCCTTTAATAGAGTCGCCACGAAAGAAGCCGATTTGCACGAAAATAACAAGTTGGCCCGCACTATCCCAGGATTACAAGGAATCTGCATCCATGAGCGTTTCAGGCCTGCCGTTCGACGATTTCCGTGCGCTGCTGCGCGATCTGCCGGGTCCGGATGCCCGGGCGCTGGTCGCCGCACGCGAGCGTGATGCGCAGCTGACGAAGCCGCCGGGCGCGCTCGGACGGCTTGAGGAGATCGCCTTCTGGCTGGCGGCCTGGACGGGCAGGGCGCCCGCCGTCAACCGGCCGCTGGTCGCGATCTTTGCGGGCAATCACGGCGTGGCGAAGCAGGGTATTACGCCTTTTCCGCCGTCGGTGACGCAGCAGATGGTGGAGAATTTCGCCGCCGGCGGTGCGGCGATCAACCAGATCTGCGTCGCCTACGATCTCGGCTTGAAGGTCTTCGACCTGGCGCTCGACTATCCGACGGGCGACATCACGGAAGAGGCGGCCCTTTCCGAGCGCGACTGCGCGGCGACCATGGCCTTCGGCATGGAGGCGATTGCCGGCGGCACGGACCTGCTTTGCATCGGCGAGATGGGGATCGGCAACACGACGATCGCGGCGGCGATCAATTATGCGCTCTACGGCGGCTCGGCGCGCGACTGGGTGGGTCCCGGAACCGGTTCCGAGGGCGAGATGCTGGAACGCAAGGTGGCCGCGGTCGAGCGCGCCGTGGAGCTGCACCGCGATCATCTCGACGATCCGCTGGAAATCATGCGCCGTCTCGGCGGCCGCGAGATCGCGGCGATGGCGGGCGCCATCCTTGCCGCGCGCGTCGAGAAGATCCCGGTTTTGATCGACGGCTATGTGGCGACGGCGGCAGGCGCGATCCTGCAGGCGGCCAATCCTACGGCGCTCGATCACTGCCTGATCGGCCACGTCTCCGGCGAGCCGGGGCATCTCAAGGCGATCGAGAAGCTTGGCAAGACGCCGCTTCTGGCGCTCGGCATGCGGCTTGGCGAAGGCACGGGTGCGGCACTTGCCGCCGGCATCGTCAAGGCGGCGGCTGCCTGCCATTCCGGAATGGCGACTTTTTCGCAAGCGGGCGTGACCAACAAACATTAAGCGCTTCAGCAAATGTGAGGGCTTCACGACAGATGCTTGCGGCGGGAACCGGGAATCGGTATTTGCATTTTTACTGATGGACGGCGGGGATGGCCGCCGATGACCGCAAGACGAGGGGCGCCTTGACCAAACCTGCCGTAGGCAAACTGACGGGTGTGAGCCATTTCTTCGCCGCTGCTGCCTATTCCTGGGCGGGCTTCCAGCGCCTGATCAAGGAGTTGGCGTTCCGGCAGGAACTGCTTTTCGCTGCGGTTTCGTTGATCCTGCTTGCCGCCGTCGGTGCCTCCCTTTGGGAAATGATGATCGCGGCCGTGCTGTTTCTGGTGCTCTTCTCCGTCGAGGCGATGAACACTGCGATCGAGGAAGTGATCGACCGCATCTCGCCCGAGATTTCGATGGTCGGCAAACATGCGAAGGATCTCGGCTCCTTCGCCGTCCTCTGCATGATCGCCGCGTGCGGGCTCTATCTGCTTTTCACCATCGGCAGGCATCTGATCGCCATCGTCTTCGGACATAGGCGAAGCTCTTCCGCTTGCGGGAAACCGCCTGCGCCTCCTCGACGGCGGGCAGGCTCTGCAGCACGCGCCTGGCGGGCAGGATGGCGATCGCCTCGGTGCCTTCGCGCAGCTTCGATTTCAAGACGAACTGGCCGTCATGCTTGGCAAGGATCGCCTGGACGATCGGCAGGCCGAGGCCGGTTCCCTGTTCGGCGCTCTTGATGGCGATGGAGCCCTGGCCGAAGGCGGAGAGAACGACAGGGATTTCATCCTCGGGGATGCCGGGGCCGTTGTCCTTGATGGAAATGTACTGGCCGCCGCCGGCCGTCCAGCCGACCTTGACGTGGATTTCACCGCCCTTCGGCGTGAATTTCACCGCGTTGGAGAGGAGATTGAGCACGACCTGACGCAATGACTTCTCGTCGGCCCAGAGCGCCGGAAGCTCGGGTTCGAACTGCTGGGTAATGGAAATGTTCTTGCTGCCGGCGCGCAGCTGCACCATGCCGATGCAGTCTTCGGCGATATCAAGAAGCGAGATCGCCTCTTCGGTCAGTTCGTATTTTCCGGCTTCGATGCGGGAAAGGTCGAGGATCTCGTTGATGAGGTTCAAGAGGTGCTGGCCGGAGCGGTGGATGTCGTCCGTGTATTCCTTGTAGGTCGGGTTGCTCAGAGGGCCCATGACCTCCGCGGACATGACCTCGGAAAAGCCGAGGATGGCGTTCAGCGGCGTGCGCAGCTCATGCGACATCGAGGCGAGGAAGCGCGACTTGGCAAGGTTTGCTTCCTCGGCGCGGCGCCGCGCTTCGTCGGACATGGATTTGGCGACTTCGAGTTCGGCGATCAGGTCGTCCTTTTCCGACTGGAAGGACAGGATCTTCAGATTCGACTGGAAGAGCCGGTCGCTGATGTAATTGAAGAAGATCACCGTCGTGGTGAAGACGGCCGTGAGGCTCACCTCAAGCAGGTCGCGCGAGATGCCGGCCTTTGCGGCGAGCGCTACGACGGCAGGCGCGAAGGCGACGAGTACGGCAGGCGTCAGCATGAAATTCGCCATGGCCGTAACGGAAAGCGCGATCAGCAGCGTCGCACCCTTGTAGAGGATGAAGCCGGAAGGGTCGCAGGCGCTGCAGTCCTGCAGCGCAAAGACGGCCCAGCAGCAGCCGATCATCAGTTGCCCGAGAAGCAGAACGCTGCGCCATTTGCGCGCCGCGTCCGGCGACATTTCCTGCTTGCGGGCGCGGCGCACGAGATAGACGTTTGCCGCATAGGCCGTCAGCGTCAGCAGGGTCCAAGGGAAGATCTGCGTATTGCCGGTGTAGTAGAGGCCGAGCGCTGCAATGATAATGACGAAGAGCGGCATGATGGTCGCGCCCTGGATGAAGGCGCTCATGTACATCCTGAGCACGTCGCGATCGAAGGCGGCAGCGGAGGAATGGCCGGATTGCAGGCGCGCACGCGTCTGCCGCACAGCCTTGGACACAGGCTTGTTACGGTGACTACGCGATTTGTCGACGATAATCTTATCGGTCGATGTGCTTACGCCGGTACTCATGTGCACTATGATGCTTGATCCGCGGATCTTTCCAGCTTAACCGGCAATTCTTAAAGAGTTGTTTGCCATTTTTGCCAAGGATTTGTTTTTCAAGGAGGCGAAAGCGTGGCGCGTGGTTTCAGAACGGTACGCGACGGGGTGACGGCTTTCGCAATGCTCGCCCTGATCTGGCTGATTGCCGCGAAGCTCAACGACAGGCCGGACAGCGTGCATGCCGGCCAGTTTCATGCGGGAGACGGCGACAGCCTGACGATCGGTGCCGAGCGCATGCGGCTGAAGGGCATCGATGCGCCGGAACTCAGCCAGAGCTGCGAGCGAAACGGAATGAGCTGGGATTGCGGACGGCAGGCGAGAGATACCTTGCAGGGGCTGGTCGCCTCGCATGACACCCGATGCAGCGGCAGCGAGCGGGACCAATATGACCGGCTGCTGGTGGTCTGCCGCAGCGGCGGTCTGGATATCAATGGAGAGATGGTCGAAAGAGGCATGGCCGTGTCGTATGGCAATTACGAGCGGGAGGAAGAGCGGGCACGGTCGGAAAGGGCAGGTCTCTGGGCGGGGACATTCGAGCGGCCGCGGGATGTCCGCGATCACCAACGCCAGCAATCGGGCCTCGACGCTGCGAGACGCTTCATCGGACAGGTGACGGGATGGGAGTGACGGGCGAAATGGGAAACGGGGCTCGCGAAGCTTCACGGTGAGATTACGCGTTGCCGTATCTGCCGTGATGCGCCAATGCGCGCAGGCGATCCACTGCCGCACGAGCCGCGGCCGGTCGTGGTGATGTCATCCACCGCGCGCATCCTGATTGCCGGGCAGGCGCCGGGGCTCAGGGTGCATGAGAGCGGCATTCCCTTCAACGATGCCTCCGGCGACCGGCTGCGCGACTGGCTGCAGGTGGACCGGGACACGTTCTACGATCCGGGCCGGTTCGCGATCGTGCCGATGGGGTTCTGTTTTCCGGGCTACGATGCCAAGGGCAGCGATCTGCCGCCGCGACGGGAATGCGCGCCGCTCTGGCGGCAGAGGGTGATCGACCAGATGCCGCAGATCGAGCTGGTGCTGACCATCGGGCAATATGCGCAGGCATGGCATATGGGCAGCGCTCGCAAGCAGAACATGACCGGGACGGTGAAGGCGTGGCGAGAGGTGCTGTTTTCGAACCGCAGCCCGGCGGCCCTGCCGCTGCCCCATCCGAGCTGGCGCAACAGCGGCTGGCTGAAGCGCAATCCATGGTTTGAAGAAGAGCTTCTTCCCGTGCTGCGCGACCGCGTAAAACTGCTGATTTCCTGAAACAAAATTCTTTTCGCGCGCCGGAATTGCGTTATACAGAGAAAATAATTCGAAAGGGCTTTTCGCGTATGGACCGTCTCGACCGTAAGATACTGCGTCTCTTGCAAGAAGATTCGACATTGGCTGTGGCCGATCTCGCCAAGAAGGTGGGGCTTTCGACGACGCCGTGCTGGCGCCGTATCCAGAAGATGGAAGAGGATGGCGTGATCAAGCGCCGGGTCGCCATTCTCGACCCCGAGAAGGTCAATACGAAGGTCACGGTTTTCGTCTCGATCCGCACGGCGACGCATTCGATCGAGTGGCTGAGACGCTTTTCCGAAGTCGTCGCCGACTTTCCGGAAGTGGTCGAGTTTTACCGCATGAGCGGCGATGTCGACTATCTGCTGCGCGTGGTGGTGCCTGATATCGCCGCCTACGACGCCTTCTACAAGCGGCTGATCGCCAAGATCGAAATCCGCGACGTCTCCTCGGCTTTCGCGATGGAGCAGATCAAGTATTCGACGCAGCTGCCGCTCGATTACATGATCCTCGACAATGCGAAGTCCAGCGAGGACTGAGTTCGTCGCAAGCGGCCTTCGGGGAATTTTTTGAGAAAGCGAGCTGCCTTTGGACGCTCGCTTTTTCAGTTGGCAGCTTCGGCGCGGCGGACACCCCACTTGGCCTTTTTTAATTTTCAAGTCCTATGAACATGACCAGCGTGCCTTAGCCCGCCATTCTTGATCAAAGGATTATTTCCATGAAGATGATGATTGCCGCAGCGCTCCTGGCGGTGCTGCCCACAGTTACGCAGGCGGCGACGCTGTCCTTTCCGAGCGATGCGCCGATTGCCGAGATTGCGATCCCCGACAGCTGGAATCCGGAGGAAACCGAGACCGGCATTCAGGCGACGTCCGACGATTCCGCCATCTACCTTTCGATCGATATCGCTGATGAGAAGACCAGCGATCAGGTGATCGACGATGCGATTGCCTTTCTCCAGAAGAACGGGGTCAAGATCGATGGGGCGACACAAAAGCGGTCGGACGAAGCGATCAACGGCATGGACATGACCAACTTCGATTGGACGGGCAAGGATGACGATGGCGACGTGAACATCGGCTTGTCCGTGCTGTCTCCAAGGCCCGGAAAGCTTCTCGTCATTACCTATTGGGGGTCGAAGGGCACGCAGGAGAAGCATGGCCCGGAG
>CAWIRO010000004.1:0-39317 GCA_963838565.1 uncultured Alphaproteobacteria bacterium
GAGCGTCATCGGAATGGCAATCGACAGCACCAGCCGGTGCGTCACATCGAATGCCAATCGGTTTTCGCGCGCGCGATGATCCATTTCCGCCTCGGCTGCAGAGGCAGAATCGCCTCAGCTGGAAAGAACCATTGCCCAATAAGGCACGTTCCGGGAAGACGTATTGTGCGCCACGGCCACTCCCAGCCCGCTGTAACGTCCCAGCATGTTTTCGAGATGATGCTGCGAGTTGATCCAGGCCGTTACCACAGCGTCGACGCTCTGCTGGCCGGCAGCGATGTTTTCCGCAGCCGGAAGCTGTACGCCGCTTTGCTTCACGCGTGCGCCGAAAGCTGTCGGTCATGCCCATCAGATGCGCCATCTTGCCGGCGCTCGCCATGCGCTTCGCCTGATAGATCGCGGCGGTAGCTGGCCGCCGGATCGACGCGAAGCGGCGTCAGGCCGTTTTTGCCGCGGAGCTGGTTGACGAGCGGCAGCGCCGCCGCCGTCTCGTCCTCTCCGTCCGAAGGAGTGGAGGACATTTGCGGTGTGGTCGTGCAGCTGGCGACGCCCGCCAGGAGGACTAGACCTGAAACGCGCAGTAGATGGCGCCTGGAAAGATCGATGGAAGTCATGGTTACCGCCGAAAGTTGAAAAGACGGATGATGATGAAGATCGGAATGACGACCGTTGCGCCAAGCAGCAGATAATCGCCGATGCGGCCGAGAGCGGCAAAGCCCCGGTGCCAGATTTCGCGGATGAAATCCCGGATACCGTAGACGAGGTCCAGCGGCGCCCATCCGAAAATGGTCATCACGAAGCCGACGATCAGCGAAACCACGACGAGCTTCACCAGTGTGCGGGCGAGCGAGTCGCCGAGAAACTTGTTTACCTGATCGGACATGCCCCATCTCCTGTTTACCCTGAAATACGGTTGCCGATCGTTGCCCGCAAGCGTTTTCCGGAACTGGCCGTTCCGCCTGTGAAATAGGACTTGAGTTTTTTTGTGGCCGCCGCCAAATGCGGCACGTTCAACGGGTCACACCATGCAGCAAAGCCAGCTTTCCTCCGGCGACGTCATCGCCGACCGACGTGCCGATTATGCGAAGATGCTCGCCGAAGGCGGCGAGCCGGATGCTGCCGCCGAGCTGATGGAACAGGCTCTCGAACTGACGCCGGTCTGGGCCGCCGGCTGGTATCGTCTTGCGACCTATCGGGAGAAGGCCGGCAACGCGGAATCGGCGGTCGAAGCCTATCGAAAGACCGTGTCGCTCGATCCCGACGATATCTTTGGCGCCGGACTCAAGCTCGCGCTTCTCGGCGCCGCTGAAATGCCGGACCAGCCGCCAAGCCGCTACGTCGAGAGGCTGTTCGACGACTATGCCGCCCGCTTCGAAACCTCGCTTGTCGAGAAGCTGGACTATACGGTTCCCCAAAAACTCGCAGCCCTTGTCGTTGCCACCGGCCGCAAATATTCGCTCGCTGTCGATCTCGGCTGCGGCACCGGATTGCTCGGGCCGGAGATCCGCAGCCATGTCAGCCGGCTTGAAGGCTACGACCTTTCGCAGAACATGCTCGCCAAGGCCCATGAAAAGGCGATCTATGACCACCTCGCCCAGGCCGATCTTTCGCTTGCGCCCGAAGCCTCCGGCGTCCTTGCGGAAGGCCCGGACCACCGCGCCGATCTGATCACCGCCGCCGACGTGCTCATGTATCTCGGCAATCTCGAAAGCGTTTTCGCGATCGTCGAACGCCTCGCCGCACCCGGCGCCGATTTCGCTTTCTCGGTCGAAGACGCAGGCGAGGGCGATGGCTTTCGCCTTGCGCCGTCGCTGCGTTATGCCCACGCAGAAACCTATGTCCGCGGCCTTTGCAGCCGCTACGGCTTCGAGATCATCGAAACCGTCAAAACCACGATCCGCAAAGATGCCGGCAGACCGGTTTTCGGCATTCTGTTCCTTGCGCGCCGATAGCCATGTCGCGCACAAATCTTGCGATTTCGAAATAGGTCAGCATTGCTTACATATTTCGCTTGCTCGCAATTGCGAAAGCCCGATAATCCGGCATTAGCTGACCGGCGCCGCAGAGAAAAGCACGAACGCCTCAGCCTCTTTCATCATCACATCCGCCGCGCAGGAGCTTCTCCGGCGCTCTTGAACTCGTCTGCCGTTGGAGATTGACGACATGGCCCAGCTCATCGGTGCCCTTGGATTCTGGAACACCAGCGCGGCCCGTCATACCCCGGTCGAGGATGTGCAGGGCATATTCTCCGGCAGCCTCGTTTCCGCACTCGGCCTCTATGTGCTTGCCAGTGCCGGGCTTCTCACAGGCAGCACCGCCGGTATCGCCTTCCTGCTGCACTATGCCTTCGGCGTGAATTTCGGTTTCGCCTTCTTCCTGCTCAACCTGCCGTTCTTTTATCTTTCGTGGAAGCGCCTCGGCATCGCCTTCACGGCAAAGACTTTCGTCGCCATCGGTCTCACCTCGGCGCTTGCCGATGTGCAGTCGCGCTTCTTCCAGATTTCCGGCATCCACCCGGCCTGGGCAGCGCTCCTCGGCGGTCTGCTGTTGGGCTTCGGCCTGCTCGCGCTTTACCGCCACCGGGCCAGCCTTGGCGGCGTCGGCATTCTCGGTATCTGCATGCAGGAGCGTTTCGGTATCCGCGCCGGACTCGTGCAACTTTTAGTCGATTTGTGCGTGCTCGCGGCTGCCTTCTTTGTGACCACGCCGCCGGTCGTCTTCTATTCGGTGTTGGGCGCCGTCGTGCTGAACCTTTTCGTCGCGATCAATCACCGCGCCGATCGATATATCGCCCTGTAAGTGTTTAACCGCAAGTCAACCATGAACTATTCGTAACTTGCCTGTTGTCCGGTCCGGAGCGACATTCGCCTCGCGCCGGATAGATGAGGTGACGATATGTCAGAGTTGGAAAAGCTTGTAAGACGCCGCATGAGCGAAGAGTACGCAAAGGGCGCCTCCGCGGACCAGATCGTAAAAGTTGTTCGCGAGATATTTAATAGTGTCGATAGCTCAGGTGAGCGGCCGGCGCCGTCACGACGCCCATAAAGCAGAACCGGCCCGAAGTTGTTCGGGTCGGTTGCTCGCAATCCTCGCCGCATCCGCGATGCCGGACTTGGCGCAGATGAAATTCCTCAAGCGGCCTTTACCGGGGCATCGAGCGGATGCTGGCTGCGGAAGCCGACTGCAAGGCGGTTCCAGATGTTGATCGTGCCGATCGCAACGGTGATCTTGGTGATTTCCTCGTCGTTGAAATGTGCCTTCAAAGCCTCGAAATCGCCATCCGGGGCGCCAGTCTCCGCGATCTTCGTGACAGCATCGACCCAGCCGAGCAGGGCGCGCTCCTTGGCGTCGTAGACCGGCGATTCACGCCAGACGCACATCAGATTGATCCACTGCTCGCCAAGTCCGTCATGGCGGGCTTCCTTGACATGCATGTCGACGCAATAGGCGCAGCCGTTGATCTGCGATGCGCGCAGCTTGATCAGGTGGATGAAGCGGCGCTCGAGGCCCGAGTTCTGGACATATTGCTCCAGGGCGACAACCGCCTTGTAGGCCTCCGGCGAGGCTTTTGCGTAGTTGAAACGTGCTTGCATGGTCTGATCTCCTCTGGGTTGTGGCTCAGCGAGCCGTCTTGCGTGCGTGGATTTCGAGAAACGCGCAGCCGCGCGCTGCGATCCCTCCGTCGTCGTTAGCTGTGAGCTCCGTCAGGATGTCGGCGATGCTCGTCTTCGCGAGTTCGGCGCGGTAGACACGCTCGGCTCTCAACATCGCCGCGCTGATCTGACAGGGCTTGGTGAAGTATCGCGCAGGCAACGGGTTCGGCCCGCGCTGGCGGATTTCGCTGCAGCGGAATGCAGGCTCCGGACCTTCGACCGCAAGCACGATGTCGAGCAGCGAAATATCCTCCGCTGCCTTCGCCAGCCGGTATCCGCCTTTCGGACCCGGCACCGTGTGCAGAATGTTTGCGCCGGAAAGCGCCTGCAAGTGCTTCAGCAGATAGCTCGCCGAGACGCCGTGGAATTCCGCGATGGCTGCGGCCGAAAGCACGCCTCCATCGGAGAGCCCTGCAAGCACAGCCACGCTGTGGATCGCCTGTTCGACGCCGTCACCTAGTTTCATGCGGAAGCACCTCCTTTATTCATGGATAAAATATATCCACGATTTAGGATGATCTGTCAATGCCGTTGCGTTCCTGCGTCAAGGTCCACTCAAACGTCGGGCAACGAGCACAAATGCAGTGGCTTCTCATCCACCGCATTTGGACTACATTTGCCCTGTGGACCAGACCGATTTCGAAGCCCGCGCCGCCGCCTTGCCCGCCCCCTTCATCCGCTGGTTCGCGGAAAAGGGCTGGCGGCCCCGCGCCCATCAGCTGGAACTGCTGGCCCGCGCCGAAGGCGGCGAAAGCACGCTGCTGATCGCGCCGACCGGCGCCGGCAAAACGCTCGCCGGCTTTCTCCCGGCGCTGACCGACCTCACCCGCCGCGGCAAGATCCCGCCGGGCTCCGCCTTCACCGGCATTCACACCCTCTATGTCTCGCCACTGAAGGCGCTTGCGGTCGATATCGAGCGGAACCTGATGAAGCCGGTCGCGGAGATGGGCCTGCCCGTTACCGTCGAGAACCGCACCGGCGACACGCCGCATGCCAAGCGCCAGCGCCAGAAGCTGAACCCGCCCGATATCCTGCTGACGACGCCGGAGCAGGTGGCGCTGCTGCTCGCCAACAATGAAGCGGAACGCTTCTTCAAGGACTTGAAATACGTCGTCCTTGACGAATTGCATTCGCTGGTCACCTCGAAACGCGGCCACATGTTGTCCCTCGGCCTTGCCCGCCTGCGTAAGCTCGCGCCCGGCCTCAGGACAATCGGTCTGTCCGCCACCGTCGCCGAACCCATGGACCTGCAGAAATGGCTGGTTGCGCAGGAAGAGGGCAGGGAACGTCACGCCGGTCTCGTGACCGTCGAAGGCGGCGCCAAGCCGGAAATCTCGATCCTCTCGACAGACGAGCACATCCCTTGGGCCGGTCATACCGCCAAATACGCCATTCCGGATATCTACAAGCAGCTGACCGAACACCGGACGACGCTGCTTTTCGTCAATACGCGCTGGCAGGCCGAAATGCTTTTCCAGGAACTCTGGACGGTGAACGAGGAAAATCTGCCGATCGCGTTGCATCACGGTTCGCTCGACGTCGCCCAGCGCCGCAAGGTGGAAGCCGCCATGGCCGCCAACAAACTGCGGGCCGTTGTCGCCACTTCGACGCTCGACCTCGGCATCGACTGGGGCGATGTCGATCTCGTCATCCATGTCGGCGCGCCAAAGGGCGCTTCGCGTCTTGCGCAGCGGATCGGCCGCGCCAATCACCGCATGGACGAGCCTTCCAAGGCAATCCTGGTTCCCGGCCAACCGTTTCGAAGTCATGGAGTGCCAGGCGGCGCTCGATGCGAATTACATCGGCGCGCAGGACACGCCGCCTGTCGGCCGCGGTGCGCTGGATGCGCTCGCGCAGCATGTGCTCGGCATGGCCTGCGCCGAACCGTTCGACATGCTGGAGCTGTACGACGAGATCGTCAGCGCCTCGCCCTATGCCGATCTCAGCTGGGAAACCTTCGAACAGATCGTCGATTTCGTCGCGACCGGCGGTTATGCGCTGCGCACTTATGAGCGCTACGCCCGCATCCGCAAGACGAAGGAAGGCCGCTGGCGCGTCTCCAATCCACAGGTCGCCCAGCAATACCGCTTGAACCTCGGCACCATCGTCGAAAGCCCGATGCTGAATATCCGCATGGTCAAGCGCGGCGAGGCGGGCAAGATCGGCCGCGGCGGCGCGACGCTCGGGAAGGTCGAGGAGTATTTTCTTGAGCAGCTCTCGCCCGGCGACACCTTCATCTTCTCCGGCAAGGTGCTTCGCTTCGAGGGCATTCGCGAAAACGAGGCCCTTGTCTCCCAAGCCTTCTCCTTCGATCCAAAGATCCCGTCCTATGCCGGAGGCAAGTTCCCGCTGTCGACCTACCTCGCGGACCAAGTGCGCGCCATGATTGCCGACCCTGACCGCTGGCACCGCCTGCCGGACCAGGTGCGCGACTGGCTGTCGCTGCAGAAGGACAAGTCCATGCTGCCGAAGCGTGACGAATTGTTGATCGAAACCTTCCCGCGCGGTAGCCGCTGCTACATGGTCGCTTATCCCTTCGAGGGGCGTCTTGCGCATCAGACGCTTGGCATGCTGCTTACCCGCCGCCTGGATCGCGCCGGCGCCAAGCCTCTCGGTTTCGTCGCCACAGACTATTCGCTCGGCATCTGGGGTCTGGAGGACATTGGCCTCATGATCCAGAACGGCCGCCTCAGCCTTTCCGATCTCTTCGACGAGGATATGCTCGGCGACGATTTGGAAGCCTGGCTCAACGAATCTTTCCTTTTGAAGCGAACTTTCCGCAATTGCGCCGTCATTGCGGGCTTGATCGAGCGCCGCCATCCGGGCAAGGAGAAGACAGGACGGCAGGTCACCGTCTCGGCCGACCTGATCTATGATGTGCTCCGCAACCACGAGCCGGATCATATCCTGCTTCAGGCGACCCGGCAGGATGCGGCGGCCGGGCTTTTGGATATTTCCCGGCTTGGCGATATGCTGAAGCGAATCAAGGGCCATATAACGCATCGCGCGCTGGACCACATTTCGCCGCTTGCAGTGCCTGTCATGCTGGAAATCGGCAAGGAAGCGGTGCCCGGTGAAGCGCACGATGCTCTGCTCGCGGAAGCCGCCGACGACCTGATCGCGGAAGCGCTGAGTTGAAGACTTTAGGGTAGACGAGTCGATGAACCGCCTGGCGCTTGCGCGTGAACTGAATGGATTGGCTGCGATGCCCGGCGTCGAGACGGCCGTTCATGGCGTTGCGGCGGTCTGCGATCCGTTCGGCGCGCTCTATCTTCCGGACGCCGGAATCCTCGTCGTCTCCGACCTGCACCTTGAAAAGGGCGCGGCCTTCGCCCGCCGCGGCATGATGCTGCCGCCTTACGATACGCTGGCGACGCTGACCGTGCTTTCTGCCGTCATCGCCCGATACGATCCAAAGCTCGTCATCTCCCTCGGCGACAATTTCCACGACCGCGTCGGCTCCGCGCATCTGCCCGAAGCTTTCCGCGCCCTCATCGTCAACATGGCCCGCGGCCGCGAATGGATCTGGATCAACGGCAACCACGACCCCGACGGGACCGTTGACCTGCCGGGCTCTTCCGCCGATGAGATGCATTATGGCAGCCTCACTTTCCGGCACGAACCGAAGGGCGGTCCGCAGAACGGAGAGATCGCCGGACACCTGCACCCGGCCGCCACCGTTCGCCGCCGCGAAAAAGTTATCCGCCGTCCCTGCTTTGCTACCGACGGCGCTCGCCTTCTGATGCCTGCCTTCGGCGTCATGAGCGGCGGCCTTGACCTCGGCCACAAGGCCATGAAAGGCTTGTTCGACAATACGGCGCTGATCGCGCACCTGCTGGGGCGGGATCGGATTTATTCGGTCAGGTTCGGGAATTTGCTCGGCTGAAGTTGTCTCTCTTCTCCCCAGCGGGTGAGCGACGGTAGGAGCGAGCGGCTGTAGCGAGAAGGCCGAGCTTGCGGCGCACCCTCATCCGACCCTTCGGGCCACCTCCTCCCCGAGGGGAGAAGGGAAATCCCCTCAGTCGCAACTCTGCAACTGTTGCTGATAGGTCGCCGCCATGTTGGCAAAGCGCTGCGCCGTCTTCTGCAGCTGTGCGTTCGAGCGCCAGTCGCCGCGTTTGTAGCCTGTCGGACCGGAATAATAGGCTAGGTAGAGGCTATACGCATCGTTCAGTTGGATGCCCGTCGCCTGGCTGTTGCTGTAGTGGTACCAGGCGACAAAGTCGACCGCGTCGGCAAAGTTGGTGCGCCGCGCCGTCCAGTTGGCGGTTTCGGATTGGTAGTGGTCCCATGTGCCGTCGAGTGCTTGCGAATAGCCGTAGGCCGTCGATGGGCGCGTCCAGGGAATGAAGCCGAAGAGTTTCGTCCGCGGAGGGCGAGCGTTGGGCTGGAAACCCAATTCCACATACATCGTCGCCATCAGGATCGGCACCGGCACGCCGTATTTCTTCTCGGCTCGCTCTGCCGCGCGCTGCCAATTGGTGAACAAGCCGTCGCGCTGGTCGAAGACGGCGCAAATGTTTCTGGTCTGGCGGGGTGCCGTCGCGCAACCGGCGACGAGCGCCAGCAGCACCAGGGCGAGAAGGGTACGGGTACGCAAAACAGAACCTCTCGTTTTCGAGAGATTACTAACTCGTAAATCTTAACACTCGGTTTTTAGACAAAGGCGAACTTGCGCCTGCGGTGGGAGAAATCCGGCGGACCGTTTCACCGCCCGCCGGGGGCAGTCAGGCCGCAGCCTTCTTCACCTCGTAGCGCAGGATCACCGCGCCGCTCTTGGTGGTCGAGGATTCAATCAGCGTCAGCGGCACCTGAGCGTGGCCGCCCTTGAAATGCGGATTGCCCGCGCCGAGGATCACCGGCACGAGGCAGATACGGATCTCATCGACGAGCCCAGCCTTCAGCATCGCATCCGAAAGCTCGGCGCTGCCGAAGATGAAGATCGTCTTGCCATCTTCCTTCTTGAGTTTCGCAAGCTCTGAAACCGGATCGCTGACGACGCGGGCGTTGTTCCAGCCCGGCTCCTTCATCGTCCGCGACACGGCGATCTTCGGGATGTTGTTCATGTAATCCTTGATCTTCTCCTCGCCTTCGGCCGTCGGCCAATAGGAGGCCATGCCCTCGTAGGTCTTGCGGCCGAAGACGAGCAGGTCGCCTTCCTCGCCGAATGTCTCGGCGTATTTCTGCAGTTCCGGCCCCCAGACCAGATTGTGGAAGTCGATGTCCCACGGCTTCGTGCCTTCGAAGTAGCCGTCGAGCGTCATCAGGTTCCAGACAACAAGCTTTCTCATGTCCATTTCCTCCATCCGATTGTCTAAGACCGCTATGAAAACCGATTGCAATTAGCAACTGGTTGAAGGCTAGATAAACTGATGGCAAAATGCAAGCGGTTTTTTGGAGAATGAAAATGGACGACCTTCACCGCTCCGGCTGCCCGATCAATCTGACGCTGGAAATACTCGGCGACCGCTGGAGCCTGATCGTCATCCGCGACATCATGTTCGGCAACCGACGTCACTTCCGCGAGCTTCTGCAGAATTCGGAGGAGGGTATCGCATCGAACATCCTCGCCGACCGGCTGCGCCGCCTCGTGGACAAGGGCTTGCTGACCAGGGAAGACGATCCCACGCACAAGCAGAAAGCCATCTACAGCCTCACCGAAATGGCGATCGATCTCGTACCGCTCCTCGCTCACATGGGCGCCTGGGGCCGCAGGCATTTGCCGGTGTCCGAAGAGCTCTCCATTCGGGCTGAACTGCTCGAAGACGGCGGTCCGCAGCTTTGGCAGGACTTCATGGAGGAATTGCGGGCCAAGCATCTTGGCAAGCAACTCCCGCCCGGAACGCCCTCGGTGCTCGGCCGTCTGACGGAAGCCTATATCGAGGTAGTCGCGAAAAAGAAGAAGTCTGCCTGATCAATCCTTGCGGAAGACGATGCTTGCGCCCCAGCCGGTCACGACCGCCAGGAAGACGGCGAAAATGCCGTAGGGAACCGGTCGTTCATGTGCCGCATCGGTGATCGTCTGCTCGATGCCGGTCTTGATGACGCGCAACGGCACGGACTTCTGCGTCACGAACACGCCGCTCTTGAAGAGATAGGCGCGCACGGTATGCACGCCATTTGGAATGTTTGCCGGCAGACGAAGGCTTGCCTTGAAAAGATTGGAGCTGACGAAGCGCACACCTGTCGGGTCGCGCTCGTAGAGCCCGCCGGCCTGCTGCAATCGCCGGAAAGCGGTGCGGAATTCACCGAGGTTGCTGCCGTCTCCAACGAAACCGACGGGCGTCAGCGGGATATGGTCGATGCCGATCCCCTGATCGGTGAGGTCGAGCGGTGTCACGACGTCGTCGATCGAACGTGAGCTCGACATCGAATAGGAATGCGGCACGCCCTCGAAGGTCATCGAGTTCGGTGTTCACCCAGATGCCGAAGACGCGCTCCTTCTTGCGCACCGTTGCATTCTCACGCGGACCTTCCAGAACGACGACGACATCATACTGGCCGACGGCAAGCAGCAGGTCATCGGTATTCGTCAGCGCCCCGAAGATCGTCAGATCCGCGCCCCGGAAATCGGAAGTGATGGCGATTTCGCTGGTGGAGGTGCCGATCTCCAGTCCCTCGCGCTCTTCTTCGGAATTCTGCCCGGGCAGCAGCATCTGCGCGGCGGCAAGCCCCGGCAGCAGGCAGAAGAGGATAAAGAGGATGAAGCGCAACCGTGCCATCAGTACGCCCCCATCGACCACTGAATAGACGTCCGCCGGCGTCACGACCAGCGCCACCGCCAGGCGGATGCCGACGGCGAGAACGAGCAGACCGAGCAGCGCGCGCAGCTGTTCGCCGCGCAGCTTCTGGCCGACGCGCACGCCATATTGCGCGCCGATGACACCGGCCACCATCAGGATGAAGGCAAGCACGATATCGACGGAAAAGTTCGTCGCAGCCTGTACCACGGTCGTGTAGGCGGTCACGAAGATGATCTGGAAGAGCGACGTCCCGACGACGACATTGGTCGGGATACGCAGCAGATAGATCATCGCCGGCACCATGATGAAGCCGCCGCCGACGCCCATGACGGAGGTCAGGATACCAATGGCAAAGCCGAGCGCTATGATCGGGATGACGCTGAGGAAAATCTTCGATTTCTTGAACCGCACTTTCAGCGGCAGACGGTGGACCCAATGATGATGGCCGGGCCTGCGCGGCGTCGGCGGCACGTTCTTGGCCGCCCGCCGCATGGCATTGATGCTTTCGAGCAGCATGAGCCCGCCGACGGCGCCGAGGAAGATCACGTAGAGCAGCGAGATGATGAGATCGAGCTGGCCGATCCGTCTGCAGCAGCGAGAATATCCAGATACCGACCGTCGCGCCCGCAAGACCGCCGATAAGCAGCACGCTCCCGAGCTTCACGTCCAGCGTTCCGCGCCTGAAATGGGTGATCGCGCCGGAGATAGAGGAGGCGACCACCTGGTTCGCCCCGGTCGCAACGGCGACGACGGGCGGAATGTTGTAGAAGATGAGAAGCGGCGTGATCAGAAAGCCGCCGCCGACACCGAACATGCCGGACAGGAAGCCGACGGCCGCACCCATGCCCAGGATGATGAAAATGTTCACCGACAATTCTGCGATGGGCAGATAGATTGTCACAGCCGACCTCGAATTATGAACTGCCCCCGCCGGGCAGGCCTTCTCACGTCCCGTTCGAATGGCGCATCATACGGTGAAATCGTTGCCAGAGGCTTTCGATAAGCGACATGCGATCCGCGCATTACGCGAGCGATAGGTCCCGATTAATCTGGCTTTTTTCAGATTTTGTGACAGCGGTGCGCAACTGCTGCCGTTCCTGTCAGAACACTTAGCCATTGCGCTAAGTGTTTTGTCGTGATACTTATCCTCATGGATCAGTATTCAGAGCAGTTGACCGGCATCTTTCTAGCACTTGCGGACCCGACGCGCCGCGCCGTGCTAGGCCGTTTGGGCGAGGGTCCGGCCAGCATCAGTGATCTCGCCGGGCCGTTCGACATGGCGCTTTCGTCGTTCATGAAGCACATCCATCTTCTGGAGGACACCGGACTGATCCAGACCCGCAAGCAGGGCCGTGTGCGAACCTGCGTCATCGAGAAGCAGCAGTTCGCGGTCGTGGAAGCGTGGCTCTCGCAGCAGCGAGCGCTCTGGGAGGGCCGTACGGACAGGCTTGAACAGTTCGTCACCGCGGCCGTCAAAGGAGGAAAGATCGAAATGACCAAGTCGCCAAATTCAAGCCTCGACCTGACCATATCGCGCCTCATCAAGGCTCCGCGCTCGGCGGTGTGGAACGCCTGGACGAACCCCAGGAGCTTCGAGCAATGGTGGGTTCCGGCGCCGGCCAGATGCAAGGTCGTGGAAATGGACCTCCGCCCCGGTGGCGCGTTGGTCACCGAGATCAGCGAAAACGACGGCGATTTCGCACCGCATCTCAGCGCCTGCATCCTCGATGTCGCCGATGGCGAACGTATCGTTTTCACCAACGCCCTCGTCGGCGGCTGGCGTCCGGCTGAGCAGCCCTTCATGACGGCGATCATCACTTTCGAGGAACGTCCGGACGGCACGAACTATCTCGCCTACGTCATGCACAAGGACAGCGCCGACCGCAACATGCACGCCGAAATGGGATTTTACGACGGCTGGGGCACCGTCGCGGAACAGCTTGCAAAATTGGTCGAACGGCAGCCGTAGCGGGAAAGTGGCCGGAAGACATAACACGAGAAAGCCCACACGGCACGTGCCCAGAGGGCGCATCCGGATCGGAGATTCTCAAGCCTTCGTCGTAGGCTTGGCATTGCGTTCCAGCAGCGCCCTCACCGTGTCGTCGTTGATCCTGCCGGTGGGTTCCTGACCGATGGACTGTTGGAAGCTCTTGATCGCCGCCGTCGTCTTCGCGCCCATCTCGCCGTCCGGGGTGCCTGCGTCGAAGCCGTTGTTGTTCAGGATCGCCTGGATGTTGCGGACCGCCTTTTTCATGTCGACGGTCGAGGTTTTGGTGCCGTTGCCCGCCCAGCTGTCCGGGATTTCGATGCCATTCGCCTTGTTGTCGAGCGGCTGCGGTTTCCAGGCGCTCGTTGCGGCGCGTGCCTTCTCAAGATCGGCGGATTTCATGGCCTTCGCCACCTCGTCGCGCTTGGCTGTTGCGTCCTTGTCGCCACCCTGGGCCGCGATCGCGAACCATTTGTAGCTTTCGCCGAGGTCCTGCGCCACGCCGTTGCCGCGGGCAAAAAGGATCGCCAGATTGAACTGGCTGTCGGTGATGCCGAGATCGGCGGCCTTGGTAAACCAGCTCGCTGCCGCCGTATAATCCTGCTGGCCGAGCGCGCCGGAGGCGTAGAGCACCGCCAGATTGTGCATGGCGCTGGCATTGCCCTGACCGGCGGCCTGCTCGTAGAAGGCCTTGGCCTTGCCGATGTCGCGTGCGACGCCGGTGCCCTTCTCGTACATGCTGCCGAGACGATACTGTGCCGGAGCAAAACCCTTGTCGGCTGCAAGCTGATACCAGTTTGCGGCCTGAGCCTGGTCGGCGGCCAGACCGTTGCGGCCCTCGGTGTAGCGAGCGCCGATCTCGAAGAGCGCGAGCGGATCGCCGCTGCGGGCGGCATCGGCAAGCGACTGCGGCTGGACGGCGTCCGGCACGGAAATGGAAGGCGCTGCAGGCGCGGCCTCGGGCGAAGCGGGAGCATTCTTGGGCGCGAAGGCAGCCGCATCCTGCGGCGGCGCTCCAGGCATCAGCGTGGAAGCGCCTTCGCCGTCAAGCGGCGCTGCGTCGGTCAGGTGCTCGGGAGGTGCAGCCTGCGGGGTTTTTGGCTCGGCCGCCTGTGTCATCCCGGCAGCGGGTGGTGCGGCGGCCTCGGGTTCCGTCGATTCTGCCGGGCTGCCCGCTACCGGTTTTTCGGCGCCCTCTACCGGCATGGCCGAACTATCTGCGGCAACGGGGTTCTGCGTGGCATCCGAAAGCACCGCGACTTCCGCCGAGGGAGCCTGCTCGCCGCTTGTCAGCGTGCGAGCGAGCGGGAAGGCCATGATCGCCAGGAGCACGGCGCCGACGGCGAGCAGGATCGGCCTGCGGAAGCGGGCAAAGGCGCTGGCGCCGGCAGGTTTCTGCGTCTTCTTCTCGGCCTTTGTCGGCGATGCCTTGGGGTCGGCTTCCATCGCGGCCGCTTGTGCCGCGCGGCGGGCGGCGGCGATATAGTCGGCGCGATCATTTTCCGCGGCAGGCTTCGGATTGTTGCGTGCTGCAGCCTGGCTGGCGCGCACGCGCTCCAGGATCTTCTTGACGTCCGGCGCGCCCGAGCCAGGTTCCAGCGGCTCATTCGATGCTTCGTCGCCGTGCATCAGATCGACAGGATCGATCGACGGCGCAGGATCGATGACCGTCCGCTCGGCGGCCTTTGCTTGGACTGCCCTCTTGCCTGGAATCAGTCGCTTGCCGAGAGCAGCCAGCAGGCTGCCCCTGGCCGCCGTTGCCACCGGTTTGGTTGCGGCTTCGATCGCAATCGCGCTTGTCTCGGCAGAAGGCAAAGTATGTGCGGGAGCCGCGAGCGCGCTCGCAGTTTCCACCGCGTGCAGGGCCGGAGAAGCCGCCTTCTTGCCGAACGACGCATGCTTTTCAGTTTCCTCGGCGCCGGCTGGCACCAGCGCATACGGATCGATTTCGAAATCGGCATCTGCAACCGGCATGCCTGGCGCCGGCGTGTTCCGGGTTTCCATCTCGTCCAGGCGCTCGGCGATCTGGACCAGCGTCTCGTGCAGCGCCTGGAATGTCTTGTGCGTGCGTTCTTCGCTGCTGCGGCTCAGGTCTTCCAGATGCCGCAGGTCCTCGGCCAGCGCAGTCAGTGCGGCCATGTCCGCGGCGGGTGCAGCCTGGAGGCCGCCATTGCGCGAATAAGCCTCGACGACGGCCTCTGCCGCCTGACGTGCAGCCTCGATGATGTATTCGTCGCTGGTCGCCATGTAGTCTTCGATTGCGCCCATGCGGCGGTCGAGTTCGAGCGGAATGGCGTCGCCGCCCGCACGCGCCGTGTTCATCAATGCGGAGAGGTTGGCGATTTGATCTTCAAGGTTTTGCAGAGCCCGTGAATTGGTGGCGGGCGCAGCGGCGCTTTCTTCAAGGCGCGCAGCGATGTCGCTAAGGCGGCCCTCGATGCGACGGAACGCGCCGTCATCGCTCATAGCGGCAGGCGCCGGCTGTATTTCGATCTGGTCGATGCGGCGGGCGAGATAGTCGAGCCGCTCCGCCAGCGCGTCGTTGACCGAACCGCTTTCCAGCGCGTCGATCTTGCGGGAAATGTCGGCGAGCGTGCGGTTGAGATCTGTCTGCGGAGCGGTCTTCTGGGCGCGCTCGAGCATGAAGGAAAGCTGCTCGAGCCGTTCGTCAAGCCCTGCCGTCGCTTTGGCATTGCCCAGTTCCTCGACGCGCCGCGTCAGCATTTCCAGCCGGTCGGCAAGGCCGTCAGCCGGCTGGCTGCGACTTTCCGCGCGGCGGCCCACGGTGTCGATCTGCTCTGCCAGCGCATTCAGCCGGCCTTCGAGACGATGCATCAGCGCCGGGTCGCCGCTTGCGGCGCTGCGGCCGCTTGCCGCGATCGCGCGGCTGATTTCATCAAGCCGCGCATCCATGGCGGCAAACTGCTCGGACATGGCGCGGTCATGCGGCTGAATCATGCTGCCGAATTGTTCCATCGCGGTCGCGATCGAGATCAGCTTGTCTTCCAGTGCGCGTACCGCCGGGCTTTCACCCATGCCGCCGAGATGACGCTTGATGTCGTCGAGCCGGTAGGCGAGCGAGACGAGTTCTTCCTGCAGGCTTGCCGCGTCCAGCGCGTGCAGCTGGTTCTCGAAACCGTCCCAACGGCTTTCCATGTGACGGAGGGAATCTTCGCGGGCAAGCCCATCCATCAGCGAGCGCAGTTCTTCGAATTCGTTACGAAGGCCTGTGGCCTCCGGGCCTGCCGAGCGGCTGGAGAGCTGGTCGATGCTCTGCGCCAGCCGGCCCATGTCCTCGCGGATGTCGTCGGCGAAAGTCCGGTCGTGTGCACTCGCCTTGATTTCGCGCAGTTCTGCGCGCAGCGCATTCATCTCGCGCGCCACGCCGTCGGAAATGTCGCGCTTCAGGTCCTGGCGCAGATTGACCAACGCCTGGGCGATCTCGGTCATCGTGTCGGGCGAGGAGGCATATGCGGGCGCGGCTTGCGGCGCAGGCATGCGCGGCGCCGAGGCCGGTTCCCGGTACGTCGGGCGTTCGGCGATTGCGCGCTCACGGCCGGCGTCGAGCGCGCGCTGGCGTTCGCGGATTTCTGCGAGCGGATCGGGCCGGGCTTCCGCCCGCGGATATGCCGGTCGCGGTTCGTAGGATCTGGTGTGGCTCTCGCGCTCGAGCGCGGTTCCCCGCTGCCTTGGCTCGCGGTTGCCGCTGCCCATCAGCCCTTCGATGCGCGCCTCAAGCCCTTCGATCGTGCGGTTCAGCGCATCGAGCGACGTCCTGTCGGAGTGCCGGGGGGTATTTGATCGCGATCCGTTCATCTTCCTGCTCGCTTCGTCTGCTCGAGCCCTCGTCAGGGCCAGGCCATTGGCTTGAGAGACCGTTCATTAGAGAATAATTTATGAGGCTTTTCTCAACCTGAACGGCGTAGCGGCACTCCAAGCAAACGCAAAACTCGAAAAAGGAATGCGGATCACCACTTCTCACTGCGCACTTTTCACGAAACGTGGTAAATATCCCGTTAATTTCCGTGAGAAATTTTTAACGTTTGGGTAAGGTGCGACGCATTGTGGGCCGGATGCGCCGTTCTCTGAGCGCGATCTTCTCGATGAGGCGCCCGTGTTGCTTACCGCCCGCGCTCATCACTGCAGGTCTGTCTCGAATTTCCATGGTGGAAGTTGCTTCCAAAGACACATCCCTGCGCCAAATACCAGGAATGCACTTCCGCATTTGCCATAGTTTGCTGTTTTAGCTCCATTCCACCGGTTGAGGAGACCGCCATGACCGCGCCGCATCCTTCGAAAACCCATATCGGCAATCACGCGCTGCATCCCGAAACGCAGATGCTGAACTACGGTTACGATCCGGAGCTCTCCGAAGGCGCGGTCAAGCCGCCGGTGTTCCTGACCTCGACCTTCGTCTTCAAGATCGGCCGAGGACGGCCGCGACTTCTTCGACTTCGTCTCCGGCCGCCGCGAGCCGCCGGCAGGCAACGGGCGCCGGCCTCGTCTATTCGCGCTTCAACCACCCGAACAGCGAGATCGTCGAGGACCGGCTCGCCGTCTATGAGCGGACGGAAAGCTGCGCGCTGTTTTCCTCCGGCATGTCGGCGATCGCCACCACGCTGCTCGCCTTCGTCCGGCCCGGCGACGCGATTCTGCATTCGCAGCCGCTCTACGGCGGCACCGAAACGCTGCTGGCGAAGACCTTCCTCAACCTCGGCGTTGCCGCCGTCGGTTTCGCCGACGGCGTCAACGAGGCTTCGGTGCAGGCGGCGGCCGAGGAGGCGATGGCGAAAGGCCGCGTCTCGGTGATCCTGATCGAAACGCCGGCCAACCCGACCAACAGCCTCGTCGATGTCGCGATGATCCGCCGCATCGCCGACGCGATCGGCGAGAAGCAGGGCCATACGCCGATCATCGCCTGCGACAACACCCTGCTCGGCCCGGTCTTCCAGCGGCCGATCGAACACGGCGCCGATATCTCGCTCTATTCGCTGACCAAATATGTCGGCGGCCATTCCGATCTGATCGCCGGCGCGGCCCTCGGCCCCAAGGCGGTGATGAAGCAGGTCAAGGCGCTGCGCGGCGCGATCGGCACGCAGCTCGATCCGCATTCCTGCTGGATGCTCGGCCGCTCGCTGGAAACGCTGCAGCATCCGCATGGAGCGGGCCAACAGCAATGCGCGCGCCGTCGCCGATTTCCTGCGCGACCACCCGAAGGTCGAGAAGATTCACTATCTGCCTTACCACGATCCGGAATCGCCGGTCGGCCGGACCTTCGCCGCGCAGTGCACCGGCGCCGGTTCGACCTTCTCCTTCGATATCAAGGGCGGGCAGCCGGCCTCGTTCAAGTTCCTGAACGCGCTGCAGATCTTCAAGCTCGCCGTCAGCCTCGGCGGCACGGAATCGCTTGCCAGCCATCCGGCCGCGATGACCCATTCCGGCGTGCCGGTGGAGGTGCGCCAGCGCATCGGCGTGCTGGAATCGACCATCCGGCTGTCGATCGGCATCGAACATCCGGACGATCTGATCGCCGATCTGGCGCTCGCTCTGGACGAGGCGTAAGGGCAGGCGGCTGTCAGGCCGCCGCCGTTTCCCGCACATCGTCCAGCAGGAAATGCACGACGACATAGTTCGTCGTGTAGTGCCTGCCGCTATCCGAGGTGTCCTCGATGCTGCCGCCGTCTGCCGGGTGCCAGGCGTGGTAATGCGGATTGGTGGTGATCAGCGTGATCGCTTTGCCCGCGAATTCCCCGCCGAGCCGGTAGCGTGCTTCCGCCAATGGCCAGATGCGCTCGTAGTCCTCCATCGGAATGCGGACTTTCAGAGCCTGCCTGCTGACCGCTTCGCTCCGCGAGCCGTCCTCGTGGACGACCGCCGGCAGTTCCAGCGTCACTTCCTCCGCGCCGCTCAGGATGGAATTGAACTCCTCAGGCCACATCCGTCTCATGTGAAATCGCTCCTCCCAGGGCTCTCTCTCGGTTAGCCAGCGAAATGTAGCGTGTTCGCCCGAAGAAGCAAACGCTGCTTTCGGCCTGGGATTGCCAATTCAGCGGCCCATGCCGCGCGCGGCATTGTTCAGCGCTCTCTCCAGCGATCGGAAAATCCTCGGATCGGCCGATTGCGCGACGTTGAAGCGAAGGAAGCCGCTCGCGGTCTGCGACAGGCTGAAGGCATTGCCCGGTGCGAGTACGATATTGTCCGCCAGGCATGCCTGCGCGATATCTGCGGCATCGATTCCCTCCGGCAGCCGGCACCAGAGGAACATGCCCGCCTGAGGCCGGATCCACGGCGTGATGCCAAGCGAACCCAGCCGTGCAGCCGTCTCGTCCATGGCTCGTGAAAGCCGGACACGCAGCGCATCCAGATGTTTGCGGTAGCTGCCATCCGTCAGCAGCAGCAGGATCAGTTCGGAGGAGAGCCGCCCGGCGGCGATGCTTGTCGCGATCTTGAGATCGGCGAGCGCCTCGATCCAGTCCGGTCTTGCGGCGATGAAACCGCAACGCACCGAGGCAGAAAGCGTCTTCGAGAAGCTGCCGATATGGACGACGCGCTCCAGTCCGTCGAAGGCAGCGAGGCGAGGTGCCGGCTCATGCTCAAGATCGGCGAAGATGTCGTCCTCGATGATCGTCAGGTTCGCCCGGTCGGCGAGCTTCAGCAACCGGTGCGCAACGACGGCGGAAAACGTCGCGCCGGTTGGGTTATGGATTGCGGAATTGGTGATGTAGAGCCGCGGCCGGTGCTCGTCGATCGCCCGCCCGAATGCCTCGATGTCCGGCCCGTGGGCGTCATCGGAACGCCAACGGCATTCGCCCGGTGGGCGCGCAGCAGCGCGTGGAAATTGAAATAGCACGGGTCGTCCACCAATACCGCGTCGCCGGGCTCGATCAGGAAGCGGCAGAGCAGGTCGATTGCCTGCGTACCGGATTCCGTCAGTATGATCTGGTCCGGAGCCGCGGAGATGCCGCGCTCGCCCATGCGGCGCGAGAGAAGCTGCCGTAGCTGCGGCAGTCCGAGCGGCGTTCCATAGTCCGAGAATACGCGCTCTTCACCGCGTGAAATGGTGCGCAGGGCCTTCCGGATGGCCGTTTCCGGCATCCAGCTTGGTGGCAGCCAGCCGCATCCGGGCTTCAGCAGTTCGGGGCCATCTTCCAGCGACTGCCGGTAGACCCACAACGGATCGATCGCCCGGTCGAGCTTGGGCCCGATCTCGGAAAGCGCGAGCGGCGCAAGCGGGCTCGAAACGTAGAAGCCGGAACCCGGCCGCGAGCGGATGAGGCCCTCGGCCGTCAGCCGCTCATAGGCTTCCACCACGGTCGAGGCCGAAACATGCATGGTCTTCGCGAAGGCGCGCACCGAAGGCAGCCGCGAACCCGGCACCAGTCCGCGCCCGGCGATGCGGCGGCGGATTTCCGCCATCACCGCTCCAATTCGCTTGCCGCCCTCCGCGCCTGTGACCGTCTGCTCCATCCGTACTGCATCCGTATCCATAACAGTTTGCCAAAACTGTATAGAATTGTTGCTGGCGATGCCATGCCCTTCGGTTCATAGACGGGCAGACAAGGGGGATGGTGATGGACAAAACTAGCAGGCGGCTGGATCAACGGTTTTCTGGGAGTGCTGATCTTCAGCGGCTCGCTTCCGGCGACGCGCGTTGCGGTCGCCGATTTCGATCCGTTGTTCCTCACCGTCGCGCGCGCGGCGATCGCCGGCGTGCTTGCCTTCTGCCTGCTGCTGGCTTTTCGTGAAAAGCGTCCCGCGCGTGCAGATATGCTCTCGCTGGCGGTCGTATCGCTCGGCGTCGTTATTGGCTTTCCGCTGCTCACCGCGTTTGCGCTGAAGCATATTACCTCGGCTCATTCGACGGTTTTCATTGGTCTCCTGCCGCTGGCGACCGCCATTTTCGGCGTCCTGCGCGGCGGCGAGCGGCCCAAGCCGCTCTTCTGGCTGTTTTCCGGTCTCGGCAGCGCCATGGTCGCAGGCTTTGCATTGATGCATGCGGAAGCCGCATCCTCGTCCGGCGATCTGCTGATGCTGGCCGCAATCATCGTCTGCGGGCTGGGATATGCCGAAGGCGGCAGGCTGTCCCGCAGGCTGGGCGGGTGGCAGGTGATTTCCTGGGCGCTGGTTCTTTCGCTGCCGGTCATGCTCGTGCTGTCGTTCATCGCCATGCCGCCCGCCTTCCCGGATGCCGCAAGCACGTCCTGGATCGGACTTGCTTACGTCTCGCTCTTCAGCATGCTGATCGGCTTCATATTCTGGTATCGCGGCTCGCGCTCGGCGGCATTGCAGTCGTTGGACAGCTGCAGCTGTTGCAGCCCTTCTTCAGTCTCGCTCTCGCGGCTGCGGTACTCCATGAGAAGGTAAGCGTCAAGCATGCTCGTGGTCACGCTGGCCGTTGTTGCCTGCGTCGCCGGCGCGAAGAAATTCGCGCGTTAGCAGCCAAGGAGGAGCCTCGGGGCGCCGCCTTCGCTGTTCGAAATATTGCTTAGCCGCGAAATGCGGCTTCGAGCTTCGCGATGTCGAGCTTCACCATGCCGAGCATGACTTCGGTGACGCGCTTGGCGCGCTCGCGGTCGGGATCGGCAACCATCTCGATAAGCACGCGCGGAACGATCTGCCAGGAGAGGCCCCAGCGATCCTTCAGCCAGCCGCACTGCTCCTCCACGCCGCCGTTTTTCAGGAAGCGCGTTCCATATCCTGTCGATCTCCTCCTGTGTCTCGCATTGCACCGAGATTGAGAAGGCGTGGTTGAAGGCGTCGAGCGGACCGGCCTCCATCGCCGTGAAATGCTGATCTCCGAGTTTGAAATCGATGATCTTGACGCTGCCCGGAGGGCCGCTTGGCGTTTCGGCCGGAAGGATGGTCATGCGCCCCATGGACGAATTCGGAATCGTCGCTACGTAGAATTCGACGGCTTGCTGGACGTCCTTCTCGAACCAGAGACTCGAGCTGATCTTGGGCATGGGGTTTTCCTCCTCGTTGCTGTTCTGACGAAATGTTCGACAGCCAGAGGACGTTTCAATGCGGTCGCCTCCGACAGGGTCCAAGAAAATCTCTTCACAAATTCGCGCGAATGCAGAATTTGACGTTTACGCAAACGTCAATATTTTGTAAGAGACTCGCAAATGCCGGTCTCGATCCGGTTGCCGAATTGGAGGAATTCGAACGATGCCAGTCTACAAGGCCCCGGTGAACGACACGCTCTTCGTGCTGAACGATGTGCTGGGTCTCGAGCGCTACAACAACCTTCCGGGTTTTGCTGACGCCACGCCGGATATGATCGAGGCCATCCTGGGCGAAGCCTCGAAGTTCGCCGAGGAAGTGCTCTTTCCACTCAACTATTCCGGCGATCAGGAAGGCTGCAAGCGGGCGGACGACGGCTCGGTCACCACGCCGAAGGGCTTCAAGGAAGCCTACAAGGCCTATCGCGACGGCGGCTGGGTAGGTTTGGCGGTCCCCGAAGAATTCGGCGGGCAGGGGCTGCCTTACACGCTGCATTGTGCCGTCGGCGAATATACCTCCGCTGCCAATATGTCGCTGATGATGTACCCGGGCCTGACCCAGGGTGCGATTGCCGCAATCTTTGTCCACGGCACCGCCGAGCAGAAGCAGACCTACCTGCCGAAGATGGTGTCCGGCGAATGGTCCGGCACCATGAACCTGACGGAGCCGCATTGCGGCACCGATCTCGGCCTCTTGCGCACAAAGGCGGTTCCGCAGGCGGACGGCAGCTACAAGATTTCCGGCCAGAAGATCTTCATTTCCGCCGGCGAGCACGACATGACGGACAATATCGTCCATCTGGTGCTGGCGCGGATCGAAGGCGCGCCGGAGGGTACCAAGGGCATCTCGCTCTTCATCGTGCCGAAGTTCCTCGTCAACGAGGACGGCAAGCCGGGCGCGCGCAATGCCGTCTCCTGCGGCGCGATCGAGCACAAGATGGGCATCCACGGCAACGCCACCTGCGTCATGAACTACGATGAGGCGACCGGCTTCCTGATCGGGTCGGAGAACCGCGGACTGAACGCCATGTTCGTGATGATGAACGAGGCGCGCCTCGGCGTCGGGCTGCAGGGCCTGTCGATCGCCGAGATCGCCTATCAGAATGCGGTGAACTACGCCCGCGAGCGCATCCAGGGCCGTTCGCTCTCCGGCCCCAAGGCGCCCGACAAGACAAGCCGATCCGATCATCGTCCATCCGGATATCCGGCGTACGCTGATGACCATCCGCGCCTTCAACGAGGCGGGCCGCGCCTTCCTGCTCTGGACCGCGCTGAAATCCGATATCGCCCACCGCTCCGCCGACGAGCAGGAGCGCCAGACGGCCGACGATATCCTCGGTCTCGTCACCCCGATCCTGAAGGGCGTGATGACCGACAAGGGCTTCGACCATGCGGTCATGGCCCAGCAGGTCTTCGGCGGCCACGGCTATATCGAAGAGCACGGCATGAGCCAGTACGTGCGCGACGCCCGTATCGCCATGATCTACGAAGGCGCCAACGGCATCCAGGCGCTCGACCTCGTCGGCCGAAAGCTCGGCCTGAACGGCGGCCGCGCCGTGATGGCGCTCTTCAAGGAGATCGGCGATTTCTGCGAGGAACACCGCAGCGACGAGAAGATGACCTTCTTCACCAAGAACCTGAAGAAGGGCTTGAACGACGTGCAGGCGGCGACCATGTGGTTCATGCAGCACGCGATGGCGAAGCCCGACAATGCCGGCGCCGGTTCGACCGATTACATGCATCTCTTCGGCCTCGTCATTCTGGGCTACATGTGGGCGAGAATGGCAAAAGCCGCGGAGGATGGCCTTGCCTTGGGCGACACGTCGCGCGAAAGCTACCTGCGGAACAAGCTCGTGACCGCCCGCTTCTTCATGGAGCGCATCATGCCGGAAACTGCGCTGCGCAAAGCCCGCATCGAAACCGGCGCCGAGACGATGATGACCTTGGCCGCCGAGGCGTTTTGATTTGAATCTCCTCTCCCCGGCGGGGAGAAGATGTCTGAAGACAGATGAGGGGGTGAGCGACAAGAGCGAACGGCCGAACAAGTGAGTCGAATTTCTCGTCTCCCCCTCCGGGCCACCTTCTCCCCGAGGGGAGAAGGGAAGTTACGGATTCGCCAGCCGAGAGGGAGATGAGACAATGACCGAGGTTTTCATTTACGATCACGTCCGCACGCCGCGCGGGCGCGGCAAGAAGGACGGCTCGCTGCACGAGGTTCCCTCCGTCCGCCTCGCCGCCAAGACGCTGGAGGCGATCCGCGACCGCAACGGGCTCGACACGACGACCGTCGACGACATCATCATGGGTTGCGTCGATCCGGTGATGGACGCCGGCGCCGTCATCCCGAAGGCCGCCGCCTTCGAGGCCGGCTATTCCACCCGCGCGCCCGGCATGCAGATTTCCCGTTTCTGCGCTTCCGGCCTCGACGCCGTGAATTTCGGCGCGGCGAAGATCGCCCAGGGCGCCGATGACATCGTGATCGCCGGCGGCGTCGAATCGATGTCGCGCGTCGGCCTCGGCATGTCGGGCGGCGCATGGTTCATGGATCCGTCGGTCAACTTCCCGGCCTATTTCATGCCGCAGGGCGTCTCGGCCGATCTGATCGCCACCAAATACGGCTTCTCCCGCGACGATGTCGACGCCTATGCGGTCGAGAGCCAGAAGCGCGCGGCGAACGCCTGGGAGAAGGGCTACTTCAAGAACTCCGTGATCCCGGTGAAGGACCAGAACGGCCTGACGATCCTCGCCCATGACGAGCACATGCGCCCCGGCACGGACATGCAGGCGCTTGCCTCGCTCAACCCCTCCTTCCAGCTGCCCGGCGAGATGGGCGGCTTCGAAGCCGTTGCCATCCAGGCCCATCCGGAAATCGAGCGCATCAACTACGTCCACCACGCCGGCAATTCGTCGGGCATCGTCGATGGCGCCGCTGCCGTGCTGCTCGGCTCCAAGGCCGGCGGCGAGGGCATGGGCCTGAAGCCCCGCGGCCGCATCAAGGCCTTCGCCAATATCGGCTCCGACCCGGCCCTGATGCTGACCGGCCCCGTCGACGTGACCGAGAAGCTCTTCAAGCGCACCGGCATGAGCCTTTCCGACATCGACCTCTTCGAGCTCAACGAAGCCTTCGCCGCCGTCGTGCTGCGCTACATGCAGGCCTTCGAGATCCCGCATGACAAGATCAACGTCAACGGCGGCGCGATCGCCATGGGCCATCCGCTGGGCGCGACCGGCGCCATGATCCTCGGCACGGTGCTGGACGAACTGGAGCGGCGCGACCTGAACACCGCGCTCGTCACGCTCTGCATCGGCGCCGGCATGGGCACGGCAACCGTGATCGAAAGCGTCTGAGTTCGAGCGTAGCGAGAGGAGGGGGGCTTCTTGCGGAGCAATCCCCCCCCCAACCCCTCCCCACAAGGGGGAGGGGCTTCAAGCGGCTAAGATTTTCAAGGGAGAGGAATCCCCATGAGCAACTACAAGAACTTCACCGTCGAAACCGACGCGGACGGCATCGCCCTTGTCACCTGGGACATGCCCGGCAAGTCCATGAACGTCTTCACCGAAGAGGTGATGGAGGAGCTGAACGCCATCGTCGATGCCACCGTCGCCGACAGCGCCGTCAAGGGCGTGGTGATCACCTCCGGCAAATCCACCTTCTCGGGCGGCGCGGACCTTTCGATGATCAAGTCGATGTTCACCCTCTATCAGAACGAGAAGGCCGCGAACCCCGATACCGCCGCGCAAAAGCTCTTCGATCTCGTCGGCCGCATGACCGGTCTCTTCCGCAAGCTCGAAACCTGCGGCAAGCCCTGGGTTTCGGCGATCAACGGCACCTGCATGGGCGGCGCCTTCGAAATGTCGCTCGCCTGCCACGGCCGCGTCGCCTCCAATGCGAAGTCGGTGAAGATCGCGCTGCCCGAGGTCAAGGTCGGCATCTTCCCGGGCGCCGGCGGCACCCAGCGCGTCTCGCGCCTGACCGATGCCCAGTCCGCCCTGCAGATGATGACGACCGGCCAGTCGCTCTCGGCTTCCCGCGCCAAGGCGATGAACCTCGTGCATCAGGTGGTCGAACCCGACCAACTCATCCCCGCCGCCAAGCAGATGATCAAGGACGGCCTGAAGCCCGTCGCCCCCTGGGACGAGAAGGGCTTCAAGGCCACCCGGCGGCGGCATCTGGACTCCCGCTTCCGCCCAGCTCTGGCCCGCCGCACCCGCGATCCTCCGCCGCGAAACTGCCGGCAATTATCCGGGCGCGCTGGCGATTCTGAAATGCGTCTATGAAGGCCTGCAGGTTCCCTTCGATACGGCGCTGAAGATCGAGCAGCGCTATTTCACGCAAGTCCTGCAGACCACCGAAGCCTTCTCGATGATCCGCTCGCTCTTCATCTCCATGCAGGAGCTCGGCAAGGGCGCCCGCCGCCCGGCCGGCATTCCGAAAACGGAGCTAAAGAAGGTCGGCATCGTCGGCGCCGGCTTCATGGGCGCCTCGATCGCCTATGTCACGGCGGCCGCCGGCATCGAAGTCATCCTGATCGACCGCGACATCGACGCCGCCAACAAGGGCAAGGCGACCGGCGAAGGCCTGGTGAAGGATTTCCATCGGTAAGGGACGTCTTACGCAAGATGAAGGCGCGGCACTGCTTTCCCGCATCACACCGTCCGCCGATTACGCCGACCTCAAGGATGCCGGCCTCGTCATCGAAGCCGTCTTCGAGGACCGCGAGGTCGAAGAAGGCCGTGATCGAAGCCGTCGAGGCGGTGCTGCCGGAAGGCGCCATCTTCGCCTCGAACACCTCGACGCTGCCGATCACCGGCCTCGCGAAGAACTCGCAAGCGTCCGGTCGATTTCATCGGCATCCACTTCTTCTCGCCGGTCGAGAAGATGATGCTGACGGAAGTGATCCTCGGCAAGGAAACCGGCGACAAGGCGCTCGCCGTCGCGCTCGATTACGTCGCCGCCATCAAGAAGACGCCGATCGTCGTCAACGACACGCGCGGCTTCTTCGTCAACCGCTGCGTCTTCCGCTACATCCACGAAGCCTATGACATGCTGATCGAAGGCGTGCCGCCGGTCATGATCGAGAATGCCGCCAAGATGGCCGGCATGCCGGTCGGCCCGCTGTCGCTGAACGACGAGGTGGCGATCGATCTTTCGCAGAAGATCCTGAAAGCCACCGTCGCCGATCTCGGCGAGGCCGCGGTCGATCCGCGGCATATGGCGTTGATCAACAAGATGGTCGACGAACTCGACCGTCGCGGCCGCAAGAACGGCAAGGGCTTCTACGATTATCCGGCGAAACCGGCCAAGAAGTCGCTTTGGCCGGAGCTGAAGACCTTCTATCCGCAGAAGAAGGCCGACGAGGTCGATGTCGACGTGCTGAAGCAGCGTTTCCTCGTTACCATCGCGCTCGAAGCCGCGCGCACCATCGAGGAAGGCATCGTCACCGATCCGCGCGAGGCCGACGTCGGCTCCATCCTCGGCTTCGGCTTCGCCCCCTATACCGGCGGTGTGCTCTCCTATATCGACGGCATGGGCGTCAAGACGTTCGTGGCGCTCTGCGAAACGTTAGCTGCTGCCTACGGAGAGCACTTCAAGCCGACGGCCCTGCTGAAGGACATGGCCGCAAAAGGCGAGACGTTCTATGGGCGGTTTGACCCCTATGCCGGAGGAAAGGAGGCGGCGTGAGCCGCCTTCCCGCGGCCGCGCATTTTTGCCCGCACTGAAACGCTTTCGATCCCGTTCATTGCTGCGCCTTTGAAGATTTGGCCCGAGAGCTGCTGTTACTTCATCGAAACAATCGGAATTTGCCGCAAGGAAAGTTGCGGGTAGGATCCATCGCGCCCATAGCATAATTGATTCGACTTGCGTGCCTCTGCCGTGATTTCCTTGCCCTAGACATGTTCATTCCTCTCGAAGCGTCCAAACCTAAGGAGTTCGGCATGAGCAATACTCAGGTGCAAGGCGAAACCGCAAGCAAGACCTCGAGTGAGCGGACCGTCGACATGAAGCTCGAGGTCATCGTCATCCCTGTTTCGGACGTCGATCGCGCCAAGCAATTTTACGGCAGCCTGGGCTGGAGGCTCGACGCCGACTTCGCCGGCGATGACGATTACCGCGTGATTCAGTTCACGCCCCCAGGCTCCGGCGCCTCGGTCATCTTCGGCAGACACGTGACGGCGGCAGCCCCCGGCTCGGCACAGGGGTTGTACCTGATCGTCTCGGACATCGAGGCTGCGCGTCGCGATCTGCTCGCTTGCGGCGTCGAAATCAGTGAGGCGTTCCACGCCGGCGACACGCGTGCCGGTCCTGATGAACCCTACCTGTTTGGCAGGCTCCGGGTACGCGGCCTGGATCCGGAGCGCAACAGCTACCGCTCCTATGCCTCGTTCAGTGATCCGGACGGCAACGGCTGGTTGCTCCAGGAGGTGACGGCGCGCTTGCCTGGACGCGTGGACGCCAACGACACGACATTTACTTCGACGACCGAGCTCGCGAGCGCACTTCGCCGTGCCGAGGCCGCGCACGGAGAACATGAGAAGCGACTTGGCCAGCGCGATGCGGACTGGCCGGAGTTGGTACGCCGAGTACATGGTAAACGAGCAGGCCGGCAAGCCGCTGCCGTCATGACATAGAGCCTCGCCGCCACGGAGAATAATTGGCGAGGCTGGAGAACCAAATCGCCGCCGCGGTGTCGGATTGCCGTCTCGCGGTTCGTCCTATGCCCATAACGGACAAGGAGAACCGTCATGAAGGATGAAAAGATCCGCGTTGAAGAGGAAGCCATCATCGCCATGCTGATGATGCGCGGCAAGGCCATCGAGGAAAAGAATGTCGAGGGCGTCATGTCCTGCACGGCAGATGACGTTGTCGAGTTTTCGCTGGCTCCGCCGCTCGCCGTGACCGGCAAGGATCCGGCTGGCCTCGGGGACTGGTTCGATACCTGGGAGGGGCCTCTTGGCGGCGATGTCCGCAATGTGAAGCTCACGATTGGCGGCGATGTCGCCTTCTGGAGTGGCCTCGTCAATATGACCGGCACCAAGACGGATGGCGAGAAGGTCGACCTCTGGTTCCGCCAGACGCTCGGCCTCGTCAAAAAGGGCGGCCGCTGGCTGGTCGCCCACGAGCACGCCTCCGTGCCCTTCGCCATGGATGGCAGCGGCCGTGCGCTGCTCGATCTGAAGCCGTAACCTCACTCCGCCGCGGCGCGCTTTAGTCCGGAAATCTGCGTGATGAAGGCGCGGAGCGCGGCCGGGCGTACGGGCTTGTGCTGGATGGTGATGCCATGGCGTTCCGCCTCGGCGCGCACTTCCGGCGTCCGGTCGGCGGTTACCAGCAGCGCCGGAATGTCGGCCCGGAAGCGCTCCCTGAGATCGAGGATCGCCGAAATGCCGTTTCCATCGCCGAGGTGATAGTCTGCGATGACGAGATCGGGTGGCGGCCGGCCGGTGCCGAGAGCCGAGGCGGCGGCAAGGGAATCCACCGCTTCTACCTCGCAACCCCAACCCGAAATCAGAAGGCGCATGCCTTCAAGGATCTTCAGTTCGTTGTCGATGCAAAGGATGTGCAATCCCCTGAGCGTTTGTGTCGAACCATCGACGGCCGGTGCGGCAGCGGGTGCATCACTGACTTTCGAAACATCGATCGGCATGACGATCCGGAAATCCGTCCCCTTGCCATGTGTCGAGTGAAGCTCGACCGCATGGTTGAGGACGCGGGCGATGCGGTCGACGATCGACAGGCCGAGCCCGAGGCCGGAGGCCGTCTTTGCCCCTTCCTCGAGCCGCGCGAATTCCTTGAAGACCGTGCGGAATTTCGAAGGCGGAATGCCGATGCCGGAATCGACCACCTGGATCACCACCTGGTTGCCGCGCCGCCGGGCGCCAACCAGCACCTTGCCGCTCAGCGTATATTTGATGGCGTTGGAGACGAGGTTCTGCACAAGGCGCCGCAGCAGGTTGGGATCGGAGCGGACGCGCAGCGATGTCGGCATGACGACGAGCTTCAGGTTTTTCGCCCGGGCAATCGGCGCGAAATCTGTTGCGATGCGCTCCAGCAGGCCGGCAAGCGGCACGGATGTCAACCTGCGGCCGCATGGCGCCGGTGTCGAGCCGCGAGATGTCGAGAACGGCGCCCAGGATGGTCTCGACGGATTCCAGCGCGGAATCGATGTTGCGCACGATCGGCCCGTTGTCGGAAAGCGCCATGCGTTCGACGAGCGCGGAGGAATAGAGCCGCGCCGCATTCAGCGGCTGGAGGATGTCGTGACCGGCGGCGGCAAGGAAGCGGGTCTTGCCGATATTCGCTTCGTCGGCGGCCGCTCTCGCCTCGCCGAGTTCGCGGTTCACGCGCGTCAGCTCCGCCGTCCGCTCGGCGACGCGTTGCTCCAGCGTTTCGTTCGCCTGCTTCAGGGCCCGGTCGGCCGCAACGCGCTGTGTAATGTCGGTGAAGGTTGCGACGATCCCCTTGTCCGGCATGGCGTTCGAGCGTACTTCGATAATCCTCTCTCCACCGCCGAGAACGAGCGAGAAGGGTTTGTCGAGCGTCAGGAAATGCCGCACCGTCTGGCTGAGATCGGCCGCCGGAATGTCGCCGCGCTTGCCGAGGATCGCCACGATCTCCGACAGCGGAAAGCCGACGCGGCCGACATCTTCCGGCAGGTCGAGAAGCTGGCGGAAGCGCCGGTTCCAGATCGTCAGCTGGTTGGAGCTGTCAAAAACGGCGATGCCCTGGTCCATCTGCGAAAGTGCCGTCTGCAGCATGTCCTGGTTATACTGCAGCGCCTCGCTGGCCTGGTCGAGCAGCCATGCGGTGTCGGCTGACGCATCCTCGGTCTTCTGCAGGATCAGCGAAAGCACCAGCCGCGCCGAGGAGGAGCCGATGGCGCTTCCCAGCAGCTGTTCGGTAAAGTGAATGAGCGCCATATCCGCCGGCTGATCGTCCTCCAGCTTCCGGCCCGACCCCTGCTCGTATGTCGCAAGCGATCGCTGCATGCGCTCCTCGCCGAGATAGCGCGCTATTGCCGTTTTCAGATCGCCGACGCTGATACGCGTCTTCCAGCCGCGGGTTGCAAATTGTGAGCGTGATTGCCCCTTGACGAAGATCCCCGCCTGGATGCGCTCCAGCGGCCGTGCATTGCGCGTCATTGAGCCGACAATGAAGAAGGCGGTGTTGACGAGCAGGCTCATCGCCGTGGCGTTGACGAGAGGATCGGCGTCCACCGACGCAAAAAGCGTCGTCCCGGGAAAGATGAAGTTGAGGAACGCAGCTGGCGACATACGAGTAATCCGGTCCGCCGAGCGAGGGCAGGAAAAGCAGATAGAACCAGATAATGAAGCCGGAAGTCAGGCCGAGCACCGCGCCGCGTGCGTTGGCTCGTCGCCATACCAGGCCACCGAAAAGGGCAGGAGCGATCTGCGCGATCGCGGCGAAGGACAAAAGGCCGATCGATGCAAGGCCAGCGGTGCTGTCGGTCGAGCGGTAGTAGGCATAGCCGAGCAGAAGGACGGCAAAGATCGCGCTGCGTCTGATGTTGAGCAGGCTCTTGGCAAAGTCGTCGCGCTGGCTGGTGCGTCCGGCAAGCTTCCGGCGCAGGAAGATCGGCATGATGATGTCGTTCGACACCATGATCGAAAGCGCGACGGAATCGACGATGACCATGGCGGTCGCAGCCGAAAAACCGCCGATAAAGGTGATCAGCGAGACCACCGGCATCTGTCCCGCAAGCGGCAGCGACAGCACGTAAAGATCGGCATTGCCCGCCCCGCCGAAGGTCAGCAATCCGGCGATCGCCACCGGCAGCACGAAGAGATTGATGGCGACGAGATAGAGCGGGAAGAGATAGCCCGCGAGCCGCAATTGCTTGGCCGAGCGGTTTTCGACGACGGTGACGTGAAACTGGCGCGGCAGCATGATGATGGCGCATGCCGAAAGCAGCGTCAGCGTGATCCAGCGGCTGATCGGCGTCTCGTAGTTCAGGGCGGAGTTGACCAGCTCATTGCCTGCGCTCTTCTGCCAGAGGTCGACAGGCCCGTCGAACAGGAACCAGATGACGCAGACGCCGGCGGTCAGGAAGGCGACGAGCTTGACCAGCAACTCCATGGAAACGGCGAGGATCAATCCGTCCTGATGTTCGGTCGCGTCTGTATGCCGTGTGCCGAACATGATGGCGAAACAGGCAAGCACGAGCGTCGCGACCAGTGGTAGATCGAGGAAGTAGAGGTTGCCGCTGCCGATACCGTAGTCCGATGGATTGACCATCGCCGTTACGGTGCTGGAGATCGCCTTCAATTGCAGGGCGATGTATGGAATTGTGCCGACCAGCGAGATCAGCGCTACAATGGTTGCGACCGTGGAATTCTTTCCGTAACGGGCAGCGAGGAAGTCCGCTACCGAGGTAAGCTTTTCGGCCTTCGCAAGCTCGATGATCCGCCGCAGATACCGGCATGCCGAGCGTGAAGACAAGGATCGGGCCGATATAGATGCCGGCAAATTCCAGGCCGCGCTGGGAGGCGAGCCCGACGCCGCCGAAATAGGTCCAGGACGTGCAGTAGATCGCAAGACTGAGCGCATAGACGATCGGCCAGCCGCCTTCCGGTATGCCGAGCCTCTGGCTTCTGCGGTCGCCATAGCTCGCGACCGCAAACAGCAGCAGCAGATAGCCGAAGGCAAACGCGATTATGACCCAGCCTGCAAGCATCGACCCTCCGCCCGGCGCGTTATGCGCCGGTTCTCCCGGAAGGCTTGGAGATTAAGGGAAATCGTATGTTTTGGAAATTGCGGTGATCTAGGCATTAAGTCCAAGACGAAGGAAGAGCCGATTATTTCAATTCAACAATTGATTAATCAATCAAGAGATGTAGCTAGTAAAAACAACGGACTGTCAGTGAGAGTGCATCAGAGGGAGACAGATCGGATGCTCAACGAGTTCAAGGCCTTCATCGCCCGAGGCAACGTCATGGATCTTGCGGTCGGTGTCATCATCGGTGGCGCTTTCGGCGGTATCGTGAAATCGCTGGTCGACGACATCATCATGCCGATCGTCGGTGCCATTTTCGGCGGATTTCGATTTTTCCAACTATTTCATCGGCCTTTCGTCTTCGGTCAACGCGCCGACGCTTGCTGCCGCCCGGGGCCAGGGCGCCGTGCTTGCCTATGGCAACTTCATCACCGTCGTCATCAATTTCCTGATCCTCGCCTGGATCATCTTCCTGATGATCAAGGGTGTGAACACGCTCCGCAAGCAGGTCGAGCGCAACGAGGAAAAGGCAGCCGAAGAAGCGCCGCCGCCGGCGGATGTCGCGCTTCTGACGGAAATCCGCGATTTGCTGGCCAAGCGCCCGGCGGTCTGATTGGCGCCGGGAGCCCGCGCGTTCTGCGGCGCTCATTCATCACGAAAATCGATATGGCATCACGCATTCTCATGGGATTTGCGCGCGGTTTTGTTTTATGAAGACGAAAACCGGAGATCTGCATGTCGATTATGAACAGCCTCAGCCCGCGCGCCGTTTCGGCGCCTGAAAGCGGGATCGTAGAAGTCGTCAACTATGCGCGCGGCCGCGATGGCCTGCTGCCGCTCTGGGTCGGAGAGGGCGATCTTCCGACGCCGGACTTCATCAGCAAGGCGGCGATGGACGCGCTCGCCGCAGGAGAAACGTTCTACACCTGGCAGCGCGGCATTCCCGAACTTCGTCAGGCTCTATCCGACTACTACGCCCGCCATTTCGGCATCACCCTGCCGGTGGAGCATTTCTACGTGACCGGCTCGGGCATGCAGGCGATCCAGATTGCCGTGCAGGCGCTGACTTCGCCGGGCGACGAGTTGGTTTATCTGACGCCCGCCTGGCCGAATATCGCCGCAGCGCTTGAAATTGCCGGCGCCCGTTCGATCGCCGCCGAGCTTCAGTTCGAAGGCGGCAAATGGGCAGTTGATCTCAACCGCATCGAAGCGGCGATCACGCCGAAGACCAAGGCGCTTTTCATCAACACGCCGTCGAACCCGACGGGCTGGACGGCGACGAAGAAAGATCTCACCGACATCCTGGAACTCGCCCGCAAGCACGATCTCTGGATCATGGCGGACGAAATCTATGCGCGCTATTTCTACGCCGGCGGCCGCGCGCCTTCTTTCCTTGATGTCATGGCACCCGGCGACAGGATCATGTTCGTCAACTCCTTCTCGAAAAACTGGTCGATGACCGGCTGGCGCGTCGGCTGGATCGTGGCGCCGCCGGAAGCGGGGCAGGTGCTCGAAAACTTGATCCAATATTCGACCTCCGGCGTGGCGCAATTCATGCAGAAGGGAGCGGTGGCGGCTCTCAACCAGGGCGACGAGTTCGCCGCCGCCAACATCCGGAAGGCGGCACTTTCCCGCGACATTCTTTGTGATGCGCTGGTCGCCACCAATCGCGTCGAGACGCTGAAGCCGGACGGAGCGCTTTACGCCTTTCTGAAGATCGACGGCGTCACGGATAGCCGCAGGGCGGCGCTCGATATCGTCGACAAGACCGGTGTCGGCCTGGCGCCCGGCACCGCCTTCGGCCCAGGCGGCGAACTCTTCCTGCGGGCTTGTTTCCTGCGCGATCCGGAACAGATCAAGGACGCCGCCGGCAGGCTCTGCGATTATATTCTAAAGCTCTGACCAGCAAGGCTCGCCGCCCGCAGCGGGCCTTTTGGTGCCGGAATGGGCAGTTCGATAAGATTGTAGCAAAGGCGGCAATCGGGCCCTAACCACGGCATCAAACTTACCGGTTTGCAGGCATCCGAACGGGTGCCTGATAAGAAAATCTGAAAGGAAAAACCGCGTGAAATGCCCCTGTTCGAATAAAACAGGGAATGCGGGGCATGGCAATTTTGGTGACGGGCGGCGCCGGCTATATCGGCAGCCATATGGTCTGGGCGCTGCTCGACGCGGGCGAGGACGTCGTCGTGCTCGATCGCCTTTCTACCGGCTTTCGTTGGGCGGTGGCGCCTGCCGCGCGATTCTACCTGGGGGATATCGCCGATGCCGAGGTCCTGCAGACGATCTTCATCGAGAACGACATAGAAGCAATCATCCATTTTGCGGGTTCGGCGGTCGTTCCGGCTTCGGTTGCCGATCCGCTTTCCTATTACGACAACAATGCCGGCAGGACGCGTGCACTGATGAGCGCCGCAATCAAGGCCGGCGTGCGCCATTTCGTCTTCTCGTCTACCGCCGCCGTTTATGGCCCGCAGAAGACCTCCGATCCGGTGAAGGAAACCGCGCCCCTTAACCCGGAAAATCCCTATGGCCAGTCGAAGCTGATGACCGAGTTCATGTTGCGCGATGCGGCTGCGGCCTATGACTTCGGCTATGTGGCGCTGCGCTATTTCAACGTCGCGGGCGCCGATCCGCACGGCCGTGCCGGACAATCCACCAGCGGCGCCACGCATCTGATCAAGGTCGCCTGCGAGGCGGCCCTCGGCAAGCGTGACAGCGTGAATGTCTACGGCATCGACTACCCGACGCATGACGGCACCGGCGTGCGCGATTATATCCATGTGACCGATCTGGCAGACGCTCACCTGAAGGCCTTGCAGCATCTTCGCAAGGGCAAGGGGCCGCTGGTGGCGAATTGCGGCTACGGTGCGGGCTATTCGGTGCTCGACGTGCTGAACATGGTGGTGCGCCTGCACGGCCATTCGTTCAAGATCCACATGGCGGCGCGTCGTCCGGGCGATGCCGCAAGCGTCGTTGCTGACGCCACCCTGGCGCATCGCGTGCTGGGCTGGACACCGAAACATCACTCGCTGGAGACGATCGTTCGCAGTGCCTTGGACTGGGAGCTGGCGCTCATGGACCGCCGGGTCCACGATCTGCACGGAATGCACCGCGCGCTTGCGGCGGCTTCGTTCTAGACACGAGCATCTCGGGCTGCATTGCGCTTTGCATCTCACACGGCGCTCGCCTGGTGATATAAAGTCCATTGGAGGGATGCCATCCATCTGTTTATTGATGGGAGGATCAATCGAGGGTGGACAGCGGACATGAAGAACAGTCACGAGCGCGAAGTTATCATCGAGCGGCGCGGTACGGCGGGCATCATTCGGCTCAATCGACCGCGCGCCTTGAACAGCCTGACGCTTGGCATGGTGCGCATGATCGATACGGCGCTCGACGAATTTGCGGATGATGACGGCATTGCAAGCGTGGTGGTGGCCGGCGAGGGCGAGCGCGGCTTCTGCGCCGGCGGCGATATTCGCGTCCTTCACGAAAGCGGGCGTTCCAATTCCGGTTTGGCAGAGACGTTCTGGCGCGAAGAATTTATCCTGAACCATCGCATCGCGAACTACGCAAAGCCTTACATTGCACTGATGGACGGCATCACCATGGGTGGCGGCGTCGGACTTTCCGCCCATGGACGGCACCGGATCGTGACGGAGCGGACGAGGCTTGCGATGCCGGAAACCGGCATCGGATATTTCCCGGACGTAGGAGCGACCTGGCTGCTGCCGCGCATGCCCGGCGAAACGGGAACATGGGCAGGAATGACGGGTCTGGAGCTGAATGCGGCGGACGCCATTTATACCGGCCTTGCCGATTTTCAGATCCCGTCGTCGCGGTTGCCGGACGTCATCGATGCATTGGCGCGCATGCCGGCCGGTTCGTCGTCGGTGGCCTGCGATGCCCTGCTGAAGCATCTATCGGAAGAGCCTGGTGAAAGCCGTTTGCGAAGCGCTCGAGAACTGATCGACCGCGTCTTTGGGTTCGATAGCGTTGAGGACATCGCCGAGGCGCTCGGCGCGGAGCAGGACGAGTTTGCTGCCGAGTCACGTCGCGTCCTCAGGACGCGTTCGCCGACCAGCCTGAAATTGACCCTTCGTCTCCTGAGGGAAGGTCGTCACAGCGCCCGTCTCGCGGAGTGCCTGAACCGCGAGCTGGCCGCCGGCATTCATATGCTGAAGTCCGCAGATTTCTATGAAGGCGTGCGGGCGGCGGTGATCGACAAGGATCGAAACCCCAAATGGTCGCCTTCGACCATTGAGGCGGTGAATGCGGACACGATCGCGCCGTTCCTCAGACCTCTGGATCGTCCTCTTGCCATTTAGCGCCACATGCCGCGCATGCGGGCGCCGACATCGATGCGGACCTGGCGCGCCTGCTGTGCGCCAGCGCTCTCGCTCTTTGCCTGCGGCCAGCCGCAGACTTCGAAAAATTGCAGCAGCGTGGCCGGGATGAAACGGGTTCGCGATGCATAGACGTGCCGATCGCCCTGCGCATTCTGTCCATGCGTGAAGAAGCGCTGCGGCACGACGAGATCGAGATTGTCCTTGGCACGCGTCATGGCGACATAAAGCAGTCGCCGCTCCTCTTCGATTTCAGCGGTGGTGCCGGCGCCAAGATCGGACGGAATGCAGCCGTCGACGACGTTCAGCACGAAGACTTTCGTCCATTCCTGCCCCTTGGCGGAATGGATGGTCGAGAGAATCAGGTAGTCCTCGTCGAGAAGCGGCACGCCCGCCTGGTCGCTTGTGGCATCCGGCGGATCGAGCGTCAGCTCGGTCAGAAAGCGTTCGCGCGAGGGATAGCCGGCTGCGATCTGCTCGAGCTGCAGAAGATCGGCCTGACGCGCCGATGCATCCTCGTGCAGCCGCTCGAGATGCGGTTCGTACCATCGCCGTGCAAGGCCGATTTCTGCGGGCCAGCCGGCCTTGCCGGGGCTCAGCTGCTGAGGAGTTGCAGACGAAGCCTGCCCAGTCCTCGCCCGGCGCGGGGCGGCGCGGGCAGGGTCGCGAGCGCAGGCAGCGGGCTTGGGTCCTCCGCCATCAGATCGAGAGCGCGCTGAGCGGTCGAGGGCCCGACGCCCGGCAGGATCTGCATGAGCCGGAAGCCGGCGACCCGGTCGCGCGGGTTCTGAGCGCGAACCGGAGCAAGGCCAGCATGTCCTTGACGTGCGCGCTGTCGAGGAATTTGAGACCGCCGAACTTGACGAAGGGAATATTGCGGCGGGTGAGCTCGACTTCCAGCGGCCCGCTATGATGCGAAGTCCGGAAGAGAACGGCCTGACTGTTTCAGGAGCGTGCCTCCCTCGCGGTTCTCCAGCACCTTGTCGACGATATAGCGGGCCTGGTCGGCCTCATCGCGCACACTGACCAACGCGGGCGCTCGGCCGATTGGCGCTCCGTCCAGAGGTTCTTGGTGAAGCGCTCCGAGGCAAGATCGATCACGCCATTGGCCGCGGCGAGGATCGGCTGCGTCGAACGGTAGTTGCGGTCGAGCGTGACGATATCGGCGGCCGGGCTGAAGCGCAGGGAAATCGAGGATGTTGCGGACGGTGGCGGCCCGGAAGGAATAGATGGCCTGCGCATCGTCGCCGACGACGGTCAGGCCCCTGCCCGTCGGGCTTCAGCGCAAGCAGGATCGACGACTGAAGCCGGTTGGTATCCTGATATTCGTCGACAGAGCACATGGTCGAACCGGCCGCCGATATCCTCGGCGAGCAGCGGATCGCTTACCGTCTGCGCCCAGTAGAGCAGCAAGTCGTCGTAATCGAGAACGTTTTGGGTCTGCTTGGCTTCGACATAGGCCCCGAACAGCTCGCGCAGCTGCTCTTCCCATCCGGCGCACCACGGGAAAGTAAGTCCGAAGCACGTCGTTGAGTGGCAGTTCGGCATTTACGGCTCGGGAGTAGATCGCAAGGCACGTGCCCTTGGTGGGAAAGCGGCTTTCCATCTTGGAGAAGCCAAGTTGATGCCGGACCAGATTCATCAGGTCGGCGCAGTCTTCCCGGTCGTGGATCGTGAAGTCGGGATTAAGCCCGATCTGCTCGGCGTAGTTCGCGCATCAGCCGTGCGCCGATTCCATGAAACGTGCCGGACCAGGCGAGCGCATCGCCCATGATGCCCGCACTCGCGCCAAGCACCCGGGAACAGATGCGCTCGATCCGACGGTCATCTCAGTTGCCGCCCGGCGCGAGAAAGTCATGAGCAGGATGCGGCGCGGATCTGCGCCGTTGACAATCAGATGCGCGACACGATGGGCGAGCGTGTTGGTCTTGCCTGATCCGGCACCGGCTATGACCAGCAGCGGGCCGGCAATATGGCTGCCATCGATGAGCGTGCCGTGTTCGACGGCCATGCGCTGTTGTTGATCCGGCAGCAGGCCGGGAGCGGGCACGAGGACCTCGGTCCGCAGCGCCCGCATGGCCCGCAGCACCTTGCGGTACTGGACGGCGTCGGCCTGGCACCGCAGGCAGCGTTCCACGTGGCGCCGGGCCGTCGGGTCCAGCGCCTCGAGCCCCTCGGCGGCGGCCGGGAGGCGGTCCGCCAGCTGTTCACACCGCACGGGCCTGGCCCTCGTGCGGGTTGGCATAGAGGTCGTCGCGCAGGCGACGGCGGGCCCGGTGGAGGCGCACCTTGGCCAGCGGTGACCGAGATGTCGAGCTCCTCGGCGATGGCGTCGTGGGGCAGGTCGTAGACGTTCGCGGAGCACGACCACCGATCGCAGGCCCGGCGGCAGGCGCCGCAGGGCGTCGGTGAGGTGGTGGTGGCGCAGGCTGTCGCCTTCGCCGCGGGCCACGGGGTCGATGTGGATCCGGTCGTCGGCCACGGGAGCCTCCTCGGTCAGCTCGTCGTGACGGTGCCGGGCCCGCTGGCCGAGGAGGGTGCTCGCGCTGTTGGCGGTGATCCGGTAGAGCCAGGTCTGGAACCGGGCGTCCCCCCGGAAGCGGTCGAGGGCCCGGTACGCCCGCAGGTAGGTGTCCTGCGTGACGTCCCGTGCGTCCTCGTCGTCGCCGGTGAGCCGGTACGCCAACGTGTAGGTCTCCGCGTGGGTGGCCCGCACGAGCGCATCGAACGCCTGGTCGTCGCCCGCCTGAGCGGAGGCGACCGACCGCGAGGTCCACGCGGTCCGTCACGAGCGATCAGACCCAGCCATCACCCCCGACGTTACAGCGCCGAGGCGGAGGGGCGGGTCGC
>CAWIRO010000005.1:0-21430 GCA_963838565.1 uncultured Alphaproteobacteria bacterium
ATTCTTTGTGATGCGCTGGTTGCCACCAATCGCGTCGAGACGCTGAAGCCGGACGGGGCGCTCTACGCCTTTCTGAAGATCGACGGCGTCACGGATAGCCGCAGGGCGGCGCTCGATATCGTCGACAAGACCGGCGTCGGCCTGGCGCCCGGCACCGCCTTCGGCCCAGGCGGCGAACTCTTCCTGCGCGCTTGTTCCTGCGCGATCCGGACCAGGTCAGGGATCGCCGCCGAGCAGGCTCTGCGATTACATTCTGAAGCTCTGACGATCAAAGGCCCGGCTGTCAGCAGCCGGGCTTTTTCGTGCCGGAATCGGTCAGTTCGATAAGATTGTAGCAAAGGCGGCAATCGGGCTCTAACCACGGCATCAAACTTATCGGTTTGCAGGCATCCGAACGGGTGCCTGATAAGAAGATCTGAAAGGAAAAACCGCGCTGAAATGCCCCTGTTCGAATAAGACAGGGAATGCAGGGCATGGCAATTTTGGTGACGGGCGGCGCTGGCTATATCGGCAGCCACATGGTCTGGGCGTTGCTCGACGCGGGCGAGGACGTCGTTGTGCTCGATCGCCTTTCCACCGGCTTTCGTTGGGCGGTGGCGCCTGCCGCGCAATTCTACCTGGGGGATATCGCCGATGCCGAGGTCCTGAAGACGATCTTCATTGAAAACGACATCGAAGCGATCATCCATTTCGCGGGCTCGGCGGTCGTCCCGGCTTCGGTTGCCGATCCGCTTTCCTATTACGACAACAATTCCGGCAAGACGCGTGCGCTTATAAGCGCGGCGATCAAGGCCGGCGTGCGCCATTTCGTCTTCTCGTCGACGGCCGCCGTCTACGGCCCGCAGAAGACCTCCGATCCGGTGAAGGAAACCGCGCCCCTTAACCCGGAAAATCCCTATGGCCAGTCGAAGCTGATGACCGAGTTCATGCTGCGCGATGCCGCTGCGGCCTATGACTTCGACTATGTGGCGCTCCGCTATTTCAACGTCGCGGGCGCCGATCCGCACGGCCGTGCCGGACAATCCACCAGCGGCGCCACGCATCTCATCAAGGTCGCCTGCGAGGCGGCACTCGGCAAGCGTGACAGCGTGAACGTCTACGGCATCGACTATCCGACGCATGACGGCACCGGCGTGCGCGATTATATCCATGTGACCGATCTGGCAGACGCTCACCTGAAGGCTTTGCAGCATCTTCGCAAGGGCAAGGGGCCGCTGGTGGCGAATTGCGGCTACGGCGCGGGCTATTCGGTGCTCGACGTGCTGAACATGGTGGTGCGCCTGCACGGCCATTCGTTCAAGATCCACATGGCGCCGCGTCGTCCGGGCGATGCCGCAAGCGTCGTTGCTGACGCCACCCTGGCGCATCGCGTGCTGGGCTGGACACCGAAGCACGACTCGCTGGAAACGATCGTTCGCAGTGCCTTGGACTGGGAGCTGGCCCTCATGGATCGCCGGGTCCACGATCTGCACGGAATGCACCGCGCGCTGGCGGCGGCTTCGTTCTAGACACGAGCATGTCGGCTGCATTGCGCTTTGCATCTCACACGGCGCTCGCCTGATGATATAAAGTCCATTGGAGCGATGCCATCCATCTGTTTATTGATGGGGGATCAGTCGAGGGTGGACAGCGGACATGAAGAGACAGTCACGAGCGCGAAGTTATCATCGAGCGGCGCGGCACGGCGGGCATCATTCGGCTCAATCGGCCGCGCGCCTTGAACAGCCTGACGCTCGACATGGTGCGCATGATCGAGTACGGCGCTCGACGAATTTGCGGATGATGACGGCATTGCAAGCGTGGTCGTGGCCGGCGAGGGCGAGCGTGGCTTCTGCGCCGGTGGCGATATTCGCGTCCTTCACGAAAGCGGGCGTTCCAATTCCGGTTTGGCGGAGACGTTCTGGCGCGAAGAATTTCGCCTGAACCATCGCATCGCGAACTACGCAAAGCCCTATATCGCACTGATGGACGGCATCACCATGGGCGGCGGCGTCGGACTTTCCGCCCACGGACGGCACCGGATCGTGACGGAGCGGACGAGGCTTGCGATGCCGGAAACCGGCATCGGATATTTCCCGGACGTAGGAGCGACCTGGCTGCTGCCGCGCATGCCCGGCGAAACGGGAACATGGGCAGGAATGACGGGTCTGGAGCTGAATGCGGCGGACGCCATCTATACCGGCCTTGCCGATTTTCAGATCCCGTCGTCGCGGTTGCCGGACGTCATCGATGCATTGGCGCGCATGCCGGCCGGTTCGTCGTCGGTGGCCTGCGATGCCTTGCTGAAGCACTGTCGGAAGCGCCGGGCGAAAGCCGGTTGCGAGGCGCTCAAGAGCTGATCGACCGCGTCTTCGGGTTCGACAGCGTTGAAGACATCGCCGAGGCGCTCGCTGCGGAGCAGGACGAGTTTGCTGCCGAGTCACTTCGCGTCCTCAGGACGCGTTCGCCGACCAGCCTGAAATTGACCCTTCGTCTCCTGAGGGAAGGCCGCAACAGCGCCCGTCTCGCGGAGTGCCTGAACCGGGAGCTTGCCGCCGGCATTCAAATGCTGAAGTCCGCAGATTTCTATGAAGGCGTGCGGGCGGCGGTGATCGACAAGGATCGAAACCCCAAATGGTCGCCTTCGACCATTGAGGCGGTGGATGCGGACACGATCGCGCCGTTCCTCAAACCTCTGGATCGTCCTCTTGCCATCTAACGCCACATGCCGCGCATGCGGGCGCCGACATCGATGCGAACCTGGCGCGCCTGCTGTGCGCTAGCGCTCTCGCTCTTTGACCTGCGGCCAGCCGCAGACTTCGAAAAATTGCAGCAGCGTGGCCGGGATGAAGCGGGTGCGCGACGCATAGACATGCCGGTCGCCCTGCGCGTTCTGCCCATGCGTGAAGAAGCGCTGCGGAATGACGAGATCGAGATTGTCCTTGGCGCGCGTCATCGCGACATAGAGCAGACGCCGCTCCTCCTCTATTTCTGCGCTGGTGCCGACGCCGAGATCGGACGGAATGCAGCCGTCGACGACGTTCAGCATGAAGACTTTGGTCCATTCCTGCCCCTTGGCGGAATGGATGGTCGAGAGAATCAAGTAGTCCTCGTCGAGCAGCGGCACGCCAGCCTGGTCGCTTGTCGCATCCGGCGGATCGAGCGTCAGTTCGGTAAGAAAGCGTTCCCGCGAGGGGTAGCCGCCGGCGATCTGCTCGAGCTGCAGAAGATCGGCCTGACGCGTCGAGGCATCCTCATGCAGCCGCTCGAGATGCGGCTGATACCATTCCCGGACAAGGCCGATTTCGGCAGGCCAGCCGGCCTTGCCGGTTTTCAACTCCTGCAGGAGCGAGACGAAAGATGTCCAGTCCTCTCCGGCGCGGGGCGGCGCGGGCATGGCCGCGAGCGCCTGCAGCGGGCTTGGGTCTTCCGCCATCTGATCGAGCGCGCGCTGGGCGGTCGAGGGACCGACGCCCGGCAGGATCTGCATCAGCCGGAAGCCGGCGACCCGGTCGCGCGGGTTGAGCGCAAAGCGGAGCGCGGCCAGCATGTCCTTGACATGCGCGCTATCGAGGAATTTCAAGCCGCCGAATTTCACGAATGGAATGTTGCGGCGGGTGAGCTCGACTTCCAGCGGGCCGCTGTGATGCGAGGCACGGAAGAGCACCGCCTGGCTTTTCAGCCGCGTGCCTTCCTCGCGATTCTCCAGCACCTTGTCTGCGACGTAGCGCGCCTGGTCGGCCTCGTCGCGCACCGTGACGAGGCGAGGGCGCTCGGCCGATTGCCGCTCCGTCCAGAGGTTCTTGGTAAAGCGCTCCGAGGCAAGGTCGATCACGGCATTCGCCGCAGCAAGGATCGGCTGCGTCGAGCGATAGTTGCGGTCGAGCGTGACGATATTGGCTGCCGGGCTGAACGACGCTGGGAAATCGAGGATGTTGCGGACGGTGGCGGCCCGGAAGGAATAGATCGACTGCGCATCGTCACCGACGACGGTCAGACCCTGGCCACCAGGCTTCAGTGCCAGCAGGATCGAGGACTGCAGACGGTTCGTATCCTGATATTCGTCAACAAGCACATGATCGAAGCGGCCGCCGATATCCTCGGCGATCATCGGTTCGGCAACCATCTGTGCCCAGTAAAGCAGCAAGTCGTCGTAATCGAGGATGTTCTGGCTCTGCTTGGCATCGACATAGGCGGCGAAGAGTTCGCGAAGCTGCGTTTCCCACGTAGCGCACCAAGGGAAAGCATCACGTAGAACCAGAGGCAGCTCCGTCTCCGAATTCACGGCCCGGGAGTAGATCGCAAGACAGGTACCCTTGGTGGGAAAGCGGCTTTCCATCTTCGAGAAGCCGAGCTCGTGACGAACGAGGTTCATCAGGTCGGCACTGTCTTCCCGGTCGTGGATGGTGAAGGCGGGGTCGATCCCGATCTGCTCGGCATAATCGCGAAGCAGCCGTGCGCCAATTCCATGAAAGGTGCCGCTCCAGGCAAGCGCATCGGCCATGATGCCGGAATTCGCGCCGAGAACCTGGGCACAGATGCGCTCGACGCGGCGCGCCATTTCCGAGGCCGCCCGGCGGGAGAAGGTCATGAGCAGGATGCGGCGCGGATCGGCGCCCTTGACGATCAGATGCGCGACCCGGTGCGCCAGCGTGTTCGTCTTGCCGGATCCCGCACCGGCGATGACCAGCAGTGGGCCAGCAATATGGCTGCCATCGACAAGCGTGCCGTGTTCGACCGCCATGCGCTGTTGTTGATTGAGCTTTTCGAGATACATCCAGCCGTCCGGTTGGCTCCGTGCGGAATAGCGCACGGACAGATAAGGTGTTCCTTGAATGTTCTCGATTATGATTCCTGTCAAGCGCGTGCTTTAGTCGGAGAAGTCAGACATGACTTGCCGCCGCACGAGCTTGAGGCTGCGATCCGGCTGGAGGATGTATGTTTCCTCGATCCGGTTGCCGCTTGAATCGTGAAAATTGTTGTAAACGGCGCTGCCGACCGGCGACTTCGTGAGTTTCGTTCGCGGCTGGCCGCCATACGTGATGCTGCCGGGGATCGGCTCAAGCTCCGAAGTATCCGATGACGTGCAGCCGCAGAGCAGAAACCCTGCGAGTAAAGCCGAAACGACCACTTTCATTGAATTGCCCCCACGGTTGTTTCATTAGATATGGTGAGCCAATCAGCTAGCGCCAAGGTAGCTTCAATTCTCCATCGCTACCTGCAGACATGCAACGAAAAGCCGTGCCGAGCGTTAACGCATATTATCGGTGGAGACCGCTATGGTACTTCCGTTTGAACCCTGGAAGGCGCATGAAGGCTGCAGCGGCGAAGGGCATGGCAGCTCAGCCACGAAAGCCTCGGTGGAAAGCGCCCTCCACGCCGCCCACGACCTGAATGTCGACGAAATCACCGTGACGGTTCTCGGCTCCTTTGTTGTTCTAGAGGGCTTCGTGCATCGTAAAGGCGACGATGATCGTGCCGTGGAGATCGCCGAAGATGTCTTGGGCAAGGGATACGTCAAGAGCCGCCTGCTGCAGCGGTGACCGGTCAACGCAGTTCCATCGATGCGACCGTCGCGGCAATAGTAAACAAGCCTTTTTACTTCGGAAACCGCGGCCGATATTTTAGGCTGCCCAGTTCCTATCAGAAAAGCATTCCGGCCTATGTTTGCGAGAAGATGTGCAAGAAAACGAAGGAACAAAAGCCGCATCTGAGGTGTTGACCGGCTGATTTCAACGCTGGAGACTGTCATGAGGACGATTTTGCGTTTGGGCGTTCCCGCTCTCCTTACTGCATCCGCAGTATTTAGCGTTCCTGCCCACGCCTCCCTTGAGGCCGCTGTCGAACATTACTCGGCGTTGCCGCAGGATCAGATTGCACTCGACCAACATAGTCGACTTCTGTTGCCTGTGCGCCGGTCGAAGCACATTATTTGCCATCCTTCATCCGCGCGCCGGATGGAACTATCATCGGCGTCGGTTATATCGAGATGGAGAGCGGCAGCGGCTGCTGAAAGCAAATCATCCCAAATATGCGCGTAGATATTGTCCGGACGAGGCTCGCCCGCACGTAGCGGAGGGTAACGATCCGATCCCTCTTTCCAACCGAGCGCCTTGCGCTCGTCAGTGAAGCTTCAGCTTGGCTTCTTCTGCAGCCGCCAGAAACTCGGCGCGGGCTTCCTCGGCGGTTTTGCGCCCGTCAAGTGCCGCCCGGCAGGTGCTACGGGCCTTAAGATAGCGAAGGCCGCGGGTGGCTGGCCAAAAGTCGGCGAGGCATTTCAATGCATCGAACGGGCCGTTCACGGTCCGCGCATCGGCATCTGCGAAACCGACCTTGACCGGATTGTCCCATCTTTCTGTTGCCATAGGCGTATTCCTCCCGTGTTTACGCCAAAACGCGCATCGGGATCTTCCGTTCCTCCCGCAAGAGCCCCGCACACAGGCATTGTAGCTGGTTATTCGTCGGCGGCAATCGGGTTTTCATCACCGCATGGGCGGCGAACGCGAAATACAATTGAAGTCTTGGTGAAAACTGATGCTGCGACACCTCATCCATTTGGCATATGCCGACAGTAGTACCCTCATCCAAAAGGCCGAGCGGCCCTCATCTTTGATTAGGACTACAGCAACTACGGCTGCGCCGAGCATGAAAATGTGCAAATTTTCTAGAATAGAAAGCTGATGCAGAATGACATGGAGTATTTCGTCTCCAAAATTAGCCAAGAAGGGAGAGAGCCATGTCGTCGAATAAAGAACGGCACTCGCAACTCAACCATGCGCGGCGTCATTTCCTCGGTCTGGCTGCTGCCACGGCTGCCAGAGTAGCGGCGATCGGTACTTCCGCCGCGACGGTATTTCCTTCGTTCAGCGCCCATGCTCAGCAGAACCCCGGCAACGGTAACGGCAACGGGAATGGCAACGGTAACGGCAACGGCAATGGCAATGGAAACGGGAATGGCAACGGGAATGGCAACGGCGGCAAAAGACCCCCGTGCTTTCTCCGTGGCACCTCTGTCTTGACACCGACAGGCGAGGTTTGCGTCGAGGATCTTCAGATCGGCGATCTTGTCGAAACGGTGCGCGGCAAAGCCATGCCGGTTAAATGGATCGGTCGGAACCTCTATAAGCGAAGCGGCCCATCCTGGAATCCCGACGTAGTGCCGATCCGCATTTCACGGCACGCGCTGGATGATCGGACACCCTCACAGGGATCTCTATCTTTCCCCCGGCCATGCTCTGTTCATCGATGGCGTCCTCATCCTGGTGAAGGACCTCGTCAATGGGACCTCCATTGCCCCGGCCCCTCCTGCAGACGGGGAGTCGATCGAGTATTTCCACGTGATGCTCGAAAGCCATGAGGTGATCATCGCCGAAGGAGCGCCCGCCGAGACCTTCCTTCTCTGCGGCGACAACCACGAAGGCTTCACGAACTTCGCTGAATTCGAGCGCCTCTACCCTGCTGGCCTTGCGATGACGCCATTCGCACGGGTCGCGGGTTTTAAATCCGGCCGCGATCACCTGAAGGCTCTCCTGCGCCTAGGGATGCGTCCTTTTCTCCCCGGGCCTGCGCCAATACGTGACGCGCGCGAACCAATATATCGCGCCTACGAGAGAATTGCGGCACACGCTGAGCAACTCGACAGTTGAGATCTGATCGCAGCCGCGACGTTCTCGCGGCCCCTTTTCGCCTTGGATTTCAGGGGGAAAGCTGGAGGTTGCGCGCGGTTACCGAGCAGCTTGGTCCGGCACGAGGCGCCGAAAGACTCGACGGGCTTCTCCGTACGCTACCGCACCGGAACCGCGCTAGGCCTTGATTGTTTGGGGTCGGGATCGCTCCTTGCCCTTGCTGGAAGGCCGCGCGGTCCTCCTTTCCGATACGAGAACCTGCCCCGCTTCGGCGGGGGCATTTTTTTCTCCTCGTAGTCGTAAAACGAATAAGACATCGCCGTTTAATCGGCTTTTCGTGAAGCTCATCGCGACCCTATGTCGTAAGATCCTTGTGGAAGAACCTGAAATAGGCCGTGACCTGCGCAACCGACTTCGAGGATTGGCTGAACTGGACACCAATACGGTTGTTGCGGGACCAGCGGACGATGCCGTCGATAAGGCCGATTTCCTTTGCCCGGACGACGACGGACGCACCCTGCGGGCCAAAGAAGGCTTGGTGCATGTTTATGGCCATTCCGGAGAGCGAGAGGTCGTAGAGCCGACCTGGAATAGTCCTGTCTTGGTATTCGACGACCACCTCCACCTTGGAGCGGTGGCGCCGCGTGCGTCGTCCGTCGCCGCGGGACTGCCCCGGCGGCGAATACTTAGGATATGTATGCATGTCTTGCTCATCTTTCGGTTGCCCTGGCTCCACGCATGGCATCCGTTTTCCTGCTATTGCGTGAAAAATGCCGTTAAAATGCCAACGACTGGGAAAAGACCTTCGAAGGCCAGTCTCCTTGGCATGCGCTCGATCAATGGCAGCGACACCCATTGAAAAGGCCCCGCACGATGGCGGGGCCGGTCAGGTGATGAAACTCGGGATGCAATATCTTAGGAGGCAATATGCCCGGACGTTTAGAGCAGGACCTTGACACCTTCACGACACTGGCCGAACAGCAATAAAAAGGCCGGACAAACCCGACTTCCTCATCACCTCTATGCCAGTGCAAGTACATCCGTGGTCCGGTGTAGGATAGGCGAAAGCCTTATTTTACAAGGGAGAAACTGGTGCTGCCGAGTGGGATTGAACCACCGACCTCACCCTTACCAAGGGTGTGCTCTACCACTGAGCTACGGCAGCAGGACCAGACACGCGTGAGCCGAACGGCTCCATTGCGTGAACGGGGGGCCTATTGCCACAGCTTCTCGATAAGCGCAAGCCGCAAATTCCAACTTCGCATGTATTAACGCGTGGGCTCTTTTTGCAGCAGGGCGAAATCCGCTAAACATGGCGCATGGACGACAAGACCGAAAATGCCGCAAAGGGCCGCAAGGCCATGATCGAACAGCAGGCGAAACTGCGCCGGGAGCGCGCTGCCGAAAAGCTGCGCGAAAATCTCGCCCGCCGCAAGCAGCAGACGCGCGCGCGCCGTGCTGGCCAGGCGGACGAAACAAGTGGGCTTCCTGCCGCAAAAATGGACGAATCGTAATGTTCGGTCCGCTGCGAATTGAAGCGTGTTCGGAATTCGTCTAAAGACCTCCATCCCTTTTTAAGGCAGAACTTTCAGAAAGGCGGGCACAGCCCGTAAGCGCACATGGATCGTATCAGAATTGTCGGCGGTAATGAGCTCAATGGCATCATTCCGATTTCCGGCGCCAAGAATGCCGCCTTGCCGCTGATGATCGCCTCGCTGTTGACCAGCGACACGCTGACGCTCGAAAACGTGCCGCATCTGGCCGATGTCGAACTGCTGATGCGCATCCTCGGCAATCACGGCGTCGACGTTGCCGTCAACGGCCGCCGCGAGCGTCAGGAAGATTCCTATTCGCGCACCATCCATTTCACCTGCCGCACCATCGTCGATACCACAGCTTCCTATGAGCTGGTTTCGAAGATGCGCGCCTCCTTCTGGGTCATCGGGCCGCTGCTGGCACGCGAAGGCCAGTGCCGCGTTTCGCTGCCGGGCGGCTGCGCCATCGGCACGCGTCCGGTCGATCTTTTCATCGAAGGGCTGACGGCGCTCGGCGCGAACATGGAAATCGACGGCGGCTATATCAATGCGACGGCGCCGACTGGCGGGCTGATCGGCACGCGCTACACTTTCCCGAAGGTTTCTGTCGGTGCGACCCACGTGATGATGATGGCGGCAACGCTTGCCCGTGGCACCACGGTCATCGGCAATGCCGCCCGTGAGCCGGAGGTCGTCGATCTCGCCAACTGCCTGATTGCCATGGGCGCCAAGATTTCCGGCGCCGGCACCTCGACGATTACGGTCGAAGGCGTGCACGTCGCTTTCCGGCGCACGCCACCGCGTCCTGCCGGATCGCATCGAGACCGGCACCTACGCCATGGCCGTCGCGATGACCGGCGGCGATGTCGTTCTGGAAAATACCGACGTGGCGTTGCTCGAGACGGCGCTGGAAACGCTCCGCCGCGCCGGCGCCGAGATCTCGCCGACCAACAACGGCATGCGCGTCAGGCGCAATGGTGCGGGCATCAAGCCGGTGGACATCGTGACCGATCCGTTCCCAGGCTTCCCGACCGACCTGCAAGCGCAGTTCATGGCGCTCATGACACGCTCCTCCGGCATTTCGCACGTGACGGAAACCATCTTCGAAAACCGCTTCATGCATGTGCAGGAGCTTGCCCGTCTCGGCGCGAAGATCTCGCTTTCCGGTCAGACGGCGAAGATCGAAGGCGTGCAGCGGCTGAAGGGCGCGCCTGTGATGGCGACCGATCTGCGCGCTTCCGTTTCGCTGGTCATCGCCGGTCTTGCCGCCGAAGGAGAGACCGTGGTTTCTCGCGTCTATCACCTCGATCGCGGCTTCGAGCGGCTGGAAGCAAAGCTCACCCGCTGCGGGGCGATCGTCGAGCGCGTCAGCGAATAAGGAAGAGGCGTTCATAGGCTATTCATCCCGGTTGCGCATTCTGTCGTGGCATCCTATTTCCCTTGTCTGACGCATCACCATCCAGGTGGTGCGAGATAGAACCGGGGTTTTGCCTGCATGACGGACCTGAAGCTTCTTGCGCTCGACGGTGAAGATCTTGCCGTCGTCTCCGCCCATATGCAGGACAGCGTTTTCAAGGTCGGCGACATCGGCTTGGTCGCCGCGCGGCGGGCAATTTTCGATCGCCGCCAACCGCTTTGTCTGGGAAGAGTGCTATCAGGAAGCGCAAAGGCTTCGAGCGCCGTCGTGCGGCCCTGGTGTTCAAGCGCGTTCTGGCCGTCCGTTCCACCGGCATCGATCGCAGGCGGCGCGACGAGGTGCTGTCTCTGCTGTCCATCGCCTTCGAGCAGAAGGGCGAGGGGCCGGAAGGCACGATCGAGCTGACGCTTGCCGGCGCGGCTGAGATCGTTCTCGATGTCGAATGCATCGAAGTGGCGCTTGCGGATATTGGCGGAGCATGGGAAACCGCCTCCAAACCGCGCCACCCGGGCGCATGAAGACTCTCCTTGTGTCTTATTGAGAAGGAATAGCTGCGTTGGCAATCTGGCTGGATCAGGCATCGGACGGTTTCGAACAGCGCTTTGCCGCGTTTCTGACGACCAAGCGCGAGGTCTCGGAAGACGTGAACGCGGTCGTGCGCGCGATCATCGATGACGTGCGGGCCCGTGGCGACGTGGCGCTCGCCGAATATTCGAAGAAATTCGACGGCATCGATTTCGCCAAGGTGCCGATGCGCGTGACCGAGGCGGAGATTGATGCTGCCGTGGAGGCCGTTCCTGCCGAAGTGCTCGGCGCGCTGAAGGTCGCCGCCGTGCGGATCGAATCCCATCATCGCCGGCAGCTGCCGAAGGACGATATCTACGAGGACGCCATGGGCGTCGGGCTCGGCTCGCGCTGGACGGCGATCGAGGCGGTCGGTCTCTATGTGCCTGGCGGCACGGCGAGCTATCCGAGTTCGGTGCTGATGAATGCGGTCCCGGCAAAGGTCGCAGGCGTCGAGCGCATCGTCATTGTGGTTCCGGCGACGGGCGGCAGCGTCAATCCGGCGGTGCTTGCGGCGGCGAAGCTTGCCGGCGTTTCGGAAATCTACCGTGTCGGCGGCGCGCAGGCTGTTGCAGCGCTGGCTTACGGCACGGAAACGATCGCGCCGGTCGCAAAGATCACCGGCCCGGGCAACGCCTATGTCGCAGCCGCCAAGCGCCAGGTTTTCGGCACCGTCGGCATCGACATGATCGCCGGCCCCTCCGAAGTGCTTGTGATCGCCGACAAGGACAACAACCCGGACTGGATCGCAGCCGATCTCCTGGCCCAGGCCGAACATGACGCAGGTGCTCAGGCGATCCTCGTCACCGATGACGCCGAATTCGGCAAGGCGGTCGAAGCGGCGGTGGAGCGGCAGTTGAAGACGCTGAACCGCGCGGAAACGGCCGCGGCCAGCTGGCGGGATTTCGGTGCGGTCATCCTGGTGAAGAATCTGAAGGACGCGATCCCGCTCGCCAACCGCATCGCCGCCGAGCATCTTGAACTTGCTGTCGCCGATCCGGACGCATTGCTCGACGGCATCCGCAATGCCGGTGCGATCTTCATCGGCGCGCATACGCCGGAGGTGATCGGCGATTACGTCGGCGGCTCGAACCACGTTCTGCCGACGGCGCGTTCGGCCCGCTTCTCGTCCGGCCTTTCGGTGCTCGATTTCGTCAAGCGGACGTCGATCCTGCGCCTCGGGCCGCAGCAGCTCCGCGAACTCGGGCCGGCGGCGATCGCGCTCGCGGTTTCCGAAGGACTCGACGCTCACGCGCGATCGGTCGCGATCCGCCTCAATCTCGAAAGGTGAGGCATGGCGAAGGGCGACTTCCGGCTTTCCGACGTCGTCCTTGACGATACGATCGGCCGTTCGACGCCCGATGTCGAGCACGAGCGCGCCGTCGCGATCTTCGATCTCATCGAGGAAAACAGCTTCGAGCCCGTCGGCCATACCGGCGGACCCTACCGGCTGAACATTTCGCTGGTCGATTCCAAGCTCGTCTTCGCCATCACCACGGAAGAGGGGCGTGACGTTGCGACCCATATCCTGTCGCTGACGCCCTTCCGCCGGATCGTGAAGGACTATTTCATGATCTGCGAGAGCTATTACGAGGCGATCCGCTCCGCTTCGCCGAGCCGCATCGAGGCGATCGACATGGGGCGGCGCGGCATCCACAATGAGGGCTCGCAGACGCTGAAGGACCGGCTTGCCGGCAAGATCGAGGTCGATTTCGACACTGCGCGCCGCATCTTCACGCTGGTCTGCGTGCTCTACTGGCGCGGATGATGCCGATGGAGCTGGGGGAACACACGGCAGAGGGGAAAGCGCACGGGGCGATCCTTTTCATGTGCGGGCTGAACGCCATCCGCTCGCCGATGGCCGAAGCGATCGCCCGTCGCATTCTGCCGGCGAATATCTATGTACGTTCCGCAGGCCTTCGCGCCGGCGAACGCGATCCTTTCGTCGATGTCGTGCTTGAAGAAATCGGTCTTTCGCTCGGGCGCCGCCAGCCGCAAACGCTTGAAGAGCTCGAGGACGATTACTTCGATCTCATCATCACGCTCTCGCCGCAGGCCCATCATGCGGCGCTTGAACTGACGCGCTCCAACGCGGTGGAAGTGGTCTACTGGCCGACCATGGATCCGACGGTGGCAACCGGCACCCGCGAGCAGATCCTGGATACCTACCGGGAGGTGCGCGATCACCTTGGCCGGCTTGATCGAAAGCCGGCTCCTCAAAAGAAATGGCATCGCCGCGCAATCGGCGTGAAACAAATGGAAGAAAGCCCGATCAACAAGGTTCACAAATGAACGTTGATTGTGTAGTTTCCGCGCAAATTTGAGGCGGCCCGATGCCGTCATCTCAACCGACAGGAAGAAAACCCTTATATGCCTAAAGAAGAAGTCCTCGAATTCCCGGGTATCGTGACCGAACTTCTGCCGAACGCGACCTTTCGCGTGAAGCTCGAAAACGAGCACGAAATCATCGCCCACACGGCAGGCCGCATGCGCAAGAACCGCATCCGCGTTCTGGCGGGCGACAAGGTTCTTGTGGAAATGACGCCTTACGATCTGACGAAGGGCCGCATCACCTATCGTTTCAAGTAGGCTTGGCCCGGAAGTCTCGAAGGCTTCCGTTTCCGGTCGAGGGTCCATGGCGCTCACATACAAGCTCATTCTGGCTTCCGGCTCGCCGCGCCGCATTGACCTGCTCAATCAGGCAGGCATCGAGCCCTCGCGCCTGATGCCGATGGATATCGACGAGACGCCGAAGAAGTCCGAGCATCCGCGTTCGCTGGCAAGGCGCCTGTCGACGGAAAAAGCCGAAGCGGCACTTGCCGCCATCAAGGGCGACCCGACCTGGAAGGGCAGCTATATCCTGGCCGCCGATACGGTGGTTGCCGTCGGCCGCCGCATTCTCGGCAAGGCGGAGTTCGCCGACGAGGCTTCCGCTTCGCTGCATCTGCTCTCGGGCCGCAGCCACTGGGTCTACACCGGTGTGTGCCTCGTGACGCCGGATCGCAAGATCCGCCAGAAGATCGTCGAGACGAAGGTACGCTTCAAGCGTCTTTCCGGTTTCGAGATCGAGAACTATCTTGCTTCCGGCCAGTGGCGCGGCAAGGCGGGCGCCTACGGCATCCAGGGGCTCGCCGGCAGCTTTGTGCAGAAAATGGTGGGCTCCTACACCAACGTCGTCGGCCTGCCGCTTTATGAGACCATTCTGCTGCTGACCGGCGAAGGCTTCGACGTGCATAGCCGGTGGCCCGAGGGCTGAGCCCGACGGGAGGAACACCATATGTCCGAAGAAAGCAAAACGACCGCCAAGGTCGAACCGCTGCGCAAGACGCGGCCTTGCCCGGAATGCGGCAAACCCTCTCACCGCGAGCATTATCCCTTCTGCTCCAACCGCTGCCGCGAGGTCGATCTTTCCCGCTGGCTGACCGGCGCCTACGCCATTCCGGTTGCCGACGACGAGACGAAGGCGGAATACGGCGACGAGGAGTAGCAAGGATTTCCACAGCGAACTCCATTCAATTTGCTCGTGAATCCGCAAAATCGGCCCGACCGTCAAAAAACTATCATTTGACGCTTGCCATGGCCGAACAAGATGCTATAACCCCGCTCGCTTCCGGGGCGAACCAAGGCCCCGCATTCTTTCGAACAAGGAATGTCTCCGGAAGCAGGGATGCCCAGATAGCTCAGTTGGTAGAGCAGCGGATTGAAAATCCGCGTGTCGCTGGTTCGATTCCGGCTCTGGGCACCACTAAAGCTCAATAACATCGGTAGCGGGACCTAAGGTTGTGCATTTTGGCGCGACACTATTGCGTATGGCGGGAAGTTTGCACACTTCCGCTTCGCGCTACATCCAGACCTTGGATATTGATACGGCGAAGGTCCCGTCCCGACCTGAAGCGGAAGTCCATCTGATCCCGTCCAACTCTCGCTGCGTTCCTCAACTTAACCTCAGGCATGGCCAATGCGCGCGTCGGCCGCTGGGGGCTCAAATATAGCCGCGCGCGTTTCTGCGGCGATCGACACTGTGAATTTCGATCAACGCCGGTTCCCCGCTTCGGCAGTCACGAAGTTGGATGCTTTGTCGGCCTGATATCCGGACGAGGAAAACGGAGCTCCTCGAATCCGTCCGCCGGTCCAATCCCGGAGCCTCGGCTTGAAACTTTCATCTACACTTTTCGCGGGAAACCTGCTACAATTACTTTGCCTGTTCAGCATTTATTGTTAGAAATAAACTAGATAGTCATATTCACAAGCCAGTGAGAAGGATTAATCCGATGTCTATCACCCGTATCAACATGCTCGAACACAAAGAATACGATAGAGCCCGGCGGAAACTTAGCGAAAATACACCGAGGCATGGGGGAATTACTCGACAAATTTTCGTGGCAGTTGCCTTTGTCCTCGCTGCAAACGCGCCCATCCTGGTCACAGGAAGACCCGGCCAAGCATTACAGCAAAGAAGCCATGCAGCAGGCGCTGCAGACCAGGGATCAGTACGATGTCTATGGCCTACGTTTCGGCGTTGGCAAGTCAACACTGCAACCTGGTGCTGAAACGCTTCTCGACGACATAGCGACTGCACTTAAGAACTTCCCTGAATGGAGCCTGAGAATTGTCGGCCATACCGACGCAAGCGGCAATGCGGAAGCCAATGAAAGTCTTTCGCTTGAGCGCGCCAACGCCATCAAGGCGGCGCTGGTTGAACGAGGGGTCAACGCTGACAGGTTACTAGCGGGAGGCGCTGGGCAGAACCGGCCAATCGCCAGCAATGAGACAGCCGAAGGAAAAGCTCTCAACCGCCGAGTTGAGCTCGTGAGGCTCACCGACTCGGCCGAAGCCAAGAAGCTGCTGAAGGCCATGTCCGATTATCTGGCAACCCAGAAGGCCATATCCTTCGCATACGATGCCAATCTCCAGGTTGTCACCAACAGTGATCAAAAACTTGGGCTGGCAAGTTCAGGGACTGTGATCCTCAGCCGGCCTGACAAGGTGCACACCACACGTTCCGGCGGTTTTGTCGAGACCGAGGCGCTATTCGACGGAAAAACGCTTACCCTTTTGGGAAAGAACCTCAACAAGTATACGCAAGTCGATATTCCTGGCACGGTCGATCATCTGATAGACGAGCTAAAGGACAAGTATGGATTGCCGTTGCCTGCCGCCGACTTGTTGATGACCAATTCGTATGACGAGTTGATGCAGGGCGTTTACGATTCGAAAGACCTGGGAAGCGGTGTCATCAATGGTGCCGAATGCGATTTTCTCGCCTTTCGCAAGGACGAGGTGGATTACCAGATTTGGGTCGCCCAAGGAGCACAACCTTACCCCTGCCGTTTGGTCATTACTTCCAGGATGGTCAAGGGTGGACCGGAATACAGCGTCCAGATCCGGGATTGGAAATCTGGGGATGAGGTTATGCCGGGTGATTTTGGCTTCAAGAACCCGACAAACGCCGAAAAAGTCGACGTGAAGGACATCCAGAGTAACCTGGGTGAATTGCCGGGGAACTTCGTAAGAGGAGATGGAAAATGACCCTTTTTAGACGCATGGGAATCATCTGTCTCGCTTGGGCGGCTTTACTGGTCGGTGATCTGGCGGGGGACCAGTCAATTGTTCCGATCCCCCGCTTCGTTTCTGATGCCGTCGCCGTAGTCGGTCGACCGCTGACGCCGGTCAGCGTGGCGGGCGTCGCTCGTCGGACGACTCGGCGCTGTGCCGCTGGTGCCTATGATTGCTAGCCAGGGCCCACGAATTGGCCCGCCCTGCAGAATGCCGCGTTCGCTGCGGGGCCTTCTCATCTAGGAGCGGCGGCGCGACCTGTGAACAGCAGGTTGTGCCGCGATCTGTGTCGCTTGCGATTGGTTGATGTAGACCTGATCCGGCGTTATTCGGTCACGCGATGAAATGGGGTGTTGTCGGCCGTTGTGAGAGGCCAGCAACCGGCTGATACCTATGCAAGCCTCGGGGGTTGTAAGCAGGTAAGTCTCTTCGTGTTTGTGCGTTCGAGGCTTGGCCCGTCATGCCGCCGAGTTGTGATTTTCCAATTGTTGGTGCGCTGTCATGAAGACGGAGGTGTCAGTTGGACAAGAAGCTAGCAGCTGCTCGAGCCGGCGCAGAAACGAAGCGCCTCGCTGAGGCGCGGGATCACAGCATAAACTGGAAGAAATGGGGTCCCTATCTCAGCGAGCGACAATGGGGCACCGTCCGCGAGGACTACAGCGAGGCAGGGGATGCCTGGAATTTCTTCACTCACGATCACGCCCGCTCGCGTGCGTACCGTTGGGGGGAGGATGGCATCGCTGGCATATCGAACGACAAACAGCACCTTTGCTTTGCGCTGGCTCTCTGGAACGGGAAGGATCCAATCCTCAAGGAGCGGCTCTTTGGGTTGACCAATAACGAGGGCAACCACGGCGAAGATGTGAAGGAGTATTACTTCTACATCGACAGCACGCCGACGCATTCGTACATGAAGTACCTGTACAAATACCCACAGGCGGCTTTTCCCTACGCAGATCTCGTGGAGACAAATGGACGGCGCTCTCGAAACGAATTCGAGTACGAACTGCTTGATACCGGCGTATTTGATGAGGATCGTTACTTCGATGTCTTCGTGGAATATGCCAAAGCTGCTCCGGAAGACATTCTTGTAAAGATTACTGCTTTCAATCGAGGACCGGACGCGGCCGAACTACATCTCTTGCCAACGCTATGGTTCCGGAACGATTGGGCGAGCTGGATTGCCGAACCGAGCAGAGCCGCCGCGAAACCAAACCTGCGGCAGATCGGGGCGGCGGCAGGTGAGAGCATCGTGGCCGCAACCGATTCGGCGGGAAATGCGTTCCTTCTATCGTGCGAAGGCGACGTGCCGCTGCTCTTTACTGAAAATGAGACAAACGTCGAAGGCTCTTCCCTGGTCAAAAGAACGAGAGCCCTTACGTCAAGGACGGCATCAACAATTACGTGGTCCAGGGCGATCAGAACGCAGTGAACCCTGAGAAACAGGGTACCAAGGTCGCGGCGCACTATCGTATGACGATAGCTTCCGGCCAGTCGGCGACCGTGCGGCTGCGTCTGAGCGCTGTAGACAAGATTGCGCAAGCCAGGACCGCCCAGAATGGCTTTGGCAAGGAGTTTGACGCAGACTCTGGCCGACCGGCTGCGGGAGGCGGACGAATTCTACAGGTCGCTGACCCCGTCATCCGTCTCCCCGGACGCGGCTAATGTGATGCGTCAGGCCATCGCTGGCATGCTGTGGAGCAAGCAGTTCTACTTCTTCGACGGTGACAACTGGCTGGACGAGCATCGCTCTAACCCACTCCATGCTGGATATCGCCATGCTCGAAATTCCGATTGGTTCCACATGCTCAATGAAGACGTCATCTCGATGCCCGACAAGTGGGAGTATCCTTGGTATGCGGCATGGGATTTGGCCTTCCACACGCTCCCGATCGCGATCGTCGATCCTGACTTCGCCAAGGATCAGTTGAAACTGATGCTGCGCGGCGTCTATTTGCACCCGAGCGGCCAAATGCCCGCGTATGAATGGAACTTCAGCGACGTGAACCCCCCGGTCCACGCTTTTGCGACATTGTTCATGCACCGCACCGAGCAAGCTCTGCACGGTGAGACGGACGTCCAGTTCCTCAGGGAGGCATTCAACAAGCTTGTGCTGAACTTCACCTGGTGGGTCAATCGCAAGGACCGGTTTGGAAAGAACGTTTTCGAGGGCGGCTTCCTCGGCCTTGACAACATCGGCATCTTCGACCGCAGCGCTCCGTTGCCTACTGGCGGCCATCTGGAGCAGGCGGACGGCACGGCCTGGATGGCGCTTTTCAGCCAGAACATGATGGAGCTTGCGCTGGAGCTGGCGGTCCACGATCCCACCTACGAGGATATGGTCGTAAAGTTTGCGGAGCATTTCTACTATATCGCAGGGGCTATGAACCATCCGGATCAGGGCGGCATGTGGGACGAAGAGGACGGCTTCTACTACGACCTTTTGCGGCTCCCTGACGGCAGTGGCACGCGGCTCAAAGTGCGTTCGATGGTCGGGCTATTACCCCTGTGTGCGGCGACGGTCATAGAGCCGTGGCAGCGCGAACGCATTCCGCGGGCGATGGACCAGTTGGCTGAACGCATGCGCCGCATGCCTGAGCTGCAGCAAAACATTCATGCGACCGGACCAGGTCATTACGGCGTGTCTGACAGAGGGATGTTTGCACTGGTCAACACGGAGCGGCTCCGCCGGATTCTCTCGAAGATGCTCGATGAAGACGAGTTCCTGAGCAGCTATGGCATCCGCTCGCTCTCCAAGGTCCATGAGCGGCATCCGTATCTCTTCGAAGTGCAGGGTCAGGAATATCGAGTGGACTATCTGCCAGGTGAATCGAACACCGGCATGTTCGGCGGCAATTCGAACTGGCGGGGGCCGGTGTGGATGCCGGTGAACGCGCTCATCATTCGGGCATTGCAGAATTTCTATCTGTACTATGGCGATAACTTCAAAATCGAATGTCCCACGGGATCAGGAAAGTTGATGAATCTTTTCGAGGTGTCCAAGGAAATCGCCGATCGGCTCAGCCGCATCTTTTTGCGGGACGAGCGTGGCAGGCGCGCTGTTTATGGAGGCAGCGAGAAGTTCCAGACCGACCCACACTGGCGCGATCTCATCTTGTTCTACGAGTACTTCCAGGGAGACAACGGTGCAGGGCTCGGCGCGAGCCACCAGACCGGCTGGACCGGACTCATTGCAAAGACCATTCAACTCTACGGCCTTCTGGATTCCCAAAAGGCGCTGGAAGTTGGCAAGCAGGCGGCGTTCACTCAGGATTCGAAGTGAAACAGATGCGTACATGGCCAAAACACCCTGTGATCTATGAGATAAACACCTGGGTCTGGCTTGGTGAACTGAGCCGGAAATACCAGAGAAACGTGAACCTCTCCTCCGTGCCGCCCGATGAGTGGGATCGGATCGCATCCTTTGGTCTTGACGCCGTTTGGCTGATGGGCGTCTGGGAGCGCAGTCCCGTTGGAATTGAAATCTCCATGCAAAACGAGAGTCTTCTTGAAGACTTCAGGAGGGCCCTGCCTGACTTTGTGCCGAAGGATAACGTCGGCTCGCCGTACTGCGTGCGCCGCTATGTCGTTGATGACCACCTCGGTGGGCCGCAGGGACTCGCGGTCGCCAGATCCATGCTTCATGAGCGCGGGCTGCGCCTGATCCTCGATTTCGTACCAAACCACGTGGCACCGGACCATCCATGGGTCAGCGATCATCCTGAATACTTTGTACAGGGGAGCGACGACGACGCGAGAAACGATCCGGCATCCTTCGTCAAGGTGGGAAGCAAGGTGTTCGCCTGCGGCCGGGATCCATTCTTCCCGGCTTGGCCGGATGTTCTTCAGCTCAACACCTTTTCACCAGCGTTGCGGGAGGCCGTGATTGAAACAATTGCGGAGATTGCCGGGCAGTGCGAGGGCGTTCGCTGCGACATGGCGATGCTGGTGCTGAACAGCATCTTCGAACGCACATGGGGTGATCGCGCCCGAGCAAAGCCGGACAGCGATTACTGGCCGACGGTTATACCAACGATCAAATCAAAGCACCCTGAGTTCAAGTTCATCGCCGAGGCCTACTGGGATCTGGAGTGGGAACTGCAGCAACAGGGCTTTGACTATTGCTACGATAAGAAACTCTATGACCGCATGGAGCATGGGGACGCAGAGAGCGTGCGCCAGCACCTTCAGGCGGATTCCGCCTACCAGGAAAAAATGGTCAGGTTCATCGAGAACCATGATGAACCCAGAGCCGCTGCCGCTTTTCCTCCTGAAAAGGCGCGCGCTGCGGCGGTGGCAATGCTCACGCTCACCGGGGCGAAGCTGCTGCACGAAGGACAGTTCGAGGGAGCAAGGACGAGACTTCCGGTCTTCCTTGGCCGTCGCCCGGTGGAACCGGTCGATCGCGACCTTTCGGCCTTCTATGCGCGCCTCTTGAAGGCGATCGATCGCGATGTCTTCAGGAATGGAGAATGGCGCCTGTGCGAGCGGAGCGGCTGGCCGGACAACCAGAGTTGCAAGAACATTCTCTCCTGGTGTTGGGTCAAGGGCGAGGCGCGCTACCTGCTCTTTATCAATTTTAGTGAAAGAGCCTCCCAGGCGCTTGTCCATGTGCCGTGGGACGAACTCCGAGGAAAAGAGTGGCGCCTCGAAGATGTATTGTCGGAAGACAGCTACGACCGAAGCGGGAACGAGATGAGGGACGTTGGACTGTATGTCGATCTGTGGCCGTGGAAATCCAACCTATTCCAGCT
>CAWIRO010000006.1:0-217742 GCA_963838565.1 uncultured Alphaproteobacteria bacterium
TGAACGCTGGCCAAGATGGGTTTCGCGACTTGGTGCTAAACAATTTTGCGACCTGCGCTGCCATTGCGACTACAGCGACCATTGCGCCAAGCGGAGTGTCACGAGTCCCGAATCGATCGATCATACCATCTGCTGTTTCTTGCAAGTTCACGCATCAGATCAGCACGGTAGCTTTGTCTGCCTGCTCACCGTGACCGGCTGATCACTTGAAGCTGCACATGCCAGATCTGGCTCGAACAGCAGGTTTTCGATAATTTTCGCCGGTGACCATCATCTTCCAGGCGATGCGGGCCATCTTGTTGGCGAGCGCCACGGCTGCGAGCTTGGGCGGCTTGCGCTTGAGCAGGTTGACAAGCCAGGGCGAGGCGTACTTGCCACGACCAGCACGAACCTGACGAAGAAGTGAAGTCGCCCCTAGCACCATTGCGCTTCGCAACGCTTCGTCGCCTGCGCGCGTGATGACGCCAAGCCGGGTTTTTCCGGCGGTCGAATGATCCCTGGGCGTCAGACCAATCCAGGCGGCGAAGTCGCGCCCCGATCGGAAGAGCTCGGGCGCCGGTGTCTTCATCGTCAGCAGCGAGGGCGACATCAAGCTCAGAGTGGGCATATCCGGGCCAGTCGCCGGCTGCACTCGTTTTCGCGGTGCCACGCCATCAGCTTTGCCTCGATGGTCTCCAGTTCGGCTTGCAACTGCGCATATTCCTTCGCGTGAAGTGCGAACAGCGTGCGCGCCAACTCGGCAAAATTCCTCATCGGCTGCGATCCGCTCGAGCAGCGGCTCGACCTTGCACATGCCCTTGGCGGCGGTTAGTCCGAACTCGGCGGCATAGCCCCGGATCGCGTTGGCGAGTTGGGTGCGGTTGCGGATCAGCCGGTCGCGCATGCCTACGAGCAGCATCAACGCCGCCTGGCTCTCGGCGCCCTTGATTGGAACGAAGCGCATCGTCGGCCGGCTCATCGCTTCGCACACCGCCTCGGCATCAGCGGCATCGTTCTTGCCGGCGCTTGACATAGGGCTTGACGTATTGCGGCGGAAGCAGCTTCACCTCGTGCCCCAGCGAGCCAAGCAACCGCGCCCAGTGATGCGATCCCCCGCACGCCTCGATCCCCACCACCGTCGGCGGAAGCTTCTCGAAGAACGCCACCATCTCCTTGCGCCGCAGCTTCTTGCGCAGCACCGGCTGCTCGGCGGCATTCACACCATGAAGCTGGAAAAAATGCTTAGACGTGTCCATTCCGATTTCAGAATCCGTTCGACGGACGGCCTCCTTTGCTTGAGATCTGCAACGACCTCGACCTGCCGCACCTTTCGATGCCGTTCGGGGGTCGTCCACCCCAACAATTTTCGTTTCGTTGGAATTGAGCCGATCGAAGCTGGCTGATCACGTCGCTGTCGCCCGGCAATGGAGAGAAGATGTCGAAGCACACGGTGCGCGGCGGCGACGTCGCCGGGCTGCTGGCGCGCTTTTCGCGGCTCAGGGAGAAAGCGCAGGCGCGGACGGGGCGGCGCTTTCCGATCATCGTGATCCAGGAGGCCGGTCTCGACGGGTTCTGGATTCACCGCGTGCTGCAGTCCGAAGGGATCGAAAGCCATGTCGTCGATCCTGCCTCGATCGCGACCTCGCGCCGGCGCCGGCGGGCGAAGACCGACAAGCTCGACGGCGAGACATTGGTGCGCGCGCTGCTGGCCTACAAGCGCGGCGAGCCGCGGGTGTGCTCCATGGTCAAGGCACCCAGCCCTGAAGAGGAGGATCGCCGCCGCATCACTCGCGAGCGCAAGGTGCTGACCAGCGAGCGGATCCAGCACGTCAACCGGATCAAGGGGCTGTTGTTCGCCAGGGCATTTGCCGGATACGAGCCGCTGCGCCGCGACCGGCGGGAGCAACTCGATGCAACTTCGGACCGGTGACGGCCGGGCGCTGCCGAAGCATCTCAAGGCTCAGATCGGCCGCGAACTTGATCGGCTCGAACTGCTCCTCGAGCAGGTCAAGACAGTGGAGGCGGAGCGCGACGCATTGCTGGCCGCAGCACCGGAGAAGCGCAACACCCGCCGCGGCAGCGATGCTGCTGGAGATGAAAGGTGTCGGGCCGGAATTTGCTGCCGTGCTCTGGTCGGAAGGGTTGTTCCGGCGGTTTCGACAATCGACGGCAGGTGGCGGCCTATGCCGGCCTGGCGCCGACTCCTTGGCAGAGCGGCACGATCGATCGCGAGCAAGGTGTGTCGAAATCCGGCAATCCACGGCTGCGAACAACCATGGTCCAGCTCGCCTGGCTGTGGCTGCGCCATCAGCCGCGTTCGGCGCTGACCCTGTGGTTCCACGAACGGACCGAGCGCAATGGCGGGCGGCTGCGCAAGACGACAATCGTGGCGCTTGCTCGAAAGCTCGCTGGTTGCGCTCTGGAAGTATGTGACCGCCGGCGTCGTGATCGAAGGCGCTACCATGAAAGCTGTTTGAAACCGTACTTCAAATCTTCCAGGGCTGACAATCCTGGCGGATCCAGGTGGACGAACCGAGAGAACCCTTGGCTTCAAACGCCGTTCGTCAGAATGGTCTCGTCTTCCTGAGCCCAGCCGCCGCAAGCGGGATGTTGGTGCAGCCGTTGCGAGCGGCGACCGAATGTGAGGTTGATCTGGTGCGGAAGCGACCGGGTCGTGGAATGGGCTCGGACCTTGGATGCCGCAGAACTCTGGAGATTACCTATGCATCATTGAACTTCAACACTTGACGCCGAGGTGCCCATGTGAGGAATTCTGGCCAGGCGATGATGATGGAAAGGAGAGGATCATCACATGGTCATAGAGAAAGAACTTTTGGATCAGCTTCTTGCCGGGCGCGATCCGTCTGGGGTTTTCGGCAAGGACGGCCTGCTCCATGATCTGAAGAAGGCGCTGTCGGAGCGCATTGTGAACGCCGAACTGGACGAACACCTTGACGGCGAACGCATCGACGGCGACGCCGCAACGGCTCTTCGAAGAAAGCGGTGTTGACGGACACGTCGAAGATGACGCTTTCCATCCCGCGCGACTGGACCGGCACTTGGACCGGCTGGGTTTCGCAAGTGAGTTTTGCATGGAATTCGGAGTTGCTCATATGTATCCGGCCTGTTCGATTCGGCTCGCGGCCGTGGCTCTTGACTCGGAAATACGCACGCACGGTTGGTCTCATTAGCGGACAGGTTGGCGAGCAACCATTCGGGTCGCCAGACTAGGGGCGCGTTTATCGATCCGTTCCAGCATTGTCTCATTCGCGAACTTGTTGAACGCCTTCAGTTTAGATTGCCGTCACCTCATGGCGATCGAAAGGTGTTTCGTTGCGCAGCACGCTCCAGGCAATCCGTGCCAGTTTGTTGGCGAGCGCAACGGCGAGTTTATTGGCATGCATCCTCGAAGCAGCATTTTGTAACGACGACCCGAAGCCGGACTTCGGCCAGTCGTGCGGTCGCATCAAGATGACCTTGGCTGCTTGGATGAACAGAGTGCGCAGACATCGACTTCCGCGTTTGGAAATGCCGCCCAGGATGGATCGGCCACCGGTGCTGTATTGTCGCGGTACCAGACCCAGCCAAGCACCAAAGTCTCGCCCGCGGTCGAAAGCCTCGCCGCTGCCAACTGCGGCTACGACGGCAGTGGAGATAGAGGGTCCGACACCGGGCACGCTCATCAGGCGCTGGCAGTTCGTCTCGTCCTGACTGATCTTCTCGATCTCACGCGTGACTGTCTCAAATTCGCGCGTCCAGATAAAGCCAGTCTTCAAGCAGGCCGATGATCAGGTCATGCATCCTCGGTGAAATCTCATCCTGCCGATTCCTCAATATCTCGACCAGTGACTTGCGCAGAGACCGCGAGCCTGTGCGGACGGTAATACCCTGCTCGATAAGGAAGGCGCGGATTTGGTTGATGGTCGCCGTGCGGCGAGAGATCAGGCGCGAGCGGAGTCTTTCATGTACACGCCTGCAAATCGAGCTGATCCTGCGTCTTCTCTCGGACCGTCCGCAGATTGGTTCTAAGGCTGCTTCCGCAATTGCTTCGGCGTCGTTGTAATCGTTCTTCTGCCCCTTCACAAAAGGCTTTACGTAGATCGCTGGAATGATGCGAGGCGTATGACCGAGATGACGTAGCGCACGGCTGACGAAGTGGGCGCTGAGGCAAGCTTCCATGCCGACAATGCAAGGCGGCAGCTTTTTGAATGTCTCAACAAGTGCCGACCGCTTAAATAATCTTCCGACGAAAAGCGATTTGTCCGTCGGTGCCGAAGCCCACAAGATGAAAGACTTCCTTGCCGATGTCGATGCCAATGGAAGCGAGTGTGATATGCGGGTCAGTGGTCTCCATAACTGCTTCTCCAGGTTGGTCGATGGTAACCTGTGCAGACTACCATCTCGGGGGAAGCAGCCGGTCGATTCCATTAGCAGATCGCCAAATACCAACGTCGTTTTCCCGATTTCGACGAGAAGATCATCTCGATGTATGCCCGCGGCATGACGGTGCGTGAGATCGAGGGGCACCTCGACGAGCTCTATGGCATTGATGAGGGCAGTCCGTTGCGACATCAGAAGCTCGCGTGCACTGTGCAGCATCAATGTCGCCTGCTGATCCTCGCTCTTGACCGGGACAAAACGCATCGACGGTCGTGTGACGGCTTCACAGATGGCGGTGGCGTCCGCGGCATCGTTCTTCTGCCGCCGGAGATAGGGTTTGATGTCGTTCGGTGGGATCAGCCGAACCTCATGGCCAGCATCCATGAGCGTTCGCGCCCAGTGATGGCCTGTCGCGCAGGCTTCCATGCCAATCCGGCAAGGGGCAAGCGTTGTAGACGGTCACGCTCCGTCGCAGTGACTTGCGCAGAACGACCTGTCCATCGGCGTCGACGCCGTGAAGCTGGAAGCGATCTCACCGATTGTCGTAATCTCTCCCATGGTGGGTGGCTCCTCTTAAGGTTTTGCAACAACCTATTCTGGCACGTTCGATGCCGTCGGAGGGCGCCATCCATCACATCACGTCGTTGGGAACTTAACAGTTGATCTGTAATTGCTGCAGCATGAAGCTGACCGTCAGCTACAAAAATCACCGGTTCCGAAGCAGATCATCGCCCATGCCGTCTGGCTGTATTTCCGGTTTCCGTTGAGCCTGCGACTGGTCGAAGAAATGCTGCTAGAGCGGGGCATCGTCGTCTCCGACGAGACGATCCGCCGATGGGGCAGGAAATTCGGCGCCGACTATGCTCGCCGGCTGTGCCGCAAGAAACCATCGCGCAACTATGTCTCGGCAGTTGTCGTCTCGGCGGCAGGAAACACTGGCTTTGGCGAGCCGTCGATCAGGACGGCTACGTGCGAAAACGAGAGAGAATGATGCAGCGCTTCCGATCTCCAGGGAACCTGCTTCGTACCGGTCTTCTCGGCAATCCGAAATATCTTCGTTGCGCCGCACTCCAGATCAGCGATCGCCCACACTCACGAGCCATGGCGGAGTGGAACGCAGTCACCGGCGCGCATGCCTGAACCCGCCGAGCGACGTTCTTCGTCGCCATACGGGCCTGGCCGTATTCATCGAAAACGATGCCACGGCGGCGGCGATCGGGGAATTGCGCCACGGAAGCGTTCGGGGTTGCCAGGATTTTTTCTATATCTACTTCGGCACCAATCTCGGTGGTGGTATCATCTCCAATGGCGCGGCGATGCGCGGCGCAACTGCCAACGCCGGTGAGTTTGGCCGCCTTCTCGTCGGCAAGATGGGTGGTCCGGAGGTCAATCAGATCGTTTCATTCGCCGCTCTGAAGCGTGCGTTCACGAGTATCACCAAGGATGAGATGGCGCGCCTCTTCAATGCTGAGGATGCCGATCTGATGATGTGGCTGGAGGCCGCCTGCGACGCGCTTCTCGGTCCGATCCATGCGGTGGAAAATCTTCTTGATCCGGAGCGGATCGTACTGGGCGGCGAGTTTCCGGATCCAGTTTTCGGCTGGCTTGCGAGGCGCCTGACGCAAAAGGTCGGAGCCGGCAGAGGCGCGGGCGCCTTGGCCCCCCCCGTGATCGGCCCTTCGTTCAGCGACGGAAAGGCAGCCGCGCTCGGCGCCGCGGCCTTGCCGGTACTCGCAGCGCTATCTCTCGGCTCGCTCTCCTTGAGGGTGGCCAGTGAGACCCGCCCCTATGTGTGGATGCACAACGGAGACTCGGGCAACTAGTCGATGCGGATGCCGCGAAGGAGGCCGGTGCCACCGAGAGTGGGTCCCTTCCCTCGACAGCCAGGCCTGGATCGACGCGCTGAAGTTCACCAAAGCACAGGTTGACGCCGGCATCACGCTAGTTGGCGTCTTTGGCATCTAGTTTGTGCAATGGCTCTTGAACTCGGCCTGGGCGATCTGGTTGGTCACTGCTGAATATGATCGGTGCGGTTATCTATGTACGCACGAAGGAGCGCCGACGCCAAGCGCGTCGGTTATGGGGCGCTGACGTCGTCGCGTGGATCGCAGGACCAGCCTTAGCGAGCTTTGCGTTTCCCTCAGCAGAGGCAGATAGCGTTCCGACATTTCCGATGCCGGGACATGGGCAGCCGGTGCTCCGATATTGATCGCGGCGATAAGCGGCAGATAGCGTTCGGCCATTTCCGATGCCGCGGTATGGGCTGCCGGCGCGCCGATATTGATCGCCGCGACCGTGAGGCCGCTATCGTTTTCGACTGGGACCGCCATAGAGCAAAGACCAATTTCGAGCTCCTGATCGATGATCGCGTAGCCTTGCGAGCGCACACGATGGAGTTCGGCGATCAGCTCTTCCGGATCGGTCTTGGTGTTCGGCGTATTCGCCTTCAACTCGGTGCGGGCGAGGATCGCGCGCGCTTCGCTTTCCGGCAGCGCGGCGAGCAGCACGCGGCCCATGGAGGCGCAGAAGGCAGGCAGGCGGCTGCCCGGCGTGAGATTGATCGACATGACCCGGCGCTGCGACGCGCGGGCGATATAGACGATCTCGGTGCCGTCGAGAACCGAGGCCGAGGCGCTCTGGCCGGCTTTTTCGGACAATTGATCAAGATGCGGTTGGATCAGGACCGGCAGCGGTGTCGCAGAAAGGTAGGCATGGCCGAGACGGAGGATCTTTGGCGTCAGCGTGAAGAACTTGCCGTCGTAGTCCGCATAGCCAAGTTCGGCGAGCGTCAGCAGCGAGCGGCGGACGGTGGCGCGGTCAAGTCCGGCGAGTTTCGAGGCCTCCGTGATCGACAGGCGCTGTTTAGTCTCCCCAAAAGCCTCAATGACTTTCAGGCCGCGGGCGAAGCCGCTGACGAAATCCGTTTCACGCATTGACCTCCAAACTGGCGTCCATTCTGTGCGATATACGAACAAATGTCAAATAACGCACAAAGCATTTGACGGCGGATTGGAGGAAGCGCTTATTGGCTGCGACTTGAAGACGGATTTTTCAGGAGGGCTCATGGCGAGGATCGTATCGCTTAAGGACGCGGTGGCGGAGAATGTGAAGGATGGAGACACTGTCGCCATGGAGGGGTTCACGCATCTGATCCCTTATGCGGCGGGGCATGAGGTCATCCGCCAGGGGAGGAAAGACCTCTATCTGATCCGCATGACGCCGGATATTCTCTACGATCAGTTGATCGGCGTGGGTGCGGCGCGCGGCATGAAATTTTCCTGGGGCGGCAATCCGGGCGTCGGCTCCCTGCACCGCTTCCGCGATGCGGTCGAGAACCAGTGGCCCCGGCCGCTGGAAATCGAGGAACACTCCCATGCGGCGATGGCGAACGGCTATGAGGCGGGTGCCGCAAACCTGCCGTTTGCGATGCTTCGCGGCTATATCGGCGCCGATCTGCCCAAGGTCAATCCGAACATCAAATCCGTGACCTGCCCGTTCACCGGCGAGGTGCTGGCCGCGGTTCCGGCGATCCGGCCGGACGTCTCGATCATCCATGCGCTGCGCGCCGACCGGAAGGGAAATGTTCTGCTTGAAGGCATTGTCGGCGTGCAGAAGGAGGCGGTACTGGCCGCCAGGCGCTCGATCGTCACCGTCGAGGAGATCGTCGATGAACTCAACCCGCCATCGCCGAATTCCATCGTGCTGCCCTCCTGGGCAGTGACGGCAGTGGCGCACGTACCAGGTGGGGCGTTTCCCTCCTACGCGCAGGGGTACTATGCGCGCTCGAACGCCTTTTACATCGCCTGGGACGAGATCGCCCGCGATCGCGACAGCCTTCCTGAAATGGATCGACGAGAACGTGATGCAGGCAAGCCCCGAAGACTTTGCCAAGCATGCGAAGAAGGTTGCGTGAGGAGGCCAGGATGAGCGACTTTACCCCTACCGAAATGATGACCATTGCCGCAGCGCGTGCGCTGACAAATGATGACGTCTGCTTCGTCGGCATCGGCGCGCCATCTGCCGCCTGCAACGTGGCGCGGCTGACGCATGCGCCGGATATCACGCTGATCTACGAGAGCGGCACGGTCGGTACCAAGCCGGATGTGCTGCCGCTTTCGATCGGCGACGGCGAGCTTTGCGAAACTGCGCTCTTTACGGTCTCGGTGCCGGAGATGTTCCGGTACTGGCTGCAGGGCGGACGTATCACCACCGGCTTCCTCGGCGGTGCACAGATCGACAAGTTCGCGAACCTCAATACGACGGTTGTCGGCCCCTACGATCACCCGAAGGTGCGGCTGCCGGGCGGCGGCGGGGCACCGGAAATTGCCAGCAATTGCGGCCAGATATTCATCACCATGGCGCTTTCCAAGCGTGGTTTTGTGGAGAGGCTGAATTTCATCACCTCGATGGGCCATGGCGAAGGCGGCGATCATCGGAAGCGTCTCGGCATGACGACCAAGGGCCCGACGCGGGTGATCACCGATCTGTGCATCATGGAGCCCGACCCGGTGACCAAGGAGCTGACCGTCGTCTCGATCCATCACGGCGTCACGCGCGAGGCAGATCATCGAGAATTGCGGCTGGGCGATCAAATTTGCCGACACGGTGATTGAGACGCCTGTTCCGACCGAGACGGAATTGCAGACGCTGCGCGACATCAACGCGCGCACCAAGAAGGCCCACCAGGGCGACAAGGAGGCTGCGTAATGGCTGACGCTTTCATTTGCGATTACATCCGCACGCCGATCGGGCGCTTCGGCGGTTCGCTTTCGTCGGTGCGTGCGGACGATCTCGGGGCGATCCCTCTGAAGGCGCTGATGGAGCGTAACCGTTCGGTTGATTGGGAAGCCGTCGACGACGTCGTTTTCGGCTGCGCCAACCAGGCGGGCGAGGACAACCGCAACGTCGCGCGCATGTCGCTGCTGCTTGCCGGCCTGCCGGTTTCAGTGTCGGGCACGACGATCAACCGGCTTTGCGGCTCGGGCATGGATGCTGTGATTGTTGCTGCGCGCGCCATTCGCGCCGGCGAGGCGGAGCTGATGATCGCCGGCGGTGTGGAGAGCATGTCGCGCGCACCCTTCGTGATGCCGAAAGCGGAGACGGCCTTTTCGCGCAATGCCGAGATCTACGACACGACGATCGGCTGGCGTTTCGTCAATCCGCTGATGAAAAAGCAGTACGGCGTCGATTCCATGCCGGAGACGGGCGAGAACGTTGCGGAGGACTATCAGGTCAGCCGCGAGGATCAGGATGCCTTCGCCGTGCGCTCCCAGGCGAAGGCTGCCGCCTCACAAGCTAGCGGCCGGCTGGCGAAGGAGATCACGCCGGTAACGATCCCGCAGCGCAAGGGCGATCCGGTCGTGGTCGAGAAGGACGAGCATCCGCGTGCGACGACGATGGAAGCGCTTGCCAAGCTCGGCACGCCTTTCAAGAAGGAGGGCGGCACCGTTACGGCAGGCAATGCGTCGGGCGTGAACGACGGAGCCGCGGCATTGATCATCGCCTCAGAGGCGGCCGCAAGGAAATACGGCCTGAGACCGATCGCGCGCATTCTGGGCGGCGCTAGCGCCGGCGTGCCACCGCGCGTCATGGGGATCGGGCCGGTTCCGGCATCGCGAAAGCTGATGGCGCGGCTTGGCATGACTGAGGGTCAGTTCGACGTCATCGAGCTGAATGAAGCCTTCGCCTCGCAGGGGCTGGCCGTGTTGCGCGAACTCGGCATCGCCGATGACGACGCCCGGGTGAATCGCAATGGCGGCGCGATCGCCCTCGGCCATCCGCTCGGCATGTCGGGCGCACGGATCACCGGAACGGCAGCGCTGGAGCTTGCCGAAACCGGCGGGCGGTATTCGCTCTCGACGATGTGCATCGGCGTGGGGCAGGGGATTGCAGTAGCCCTGGAAAGGGTTTGAGGGGTTGGCTGCGGGAGGAGCCGGAAAAGGGCCGACAGGCGTCAGTTGCGATCGGCAATTTTCGACGTTCGGCTAACGCTCGCGCATTTTGCGGCTCACAAGATCGTCGCCTGCATTTGGTGGCAACCGCCAAAAAGTGATGACGCTCGATGCTGAAACGAGGCCGACGACCAAGAAGGCAATGTTAAAATCAGCGATTTCCAGCGTCCCGCCATGCAGGCTGCTGGAAATATCGAGCGATGCACCGGCGACCGCGACGCCCATGGCCATGGACAGACGCTGGGCGACCGCATTGATCGCTGTCGCCTGACCAGTGTCCGCATCGTCGACATCGCCGAAGGCCATGGCATTGACGCCCGAAAAGGCCATGGAACGCAGCACGCCGCCGACGAGCAGGCAGGCCATGATCAGCCAGAGCGGCGTGCCTGGATGGAAGAGCCCGTTGATGGCGAGAAGGATGGCGGAGAGAAACGTTGTGACAATGAGAACGTTGCGGAAGCCGAAAGCGCCGAACATGCGTGCGGCCCCGAATTTCGAACTCAGGGAGCCGATTGCTGTGACGAATGTCACCATGCCGGATTGAAAGGGCGTCAGACCAAACCCCAGTTGCAGCATCAGCGGCATCAGGAAAGGCAGGGCGCCCAGGCCCATGCGAAAATTCGAAGCGCCGACAATCGCTGCGCGAAACATCGGATAGCGAAACATCCTCGGATCAAGAAGCGGATGTGCCGCGCGTCGCGCATGGAGCAGATAGAGCAGGCCGGACAGGACACCCAGCGCGATCGCTGCATACCCGTAGTACATAGGCACCGCCGGTAGGCTGACGACGGAAATACCGAAGATAAAGGCGCTGAAGCTGATCGCCGAGAGGAAGAAGCCCGGAAAGTCGAGCGGCTTCGGAACACGCGCTTCGATGGGCGGAAGAAGTCTCGTGACCAGAATGATGCCTGCAATGCCGATCGGGACGTTGATCCAGAAAATCCAATGCCAGCTCAGATAGGTCGTGAGGAATCCGCCGACCGGCGGCCCGAGGATCGGGCCGACAAGGGCAGGGATCGTTAGCCACGCGAGCGCATCGACCAGCTGGTTGCGGGGGGTGCCGCGCACCAGAAGAAGCCTGCTCACCGGCGTCATCATCGATCCGCCCGCGCCCTGGATGAGACGCGCGATGACGAAGGCCTCGATGGAATTGGAAAAAGCGCAGCCGATGGAGCCGATCATGAAAACCCCGATCGCCAGCCGGAAGATATTAAGCGCGCCGAAGCGATCGGACATCCAGCCGCTTATGGGGATGAAGACCGCAAGCGCCACCAGATAGCTGGTCACCGCGAGCTTCAGCGCGATCGGCGACGTGCCGATATCGGTCGCGATGGCGGGCAGGCTCGTTGCGATGATCGTCGAGTCCATCCGTTCCATGAACAGGGCGACTGCGAGGATGATTGGCGTGAGGCGTGACACGAGAGGTCCTGATAGGAAATACGCCTTCCTTTAGAGCACGCATCGGCCGCGCGCCAGCCGAATATTGCGGGAGGAAGGCTGCCGGGCGACGTCGTCACGCGGGTAGAGGAAGCGCTGTCACGCTGCAGGTCGGTGCCGAGCGCCTCCTACCTCGTTGCTTGGCGGATGGGTATGGCGTGCCGGATGTCCGTCTCAGCCTTGTCGAGGAGTCGGTTCGTGGCCTCGCGAGCTGCAGATGCATCCCGCATTCGAATGCTCTCGAACACCTCAAGATGGACGTGCAATGTCTGGGCCTCGGAGAGGGTCAATTTGTGAGTGATGAGGAACGTGGCCCTAAGCGCGGCGTCGATCGTGCCCATCAGTCCGCGTAGTACGATATTATGGCTGGCATAGAGCACGGCACGGTGGAAGTTAACGTCCGATTCACAACACGCCACAATGTCGTCAGGAAGCGCGCGCTCCATTCCCAGGTAGGCATTCTCGATTGTTGCCAGGTCGTTGCTGGTGGCACGTTGGGCCGCCATTTCAGCGGCCGCTGGCTCGATCAGCCGTCGAGCTTCCAAGAGATCTGTCAGTAGTTCCGAATCTTGGCTGATGTCCGGATGCCAGGAAAGAACAGCCGGATCAAGCAGCCTCCATTCGTCACGTGACCGAACGCGAACGCCGACGCGTTGGCGTGTCTCAATGAGTCCCTTGGCTGACAGGACTTTAATTGCCTCACGTATCGTGGTGCGGCTGACCTTGAATTCTTCCGCCAGCTCGTCCTCTCGCGGAATCGTCGTCTCCGGCGTGTAGATACCACCGAGCACGCGCTGCGCGATCGATCGCACCACTTTGTCATGGACCTTGCCGCCATCGCTCGCCGGCCCGGAATTCAGTCCCGCTCGATCTAGTGCTTTCATGCTCACTCTCCCTGCGCCTTCCATCGCTCTTGCACATGACGGCGAATATCAGAAGCGCGCCTTTGGTGAGCAGTTGACAGAATGTGCGGACGCTACTGAGGATCATCCCGTTGTTCAAGACGCCGATGATAAGGACACCAAGCATTGCGGCAGATGGGCCACGGCTTCGGGGTGTCTCGATACGACGCCCTGAACCCGTGACGATTACACTCACCTGCCGGTTAGTCTGCCTGCGACTGCGTCACCAGTCGACGATGGTGCCGTCGGGCATCACGGCGTTGGAAGTGTGCAGAACTTCCGGTGCGAACGGATGTGCGTCGCAGATCCGTTCATCGATCTCAATCCCGAGGCCGGGCCGTTCGGGAACCTGCCAATGTCCATCGATCATACGGATGGGGCCGTCGACCACTTCGAAATACCAGGGAACCGCCCCCACCATTTCCTCCTGGATGACGTGATTAGGTGTGGACACGGCGAAGTGAAGCGCTGCGACACCAGCGATCGGACCAAGCGGGTTGTGAGGCGCGACGCCGATCGAGGCAGCTTCGGCCATTGCGGCGATCTTCTTGGCCTCCCACAGACCGCCACAGTGGCAGATGTCGGGCTGCACGATATCGATGGAGTTCGTTCGGAAAAGAGCGTCGAACTCAGGGCGATCGACCAGCCGCTCGCCAGTCGCGATCGGAACGTGCGTCTTCGAAGCCACCTGTCGCAGAGCTTCGTTCTCGCCCGGCGGCAGGACTTCCTCAACGAACATCGGACGGCCAGGCGCAACTGCATCGATATAGGCGATCGCGGCCGCCGCGGAGGCGGGACGCCCGTGGAAATCAACCATGATCTCGACCGCGTCGCCGACCGTCGAACGGAGCGCCTGCATGAGTTCTGCGACCTTGTCGATGTCTTTCACGGTCGGCGAATAGTGGGTGTACGGGATAAAAACGGCCTTGAAGGCCTGATATCCGTTCTCTACGACTTGCGCCGCCCGCTGGACAAGCGGTTCCAGCTCCAAGGACTCGTAGACCGCCCGCATGTCGCCCAGCCCGAGATGGGTGTAGACCTTAACCTTGTCCCGCACCTTTCCGCCGAGGAGCCGCCAGACAGGCTGGTCAAGGGATTTGCCGAGAATGTCCCAGAGCGCGAGCTCGATCCCCGAGATCGCCGACATCCCGATGACGCCGAGACGCCAGAAGGAGTGCTTCTTCAGGACGCGAACGATTTGTTCGATGTCGCGCGGATCACGGCCAATGATCAACGGCACGAGATCCTCGATCGCGCCAACCACCGAGCGCGTCTTCCACTCAAGGGTCGCTTCGCCCCAGCCGTAAAGTCCCTGCTGATCCGTTTCAATGCGAACGAAAACCCAGTTGCGCATCTCGGCGTTGACGACACGCGTAGTGACATTGACGATTTTCACGTTTTCTTCCCGTCCGATATTTTGCTTATAATTATCGTATAATTTTTTTCTATCATACCATAATTTTGGTTGTCAATGCGCCGTCGCTTGTCTAATAAGCTGCACAGGACAGAGAGACGTGATAAGGCAAAACCGAGCCTTGTCGTCCTTCGGTTTGCGCGAGCAGGGCAAATCGCCGCCGAGTTCTTCACAACAGTCAAGACCGCTTACCCCTGGCGTGAAAGGCAATCCCCAAAGTTAACGGAGGAGAAACATGAGGGAAAAGACAGCGTTGTCTGAAAATGAGGTTTATAAGAAAGTTACATGGAGGTTATTGCCGTTCATCGGCGTCTGCTATCTGGTTGCCTATCTCGATCGCGTGAACGTAGGTTTCGCGAAGCTCCAGATGTTGAGCGACCTCGGCATGTCTGAAGCGGCGTACGGCTTCGGAGCTGGTATCTTTTTTGTCGGCTATCTTTTGTTCGAGGTACCGAGCAATCTTATCCTGCATCGGGTCGGCGCGAAAACATGGCTGGCTCGGATCATGATCACCTGGGGCATCATCTCCGGTGCCATGGCATATACGAGTCAGCTCAGTGCTTTAAGCGGCGTTAGCAGCGAGACGATGTTTTATATCTTGCGCTTCCTCCTCGGTCTTGCGGAGGCTGGATTCTTTCCGGGCCTGATCCTGTACCTGAATTACTGGTATCCCTCGCATAGACAGGGTCGTATCGTTGCGCTGTTGATTGTTGCTCAACCCGTATCGTTCATCGTGGGTGGGCCTCTTTCCGGATGGATCATTGACGCCTTTTCGGGTGCGGCACAGATGCACGGCTGGCAATGGATGTTCATTATCGAAGCGGTCCCCTCCATTCTATTGGGTCTGTGCATCCTGCTTTATCTCAGCAACGGCATCGAGGACTCCTCCTGGCTTTCCAGGGGAGAAAAGGACATCCTCATCAACAATCTCAAGAAGGAAAACAGAGTTAAATCGGACTACCCGCTGAGCCAATTGGTCAGGATCGGCATGGTGTGGATATTCGTCGCGATTTACCTGCTTCTTGTGATAGGGATTTACGGCATTAACTTCTGGCTGCCGTCTATTATCAAAGCAACGGGCATCCAAAGCAATTTTACCGTCGGCCTCGTCACCGCAATTCCTTATATCATCAGCATCGTGATCATGATTTGGGCAACGCGGCATGCAGAGCAGGTCAATGAAAAACGCTGGCACACGACCATCGCGGCCGTTCTTGCGGGCCTAGGCCTCATAGCAAGCGCCTACGTAGGATCAAACCTTGCATTGACCATCGCGTTCATCACGGTCGCGATCGCAGGAAGCCTTACAGTCAACGCTTTGTTTTGGAGTTTTCCTAGTTCGATGCTGACAGGTACCGCCGTGGCTGCCGGCATTGCGATGATCAATTCGATCGGAGCTCTTGGCGGCTTCTTTGGCCCAACACTCTTGGGTTGGCTCACTACCAGTCTCGGAAACACGAGCGCCGGGCTTGCTATCCTGGGAATTTGCTTGGTGGCAGCAGGCGTCCTTGTCGCATTGACATGCAAAAGTCATGGCCTCAGGCGAGATGAGTACATCGCCTCTGCTTCCCCATCGGTTTCAAAATGAGAGTTGGGGGCCATAACCTTGGCCCCTGCTTCAACCCAGAGCGGGTTTGCGGTGCAAAGATAGGTCAAATGGTCTTTTCCGGCCCGTTATCGCCAGTCGCAGCGCTCGTTCCAAACCCTCCAGGACGGCTATGAGGCAGCTCGCCGTCGGGCTTCCGTTCTTAGTTGTCCAGGTCCGGCTTTATGAATCAATTGATCACGTCTCAAACCCACCAGAGGCTGCTTTCGATATGGAAAACGTGAACAATCCAGATGTAGCCCACAATTCCCGCAGAGCAACAAACTTGGACGCAGTGATTGGATCACGTCTCAGGCTGGCTCGCATTAATGCAGGATTGTCACAGACGACCGTCGCGGAGCGGCTCGGGATCACCTTTCAGCAAATCCAAAAATACGAAAAAGGCTCAAACCGGATCAGCGCTTCAACGCTGCATAGTATCTCCGCGATCTTTGGTCTGCCGATCACATTTTTCTTCCAGGACATCGAGAAATCGGCCGCTGCACCGAACCTAACGCTACGCAAAGCGGAGTTCGCGTTGACTAAACGGGGACAAAGACTCCTCGAGTTTTTCCAGAGCGCGTCGCCGAAGGTTCAAGCAAGTATCATTGTGTTGCTGACCGCTGTAGCCGGAGGTAGTGACGACGAAGACCTGGAGCTCGATGAGCAGCTCGACGAATGACGAGAGGCTCGAAGTACTCGTTCCTGATTACGACTACGTCGTCGAACTCGTGCCACCTCAATCAATGGTCGCGCCAACTATGAGGGCGCGATGATGCCAAAAATGTGGTGGACCTCATGGCCTGGCTGGCGGTTCTGAGCCGGCGCAGAAAACGTTGACGTACTGCTTTTGCAATACAACGGATGAGCGCGACGACCCGCAAGTCTATGTAATGTGGCTTGCGCCAGGTATGGCCGACAGCAATTCTCGCGTGTAATCGTGCTGCGGGTTGCGCAGCAGCTCCGCCGTTGCATTAATTTCCACGATCTCTCCGCGTCGCATAACCGCTATACGGTCACAGACCTGCCCTGCCACATGAAGATCATGGGTGATAAAGAGCATGGCAACGTTCAGTTTGCCTTTCAGCTCTTCCAGAAGTTGGAGCACCTGGGCCTGAATGGTCACGTCAAGCGCCGAAACCGACTCGTCGGCAATAAGCACATCCGGCTTCAGGGCGAGCGCCCGCGCGAGGCCGATGCGCTGTCGTTGACCGCCGGAGAATTCGTGGGGAAGCCTTTCCACCGCACGGCGATCAAGGCCGACGAGTTCCAGAAGCTCTGCCGCCTCCGCGACAGCCTCATCGTAGCTTGCACCATGGGCAAGCGGGCCGTCGGCGATGCTGAGGCCGACCTTGCGGCGCGGGTTGAGAGAGGCGAAGGGATCCTGAAAAACCATCTGGATACGTTTGCGCGCCTGGCGCAGCTGGGAGCCGCCAAGCTTGGTAAAATCGTCGCCTCCGAGCGTCACAATGCCGCTGTCAGGTTCGATCAGCCGTGTCACGAGCCGCGCCACTGTCGACTTGCCGGAGCCGGATTCGCCTATGAGGCCCAAGGTTTCGCCGCGCCGGATCGCGAAAGTCACATCCTTGACGGCTTGGGTGCGGCGCTTCGGCTGGAAAAGGCCCCCGCCGGAAACATAGGTTTTGCAGAGGCGCTCGGCCGCAAATGCTATGGGCTGCGCTTCCAGTGAGGCGCGGACCGGCGGAACGGATGAGGGCACCGCGGCAAGCAAGGCTTTCGTGTAATCATGCGTCGGACGCGTGAGCACCGCCTCAGCCGTTCCCTGCTCGATAACGGAGCCCTTCTGAAGGACAAGCACCCTGTCGGCAATGTCCTGAACCACGCCGAAGTCGTGGGTGATAAAGATCACCGACATGCCCCGGCGCTGCTGGATCTCGCGAATGAGGCGCAATATCTGCGCCTGCGTCGTCACGTCGAGAGCCGTCGTCGGCTCGTCGGCGATCAGAAGTACCGGTTCCAGTGCGAGCGCCATGGCAATCATCGCGCGCTGGCGCTGGCCGCCGGAGAGCTGATGCGGAAACGAACGGACGATCTGCTCCGGGTTCGGCAAGCCGACTTCCCGTGCGAGCGCCACAGCTTTGGCCTTGCGCTCCTCTCTCGTCAGCAGGTCATGTGCCTCGAAGACTTCTGCAATCTGTTCGCCGATCCGCATTGAGGGATTGAGGGCGGTCATCGGCTCCTGAAAGATCATGGAAACACGCTTGCCGCGCAGATCGCGAAGGCGTGCCGGCGAAGCGCGTCGTAAGCTCGGCACCATCGAAGTGGATTTTGCCCGCGCTCGACCCGGATGACGTCGGGCAGAAGCCCCATGATGGTCTGGGCACACAGCGATTTTCCGGAACCACTCTCGCCGACGATGCAGAGGATTTCCTTCGGCTGCAAGTCGAAGGTCAGACCCTGCAAGGCATATTTCCGGTCGGCTCCGTCGGGTAGCGCGAGGGTCAGGTCTTCAACGGAAATGATGCTGGAAGCTGTCATCGGATGCCTCTCAATAGCCGAGCGCAACGCCATCCTTGCGGTGATCGGATGCGCCGAGCAGAACGCCGCGTTCGTGGTCGATATAGATGGCCTGCGCACCGCCGAGCGGTTCGTCTGCCCATGCCGTTACATGGCCGCGCCGTTCGAGATCGGCGCGCACCTCTGCCGAAATTGTCGGCTCGAGGCTGAGCTTTCCATCGAAGCAGAAGCTACGCGGCTGGTCGCTCGCCTGCTGTGGATCGAGATCGCGATCAAGGATCTGGCTGAGCATATGGACGTGGCCGGTTGCCTGATACTGACCGCCCATGACGCCGAAGGTCATCCGCGTCTTGCCGCCCTGTGCGAGGATGGCGGGGATAATCGTATGGAACGGCAGCTTGCCCGGACCGATCGCATTCGGATGGCCCTGCTTCACGGTAAAGCCCGCGCCGCGGTTCTGCAGCAGCACACCGGCATTCGGCGCATAGATGCCGCTGCCGAAGGCGAAAAAGACGGAGTTGATCAACGAGATCGCGTTGCCGTCGCGGTCGACCACGGTCACGAAGACCGTGTCCTTATGTTCCGGCCCATCCCAGGCAGATGCCGGCAGCGCCTTTTCAAGCGAGATCCTGCTCCGCATCGCATCAATTGACTTGTCGCCCAGCAGCTCGTCGATATCGAAGGTGATGTGTTTCGGATCGGCGATCAGTTCGTTGCGCTTGGCGTAGGCCGCTTTTGTCGCCTCGGCGAGCAGGTGGATGCGATCCGCCTCCGAAAGCTTGGGGTCGCGCAAGTCGAAGCCGTCCAGAATCCGGGCAATCAGCAGCGCTGCGAGCCCCTGTCCGTTCGGCGGGCATTCAAGAAGGTCGTTGCCGCGATACTTTGCCGAGATCGGCATGGTTTCAAAGCATTTGTAGTCCGCGAAGTCGCTTTCCTCGTGCAATCCCCCGAGCTGCCGGAGGGTCTCGACGATCTCACCCGCAACATCACCGCGGTAGAACGCGTCGCGTCCGTCTTTCGCAAGCTTGCGCAGCGTCGCCGCAAGCGCCGGGTTGACCATGGTTTCGCCGGTTCGCGGCGCGCGGCCGTTGGGAAGGAAATAGGACGCGGAGGCCGGATGTTTTTCCAATCTGCTCGCATAGCGGACCCAGTCGAGTTCGACGCGGGGTGTTATGCAGTAGCCGCCTTCTGCCGCGGAGATCGCGGGCGCCAGAACGCGTTCAAGCCCAATCGATCCGTAACGTGATGTCAACGTGCACCAGGCATCGGCGGCGCCGGGAACCGTAACGGCATGTGCGCTGTCATCCGGAATAGAGGTAAAGCCGTTCTCGAGATAAAAGTCGAGCGTTGCTTTCTGGGGAGCGCGACCCGAACCGTTGAGCGCTATCGGCGTGCCGCCGGCCGGTGAGTAGAGCGCAAAACAATCGCCGCCGATACCGGTCATATGCGGATCGATGACGGATTGCAGCGCGACGGCTGCAACGGCAGCATCGACGGCGTTTCCGCCTGCACGCAGGATGTCAACGGCTGCAAGCGTCGCCTGCGGATGGGAAGTCGCTGCCATGCCCTTGTCGGAAATGGCGACTGAACGGCCGGGCCTGAAGAAATCACGTTGCTGCATAAACTGTCACCTTATCCTGGGCGCCTGACTGCCGCACCCTTTATGCCGTCTTTTCCAGCGCAGCCGCCGCAAAGTCGCCGCGTCCGGGAATTTCGAAGAGAGTCTCGCGGAACCGGTCAAGCGCGATGCCGACCGCACCCAGCAGGCCCGCCTGGCTGCCAAGCGTACTGACGGTACATGCAGGCGGCGTCGGGATGCACCGCGCAAGATGGAAGTTCACGCGTTCGACCAATTCGTTGCGCGCTCCGACACTTCCGCCAAAGATGACGGTCTCCGGGTCGACGACGCCGCAGATCGCCACGAGCGCCATCGCAAGAACGCGCGCAACTTCGTCAATGACAACGCCGACGAGCGGATCGTCGTTTCGCTCGAACAGTTCCCTGACCGTGAGGCCCGGTGTCCCGCCCATCCCCTCGTACCGGCCTCTTATCGCGGCACTGCCAATTGCCGATTCGAGCGCCCCGGAAGCAAAGGTACGGGGATCGAAGGGGTCAGCGCCGATCGGTAGGATCGCGATTTCACCGGCGCCACCGCGAGCGCCACGAACCAGGCGCCCCTCCGTGACTATTCCCATGCCGATACCGGTGCCGAGCGCCACGAAGACGAAATTGTCGATATCTCGGCCGTTGCCTTTCCACTGCTCGCCGCGCGCCGCGACGTTGACATCGTTTTCGAGGAAAACGTCGTAGCCCAGCCTCTCCGTCAGAAGCTCTTCGAAATCGAGTTCGGTGAGGCCGGCGATGTTCGGCACCATCGTGAGCTGCCGCGACCGCGGATGGACCGCGCCGGGAATGCCGATCGCGCCTGCCTTGATGCGGTCAGTGGAAATGCCGATCCTCTCCGCCAGCATGGAATTGATGCGAACGACCTGGTCGAGAACATGTTCCCCGCCGCGCGCATCGGTAAATTCCACCGTTTCCTCGACCACCGCGCCATTGAGATCGGCAAGCGCCGCATGGAGCTTGGTTCCTCCGATATCGGCGCCGAAAACGAAGGCCTTGTGCGGCTCGATTTCATAGGTAACAGCGCTGCGCCCGATCATTCCCTGGGTGCGGCCGGTCACGCGAAGCCAGCCGTCATCCTCCAGATCGCGGACAATTTCCGACATGCTCTGTTTCGACAGACCCGTCAGGCGAGCCAGTTCGGCCCGGGAGACGGGCGCATGCTCGAAGATAGACCGCAGAACGGCACGTGATGTAATCTGTCGCGTTAAAGGCGCGGTTGTCGAAATATCTGTCATCATTCATCGCATTGGTCAGGTTTGAGAACAAACTATCCAGATAGTCGTCGTCGTCAAGTCAATTATCCGCAAAATGTCGGCAATTATTTCAATGCTCGAAAAAATTATTCGATCACTTAGTCAGGACGCTTTACAATGGCGACGATACATGCATCAATGGTCTTTGTATAAAAACTGGGCAGACGGAGTGCTCCTGCGCGGGATCGCTCTTACCTTGCAAGGAGAAAACGTATGGGAACTTCCACTAAGATGCTGATGGCCGCCGTTGCGCTGACGATGGCGTTCGGCTCCGCAAATGCCGCAAGCCTGAGAATTGCTCTTCAAGACGATCCGGATGCACTCGATCCGGCCACCGGCGGCACCTATACCGGCCGCATCGTCTTCGCCGCACTGTGCGACAAGCTGGTCGATATCAATGCCAACCTGGACATCGTTCCGCAGCTTGCGACGGAATGGAAACTGAACGACACGGGCACTGAAGTGACCTTCACGCTTCGCAGTGGCGTCACCTTCCAGGACGGCACCCCCTTTGATGCCGAAGCCGTGAAGTTCAACATCGAACGCATGAAGACGCTGAAGGATTCCAAGCGCAAGGCCGAACTCGCTCCGGTCGATTCCGTTGAGGTCATCGACCCGACGCACGTGAAGCTCACAGCTGAAGCAGCCGTTTGCGCCGTTGCTCTCCGTGTTGACGGACCGCGCCGGCATGATGGTTTCGCCGACCGCGGCGAAAAAAGATAGCGAATTTGCCGCCCATCCGGTTTGCGCCGGCCCCTATACGTTCAAGGAACGCAAGGCACGCGACACGATCACTCTGGAGAAGTATCCTGGATACTGGAATGCCGGCGAAATCGGTTACGACGAAGTCCAGTACCAAATCATCCCGGATTCCACTGTTCGCCTCTCCCGCCTTCAGGCCGGCGATCTCGAAGTTGCCGAGCGCATCGCGCCGACCGACCTTGCCGCCGTCCGGTCCGATAGCAAGCTCGCACTGCATAGCGCTCCGGGTCTGGCCGTCTCGCATCTGATGATCAATGTCGGCAGCGACGAGAAGGGCAAGACGCCGCTCGGCCAGGATGCGCGCCTTCGCCAGGCGCTTGAGCTCTCCCTCGACCGCAACGTCATCAATCAGGTTGCCTTCAATGGCGAGTTCATCCCGGACAATCAGATGCTGCCGCCGTCCAGCGTCTTCTACAGCAAGTCGCACCCCGTTCCTGCGCGCGATATCGACAAGGCCAAGGCCCTCATCGCCGAAGTCGGCGGCGAAGCCCCGAAGCTTCAGATCACCTACGAAAACTCGCTGACGGACGGTCGTGTCGCCCAGGTCATTCAGTCGCTCGCAGGCGAAGCGGGATTTCAGGTGGAATTGCTGCCGCTTGAGACCACCTCCGCCGTTGAGCGTTACCTAGCCGGCAACTTCCAGGCCTATATCGGCAACTGGAGCGGCCGCGCCGATCCTGATCCGACGCTTTATTCCTTCTTCGGATCCGACGGTAGCCAGAACGTCAACCACTACAAGAATCCGCAGATGGATGAGACGCTGCTTGCCGCCCGGAAGGAAATCGACGAGACCAAGCGCAAGGCGCTCTATGAGAAGGCAGCCGGCATATACCTGACCGACCTGCCGACCATTCCGCTCTACCATCCGAACTGGTTCTACGCTGCGCGTGCGGACGTCGCCGGTATCACTATGTATCCTGACGGCATTCTGCGCTTCACCGGCGTAAAGCCTGCCAAGTGATCTCGAGGTCGAGGACAATGGTCAGCGCTTCGGCGCTGACCATCGAAAAGAGGACGACCATGCTTCTCTATATATTGCGGCGCCTTGCAATCGCCATTCCGACGCTGTTTCTCGTGTCGGTCATGGTATTCGGGCTGCTCAAACTACTGCCCGGCGATCCGGTGATCGCGCTTGCCGGCGAAGAGCGCGATCCGGCCGTGATCGAATTCCTACGCCAGAAATACAGCCTCGATCAGCCGATCTACGTTCAGTATGGCAAATGGCTGGGCGGTGTCGTTCAAGGTGATTTCGGCCTTTCAGTCCGGACCCGTCTGCCGATCGGCGAGATGATCGTGGAGAGGCTTCCCGTCACCATCCAGCTTTCGGTCATGGCGATCATCATTGCCATCGCCATCGGCATACCGGCAGGCATCATCGCCGCGTTGAAGCGCGGCACGCCGGTCGATTACGGCGTCAGCATACTTGGCTTGACCGGCCTTTCAGTGCCGAGCTTCTGGTTTGGCATCATGCTGATCCTCGTTTTCGCGGTTCGTCTCGGCTGGCTCCCCTCCGGCGGCTATGTCGGGTTCTTTCAGTCCCCCTGGGAAAACCTTCGCTACACCCTGTTGCCGAGCCTCGTGCTGGGGACGGCTGCCGCCGCCATTGTCATGCGCCATACAAGAAGCTCCATGCTCCTCGTTCTGAAGCAGGACTATGTGCGCACGGCGCGCGCGAAAGGACTGAAGGAGCGGATCGTTGTGGTTCGCCATGTTCTTCGAAACGGCCTCATTCCCGTCGTGACAGTAAGCACGCTTCACTTCGGCGAACTTCTCTCCGGCGCGGTTCTCACGGAGCAGGTTTTCGGCATTCCCGGCTTTGGAAAGATGGTCGTCGACGGCGTCTTCGGTCGCGACTACGCGGTCGTACAGGCCGTGGTCCTTTGCTCGGCGGCAATGTTTCTGTTCATGAACCTGGTTGCCGATGTCGCCTATGTCATTCTCAGCCCGAGGTTACGCGGATGAGCTCCACGGATACAACGCTTGCCATTCCTGCCGCACCCGCCAACCGCAAATCGACTTTGGCCCGATGCCTCAGCCATCCGGGCACGATCATCGGCGGCTCCATCATCCTGTTCTTCATCGCGGTTGCCATACTGGCGCCGTGGATATCACCTTATGAGCCGAATACGTCGAACTGGCTTGCTGTGCGCCAGGCGCCGTCGGCACTTCACTGGTTCGGAACCGACGATCTGGGGCGTGACATTCTTTCGCGCGTGATATTCGGAGCCAGGGCGTCGCTTCTCGTCGGCATCGTCTCGGTGGCGATCGCGATTGCGATCGGCGTGCCGCTTGGCCTGATCGCGGGTTACTTCGGCGGCATCATCGACGTCGCGATTTCGCGATGCACGGATGCGCTTCTGGCTTGCCCCTTTCTCGTTCTCGCGATCGCCTTTGCGGCGTTCCTTGGTGCGAGCCTGCAGAATGCGATGATCGCGATCGGCATATCGGCAATGCCCATCTTCGTGCGGCTGACACGCGGGCAGGTGATGTCGGTCAAGAACGAGGACTATATTGCCGCCGCCCGTCTGCTCGGCGTCTCCAACCTGAAGATCATGGCAGTCTATGTGATGCCGAACGTTTTGGCGCCGATCGTCGTGCAGGTCACCATTACCATGGCGACGGCGGTGTTGGCCGAAGCGAGCCTTGCGTTCCTGGGCCTTGGCCAGCGGCCGCCAGATCCGTCCTGGGGAACGATGCTTGATGTCGCGCGGCAGTTTCTGACGCAGGCTCCCTGGATGCCGATCTGGCCGGGCGTTGCCATCATCGCGCTGGTGATGGGCTTCAACCTGTTGGGTGACGGTTTGAACGACGCACTTGATCCTAGGGAACATTGAAGGGCTTGATTTCAATCAAGGAGGAAGCATGACGGACTTGCCGAAGGAGAAACTGCGCATCGGTTTTGTCGGAAGCGGATTCATCGCAGAATTTCATCTGAAATCGCTGATCGGTGTCCGCAACTGCGAGGTAACGGGGGTGTTCAGCCGGAAGGCCGAAAACCGCGACCGCTTCGCGCGGCATGTGGGGGAGGCGGGCCTGGGTGTCTGCCGCGCACATGAAAGCCTCGAGGCCTTGTTCCAGGCGGATGATATCGACGCGATCTGGATTGTCTCGCCGAACTACACCCGGCTCGATATCATGCAGACGCTGCATGACGAAGTCATCGCCGGTCGCAGCAGGATCTTCGCTGTCGCCTGCGAAAAGCCGCTTGCCCGCACCGTGGCGGAAGCACGCAAGATGCTGGAGCTTGCGGAGGGTGCAAAGCTCAATCACGGCTATCTCGAAAATCAGGTCTTCTGCACGCCGGTCCTGCGTGGCAAGGAGATCATCTGGCGCCGCGCTGCTTCGACGACGGGGCGGCCTTATCTCGCACGGGCGACCGAGGAACATTCGGGCCCGCACGAACCGTGGTTCTGGCAGGGCAATCTACAGGGTGGTGGCGTGCTCTCGGATATGATGTGCCATAGCGTCGAAGTTGCGCGCCACATGCTGACGGCGCCTGACAAACCTCGCAATTCGTTGAAGGTAAAATCGGTCAATGGAACGGTTGCGACATTGAAGTGGACGCGGCCGTCCTACGTCGAGCAGCTGAAAAGCCGCTTTGGAGCAGAGGTCGACTATCGCAATCGTCCCTCCGAGGACTTTGCGCGCGGAACGATTCTGCTCGAAGACGATGAAGGCAACGAACTCATTATCGAGGCAACGACTTCGTGGGCCTATGTCGGAGCGGGTCTCAGGATCCAACTCGAACTTTTGGGGCCGGAATATGCGCTTGAATTCAACTCCCTGAATACGGGATTGAAGATATTCATGTCGCGGGAAGTCCGTGGCAAGGAAGGCGAGGATCTGGTTGAAAAGCAGAATGCCGAGCAGGGTCTGATGCCGGTCCTCGAAGATGAACCGGGCATCTATGGCTATACAGACGAAAACCGTCACATGGTCGAGTGTTTTCGCAAAGGACAGACACCCTTGGAGACGTTCGAGGATGGTGTTGCCGTTGTCGAAATCCTGATGGGGCTTTATCTCTCTGCAGAGCGCGGGGAAACGGTACGCTTTCCCGCGGTCGAGCTTGAAGATTACGTTCCAGCAGTCGCCCGGGTGCCTGGCTGAACCTTTCGTGAAACGAGAGCCTCCGGGTACAAACCCGGAGGTCCAATCGCGGCATGAGCCGCCGTTTACTGCAAGTCCATAAGTCCCGACGACGGAACGAACATTCCCCAGCAGCAGATTGCGAGGCGTTGCAGCAATTCTGGCTCTGTTGCAAAATTTGAGGTAGCCGCGAGGCCGGGCGATTTCTGCGTATGCTCAGAAGGCGGCGGCCAGGTTTTCGAGCTGTTCGGCGGTTGACAGGCGGGTATGAGCATCCTGCAGCTGGCGCTTGCGCAGCATGTGGATCATCTCGATGCCGGACAATGTCGCCGCTGCGGATCTGAAAGGACTTGACCTACCGGGATTGGGGTGTCGGGAGCACGCATGGCGGGCAGGCCGAAGTATCTGGTGAGCAGAACGAACCCCGCGGGTCCGGCAGTCCGGCGACAAGCCCGCCTACCACGGCCGCATCACCAAACAAGGCCGAACCCACGCGCGATCGATGCTGGTCGAGGCGGCATGGGTCATTTCTGGCGTGCCCGGCCCGCTGCGCGCTTTCTTCATGCGCATCCGCGACAAGCACGGCAAGCATGTCGCCGCAGTCGCAACGGCACGCAAACTCGCGGTCATCGTCTGGCACATGCTGATGAAGGAAGACGACTATACCCGGAGTCGTCCGGCGCTGCTCCAGTGGAAACTGCGGCATCTGGAACTGACGGCAGGTCATCCTTCTCACCGCGGCGGCAAGCAGAAGGGGTCGGCTGCAGCCTACAGTGATCCGCCGGCCCGCCGATGCGGTGTTGGAAGCCATCGACATTGCCAAGGTCCGCAATGAAGTCCTGATCGAGGCGCCTGGCGACAAACGTCGTCGCCGGCTTTTGGTCATGAACACCCGCGTGGAGCATGATCGCTTGATCGAGGTTTTGCAGGCCTACGGACGGCCGGTTGTCTGCGCCTTCGAAGCAACAGGGAACTATCACCGGCCAATCGCCTGGCGTCTGGCCGAGGCCGGTTTCGAGGTCCGGCTGGTGGCGTCCCTTGCTCTCGCCCGCACACGAGAGGCGTTGCACAACAGTTGGGACAAGAACGATCCCAAGGATGCGCAGGAGCTGTCGAAGACGCATGCGGCGGTCGCCAAGGCCAAGACCGCGATCCAGCACCGGATCCTCACGCACTATCTGCCGCTGTATTTTCCCGAAGTCGAACGCTTCAAGGGCAACAGCCGCAGCGACTGGTTCTTCGCTTTCCTCGATGCGTTTCCGATACCCGCAAGCATTCTAACGCTGACGAAAGAGGAATTCATCGCGGCGGCATGGGACGTGGTCGGCCGCAAGGTCAGCAAGTCGCAGATTTTGATGGATATTTACGAGACGGCCCGCACGTCGATTGGATTGCCTTTGCCGATTGATGCCCCCGCCATTCGCATGTTACGGATGGTCATTGCCGAAGCGCGCGGCCTGATCCGGCAGCGCAACGAGATCGAAACACAGGCCGATGAACTGCTATGCGACAGCCGGGACTATCAGCTCCTGCGCCAGATACCCGGTATCGGACCGATCAATGCGCTGACGATTATTGCCGAGGCCGCTGCCGATCTCAAGCGCTTCCTTCAAGATTTCGCCTTCCAGACTTCGGCATTGTGGCCATCACTGGTCATGAGGGGCGGCTGGCCTGTTGGCTGAATCTCAGTAAGTCACATTCACACGGCGAGGTCTTGCAGCTCGGCGCAGTTCCCGAATTCGGGTTAACCACCCTTTTCCATTTGGAGGATCGGTGAGTGGCAAAGCGTCGCACCGGCCGCGTGGCTGCGTCATGGCCCTTGTGTTTGTTGCGCCGCAGCATTAACTCCAATCTATCGAAGCGGTTCTCCTCCTCCCGAAGCGCTTCGGCCTGACGGACAGCGCTCCTCCTCCCAAGCTGTCGGTCATCTATTGAAGCCCGGCGCACCTCCTCCCGCGCCGGGCTTTTTCGTGCCCGGGAAAATCAACAGTGGGATAAGCGGACGAAGGTGACGTGACACTGTTGCAGCGATCGACGCGCCGGAAAAACTGGCCCGCCGGCCAACCCGCGCCAGCGGGTGGGGATTAACCCGCGTCAGCTACCGCCGCACGGTCGCCGGCGCGTGCAGACCGTCGACCTTCAGCAGATCTTGAACAGGCAGGCCGCTTTCTACCGCCGTCTGGATGCCGTGCTGTGGATCCTCGGCCCGCTTGAGCGGATCGACGAGGTGATGGGCGACGAGTTTGAGCAGCAACGTCTCGGGCACCGCCAGGGGAGGGGCTTCCCGTGGCCACAGCAGGCTTCGAGGTATGCGAGGCTGGTCCCAGCGACCTGAGCGTATTCCCGCCCACGCCTTCACCGCGAGATGCTTGAGCGTTGCGACATCCTGGTCCGTCAGCAATGGCGCCAGCTGGTCCGTGTGCCGACCCGTTTGCGCCGGCGCGCGTCGATGCCGAGGTAAGTGCGGGGGAGCGATGTCAGACAAAAGTCCGATCCTGCGCTAGCGTCACAGTTTGGCCCGATTCCCTAGAAATTTAGGGAGCGCTTCGATACTTCAATCCGTTCCATCCGGAACGGAACAAACAGCAGCACAAGTGGGCTGCATGAATGTCATCGGGAATATGCTCCGGCGAGGAGAGTCCCGAAGTTGGGGAGATTCATGTCTCATGCGCGCGAACGGCAACTGGATGGACTTAGGATTCTCGCCATTTCAATGGTCCTGTACGACCATTTCTTAGCAGCCCAGGGCTCAGCTCTAGGCCATCTCGGCGTTCGTCTGTTCTTTGTACTCAGCGGCTTCCTGATCACTCGGCTGCTCTTGGAAGCGCGTCCCGCCATCCACGATGAACCGGGCAATGCGCTTAAAACGTTCTATGTTCGCCGCGCGCTGCGCATATTCCCTCCTTATTTCGCGATCTTGGGCTTCGTCTGGTTTGTCAACCTGGAAGGAGCTCGAGGCAGCCTTAAGTGGCACGCGCTCTATCTCTCGAACTTTTGGTATGCGCTTCGCGATGAATGGACGCCCTGGGTGTTGTGCCACACCTGGAGCCTCAGCATCGAGGAACAGTTTTACGTCGCCTGGCCGCTGGTCATACTGCTGGCTTCGCGCCGGCTGATTGCAGCCGATTTGCGTCGCCGTCATCACCTTCTCACTGGCCTATCGCTTCTACTGGCCTCTGACAGGCACACCGTCTCTTGCGCGCGATCTTCTTCCTCCAGCGTCGATGGATGCGCTCGTAGGAGGCGCGCTCCTTGCGGTCTATCGACGCAGGACCGAGGTTTGGCCACAATGGATACGGCTAGGCTGGGCGCCCTTGACTGTCGCCTCCATCATTTTCCTGTGGCTAAAATCAGTGCCCATGACACCTGCGCTCAATTGGCTGGCGTGGATCGGTCTGGAGCTTTCTCCCCTCGTACCACTCGTAATGCTGGTCGGATGTTGTTCATCAGGCTTGCGAGGGGCCTTCGGCCGAGCACTAGAACTGCCGCCGATCGTCGCAATCGGACGCGTAAGCTACGGCGTTTATCTTTTCCATCCAATTGTGCTTTCGCTGATCGTCAAGGCTCAGCCCTGGATCCCGGTCAATGTTTCAGAGCAGGGCCCCGGACGTTTTGTGATTGGGACGGCAGCCACCTTGATGGTGGCGTCGATTTCTTGGCTGGCCTTCGAGAAGCCGCTCAACCAGCTCAAGCGCTACTTTCCCTATGTCAGCTCCAAAGCCCAGGCCCGCATTCCGTCGTCTGTCGGGCCGAGCGAGGTCAGGGGACCGGAATATGAAGCCTCAGCTATCGCCGCAGCCATACCAATCGCGGCGGCGGGCCAGAACGCTGACTCCGATGAACATGTGAGCTGAATGATGTCTGTTCCATTGATCTCTGTGGTGCTGCCCGTCTACAACGGTGAACCATACGTTGCTGCCGCGCTCGAGAGCATTCTGCGGCAGGATTACCCGCATCTTGAAGTCATTGCGCTTGATGACGGCTCGACCGACCGCTCGCTGGATATCCTCAAACGGTATCGAAAAGCCGACGATCGCATCCGCATCGTATCGCGGGAGAATCGTGGGCTCGTTGCAACCTTGAACGAGGGCATCGCCTTGGCGAAAGGTGATCTTATCGCCAGAATGGATGCAGACGACATCTCCTACCCATCCCGCTTCTCACGCCAGGTCGCACTATTTGCGCAGCAGCCTCAGCTCGCGATTAGTGGTACGGGCATCGATCAGCTTGTCGGCAATCGCGTGGTACTCGGTAAACCAGATCCGATCTATCAGTCCGGGGAGTGGCACATACTGTCGATGTTCTTTACGATCTTCATGCACTCGACCGTGATGTACAACCGCAAGGTCATCCCTGACGGCATGCTGGTATATGACGCCGGCTATGTGCATGCAGAGGACTTCGATCTCTTCAGGCGCATCGCGCGAGAGTTTCCAGCCGCCATGATCGATGAGAGCCTGGTCGCCTATCGTATTCACGACGACAGCGTCACAAGCAGGCATAAGCAGCAAATGCGTCGAACCCACTTGAAGATCGTTGCTGAGAACCTCGAACGGCAATCTCTTTGCGACGATCCGGACGCTCTTTATGACATCGGCGCAGCGGTCACGCCAGACACCGTACGCCGCGCCGCGAATTGCATCCGCACGATCGAAAGAAGAATCGCTGAGCAAGTCGCGCCGACGTCCTCCAGCTATGCGGACGGAGTTTTGTGTTTCTTCTATTTCCTTTATCAGCTCATTAACGATGAACAGCGACCGGAGCTGACGCACGCGTTTCTCACGCGAACCGGAAAGTGGCAGGTCATTCGGCGTCGAGAGCAATACGGGCATCGCTCCGCCGTTCACGCGCCCTGGCTGGGCCGGATGTCAGACCGCGCGACCCGGCGACTGGATGCGCTGGTGCGTTACTGTCAATCGGTGCCCATCGAAACCGTACAGCCGCTTCAGGGGCTCGCATAGTGGCTGGCGCGCAGTCACAGGTAAGCCAGATCATTCAGATAATTCGTCCGCTGAGGTCACAACCGTCATGCTAGAATTCGTCACGTCGAGTTTTCAGCTATTGCGTCAGGCGCTGGGCAAGCGGCTGGGCCTCGTTGCGGTTGTCGTCGTTTTAGGACTAAGCAGCGCTGTCCTTGAAGGTACTGGCATTGGTCTCATTATTCCGATGCTCGGTATTATCGCCGGCGAGAAGGGTGCCTCGGGACTGGCCGGCCTCTCGGCGGTCTTCCAGCAAGTGGGTGCCGGTTTGGATGACCGGACAAGGCTGATTGTGATCGCTGCCGCCATCCTTGGATTGATCGCGCTGAAGAACGTGTTGGCGTTCGCCAATGCCGTGCTCACCAATTTTATCTACGGCAGAGCTGGCCACGCGATCCGAAGCTCTCTTGCCGGCCAGCTTTTGACAATCGGATACCCGTTTTTCCTCCAGCAAAGCCCTGGGCGACTGCTCAACATCATCTCCAACGAATCCTGGCGGGCCTCGGATGCAATACAGACTGTCCTCGCGTCGATCGTCTACGCATCGGCCGTCGTCATTTTGCTCGCCTTCCTCTTGCTTCTTTCATGGCAGATGACATTGGGCGTCGCACTGGGGCTTGTTCTCATCCAGGCTATTCACGCAACCCTGTCAGCCACTCTGAAAGCCCTCAGCCGCAACGTCACGTCGTTCAACAGCGAACTTGCCGCCAGGATGCTCCATCTCGTACACGCCGGGCGGCTTATCCGTGCATTCGGACAGGAACAGCGTGAGAAGGCAATCTTTGATTCCGCTTCAGATGCCGTACGAAAAGCGGGATTCGTTCTACAATCTCGCCAGGCAGTACTGCCGCCACTGACCGAGGTGCTGCATTCAGCTCTTTTCCTGACTGTTGTCGTCAGCGCGTGGCTTTGGGGCGTGAGTTTTCCGATTATTGTGGCTTTCGTGGTCCTGCTCTATCGGCTGCAACCGCATGTACGTGCGCTGCAAATGGCATGGAGTCAGGTGCAAAGCTGGAGCGGTTCTTTGGAAGAGGTCAGATGGCTCTTGGATTCATCTGACAAACCGCAGGCCGCCAGCAGGCGATGGCGTGGTTCACGGGCTCCTCCAACAGATCAAATTCGATCGCGTGACTTTCAAATATCCGGGCTCTAGCTCGCGACCTGTGGTGCTGCGCGCCGCGAACTTCGAAATTCGCCAAGGCCGCTCGACGGCGATTGTCGGACGATCAGGCGCTGGAAAAACCACGATCGTCAATCTTCTGTGTCGATTTGTGGAACCCGATGAGGGGGATATTCTGATCGACGGCATCTCGCTGAATCGAATCGATCCTGTCCTATGGCGAAGACAAATTGCGCTCGCCAGCCAAGACCTTGAGCTGATTGATGGTACCATCCTGGAAAACATTACCTATGGCCACAATGCCTCGCTCGCCGAGGCGGAGAACGCAGCCAAGCTTGCTGAGGCGCACGAGTTCATCGAGAAGCTGCCTGAGGGATATGAGACCGTAGTCGGCTACAGGGGAGCTAGCTTTTCGGCTGGTCAGCGGCAGCGGATCGCGCTGGCACGGGCCCTGGTACGCGATCCCGAAATCCTCATTCTGGACGAGGCCACGAACGCCATGGACGGACTGTCCGAAGCAGCGATTGTCGAGACCTTGAAATCAAGAGCCGGCCGTCGCGCGACGATCGTCATCAGCCATCACCGCAGCACCATTTCGTTTTGCGACGAAGTCGTCATACTCGATGGCGGCCGCGTCAGGAATCAGACCCCTTTTGCCGAGGTCGCTACATTGAGCATGGACCAGCTCTACGAGCATGAATCGCTCTCTCCCCAGGTGCGGTGAAGGACACCCGTCGACGGGACCATTCGCGCCTCAATACACCTCGTTCTGACTGATGGCGTTAAGCGAAATTGCGTCGGCCTTGTAACTTGCGAAATATCACAAAATCGGTGGTTGCCCAAGGTACAATATCGCTGTTGATCGGCGTTCGCTAGATTGACCGCCATGAGTGCTTTCGCAATGCGCAGCGGACGCTCGGCCGGATGCCGTTGCCACTTGAAGGGCGTCCGAAATTTGAAATTGCTCCAGTTGTTTCGATTGAATTCAGAGTGAACACGCACCTGCGGCGCTCTTTGAATTTGCCGTCGTGCGTTTGAATGAATCATCGTTCGGCCGGATATCACAACGGAGGAAACCAAGATGAATCGCAAGATAATCTACGGCATCGGGGCATTGGCTGCCTCAACCGTTCTTTGGTGCACATCCCCCCTGCAAGCCCAGGACGCGCAAAGAAACCCAACATCGTTGTCATCATGGGCGATGACGTCGGCTGGTTCAATATCGGTGCCTATCACCGGGGCATCATGTCCGGGAAGACGCCCAACCTCGACAAGCTGGCGGCCGAGGGCATGATGTTCACCGACTATTATGCGGAGGCAAGTTGCACTGCTGGCCGGGCGAGTTTCATCACCGGAGAAATTCCGTTGCGCACCGGCCTGACGACTGTTGGTCAGGCGGGCGCAGACGTCGGCATGCCTGACAAGGCGGCAACCATCGCCGCCGCGCTCAAGACCGAGGGATACGCCACCGGCCAGTTCGGCAAGAACCATCTCGGCGATTTGAACAAGTTTCTGCCGACACTGCATGGCTTCGATGAGTTCTTTGGCTACCTCTATCACCTCGATGCGATGTCAGACCCCTACTGGTATTCGTTTCCGAATGACCAGTCGTACCGTGACAAAGTCGGGCCGCGCAATCTGGTCCACAGCTTTGCAACGGATACGGACGACACGAGCGAGCAGCCGCGTTGGGGCAAGATCGGCAAGCAGAGGATCGTGGACGAGGGACCTCTGGCGCCGTACCCCGACATGTCCAACGTGCCGAACATGCATGACATCATGCCCAAGGCCAAGTACGACATGACGACCTTCGACGAAGTGCTGGTCAAGGCTTCGTGCGACTTCATGGACAAGGCCAAGACCGACGGCAAACCGTTTTTCGTCTGGCACAACACGACGCGCATGCACGTCTGGACGTTTCTGTCGCCCAAATACCAAGCCCTTATGAACAGCGACAGCAACTATGGCCTCGAAGAAGCTGGCATGGCGCAGCTCGATGACAGCGTCGGCGCTATCCTGAAATGCGTGGAGGATGCAGGCGAGACCGACAACACCATCGTCATTTTCACCACCGACAATGGGGCGGAGGTGTTTACCTGGCCCGACGGTGGCATGACCCCGTTCAAGGGCACCAAGGGTACCGTGATGGAAGGCGGCTTCCGTGCACCGGCCATCATCCGCTGGCCGGGCAAGGTCAAGCCGGGTACGGTCGAGAACGGCATATTTTCGGCCCTGGATTGGTTCCCCACGCTGGTGGCGGCAGCCGGCAACACCGAGATCACTGACCAGTTGCTCAAGGGTGTGAAGCTGGGCGACAGGACCTACAAGAACCACCTTGATGGCTACAATCAGTTGGACCTGCTGTTGGGCAAATCACCATCCGCACGGCATGAATTTTTCTACTTCGGCGGCCCTTCTCTGGGTGCAGTTCGCATCGATAACTTCAAGTTCCAGTTCTTCCAACAGCCGCAGGGCTGGCCCGGTGCGAAGGTAACGACGGACATGCCCACCATGGTCAATATCCGTCAGGACCCATTCGAGCGGACACCGTCGATTGGCGAGCAAAGCCTCAATGACCTTGGTGGAGGCTACATGAATGACTTCTTTGCTCGCGAGTTCTGGCGGTTCGTCAGCGTTCAGCAGGAAGTCGGCAAACTTGCGCTCACGGCGATTGACTACCCGCCGATGCAGGACCCGGCCTCCTTCAACCTGGATGCCGTGAAGAGGCAGATCGACGCAGCGATCAAGAACAAGCCGGGCAACTAAGACGGGATCAACGCGACGGGCGGTCTTTGCGGCCGCCCGTTCTCAGCGCTCACGCATAGAAACACGAAAGGCTCACTTGGTGATCGCGGTTGAGCAGATCGACCAAGCTCTCAGCCTCTTCGGCGGTGAGCGCATCCATGACAAATCCATCGACGACGGCTGGCTGTCCAATGACTCCATCGAACACAGTCCAGTAGATGTTGAGGTTCTTGTGAACGCTATATCTTTGCGCTGCCATATCGACCTGCCTCGGGTTCCGTGCGGTTTGCCCGACGTTACCCCTGATAGTTTGCTTCAGAGTTTGTGAGCGACCTGTCGAGATCAGGAACGCCTGATGGTGACACTGTCAGTCGCTCAGCAGAGCCATAAGGGCTTGCCTTGAGGGGTGGTGAACGAGCCCTTGCACCAGAGAGGGTGCGTTGGTTAGAGCATTTGTGTGCCCACTATAATAGAGATGCGTTCGCATCGGAGATGCTATCCACTCGTATATCACCGTGCATTCGCAACTGGAAAACTCAAGATGGCTCCATGCCCAACCTGCGGCATGGTTCATGCGGCGCGGCGCTTAGCTTTACTGCACAAGACGCCGCGCGCTTACTTGGACACGCGGCGTTCCAGGTTGAAGCTCGCAAGGTAAATGTCTGTGGCAAGCGCGATGCCCTTACGGGCACTGAGCGCCCGTTGTCGTGACATAGACTGAATAAAGCGATCTCGTCGCTGTGATGAACAGCCGGTTGCGCCGCGGTCCGCCGAAAGTAAGGTTTGCGACGGTCTGCGGCACCTTGATCTTTCCGAGCAGCGCACCTTCCGGCGAGAAACAGTGAACGCCGTCTTCCGCGCTGGTCCAAAGATTGCCTGCTTCATCAAGCCGGAATCCGTCCGGAATACCCGTGTCGAGGCTGCAAAAGATCCTGCCGTTTGCGAGCCGTCTTCCGTCGATGACGTCGAAAACTCGGATATGGCGCGGTACCGTGACATCATGGCTGGAGCCGGATTCGGCGACGTAGAGTTTCGTCTCGTCGGGAGAAAAGGCAAGCCCGTTCGGCTGGCGGAAATCATCGACGACCGCATCGATTTCGCCGGTCTCAGGATCGAGCCGATAGACGTTGCGCGTCGGTTGTTCCGGCTCTGCCTTGTAGCCTTCATAATCCGACAGAATGCCGTAGGTCGGATCTGTGAACCACACGGTGCCGTCTGAACGGACGATCACGTCGTTGGGCGAATTTAGCCGCTTTCCCTTGTAGCTGTCGGCAAGTACGGTGATGGAACCATCGACTTCCGTCCGGGTGACGCGGCGCGTCCCGTGTTCGCAGGAGACCAGGCGTCCCTGACGGTCCCGCGTGTGGCCGTTGGCGAAATTGGATGGCGAGCGGAAAACGGACACGCCGCCCTCGGGCACCCAGCGCAAGATTCGCTGATTTGGAATGTCGCTCCAGAGAAGGCAGTTCAAATCCGAGAACCAAACGGGGCCTTCCGCCCAGCGGCAATCTGAGTAAAGTTCCTCAAGCGCCGCACTTCCGACCGTCAGGTGGCGGAACCGCTCATCGTGGATTTCATACAGAGACTGATTGTCCTGCGGCATGGGCTTTTTCCTGTGTAGTGGAAGACGCAACAATTCCGACATTCGATGACGATCGCTGACGGGAGACAGATTTCATCGGGTCGCCTTCCGTCCGCCGGCGACCAGGATGACGGCGATGATGATCACGCCCGGTGAGGATCAGACGGAATCCTGCGCCAAAACCGTATGTGTTGAGCATCGAGACCACGAGGAACATGAAGAGGGAGGCGCCCCAGATGCCGGGAATATTGGAATCGCCACCTGCGACGGCCGTACCGCCGATGACCACGACGGCGATCGACATCAGCAGATATTCCGCTCCCATGTTAAGCGCCGCGCCGCCCGAGAAGCTTGCGAGCAGGTAGCCGCAGACGGCCGCAAGTACCGCGCAAAGGACATAGGTGGCCAAGCGTGTGCCGTCGACAGGAATCCCGGTCATTCGCGCCGCGAAGGTGCTCTGCCCGATCGCGGAGATCCAGCGGCCGTAGATGCTCTTTTCGAGAAGCAGCCACGCGATGAGCGAAAGGACGAGGGCCACGATCGCGACACTGGGGATGCCGAAGACATCCGACGTGGTGAAAGTCGCAAGCAGCTCCGGCGGTTTGATGCGCAGGCCGCGGTTCGCCCAGATCGCTGTCGACTGCACGATGAAGCTCATCGACAGCGTGGCGATGATCGGCGGTATGCGGAGCAGCTTGATAAGGGCGTAGTTGCCGATGCCGACAACGACGCCAAGCAGGATCGACACGATGAGGCCGACCGCGATCATGCCGTCCTGCACGTCCATCACCTTCAGGGCGAGCGTGCCGGCAAGCGTCATGGTCGCAGGTACCGAAAGGTCGATATTGCCGGGTCCGAGCGTGATCACGAACATCTGGCCGAGGCCGACGATGACCGAGAAGGCAGCAAATGTCAGGGCGGCCTGCGAAAGGCTGAGCGAGCTTGCACCGCCCGTGAAAAGGACCGTGATCACCCAGACAGCCACGGTTGCGGCAAAGGACCAGATCCAGGGTTTCCTGGAAAGGAAGCGGATGGCGTTCATCGATTTTTCTCCCGCTTCTCAAGCCGGTTTAGGGCGAGCCGAAGAGCCAGAACGACAATCAGGATCGCGCCTTGTGCGCCGATCTGCCAGTCCGGCGAGATATGCATGAAGGAAAGGAAGGATCCGGCCAGCGTCAGTGTCAGCGCGCCGATCACGGCACCGATCGGCGGAAACGCGCCCGCCCACGAATTCGCCGCCGCCGAGAATGACGCCGGCGATCGACAGAAGCGTATAGCGCAGCGCAATGTTGGCGTCCGCTGACGTCGTCAAGCCGACCAGTGCGATTCCCGATAGAACAGCAAAGAAGCCGGCCAGCGCGAAAGTTCCGGCGCGTATGGCAATCACCGACCAGCCGGCGCGTTCGACCGAGCGGAAATTTCCGCCGACGCCGCGGATCAGGACCCCAAAGGACGACCGCATGATGACCTGCGTAATGACAGCGATCACAACGCTCGCCACGATTGCCATCGGAACGAAAGGTGGCTTGGAGGTCATCAGCCAGCGGGCCCAGTCAGGCGCGTTCCCGCCGGGCGAAGGCAGCAGGAGCACGGCGAGGCCGCCCCAGACGAAACTCATGCCAAGCGTCACGACGATCGAGGGAATATCCCTGACATAGATGACGACGCCAATCGCGGCGTAGACCGCGATCGCGGCGGCGAGGATGAGAACGCCGACGAGAGGTGAGGTCTGCAGAAGGGTCGCGGCGACACAGGCCGTAAAGCTGACGAACGTTCCCATCGACAGGTCGAGATCGTTGACGGCCATGATCAGCATCTGGGCGACCGTCGCCAGCGCGATCGGCACTGCGAGATTGAACAGCAGGTTGAGGCCGGTATAGCTCATCGCGCGCGGCTGCATGTAGAATACCGCCACGAGCAGGAGTGCGAGCGACACTGCCGGAATGATCAGGCGGATGGTGCCGGAGGAAAGCCGTATCATTCGCCTGCTCCCGAAAATGAGGCTTCGAGGACGTTCTTCTCGGTGATTTCGTCACCGGCGAGTTCGGCAACGATCACGCCGTCCCGGAAGACGTAGACCCGATCGCAAAGGCGGATCTCATCCATTTCCGTCGAATACCATATGAAGGTACGCCCGCCCGCGGCTTCGGAACGCAGGATGTCATAGACCTCCTGCTTGGTGCCGATGTCGACCCCGCGCATCGGGTCGTCCATGAGGACGGTGGTCGCCGTCGTGGCCAGTGCACGGCCGAAGAGGACTTTCTGCTGGTTGCCGCCGGAAAGCGACAGAATCCGATTTTCCATGTCGGGTGTGCGGATCTCGATCTTCCTTTTCCAGCTCTCGCCGAGCGCATGTTCGCGCTTTCCGTCAACGAGATTTCGCGCCGAAAGATCGCCAAGGGAGGCGATGCTCAGGTTCTTCAGGATGCTCCACAGGGGAAACGTGCCGTTGAGGCTACGGTCGCCGGCGACAAACGCGATGTCGCGCTGACGGCCTGGCAACCAGTTGCTGTTGCGGGACAGATAAAGATCGAGAAGCGCTTCCGTCTGTCCGTGTCCGCCGAGCCCCGCAAGGCCGACAATTTCGCCGCGCATCGCCTTGAACGGCAGACCGTGGCCACGGCGCGGTTCCATGGACAGGACGACCGGAGCTGTCGTTCGCCGCGCGGGCGGATCGCTCCCATTTCTGCTCGCGCATCACGTTGCCCATCGCCTCGACGAGGGTGCGTGTCGTGAAGTCTGCGGCTGGCCGGTTCGCCACGACCTTTCCGTCCTTCATCACGACGATACGGTTCGCCGTCGACAGGATTTCGCCGAGCATGTGTGAAATCAGCAGGACCGATCCTCCGGCCGAAACGAAGCGGCGCACATATTCCATGAGCTGTGCTGCAAGTCCGGCGTCCAGCGATGAGGTCGGCTCATCGAGGATGACGAGTTTCGGCTGCTCGCCGACGCCGGCGAAACTGATGGCGATTTCCACCATCTGCCGTTCGGCGATCGAGAGTTCGCTGACCGTGCTGTTGCAATCGATGCCGTGACCGGGAAAGATTTCCGTGAGCTTGGTTTCAACGAGATCGAGTGCCAGCTTTCGCCAGTTCCAGCCCTTCAGATCGCTGTGCATGATGCGGGCATTTTCGTTGACCGCGAGATTGGGGCACAGGGAAAGCTCCTGGAACACGCAGCGCACTCCATGGCGGCGTGCCGCCATGATCCCATGACCGCCGGCATTGCCGCCATAGGTGATCGTGCCGGCGTGTGGATTGAGGCCGCCGTTGATCACGTTGACGATCGTCGATTTGCCGGCTCCGTTGTGGCCGACGAGACCGACGCATTCGCCGGCCCGAATGATGAGGTCCGCTCCGTCGAGAGCCTTGACGGCTCCATACTCGACTCTTGATGCCTTTGGCGGCAACGACCTCTTGTCTCAGCGCTGCGTCTGTCATGAATCCGTCATTACCGATGTTTTGCCGAAAACCTGCGGGGTGCCTTCACCAGCGACCGGTGCCATGAGGCCATGGCATCGGCCGCTTTTGACTGTGCAAACCAGGAGGTCACTTGGCTGCGTCGATAACCTTCTTGGCGTCTTCCAGCGTGTATTCCACATTGGCGACGCCACCCTGCTGGGTGTTGGCCAGGTTGGTTTCCAGGTTGTCCTGGTCGATACGCAGGAAGGGGACGACGAGATCCTTCTTGACCGGCTTGCCGTCAAGGATCTGCTGGGCGACCCAGAAGGCCAGCGTCGAAACGCCCGGAGCGACCGAGACCGACATGGTCTGATAGCCGTTGGCGTCCTTCTGCTGTTTCCACCACAGGAGTTCGTCCTGGCGGTTGCCCATGACGATCGTCGGCGTCGGCCGCTTTGCGGCGGCGAAGGCCTGAGCGGCGCCGTAGCCGTCGCCACCCTGCGTCACAACCGCTGCGACGTCGGGCAGGCTTGGGAGGATGCCGGCGACGGCACGCTGTGCAACGTCCTGAGCCCAGTCACCATTGACCGAACCAACGATCTTGAATTGCGGGTTCTTTTCGACGCCCGCCTGAATGCCCGCATGCATAAGGTCGTCGACCGAGACGCCGGCCAGACCACGAATTTCGAGAACGTTGCCGCCCTTCGGCATCGCCTTGGCCAGATAGTCGATTTCGCTTTCGCCCATCGCCTTGAAGTCTACACCGATACGCCACGCACAGGGCTCGGTGACGGTGCCGTCGAACGAGACCACCGTGATGCCAGCGTCGCAGGCTTCCTTGATCGCGCCATTGAGCGCGGTCGGCGATGCGGCATCGATGACGATCGCGTCATAGCCTTGCAGGATCATGTTCTGGATCTGGGCTGCCTGTTCGGTCGCCTGATTCTCGCCCGTCGTAAACGGATCGGCTGCAGCCACCACGCCCGACTTCACGGCGTCCTTGGTGATCTTGTCCCAGCTCGTCAGCATCGCCTGACGCCAGGAATTACCTGCATAATTGTTTGAAAGTGCAATCTTCTTGCCGGATGTGTCCGCAAGAGCCGTAACCGGCATTGCCGCGCACGCAACAGCGATCGATGCCAGAAGCATCTTCTTAAAAGTCATGTCTCTCTCCCTATCACATGCTTGATGTGATTTCCGGACCGCTCCTCGACGGGAAGCCGAAAATTCTTGTCGCACTGAGGCTCATTCGCTCAGTGAAGGCAGGATGGAAAAGATCTCAGGCCTTGTACAGGCGCATCCAAGCAACCAGATTGCGGTTTCACGCGCAAAATATGCGGGTTCCCGCAAGACGAAACAGCCTGGCCAGGCGCTTAATAGGCGCGTGAATTCGGGCCGTTTCGTCTTGCTTGGGGAGAAGCCCGCTGACGGCCCGGGAGGAAGCCTTCGCATGCTCAATTCGGCGCCACGCTCTCTGTTCGATCACTATCTGGGCATATCGCGTCTTCTGGCGGGGCAGCTCGATTTTCACTCGATCACCCAGGCGGTGGCCGCAGAAATCAATCATATCATTCCGCACGATCATCTCGATGTCTGCATCAAGACTCTCGACGGCAAATACCACGTTGCCTATGAGAGCGGCCTGCAGACGGATTGGAGCAAGCATCCTCCCGCGCTTCTGACCGGCAGCCCGATCCGAACGGTTCTCGCGGGCGAGGAAGACTTCATCCTGACGGCGGATGCCTGTTCAGACCCGAAGTTTCATTTTGACGGCGCCTTCTCGAGCCCCATCATCGCGCTCTCCTTGCGCAGTCGTATCAATGTGCCTCTGAAGGTGCAGGGCGACATCATTGGCGCCCTCAGCTGCTCGAGCCACGAGATCGGCCGCTACTCCATGGAAGATGTCGGAAACGCGCGGTCGATCGCCGATCTGCTCGCACCCTATTTCTTCGCTATCCGTGCCGCCGAACAGGCGAAGCGCTCGGCAATTGTCGAGACCGAGACGCGCGCGAGAGAGGAGGGGCTAAGGGTCGGCGCGCTGAAGCTCACCGAGGCATTGGAGGCCGAAAGGCAGCGCATCGGGATGGACCTGCACGACCAGACACTTGCCGACCTCACGCGGCTTGCCCGTCGAATGGAGAGACTGACCCGGGTACCCGATATGCCGGGCGAGGCGCTGGAGCCGTTGTTTCGCGGGCTGCAGCACTGCATGCATGATCTCCGCCAGATCATCGAGGAGGCGAAGCCGTCGGTGCTGCAGCTTTTCGGCCTGGCCCAGGCGATCGAAAATCACCTCGACCGCTCGGTGCGCGATAGCGGCGCGGTCATCGAATGGCGGCTTGTCGACGAAACCGGTAGCATGGTCGACGGCCTTCATCAGACTGTGATCATCGCGCTGTTCCGCATTGCCCAGGAGGCGATCAACAATGCCATCCGCCATTCACAGGCCAGCCAGATTGTCGTGCGGCTGCGCGCCGGGGAAGGCAGCCTGTCGATCGAGGTCATCGATGACGGAATCGGCATTGAAAATCCCCGCGACCGGATCGGCCACGGCATCGACAATATGAAGACACGCGCGCGGCTGATCTCGGCGAAGTTCGAGGTCGGCAGGAGTCGCGACGGTACCGGCACTTGTGTTAGCGTCATGCTGCCCACGCAGCGGCTGACCCCTTGATGGAAGAGAAAATGGAAGTCCTGATCGTGGAAGACGATGCGTTGCACCGATCGTATCTGCATGAGGCCGTGCGCGCCGCGCTGCCCGAATGCGATACGGTGCTCGAGGCCGAGAATGGCAGGGTGGGCGAGCGTCTGGCTCGCGAATACCGCTCGGCCCATATCATCATGGACCTGCAGATGAGCGAGCGCAACGGCGTCGAAACGGCGCGCACCATCTGGAAGGAGCGGCCGGAGACCCGGATTCTTTTCTGGTCGAACTACTCGGACGAAGCCTATGTGCGCGGCGTCTCGCGGATCGTGCCCGAAGGTGCCGCCTATGGCTATGTGCTCAAATCGGCCTCCGACGATCGGTTGAAGCTGGCACTCCGCAGCATTTTCATGGAGTCCCAGTGCGTCATCGACCGCGAAGTGCGCGGCATGCAGCAGAAAAGCCTCGGCAACGCGAACAGCTTTACCGATACCGAATACGAAATCCTCGTGGATATTGCGCTCGGATTGACCGACCGCACGATTGCACGCCGCCGGAACCTCTCGCTTCGCAGCGTGCAGAACCGCCTTCAACAGCTCTACGAAAAACTGGATGTCCACCGGGCGACGGCCGAAGAGGGCGACGACGGACGCTACAATCTGCGCGCACGGGCGGTGACCGTCGCGTTTCTCCGCAAACTGCTCAACTACAGCGCGCTCGAACGTGCCGAGGCCGAATTGACGGAATGGATCAACCGTAGCTGACCGAAGCTGAAACCGGAGCGCGATATCCAAAGCCGCGGTGGGTTCAACCGGTCAACGCAACCTGATCAATTTCATAGGCGTTCTAGGGGCTCGCAGAACGATCGCTAGGCCCGGCCTCTCAAGCGTGCCGAAAGCCGACCCCAGCATGCGCGCCGTAGCGCTAGGTATCACACAGCCTTGTGATGCACAGTAGAGCAACGCCAGAGCATCGGTCTTCGGCAGCCACGTTGCCAAAACGGCGCCGCATCGCTGACGCGTTGGCCACGGATTTCATAGGGTCGGTTCGTGGAGTTTTTCTGGTGCGCTCTCCTTTGGACGAACCGTCGACGATCCGTTCTGTTCCAGCGCCACGGCTGCTGCAAGAAGACCTTGCGTATACGGATGAGTGGGCGCGCTTAAGAGATCTGCTGCCGCACCCTTCTCGACCACTTTTCCGGCTTGCAGGACGATAACACTATCACACAGCTCGCTTACGACGGCGAGGTCATGGCTGATGAAGACGAGGGTCAGTGAGCGTGTGCGTTGCAGCTCCTTGAGCAGCTTGAGCACCTGCGCCTGGATAGACACGTCGAGAGCGGAGACGATCTCGTCGCAGATCAGCAGCTGCGGCGACAGCGCAAGAGCGCGCGCGATGTTGACCCGTTGGCGCTGGCCGCCCGACAATTCGCGCGGCAGCCGATTGAGATGCATGCTCGATAGGCCGACCTCCTCGAAGCAAGGCGACTACGGCATCCCGGCGCTGACGCCGGGGCATGCCGGAGATCGCGAATGGCTCTCCGACCGCTTGTTCGACGTTGAGCCGCGGATTGAGCGCACCGTAGGAGTCCTGGAAGATGTACTGGATGCGTGCGCGATAGGCTGCCGGCATCCGGGTCGGATCGGCCAGCGCCTGGCCATCGAAATGGACGGCTTCCGGACTCGATCGCGCGACAGGCCGACGATGGACTTTGGCGACCGTGCTCTTGCCGCTGCCGCTTTCGCCGACAATGCCGAGCGCGCTGCCCCGCGGAACGTCGAAGGTGACCCGATCGACGGCCATGATCGGGCGGGCGAAAGGACCGCGGCCCGGATAGGAGACGACGAGATCGCGCGACGGACAGCAGGCTTGCCGGTCGCTGCTTCGGAGCCGGTTTGCGATGGAGCGGACGGACGCGTGCCGGCTGCGTGCACGCGCGGGCGTGCATTCGAGCAGCATGCGCGTGTAGTCCTGCTTCGGTGCCGTCAGCACCTCGCCGGCGGGGCCCTGTTCGACGGTCTTCGCCCTTCTGCAGAACCAGGACGTCGTCGGCGTAGTTGGCGACAATGCCGAGATCGTGGGTGATCAGCAGCATGGCCATGCCGCGCGCCTGCTGAAGGCGCTTGAGCAATTGCAGGATCTGGGCCTGCACGGTCATGTCGAGCGCGGTCGTCGGCTCGTCGGCGATCAGCAGCGACGGATTGCCGGCCAGGGCGATGGCGATCGCAACGCGCTGCTGCTGGCCGCCGGACAGTTCGTGCGGGTAGCGCCGGGCTGCGTCGGGAACCTTATCGAGGCCCACCTCCGCCAGCAGCTCGGCAATGCGCCGCTCGGCATCGCCTTTGCGCCGCACGTCCTGCGGCAGGACCTCGGCGATCTGGGAGGCAACGGTCATCAGCGGATTGAGCGCCGCCGACGGATCCTGGAATACAACGGCGATTTCGCGGCCGCGAACCGTGCGCAGCTCCTTCTCGGACAGGGTCGAGCAGATCGCGGTCCGCGAACATTGCGCGCCCGGACGTCGAAACCGTCGTACCCGCCGGCGTCAGGCCGATCAGCGACATGGCGGTCATCGACTTGCCCGATCCGGATTCGCCGACCAGGGCCAGGGTCCGGCCCCGCTGCGATGTTCGAATGAGACGCCGTCGACGGCCCGGACCGATCCGGAGCGACCGCTGATGGTGACGCGAAGATCGATGACGGAGAGGAGGGGAGCTTGGGTCATGCTTTCCTCAGGCGGGGATCGATGAAGTTTCTGGATGATGTCGGTGACGAGGTTGGCGAAGATGACGGCGAAGCCGAGCCAGATGATGATGGCCTGCACGACCGGATAGTCGCGACCCTTGATGGCCTGCAGCGTCATGCGTGCCGAGGCCGGGCAGGCCGAAGACGACTTCCATGGTGATGGCGCCGGTGAAGACCCCGCCAGCATCAGGCCGGCCAGCGCGATGACCACGGTCGAGCGCATTCGGCAGCACGTGCCGCAGCGATGATGCGCGCGTGGCTGAGCCCCTTGGCGCGGGCGGTGCGGACGATATTCGGCGGACTCGATCATCCTTCATGTCCTCGTAGAGCAGCTTGGCGAGCGTGCCGGCGATGTCGATGCCGAGGATCAGGGCGGGCACGACGAAGTTGCCGATCGCCGGGATCCAGTGCAGCCAGACGGCAAAGACGATCACGCAGACGATGCCGATCGAGAAGGTCGGCATGGTGATCGACCAGATGGTGATCGCCTCGACCAGCCCGACGAAGATCGAACGCGGAAACAGGCAGGCCAGCGTCGGCAGCGCGATGCCGAGCACGAGGCCGATGGCGAGCGCGGCGGCCCCCAGCATCATGCGTCGAGGGCAGGACCGTGGCGAGCAGGTCGACGATCGGGATGGCGAAGCGCGACGGACATGCCGAGATTGCCCGATAGCGATCATGCCGAGCCATTCGAAGAACTGCGTCGATCCAGGGCTTGTTGAGCCCGAGTTCGTCGCGCATCGCGGTCTGCTGCGAATAGGTCAGCGAGCCTTCGAGCCCGCGCACGTCGACCACGTCGCCGGGGATCATGCGGATGACGAAGAAGGTGAAGACGACGATGCCGACGGCAATGGCGAGCGACGCGCAGGACGTCGACGCCGATGCCGGCCAAGAGCCGCGTGAGATGCGGGTTCATAGGGTGACACTCCTGCGGGAGACGTCGAAGCGCTGGCGCATCGTCGTTGCCGACGATGGCAAGGGCGAAGGTGACCAGCGACAGCGCGATGATGGGCGCCAGCGCCGCATGCGGCGCCTCCTCGATGTAGGGCGTGGCGCTGGCGATCATGCGGCCCCAGGTCGGGGTTTCGGGGGACACGCCGAGCCCGAGGAAGCTCAGCACCGATTCCGATACGATGCAGCGCGGCAGGATGATGGCGAACTGCGTGATCAGGGCGCCGGCGATGTTGGGCAGCACATGGACGAGCGGCGACGCGCAGTCCGGCCCGCGCCCAGCACCTTGGCGGCGGCCGTATAGGGCTGCGCCATCTGCTGCAGGTAGGTGGCGCGCGTCATCGAGCGCGAAATTGGGGGCGAAGGAAACGCCGAGCGCGAGGATCACCGCGCCGACGCCGGGCTCGAAGGCGACGATGCAGGCCAGTGCGAAGAGGATGCCCGGCAGGGCACGGATGAGGTCGATGAGGGCGAACAGCGCGATCTCGGCCACCTTGCCGAGGGCCATGGCAAGCAGCGCGGCCAGGCGCCGATGCCCAGGGCGACGAGCGCCGCGCCCGGCGCCGTAGAGCAGGCTGAGGCCGGTGCCGACGATGAGGCGGGAATAGACGTCCTGTCCCTGCGTCGTCGGTGCCGAGGATATGGTCGTCGCTCGGGCGGCTGTTCATGTCCGCGCTGAACGTAGGGGATCCTGCGTGACCAGCAAGGGGCCGGCCACCGCGACGAACAGCGTGATGGCGACGATCAGCACGGCGATGATGGTCATGCGGGAGAGGCCCGAAAAGGGCAGGCTGCGGCGTTTCGAGCTGGGCTTCGACCGACATGTTCGGGCCTTCCTTTGCGTTCGCTGGCTTACTTCTCGATCCAGGCGAAGGCGACGCCGCCATCGACACGATGGGCCGAGTAGTTGAAGCCGATCGTCATGTCGTGAACCTTCGGGCTGATGGCGATAGGCGGTCGGCGCCTGGCCGAGGCCGATGGTGTAGTACTTGTCCATCACCCGCTTCCAGGCCTGCGAGATAGAGTTGGCCCGGGTCTGCTGCGGATCGGCGGTCGAGATCGCCGACTTGATCAGCGCGTCGAGCTCGGGATCCTGGATGCCGCCCCACAGGCCGGGATTCGGACCATCGCTCATCAGGCGCACCTAGCGCAGGAAGATGTCGTTGCGGGCGCCCGAACCACCGGGGAAGATGTCCCAGTCGTACTGCGGACAGCGCGCGCTGGTAGCCGAGGTCGTCGAACTCCTTGATGTCGACGTCGAAGCCCAGCTGGCGCAGGAGTCTGGGCCAGCGGCGGGCCGCTGCGGCTGCGCGAGCCGGTCGAGACCATGTAGAGGTTGTAGTCGCTCGGCTTGATGCCCTACTTCGGCGATCAGCTGTCTTGGCGCGCTTCGCCAGATCCGGCTTCAGTTGTGCGGATCGTCGGCGGCGAGTGTCGGCGTCGTAGAAGAAGTTGCCCTTGCCGACCATCTGGTTGCCGGGAGTGCCGTAGTCGCCGTGCATCGACCTTCATGATCTGCGTCCGGTCGAGGGCGTAGGCGACCGCCTCGCGCACCTTGATGTTGTCGAAGGGCGGGCGCGGGTTGCGGTTGTTGAACGAGATGAAGTCCCAGCTCGTGCCGCCTGGAAGATCGATGGTGAAGCCGGCGTCCTTCAGCGTCTTGATCTTGTTCAGCGGAATGCGGGCCACGTCGTAGTCGCCGGCGCGCAGCGCCGAGCGACGCATCGGCGATCTCGCGCACGTCGAACTCGACGTCATCGAGATAGGGCTGCCCCTTCATCCAGTAGTCGGCGAACTTGTGGCCCTTGAGGGCAAGCTGCGGCGTCCAGCTGTCGAAGGTGAAGGGGCCGGTGCCGATCGGATGGGTGATGTTGTCGTCCCAGCCCGGCGATTCCGGCGCCAGGATCCAGGCTTCGGCGATGCAGGTTGAGGAAGGGCGCGAACGGCGCCTTCATCTTGACGACGAAGGTGTTGTCGTCCGGGGTCGCAGAAGCTCTCCACCTGTTCCATGGCGGTGGTCAGCCAGCCGCCCTTCGACCTTGTCGCGGATGCGCTCGAAATTCTTCATCACGTCGTCCGCGGTCATGACGCGGCCGTTGTGGAACTTGACGCCCTGGCGCAGGTTGAAGGTGTAGGTCAGCGCCGTCGTGCGAGACCGTCCAGCTCTCGGCGAGCAGGCCCTTCGGGCTGCCGTCCTTGGAGATCGAGGTCAGCGTTTCGGCGAAGGAATGCGGCAGGGAGATGGTGCCGGTGTGACGGTGGAAGTCCGTCGTATCCAGCGTGCCCCATTTCAGGTGCAGAGTGCCGCCATAGACGGGCTGCTCGGCCGCAAGGCCGGCGCCGCTTGCCCGATCAGCAGGGCAGCGGCCAGGGATAACAGTATCTTTTTCATAACAGCTCCTGGGAGGTGATTCTGGGGAGGCAGTCGGGAGGGTCAGTTCTGGGGAAGGGCCAGTCCGTCCATGCCGGATCTGGGAAGATCGAGAAAACGCAGGATCGTGGGCGCGATGTCGATCAGGCGGCGTGACGCCGTGCTTCGACGGTGCCCGGGGCAAAGCCGCCGCCATTGACGGCGAGGAACGGGTGGCGCTCGAAGCCGCCGAGCCCGCCATGGCTGCCGAAACCTTCCGGCTTGCCGGGCTTCGCTTCGTCGACGCAAAGCGTGATCTGGCCGCGGCACGCCGAATTCGTTCGGCTCTTCGTTGCGCGCCATCGCCACGACGATGGCGAGGCCGTCGCCGGGGCGCTGGCCGAGATGCAGCATTTCGTCTCCGTAGAAGACTTCGGCGGCCCAGGGCTGAGCGCGCAGGAAGGACAGGATGGCCGGCGCACGATCCGGCCGCGCGTCGGCGAGATAGATCAGCCCGCTGCCGCCCTGCGGCGCCACCACGACATCGGTGCTGTCCGGGCCGTCCTTCAGTCCGGCTTCGATCGAGCTCGTCCGCAACGGCGATGCGGGCCGATGACGGTTTCCTGGCCATGGTCGGAGCCGGCGAGCAGCAGGATGTCCTCGCCCTCGGCGCGCAGGCGCTCGACGACAGTGTCCTCGACGCGGCCGAAGGCAGCGGTCAGCGCAGGCGATGCCGTCGAGATGGGTCTGCGAGCCGAGCTTGTCGGCGTGCATGGCGGAGTCCGGATTGGCGAGCCAGAGCACGGCAAGGCGCGGCTTGCGCTTCATCAGCACCTCGTCGCAGAACCAGTCGGCGAGCGCCTCGTCGCCGGCATAGTCATGGCTGACGACCGGCGCCTGATCGAGGCCGAGCACCTCGCCGCCGGGACCGAACGAGCCGGCGCGATGCACGACATGGCCGAAATGATCCGGATCCTGGAAATAGGCGGCTCCGGGAGAGACGTTGGAGGCGATGACGGCACCGCCGTAAGGCGCCAGCCGCTCCGCCAGCGTCGGCACCTTCAGCGTCCGGCCGAAGGCATTGCGCAGTCTTGCCGACGAAGGCCGGATCGCCGACGTCATGCACGCGCAAGCCGTCGCCGTCGGGCAGGCCCATGGAATTGCCGTGCAGGCCATGATTGGCCGGCCAGCAGCCTGTCGCGATCGAGGCCGCGCTTGCGCGTGTCGCCGAAGGGAAGATCGCCCGATGATTGGCGAAACTGCGCGAGCGGGAGACGAAATCGAAGATGCGCGGGCAGGTATCCTGCCGCACGAAATCGGCGCGATGGCCGTCGCAGATCACCAGGACCACGCGGCCCATGTCCTGCGCCTTCCCGGCGGGCTCGGATAGTGACGTCGAATTCACAGTTGCACTCCATTGATAGCGTAATCGAAGATGTCGAAATTTCTCAGCCCGGCTGCGGCGCGCGCGCCGAAGTCGGGATCGAGCCGATGGGAGAGAATGAAGGGCACCTTCTGCTCGCTGGTGCCGCCGTGCGAACGCAGCCGCTGACCGGCAAGCGCGGAGAGATCATGCTCTTGAGCGGTCGCGCCAAGCGCCACGCCGGGGCCGGCCACCACCACGATGTCGCCTTCGCCTTCGAGCGGCAGCTCGTAGCGCACGCACGCTTCCGCGCCCGTCAAAGCGATTTCGACACCATCCAGCCCGGCAATGTGATGTTTCACGGCCTCCGCATCGATATCGTCGCGCATCAGGTAGACACGGACGAAGCCGCCGAGCGATGCGTGGTGACGCGTGAACGGATCGGTGATCGGGCAGATGACGCGCGCCGCACCGGGACCGAACACCTTCTCGATCTCGTCCTGAACATAGAGCACGCGCGCAGCGCCATCCGGCAATGCCATGTCGTTCATGCCGTGATCGGCGACGATGCCGACGACCGCGCCCAATGCCAGCAGCCGGGCGACCCGTCCGGTCGACCGCTCTCATGAAGGCAATCGCTTCCGGCTCTGCCGGCGCATGCTTGTGCTGCACATAGTCCGACAGCGACAGATAGATGATGTCGCAGTCATGCCGCTCCATGCAGAGCAACGCCGGCATCGAGCACGAAGAGCGACAGGTCGGCGGAATATTTGTCTGGCGCGCCGGCCGTCTCGCCGATCGGGCCGATCGCCGCGATGGCATCTGCCGGCGATTCAGCCGACACGGCGATCCCCGTATGCCCTCGCGCCAGCGCCTTCAGCAGCTTGTCCTTGGCTGTGACGATGGCGACGTTGGCACCGGCGGCGGAAAACCGCGCAAGAATTGTCTCGGCGCGCATCTGATGCCCGTCGAGCACCATGACCTCGCGGCCGGTCTCGCGATCGAGATAGTAGTTGCCGGCGACGCCGGTCACCGCAGGCGGTGCGCCGCAGACGATGGCGATGTTGTTGGGATTGGTGAAGGTCGGCATCGCCGCAAGGGCGATGCCGTAGAAACCATCCGCCATCATTGCGGAGAGCGCCGGAATGGCGTCGGCTGCCTGGGCTGCCTCGAGATAGGCGGGATCGCATCCGTCAAAGCAGATCACGACGACCGGCTTCGCCGGCCGACGATAACTGCGACCATTGACAATCAACGGTTCGGTTGCGTGTTCATCTGATGCCAATTTCCCGCTCTCCGTGTTCATAAGCATGTCACTCGAATAGAAGTATGTTATCAGATTATAGTATTACCTACAGTAGTACTAAGTGTTGTCTTAGGTAGGATTGCAATATTCTCAGCATCAAGTAAATTGAGTTTTTGTTTGATCTGTGTGAGGTATCGGAACAGATGAAAAGAAAACTTCCTCCGATGAAGGCTTTGATTGCTTTCGAGAGTGTTGTTCGTCATGGAAGTGTCACAAAAGCTGCGGAAGAACTATTCGTTACGCACGGCGCGATAAGCAAACAGCTTGCAACGCTGGAAGAATGGCTCGGCCGTCCGCTCTTCGAGAAAAACCGCAAATATATGCAGCCGAAGCAGGAGGCGATGGTGCTGGCCTCTGCGGCGGATCAGGCCTGGGAACTGATAGCGGATGCGGTGGACGGCCTGCGCGTCAAAGAGGACGCGACAGTGCTGAAGGTTCTCGCGCCTTCGACTTTCGCCATGCGCTGGCTCATTCCACGGGTTTGGAGCTTTTCCGAGGAGCACAAGAGGATCGAACTGCAACTGCGCCAGACCGACAGCCTCGAGACATGGCTCGATATTCCCTTCGATGTCGCGATCCGTTCCAATCCGCATGCGCCCGGCCATCTCACGACAACGCCGTTTTTGCGGGACCAATTGATCCTGGCGATTTCTCCGAGATGCCCGATGCTGCAGCGACTCCGAACGCCCGCCGATCTGCTCTCATGCCATGTCTTGCGAGCAACGACCCGCTCGGGAGAACTGGAGGCATGGCTGGAAGCTGCCGGGCTCGGCGCAACACCGCTGAAAGCAACGTCATATCCGCATTTCTATCTGGCGCTTGAGGCCGCGCTGGCGGGAGGAGGACCGCTCGTGTGCCCTCGTGAAACTCTCGGCGATCTTTTGGCAAAACGTGAGCTTATCGAACCTTGGCCGGATATTCGGGTTGCAGGACCCACCTATACCGCAATCTACGACGCCGGTTCGCCGCAGGCGAAATCCGCCGAAATTTTCGTAGGCTGGATCTCCGGGTGCCGTCGGTCGGAACGAAAGGCTGCGACGGACGATACCAGGTTGTTTGCGGGGTGAGGTTAACTGCAGGTCAGGATTGAGCTGATATTCGCAGGCCGTGAGTGAACTGTCCGTCAGCTGCAAGCGTCAAGATCGACGCGCCAGCCGTCCACGCGGTCAAATCATCAGCCGCGCAGCCCGCCCCTGCTTGCGCTCGGCATCATTGTAGTAGCTTGCCGCCTGGGCGACGGATTTGTGCAGCGACTGTTGCATCGCCGCCGGCAGCGGAATGCCGCGATTGGCGGCCTCGGTCAGATAGCCGGAGCGCAGGCCATGGGCGGAAAACAGCGCCGGATCGAGGCCGGCCTGGGTGCAGCGCTTCTTCAGCATCAGGTTGACCGATTGCGGCGTCAGCGCCCGGCGGTCGACATTGCCCCATTGATCGATGCGCCGGAACACCGGCCCGGCATCGATCTTCGCCTCGGCCAGCCAGTGTTTGAGGGCGGGGACCGGCCGGCCGATCAGCACGACCTGGGCGCCGTCATCGCCGCTGGTGGTCTTGGTGCGGCCGAGACGAATGGTCAGGCAGGGCAGGAGAGGGGAGTTCTTGTCCAAGGGATCGGCGCGCACCGGTTCCTCCTCGACCAGATCCTCGATGCGCAGCCCGCCAGCTCCGACCGGCGGCGGCCGCCGGAGGCAAACGCCGTCAGCAGCAACGCCCGATCGCGAAGACCAGGCTTCATAGGATAAGTAAACATAAAAAGATAACTGAAAATTGTTGACAATTAACATTCTGCATACTACACATCGGTAAAGGGAGCGCTGACAATGACGTTGAATGCAATCGACATTCTTCGATCGAGCTCTCTGCCGATGTTGCTCGAGCAGGAAATCGAGCGTGTCATTCTCGGTGGCGGATTTGCGCCGGGAGATCACGTCAACGAGAAGGACCTGGCGCTGCGCTTCGGCATCAGCCGCGGTCCGGTGCGCGAGGCGTTGCGCTCGCTGGATTCGTCCGGCCTTGTCGAGCAGGTGCCAAATCGCGGCTTCTTCGTTCGCCGGCTGACTGCGGCTCAGGCCTGCGATGTCTACGATGTCCGTGCCGTGCTTTTCGGCCTTGCCGGAAAGCTGCTGGCCGAGCGTATCACCGATGAGGGAATCGCGCAGCTCAGGACCTTCGTCGCCGACATGGATGCGGCCGTCGCCGCCGACGATTTCGAAGCCTACGTCAAAATCAACTTTGCCTTTCACGAATTCATCGTCGTCAGCGCCGGCAATCCGACGCTGGCCCAGCAATATCTGACGTTGGTCAAGCAGCTCCGGCTCTACCGCGCCCGCAGCCTGATGCTCGGCGATTCGATGCATGCGTCCCATCAGCGAGCATCACGCCATGGTCGATGCCGTCGCGGCGCGCGATCCGGCGAGGGCGCTTCTCGCCCATGCGCGGCATGTCGAGGCGGCCAAAGAGCGGCTGATGGCAACGGCCCCGAACCTCAAATAGAAAACCAGGAGACTTGATCGCGTGAATACCATATCCGACATCACGGCCCAGGCCATACGTTTCATCGAGCGCACGACCTATGCTGATTTGCCGGATGAAGCCCTCGTCATCGGCCGCCGCTGCATGGTCGATACGGTCGGGCTCTATCTCGCCGGCAGCCAGGAGGCGTCGGTGCGGATCCTGATCGAAGATGCGCTTGCTCAAGGCGGACGCGGCGATGCGCCGCTGCCGGGTGCCGGCGCCAAGAAGGTGCCGGCGGCGCTTGCCGGCCGCGTCTGGGGCACCGCAGGACACGCCCATGACTGGGACGACACCCAGGTTTCCCACGATCCGGACCATGTCTACGGGCTGCTGACGCATCCCTCCGTTCCGCCGCTGACGGCAGCGCTGATCGTTGCCAGCGAGCTCGGCAATGTCGACGGCCGCGACGTCATGCTCGCCTTCCAGGTCGGGCTTCGAGGTCGAGTGCAAGATTTCCGAATGGATGACGCCGCGCCACTATCGCCGCGGCCATCATACCAGCGGCACGGTCGGCACCTTCGGCGCCGCCGCCGCCGCCGCCAAGCTGCTCGGCCTGAAGGGCGACAAGCTCGCTCATGCGCTCGGATTGGCCGCGAGCTTCGCCGCCGGCATCCGCGTCAATTTCGGCACGATGACGAAGCCGCTGCATGTCGGCCGCGCCTGCGAAAACGGCATCACCGCCGCCTTGCTGGCCTGCGCGCGGTTTCGAGGCCGATCCGGCAGCGCTCGACGGAACCTGGGGCTTCTTCTCCGTGATGGGCGAAGGTTTCGATGCCGACAAGGCAAAGGCAGGCTTCGGTGCGCCGCTGACGATCGTCACGCCCGGCGTCAGCGTCAAGCCTTATCCGTCCGGCATTCTCACGCATCAATCGATGGATGCGATGCTGAAGCTGGTGCTCGACCACGATCTCAAGGCCGAAGAGGTCGAGCGTATCCGTTTCTTCGCCGGCAAGAACATCATCGAGCCGATCCGCTATCCGATTGCGCGCAACCATCTGCAGGCGAAGTTCTCGATGCCGGCGCTGCTCGCGATGATCGTGCTGTGCCGCCGCGCCAGCCATCACGAATTCGAGGACGCCTTCGTCGCCGGAGAGGCGATGCAGGATCTGCAGGCGCGCACCGACGTCATCAACGATCTCGAGATCGATGCTCTCGGCTACGACAAGATCCGCTCGCGCATCGAGGTCCTCACCAAGGACGGCCGGACGCTGGTGCAATGGGCGGACGAGCGTTATCGCGGCGGACCGTCCAATCCGATCAGCGACGACGAGCTCGACGGCAAGTTCCGCATGTGCGCCGAAGGCGTCATCGATGCCGGCGCCCAGGACGAGTTGCTGGCGCTGGTGCGCGGCATCGACACCGGCGCCGATATCGGCCGCCTCGTATCACTGATCAGCGGCGAAGACGCGGCGGGCCATGCGGCGAAGGAGTCTGCCGCGGAATAATCAAGACTAGAGGGAACGCCGTTCCGGGAGAAACGGCATTGAAACGGGAGAGAGAGCATGACATTGATGAAATTGATCGGCAAGGCGGCATTCGGAATTGCCGCGATCGGCCTTCTGTGCCGGCTAGCATCCGCTCAGGCGGACCCGCTGCCTTACCCGGCTAAGGTTGTGACCCTGGTCACGCATTCGAGCCCGGGCGGCGGCAGCGACGTGTTCCTGCGCGAGATGACGAAATATCTCGGCAAATACATCGACGCCACCTTCGTCGTCGAGAATGTCCAGGGCGGCAGCGGCGCCAAGGCGATGGCCCGCGTCGCCTCGGCCGACGCCGACGGCAGCGTCTTCTACGCGACGACGCCGACCTACATCTACACGTCGCTGATGAGCAAGCCGCAGAACACCTACAAGGACATGGAGCCGCTGGTGAACATCTTCGTCGACAGCGAGGTGATCTACACGCGCACGGACGGGCCGTTCAAGACCCTGCAGGACGTCATCGATCATGCCAAGAAGGAGCGTGGCCGCTGGGGCGCCGCCAATCCGGCCTCGCTGGAGCGTCAGGCCGCAGAACAGCTGAAGGCGCGCCGCTGGCGTGACGCCGGCCATCGTCACCCATGAGGGCGGCGGCGACATGATGCTGAACGTGCTCAACGGCACGCTCGATATCGGCATCGGCGAAATCCAGGAGGTGCGCTCGCAGCTCGATGCCGGCAAGATCACCCTGCTTGCCACCTTCAATCCGGAGCGTATCGCCGACAAAGCCGGATGTCCCGACGGTCAAGGAACTGGGCTTCGACGTCACGCTCGTGAAGTTCCGCGGCCTTGCCGGCCCGAAGGGCATTCCGGACGAGACGGCCGCGATCTGGGACGAGGCTGTGAAGAACCTCCTCGCCGATCCCGACTACAAGAAGGCCTACACCGCCGAGGTGCTGGTGCCGCAGTTCATCGGGCACAAGGACTATCCTGCCTTCGTCAACAATTTCGCGACCACGACGGAAGAGTTCCTGAAGTCGACCGGCGCCATCAAGTAACAGGCATCCGGGCCGGTTCGCCGGCCCGAACGCTTTCTTACCTGAGGGCTATCTCATGAACAAAGATCTTCTTAGCGGCGTAGCGCTGCTTGCGATCGCCGGCACTTACTACACCTGGTCCACACAGATCGCCGACAGCACCTTGTCGGACGAGGTTGGTGCCGGCGGTCTGCCGCAGGTCCTGTCCGTCATCCTCGCGATTCTGGCCGTCGTCCTCATCGCCCGAGCGCTGCTGGTTGCCCGGTTGCGGACCGCGGCAGCGGCGGGCTCCGACGACGAAGACGACAACGCCCGTCTGCCGCGCGCCGTCGGCTTCCTGCTGTTCGGCGCGGCCTATGTCTTCCTGCTGCCCTTCGTCGGCTACATCATCGCCACCGCGCTGATGATCGGGGCGATCGCTCTCTACGAAGGCGCGCCGCGAACCTGGGTGGTCGCCGCAGCGGCGATCGGCGGCGGCGTCTTCTATTGGGCGGTGTTCGTCAAATTGCTCGGTGTCCACCAGCCGATGGGCTCGATTTTTCAAGGATTGTTCTGATGACCACGCTCTGGGACATCATCCATCTTCTGACGGAAACGCCGCTGGTTTTCGTCGCCATCGCCGGCCTCACCTGGGGCATTCTCGGCGGCGCGCTGCCGGGCATCTCGGCCTCGATCACCATGGCGCTCGTGCTGCCGTTCACCTATACGATGGACCCGGCGCAGGCGATCGCGCTGCTGGCCTGCGTCTATATCGGCGCCGAATATGGCGGCTCGATCCCGGCGATCCTGATCCGGACGCCCGGCACCAATTCGTCCGCCGCCACCGTCATCGACGGCTATGAGCTGAACCGGCAGGGCCGCGCCGGCGAGGCGCTCGGCATCTCGCTGATGTCCGGCGTCGTCGGCAGCCTGTTCGGCCTCGCCATGCTCATCCTGCTGACCGAGCCGCTGTCCTGGCTGGCGCTCGCCTTCACGCCGGCCTCCTATTTCGGTCTCGGCATTCTCGGCCTCAGCGTCATCGCCTCGATGAGCGGCGGATCGCTGATCAAGGGGCTCTCGGCCGCGGCGATCGTCGGCCTGATGATTTCGACCGTCGGCACGGACCCGATCTCCGGCGTCACGCGCTTCACCTTCGATATTCCCGATTTGCTCGGCGGCATCGAGCCGGTCCTCGTCATGGTCGGCCTGTTCGCGCTGACCGAACTGATGAGCCAGTCGGGCTCGACCACCGTGACGAAGCTGAACGCCAGCATCAAGATCAGGCTGCCGAGCCTGTCGCTGATGAACAAGCTCAAGCGCTCGCAGTTCATCGGCTGCCTGCTCGGCCTGTTCGAGGGGCTGACGCCGGGCGGCGGCGGCTCGATCGCCGCCTTCATGTCCTATAACGAGGCGAAGCGCTGGTCGAAGACGCCGGAGAACTTCGGCAAGGGCTCGGAAGAGGGCGTCGCCGCGCCGGAGGCCGCCAACAACACCGTGGCGAGCACCGCGCTCATTCCGCTGCTGAGCTTCGGCATTCCGAGCTCGAATTCCACGGCCGTGCTGCTCGGCGGGCTGCTGATGCACGGCCTGCTGCCCGGCCCGCGTCTGTTCGAACAGAGCGCCCAGGTGATCGACAGCATCTATGTCGGCTCCTTCATCGCCATCATCGCCCAGATCGGCATCGGCATCATCATCCTGCCGGCCTGCATCTGGCTGGTGAACCGACCGCGGCACTATCGCTCCGGCTTCATCTTCGCGCTGATCCTGTCGGGCATCTATACGCTCAACAACAGCCTGTTCGACCTCGGCCTTGCGCTGGCGCTCGGCCTGGTCGGCTATCTGATGCGGCTGACGCGCTTCCCGGTTCTGCCGATGATCCTCGGCGTCGTCCTCGGCCACATGGTCGAATCGAGCTATCGGCGTTCGCTGGTGCTGTCGGGCGGCGATCACATGATCTTCCTGCAGGATCCGATCGCCGTCTGCCTGTTGTCCCTCGCCCTTATCTTCGTCGTCTTCTCGCTCGGCCGCGAACTTCGCGATGCCCGCAAGAGCAAATTAGAGGAAGCCCATTCATGAATGTAGCCGTTCCGACATCGACGCCCGTGGCCGCCAGGCTCGCGGCCTTTGCCGCCGAGGCATCGCCCTTCGGCTGCGGCAGCTGCGGTCTGCCGCCGCCTCGTTTTCGACGTCATCGCACTTGCGATCGCCGCACGCGACACGGACTATGTCCGCGCCGCTCTTCGCAGCGCCGTCGACGAAGGCTCCTGCACGGCCTTCGGTCACAGCACGGGCCTCGGCCTCTACGACGCCGCGCTCGTCAACGGAACCGCCGCGCATGGCGAGGACTACGACGATACGTTCGAGGGCGGACCGATCCATGCCGGCGCAGTCATCGTCTCGGCGGTGCTTGCGATCGCCGAAAAGCGCGGTCTCGACGGCCGCGCCGTCATGCGCGGCATCGCCGTCGGCACGGAGCTGATGTGCCGCATGAGCCTGGTCGCGCCGCAGGCGACCCACAAGGCAAGCTTTCACCCGACCGCCATCTTCGGCGCGCCGGCTGCGGCTGCCGCCGTCGGCGCGGCACTCGGCCTCGACGCCGCAACGATCGCACGGGCGCTCGGCATTTCCGGAAGCCTTGCCTCCGGCATCATCGAATATCTGGCCGATGGCAGCTCGACAAAGCGTCTGCACGCCGGCGCCGCGGCGCAGGCCGGATTGCGCGCGGCGCTGCTGGCCGAAGGCGGCTTCACCGGTCCGCTGACGGTATTCGACGGCGTCAACGGCATGTACAAGGCCTTCGCGCCTTCGAAGGTCCCGGATTTCAGCCGGTTGCTCGACGGTCTTGGCGAGGACTGGATTCTCGAGACCCTCGCCTTCAAGCCCTATGCCTGCGGGACGATGACGCAGCCGTTCATCGATTGCGCCAAGAAGCTGGCGGCGATCAGGCGTCAAGGCGGAGGACATCGTCTCGATCACCTGCAATGTGGGCGAGGGCACCGTCCACCGGCTATGGGAGCCGCTTGCTGAAAAACATCGGCCGCCGAACGGCTATGCCGGCAAAGTTCTCGACGCCCTTCTGCATGGCGGTCGGCTTCATCGACGGAGAAGCGGGCCTCGGCCAGTTCACCGACGAGCGCGTCGATGGATCCTGCGGTCAGGGCGCTGGCGGCAAAGGTCTCCTATGAGATCGATCCGAACGATCCCTATCCGCGCAATTTCACCGGCCACCTCAAGGCGGTTTTGAAAGACGGGTCGGTGCGCGAATTCCATCAGCCTCATATGCGCGGCGGCGCCCAGGAGCCGCTGCCCGATGCCGAACTGCTCGCGAAGTTCGAGGCCAATCTGCGCTTCGGCGGGTTTTCGGCGAGTGCGATCGAGGCTCTGCGTAAGGCGCTCGACCGGATCGCCGATGGCGGTCGTGTCGATCTCTCGGCGGCAAGAGCGTGAGCGGCGCGATGCATGGAAAATCATGAACTGAAAGGCCGCGTGGCCCTGGTCACCGGCGCCTCGCGCAATATCGGCCGGGCCATTGCGCTGTCGCTCGCGGAAGCGGGCTGCCGCAATCGCCATCATCGCCCGGTCGGATCGGGCGGCGGCGCGAGGCGGTGGCGCGCGAAGTGGAGGCGAAAGGCAGCCCGGCGACCGTGCTGCTCGGCGACGTGTCGCAGGAGGAGGATGCCGCGCGGCTGGTCAGCCAGACGGTCGAGGCATTCGGTGGCCTCGATATTCTCGTCAACAATGCCGCCATCCGCCGCGAGACACCGGTCGAGGCGCTTTCCTTTGCCGACTGGCGCGAGGTGATGGGCGTCACCCTTGACGGTGCGTTCCTCATGAGCCGTGCGGCCATCCCGCATCTGCTGACAAGCGAGCCAGGGGACGATCGTCAATATCGGCGGCCTCACCGCCTACACGGGCGCACTGCATCGCGCCCATGTCATCGCGGCAAAGGCCGGGCTCGACGGGCTGACCAAGGCGCTGGCCCATGAGCTCAGCCCGCGCGGCGTGACCGTCAACCTCGTCTCCCCGGGGATGATCGACACCAACCGCCAGCATACGCCGACAGGCGCCGAACCGACCCACCACCAGACGACGCGCACGCTGGTCGGGCGTCGCGGCACGCCGGAGGAGGTGGCCGCGGCCGTCCGCTATCTCGCCAGCGCCAATGCCCGCTTCACGACCGGACAGACCCTGCATGTCAACGGCGGGGCATTCCTGCCTTGACGACCCAAGGGAGACTCGGTCAGAAGGCGGCTCATGGCGGCCGCCCGGCCGTTCTCCGAAACGATGAACGCGTCCTGCGTCCAGATTCCTTAGCGACGGACATTGCCCGATGTCTCTTTCCGAACCTTCCCTCTCGCCTCCGCAGCCAAGCCTTCCCGCTCTGTTTCTCCTTTGCTTCAAGATTGGCGTTCTGAGTTTCGGCGGCGGCCTTTCGGGATGGATCTATCAGGCATTCGTGCTGCACAAACAGTGGATCGACGAGGAGGATTTCTCGAGCAGCCTGGCGATTTCGCAGATGCTGCCCGGAGCCAATGTCGTCAATCTGGTGATCTGCATCGGCGAGCAATTGCGCGGACCGTCGGGCGCGGCCGTCTGTGTCGCTGGTTTTCTCGTCGGTCCGTTTTTCGCGGTCATCGGGCTTTACCAACTGTTCGATTTGTTTGCCGGCTTTGCACTGCTGCCCGTCATTTCCGATGGCGTGGCCTTTGCGGCGATCGGCCTGCTGCTCCTGATGTGCGTTCATGGCGTTCGGCGCGCCATGCGGTTTCCGCCGTCGGTGGTCATCATTGCCGTGACCGCCCTTTTGGTCGGCGTGCTGCAATGGCCGCTGATACCGGTGGCGCTTGCCATCGCACCGATCAGCGTCGCCATGGCCTGGCGGAGAAGCTGACATGCGCGACGATCTGCTCATCGGCCTGGCTCTGGTTTTCATCCCGTTTTCACTGACCTCGATCGGCGGCGGCGGCGCCATCATCGCCGGCATCCAGAACGAGACGGTCAATGTGCACGCCTGGATCAGCGCATCCGATTTCATCCATCTCTTCGCGGTTTCACGGGCGGCCCCCGGGCCGGGGATGATGCTGGCAACGGTCATCGGCTGGAAGGTCGCGGGCTGGCTCGGAGCGCTGGTGGCATCGCTTGGCGCTTTTCCTGCCGTCGTCGCTGCTTTGCTACACGGTGTTCCGCTTGACGAACACGCATCGGCAGAAGAAGTGGCATCGCGCCATGCGCGAGGGATTGGCGCCCGTCGGCGTCGGCCTGATCATTGCCGGCGTGATCTCGCTGTTCCGCGTGGCCGATGGTGGCGTGCTCGCGCGTGGTGATCGCCTGCCTTACCGGCGCGATCCTCTACTGGATCCCGAAGTTCCCGGTATTGATCGTGCTGATCCTCGGCGGCCTGGGTGCCGCCGCAGCATCGGCCTCGCCCAATCTCCTGGGCTTTTAGGCGTCGAGCCGTTTGAACTGGACGAGCCTGCTTGCCAGCCTGATGGCGTTCTCGAATGCGCGCCGGTATCGGCAATGCCCTTGCCGACGATGTCGAAGGCCGTGCCATGCGCCGGCGTGGTGAAGATGGTGTCGAGCCCGGCGGTCACCGTGACGCCGCGGTTGAAGCCGCGCATCTTCGTCGCGATCTGGCCCTGGTCGTGATACATGGCAAGCACGCCGTCATAGTCGCCGGCGAAGGCCTTCAGGTAGACGGTGTCCGACGGGAACGGCCCCTCGCAATCGAAGCCCTTGGCAGCCATGGCTTCGACGGCGGGGCGGATGATCTCGATCTCCTCCATGCCGAACAGGCCGTTTTCGCCGGCATGCGGATTGAGGGCAGCGACCGCAAGCCGAGGCGAAACGATGCCGGCCTTGCGCATCATCGTCACGGCACAGTTCGATGGCGTTCTCGATCGCCGGCACGGTCGATCTGATCGACCGCCTGCCGTAGCGACACATGCGAGGTGACGCGCGACATCCATTGATTGTCGAGCACGTTCATCTCGCTGAAATAGCCGCGATGGCCGAGCAGATGGGCGAACATCTTGTGCTCGTCCGGAAAATGCCAGCCGCCGTCATACATCGCCCGCTTGTTGAGCGGCGCGAAGGAAACGGCGTCGACCTCGCCGGCCTTGGCGAAATCGATCGCCCGCGACAGGGTTTCGCCGGTGACGCGGCCGGACTCGGCGCTGCCGATGCCCGGCGGATAGAGCGACGGATCGGTGTTGTTCGAGGTCGATGATCGGCACGGTCTCGTCCGACCAGTCGATGGCCGCAGGGCTGTGCATAGCGCCGGTATTCGCAAGGCGCACGCCGGCCTGCCGCATGCCGAGTTCGAGCACCCTGGCATCGCCGACCACGACGATGCGGGCAGTCTCCCTCATCCGGCCGTCGTGCAGAATGCGGGCCGTCTGTTCCGGTCCGATGCCGGTGCAATCGCCCGGGGTGAGGGCGATGATGGGAAGCTCTCGGCTCATGATTGCCTCGACGTCTGAGGGGTGGGGAGGGATGTCGCCAGAAGCGCTTCGGCGATGGCCTTGCCGCAGGTCGACGGTGTCGGCGCTGCCGCCGAGATCGCCGGTCCTCGAGGCGGGATCGGCGAGCACTGTCTCGATCGCCGAGACGATGGCTGCCGCCGCCTCGGGATGGCCGAGATGGTCGAGCATCATCGCGCCGGCCCAGATCTGGCCGATCGGATTGGCAATTCCCTTGCCGGCAATGTCGGGCGCGGAACCGTGCACCGGCTCGAACAGCGACGGGAAATTGCGCTCCGGATTGATGTTGCCCGAGGGCGCGATGCCGATCGTGCCGGTGCAGGCGGGACCGAGATCGGAGAGGATGTCGCCGAAAAGGTTGGAGGCGACGACGACGTCGAAGCGATCCGGATTGAGCACGAAATGCGCGCAGAGAATGTCGATATGGTATTTGTCCGCAGCGCACATCCGGATAGGCTTTCGCCATCTCCTCGACGCGCTCGTCCCAATAGGGCATGGTGATCGAAATGCCGTTCGACTTGGTCGCCGAGGTCAGGTGTTTCTTGCCCCGGCTCTGGGCCAGATCGAAGGCGTAGCGCAGGATGCGGTCGACGCCGATGCGGCTCATCACGGTTTCCTGCACGACGATCTCGCGCTCGGTGCCGGGATACATCTTGCCGCCGATCGAGGAATATTCGCCCTCGGTGTTTTCGCGCACGACGAAGAAATCGATATCGCCGGGCTTGCGGCCGGCGAGCGGCGATGGAACGCCCGGCATCAGGCGCACCGGCCGCAGGTTGACATACTGGTCGAACTCGCGGCGGAACTGCAGGAGCGAGCCCCAGAGCGAGATATGGTCCGGCACGGTTTCCGGCCAGCCGACGGCGCCGAAGAAGATCGCGTCGTGGCCGCCGATCTGCGCCTTCCAGTCCTCCGGCATCATCCGGCCATGGGCGGCGTAGTAGTCGCAGGAGGCGAAGTCGAAATGGTCGAAGGCGAGGTCGATCTCGAATTGGCCGGCGGCCGCTTCGAGGACGCGCAGACCCTCGGGCACCACTTCCTTGCCGATGCCGTCGCCGGGGATGACCGCGATCTTCAGACGATTGGACGGCATGTCGGTCTCCCTTCATTCGTTGTCGCCGAGGATGGCGGCGACAGACGGCATCCGTCACCATGTCGGTCGTGGCGGTGCCCTTGAGGTCCGGCGTGTGCAGCGACGGATCGGCGGTGACGCGCTCGATGGCGCGCATCAGCCGCGCCGCCGCCGCCGGTTCGCCGAGATGCTCCAGCATCATCACCGCCGACCAGAAGGTGCCGACCGGATTGGCGATGCCCTTGCCGGTGATGTCGAAGGCCGAACCGTGGATCGGCTCGAACATCGAGGGAAACCGGCGCTCCGGATTGAGGTTGGCCGTCGGCGCGATGCCGATCGAGCCCGCCAGCGCAGCGGCAAGGTCGGAGAGGATGTCGGCATGCAGGTTGGTCGCGACGATCGTGTCGAGCGATTGCGGATTGCAGCGTCATGCGCACGGTCATGGCGTCGACCAGCATCTTGTCCCAGGTGACATCGGGAAAATCGGCGGCGACCTCGCGGGCGATCTCGTCCCACAGCACCATGCCGTGGCGCTGGGCGTTCGACTTGGTGACGACGGTCAGAAACTTGCGCGGCCGCGATTGCGCCAGCTCGAAGGCGAAGCGCATGATGCGGCTGACGCCGGCGCGGGTGAAGATCGAGACTTCGGTCGCCACTTCCTCCGGCAGGCCGCGATGCGAGCGGCCGCCCTGGCCGGCATATTCGCCTTCGGAATTCTCGCGGACGATGACCCAGTCGAGATCGTCGGCCGTAACGCCCGGCAGCGGGCTCCGGATGCCGGGCAGGATGCGGGTCGGGCGGACATTGGCATATTGGTCGAAGGGCTGGCAGATGGCGAGGCGCAGGCCCCAGAGCGTCAGATGATCGGGCACATCGGGCGCGCCGACCGCACCGAAATAGATCGCATCGAAGGCTTTCAGGCGCTCGATGCCGCCCTCGGGCATCAGCACGCCATTGGCCTTGTAGTAATCCGAGCCCCACGGGAAATTCTCGACCTTCAGCGCGAACTGAGCCGTCGCGGGCAGCGCAGGCCTTCAAGGACCGCGAAGCCCGGCAGCGATGACTTCCTTGCCGATTCCATCACCGGGAATGGCTGCGATGTCATATGTCTTCATTGATTCAACTCCCCGCACTAACCGTGCATTTGCTATTCGGATGCCGAATTTTCGCGTAATTGTCAATTATAAATTGTTGACAATTTACCAAAATAGAGCGTGACCTGATCTAAGATTTCCGTTTTATCGACGTTAGACAAGAGGAGAATGCAATGTCGTTGCCCACCGAATAGGCCGATATCTGAAATGCCTTCGTTCTTCGAAGAGAAGGGCAAGCTGATGCATGGGTTCCGATACGAGCGCGTGCAGACCGCCGGTGCCGAGATCAACGTGGCGATCGGCGGCGAAGGGCCGCCGCTGCTTCTGCTGCACGGCAATCCGCTGACCCATGTGAGCTGGCACAAGATCGCGCCTGCGCTTGCCAGGAGCTTCACCATCGTCGCGCCCGACCTGCGCGGCTATGGCGACAGTTCGAAGCCTGACGGCGGCGAGGATCATTCCGGCTACTCGTTCCGGGCGATGGGCGAGGACAATGCGGCCGTCATGTCGCATTTCGGCTTCGAGCGTTTCCAGGTCGCCGGCCATGACCGCGGCGCCCGCGTTGCCTTCCGCATGGCGCTCGATTTCCCCGAGCGGATCGAACGCGTTGGCGGCCCTCGACATCGTGCCCACGCACCATGCGCTGACCAATGTGACGCTCGGCTGGGGGCTCGAAGCCTATCACTGGTTCTTCATGGCGCAGAAGGCGCCGTTCCCGGAAAAGCTGCTGACGGCCGACCTCAGCTATTACATCGACTACAAGCTCAACAAGAAAGGCGTCGGCCTCGAGATCTTCAGCCCGGAAGCGATGGCGGAATACAAGCGCTGCACGACGCCGGAGCAGATCCATGCGGTCTGCGAGGATTATCGCGCCACCGTCAGCGTCGATCTGGCCATGGATACGGCCGACTACGGCAAACGGACGATCGATTGCCCGGTGCTGGTCCTCTGGGGCTCCAACAGCCATTGCGGCCGTCATTTCGCGCCGCTCGAGGCCTGGAAGCCCTGGGCACCTGATCTGCAAGGCTGGGCCGTGCCGACCGGGCATTATCCCGCCGAACAGCGGCCGGATCTCATCTACGATGCGTTCTGGAAGTTCTTCAACGGACAGGATCCGATGCCGGCCGGTTGATGAACGTCGCGTCTTCCGTCAGCCGCGGGCGGCGGACGGAAGATCGCTTCGGCAGGACGCGTCAGCCGAGCGCCGCAATGATGCCCTGCGTCATTCCGGCGGTGCCAGCGGTTCCCTTGATGTCGCGCGTGCGGGTCGCGGGGTTTGAAAGCGCCGTGGCGATCGCCTTCTGCATGATCGATGCCGCCTCGACGGCCTGCGGGATCTTGCGGTTGTGGCCCAGCCACTCGATCATCATGCGGGCGGATTCGATCATCGCAAAGGGATTGGCGATGCCCTTGCCGGCGATATCGGGCGCCGAGCCGTGGGTCGCCTGGGCCATCGCCAGATTGCCTTCGCCGATGCACAGGCCCGGCGCCATGCCGAGGCCGCCGACGAGACCGGCCGCTTCGTCCGTCAGGATATCGCCGAACATGTTGGTGGTGACGATGACGTCGAAGCTCTGCGGATCGCGGATAAGGCGCATCGCCATGGTATCGACGATGACCTCGTCGACGGTGACATCGGGGAATTCCTTGGCGACGCGGTGGCATTCCTCGACGAACATGCCGCAGCCGAGCTTGAAAACGGTGTTCTTGTGCACCAGCGTCAGCCGCTTCTTGCGCTGCTGCGCAATCTCGAAGGCCGCGCGCGCGACGCGCGACGAGCCGAGCCGGGTGATGACGCGCACCGAGATCGTCACGTCCTCCGTCGGGCGGAATTCGCCGGAGCCGGCCACGACGTTGCGGTCCGGCTGGAAGCCCTCGTTGTTTTCGCGCACGATCACCAGGTCGATGCCTTCGTGGATCGCGCCGAGGCCGGGAAAGGATTTCGTCGGCCGCACATTGGCAAAGAGGTTGAAGCCCTTGCGCATGATCGGGTGCGGATTGATGGCGCCCGGCACCTTCGGATAGGCCTGATGGCCGATCGGGCCGAGGATGAAGCCGTCCATCTTGGCGAGCGTTTCCATCGTGCCCTCCGGAAAGGTCGAGCCGATTGTGTCGAGCGCCGTCCTGCCGATCGGCATCGGCCGCCAGTCGATCTTGAGGCCGGTCTTGGCGGCGGCGGCGCGGGTGACCTCGACGGCGGCCGGCACGATCTCGTGGCCGATGTCGTCGCCGTTCAGGATCCCGATCACGAGATGGTGTGTCATAGAGCAGTCCTTTCAGTCAGAGGAGGCGCCGAGGCGGCGCGAAAGGGTTTCGAATATCCGAAGCGTGAACAGGATCGTCGTCATCACGACGGCGATGCGGGTGATCTGGAAGGCGGTGACGGTGGTGGCGTCGAGATGCATCGCCGTGGCGGTCAGCACCATTTCGGTGACGCCCGCCGGCGCGACGGCAAGCAGGCTGGTCACGAAGGAGAGGCCGGTGGCGTGCGGAAAGCAGCCAGGCGATGCCGGTGGCGACCGCGAGCAGGAAGGTCGTGGTGATCGAGTGCCGAGATCGTCACCCGCGACAGGCGGCCGAGCAGCGATCGCCGGAAACGGCAGCCGAGCCAGATGCCGATGACGATCTGCGCGATGGTGAGAACGATCGACGGAATGGCGAAGGGGCCAAAGCCGAACCCTGAAACGATGCCCGCGATGATCGCCGGCACGAGCAGCCAGGTGTTGGGCAGCTTCAGCCGCCGCGCCAGAAACGCCGCAACGGCAGCGACGACAAAGAGGGCGATCAGCGGCACGGCGTCGGCGCGGAACGGGATCGCCACCGGCTGAATGCCTCCATCCTCGCCGAATATCGTCACAAGGAACGGCACGATCGTGACGATCGATGTGACCCGGATGAGATGAACCACGGCGACCGTGTCGCTGTCGGCGTTCTTCTGGTGCGCGACGACCGCCATCTCGGCAAGGCCGGCGGCGGCGGTCGCGAAGAATGCGGTCCTGCCGTCGATGCCGGCGAGCATTCGGATCATCAGGGCCGCGACCATGGTCGCGACGATGATCAGCACTGTCGACAGCAACATGAACGGCAGCAGCGTTGCAGTGGCGACGAACACCGCCGGCACGAAACGCGAGCCCGATCGCCAGGCCGACGGCGACCTGGCCGAGTTCCCGTCCATACGGCAAGCGGCGCAATGGGAGCGCCCGAAATCGCCGCCATGCCACAGGCCAGCAGCGGACCGAGCAGATAGGGAAGGGGCATCGCGATGCCCTTGGCGACGAAAGCGCCGGCGATGCCGATCAGGAGTGCCAGACCGATCCGCAAAACGGTGCGGCCGAAGACAGGCGTGCCGCCGCCAGTGCCTGCTAGTTCCGAATTCGGCATCGCGATGTCGATCGCGTCAGGCGACGGAGATCAGGCGGGCCGCCAACTCGTCGAGGGACTTCAGCGTCTCGAGCCTGCGCACCAGTTCGACGATCTCGTTTGCCTTGCCGTTGGCCATGCCGGCGAATTCTGCATTCTCGCGGAATTTGTCGGCGACCTCGTCGTAGCTCATCGGGAATGCCGGGCTGCCCTTGCCGAAATCGGCGCGGCCGGAGATCTTGCGGCCGTCCTTGAGCTCGATGTCGATCAGCGTCGTCATCAGGTGGTAGCCTGCTGCTTCCGCCTCGTCGTCGATGACGAAGTCGACCTTCTCGATCATCGCCTTGCACGTCTTCGCGCTCGACGGCGGCGTCGGTGAATTCGTTGAGGCCGGCACGGCCTTCGAGCAGCAGGATCGCCATGCAGAATTCCATCGAGAACTTTGCCTGCAGTTCGTCCTTGGGACGATGATGGATCAGCGCGTTCGGCATGTTGGAATTGGTGCCGACGCGGACATGCTTCACGTCTTCGGCGCGGATGCCGTTCTCCTTGATCAGCCGCAGCATTTCCGTCATGCCGGGATGCGTCAGCGAGCCCGACGGATGCGGCTTGATGGAAATGCCGGGATTGGCGAAGGTCCACGGCGCGCCGAGCTTGCCGAAGATGGCATTCTGGTCGTAGCCGCCGCCCGCAGCGGCGAAGAAACCGCGCGGCGCCTCGAGGATGCGCGGCGTGGCTGTCCAGCCGTAGGAGGCAAACTGGGCGGCAGCGACGCCGCTTTCCGACGAACGCCCGGCATGGAAGGGTTTCGTCATCGTGCCGAAGTTTTCACGCAGGCCGGCGGACTGGCTGCCGGCGATCGACAGCGCCCGCAGCGTGGTGTCCACGTCGAGACCCATCAGCCGAGCGCTGGCGGCGGCCGCAGCGAACGTCCCGCAGGTGGCGGTCGCATGGAAGCCGGTCTGGTAGTGGCGCGGCGCGATCGCCTCGGCGATCTTGCACTCGACTTCAACGCCCAGATGATAGGCCAGCATGAAATCCTTGCCCGAGGATTTGAGCAGTTCCGCCATCGCGAATGCCGCCGGCAGGGCCGGAGCCGTCGGATGCGTCAGCAGACCATAGACGCGGTCCTTGGCGACGGCGAGCTGCGTGTCGTCGTAATCGTCGGCGTGGATGCCGACACCGTTGGCGAATGCAGCAAAGCGAGGCGCAACCTTGCGGCCGCCGCCGATGACGGTCGCAGTGCCGTCGGCAAGACCGAGATCGTCGAGATGGCGACGGACCAGTTCGCCGCTCTTGGCAACCGAACCGGAAAGAGCCAGACCGAAGCCGTCAAGTATCGATTTCTTGCCGAGTTCCACGACTTCTGCCGAAAGTGTCCTCGAACTGTCGTATCAACCACGAACTCGGCAACATATTTCGTCAGCGCCACATCAACCGCTTTGTTCTGGTCCATCCCAAATCCTCCTGTCGCAATGTCTAGTGAGTAGGTTCTCAGCGGCGACAGTGCTTTGAGAATTGTTAATTGTCAACAGTTTTTCGTTTACAAAATGAGGCGATGTCGATGACCAGACGGACGATGTCAGCGGGAATGACTTAGAGACGCGGCGGTGCGGCATGCCCGTCAGGGACCGGCCTGGCGGGTCCGAACAATGCCGTTGAGGATATGGGTGCGGGCGGCAATCAGGCTGCGAACGGGGTCACGAGCCTCGAGCGCATCGACGATCGCCCGATGCTCCTGGTTGGAGATATGCAGCACATCGTGGCTCGAAAGCGCGCGGTAGCGCTGGATATGCAGCTCGCGGACGAAACTCTGGTAGATCAGTTCCAGGCGATTGTTTCCCGCCATGTGCGCGATCTGCTTATGGAATTCGAGGTTGACGGGATAATAGATATGCACATCGCCAAGCTCGACGATTTCGTCCATGCGCTGCAACAGCGCCCGCAGAATGGCGATCTGCGCATCCGTGATCCGCTCGGCCAGCATCATCGCCATGCAGCCGAAGACGCCGGCGCGCGCTTCTGAAAGGTCCTGGGCCTCGTCGTTGGTCAAGGCGCGAATGAAGAAGCCGCGGTTCGGGATGATCTCGATGAGACCCATCGCGGCCAGCGCGCTGCAGGCTTCGCGGATCGGCCCGCGGCTCACGCCCAGGCGCTGCGACAGGCCGTTTTCGTTCACACGCTCATTCGGCTTCAGTTCGCCATCGATGATCATCCGCTCGATTTCGGCCTGCACCACATTCGCGAGCGAACGAGTGCGAAGGAAATCGATCGCGGACAGATTGGGCGGTAGGTTCGTTAAGTCCGACATGAGCAGGCCATCGTTAAGGGTCCATTAGGAAGGAGTAGGAGCTGCAGCCTGCCGGCCTGCTGCTACGACTTCCATTTATCAGCAATTCCTGTCGTTGGCGATCCTGCCGACAACCGAGGTGCCTGCTGTCTTAAAGGAACCCGTAAATCGTTCAACCCCGCGCGTTCATCTGTGAACCGCCGAGAACAGGAACCCGGTTGGCGACAAAAACAACGGCAAAGGATGCAGCAAGCAGAATAATGCCGAGAACACATATTGCCCCGAGATCGCCGCTCTCGTTGAGATCGTAGATGATCACCGAGACGAGCTTGGTATTGGCCGTGGTCAGGAGGATCGTCGCGGAAAGTTCGCGGATCGTGCCGACGAAGACGAAACACCATGCCGCCACGACGCTCGTGCGAAGCAGCGGCGCGGTGATGTCCCATAGGGTTCTCAGCCGCGAGGCGCCCATGATCCGCCCGGCCTCCTCCAATTCGGGATGAACGCCGGAGAAGGCGGACGACATCTGCTGGTACCCGGCCGGAAGTTCGATCGTCATGAAGGCAATCAGCAGGATCCAGATCGTGCCGTACAGCTGAAAGGTCGGATTGGCATAGCTGAGGAAAAGGCCGACGCCGAGCACGATGCCGGGAATCGCGACCGGCGCCGTGGCGAGAACGCCGAGAAAGCTGGACTTTGGCACCGAGCGGCGGATCACCAGATAGGAGACGATCAGCGCGATCGCTGTGACGGCGGTGGCCGTCAGGAAGCCGAGCAGGAAGGTGTTCCAAAGCGCCAGCCGCGTCGCCGAAAATTCGAAGAGCACGAACCGCCAATGGCGCAATGTCAGCGTGCTGAGATTGATAGGGTCGCCCACCGTTCCCGTGAACGCCGTCTTCAGGATCGCCAGATAGGGCATGATGATCGTCAGGCTGAGGATGCAGAAGACGAAGAGGATGGCGACCCACTTCCACGGTCCGAGCTTGGTGATGCGCGGCGTTCCGCTCTTGCCGCCAAGCACGGTATAGCCCTTGCGGCCAAGGATCGCCTTCTGGGTCCGCAACAGAAGGATGGTAATGATCAGCAGCGGCAGGGCGGCTGCGGCCGCCACCCCGAGGCGCGGCGGAAACTGAAAGAGGCTCCAGATCTTGGTCGTGATGACATGGAAGCCGGCCGGCAGGGCGAGGATCGCCGGCGAACCGAACATCGTCAGCGCCTGGAGGATGGCGATGAGCGTTCCGGCCAGCATGGCCGGCAGCACCAGCGGAATGGTCACCTTTCGCAGCGTCGTCATCGATTTGCCGCCGAGGATCGAAGACGCATCCTCGAGATCCGACGGCACGCGGTCGAGAGCATTGGCCACGAGCGTGAAGACATAGGGGAAGGTGAAGCAGGCAATCGCAAAAACGAGCCCGCCGAAAGTGTAGATGTTGACGAGATAGGCCGAGGAATCGAGGCCGAAGATGCGCCGATAGACGATGTTGACGATGCCGCTGTTCGGTGCGGCAAGGATTTCATACGCGATGGCGCCGAGGAATGGCGGCGTGACGAAGGATGCGGTCACCAGGACGCGGATGATGCGCCGTCCCGGCAGGTCGGTTCTGGCAACCAGCCAGGCCATCGGCGTTGCGATCAGGCAGGCGAGAATGCCGACGGCAAGCGCCATGCCGATCGCCAGCCCGTAGGCCCGCAGCAGAGTCGGATCGGCAACAAGGGTGACGAAGTTGTCGAGCGTTGCCGAGCCGTCGGTGTCGCTGCGGAAACTGTAATAGGCCAGCCAGAACAATGGCAGCAGAACCAGAACGCTCAGGAGAAGGGTCAATAGAGCGAAGGTGGGCCACGAAAGGTCGATGCCGCGGCGCCGACCCTGAACCTCAATTTGAACCTGAACCTGAGCGTCACTGGTCATGATGCATTACGTCCCAAAATACTTTTCGTAGTTGGCTTTGATCGTCTGGATTTCCGGCTCGAGCTTGGCGGGGTCGGAATGCAGGATCTTGATTTTCGACAGGGGAGTGCGGTTGGCCTTTTCCTTGACGTCGGGATGGAACGACCGCAGACCGCCGAAATCGCTGTTGAGTTGCTGCGCTTCCAGCGAGAACAGGAACGCGTAGAAAAGCTTGGCTGCGTTCGGGTTGGCCGCCTGCTTCAGCACCGCGGCATTGCCGACGGCAAGCGGCGTGCCTTCCTCGGGATAGACGATCTTGATCGGCTTGCCTTCGTCGATCAGGCGGAAGATGTTGTATTCGTTGCCATCAACCTCAAGCGCCCGTTCTCCCTGAGCCAGCTTCTTCGGCGGTTCGGTCGACGACTGCACCTGCATGATGTTCTGCGTGCCGAGCTTTTCGAAATAGTCCCAGCCGAGCAACTGACTGAGCACGAAGGTCGACGTCATGACCGTGCCGCTATAGCCCGGATGCGCCTTCACCATCTTGTCCTTGAAGCGCGGGTCGAGAAGGTCTTTCCAGGATTTCGGTGCTTCTTCTTCCTTGAGCAGGTCGCTGCGATAGGCCATGACCGAGAGATGCGCGCGGTAGGCGGCAAAATTTCCGTCCGGATCACGCTCGTCCGCCGGCCACTTGTCGGCCACTTCCTGCGGAACCATGGGTGCAAGCCAGCCCTGCCGCTTGAAATACTCGAAATGCACTGCGTCCGACGTCTCGATGACGTCGGCATTGTAGATCCCGGTCGAATATTCCTGGCCGATGCGCTGGAATACACGCTCGGAGCCGGCGCGCTCCACCTGGACCGCAATATCTGGATATTTGGTCTTGAACAGTTCGGCGAGCTTCTCAGCCACGGCCACGTCGGTTGCGGTGTAGAACACCACCTTGCCCTCGGCCTTGGCCGCGGCTTCGAGCTCTGGCGTCACGGTGTAGGGGGCAGGCGCCTCGGCAAAGGCGACGGACGACGTCACCAGTGCCGAGGCGAAAAGCGCCCCTGCTAATGCTTTCTTCCACATGTCTACTTCCTCCCTTTTTTACGACGCGAGCGCCCGGCATTTCTCTGGCGGAAATTTCAGCCACACCTCCTGGCCGACCGGGATCGCAACGTTGACCGGCGCGACGGTGCGCACCACTTCTCCACCAGCGATCGAAACGAGATAATCCCGGTGCGAGCCGAGATAGATTTGGCGCGTGACCGTACCGACCGTCACATTGGTCTCTCCGGCGGGCCTGGACCGATGACAGTTCGATATCGTGGTGGCGGATCGAAACTGCCGTTCTCCCCGTGCGTGCAGGGCTGCCGCTGCCGCAGCGCAAAACCAGACCGCCGTCGCAGCCAACGGTGTCGCCGTCACGGCGCGTTCCCGTCAGGATATTGGTTCCGCCGATGAAACGGGCGACGAATTCGGTGGCCGGCCGCTCGTAGATATCCTCCGGCGACCCCGCCTGTTCGATGCGGCCGTCATTCATGACGACGATCATGTCAGCCGTCGTCATGGCTTCCGCCTGATCATGGGTCACATAGACGGTGGTGTAGCGGAACTCGTCGTGCAGCCGGCGGATCTCGAAGCGCATCTCTTCGCGCAGATTGGCGTCGAGGTTCGATAGCGGCTCGTCGAGCAGCAGGATCTCCGGCTTGATGACCAGCGCGCGCGCCAGCGACACGCGTTGCTGCTGGCCGCCGGACAGTTCTCCCGGATAGCGGCTTTCCAGTGCGAGGAGCTGCGTTGCCGACAGAATTGTTCGCACGCTCTCGGTGATCTGTGATTTCGGCAGTCCGCGCAGGGTGAGGCCGTAGGCAACGTTCTGAAAGACCGTCATATGCGGCCATAGCGCATAGCTCTGGAAGATCATCGACATGTTCCGCCCCTCCGGCGGCACCGTCGACTTCGCGGACGAAACGGTTTTCCCCCCGACGTGAATCTCGCCTCCGGTGGCCGGCACGAACCCGGCGACCAGCCTCAATGTCGTGGTCTTGCCGCAGCCCGAGGGCCCCAGCAGGCAAACAAGCTTTCCCTTTTCGACGGACAGATCGACGCCTTTTACAGCCATGAAGGAACCATAGCTCTTGGTAAGGCCCTGTAATTTCAAGAACGCCATCACACCTCCCCGAGTGTTCGCAGATATCGGACACCGAGTATCTGAGAATTGGCTAGCGGAAATGTAGCGAAGAATTGAAAACTGTCAACAGATTACTATTTCACGTTTCGTTGCCTGTCAAAAGGTGTCGGCTGTTCAATAATCCGGGATCAAAACCCCTGTGCCGAATTCGGGTTGGTGTAGGGAGGAGGCGAGGTCGCGTCCTAAATGTTCTACCCTGACGGCATAGATGCATCGGACAGATGCATAGGTTGAAGAGATGCTCCTCGAGCGTGGGATCGTCGTGTCTTACGAAACCATTGGCTGCTGGCTCCAGAGGTTCGGTTCCGACTATGTTCGTCGCCTTCGCCGCAAGCAGCCTTCACCGGGTGACGTTTGGCATCCCGATGAAGTTGTCACCATCTCCGGCAGGCTGCGCCATTTTGTCGATAACCCTAGCTCCTCCGCTCAAGGTATCAAGACCGTCGAGCCGGTCGATTGCCTCAATTCGAGATGGCGATGCGCGTTTGCCGCGTCCGCCAATGCAAATCGGGTTGGGCGATCGACTTTTAGACTCGCTGACGAAGGGTCCGGAAGAAATGGCCGACATGGACCCCAAGCTTCTCCGGTGTATCCGAGTAGTGGCCATAGTTGGGTCGCGAAAAAGTTATCGATTTCGAGGCGAACTTGTCGAGATCCCATGCGCCGATCGGACCGGATGCTTGGCCGAAGCTGACGAGATGTCCCCGGACTGCCAGCGCTGCGATGGATCCGGCAAGCGTATCCTGACCGACCGCGTCGTAGATCACATTGGCGCCACGCCCGCCGGTCACGTGCATGACGGCGTCGGTGAAGTTAGAACGACTGTAATTGATGACGTGATGTGCACCCAGCGCACCCGCCAGCCTTGCCTTCTCGTCGCTGGAAACGGTTGCAATGACCGTAGCGCCGATGTGCCTCGCCCATTGGACAAGCAACTGGCCAACGCCACCAGCCGCTGCATGTATGAGCACTACGTCTCCCGCTGTAACCCGACCGATATCATGAAGAAGAAAGCTTGCCGAGACACCCTTGAGAAGGCCAGCGGCGGCGGTCTCGTCCGACACATCGTCGGGCAATCGGACAAGAAGCTCCGGAGACATGTTGCGCCGTTCGCAATATGAGCCGACTGGCGGACAGGCATAGGCGACCCGGTCACCGGCCTCGAGGCCCGCGACATCCCTGCCGACTTCTTCAATCACGCCGGCAGCTTCCATGCCGGGCGTGCCGGGCGGGGTCAGCATTGTGAAGAAGCCGGTGCGGCAATAGATGTCGATATAGTTGACGCCGACGACCGTGTGGCGGACGCGCACCTCGTCGGGCCGAAGCGGCGCGAGAGCGACATCGCGCATCTGCATCACGTCCGGCGCGCCGTAACGATCGACGACGATGGCGCGCGTTACGGCGCTTCCGGTCTGCGGCTGAGAGCTCGTTTGCGCAGTGGGGCGGACGACCTGAAGCGGCGCGGTCTCGCGCGGCGGGGTTGGCCGCGCCTGAACCGGCCCAGGGGACGGAGCAGGACTTTGTATGGATTGCGCGCGCAGCGCCCAGGGAAATGCCGACCCGCCGCTGGCGGGATGCGCGCCGGCCGATCCGCCGTTGCCGCCGAACATTCGCTGGATTGCCGCAAAACCGGCCTGATAGATGTCTCGCGTCACCAGCCGCACGAGCTCGTCGCGGCGGTGCTCCGGCGGATCGAACGTGCTCTTCCATTCCCAGAAGGTGGCGTTGCCGTCGGTCACGGGCATGAGCTTCAACTGTGCGACATAGTTCATCAGCGGGATCGGCGCTTCGAGCAAGCAGTAGCTGAAACTGTGATTGCTGTCGGACAGCGACAGCAGTTGTTCGCGCAGCCTGGAGCCGTCCTGCAGGCGGAAGTTTCGCACCGCGCCGACGCGGGTCGCAGGATCGGCGCCCTCGATATGGCTAGCGGCGACCGCCGGATGCCAACGATCATGACTGTTGAAATCCCTGAGGATATCCCAGACTTGCTCGATCGGCGCCTCAATGATCGCGCTCTGCCGGACCTTGACCATTCTATCGGAAACGCTGCTTCAGGCTATCGAAAGCGGCGAGAAACACGCCCTGACCGATCTGCTGCACCAGCGCCTGCTCGCGCTCTTCTGCGCAGTCGAAATCGGCGGTCCATTGGGCGAAGGTCATGTTGCCGTCGGTTACCGGGCTCAGCGACAGGGTGGCGATGTAGTTTTCCACGCCCATGTCGCTTTCGAGGATCGAATAGGTGCAGGAGAGGTCGTAGTCCGAAAGGGCGAGGAGCCGCTCGCGGATGCGGCTGCCGCTGCGGAGCGAAAAGTTGCGCACGCAGCCCACCTGATCCGCCGGCATGTTCTGTTCGATCCGGCTCTCGGCGACGAACGGCGTCCAGTCCGGCAGGCCGTTGAAGTTGCGGACCACGCTGCCAGACTTCGGATGCCGGCGCGTTTATCACGGATGAAATATAAACCTGCGTCATCTTGCTTTACCGGTCATCGTCATCGCGGTCAGACGGGCCTTGGGAGCCATCCGAAGATTTGTCGGATTTCACTTCCTTCTCCTTGGTCAGGCTGGCGATGTCCTTTGCATCGCGCAGCACGTCGGTCATGCGCCCGAGCGAGCCGCCCTCGATGCCGACCTCCTTCATCAGGTTGTCGATCATCGGCGCTTGTACGCGGTAGCGCAGGGCGGAATCGATCACCTCGTCGGTGACATTGCGCTTGCTGCCGCCCGCGCCATTGAGACCGTCGACATGAAGGATCTTGATGCCTTCGATCCTCTCCATCGGCTTGACGCTCTCGCGCACGATGCCTTCGAGCTTTTCGAGGATGCGGGCCCGCGTGCGGCTGGCGCGCGCTTCTTCGGACAGCAGGTTCTCGGCTTCGTTGAGCTGGCGATGGCCGGTAGCATCGACCTCGTAGCGGGCCGCCGCCGCGAGTGCTGCGATCTTCTCAGCCTCGGCCTTGGCTTCCGCCTGGATCTTGAGCGCTTCGGCATGGCTCCTGGCCGCCTTCATCTCGGCATCGGCAGTGGAGGTCAGGCGGATCGTTTCGCGATCGGCCTCGCGCTTGGCAGCGATCAGGTCGGTGAGCTGTGCGACGCTCGGCGATCTCGCGCTCGCGGGCGGTGAAGGTCTGTTCCTCCGCCTGGATCGCCTTGGCGCGGACGGCTTCGGCGGCGGCGATTGCCGAAGAGCGCTCCTGCGTCTTCTTGGCGATGTCGATCGCCTTCTGGATCTCGGCCACTTCGACGCGCAGATCCTGTTCGACGGCGAGATGCTTGAGGTCGCGGTCCTTGATCAGGCGCGCCTCGCTCGACTTCGCGCTCGGAGGTGATGCGGGCGCGTTCGACTTCCTCGCGGGCGGCGATTTCAGCCGCCTCGAAAGCCTGTTGCTTAGCGATCTGCAAGGCGTCGAGATGGCGCTCGCGGGCGAGCCGCAGTTCGTCCAGCGCGCGGGTCTGGGTGATCCGCTCGGACTCGGTTTCCTGGCTGGCGGCAATTTCCGCCTTTTGCTTGACGACATCCGCCGCGGTAACTTCGAGCGCCTTGGTGGCGAGCGCGATCTGGCGTTCCAGTTCGACGAGTTCCAGCGCCTTCTTCGCCTGGATCTCGAGTTCGTTCTGCTCACGCTGGCGTTCGATGCGGGCTTTGTCCAGTTCGAGTTCGAGCGCAATCTGTTCGCGTTCGGTCAGCTCACGCGACTTGAGCTGCGCTTCGTCGAGTGCCCGGCGGCGGGCGATTTCACGGCGCTGCGTGTCTTCCTCGGTGCGGATGCGCGCTTCGGTGATCGAACATTCCTGGCTGAGACGGGCCTTCTCGATCGCCTCGCGGGCGGTCAGTTGGGCCTGCTCGGCTTCCTGGTCGCGGAGCGCGCGCTCCTTGACGAGGTCGGTGCGCTGGGCGGCCTTGCGGATTTCCACCTCGCGCTCCTGTTCAAGGCGGGCATATTCGGTCTCGCGATCGATTTCGAGGACCTTGCGCTGGGTGTCGAGGTTCTGGGTGCGGATATCGACCAGCGTCCGCTGCTCGATCTCGTTGCGCATGCGGCGGCGGGTTTCGATCGATTCCGTGAGCTGCGTCAGGCCCTCGGCATCGAAGGCGTTGGACGGATCGAAGATATTCGAGGCTCGTCTGGTCGAGATCGACAAGCGCGACCGTTTCCAGTTCAAGACCGTTCGAGAGCCAACGCTTCGGAGGCGAGCGCCCTGACCTTGCGAGGCATAGTCATTGCGCAGCTCGTGCATTTCCTCGAGCGTCATCTGGGCGGCGATGGTGCGCATCGCGCCGGCGAATTTGCCTTCCAGCAGTTCGCGGATGCCGTCGACCTGCATGGCGCGCCGGCCGAGCGTCTGAGCGGCGGCGGCCACCAGCTCCTTGCTGGCGCCGACGCGGACGAAGAATTCGGCGATGATGTCGACGCGCATGCGGTTCTTGGTGATCAGCGCCGTGGCCGTCCTGGCGGCGCACCTCGATGCGCATGACGTTCATGTTGACCGGCGTGATCTCGTGCAGCACCGGAATCACGAAGGCGCCGCCGTTGATCGACGACCTTCTCGCCGAGAAAACCGGTGCGGACGAAGGCGATTTCCTTCGTGGAGCGGCGGTAGAGCCAGCGCAGGATGTAGACCGCGATTACGATGATGATGGCGAGATGATGATCGCCAGTAGGAGATTGCCAAAAGTCTGTGCGGCCATATCCCGTTCCTCCCAATGAATGCGATCAGCCGAAGGCGACCGCCTTGAATTTCCTTGTTTGTTCCGTCAGTGCGCGTTCAGTCGGCAGGCGCTCCATCGAGGAGGCGCCATAGAAGCCGTGGCAATTGCGCGTGTTCTTCAGCACGTATTCGGCATCCGCGGGCTCGGCGACCGGACCGCCATGCACGAGAATGATCGCGTCCTTGTTGACGCTGAGCGCGGCATCCGCCCATTCATCGACAAGCGCCGGGCAGTCTTCGCAGCTTGAGCGCCGTTTCCGCACCGATTGAGCCGCCGGTCGTCAGGCCGAAATGGCAGACGATGATGTCGGCGCCGGCCTCGGCCATCGCCCGGCCTCCTTGGCGTTGAAGACATAGGGCGTCGTCAGCATGTCCTTTGCACGTGCCATGCGCGATCAGGTCGACCTCGAGCCCGTAGGACATGCCAGTCTCTTCGAGATTGGCGCGAAACGTGCCGTCGATCAGTCCGACGGTCGGGAAATTCTGGATGCCGGCAGAAGCCCATCGGCCTTGATGTCGTCGAGGAACTTGTCGAAGATGCAGAACGGATCGGTGCCGTTGACGCCGGCGAGCACCGGCGTCTTCTTGACCACCGGCAGCATTTCGCGCGCCATTTCCATGACGATATCATTGGCGTTGCCGTAGGCCAGCAGGCCGGAGAGCGAGCCGCGTCCGGCCATGCGGTAGCGGCCGGAATTGTAGATGACGATGAGGTCGATGCCGCCATTTTCCTCGCATTTGGCCGAAAGCCCGGTGCCGGCGCCGCCGCCGACGATCGGGATGCGCTGGCTGCTTCATCTCCTGGAACTTTTCGAGCAAGGCTCGGCGTTCGAAGCGGGGCATCAGGCTCTCCTCAGAGCTTTGGGCATGATCGGAATGGAAAGCGTCGACAAGGCGGCTGACGAATGCGTCATCGTTGACGTTGGCGCGGACGCGTTCGACCTGGCGCTGCGGCGGTGGTGCGGACGGTCTTCTCGATGGCCTCGAACAGCGCATTGTCGGCTTCGGGATCGTAGAACTGGCTCGCCCGGCTGCATCGAGCATGCGAAACGCCGCCTTCGGGCAGCAGGAAGCGGACCGGCCCGTTCATCTCGTTGAGCCGCGCGCCGATCCATTCGCCGATCGCGCGGTTCTCGTCGCGGGTCGTGCGCATCAGTGTCACGTTCGGGTTGTGGATGACGAATTTGCGGCTGCGGAATTTCTCCGGCACTGTTTCGCGCGGACCGAAATTGACCATGTCGAGCGCGCCGACGGAACCGACATAGGGCAGGCCGGTGCGGATCGGTGCGCCGAAGCGGTCATGATCGGCTGCGAATACGCCGCCAACGATCATGTCGGCGACCTCGGTCGTGGTGATATCGAGGAAGCCGGCGAGAAGCCGGGAATCGCCGAGCTTCTCCATCGCCCGGCCGCCGGTTCCGGTGGCGTGAAAGACGAGGCAATCGTATTCGGCGTCGAGTTTGCGGGTGACGGCTTGCACGCACGGCGTCGTCACGCCGAACATGGTGATGCCGATCGCCGGGCGCGCCAGTTTGCGTTTGGCTTCCCGGGCCTCGGCGGTCGGCAATTGCGCCACCATGCCGGCCAGGCATGCGCGGCATTGCCCAGTACCTGTTCAGTGATCGAATTCAGCCCCTGCACATCGGCGACGGAGTTGAACATCATGATGTCGGTGCCGCCGACATAGCGGCCGACATCGCCCGAGGTGACGGTCGAGACCATGATCTTCGGGATGCCGACCGGCAGCGCCCGCATGCCGGCGGTGGCGAGCACCGTGCCTCCCGAGCCGCCGGCGGAGATGACGCCGCCGATGCCGCGCTCGCGGGCGATCCAGCGCGGCGAAGGCCTCGGCCATGGCGGCGACGGACCGGCCGCGGTCATCGGAGAAGACTTCCGACGTGCCGCGCGGGATGCATGCTCGCGACCTGCATGCGCGCTGACCTCGGCGATCGAGGGCTTGCCGGAGGTCGAAAGATCGACGGTGCGCGTCTGAATGCCAAGACCGCGCAGCCGCTCGACGATGTAGCGCAGTTCCTTTCCCTTCGTGTCGAAGGTGCCGGCGACCAGGACGGTGCGGCCGATCCGCTCGCTGAACGGCATCTGGAAAACGCGTGTATGGTCTTCCTGAGGGGTGGACTGCGTGACCAATTCCTGCCGGAGCGAGGTGGCCGGCAGGTTCCAGCGGTTCGGCAGGGAGGTGACCGGCCGGTAGACGCCGTTTTGCGACGGCTCGGCGGTATCGGCACTGCCGCGGGAAATCGTGTAGACGCGCGTCGAGCTGTTCCTCTGCGGCGGCGACTGCGGCGGGCGCCGGCTCCTCTTCCGAATGCCGGCCGACGCCGAGCAGGCGCTGTTGCAGTTCGCGGTCGTTGGCGAGCGCCTTGGCCTCCATCAGCCGGTTGATGCGGCCGTTGACCATGATCGCCACGCGGTCCGCGACGGCGGTGGCGACGCCGATATTCTGCTCGATCACAAGAATGCTCATCTCGCCTTCCTCGGCGAGGCTGACGAGCATGCGCTCGACCTGCTCGACGATCACCGGGGCCAGGCCCTCGGTCGGCTCGTCCATGACCAGCAGTTTCGGATCGCTGAGCAGCGCGCGGGAAATCGCCAGCATCTGCTGTTCGCCGCCGGAAAGCTGGGAGCCGCCATTCGATTTGCGCTCGGCCAGCCGCGGGAAGGTCTGGTAGATGCGCTCGACCGTCCAGGAGGCATCGCGCCGATTGCCGGCGATCAAGCGCAAGTGTTCGTCGACCGTCAGGCTCGCCCAGGTGCGGCGGCCCTGCGGCACATAGCCGACGCCCAGGCGGTGGATCTCATGCGGTTCGAGGCTGGAAATCTCGCGGCCGTTAAGGCGGATACTGCCGCCGCGGGCACGCTTCAGGCCGGTGATCGTGTTGCAGAGGGTGGTCTTGCCCATGCCGTTGCGGCCGACAACGGAGAGCACGCCGGCATCGAGCGACAGGGACACTCCCTGCAGCGCGTGGACTCTCGCCATAATAGACCTGCAGGTCGTCGATGCGGAGGACGGGTTTGGCCCCGCGTTCAGCAATGCGCTCAGCCATGCTTTCCTCCGAGATAGATTTCCTGCACCTCCGGATCGTTTTCGATCTCGCGCGGCGTGCCTTCCTTGAACAACCGGCCATTGTGCATCATCGACACGAATTCCGACACGCGCAGCGCCACGTCGAGATCGTGCTCGATGATGATGTAGCCTATGTGTTTCGGCAGCGCGTTCAGGATGGCGATCAGGTCGCGGCGTTCGGTCGGCGACAAGCCGGCGGCGGGCTCGTCGAACAGGATGAAACGTGGCGCGCCGGCGAGCGCCATGGCGATTTCAAGCTGGCGCTGCTGGCCGTGGCTCAGCTCGCGCACCAGCGTTTCGCGGAACGGCTCGAGATGCACGGCATGCAAAATGGATATGGCTTGCGCCATGTTGACATCGCGATCGCTCGGCCGGGTCAGCGAGAACCGCTTCCGCGATACGCCGCGGCAGGCAAGATAGATGTTTTCCAGCACGCTCAAGCCGCCGAAAAGCTGCGAGATCTGGTAGGTGCGGCGCAGGCCGCGGCGGATGCGCTCATGCGGCGGCAGATCGGTGATATCCTCGCCGAAGAAACGGATGGAGCCCTTGGTCGGCAGAAAGTCGCCGGTGATGGCGTTGAACAATGTGGTCTTGCCGGCGCCGTTCGATCCGAGGACCGCGCGCCGTTCGCCGGCCGCGATCCTCATGTTTATCCCCGAAAGGGCCACCAGTGCCCCGAAATGACGTGCGATGCCTTCAAGCTCCAGCGCATAGGCGCCGGTGTCCTGCAAACGTGATGCGACGCTAGTCTCTGCCACTGGTGGGGGTCCTCGATGCGTATGCTTTAGGCTATGCTTACGGGCAGCTCGGATTGTCGCGGCCGACCGCACCCAGCGCCAGGAAATCCTTTTCCGGAATTCCGAGCGTCTGGTTGACCTGCGGCACGACCTTGATGAGCTTGTTGAGCAGCGTGCCGTCGGCGCCCGCCGAGACTTCGGTCAGAAAGATGTCGGCGATGCCGTTACGGTTCTTGTCCAGCGAGACCTTGCCGGTCGGCGTGTCGAAGGACAGCGCCGACAGCGCGTCGCGGAACTTCTTGCCGCCGTCGGAGACGTCGCCGCCGACCTTGTCGAGTGCGAGCAGTGCCGCCTTCATGTCGACGTAGTAGGCATGCGCGAACAGCGACGGCGAGGGGAACGCGCCCGGCTGCTTCTCATAGGCTGCGACGAACGCCTTCCATGCCGGCGCATCGTTCGTGTCGGCGGTCGGTCCGGCGCTCGGCGTGCCGACGAGCACGTCCTGCAGCTTGCCTTTGGACGTCAGCACCGTCTGGTCGACAGTGATCGAGCCGCCGATCAGCGGCGCTGTACCGCCGGCCTGCTGGTACTGGGTCAGGAAGTTGACCGCGTCGGCACCGCCGAGCGCGACATAGATCGCGTCGACGTCATCCGGGATCGCTGCGATGACGGAGGAGAAGTCCTTGTTTCCGATCGGCACCCAGGACTTCGACGGGACATGGCCGCCCGCCTTGCAGAACTCGGCCATGAAGCCCATGACCTGCGTATAGGGGAAGGAATAGTCTTCCGCTACGGTTGCCACCGTCTTGTAGCCCTTGTCGTTGAAGGCGTAGGTGCCGAGGCCGGCCATCCACTGCGCGCCGTCCGTCGAGAAGCGGAAGAAGTTCGGCGCCGGGTCGCGCAGCGTGGTGTCCTGCGCGGCCGAGGAACCGTTGAGGAAGGTGACATCCGGCTTGGTCTTGGCATATTCCTTGACCGCGAGGCCTTCATCGCCCGAGAGCGGGCCGACAACGATGTTGACGCCATCCTGCTCGACGAGCTTGCGGACCGCCCGTGCTGCGCTGTCTGGCGAGGCATCGGAGGAGCCCTTTACGATCTCGATCTTCTTGCCGGCAACCATGCCCTTGACTTCGTCGATGGCCGTCATCGCGCCGCGCTGGCCGTCCTCCCCGAGCACGGTGAACGGACCCTCGAACGTGGCCAGCAGGCCGATCTTAATCGTATCCTCGGCCAGAGCCAGCGTCGGAGAAACCAGCACCGTCGCCAGTGTCAAAGCAAGAAGTGCGCGTCTATGAATTCCCATTATTTCCTCCCTTGGTGAATTCGGATCGCATATGACCGTCCCGCTAGTGGCCGGGGCGGAGAGACTCCTGCGCCATTCGAGGTCGCAAATTTCCTCCACAGCCCAAGAATGCCGTCTGGAGAGACGAACACGATGACAAGGAACACGAAGCCGATCAGCGTGTTGAACCGCTCGGCGCCGACCAGGTCGATCGCGAATGTCTGCAGCAGGATGACGACGACGGCGCCGATGAACGGCCCGATCGGATGGCGGATGCCGCCGATCACGGCGATGATCAGCACGTCGATGGCCGCGCCGACATCGATGGTGCCCGGCGACATGCGGCCGTTGAACCAGACGAGCAGCACGCCGCCGAACCCTGCGATGATGCCGGACAGGAACCAGGCGAACACCTTGTGGGCGACGACATGGTAGCCGATGGCGTGCATCCGGCGCTGGTTGTCGCGCGTTGCCTGCAACGTCAGCCCGAAAGTGGTCTTGCTGCCGTAGAAGACGGCAAGATAGGCGAGCGCCGCCACGCCGAGGCAGAGATAGTAGAACGGAACGGGATCGCGCCAGTAGACGCCCCAGAACTCCGGCGCCCTTATGCCCGAAAAGCCGGAATGGCCGTTGAAGATAGAATAGTTTTGCTGGGCGAAGTAGAACATCGCGGTCGCGATCGCCAGCGTGATCATGATCGTATAGATGCCCGTCGTCCGCACCGAGATCCAGCCGATCAGTGCCGAGATGATCGCCGCAAATAGAACGGCCACCGGAACCGTAAGCCACCAGGGCCAGCCGAAGCCCAGCACGCCGGTATTATTGGTCCCAAACACCGCCACCGTATAGCAGGCAATGCCGGCGGTTGTGATCTGCGCGAGGCTGATCATGCCGCCATAGCCCGCAAGCATCATCAGCGATAGCGCCAGCATTCCGTAGGATCAGCGAATAGGCGCCGATCTGGGTGAGGAAGAAGTCCGATGCCACCAGCGGATAGAGCACCAGTGCGATCAGGAGGAGCACGTGGCCGATATCGACGCGCTCCACCCAGCCGGGCGCGGGATTGCCGAACTTTTCCATGCCGCGGTCGGTCATCTGGCTTTCCCCATAATGCCCTGCGGACGGATCGCCAGCGTTACCACCATGATGATGAAGGTCAGAACCACGCCGTAAGTTGGGAAATATATCAGCCCGATCTGCTCGGCGAGGCCGATCAGCAGCGCGCCGATCGCCGCGCCGGTGATCGAACCCATGCCGCCGACGATGACGACGACGAGGGAGGCGAGCAGGTAGCGCACGTCCTCGCCGGGCGCGACCGAGAGAACCGAGCCGCCGACGACGCCGGCAAAACCGGCGAGCCCGGCGCCGAGCGCGAAGACGATGGCGAACACCACATGCACATTGACACCCGAGGCCGACAACATCGCCCTGTCGTCGACACCGGCGCGGATCATCATGCCGACGCGGGTGCGGTTGAGCATCAGCCAGAGCAGGATGCCGATGACAATCGCGGCCGCCAGCACCAGCATGCGGTAGAGCGGATAGGAGAGGAACACGGCGGTGCCGTTCGATTTGACGGCCGTGACGATCGGCAGCGTCAAGGCACCACCCAGCCAGTCGGGCAGCTGGAACTGATAGGTGGTGCCGCCCCAGACGGCCTGCATCAGGTCAGCGGCGACGATGGAAATGCCGATCGTCACCAGCGTCTGACGGAGATCATCGCCCTCGAGTTTTCGAAAGACGAGGACCTGCATCAGCACGCCAACCACCGCCAGCGACGAGAAAACCGGCGGCGACGCCGAGCAGCCAATAGCCGGTGCGGGTCGAGACCTCGTAGCCGACATAGGCGCCGAGGAGATAGAGCGAGCCGTGCGCGAGATTGACGTTACGCATGAGTCCGAAGACCAATGTGAAGCCACTCGCCACCAGGAAGTAGAGGCCTGCCAGCGTCAACCCGTTCAGGATGGCGCTGACGAAGGCCTTCTTGGAAATCAGGATCGAATTCAGCCATGCTGGCCAGATGCCGAAGATCAGCCAGGCGAGCAGGGCCGCAATCAGCAGGCAGACGACGATCCAGGCCTGCCGGCCGCTGATCGGGCCGGAAGCGAGATCGTTCGAACCTGCCGGCTGAACGGGCGCGGTCATGCGGTCAACCGCCGGCGCTGCTCGTTCATCTGCGGAGCCTTGTGGAACTTGCCGTTGGCCATGATCGCCAGCAGCCGGTTCTTGTCCTGCAGGATGCGGACATCGGCGAGCGGATCGCCGTCGACCAGGATCAGGTCAGCGAGATAGCCTTCCTTGATCATGCCGAGCTCATCGCCCATGCACATGATCTCGCCGCCATATTTGGTCGCGGCGAGGATGGCCTCCATCGGCGAGAAGCCCAGCATTTCGACGAAGGTCTGTATGTCCTTGGCGTTGGTGCCCTGCGGCGTCCAGGCGAAGCCGTAGTCGCCGCCGATGCAGATGCGGATGCCGCGGCGGTGCATCTTCTTCATCGTCTCGACGCACATTTCGAGCTCGCGCTCGTAAAGCTCTGCGACACGCGAGCCAGGCTTTATGCCCCATTCCTCGGCATGCCGGGCCGTGTTGATCAGCCACGCGATGCCGGGCGCGACGAAGTGCTTGTCCTTGACCGCTTCCAGCATGTCGAGCGCTTCATTGTCGGCGAACGAGGCATGATAGATGTTCTGGACGCCATGACGGATGCACTGCTTGACCGATCCGGACGAGCGGGCATGCGCCGAGACGACCTTGTTGCGGCACCTGGCTTCGGAGACGGCCATCGCCACCTCTTCCTCCGCCATTGGCGTTTCCTCAGCGCCCATGCCGGTGATCTCCTCGCCCGAGAGGTTGAGCTTGATCGAGTTGACACCGTATTTGATCAGGGTGCGGACGGTGCGGCGCACCTGTTCCGGACCGGATACGACGATGCCCAAGTTCAAGCCTTCATGCGGGATGTGAGACGGCGCGGAATCGCCCAAACCGCCGACGGTGGTGATTTCCGGACCGGCCGCAAGATAGCGGGGACCGGGAAAGCGGCCTTCATTGATGAAGCGCTTGGCGACGACATCCAGACGCGGCTTGGCGGCCGCGGCGCCTCGGCCGCCGGTGAAGCCGGCATCGAGCACGAGCTTGGCCATTTCCATGGTCACCAGCATGTGTTCCTCGACTTCCATCATCTGGATAGGGTCAATGCCGGGGGCGTTGTTCCAGGAGAGATGCAGGTGGGCATCGATCAGGCCGGGCATCAGCGTCGCGCCCATGCCGTCGATGACGGTGATGCCGGAGCCGTAAGATGTCTGGCCGCCGCCAAAGCGCGACGAACCCTTGGTGATCTGCTTGATCCGGTTCCCCTGGATGAGGACCTCGCCCGTATAGGGATACTCGCCGGTTGCATCGAGGATGCGGACATTCGTGAACAGCGTTCCATTGGACCCGCTGCCGTTCCAAGACGTTTCAATTGCCAATTTTTTCCTCCCCTGATCTGGCCGCTCCGTCCCCGGCCATCCCAGTCTTGCGTTCGGTTCAGTTCATATGCGTCTGCAAAAAGTCTGACAGCTTGCGGCTGCTCTCCTGTGCCTTTTCGAGGGTAATCCAATGCCCACAACGCTCCATCACGGTCAGTGAAGCATCCGGTATTCGGTCCCTCAGTCCCGTCGACATGCTTGGTGGGGCAACGGGATCGGTGTCTCCAGCTACCAAAAGGGTCGGTACGTTGATGTTTTCGACTGCGTACGCTGCCGCCTTCGAGAGCGCCTCGCAGGACTTCGCGTAGCCTTCCGGGTTCTGCCGCATTATCGATTTACGGACGTATGCCACGACCTCGGGCTTCGAAGCATGCGTGCAGGGCGAAAGCGTGTTGGCGATAATCTGGTCCGCGATGACATTCATCTGCCCCGCGCGAGCCATCCTGGCACGCTCGATCAAGCCCTTGCGAGCCGGCTCCGGCGGCTCTGTCAACGCGCCGAACAGAGCCAACGAACGAACAATCGTGGGATGCTCGATCGCAATATGCTGGCAGACCAATGTTCCGAGGGAATGTCCGACGAAATGCGCCCGCTCGACGCCCAGCGTTTTCAAGCCATTCACGATCGCTTGGGCGAACGAGGCTATGGACTGGTTCTCCAAGGGAACCGGAGAACGTCCCGAGCCGGGCATGTCCGGACGATAGACAGCAAAGTTTCGCAGTGCGGGCATCAGGGGCTGGAACGTGTTCGATGATCCGCCCAAGCCGTGAACCATCACGACCGCATCGCCGGACCCAGCGCAGTCGAAGACGACATCTTCAGCCAGCGAGCTTGCCATTACGCTGCCTCCGCAAACCGATTTTCCAATGCACCGATGCCATCGATCTCGACGCGGACGACATCGCCGGCCCTCAGATATTTCGGCGGGTTGAATCCGATACCGACACCGGCGGGTGTGCCCGTTGCAATGATATCGCCCGCCTTTAGCGTGATGCCTTGGGAGAGCGTGGAAATCAGGGTCGGAATGTCGAAGATGAGTTGTGCGATCTTGGAATCTTGGCGGAGTTCCTTGTTCACGTAGCAGCGAATGCCTGCCGTAGTGATATCGATTTCGTCGCGAGTGACAGCCCAGGGGCCCATCGGGCAGAAGGTATCCTGCGACTTGCCGATCAGCCATTGGCTGTACTTGCCCTGCAGGTCGCGAGCGGTCACATCGTTGATGATGGTGTAGCCCCAAATATGGTCGAAGACCTCGTCCTTCGAAATGCTGCGCCCGGATCTTCCGATGATAACGGCCAGTTCGGCCTCGTAGTCGATCGCCGTGGACACCTTCGGATCGATAATGACGTTGGCGTGGTTGGGAACGACAGTCTCGGGAAGCTTCGAGAAAATGATCGGCTCTTTGGGAATGGCGCCGGCGGCTGCGCTCGAGTTGAAGCCGCTCTTGGCGAATTCATGCGCGTGATCGTAGTAATTCTTGCCGACGCAGAAGATATTCCGGCGAGGCAATGGAATAGGGGCCTCAATCTCGACCTGGCTCAGTGGGATTGGAGAAAGTGTGCTTGGGAGATCGGCATCGCCACGATCGATAATGGACAAAAGCCCGGAACGTCCTAGCTCAACTGAAAGTTCAAATGGACGAATTTCGCCGCGATCCACATCGACGATTCCGACGCGGCGCTCGCCTGCGAGGCTAAAAGTAGCGATTTTCATTGTTCCCTCAAATGAACCAATTGTGGACCATATCAGTATAATTTTGAACCAAAGTAGTCATGTTTGGTTTACAACGCAAGTGGGCTCGAGGCGTTTTTGTTGACTTTGTTTTTCACGAGAAGAAATCATGGGCGCTTCTGCGTGCTGCCGACCGGGAAGTAGAGAAGTGCCGCAGAAATGTTCCATTCGTAATCAATAGTTTAATTGGATATCACAATCGCTATCCGTCATATTCAAATTGCCGTTCTGGAAAATGAAGACAACTGTTGACTTTGAATCCTGAGCCTCTCTCCTTCCTTCCAGGTTAAAAAAAGACTAGCATCCAGCGAGGTGAATCGCTAATTGTGGTTCACGTTGGCTTATATTTGGATAGTTGGAATATGCCCAGACTGCTTGCCCAGGACATCGCAGGCGTTTTGCGAAAACGCATATTGTCGGGAGAGTGGGCTGACATTGGACGCATGCCGCCGGAGAGGGACCTGGCGCGCGAATTCGGGGCGGCCCGCAACACCATCCGAAAAGCGGTGAGCCTGCTCGAGGGAGAGGGCACGGTGTCGCGTCAAACTGGCCGTGGTACATTCCTGCAGCCGGAGAATGCCGACTCCTTGGCAAAGGCCGTTTCGCGCATGGAGGGAACAAGCCCGGCGGATATGATGGAAATTCGGCTCCTGCTGGAGCCGTCTGCTGCCCAGTTCGCGGCGACGAATGCAAGCGCAAGCGAACTGGCTGCGGTGCGCGAGGCGCATCAGATGGCGGTGAATAGCGTCGATATGCCCGCTTTCGAGCATTGGGACGCGGAGTTTCACAACCGCATCTTTGCGTGCTCCCGGAATGATTTCCTCAAAGAAATTCATAACGTTATGCGGATTTTGAGAAATCAGCCCCTCTGGTTCGAGATGAAGAAGCGATCATTTTCCGAAGAGCGGCGACAGGTTTATTGCAAAGAGCATGCTTCTATCCTTAATGCCCTCATGCAACGCGACCCGGAAGCGGCCAGGGCCGCGATGTATGCGCATCTGATTACTGTCGAGAGAAATCTGCTCGGCCGATGAGATTTGGGCGACGCAAGCTCGTAACGATTACGAGCGGCAAGTTTGCGATTGCGGCGCATTCCCCGATTTCTGAACGCCCAGTTCTTGCTAACGGCAGGTTCAACGCCTGTTGCAAAGAGATATCACGACGTTGACCGTCGCTCGAAACGCATCCGCTCGATGATGTGACGGCCGGAGCCCTCGACATGGCGGCCGATGGCGCGTGCCGCGCCTTCGGCATCTTGCGCCTTGATGCAGCCGATGAGTTCGCGGTGCTCGTCCAGCACGTTCGACTGACGGCTAAGCGATGTCGGAAAGCCGCGACTGATCGCCCAGAGGATTTGGCGGTGGCGAACCCAGAGATCGACCGCATGTCGATTGTAGTGTCGATCGTACATCAACTGGTGGAAACTGCAGGTCGAGATTGGAATGCTTCATCTCGTCGCGCGAAGTTCAGCTCCTCGATCTCCGCCTGGATCCGCTCCAGCTCTTCGATGTCGGCCTTGGTGACGATGCCGACGAACCAGCGGGTGAGGGCCGGTTCGATCAACACCTCGATCTCGCAGATGTCGCGAACGAAGTCCTCGTCGATCGGTCGAACGCGGGCGCCACGGTTCGGCGTCATAATGACGAAACCCTCGCCGCGCAGCTGCTGCAGCGCCTCGCGCACCGGGTTGGTCGACGTACCCATGCGTGTTGCAAGCTCGGCAACCTTCAGCCGCTCATTGGCCTTCACGCGGCCATGGATGATGTCGTCGCGCAGGCGCTCGTAGATGGACGCGCCAGCTTCTTCGGTCGACTCGTCACCTTCCGGCGCGGTCTGCTGCATGTTCGTTATCGTGCTCATGAGACTTGCTTTAATACAATTTCCTGGTGTTTGCCAAGAGCAAACAAGTTTCATTTTATACATTGATATTGACAAAGAATGTACGATCTGAAAGTTTTCGTTCAACACGAATGCCGTCGCGGCTTTCGTTATGGAGGAGACCGGAGAGGGCCGGCAATCAGGAGGAGAAAATATGGGTTACCAGCAGAAGCTGCGTGGCCTCGTCGTGTCGACGGGGCTGTTGGGTGCCGCGCTCTTGGGTTCGATGGTCCCGGCTTGGGCGGCGGACTACAAGCAGGCGCCGATGCTCGACGAGCAGGTGAAGGCCGGCAAGCTGCCCGCCGTTGCCGAGCGCCTTCCGGAGCATCCTTACGTCGAGACGATGGTCGACGGTGTCGGCAAGTACGGCGGCACGCTGCGCACGACGATCCTTGCCAATGGCGACCAGTACAATCTGACGCGCACCATCGCCAACGAGCTTCTCGTGCGCTGGGATCCGCAGTGGAAGAAGGTCATGCCGTCGCTGGCCGAGGAGGTCACGGCATCCGACGACGCCACGACCTACACGTTCAAGCTGCGCAAGGGCCTGAAGTGGAGCGACGGCGCAGCCCTTCACCGCCGATGACATCATGTTCTGGTACGAAGACGTGTTCATGAACGACGCGCTGTCGCCGGCCAAGAACCCGACCTTCACCGTCGCCGGCAAGCCGGTCAAGGTCACGCAAGATCGACGACCTGACCGGTCGAGTTCAAGTTCGATTCGCCCTACGGCCTCTTCCTGCAGCAGCTCGCCTACGGCCAGGGCCATCTGCCGGTCATCTACCCGAAGCACTACCTCAAGCAGTTCCACGAGAAGTACAACAAGGATGGCATTCCGGCGCTTCTGAAGGCCAATCCGGCTGCCGGCGACTGGGTCGCGCTGTTCAATTCCAAGGTCTCGCTGACCTTCCAGCCGCCGTTCTGGCAGAACCTCGACCTGCCGACGCTCAATCCCGTGGATCCTGACCGTGCCCTACGCCGACAGCGAGCGCGTCGTCGCGACCCGCAATCCCTACTACTGGAAGGTCGATCCGGACGGCAACCAGCTGCCCTATATCGACGGCATCACCTGGGCAAAGCTCGACGATCCGCAGCTGATGGCGCTGAAGATGACCTCCGGCGAGTTCGATTTCGCCTTCCGCCACATCAACAACTCGACGTTCAAGTCCGTGCTCTTCGACGGCCAGGAAACAGGCAACTACCGTTTCGTCGACGTGAAGGACCTGCCGGCCAACGACGCCGTCATCCTGCTCAACCTCAACTCCACCGACGACGACGAAGCGGAAGATCTTCCAGAACAAGGATTTCCGCATCGCGCTCAGCCACGCGATCAACCGTCAGGAGATCATCGATCTCGTCTATGTCGGGCAGGGCGCTCCGGCGCAGGTGGCGCCGCAGCCCGAGCATGAGCTCTTCAACGAGCGCGAGGCGACGCAGTACACCGAGTTCGATCCGAAGACCTCCAACGACGATGCTCGACAAGATCATGCCGAAGAAGGATGCCGAAGGCTTCCGTCTCGACGAGACGGGCAAGCGCTTCACCATCAACTTCATGGTGGCTGACGTCTTCGGTCTATCCTATCCGGACGTCATGCAGATGGTGCAGAAATACGCCAAGGACGTCGGCATCGACATCCAGCTGCGCACGACCGACCGCGCCCGCCTCAACACGATGTGGGCTGCGAACGAGCAGGACGCCTATATCTGGAACTGCGTCGGCGGCCTTTCGGAAGTCTATACCGATCCGCGCTGCTACATGCCGTTCCAGAAGGCCGACATCTTCTTCGCCATGAAGTGGAGCGAATGGTATGTCGAACCATGCGACGGGCGAAGAGCCGCCGGCCGAGATCAAGGCGCTGATGGCCGCCTACGACAAGGTCAACGCCGCCGTCAACGACGACGATCGCCGCGAGAAGATGAAGGAATTCCTCAATCTGTCGGCCGACAACTTCCTCAACATCGGCATTTCGCGCCCCATGCCGAAATACATGATGGTGTCGAAGAACCTGAAGAACGTCGTCACGGCATCCCGATCACCGGCAACCTCTGGCATCCGGCGCCGACGCTGACCCAGTGGTATTTCGACAAGCCGGCCAATTAAGCTCCTCCCGGGGCCGGTGGGGACACGTTTCCCGCCGGCCGCCCCTTCGATCCAATCGAACGGTCAGGTATCATGCTCCGTTTTATCGCCAAGCGGCTGATCTTCGCGATCCCGACACTCTTTGCCGTCTCCATCATCGCCTTCATCATCATCCAGCTGCCGCCGGGCGACTACCTCACGACGCTGATGGCCGACTGGGCAAGCCAGGGTGGTGCCGTGGAAGCGGGAACGGTCGCCGCCATGCGCGAGCGCTACGGCCTCGATCAGCCGATCTACTTCCAGTACTACAAGTGGATCGCCGGCATCCTCCTGCACGGCGATTTCGGCATCTCGTTCGAACTCGGCAAGCCGGTGACCGAACTCATCTGGGGCCGCCTCGGCTTCTCGCTGCTGCTTTCGTTCCTGACGCTCTGCTTCGTCTGGGCGATCGCCATCCCGATCGGCATCCTTTCGGCCGTGCGCCAATATTCGATCTCCGATTATTCGGCGACCTTCCTCGCCTTCTTCTTCCTTGCCGTGCCCGACTTCCTGATGGCGCTTTCGGCCGATGTACGTCATGTCGGCCTATTTCGGGCAGAGCGTCGGCGGGCTGTTCTCGCCGGACTATGTCGACGCGCCCTGGAGCTTCGGGAAGCTTCTCGACTTCGCGCAGCATGTCTGGCTGCCGGTCATCGTCATCGGCCTCGGGTCGCTCGCCGCACTCGTGCGCATCATGCGCGCCAACCTGCTCGACGAACTCTCGAAGCCCTATGTCACCACGGCGCGCGCCAAGGGCATGTCGGAGTTCGAGCTGCTGCATCCGCTACCCGGTGCGCCTCGCGCTCAACCCGCTGATCTCGACGCTCGGCTGGATCCTGCCCGCCGTCATCTCCGGCGAGATCATCGTCTCGGTCGTCATGAGCCTGCCGACGACCGGGCCGCTGCTGCTGCGCGCGCTGCTTGCGCCAGGACATGTATCTCGCCGGCTCGCTCATCCTGCTGATTTCCGTGCTGACCATCATCGGCACGCTGATCTCGGACATCCTGCTCGCCATCACTGACCCGCGGATCCGGTTCCAATGACAGATATCACCAACCTCCCGCCGGAAACCGGCCCATCGCTCGACCTGCGCGGCAAGGACATCGCCGTTGCCGGCCAGTGGCAGCTGTTCTGGCTGAAGTTCAAGAAGCACAAGATCGCGCTCGTCAGCCTCGTCGTCATCGTGCTTCATGTATCTCGTCGCGGCCTTCGCCGATTTCATCGCGCCCTTCGATCCGAACGCGACCAATGCGCGCTTCACCTATGCGCCGCCGCAGGGCCTCTCGCTGATGCTCGACGGCTCGTTCCGGCCGCATGTCGATCAGCTGACGATGACGCTGAACACCGAGTCGATGCGCCGCGAATTCGTCGCCCGATCCGACAAAGCCGATTTCCGTCGGCTTCTTCGTGCCGTCCGAGCCCTATCATGCTGCTCGGCTTCATTCCCGATGCAGACCAAGCTCTTCGGCCTCACCGATCCGCAAGCCCGGCGACAGCCTGTATATCTTCGGCGCCGACCGCCTCGGCCGCGACATCTTCTCCCGTGTCGTCCACGGCGCGCAAGATTTCGCTGTCGATCGGCCTCGTCGGCGTCTTCATGAGCCTGATCCTCGGCGTTACGATCGGCGGCATTTCCGGCTTCTTCGGCGGCTGGACGGACCTTGCCATCCAGCGCTTCATCGAGCTCCTGCGCTCGATCCCGACCATTCCGCTCTGGATGGGCCTTGCTGCCGCCATCCCCGTCGGCTGGCCGCCGCTCCGCACCTATTTCGTCATCACGCTCATCGTCTCGCTGATCGGCTGGACGAGCCTTGCGCGGGAAGTGCGCGGCAAGTTCCTGTCGCTGCGCAACGAGGATTTCGTCACCGCCGCCCGTCTCGACGGCATGAGCGAGATCGGCATCATCTTCCACCATCTGGTGCCGTCCTTCATGAGCCACATCATCGCGACGCTGACGCTGGCGATCCCGTCGATGATCCTCGCCGAGACGGCGCTGTCCTTCCTCGGCATCGGCCTGCAGCCGCCGATCATCTCCTGGGGCGTGCTCCTGCAGGAGGCGCAGAACATCCGCGCCGTCAGCCAGGCGCCCTGGCTGCTCTTCACCCCGGCCGCCGCGATCGTCATTTCGGTGCTCTCCCTCAATTTCCTCGGCGACGGTCTCCGCGATGCCGCAGATCCCTACGAGTCGGTGTCATGAGCATGACCAACGACACGATCCTCAAGGTCAAGGATCTCAAGACCTATTTCCCGACGCGCACGGGCCTCGTTCAAGGCCGTCGACGGCGTCTCCTTCGAGCTGCAGCGCGGCAAGACGCTCTGCGTCGTCGGCGAATCCGGCTCCGGCAAATCGGTGACGGCCCGCTCGATCCTGCAGATCGTCGACCGGCCCGGCCGCATCGACGGCGGCTCGATCGTGCTGACCGCGCCGACGGCTCCACGACCGATCTCGCCAAGCTCGATCCGCGCGGCAAGGACATCCGCAGCGTGCGCGGCAAGGAGATCGCCATGATCTTCCAGGAGCCGATGAGTTCGCTGTCGCCGGTCCACCGCATCGGCACCCAGATCGGCGAGGCGCTGCGCATCCATTTCGGCATGCCGCAGCAAGGAGCAGCGCGAGCGCGTCCTGGAACTGCTGCGGCAGGTCGAAATCCCGCGCCCGGAAACGGCGATCGACCGCTACACCTTCGAGTTCTCCGGCGGCATGCGCCAGCGCGTGATGATCGCCATGGCGCTTGCCTGCAATCCGCCGGTTCTGATCGCCGACGAGCCGACGACCGCACTCGACGTGACGACCCAGGCCGAGATCCTCGACCTCATCAAGCGGCTGCAGCAGAGCCACGGCATGGCGGTGCTCTTCATCACCCACGACATGGGCGTCGTCGCCGAGATCGCCGACGAGGTGCTGGTCATGTATCGCGGCAAGGTGATGGAGCACGGGCCGGTCGAGCAGATTTTCCACGCGCCGCAGGACGATTATACGCGCCGGCCTGATCGGCTCCGTCGTCAGGCTGGAGAAGAAGGCGGAGATTCGCCTGACGCGGCCGGAAATCCCTGCCGAGACGCCGCCGCTGCTCGACGTGAAGAACCTGTCGCTGACCTTCCCGTCCGGCCTCAAGGCCGTCGATGACGTGTCGCTGATCGTCCGCCCCGGCGAGACGCTCGGCATCGTCGGCGAATCCGGCTCCGGCAAGACGACGATGGGCCGCTGCCTGCTGCGCATCTATGATCCGCAGGCCGGTGCCATGCGATTATCGCCGCGCCGACGGCAGCACGGTCGATATCCGCACCGCCGACAAGGCGACGCTGCAAGGATATCCGCCGCGACATCCGGATGATCTTCCAGGATCCGGTCGGTTCGCTCAGCCCGCGCAAGACCGTCGGCCAGATCATCGCCGAGCCGTTGAAGCTTGCCGGCATGAAGGGCAGGGCGCTGGACGATCGTGTCGCCGAGCTCATGCAGCAGGTCGGCCTCGAGCCCGCCTGGCGCGAGCGCTATCCGCACGCCTTTTCCGGCGGCCAGCGCCAGCGCATCGGCATTGCCCGGGCGATCGCTGTCAAGCCGCGGCTCATCGTCGCCGACGAGGCGACCTCGGCGCTCGACGTCTCGCTGCGCTCGCAGATGCTCGACCTGATGATGAAGCTGCAGGACGAGCTCGGTCTCTCCTATGTCTTCATCTCGCACGACATGTCGGTGATCCGCTACATGTGCGACCGCGTCGCCGTGATGTATCGCGGCAAGATCGTCGAGACGGGCGAGACCGATCAGGTCGTCAACAATCCGGCGCACGACTATACCCGCGCGCTGCTCTCCGCCATTCCCCATCCCGACCCGCGCAATCGGCGCATCCACAACCGGTTCCGCTACGACGCCAGCGCGTCGATCGTTTCAGCCAACGGATAAGTCCCGATGAAAATTACCGACGTCAAAATCATTGTCTGCTCGCCGGGGCGCAATTTCGTCACCGTCAAGATCTTCACCGACGAGGGCCTGACCGGCGTCGGCGACGCGACGCTGAACGGCCGCGAGAAGGCCGTCGTCGCCTATCTCGAGGATCATCTCGCCCCGCTGCCTGATCGGCCGCGATCCGCGCCGCATCGAGGACATCTGGCAGTATTTCTACAAGGGCGCCTATTGGCGCCGCGGCCCGGTGACGATGGCGGCGATCGCCGGCATCGACACGGCACTTTGGGACATCAAGGCCAAGGCCGCCAACATGCCGCTCTACCAGCTTCTCGGCGGCGCGAGCCGCGAGAAGGTGCTGTGCTACACCCACGCCCAGGGCACGCGATATCGCCGAAGCCGTCGAGGCGGTCGGCAAGCGCAAGGAACAGGGCTACAAGGCGATCCGCGTCGCAGGTCGGCATTCCCGGCCTGCCGGATGTCTATGGCACCGGCAAGAAATCCGTGACCAACAATGCCGCACGACGATGCGTTCCCGCACGAGGAAACCTGGTCGACGTCGAAATATCTGCGCTACGTGCCCGAAGCTCTTCGAGGCCGTGCGCGAGGCCCACGGCTGGGACATCGAGCTCCTGCACGACACGCCATCACCGCCTGACGCCGATCGAGGCGGCCCGGCTCGGCAAGGATCTCGAATTCGCACCGCCTGTTCTGGCTCGAGGACACGGTTGCCGCCGAGCATCAGGAGGGCTTCCGCCTGATCCGCAAGCACACCACGACGCCGCTTGCCGTCGGCGAGGTGTTCAACACGATCTGGGATGCGCGCCTGCTCATCGAGGAGCAGCTCATCGACTATATCCGCACGACGACGTGCATGCCGGCGGCGTCACGGCGCTGCGGCGCATCATGGATTTCGCCAGCGTCTACAATGTCCGCACCGCCTGCCACGGCGCGATGGACATGTCGCCGATCTGCCTCGGCGCCAACCTGCATCTCGACCTCTGGGTCCCGAATTTCGGCATCCAGGAATATTCCGGCTATCTGCCGGAAATCCTCGAGGTCTTCCCGAGCGCCTGGAGCCTGACCGACGGCTATCTGCATCCCGGGCGAGGCGATCGGCCACGGCGTCGATATCGACGAGAAACTTGCGGACAAATATCCCTACCAGCGCGCCTATCTGCCGGTGAACCGTCTCGAAGACGGCACGCTGTGGCACTGGTAATCAGGGGGAAGAGATGAAGATCACAGCAATCAAGAGCTATGCCGTCAAGGTCGGCATCCGCAATCAGCTTCTCGTCAAGGTCGAGACCGACGAGGGCATTTTCGGCTGGGGCGAAAGCGGTCTTTCCGGCCGCGAGAAGGCCGTCGTCGGCGCGCTCGAGCATTACGCCGAGTTCCTGCGCGGCCGCGACCCGTTCAAGATCGGCGCGCTCTGGCAGGAGATGTACCGCAGCCAGTATTTCGAGGGCGGCCGCGTGCTGCAGGCGGCGATTTCGGCCATCGACATCGCGCTGCACGACATCAAGGGCAAGGCGCTCGGCGTGCCGGTCTACGAGCTGCTCGGCGGCAAGCAGCGCGACCGCATCCCGACCTTCGCGACGACCTTCGCGGCAGCCCGGCCCGGAGATGATCGAGCAGGCGCAGATGCTGGTCGAGCATGGCTGGACGGCGATGCGGCTTTCTCCTTCCGGTCATGAGAGCAAGGAGATCTACGAGCCGCGCGAGCATATCGCCACGACGGCCAAATGGTGCGTCAAGGCGCGCGAGGCGCTCGGCGAGCGACGTCGTTCTCGGCATCGACTATCACCACCGCCTGAGCGTCGCGGAAGCGGCAAGCTTCTGCCAGAAGATGCCCTCGGGCACGCTCGACTTCCTCGAGGAGCCGATCCGCGACGAGTCGCCGAAGCTCCTACGAGGCGCTGCGCCGGCTGACCGACATTCCCTTCGCGATCGGCGAGGAGTTCGCCTCGAAGTGGCAGTTCCAGCCCTATATCGAGCGCGACATCCATCAGTTCAATCGCCTCGACGTCTGCAATGTCGGCGGCCTGACGGAGTCGATGAAGGTCGCCGCCTGGAGCGAGACCCACTACGTCGACATGATGCCGCACAATCCGCTCGGGCCGGTCTGCACGGCGGCGACCATCCATTTCTCCGCGGCGGTTGCGAACTTCTCCTGGCTCGAAACGCGCGCAAGTCCCGGCGGAAACGCATCTCGGCTTCGACAATTCGGACTTCTTCCCGGTCCAGCCGCGGCTCGAAGGCGCGCACTACCCGGTGTCCGATGCGCCCGGCCTTGGCGTCGAGGTCAACGAGGAGCTGATCGCCAAGCAGAGCTTCGAGTTCTGGGAAGCGCCGCATTTGAAGCGCCGGGACGGTTCCGTGACCAACTGGTAATTGATTTGCTCGCTGCGATGTCCGCCGCGCCACAAGCCGGATTCGCCTGATGTCGAGAGGTATTCCTCGGCCCAAACGGAATATTCGGCGGCCTTGCGCCGGGAAGAAGTTCCATAATTCGGCTGCCGTAGCCGGGTCATCCAGAGTTGCGTGAACTCGTCACTGACGGGTTAAAGGCATAGTGGTCACCGGAACGGATTGCCCGCCGGTCAGCCGTCAGTGAGATACGGCTTGGCCAAGTCCTCTTGAGCAGAGGAGGGGTTCTGCAGAAGCGCTAGGGCCGGGCTTTTGTTGCTGTTGAGCACGACTGCCTCGACGATTTGCGATAGAGCGGCGGCGACAGCCGCGGTGCCGCTGGCTGCATCATCCGGTGTCGCTTCTTTCGCCGCCTTGCTCGCATCGAAACTGGTCTGCTAAGAACGCGTTGGTCGAGGCTGACTCAAAAATGAAAGCCCAATCGAACGCGCGTCGGCTAGAAGTGGGCTCACGAACCCGAGTAGGCCGGTTCTCTAAACCAGACTGGTTAACAGCGGAGCGTTGGACGGAGCTCGCCGCACTGCAAGAGTGGGGGTTCGGCGAGCTCCCTGCCGACGACTGGCGGCTCCAAGGACATAACGTCTCGGCTGGCGCGCTCTTAGTATAGAATTGCGGCTACACACAGGCATTCGCCGGTCCGGTTAAGGATTTGCTTCGTAGTTTCAATATAGCGCAGATAAGAAGAGGCGGGCAAACGGGCTCGCGATTGCTGCTGACCGGCGCCTGGCTCGGCGGGAAATAGGAGCCCTACGGAAATGCCAGCCAACTCTTCACGTCTCGACGCGCGCCACGGGCAGCTTGCCGTTCGGGCCGAGGATCCCCGCGAGCGACTTAAGGTCAGATATTGCTAGACGGAAATCAAGTAGCAACAGGCACATGACGTACACCGGGAGGGAAAGAGCGCCCGCACCTATAAGGCGAAGCAAGGTCGCCTCAGGGCCGGAAAACGCGGCAAAAACAGCACCGCAAGCGACGCTCGCAAGAAGGGGAGACGCGATCATGCGCAGGATCGATAGCCGCCGGGCTCCGACGATCGGCGCGATGAAGATGATCGAACCCATGAAGTAAAGTACGTTGGTGGCGGCAAGACCAACCGAAAGGCCGAATATACCGAGCGGCCAAGCGAGCAGAACCACGAGGATCCGAAAGACCATTGCAAACGCCAGGCCCGTAACGACGAGCCCACCGCGATTTTGGGCGAAAAGAACCGCCGTTTGGAAGGCGCCGAGGTTTCCAAATGGCGTAGCGAGCACCATGACCATAATCGACGGTATCGCTTCCAGCCACTCGTGACCGAATAGCATTGGCACGATCGCCGGCATGGCGAGCGCGAGGACCGTTGAGGCTGGAAACACAATCAGCGCAAAGATCCTATGAGTATGAATATAGTGCGCGCTGACTTCAGCCTTCGATCGGTTAATTGCAATGTAGTAGAGGTTGGCCCAGAGTGGGTTGCCGACGGCGTTGGCAGCAAAAAAACCGATCTGATTGGCATAACTATAGCCTCCGAGAGCCGCGGCTCCGAGCTTGCGAGAGACCTGCGAATTCTCAAACATGCGCGTCAGAAGATCCATGAGGCGCGTAGACAGGATTTGGCTACCCATTCCGGTATGGGAAAAAAGCGACCTCAAACTAAACTCCAGCCGCGGCAGGAACGGTGAGGCAGCATTGAGAACAATGGCGCGCGTCGTGTAGGTCGTTATGTAAAGAGTGACCATCGCCCATACACCAAAGCCCAGCAGCGCCATCGATATACCGACGACGGCGCCGATGATGTTGCCGGCAAGATCGGCGACCGCATTTGGGACAAGGTTGCCCTGTCGCAGCAGCCGTGCATTCGGGATAACGGTCACGACGACCATCAGAAGCGTAAAACTCAACGCAAATATGACCTCGGGCAATCTCGGCTGGCCAGCAAAGTGGGCGACTGCAAAGGAAGCCATCCAGACGAGACCCATCAGAACGACGCCGCCGGCGAGAAGGGCCCAGAAAGCGCTTGACCAGACAAGCCTGTCATCGGCTTTCTCCCGCGCCAAGCTATCTCCAAGACCGGCGTCGGATAGAAGCATCACAAATGATATGATCGGCAGTGCAAGCGCGTAGACGCCGAGTTCGCCGGGACCGAGGAGATTGGCCATCAGCGGCAGGAGTATCGCCTGGAGACCGATACGCGTCACATTTGTGAACACGCCGGAGAGGACATTTGCTGCAAGGCGCCTAGTCGTTGCCATCCCAACACCTCCGGTCAGAAACAAGGCAGTCCTCGAAAGCGCGGCCTGCCAAGATGGGGATAGGTGGCATCAGAAGGCACATCTTAGACCTCAACTCCGGCGTGTCAAAGTGTGAGGTCGTCGCGTCTCGGCCGATCAATGCGGTCAAATGCGCCGCCAATCGCAGTGACATGGCAACGGCTGGCAGCGTCGGGTTCGCTTGACTTGAGGTTGGAAACACTGAGCTGCCGGCGATGAAGAGATTGGCAATGTCATGGGTCCGGCAATCGCCGTCAACGATACCTTTCCGGCGGTCAGACGACATGCGAGTCAAACCAATCTGATGATATCCGTCGATTGCCTGGGCGGCTATCCACTCCTCGAGAGCTTCCTCCGGTCTTAAGAATGTTAGCCGCCCCATTCCCGTTTGTTCAAGTCTCTCTGCAAGCAAGCGATGGGCCGTCACCATCGAGCGAAAATCCTCTGGCGGATAGCGGAAATCGACGTCGAGGCGATGGCAGCCATTCGCATCCGTCGCCCGGCTTAACGTGACACGGCTTCGCGAGAAGGGCGAATGCTCGGCGTGATAGCGCAGGAGATACGTATTTGTCGGGCTCACGAACGAGAATTGCGGATATCTCTCGGGCGACAGGAGCTTACGAACGAGAAGTCGTGAGCTGCCATAGACCGTCTGCATCGGATTGATGGCGATGTTCCTGAAATGTGCGCTCGAGGCCTCGCGCGCTGAGATCGAGTTGCGGAAGACCGGATCGCGGGAGCGCCTTATCAGGTGACGCGCCATATAAAAGAGCGAGACCGCCCCATTTCCAACAATGACTTCATCCGGCCGCAAGCTGTCGGGCCAAAGGGCGATATTGAGCAGGTGGTTGGCCTTCTGCACTTCGGCTGTTGGCACGAACCGCTCGCGAATAACGGTTCCGCTTCGCGAGGATTTGAAGAGGAATCTTGCTGCGTGACGCCGACGAGGCGAATGTGATCGTCGATATCTCTCCGGTCAGGTGGCCCATGTAAAACCGGCCCAGCGGACCATCGAGACCGCCGAAGAGGTCATGCTTTTCCCTCTGCAGTTCCAGCAGCAGTCTCGTATTCTCGCGGCCGCCTCCGGCAAGCACGAAATGTGGCGCATGGATCAATCCGGCTGGATCGCCTACTGACGCCAGTTAGTGCCCTCAGGCGCCCGGTATCGGCGTCAAGGTGCAGCTTGGTTGCGGTGCAATTCTTGATGATTTTCAGCGATGTCTCGCTACGCAGCCTGTCGAAATTTGCGCGCGCCGTGTTGGGAATGCGTGTCCAACTTTCGCGCGAGAGTTCAAAGATATCATCGCCCGCAGCATCATCCGGGCTCTCATTGTGGTCGGCCGTGAGCATTGTACGCGCGGCAGCGTAAAACGGCTTCAATGCATCGTGGCCGATCGGCCAGATGCTGTCGGCGACATGGTCCCGTTGCTCGAAATCAATGTCATTATACTCCACACACCGCCCGCCCCAGCGAAGGGACGTACCGCCAAGCGCTCGCACCACAGTTGCCTCCGAAGAGTGATGGTGATCCTCGTTGTAGGACGAGAGGGAGGACAGCTCCCGCGTCCGCCTGTCCGGCCGTTCTGCTCCCGACTCCAGAAGGAGCGTCCTGATACCATTCGCCGCAAGCGACAAAGCCAAGGCCAGACCGACGGGACCCGCACCGACCACGCATACCTCGCACCATTTGGCCGGCACATCATTCAAATCGGCGAACATGACCACGCCCCCATCTGACCGAACAAAAACTTGCATGGAAATTGCGAGTTTTTCAACGACGTCAGAATAATTACCAGCGGGAACCGGGGCATCCAAGCATAATTTGGATCATGAAAATATCTCAAGCAAGTATTCTTTCCATGAGATGGCGCCCATAAGCGACTTTCGTCTGATTGCCGCGATTGATATTACGGTATTAGTGGCAAAAATGACTACGCACGCTAAAGTAGCGAGCATTCGTGACCTAATTATTCCGCCGCCTCCTTGGTAGCTCGGTCCAGACCGAGTTTCGCGGCGACGAGCTCGGCAAGCGCAAGTGAACTGGTCAATCCTGGACTTTCGATGCCGAAAAGGTTCACAAGCCCCCGGACACCATGCTCGGCTGGTCCATCGATGCGAAAGTCCGGCTGCGACATTTCGGGGCCATGGATCTTGGGTCTCATACCCGCATATGCCGGGTGCAGCGATCCCTCCTGCAGCCCGGGCCAATAGACTTTTATCGCTTTGTAGAATGCGGCGGCTCGGGCGGGATCGACCGACAGGTCATCTTCGCGCTCGACCCATTCGACATCCGGTCCGAAACGGCAATTCCCCTGCATATCGATCGTGGCATGAACGCCGAGGCCTGCTGCCTCTGGCAGCGGATAGATCAGCCTCGAAAAGGGCTGGCGCCCCGTCACCGAAAAATAGTTGCCTTTGGCATACCATTGCCGCGGAATAGCGTCGCTGGAAAGACCAGACGTTTGCGCCGCAAGTTGTGGCGCACCATGGCCGGCGGCGTTGACGACGTAGCGGGCCGTAACCTCCATCGCATCGCTCCCGACTGTCGTGATGGAGATCGAAGCACCATCCGGTCGCAAGCGACCAACTTGCGTGTGCAGGACCACAAGGCCGCCGGCAGCCTGCAGATCGGCCTCCAGTGCCTGCATGAAGGCGTGGCTATCGATAATGCCCGTCTGCTCGGATAGAAATCCGGCAACGCAAGCTACGTCCGGCTCCAACTCGCGGATCTCTTCGGGCGTCCTCCAGGACAGGCCCTCGACGCCATTTTGAACAGCATTATCGAAGATTGCCTTAAGCTTGAGGCGCTGGTCGTCGGAAGTTGCAAGCATGAGTTTCCCGCACTGGCGAAACGGCACGTCGTGAAGCGCGCAATAGCGGTAGAGCATGCGCCGGCCGCTCACGCATGCAAGCGCGCGGATCGATCCCGGAGGGTAGTAGAGCCCTGCGTGTATGACTTCGGAGTTCCGCGACGAGGTCTCCATGCCGATGGCGCCGTTGCGTTCAAGCACCAACGTTTCCAAGCCTGCCATGGCCAAGCGACGCGCAATTGCGAGGCCGACGACACCCCCACCGATGACAATGCAATCGACATTGTAATCACTCATTTGCCTGCCTTCCGTACTGCCTTTCTGTGGCGCGAATCCCGTCGTCTACCTTTCGATACGTCGATCAGCGGCTACTGGCGACCGAACTCATCGACGATGCGGATGATGTCGTCCTCACCGAGATATGAGCCTGTCTGCACTTCGATGAGTTCAAGCAGGATTTTGCCCGGGTTGGCGAGCCGATGCACTTCGCCGAGCGGGATGTAGACGGACTCGTTTTCTCTCAGCATCTTGATCTCGTCGCCGATCGTCACTTCTGCGGTACCCTTTACGACGATCCAGTGCTCGGAGCGGTGATGATGCTTCTGCAGCGAGAGCTTCTTGCCAGGCGTGACGAAGATGCGCTTGACCTGGAACCGCTCGCCGTTCAGGACCGACGTATATCCTCCCCAAGGTCTATATGAGGTTGGATGGGTCTCGGTGAGCTTGGCAGTGGGCGACTTTGCCGCAAGCATCTTCACGAGGCTACCGACATTCTGGCTGTCCTTCAGCCGGCCCACATAAACGGCGTCCTCACTGGCTATGACTGCAACGTCTTCAAGCCCCTGGACGGCAAGATGCACGCCGTGGCTCATCACGAGTGAATTCCTGGTGTTGACCAGCGTCGTGTTGGCGGCCGCCAAATTGCCGTCGGCATCCCGCTTGCCGCTTTTCCAGACGGAATCCCAGCTTCCGAGGTCCGACCAGCTGAACCGAGCGGGCACGACGGCCGCGTTTTCCGTCTTCTCCATGATCGCGTAGTCGATCGAGATGTCCGGGCACTGCGCAAAGCTCTGAGCGTCGAGGCGGGTGAAATCAAGGTCTCGCGTGGCTTTCTTGACGGCTGCCTCGGCATTACGGAGAACGTCTGGTGCAAGCCTGCGATACTCTGAAAGCAGCCTGCCGACGGGAAGCATGAATATGCCTGAATTCCACAAGAAACGCCCCGCGGCCAGCAACGTCTCCGCCTGCTCGGCGGATGGCTTTTCCACGAAGGTCCTGACCCTGTGGGCGCCGGAGGGCAATGCCTCACCCGTCTCGATGTAGCCGTACCCGGTCGCCGGTGTGGTCGGCGTGATGCCGAACGTAACGAGCATGCCGTCCGCTGCCGCTTGGCGCGCAATCTTGATTGCCTCGAAATAGCTCTCGTCGGCGACGATCTCGTGATCGGATGCGAGCACCTGGATAATGGCGTCCTCGCCATACTGCTCAGCGATCAGGCAGGCGGCTGCGGCGATCGCAGGGGCTGTGTTGCGTGCGACAGGCTCCAGAAGAACAGCCGACAGCTTAACCCCCTTTTCGCGCGCCTGTTCGGCGACCAAGAAGCGGAATTCCTCGTTGGTCACGACGACGGGCGGTTCGAAAAGGTCGCCGTCCGCAAGCCTCGAGAGGGTATCCTGGAAGAGCGTTTGATCGCCGATGAAGCGAATGAACTGCTTTGGCGCACTGGAGCGGGAGAGTGGCCATAACCTGGTCCCCTTGCCGCCTGCCATGATCACGGGCACGACTTTTGCTGACATTGCATTTCCTTCGATGCTTGATCGGTAAGGACCGTGAAAGCGCGTCACATCTGGGAGTGTACCGTGCGTTTTTCAGCCCAGTTTCGTATGATATCCAAGCCACCCCTTAACAAGGTGTCGGCCCCAATGTCGGTCTTGCTCTCAACGTAACAGCGCATTTCCGGCGCGTTGCCTGACGGCCGGAAATGAATGACATCACCACCTGCAAGGGTGATGCGCAGGCCATCGACGTCGTTTTTACCTATGCTGGACCCCAGCGGGGCAAGGAAAGCGCTGATGGCATCATCTGACGAGCGCAGGTGGCGCATCAATGCGTCGCTGGTCTCCGTCGGAAAATTCTCCAACCGGTCGGCTTTAGCGACGAAGAAGTCGAACTGACTGGAAACTTCGGAAAGTCTCACCTGCCTGCGGGCCATGAAGTTTAAAACCGCAAGGATCGGGATAAAGCTGTCGCGCGTCGGAAGCGGTTTGAATGGGCGCCCGTTTGCGATGAAGGGACTGGCAGTCAGGAAGCCGCCATTCGCTTCGAAACCGACGACATTTCCGTCGCCAGCGCGCACGGCTTCGTCCATCGCGGCAATCACGTGAGGCGACCCAACCCTTGTGCGCACGACGCGTAGGTCCTGAGCTTTCTCGATGCCGGAATTGGAGGTGACGGGTGTAACCACGGTTGTCGCACCAAGGAACCTGGCGGCAACGATCCCGAGCAGATCGCCGCGCAAAGGAACGCCGTGCTCGTCGGCAACAAGCGGCCGGTCGCCATCACCGTCAGCCGATACGATCGCGTCCAGCTCCAAGTGACTGGCCCACTCTTTCAGAAGCCTCAGTGTTTGCGGCGAGACCGCTTCGGTATCGACTGGAATGAAACTTTCGGAACGGCCAAGGGAAACCACGGTGGCCCCGTAGGCGGCGAGCACATCAACGAGCAGGTCGCGTGCAACGGTGCTGTGCTGGTAGACGCCGACCTTGAAACCGGCGAGGGCGCCCGGCGGCAAAAGATCGCGGTTCCGCGCCGCGAAGAGAGACCTACACGCGTCGGCCGCGCTCTCGGCACCCACGGGCGAAAGTGCGCTGAGAGGGGGCTCCACCCTTGCCGCCTGCTCGGCGATCGCCGCCTCATCGGACTTGTCGATCTCTCCGTCCCGGCGGTAGAACTTGATACCATTGCGGTCCGCAGGGATATGCGAACCGGTGATCATCAGCGCCGGGGCGCCCACTTCAGCGGCAAACAGCGCCAGCGCGGGTGTCGGAACCGCTCCACAATGGATTGGAACCAGACCTTCGGCCCGAAGCGCGCCACAGCAGATATCCGCAATTTCTGGACTTGATTGGCGATAGTCCTGGCCAACGAGAACCTCGTCGCCGGCGCTTAGATCGCCCCGATTGAGCATATGTCGCGCAAAGCCAGTGGCATAGATATAGGCACCGCCGCCAAGCAAATCTTCAACAAGGCCCCGAACACCACTCGTACCAAACTTCATGCGACGCCCTTCAACACACGACTTCGCCAACGCAACGCGGAACGCGTCGCTGGTACTTGTTATCTCAATTCGTTAGTTTCCCGACCCTTGAAATCCTAAACAAGTATTCTATAGGCATCAAGTAATATTTTTCTACTCACCGGTTCGAAGCATACAGTCGGTTCTAGGTGAGCTGAACGTAAAGCCTCTGCATGATCGGGCGAAGCCAATAATTCAGGCAGAGATGCCAGATTTATCTACATGGCTCATCAAAAATGATTATCCAGACAGATATTACAAAATTGATCGTACTAGGACGTCTACCGGTGTAAGTTCAATCAAAAATACTAGAATATGCTGCAATTGTAACAATGTCTGTGACGTATTCTGGTACAGCGTTTAATACGTCCGTGTGAAATCCTATTGCTACGTTCATATTTCTATGCATTCACCGAGTTGAAACAGCCTTGGACCGAATTTTAACCAATCATTAAGCAAGCTATTTACTTTCCAACAAGTGTTGATATGATTTTTCTATCACGCAATGGGGATAGTCATGGAGTTCGCACACCGCGTCGGGGACGTCGCAGTGCCGTTAAAGCGTGAAGATGGGAAAGGCGCGACCTTTGTCGGGGCCGCGCGTCCCTTCATTCTGCCTCAGAATGTCGCTGCGTTTGCACCGAAGAAACCCTTTCAGCTTATGCTAAAGCGGCTTCTAGATATTATAGTATCGGCAACGGCACTACTTGTTCTGCTGCCGGCGTTTCTTTTGATCGCATTGGTCCTCAAACTCGATAGTCCTGGACCGGTGTTTTTCAGGCAGATCAGATGGGGGCTGAACGGCCGAAAGATCGACGTCTTGAAGTTCCGTTCTATGCGGACGGAAAGCTGTGACCGAAGCGGCGTCACCCAGACGGTTGCCGATGATCCAAGGCTGACGCAGCTAGGCGCAATCCTAAGGCGGACGAACATCGATGAGTTGCCGCAGCTGTTGAACGTCCTGCGCGGAGACATGTCGCTCGTTGGCCCGCGATGCCACGCGATCAACATGCTGGCAGCCGGGCGGCTATATGAGGAACTCGTTCCGGAATATCACCGCCGCCACGCGGTTCGGCCGGGCATTACCGGATTAGCCCAGCTTAGGGGCCTGCGGGGACCGACGGTGCGGGCCTGCAAGGCGCGCGCGCGTGTTCTAAGCGACCTCTATTACATTGAAAACTACAGTCTGTGGCTTGATATCAAGATCATCATAGGGACGATCATTAACGAGATTCGAGGCGGGAGCGGCTTCTAAAGCAACGGCGAGCCTGCCACATGATGCAAGCCCAGGTGCCGTCGGCCCTGGGCTATTTGTTTCGAAGAGCACAGCCGCGGCACCGTCAAATTCGGCAAAATGCGGCGTTGCCGCCGCGGATTTCCTGTGAATCCCAAAATCTGGGAGCTTGTGTATTAACAATTAATCCTGTGGATGATAGCGGTTCTGATACAGGATAAATTCGCGTGTGCGGTTCCGTCGACTTACGACGCAGTTTGGTTTCCATGAAGTCTAACGAGAAACTCGATCTATTCGCAGAGCTGATACGCGGACATAATGCGTCCCGAACGCGCAGCGAGCAGAAATCAGCTCTGCTCGAAGACCTTGCCAATATAGTAGCGGGGCCCTCAGAGGATTTCGGGCGAGCTGAAGCCCAAAGCGCCGCTTGGCTTGTCAGCGGCTATGCCCGGTTGTTGCAAAGCGGATCCTTCCCCAGTCGCCATTGGGACCGCCCATTCAAGGATGCGCTCGATCTTTTCCGGTGCCTCAATGCCTGCCGGGTTCTCCTTCAGCATGCGGGCGCTGACGGCCAGGCGAAAGCAGTGCCGAGGCGATCGAGCGTGCGCTCTACGCGGAGTACTTCCAAGTCCGCTGCAGCCGAGCCACCGAGAAACGCTACTATTCGACATGGCGACGACTGATCCGGCGCGGCACTTGGCGGCGTGAGGCCGGCCATCTTCAGCAGATAGCCACGCTGTTCGACACGGATATTGCGACATTGCTTGGAAGCGACGGCAATCTGGTTCATCCGAAGCTGAGGATTGCGGCAGCGGTGCGCTTCTTGATCGCAATTGAGGCGTGTCAGTAGTCTCCAACCAAGTTTGGAGGCGTCGAAGGGCGCATGAGGTGCATGTGCTGCGAGGCCCAATCCGGCGATTGCTCTATGCTGGTGTAGAGCCTGCCCTGAGTTAGTGACCGCCCGCTACAAATCTGCCCCAGGTGCAATTCCATGTGCCCGATAGGATAATCCGGACATCAGTGACGGAGCCGTATGATGTTCGCGAGGCAGACAAATAATCATCGTCTTTCTGTAAACATTGCGTTCGATCATTCGGCGACCGAACATGCTCAGATCATTGCAGTTGAAGTTAAGATAGGCACGCCAAATACATTCAGCGTTGCATTTTAGCTTTTTTGCGCCAGAATAGCGCGGTGCGTGCATTCACAAATACAGGGAAATACTGTGCATTCCTGGTGAATGGACGTATCCATAAATACATCCGAAGCAGCCTTTATTTTTTGTAACGGAGTTCCGGACATGAGAGCAAGTCTTCCCCAAACTCTGAATGCCACGCGGAAACATGTTCTGATGGCATGTGCTGCAATGGCCATGACCATGCCGCAGGTGTGGGGGGCAGATGAATACGTCCTCGGGGTTATGGACAAAGTCACGATCCGGATAGCCGAATGGCAGACCACGGAAGGCACGATCCGTGACTGGTCTTCTGTGGCGGGCGTTTATACCGTTGGTCCGTCAGGTGCCTTGTCTCTCCCATTCCTTGGTGAGGTGCCGGCAGCTGGCCGGCCAACCAGCGCAATTGCCGAGGATATCGGAAGCGGTCTCGAAATTCTCTTCGGTCTGAAGAACCGGCCTTCCGCCTCCGTCGAAATGGCTGAGTTCCGGCCTATCTTTGTCTCGGGTGATGTCGAGAAGCCGGGGGAGTATCCGTTCACCCCCAAGTTGACCTTGTCTAAGGCCATGACACTTGCTGGGGGCCTGCGCCGTTCGGATGGCCGATTTGCGCGGGACGTCATTGCGGCCAAGGGCGAGGTCTCCGTCGACGTGACGCGCAAGGGCCGTCTCTTGGCGCGCCGCGCGCGGCTTCAGGCTGAAATTGCCAACAAGGACGTCATCACACCCCCGAAGGAACTCAAGGACTTTCCGGATGCACAAAAACTGATTGAGAGTGAAACAGCACTCATGGAGTCCCGAAAGAAGCGGCTCGCGCTGCAGCTCGAAGCTTTGGACAATCTGAAGAGATTGCTCTCGGGCGAGATTGTTTCACTGCAGAAGAAGACTGACACCCAGACGCGTCAACTTGAATTGGCCAGGGAGGATCTGAACAAGGTCGAGGATCTGGCCGAACGTGGACTGGCGCTGAGTGCGCGCAAGATGGCATCGGAACAGCGTGCGGCCGACATTGAGTCGACGCTGCTCGACATCGACACAAGCTCGCTTCGTGCCAAACAGGACATAAGCAGGGCGGACCAGGACGAGATTACGCTGCGCAACGACCGGAGCGCCGAACTCGCCCAGGAACTGCAGGATACTCAAGATGAGATTGACAAAGTCGATCTCCAGATTGCAACGAGCAAAGGCCTGATGTCCGAAGCACTTGAACAGTCCGTCGATGCCTCACGTTTCGATCCGAGTATCCAGGGGGCTAACCTTACCTACGCGATCGTGCGTGAGGTGAATGGTCAATTCAAGCAGATCGATGCCGAGGAAAACACCATCCTGCAGCCCGGAGACCAAGTTAAGGTAAAAGCCGAACTCCTTGCGCAGTGATGCTGGGCTGGCAAGCTGAATTCTTCAGCCTCCTGCGGCAGCGGCCGCACGTCCGGTTCGTCGCAGCGATGGCGTTGTTGGAGCTTTCGGCCTGAAGCGGACCAGGACCTCGCGTGCGTCCGTCGAGGCGTGGGTACGTTCCAACTCGTTGCGCTCGCGAACGGCTTGCGCCCAGTGCTCAAGATCGCGGCCGTCTACACGCCCGCATTGTTCCCAAAGCGCGTAGGCGCGCTTGGCGATCCATTCTTCCCTGTCTTGATTCTTCATCGTACCGTCCCTTTTGTTTCAGTGTAGCGAGGCTGCTTCCGAAAACTGCGTTTCGCCGAGCATTTCGAGAAGATGTCTGCGGGCGCGGTTCACTCGGCTCTTGATGGTGCCCACCGCGCAGTGGCAGATCACGGCTGCTTCCTCGTAGCTCGTGCCGCTCACGACGAGCAGCAACGCATCGCGGTGTCGCGCGCCGAGTTTGTCGATCGCCGCCTGCACCTCACGGGCTCTGAGCGACCAATCCTGCGTCGATTTCACGGGCACCTGATACTCCGTGAGATCGCCCGCGCAGCCGACGGGCTCGCGCTTGCGGCGCTTGTAGCTGCTGCAATAGGTGTTGCGCATGATCGTGAAGAGCCAGGACTTCAGGCTCGTTCCGTCCTGGAACTGTTCGAGATGGCAGAGGGCTTTCGAGACGGTTTCCTGCACCAGATCCTCGGCGTCGTTTTCAACCCGCTCGAAGCGTCTTGCAAATGCCTTAAGTGCCGGAAGAAGTGAGATAATTTCAGCTTGGGATGCACAGTTCCGTTCAGGTGAAACGTTCGGCATGGCATTCCTCCTCCTTAGGTGGAGCAATGCCTACGCATTATGTGTGTTCCAGAGAAATTTCGTGAGTACGCTAGCGTACAACCGCTACTGCTGACGCGAAAGCGCGATTCCCATCAGTCGCAGGTATTCCTCTTCTGCCGCTCCGTAGGAGCCGTTGGCTTCCTCGATAAGACCTTTGCGGTTGAGTATGGTGATCTGTCCTCGATTGGCGCGGATATAGCCTTTACCCTCGAGGATATGGAGCGCCACCGTAACGCCCGGACGCCTCACGCCCAGCATGACTGAGAGGAATTCATGCGTCAGCGAGAATTGTGTTGCCATCCATGCGGTCGTGGACCATCAATAGCCAGCGCGCCAGCCTCTCCTCCAGCTTGGAATGTCCGTTGGCGAGCACAGTGGACGACATCTGCGCCATAAAGGCTTGAATATAGGCAAATAGCTTGGCGCGCAGTGTGGGACTGGCATCGATTGCCTCCTGAAGCTTCATCGAGGAGATGCGAAACCGGTTCCCGACACCTGCATGGGTTCCCGACACCTGCATGAAGGCCAGTTTCGGCGATTGTTCGCCGCCGAGTACGATGGCAGCCCCCGTCATGCCCTCGCGGCCGGCGATACCCACTTCGATATCACGCCCGCCCGACAGCCGCGCCACGATCGAGGCTAGTCCCGAACTCCAACAAGGCGACATAATCGACCGGCTCATGCGCCTTCTCAATCTGATAAGGAATGTCCGGCGTCACATGCTCGAGATGGGAGCGAGAAGCGCCAGATGCTTTGCGTCGATACCTTTCAGAAGTTCATTGCGGTATTGTCCGGTCTTCAGTCGGCATTCTTTCCCCTCGCCAGACAAGGATTGCCCAACTCGATGGAAATGGAACCTAGCGCCTTGAAATCACAGCACAACCGACAGTCTTGTATCGTATAAAGGCCGTAACGTGTCTGCCGTTCGCGTGCCTTCGGTACGGAGCGGCAATCGTGTCGGCTCGCGTATTCGAGGGCTAGGCGATGCCGACGGCGTTTCTCCGGATATGGTTTACCGGTATCCGTGAAGCTGAAAATCCTGTCATCGCCAATGTTTGTCTGGCTCGCCAACCGTACGAGTAACGGTAAGTAGCCACCCCCCTGTCTACGCTGGCGCTCGTTTCAAAGCTCCAGCAGCGCATAGGGCCTGCCTGTCGGCTTCTCGATGTGAGCTGCAACGTTGAAGACTGGTGCTCCGCCGGGTGTGCGGCCCTCGTAGGTGCCGCGATGGGCGTGGCCATGCACCACAGCATTCACTTTGAAACGGTCGATCGTTTCGGCCAGGCGCGATGAGCCGACAAAGGCTTAGATTTCAAGCGGTTCGCCGGCCGCAGGGTTTGACCTGCCCTTCTTGGTCCCGGTCGAGGCGTTCATCGTTCATCCTTTTTCGTGAGACCCAGCCAAGTCATGTGGGGTTGCTCAGCATGTCATCAGCGGCGTCAGGCGGGGTGCTTGCCTGCGTTATCGCCTTCATCGTAGTTCAGATCCCAATCCTTCTTCGGCTGCTTGCTTCCGGGCGGGTTGCGATGCACAGTTGCGTCGTCTGAATGCGTGATGTCGCGCGGTTTGGCGCTGCTGACGCCATTGTTTTTAGCGCCCTCGCGCGTCCGGACGAATTGGCCTTCCGCGTCCTTGTGGACTTTATCCTTGTCGGTCATCACCGGCTCCTTAAAGCACATGTTCAAGCCGTACCGGAGGACGGCGCTTGGCTGCCATCAAGAGGTCGAGTTCTACCGAAGACGGGCCGAAACGCGTGAAAAGGTTTTCTGCCTGATCATCGTCGAGGCCGTATTTTTCAGCAAATTCATTGAGGCTGTAGGGGCGGTCGCGCACAGTTCGGCTTCGGCGCTCAGTTTCGCGAATTTGCGTCATCGACTTCTCCCCTGGCTAGTTGAGCAGGAAGAACCATCCATTCCGCCAAAAAGTTCCGCGAGCGTTCCAAATGCAGTTCCCTCAAAAGAGAGCGGGGATGTTAAAAATCCTTAACTCGAGCCGGATAATCAGAGCCAAATTTTAAAAGCTCGGAGAAGTGCCGTGAGCCGCAGTGCTATCGGACAGTTTTACATGCGCCACCGCGTTTCAATTCATGACCTCGTGATCCTCCTTGCCGCCCTTTTGGTTGCGGCATATGTGGCTTTCGAAGTTGATATCTTCTCGAACGAAGGCACCGTCAGCCCGGCAGAACAGGTCGTCGAGCTGGATGAAGCCCTGCTGCTCGGCGGCATGCTGGCGGTCGGCCTTTTCATCTTCTCGGTTCGCCGATACGTCGATCAAAAGCGGGAGACCGCTCGCCGCACGCTCGCGGAGAGAAAGGCGAGGGAGCTCGCCTTTCAAGACCCTTTGACCGGTCTTGCCAACCGCCGGCAGTTCGAGGAAGCGCTGCGCGTTGCTGCTTCCTCTCCACCGGCTGCCGGCCAGCAGCACGGTGTATTCCTGCTCGACCTCAACGGTTTCAAGAAAGTGAATGACAGCTACGGCCATGGCGCCGGCGATGAAGTGCTTCTGATCGTCGCCCGACGCCTGCGCGCTGCTGTCCGGCCGGGCGATCTCGTCGCGAGGCTGGGAGGTGACGAATTCGTCATTCTGGCACAACATCTGCTCGGCGCGGAGGCGGCCACCACCCTCGCCATGCGTATCGTCGAGGCGCTTGCCGATCCGGTCGCGACCGGATCGATCCAGCACCGGGTCGGCTCCGGCATCGGCATCTCGCTCTACCCGCAGGACGGCGTTTCACCCGGCGAACTTCTGCGTAAGGCCGATGTCGCGCTTTATCGTGCAAAGGCCGAACAGCGCTCGGCTATCCGCTTTTTCGAAGAGGAGATGGACATGCTCCTCAAGGAGCGCGGTCAAATGGAAGCAGCACTGCGCCAGGCGATCGATGGGGGCGAGATCGTACCGCGCTTTCGGCCGACCTTTGATCTCGGCACAGGCAAAGTCATCGCATTCGAAGCCGTGCCGCACTGGGAGACGGACAAGGGTGAGGTGCCAGTCGAGCGCTTCCTTTCGATCGCCGAAGAGACCGGGCTGATCCATGCATTGTTCGAGCACGTGTTGCGGAAGGCCTGCGAAGGCGCTGCGAACTGGTCTGCGGAGACGCAGCTTTCGATCGATATCTTCCCCGGGCAGTTGCGAGATGCGCATTTGGGCACCACGATCCTGTCCATATTGGGGGACTGCGGCTTTGATCCGAACCGGCTCGAAGTCGAGATCGCCGAAAGCATGCTTGTGCGCGATCTCGAAACCGCAAAGAGCGCACTTGCACCGTTGCGGCAATCCGGAGTGACGATGACGCTCGATCACTTTGGAACGGGCTACTCGAACCTTTATCACATCCAGGAATTCAAGCTCGACAAGGTGAAGATCGATCGCCGCTTCACGAAGGACCTCTCCGACGATCAATCTGTCCGGATGATGCGCGCGCTCGCTGGCCTCGGCCATGGTCTTGGATTGGTCGTTACCGCCGACGGCATCGATGGACACGCGGCCTCGTCGCTTCTTTCTTCCGGCATTGGGCAGGCGCAGGCGGTGACCAGTCTGGTCACACTCGACGAGGCGGCTGCTCTTTCGAAAACCGTGCCGACGACGGCAGCGGTGAACCTCTCGCACGCCAAAGCGTTTAGCAATGCCTTGTAGGGAAAATATCCATGAAGAAAGTCATTGCCGCCGTCCTCCTTCTCATCCTGGTCGCGGGAGGGTGGATATTCGTCTTTGAGCGCGAATCCGCCACGGTCCCGATCGAGCAGGGCTACGGCCCGTCGCCGAGCTTGCCCGCGCCGAACCCTACGTTGATCCCGACGGCCAATGTGGCCGAGGCGTCGCGCTGGCCGGATGGGGTCACGCCGAAGGCCGCGAACGGCCTGAAGGTGGAGGCCTACGCCAAGGGCCTCGACCATCCGCGCTGGATCCATGTCCTGCCGAACGGCGATGCGCTGGTTGCCGAAAGCAACAAGCCGCCAAAAGGCGAGGACGCCGGCTTCAGCATCCGCGGCTGGTTCGAACGCGTTTTGATGAGGCGAGCCGGCGCCGAAGTGAAAAGTGCAAACCGCATTACCCTGCTCCGCGACACCGATAGCGACGGCGTGGCAGAGATGCACGCAACCCTCCTGAAGGATCTCAACTCGCCGTTCGGAATGGCCTTTTCCAAGGGCACACTCTACGTCGCCAACACCGACGCGATCGTGGCTTTTCCCTATGAAGAGGGGCAGGCGGAGATCACTGCGCCGGGCGAGAAGATCTCCGATCTGCCTGCGGACCCGATCAATTTTCATTGGACCAGGGACATCATTGTCAACCCCGATGGCACCAAGCTCTACGCTACTGTCGGCTCCAACAGCAATGTCGGAGAAAACGGTATGGATCTAGAAAAGAACCGCGCCGCGATCCTCGAAATCGATCTTGCCACAAGGGCCGTCCGCGTTTTCGCAAGTGGCTTGCGCAACCCGAACGGGCTTGCCTGGCAGCCACGGACCAATGCGCTCTGGGTCGCCGTCAACGAACGGGATGAGATCGGCAGCGACCTCGTTCCCGATTACATGACCTCGGTGAGGGATGGCGGCTTTTATGGTTGGCCCTACAGCTATTTCGGCCAGCATGTCGACAGCCGGGTGAAGCCGCAAAATCCCGAGCTGGTCGCCAAGGCGATCGTTCCCGACTATGCCCTTGGTCCTCACACCGCCTCACTCGGCCTCACCTTCAACACGAGCAACCTGTTCGGCCCAGACTATGTCGGCGGCGCCTTTGTCGGCCAGCATGGTTCGTGGAACCGCAAACCTCGCAGCGGCTACAAGGTCATCCTCGTGCCTTTCGCCGACGGCAAGCTGTCCGGCCCGCCGCGGGATGTCCTGACAGACTTCATCGGTCCTGATGACAAGGCGCGTGGCCGCCCCGTCGGCGTCGCCATCGATATCAAGGGCGCGCTGCTGGTTGCTGACGACGTCGGCAATACCATATGGCGGGTTTCACCGGCTTCGGCACAATGACGGATCAGATCAACAGATAGAAGCGCCCAAAGCAAAAAATAGCGGAAGCTAGGGTGCCGGCTTGCTTTCCTTCTCTGCGCTTTGCCCCTATGTTGAGACAACTTTGTCAATATTATGGACCTGTTTTGTTTCTGGAAATTGTAATCGTTGTCATGCTCACCGTTTTGAACGGTGTGCTTGCAATGTCCGAACTTGCCGTCGTTTCCTCCCGCCCCGCGCGCCTCAGAGTACTAGCCGATCAAGGGAGCCGCGGAGCTGCCCAGGCTATCAAACTTTCCGAACATCCCGGCCGCTTTCTCTCGACCGTTCAGATCGGCATTACGCTCGTCGGCGTCCTTTCGGGTGCCTTTTCGGGCGCTACGCTTGGCGGCCGCCTCGCCAATTGGCTGGCTGCGCAAGGCCTTTCGCCGGCAGTCTCCGATGCGCTTGGCGTTGGTACGGTCGTCGTCGCGATCACCTATCTCTCGCTGATCATCGGCGAACTGGTGCCGAAACAGATTGCCCTGCGCGCACCGGAATCGGTTGCCAGCAAGATGGCTCCGGCTATGGCCGTGCTTTCCAAGCTCGCTTTGCCCCTCGTCTGGCTTCTCGACGCTTCCGGTAAGCTCGTGCTTACGCTTCTCGGTCAATCCGGAAAGGGCAGCGATGGCGTGACCGACGAGGAGATCAAGACCGTGCTCGCCGAAGCAAAGAGCGCCGGCGTGATCGAGAGCGAGGAAATCCGCGATGATTTCCGGCGTCATGCGCCTTGCGGACCGGACGGCGAGAGCCTTGATGACGCCCCGGCGCGACGTCGAAGTCATCGATATCGAAGACAGTCTCGAGGAAATTCGCAAGCAGCTGCACCAGACACGCCGCTCGCGCCTGCCCGTTCGCCGCAACAGTTCAGACGAAGTGCTTGGCGTTCTCTTCGTCAAGGATTTCTACGATGCGCATGCACACGCATGGCCATGCCGACATCCAGTCGCTTGCCCATGACGTTCCGGTGATCTCGGATCTTTCGACGGCAACGCATGTCATTCAGGCGATCCGGAAATCGCCGGTCCACATGGTTCTTGTCTATGACGAATACGGCCATTTCGAAGGCATCGTTTCTTCCGGCGACATCATGGAGGCCATCATGGGCGCGCTGCAGGAAGGACCTGCCGATGAGCAGGCGATCGTGCGCCGCGTTGACGGTTCCTACCTTGTCTCCGGCTGGACGCCGATCGACGAGTTCGCGGAATTCATGAACTTCAAGATCGAGGACGACATCGAATACCAGACCGTCGCCGGCCTGGTACTGGAAGAGCTGAAGCATCTGCCGGAACTCGGCGAAAGTTTCGTAAGGGACGGTTGGCGCTTCGAAGTCATCGATCTCGACGGCCGCCGCGTCGACAAGGTCCTTGTTTCTTCGGAGCTTGAGCAAGGCGACGAGCGGACAGCGTAGTTCGCCAGTCGAGCAGAGAGCGCTGGGTAGATCGCGTAGTGCCCACCCATTGGCCGTCAAGCCGGCGGTCTGACCAGTGAAGTCTTTTCGGCCATCGGCCTGGCTCTATAAGCAGCATATGCCGCAATCCGGCAGCACGAGCATTCTTGACAAGAGCTCCTCATGGGTATCTGGTTTGACCAGTGCTGGGAGAATGAATGCTGCCAACACGGCGGCCTTGCAGGAGGAAGACGTCAAATGCTGAGATTTGCCGTTGTCGGAATCGACCATGGGCACACGTTCGATCATGTAAAGGGATTGCTTGCGGCGGGTGGAGAATTTGTCGGCTATTGCCCGAAGACCTCCGTTCCGGCGTTGCTCGAAAATTTCAAGAAGACCTATCCGGATGCGCCGCAGATCGACCGCGAGACGATTTTCGCCGATCCGTCCATCGACGTCATCTGCATCGCCGCCATTCCTCGCGATCGCGCCGGCCTTGCGATCCGCGCCATGAAAGCCGGCAAGGACGTGATGACGGACAAGCCCGGCGTCACGACCTTCGAGCAGCTCGAGGAAGTGAAGAAGACGGTCGCCGAGACCGGCAAGATCTTTTCGATCTGCTTTTCGGAGCGCCATTGCGTTCGCTCTGCGGTCAAAGCAGGCAAGCTCGTCAAGGAAGGCGCGATCGGCAAGGTCATCCAGACGCTCGGCGTGGGGCCGCACCGGCTGCAGCTGCCGACGCGGCCCGATTGGTTCTTCGATCCGGAGGCCTTCGGCGGCATCATCGTCGATATCGCCTCGCATCAGGTCGACCAGTTCCTGTTCTATACCGGCTCGACAAGCGGCGAGGTGGTTGCAAGTTCCATCGGCAATTTCGGCATGCCGGAGAAGCCGGCGTTCCAGGACTTCGGGGAGGTGCTGCTTCGCTCCGACAAGGCGTCCGGCTACGTCCGCGTCGACTGGTTCACGCCAGAGGCGCTGCCGACATGGGGTGACGGGCGCCTGACCATTCTCGGTACGGAAGGCTACATCGAGCTTCGCAAATACATCGATATTTCCGGCCGTCCCGGCAAGGATCACCTGTTCCTCGTGAACGGCAAGGAAAACACCTACATCGACTGCAGCGGCGAGAAGCTCGACTATTTCGAAGCGTTCGCCGCAGACGTGCGGGACCGCACGGAGACGGCGATGACGCAGGCTCATGTCTATGAGGTCTGCCGTCTTTCACTGGAGGCGCAGGCCAAGGCTGCCCGGATCGGCGGACGATAGGAGGAGATACCATGACGAAGAAATTGCGCGTCGGCGTCATCGGCGCGGGCATCGCTGACCGGCACCTGACCGGTTTCGATTGGAACAAGGATCTTTTCGAAGTGCCCGTGCTCTGCTCGCTGGACGAAGACCGCGGGCGCGAACTCTGCGCCAAGTATGGCATTCCCGAATATACGCAGAACGTCGACGAGCTCTTCGCCCGCAATGACCTCGACATCATCGACATTGCGACTCCGCCGGATTCGCATTTCGAATTCTGCAGGAAAGGCCTCGAATCCGGCAAACACGTGATCTGCGAAAAGCCGCTCTTCGGTTCGATCGCCGACGTCGATGAGATGAGCCACATCGTTGCCCGCTCGGGCGGCAGGAAGCTGATGCCGATTTTCCAGTATCGCTATGGTTCCGGCCTGCAGAAGCTCAAGCGGCTCATCGAGCTTGGCCTGACGGGCCAGCCGTTCATGACGACGATCGAGACACATTGGTGGCGCGGGCCCGACTATTATGCGGTGCCATGGCGCGGCAAGTGGCAGAGCGAACTCGGCGGTGGCCTGCTCGGCCACGCGATCCATGCGCATGACATGCTGAACTACGTGCACGGTCCCTGTGCCGAAGTCTTCGCCTATGGCGCAACCCTCGTGAATCCGATCCAGGTCGAAGACACGGCGGTCCTTGCGGTGAAGATGCAGAACGGATCGCTCGCGGCGCTTTCGATGACGCTCGGCTCGCGCAAGGAAATCTCGCGCCTGCGCTTCTGCTTCCGCGATCTCGTCGCCGAAAGCATTCTCGAACCCTACACGATGGGCCGCGATCCGTGGACTTTCATCGCCGGGACCGAGGAGCACCAGAAGCGCGATCGACGAAGCGCTCGCAGGCTACGAAGTGAAGGAAGACGGCTATACCCGCCAGTTCGAGCTTTTCCATCAGGCGATCATGGAGGACAAGGAACCGCCGGTGACGCTGCAGGACGCGCGCAATTCGCTGGAACTGGTAACGGCCGCCTATCATTCGCAGCGCACCGGCAAGCCGACGCCGCTGCCGATCACCGCCGAACATCCGCTTTACCGCTCGTGGCTTCCGGAGGAGGAGCGGCGCTTGGCCGCCAGCCGCTGACGGCGGCGCAACAGAAATCGCGTCATCCGCCGAGGGTGGCGTGCCAAGGAGATGATCATGGAGGCAGCTGGACCTGCGCTTCGGCTTCAAGGCGAACAGCGGCTCTACCAGGTCGTCGCGCGCCGGATACTTGCGGATGATCGAGGCAAATGCCGGGAGGCCGGACTGGCACATGCCTTCGGAGCGCGAACTGGCCGAGGAGCTGGAAGTGAGCCGCCCGGTCGTTCGTGAGGCGGTGATCGCGCTCGAGATGCGTGGCATCGTCGAGGTGAAGGGCAGGGCGGGCATCATCGTGCGCCCTGTTCGCGGCAAACAGGTCAACTTCGACATGCTCACAGCGGATGCCGGCCCCGGCCCGTTCGAGCTCCTGGAAGCACGGCTCGCCGTAGAGGCGAGCGCAGCCGCCATCGCTGCCGAGCGCGCGACGAACTACGACATCGCCGTGCTCGGGGAATGTATCTCCCAAATGGAGCAGGAAACGAATGCCGTGGCGCTCACCGAAAAGGGCGACCGCGACTTCCACATGACGATCGCCCGCATGACCGGGAACGCGATCATCGTTTCCATGGTCGAAGCGCTATGGACGCAGCGCGATGAATCGCTGATGTGGAAGAAGCTGCATGAACACATCCACGCCCCGAGCGTCCGTCCGCTCTGGATCGGCGACCACCATGCCGTGCTGATGGCGTTGCGCCTGCGCAATCCGGATGCCGCCTACAAGGCCATGGCCCGGCACATTCGCAACGTCAGCGCCGAGCTGATGGAGGCCGATGAACGCGGCAGGTTTGCGCCTGATCTGGAGGAGGCGGGCGGAGCGAAGGTGCGATAACGGAAAGGCCGTCTTCCTGACGCGTCTGAACGCCGGAAGAAGGACCTGCGCCGTTTGAGCGCAGGTCCTTCCAGCCGATCAGGATGGTATTGCGCCCAGCGCATGGAGGATGCCGCGGAGTTCCGCCAGTCCGCGCATGCGGCCGATGGCGGGGTAGCCGGGGGTGACGGTCTTGTCGAGGTCGTCGAGCATGCGGTGGCCGTGGTCGGAGCGGAAGACGATTTCATCCTTCGCGCTGCGCTTGCGGTCTTCGGCCACGAGTTCCTTGAGGACTGCGACCATGTCGACATCGCCCTCCAGATGGGCGCTCTCGTGGAACGACCGGCCATCGCCTTCGCGTTTGGTGGCGCGCAGATGCGCGAAGTAGATGCGGGAGGCGAAGCGGCGGGCGATCGCCGGCAGATCGTTGTCGGCGCGCACGCCGAGGCTGCCGGTGCAGTAGCACATGCCATTCGCCTGCGAGGGAACGGCGTCGAAGAGGGCGGCATAATCCTCGGCCGTGGATGCGATGCGCGGCAGACCGAAGAGCGAGCGCGGCGGATCGTCCGGATGCAGCGTCAGCTTGACGCCGCGGGCTTCGGCGGCCGGCGTGACCGCCTGCAGGAATTCGATGAGGTGCTGCCGAAGCTTGGCGGCATCGATGCCCTCATAGGCAACGAGCTTTTCGCGGAAGGCAGGAATGGTCAGTGGCTCGGTGGTCGAGCCGGGCAGGGCCGAGGTGATGTTGCGGGTGATGTCGGCAATCTCCGCTTCCGTCATGGTCTCGTAGACTTCGCGAGCACGCTTCTGGTCTTCTGCCGAATATTCATTCCCGGCACCCTGGCGCTGTAGAACGAAGAGATCGAAGGCTGCGAAACGCTCGTGATCGAAGCGCATCGCGGTCGCACCCGTCGATATCTCGTAATCGAGCTCGGTGCGCGTCCAGTCGACCACCGGCATGAAGTTGTAACAGATGATCGGGATGCCGCAGGCAGCGACGGCTTCGAGGCTTGCGATCCAGGCTTCGATTTCAGCCTTCGCCTGCCCGCCCTTGCGCTTGACCGCGTCGGGGATCGGGATGCTCTCCACCACGGACCACGTGAGAGACGAACGGCCGGGCGGCGTATTCTCGATCATCGACTTGCGTTCGCTGACTTCGCTTTCCGTCCAGGCGCGGCCGATTGGAACCTGATGCAGCGATGAAACGATGTTCGTCGCGCCCGTCTGGCGCACCTCGTCCAGCGTGACGGGAGCCTCGGGCCCGAACCATCTCCAACCTTGCCGCATCTGTTTCCTCCTTGTTTGTCTCTTGTTTCTGGGTTCTGCCCGGTGCCTTCAGCAGAAATAATCGGGATAGCGCATGCGAAGCTCCGCGACATCAGGGATGACGGCGCTCAAGTGGCGAAGCATGGCGGCTCGCGCGGCCTCCACGTCATGGGCTGCGATCGCGTCGCGGATCACCTGGTGCTCATGAACGACATTGTCCATGCGGCCCAGGGCCGGAAGCGTCAGCCGACGGGCCCGGTCGATCTGCACCTTGACCGTTTTCAGGATGGCCCAGATGCCGGGATAGCCGGCGATCTGTGTTATCGCCTCGTGAAACGCCTCGTCCTCTTCATGAAAATTGGACGCGTCGCCGAGAGCGGCAAGCGCCTTCTGCCGGGCAATAATGGCGTCGAGGCGCGCGATATGCCGCGGCTCGGCAATTATGGCGGCGCGTCTCGACGGTCGTGCCCTCAAGCGCCTTGCGGATGACGACTGCCTCCGGGATTGCCGAAACCGGCACGCGTGAAACGACGGTGCCCGATTGCGGATAGATATCGACCAGCCCCCCTTCCGAAAGCCGAAGCAGGGCTTCGCGTACCGGCGTGCGGCTGACGCCGAACTCTTCGGCGATGCGCTTTTCCTGAAGGAGGATGCCAGGCGGCATGCGCAGCGAGACGATATCGGCATGCAGCCGCTCGAAAATGGCATTTGCTGTCGTCACGCGGCGCAGCCTCTGCGGCCTTTCCGGATGAGCCGGAAAGGAGGTGCTGCGGAGCTGGATGCCTGCCGCATGAGGATTGCCTGAACGTTGACTCTGCTGCGCATACTAGTATATCAATTACATGCATGCTGCCAAGACGCGCCGAGAGGAACGGACGTCGGCTCCTCAGGAGGCCTGTGCAACCATCGATGAATGCTTTAAGCAGATCGGCATGGGGAGTGCAGGCGTGGCTGGGGCTTTCGGCGCCGGAGTGACCGCCGCAGAGGAGGAGAGAACATCATGAAAATTACGCGCAGAACATTTGTCGGAACCGCGGCGGCGTTGCCGTTGCGGGTACTGCCGGCCACACGGCTCTGCGGCCCAGGCGAAGAAGCCGGCGAGCCCCGTGACGATCACCATTGCCGACGTCGCCGGCAATCTGGCGCTGACACAGGGCATGTTCGAGGCCTACGCCACGGAAAAGGCCGACTGGGTTTCGAGCTTCGCCTTCACCAAGGCTCCGGCGCCCGAGCTGCCGGGCAAGATCAAGGCGCAGCAGGCGGCCAGGCAAGGTCGATATCGATCTCGTCCTGACCGGCACCGACGCTCTCTCGGCCGGTCTCGACCAGGGCCTGTGGATCGATCTTTCCGCCCACAAGGCCGAGCTTCCCAATCTGCGAGAGCATCCTGCAGCCGCAGGCCTTCAAGATGCAGGCGCTGGCCAAGGATCACGGCGTCGTCGTCACCTATTATCCCGTCCGGGCCCGCTGCATCGAATACATGCCGGACAAGGTCGCAACACCGTCCGAAGACGGCGCAGGAGCTGCTCGACTGGACGAAGGCAGAACAAGAACCAGTTCATCTATGCACGCCCGGCCAACTCCGGTCCCGGCCGCACCTTCCTGATGGGCCTTCCTTACCTGCTCGGCGACAGCGATCCGCGCGATCCGGTCAACGGCTGGGCCAAGACCTGGGAATATCTGGCGGCACTCGGCGAAAACATCGAATACTATCCGACCGGTACCGGCGGCGTCATGAAGGAGCTCGGCGAAGGCACCCGCGACATCGTCGCGACCACGACCGGCTGGGACATCAATCCGCGCGCGCTCGGCATCGTTCCGAGCGGAGGCCAAGGTGCAGAAGCTCGAGGGCTTCCACTGGGTCACCGACGCCCATTACGCCGTGATTCCGAAGGGCGTTTCCGACGAGAAGGTGGCCGTGCTGATCGACGTTCATCAACTACATCCTGCAGCCGAAGCAGCAGGCCATCGCCTACGACGCCGGCTATTTCTATCCCGGTCCGGCGGTCAAGGACGTCACGATCGACATGGCGCCGCAGGAAAGCCAGGACGCGATCAAGGAGTTCGGCCGTGCGGAATATGCCGACTGGATCGCCGAACAATCCGCTGGAGGTGCCGCTCGAGCCGAAGCAGCTCGTCGAGGCCTTCCGCATCTGGGACGAAAAGATCGGCGCCAAGAAGGGCTGATCAATCGAGAACGGCGCCGCTCCTCGACTCGGCGCCGGTGCTTGTCCTGTCAGAGAATGGAGATTGGGTTGAATTCGCCGGTCCAGAACGCAGCGCCTGTCTTCGCGCAACAATGCCCGCCTCGAACTCGATGGACTGCGCCGGTCCTTCGGCGCCTACAACGCCCTCGACGGCATCGACCTTGCGATCGAGCCGGGCGAGTTCATCGCGCTGCTCGGCCCATCCGGCTGCGGCAAGTCGACGGCGCTCAATTGCATCGCCGGCCTGCTGGCGCTGTCGGGCGGCGAGATCCGTCTCGGCGAGCAGCCGCATCGACCAGCTGGAGCCGGAAAAGCGCGGCTTCGGCATGGTGTTCCAGAGCTATGCGCTGTTCCCGCACATGAGCGTGCGCAAGAATGTCGGCTTCGGCCTTGCCATGCAGGGCATCAAGGGGCCGGAGGCCGACAAGCGCATCAATGACGCGCTGGCGCTGGTGCGCCTTGAAAGCCAGGCGCGACAAGCTGCCCGGCCAGCTTTCCGGCGGCCAGCAGCAGCGCGTCGCGATCGCCCGCGCCATCGTCATCCGAGCCGCCGTTCGTCCTGATGGACGAACCGCTTTCCAATCTCGACGCAAAGCTGCGTCTCGAAATGCGCGCTGAAATCCGTGGCATCCACGACCAGATCGGTTCGACGACGATTTACGTGACCCACGATCAGGACGAGGCGCTGTCGCTGGCCGACCGCATCGTCGTCATGAGCCAGGGACATATCGAGCAGATCGGCTCGCCGGAGGATCTCTACCAGCGGCCCGATCAACCGTCGACGTCGCCGATTTCATGGGTTTTCGAACGCGCATTCCCGGCCGTGTGTTTCGGTCTCCGGCGACGAAGCGCAAATCGAGGCATGCCGGAGCGCGGCTCGCGGGCACGATGCGCACGCCGCTCAAGGTCGGTGATGCGGCCGTCCTTTCCGTCCGGCCCGAAGATCTTGTCGCGTCGGGCGAAGGCGAGGGATCCCGGCGACCGTCGCCAGCATGGAGTATCGCGGCCGCGCCTTCTTCGGCATGGCACGCGCGAAGCGATGGATCGGAGCTCTATTTCCGGGCCGACGACGCTTTGCCGCGCGGCGCATCCACCTCGCTGCAGCCGGTCGCCGGCCGCTCGCTCGTCTTCAAGGGGACAGCGATGAGCGGCCCGTCGCTTCCGACCGCGGCTTGCAGTGCGCGGCCTCGACGGCACCACGATGCTGGTGTTGCCGCGGCTGCTCTTCATGATCGCGCTCTTCGTCTATCCGTTTCTCTACGGCGTCGTGGATTCGCTGATGCCGAAGGAGGGCGGCGCCTGGTACGCCAATTACGCAAAGTTCTTCGCGATCCCTTCCAGTACAAGACGATCGGCGCCACGATGTGGCTGGCTCTGCCGGTGACGATCGTCAACTCTGGCGCTTGCCGTGCCGATCGCCTTTCGCGTCCGGCTGATGCACCGCCAACGCCTGCTGACGACGATCCTCGTTCTGCCGATCACGCTCGGCACGGTCTTCGTTGCCGACGGTCTTCTGACTTTCCTCGGGCCGCGCGGCTGGTTCAATCACACGCTGCTCATGCTCGGGATTCTCGGATTCGCCGATCAAGCTCACCAACAACTACTGGGGCGTCTTCGCCTCGCTTGCTGATCACCGGCTTTCCCTTCGCCTTCCTGCTCACGCTTTCCTATATCACCGGCATTGATCCGGCGATCGAGCAGGCTGCTGCCACGCTCGGCGCCGGTCCATGGCGGCGGTTCTACCGGGTCTTCCTGCCGCTCTTGGTTCCCGGGCTCGCCGTCACCTTCTGCCTCGCTTTCGTCCAGGCTTTCGCGGTGTTTCCGTCAGCCGTCTTGCTCGGTGCACCGGCGGGGCCGACGCGTGTGATTTCGATCGCCGCCTATCAGGCGGCCTTCGAGCAATACGACCATTCGCTGGGCTCGGCGATCGCGCTCATCATGGGTGCCGTCGAACTCATTGTCGTGGTGGCTGTGCTTGGCTGCCGGTCTCTCTTCTATCGCGGCCCTGCCGGCGGCACGAAAGGCTAAGTCATGATCCGCGATCAAGGCCTTGCATCGAAGATCTGGCGCATTGCCGTCTGGGCGGCGGCCGGCCTTTTCATTCTGAACCTTCTGGCGGTGATTGCCGTCGTCATCATCAATTCCTTCTCGACGCGCTGGCTCGGCACGTGGCTGCCGGCCGGCTGGACGACGCGCTGGTATTTCAGCGCCTGGAAGGAGTTCCAGCTTTCGAGCGTCGTGCTCGTCACCTTCGAGATCGTCTTCACCGTCACGCTGATTTCCGGCATTCTCGGCGTCATGACCGCCTATGCGCTGGCGCGGCGGGATTTTCCGGGCAAGCGCCTCATCGTGCTGCTCTTCCTGCTGCCGCTGCTGATACCGCCTTTGACCTACGGTATTCCGCTCGCAACCGTGCTCTACCAGCTCGGCCTTGGCGGCACCTTCTGGGGCGTGGTGCTGATCAACCTCGTGCCGTCCTTCCCCTTCGTCGTGCTCGTCATGATCCCCTTCATCGAGCAGATCGACCCGCGTATCGAAGCGGCTGCCCGCGTTTTCGGCGCCGGCACGACGAGCCTGTTCATCCGCATTCTGCTGCCATTGCTGCTGCCCGGCATGCTGGCCGCGCTGCTGCTGGTGCTGGTGCGCACCATCGCCATGTTCGAATTGACGTTCCTCATTGCCGGACCGACGACGCAGACGCTGGTCGTATCGCTCTATTACGCGGTCTTCGCTTCCGGCGTTCGCGCTGGCCAGTCGATCGACGCCATGGCCGTGGTCTATATGATCACGACACTCTTCTGGCTGGTGCTTGCGCTGCAGTTCGTCAATCCGACGCAGATCGTCGCGAGAGCCAAGCAACAACCGGTGCATTGAGTCCGTTCAGGCGGCCTGAGTTTGGCTTCGCACGTACAACGCTTGGGGCAATACTCCAGGCGTGCCCTTCCTTTACACGATAGTAATTGCCGCTACAGTCTTGGCGAATACCACTGACATTCAGTGAGGCGAGGATGGAGAGGTTTATGCCATTCCGATCAAAAGCCAACTTCGGTTTGGCTGGGAGGGCGATGTCGTGCTTGCTTCTAGCGTCATCGCTGGTCCTCGATATTGCCCGTGCCGAGGACGTCAACGCAATAAATTCGGACAGGCGATCGCGCGCGAAGGAAATAGTCACTCGGCTCCTGGACGACCAGGCGGATTTTGGCGTTCGAAAGCTGCGCTTCGAAGAGGCGATGAGAGCCACCCCCGAGCCCACCCGGGTGCAGATACGCCAAGTCGATGCCGATGGTGTCGACGGCGAGTTGATTTGGCCCGCTCGCCTCCATCACCCTCTTGGAAGGCGTGCCATCCTCTTTCTCCATGGCGGGGGCTTTTATGGCGGCTCCACGCGTAGCCATCGTAATATCGCGGCGTCATTCGCCAAGGCGTCGTCTGCCGATGTGCTGTTGATCGAGTACCGGCTGCTGCCTCAATACCGGTTTCCGAGGCAGGTCGACGATGCGGTCACCGCTTTTCGATGGCTGCTTGAGTCCGGTTACGAGGCGGAAAACATTGTGGTGATCGGCGACTTCGTCGGCGGAACCTTGGCGCTTCAAATGTCTCTTCGCCAGATTGCCACGAACGGCGAGAAGCCTGCTGCCGTCATAGCAATCAGCCCGATCGCCGATTTCGAGGGTGCGGCGCTCCCGGCGGATGGCAATGACGAAGTTTCCGTCAGCCGCGAGTGGCTGCAGCAGGTAGGGAAGGAATATGCGGGGAAGGGAAGCACCTCGCTTCAACAGGTATCACCGATAAACAATGATTATACAGGGTTTCCTCCAGTCCTTCTGCAGGTCGGCGATAAGGAGGCTTTGCGGGGGGATGTCCAACGTCTTTTCGAGAAGCTGAAGGCCGCGAACGTCGATGTGCGGCTGGAAGTCGTGCCGAGCTTGTTTCACGAGGCTTCGTTATTTCCGTTCTGGCTCGACCAAGCAAGGCGATCCAATCAGCATGCGGCGGAATTTGCCGTGGCTCACTTCGCCGATAAACCACTACAGTGAATTGAATTCGGCCTCAGATCACCTGTTGAAATTGAAGCCGTTTTAACGGGCCTTTCCGATGCTCGCATACATGCCGGTCGTCCGGAACTCCGTCGGTGTGATGCCGTAGACGCGCCGGAAGACTTTGGAGAAGTAGTTGGCGTCGTCAAAGCCGCACATGATCGAGACCTCCTTGACCGGCAGGAAATCGGCTTTCGTCAGCAGTTTCGCCGCCCGTTGCAGCCGCTGCTGAAGCACATATTCGGCGGGCGGAACGCCTTCGCTTTCCGCGAAGCTGCGGGAAAAATGCGCGCGGCTGAGGCCGACGATGCTTGCCAGTTCGCTCGACCGGCAATGGCTGCTCGAGATTGGCGTTGATGTGATCGATCACCGGCTGCATGACGCTGAGATCTGCCGCAAAGGCCGGCGAGCCGAAGACATCGTCGTAGAGCGCCATCGCCGCTTCGTAGGCGATCGCCGAAGCCGCACCGGGCGTGGCGGCCCCTTTGATCAGGCGCAGGCTGCAGTCGGCGAGATGGTCGATCGTCGAAGGCTGCAGCCTTAGAACCGGACCTGCAAGGCCAAGCACCATCTTGTGGATTCTGAGCGTCTCCTCGCCGTTCATCGATATCCAGAAATATTCCCAGCGGTCGCCCTTTTCGAGCCAGTAGCGGTGATTGTGCGGGACGAGCACCAGCAGCGTATCGCCGCTTTGAAGCCGATAGTTGCGGTTCTGATAGCGCAGACGGCCGGTGCCGCTGATCGTGTGCTGCAGAACGGTAAAGGGCGTCTGGCCACGCCGTCTGCCGTCCCAGTCGTAGACTTCGTTCTCGCGCACCTCATAGCCGGCGCTGGTCGGCATGGCGTGCAGCCGCTGTCGGCCGCGAGGCAGGGATACCGTCCTCATCGACTGGCCATTGGCGATCAAGTTTTGCAGCACAAAATTACCCTCGAAAGCATAATACTTCTCTGGCCACCTTTGCCGAATAAGCGCATAATCCCCAACCGTAAGAGGAAGAGATTGCAGTCGAAAGGGCGGCCGGGAGGATATAGGCTCGATTTCTGGCATTTTTGGACTACATGCGCCAGCATGTGGCCTGTCTCCTCTCTCTCCTTTTTACCTACCATCTGATTGGATCGAGGTGAAGGTTATGAGTTTCAAAATCGCTATCATCGGGGCAGGCAGCGTCGGCTTCACCAAGAAGCTGTTTACCGACATTCTGTGCGTGCCGGAATTCAGGGACGTCGAATTCGCGCTCACGGATCTGAGCGAGCATAACCTCGAGATGATCAAGGCGATCCTCGACAAGATCGTCGAGTCCAACAAGCTGCCGACGAAGGTCACGGCAACGACCGACCGCCGCCAGGCGCTCGAAGGCGCGCGCTACGTCATCAGCTGCGTACGCGTCGGCGGCCTCGAAGCCTATGCCGACGATATCCGCATTCCGCTGAAATACGGCATCGACCAGTGCGTCGGCGATACGATCTGCGCCGGCGGCATTCTCTACGGCCAGCGCAACATTCCCGTCATTCTCGACTTCTGCAAGGACATCCGCGAGGTCGCCGAACCCGGCGCAAAATTCCTGAACTATGCCAACCCGATGGCGATGAACACCTGGGCGGCCATCGAGTACGGCAAGGTCGATACGGTCGGCCTCTGCCACGGCGTCCAGCACGGCGCAGAGCAGATCGCCGAGGTGCTTGGCGCCAAGTCGCCGAAGGAACTCGACTATATCTGCTCGGGCATCAATCATCAGACCTGGTTCATCGATCTGCGCCTCAACGGCCGCAAGATCGGCAAGGACGAACTGATCGCCGCTTTCGAGGCGCATCCCGTCTATTCGCAGCAGGAAAAGCTGCGGATCGACGTGCTGAAGCGCTTCGGCGTCTATTCGACGGAAAGCAACGGCCACCTTTCGGAATATCTGCCCTGGTATCGCAAGCGGCCGGACGAGATCACCAAATGGATCGACATGTCCGACTGGATCCACGGCGAGACCGGCGGCTATCTCCGTCACTCGACGGAAACGCGCAACTGGTTCGAGACCGAATTCCCGCAGTTCCTCGAATCCGCCTCCAAGCCGATCGATCCGTCCAAGCGCTCCAACGAGCATGCGAGCCATATCCTCGAGGCGCTGGAGACCAACCGCGTCTATCGCGGCCACTTCAACGTCAAGAACAACGGCGTCATTACCAACCTGCCGGCTGATGCGATCATCGAGTCGCCCGGCTTCGTCGATCGCTTCGGTATCAATATGGTCTCCGGCATCACCCTTCCGGAAGCCTGCGCGGCCACCTGCATTTCGTCGATCAACGTGCAGCGAATGTCCGTCCATGCGGCGATCAGCGGCGATATCGATCTTCTGAAGCTCGCCGTGCTGCACGATCCGCTGGTCGGTGCTGTCTCCACGCCGGAGGAAGTCTGGCAGATGGTCGATGAAATGGTCGTCGCCCAGGCCCGCTGGCTGCCGCAATACGCCGATGCAGTACCCGCCGCCAAGGAGCGCCTGTCGAAGGCCAGCGTGAAGACCCGCGACTGGACGGGTGCTGCGCGCCGCAACGTGCGCTCGATCGAGGAGCTGCGTGCCGAGAAGGCGGCTCTGAAACAGGCCGTCTGAGTTTCGTGGAGGATGGGTGCGGTTGATTTCCGGGAGGGAAACCCGCCGCGTCAAGCCCGGTTTCACGTCGTTAGAGGAGAAGCGGAGGCTGCCTGCGAGCGCTCCGAACAAGAGGGAGAGACGATGAGGAATTTTCGCAATTTGGCATTCTGACCGCACTTGCGCTGAGCGTCTCGGCCGCGGCCTTGAATGCATATGCTTCCGAACCGACCGTTCCGCCGGAACCGGCGCCGTTCCCGGCTGAAGGCAAGATCAAATATGTGGCCCGCGATTCCATTCTGGAGTTCAAGGCGCTGCCGGAATATCACGAGCCGGATTGGGTCACCAAGAAGTTCGTCGACACCGGCAAGCTGCCCCCCGTCAAGGACCGCCTTCCCAAGGAGCCGCTGGTCTACAAGACCGGCAACATGCCGGATGGCGCCGGCATCTACGGCGATACGATGCGCCACGTCATCGGCGGGCGGCCGGAAGGCTGGAACTATGGCGCGGGCCAGACGCAGGGCTGGGGCGGCATCGATATCGGCCTCTCGGAATGCCTGACGCGCACCGGACCGCTCTTCCAGGTCGAGGCCAAGGACACCGAACCGCTTCCGAACCTTGCCAAGAGCTGGGAATGGTCCGAAGGACGGCCATAAGTTGACGATGCACCTGATCGAAGGTGCGAAATGGTCGGACGGTGCGCCCTTCGGCGCCGACGACCTCATGTTCTACTGGGAGGACGAGGTTCTCGATCCCAACGTTTCGCCGCTTGAACGGCGCGACGCCGGAAACCTTCGGCGCAGGTACGACGCTGAAGAAGATCGACGATTACACCGTCGAATGGACGTTCAAGGAGGCCTTTCCGAAGCAGTATCTGTACGCGATGGCTTACGGAACCTTCTGCCCCGGTCCCTCGCATATCCTGAAGCCGCAGCATCCGAAATATTCGAAGAACACCTACGAGCAGTTCAAGAACGCCTTCCCGCCGGAATACATGAACATTCCGGTCATGGGCGCCTGGGTGCCGGTCGAATACCGGCCGGACGACATCATCGTCATGCGCCGCAATCCGTACTACTGGAAGGTCGACGAGAAGGGCAATCAGCTGCCTTATCTCAACGAGCTGCAGTACAAGCTCTCGACCTGGGCCGACCGTGACGTTCAGGCCGTTGCCGGCTCCGGCGACTTTTCGAACCTCGAGCAGCCGGAAAACTTCGTGGCGTCGCTGAAGCGCGCGGCGGAAAAGACGGCTCCGGCCCGTCTCGCCTTCGGTCCGCGGCTGATCGGCTACAACCTGCGCATGAACTTCTCCGCGAATGGCTGGGGCAATCCCGACGAGCGGGGCCAGGCGATCCGCGAACTCAACCGCAACGAGGACTTCCGCAAGGCCGTCACCATGGCGATCGACCGCAAGGCGATCGGCGACTCGCTGGTCAAGGGACCGTTCACGGCGATCTATCCCGGCGGCATTTCCTCGGGCACGAGCTTCTACGACCGCAACTCCACCGTCTACTACCCCTTCGATCTTGAAGGGTGCGAAGGCCGAGCTCGCCAAGGCCGGTCTCAAGGATACGGACGGCGACGGCTTCGTGAACTTCCCGGCCGGAACCGCGGGCGGCAAGAACGTCGAGATCGTGATGCTGGTCAACAATGACTACACGACCGACAAGAGCCTTGCCGAAGGTGTCGTCGGACAGATGGAGAAGCTTGGGCTTCGCGTCGTCCTCAATGCGCTGAACGGTAACCAGCGTGATGCTGCCAACTATTCCGGCCGCTTCGACTGGCTGCTGCGGCGCAACGACACCGAGCTCTCCTCGGTCGTGCAAAACACCGAGCAGCTGGCCCCTGTCGGTCCGCGGACGAGCTGGAACCATCGCGCGCCGGAAGAATGGCGAAGTCGACCTGATGCCGTTCGAGAAGGAGCTGGTGGACATCATCAACAAGTTCACGGCCTCGCAGGACAGTGACGAACGCGTCAACCTGATGAAACAGTTCCAGAAGATCTCGACAGAGCAAGTCTATACCGTCGGCCTGACGGAATATCCGGGCGCGCTGATCATCAACAAGCGCTTCTCGAACATCCCCGAGGGTACGCCGATCTTCATGTTCAACTGGGCCGAAGACTCGGTCATCCGCGAGCGCCTGTGGGTGGCTGCAGACAAGCAGCAGAAATACGAACTCTTCCCCGAACAGCTCCCCGGCAAGCCGGGCGAGAAGGGTCCGCTAAACTAGAGCTCCCTCCCGGATGAAATGGGCTTCCGGCCGCGCGTGGAGCGCGGCCGGACATAACCAACAAGCCGGCCGCGCTGACGAAGAGCGATTGGCGGCAAGGAGAAGCGAACCGTCCGATGTTACGATTCCTGCTCGTGCGCATAGCTCTCCGCGATACCCGTGCTTTTCATCCTGAGCGTGGTGACATTCGCGATCATCCAGGCGCCACCCGGCGACTATGGCGACTATATCCGCTCGCAGCTGATCAATCAGGGCGGCGCATCCTATGCCCAGGCCGAGGCGCAGGCGCAGGCCTATCGCGTCGAGCACGGCCTCGATAAGCCGATGGTCATCCAGTATGTGAACTGGATCACCGGCATCGTCACGCGCGGCGACTTCGGCTACAGCCTCTATTACAACAAACCGGTGGCCGACGTTGTCGGCGAACGCCTGCCGCGGACATTGCTTCTTGCGCTTGTCTGCCACCTCTTCGCCTCGGTGCTCGGCATCGGCTTCGGCATCTGGGCGGCCACAAGACAATATAGCTGGATCGACAGCCTGCTCTCCGGCATTTCCTTCCTCGGCATGACGGTGCCGCGCTTTCTGATGGCGCTGATCATCGTCTATCTGCTGGTATTCCAGTTCGACATCTCGGAGATCGGCAGCTTCTTCTCGCCGCAATATGGCGGCGCTCCGTGGTCCTGGGCGAAGTTCGTCGACCTCGTCAGCCATGTCTGGCCGGTCGTCGCGATCGCCACCTTCGGCGGCCTTGCCTACAATATGCGCGTCATGCGCGGCAATCTGCTCGATACGCTGAACGCTCAATATGTCGAAACGGCCAAAGCCAAGGGCTTGACCGGCGGTGCGGTGGTCATGCGCCATGCCGTGCCGAATGCGCTGCATCCGCTTGTCATGTATCAGGGCGTCGTCCTGCCCTACATGCTGACCGGCGAGATCGAGACGGCGATCATTTTCGCGCTTCCGACCGTCGGCCCTGCCATCGTCGGCTCCATGGCCGTCGGCGACGTCTACGTCACCGCAACCTTCATGATGGTTCTCTCGGCCACGCTGATCGTCGGCAACATCATCGCCGACATGCTGCTTGCCCTGCTTGATCCGCGTGTCCGCCAATATGGAGGAGCCTGAGATGTTCGCCTTCGACTCCTCTCCGTCATCGCCGCACGAAACAAGCCGTCAAGAAGCCGTCGCACGGCAACGAAAGCTATATCGCGCTCGTCTGGCGCCGCCTGAAGCGGTCATGGACCGGCATGATGGGGCTGGTGCTTGTCGTGCTTCTGATCGTCATGGCGATCTTCGCCGACTTCTTTGCGCCGATGGACCCCAAGGCAACGGATGTCGGCTTTGCGCCGCCGCAGGTCATGAGCTTCCACGACAAGGACGGCAATTTCGTCTTCCGGCCGCGCGTCTATGCGCTGGCCGATTCCGAGGAACTCGATCCGATCACCTTCCAGCCGGTCGTCGGGCCGGATTACGACAATCCGCGCTACCTCGGCTTTTTCGTGAAAGGCGCGGAATACAAGCTTTTCGGCCTTATCCCCGCCAACCGGCATTTCTTCGGTTCGACAGACGGCGAGCCGGTGCACTTTCTCGGCACCGACAAGTTCGGCCGCGACGTGCTTTCGCGTGCAATCATCGGCTCGCGCATTTCGCTGACGATCGCACTGACGGTCGTCTTCATCGTCACGCTCGTCGGCACGACGGTCGGCATGGTCTCCGGCTACTTCGGAGGGACCTTCGATGTCTGGGTCCAGCGCTTCGTCGAACTGGTGCTCGCCTTCCCGCAATTGCCGCTCTATCTGGCGCTGACGTCGCTTATCCCGGTCACGGCACCGACCAACGTGTTCCTCGCCTTCGTCATCGTCGTCATGTCGGCGCTTGGCTGGGCGCAGATGTCGCGCGAGGTGCGCGGCAAGACGCTGGCGCTGGCGCGCATCGACTATGTGCGGGCGGCGATGGCAGTCGGCGCGACCGACCGGCGCATCATCTTCCAGCACATCTTTCCGAATGTGATGAGCCACGTGATCGTGGCCGTGACCTTGCACATTCCGAGCGTCGTGCTGCTCGAATCCTTCCTCGGCTTCCTGGGTTTTGCGGTGAAGCCGCCGCTGATCTCGTGGGGTCTGATGCTGCAGGATACGGCGAATTACTCCGTCATCGGCACCTATCCCTGGATTCTCGCTCCCGTCGGCTTCGTGCTGGTCACCGTCTTCGCCTTCAATGCGCTGGGCGACGGTCTGCGCGACGCAGTCGATCCCTATTGAGGTGGTGAAGATGGCTCTTGCTCTTGTCAGTTCGTTCGCACCGCCCGTCCGCCACGACCATGACGGCCGCTCGGAAAGCCCGATCATCGACGCCCGCAACGTCGCCGTGAACTTCAAGGTCGAGGACGGCATGGTGGAGGCGGTCAAGAACGTCTCGTTCCAGCTCTACCGCGGCGAGACGATTGCGATCGTCGGCGAATCCGGCTCCGGCAAATCGGTGACCGCGCGCACCGTGATGGGGCTTCTTTCGAAGCGCGCCGTCATCTCGCCGAAGTCCACCGTCGAGTATGACGGCGCCAACATCCTGAAATTCTCGGAGCGCGCCCGCCGCAAGCTGCGCGGCAACCGCATCTCGATGATCTTCCAGGAGCCGATGAGTTCGCTCAATCCGATCTATACGATCGGCAGCCAGATCGTCGAAGCGATCCGGGTGCACAAGAAAATCGGCCGCAGACAGGCCGAGGCCCGGGCGCTGGAACTGCTGAAACATGTGCAGATTCCCGATCCCGAAGCGCGGCTGAAGCAGTATCCGCATCAGCTCTCCGGCGGTCAGCGCCAGCGCGTGATGATCGCAATGGCGCTCGCCAATGATCCGGATGTGCTGATCGCCGACGAGCCGACGACGGCGCTTGACGTCACGGTGCAGGCGCAGATCCTCAATCTGATCCGCAACCTGCAGAAGGAGTTGCGGATGGCGGTGATCCTCATCACCCACGACCTCACCGTCGTCCGGCAGTTCTCCGACTACGTCTATGTCATGCAGCATGGCGAGATTCGCGAGCACAATACGACCGAGAGCCTCTTTGCCAATCCGCAGCATCCCTATACGAAACATCTGCTCGCTTCCGAGCCGCGCGGCCAAGCCAATCCGCTGCCGGAAAATTCCGAGATCATTCTCGATGCCAGGGGCGTGCGCGTGTCCTTCATGCTGCGCCATGGCAGCTTCTTCAGGCCGGAACTGAGGGAGCTCGTCGCCGTCGACAGCCTGAGCCTGACGCTTCGCCGGCACGAGACGCTCGGCCTCGTCGGCGAATCCGGTTCCGGCAAGACGACCTTCGGCCAGGCGCTGGTGCGGCTGAACGATCCCGACAGCGGCGAGATCTATTTCGACCGCCAGCCGATCCATGGAAAATCGCGCTCGGAGATGCGGCCGCTGCGCTCGCGCATGCAGGTCGTCTTCCAGGATCCGTTCTCTTCGCTCAATCCGCGCATGACGATCGGCCAGATCATCGAGGAGGGGCTGGTCGTCAACAAGCTCGGCGCAACCAAGGCCGAGCGCATGGACCGGGTGCGCGAGGCACTGATTGCGGCCGGCATGCCGGACAATATCCTCTCGCGCTTCCCGCATGAATTCTCCGGCGGTCAGCGCCAGCGCATCGCGATCGCCCGCGCCATCGCGCTCGAGCCGGAATTCATCCTGCTCGACGAACCGACCTCGGCGCTCGACCTTTCCATTCAGGCGCAGATCATCGAACTCCTGCGCAAGCTGCAGGACGAGCGAGGCCTCAGCTACCTCTTCATCTCGCATGATCTCAAGGTCGTGCGCGCCCTTTGCCATCGCGTGATCGTCATGCAGCACGGCCGCATCATGGAAGAGGGACCCGTCAACGAAGTTCTTTCCAATCCCAAGACCGCCTACACGGAACGGCTCGTCAAAGCCGCTTTCGAGGTAGCATCATGATTGCCGAATGCCGGAGGTTATAATGGCACGAAATCCCAAGATCACTTTCATCGGAGCTGGCTCCACCGTTTTCATGAAGAACATCATCGGCGATGTGCTGCAGCGCCCGGCGCTGTCGGGCGCCACCATCGCCCTGATGGACATCAATCCGCAGCGTCTCGAAGAAAGCGCCATCGTCGTCAACAAGCTCATCTCGACGCTCGGCGCCACGGCAAAGGCGGAGACCTATTCCGATCAGCGCGAGGCGCTGACGGGCGCCGACTTCGTCGTTGTCGCTTTCCAGATCGGCGGCTACGAGCCCTGCACGGTGACCGACTTCGAAGTGCCGAAGAAATACGGCCTGCGCCAGACGATCGCCGATACGCTCGGCGTCGGCGGCATCATGCGCGGTCTTCGCACCGTGCCGCATCTCTGGAAGATCTGCGAGGACATGCTCGCCGTCTGCCCCGAGGCGATCATGCTGCAATATGTGAACCCGATGGCGATCAACACCTGGGCGATTGCGGAGAAGTATCCGGCGATCAAGCAGGTCGGCCTCTGCCACTCGGTGCAGGGTACCGCCATGGAACTGGCGCACGACCTCGACATTCCCTACGAGGAAATCCGCTACCGCTCGGCCGGCATCAACCACATGGCCTTCTACCTGAAGTTCGAGCATCGCCAGCCGGACGGCTCCTACAAGAACCTCTATCCGGATCTCGTGCGCGCCTATCGCGAAGGCCGTGCGCCGAAGCCCGGCTGGAACCCGCGCTGCCCGAACAAGGTGCGCTACGAGATGCTGACGCGGCTTGGCTATTTCGTCACCGAGAGCTCGGAGCATTTCGCGGAATACACGCCCTACTTCATCAAGGAAGGCCGCGAGGACCTGATCGAGAAGTTCGGCATTCCGCTCGACGAATATCCGAAGCGCTGCATCGAGCAGATCGCGCGCTGGAAGGGGCAGGCCGAAACCTACCGCACAGCCAATACGATCGAGGTCAAGCAGTCGAAGGAATATGCCTCCTCGATCATCAATTCGGTCTGGACCGGCGAACCTTCGGTGATCTACGGCAACGTCCGCAACAACGGCTGCATCACCTCGCTGCCGTATAACTGCGCTGCAGAAGTTCCCTGCCTGGTCGACGCCTCCGGCATCCAGCCGACCTTCATCGGCGACCTGCCGCCGCAGCTCACCGCGCTGATCCGCACCAACATCAATGTCCAGGAACTGACCGTTCAGGCGCTGATGACGGAAAATCGCGAGCACATCTACCATGCCGCAATGATGGACCCGCATACGGCGGCCGAGCTTGATCTCGACCAGATCTGGTCGCTGGTCGACGACCTTCTCGCCGCGCATGGCGACTGGCTGCCGGAATGGGCCAGGACAAGCAAGAAGGTGCAGGCGGCTTGATTGAGAAAGGCAGCGGAGCCGTAGTGCTCACGCTGCCTTTCATCCCCCCGGGATTATAAGGCGCGCCGGCTCCGCGAGCGAGGCTCACGGTTGGACCGGCAGTGTCCCGCTCACTTCTCTCCCGCCATCGCGCCCAGTAGCTTCGGAAGATCGCCGAAGCGGGCGATCAGCCCGAAGATGAGGGCCGCGGTCGCGACGAACAGGATCGTTACCGACGCCATGGTCGGCGTGTAGCCGTAGCGCAGTGCGTTGAAGATCTTGATCGGCAAGGTCTCCATCGTGAAACCGATCGGTCATGTAGGCGACGATGTATTCGTTCAGCGAAAGAACGAAGGCAAAGGCATAACCCGAGATCAGGTAGGGCCGGATCAGCGGCAATACGACCGTGGTGAATACGGTCCGGTCATCCGCTCCCATCGTCGCCGCCGCTTCGACAAATGAGCGATCGATCGAGGTGAAGCCGAGCGAGAGTGTCACCAGCGGCAAGGTAACGAAGAAGATCGCGTGGCTGATCACGGCCGTCCATGGCGCGCCGTAGAAGCCGGTGGTCGCCCAGAAGGTCAACATCCCGAGCGCGGTGATGACCGGCGGCAGCGTGAAGGGAGCGATACCCAGCAGCTGGAAGATGTTCGCCCATGGCGCAATTCGCCGCCATAGAAACCAGGCGAGCGGCAACGCAATGAGGACCGCGAGCGCCGCTGACAGAATAGCGAGCGTCAGCGAAGCAAAGAGCGCATTCCGCCACTCCGGATTGGCGAAGATCTCGCCGTACCAGCCGAGCGAAAAGCCCTGCGGCGGGAAGTTGAGACTTTGCTTTTCGTTCACCGACACGCCTGCGACGACGATGATGGGTGCGGCCAGGAAAAGGCCGATCAGCGCGAAGTACAAACGCCGGAGAAAGGTGTTCATGCCGTTTCTCCCTTGCGTCCGATCAGCACCGTAAGACCCACCATGGCGAGCGTCACCAGCACCAGGAAGACGGCCATGGCCGCAGCAAACGGCATGTTCGATTGGTAGATGGCCTGATCGGTGATCAGCACCGAAAGCGTCCAGTGCGATGGGCGGCCAAGGATCTGCGGCAGCAGGTAGGAGCCAAGCGCGAAGATGAAGACCATGATCAGCGTTGCGATGATGGTGTTGCGCAATGCCGGCACGACGACCGTGAAAAACGCCTTGACCGGGGAAGCGCCGAGCGTTCGCGCGGCTTCCGTCAAGGTCGGATCGAGCCGGACGAGGGCGGGATAAAGGATCAGGATCGTATAGGGCAGGGCCTGATAGACCATGCCCGCCAGGACCGCGCCGAAGCTCGGCGTCAGCGCCACAGCCTGTTGCATGACGCCAAGCATGACGAGCAGGTTGGTGATGCCGGCGGTGCGCGAGAACAGCGTCGACCAGGCAAAACCGATGATGACTTCGGAAAGCGAGAGGATCGACAGCAGCGCTACCAGCCAGATCACCTGGGCCTTGCGCCCCATGCGCGTCAGCAAATAGGTGAATGGAATGCCAAGCACGACGCAGCAGACCGCGACGGCGATTGCCAGAAACAGCGAAAAGCCCAGCACCTTGCCGAAAAACAGGCTGATGAAGCGGGCGTAATTGTCGAAGACGAAGGCCGGCGTGTAGAAGCCGCCTTGTTGCCGCTGGAAGAAGCTGACGGCGACCATCGTCCCGAACGGGATGACGAAAAAGACCGTCAGCATTCCGGCCGGAAAGGCAAGCGGCCAGTAATCGGCGATCTTCTGCGGTGGTTCGCGCCTCATTTCTGCAGCACCACGCAGACTTCCGGCGCGAGCTTGACGCCGACCTCATCGCCGACGTTGACAGCCAGCCGTTCGCGCGGGGTTGAAACGGCAATGACCTGTGTTCCGGACAGGTCGAGAAACGTTTCGATCGTGCCGCCGAGATCGCGGATGAAAGTTACCTTGCCGCCAATGGTGTTGCCGCCAGGTGCGGTCAGATGCACATCCTCCGGCCGCACCGATAGAGTTGCCGTGGTGAGGCCAGCCGGGAGCGAAACGCCCTCGATAACCTTGCCGAAGACGGTCGCTCTGCCGGCGCTGTCGGCTTCGATATTCGAGCAGGTTGGTCGAGCCGATGAAATCGGCGACGAAGCGGTCGGCGGGACGGCGGTAGATCTCGATCGGGCTCGCCGCCTGGCGGATCTGCCCGCTATTCATGACGACGACGGTGTCTGCCATGGTCATCGCCTCACGCTGATCGTGGGTCACAACGATCGTCGTGATCCCAAGCTGCTGCTGGAGTTGACGAAGCTCCACCTGCATCGCCTCGCGCAGCTTTGCGTCGAGCGCCGAAAGCGGCTCGTCGAGCAGGAAGAGCTTCGGGGAAATCGTCAGCGCACGGGCGATTGCGACACGCTGGCGCTGGCCGCCCGAGAGCTTATTCACTGGCCGGTCGGCATAACCCGGCAGATCGATGAGAGCGAGCAGTTCATCGACGCGCTTCTTCTGCGCCTCCTTCGCCGTGCCGCGGATTCGGAGCGGATAGGCGATGTTCTCGCCGACCGTCAGGTGCGGGAAAAGCGCAAGCGACTGAAACACCATCCCCAGTTCGCGTTTATGCGTCGGGATGGCGGTAATGTCCTTGTCGTCGAGCACGATTGCACCGCCGGTCGGGGTATCGAGGCCGGCAATCATGCGAAGCAGAGTGGTCTTGCCGCAGCCGGAGGGGCCGAGCATGCAGACAAACGTGCCATGCGGAACGTTGAGCTGGACATTGTCGACGGCCGTGAAAGCGCCGAATTGCTTCGTGACGTTGTTGAGTGCCAGTCCGGACATAAATTCCCCGCGTGATGCATGCGCATGAAGAATGCTCCGCATGCGCCTCGCCGTCAAAGGCGGAGGCGCATGCAGACCGTTGCGGAGCATTCAAGCTTCAAAAACTCAGCCGACGATGAGTTCCGTCCATTTCTGGTTCAGCCAGTCCGACTTGCGTCTGATAGAGGTCGTAGCGCGGTATGATCGGCTCGATGTCCGAGGAAACCGCAGCAAACTCCTTGTCGGTAAGGTCGAGCAGCTCGCGCTTGAGGGTCGGAGCCGTGCCGACCTTGCGCGACATCAGCGCCTGAATGGCCGGCTGGCACATATAGTCGATGAAGATGTGTGCCTCTTCCGACTTCTTGGAAGCGCGCGACAGCGCCCAGCAGCCGGAATCCTGGATGCCGCCTTCCTTCGGGAAGGTGGAGCGGACCGGGAAGCCGTCGGCGGCCGCAAGTCCGGTGACGTCATGGTAGTACTGACCCATCGGAATTTCGCCGGATTTCAGCGACTGCTCGAACTGCGCTTCGTCGCGATACCAGAGGCGGACATTCGGCTTCACTTCGGCAAGCTTGTCGAATGCCTTCAGGATGCCTTCCTCGGTGTCCAGCGCGTTCGTGCCGCCGAAATGGGTCTTGGCCGTCACTTCCAGCAGGAAGGAGTTGGAGACGAGGGCAAGCAGGCCGAGCTTGTCCGCATTTGCCGGGTCCCACAGCGCGTTCCAGGAGGTCGGCGGTTCCTTGTAAACGTCCGTATTGGTGACGAGCGTGATGTACCACGCTACGGCACCGACGCCGGCGACGCGGCCGTCCGGATATTTGTTGACGAAGCGATCGATCAGGCCGGAAGCGTTCTTGATCTTCGCCATGTCGATCGGCGTCCAGAGATCGGTCGCCTGGCCCTTGAGCATCGCCACCTGCGACATCATCGAAAGGTCGGCCGGCGCCTGGCCTGCCTTGGCGGCCTGCTCCAGTTGCACCAGCCAGGCTTCGCCGGTCGGTTCGGCCACCGACTCGACGGCAATGCCGGTTGCCTTGGTGAATTCCGGGAAGATGTTCTTCTCGAACGAACTCCTTGAAGTAGCCGCCATAGACGCCGACCTTCAGCGACTTGTCCTGCGCGCGCAGGATGGACGGCATGGCAAGCATGCTGGTGGCCGCCAAGCCGGTTGCTAGCACGTTGCGGCGGCTGACCGCCGCGTCGAGAATCTTTTTCATGGTTTTGTTCCCTCTTTTGTTTGGTCTGTCATGAACTTGCAATTCCGGTGGATGCCGGCGTTAGTCGCGCTTGCTGCCGATGGATGGGCTGAAGACCATCAGGCTCAGGATCTCGAACAGGACCTGAGCGCCGGCATGAGCAGTATTCGTCGTCGCGTCATACTGCGGCGCGACCTCGACAACGTCGCCGCCGACGAGATTGATCCCTTTCAGGCCGCGGATCAATTCCAGAACTTCGCGTGTTGTCAATCCGCCGACTTCCGGCGTGCCGGTGCCCGGGGCAAAGCTTGGATCGAGGCTGTCGACGTCGAAGGAGAGATAGGTCGGCGCATCGCCGACAATTGCCTTCGCCTTTTCGATGATTGCCGGAATTCCCATACCCGTCACCTCCTCGGCGTGGATCACGGTCATTCCGGATTCGTAGGAGAATTCCCACAGATATTCCGCCGAGCCGCGGATGCCGATCTGCACCGTCCGGGTCGGATCGAGCACGCCGTCGAGAACGGCGTTGCGGAACGGGCCGCCGTGGTGGAACTTCGTCTGGTCGAAAGCGCCGCCAGTATCGCAATGCGCGTCGATGTGGATCAAGCCGACCGGCCGCTTCCTGCCGACAGCCTTCAAGATCGGATGGGTTATCGAGTGATCGCCGCCGACGGAAAGCGGCGCGACGCCGGCTTCGACGATCTGGCTGATGCGCTTTTCGATGTCTTCATGACTGAGTTCCAGCCGGTAGCGGCTCTGGAAAGGCACATCGCCGATATCGGCGACGCGTAGATCGAACAGCGGCGCGGTGCCCAGCACATGGTTATAGGGCCCGATGCGCTCGATCGCGCGCAGCGCCCGCGGCCCGAAGCGCGAGCCCGGCCGGTTGGTGACGCCGAGATCCATCGGAATGCCGGTGATTGCGACCTGCAGATTGCCGAAATCCGGCTCGTCGGCCGCAACCGGCATGTAGGGCGCGCTGAGGAATGTCGGAACGCCTGCATAGGGCGCCAGTCGCGTGCCGCTTTTCGAAAAGATCTTGTCGGCGACTTTGCGAAAATCGGGATCGAATATCTCGCCGCCGTGGCTATCGGCAAATTTTGCGCGCAGTTCTTCGAGTTTCGTCTGATCCCAGGCCATTCCAGTTCACCTCTTGTCTCGAAACGGCAGGGAACCGGGACCGCGTTGCGGCTTGTCGTCGTTCCCCTCGTTGTTCTTATTTTCTTGCATTACCCATCAAAAAAGTTGGAAATGCAATTCACATTGTTATAGCAACTCGCGTGAGATTTTTTCACATACAGAGTGCCATGTTCAACCGACTGCCGCCGCTGAATTCATTGCGTGCTTTCGAGGCCGCCGCCCGGCGGGGCTCCGTCTCGGGTGCCGCGCGCGAACTCAACGTCACGCATGGCGCCATCAGCCATCAGATCAAGGCGCTGGAGGCGATCTTCGGCACGCCGCTCTTTGAACGTAACGGCAAACGGCTGAAGCTGACGCCGCAGGCTGCCCTGCTTCTGCCCGCGCTCACGAGCGCATTCGAGAATATTGCGGCGGCGACGGCATTGGTGACGCGCCCGTCGACCAGCGGCAGCCTCAGAATTTCCTGTGTGCCCGCTTTGCTGTCTTTCTGGCTGATCCCGCGCATGCACCAATTCAGCGAACAGTTCCCGGATATCAGTTTGACGCTCGTCGCTTCCAACGACCCCGATCTGCTCTATTCGCCGGATCTCGATATCTGCATTCTCTACGGTGATGGGGCCTGGCCGGACTGCTGGGCTCGCCTTTGGAGCAACCTGCAGCTTTTCCCGGTCGTCAGCCCCACATTGATGAACAGCCGGGCACTGCGTTCGGTTCGCGATCTGCGCGACCACGTTCTGCTCCACGGCGACGATGGACGCGAGTGGAACACATGGCTTGCTGCGGCAGACGCGCTGGACATGCCGCGCGGCAGGCAGCATTTCATGAGCGATGCACGCCTTTCGACCGAAGCGGCTTTGAGCGGGCAGGGTGTTGGGCTCGGCGACACGATCACCGCCGGAAGCCTGATCGCCCAAGGCGAACTCCTCGTGCCTTTCGATCTCTCCGTTCCGGCCAACGATGCTTTCTACGTCGGCTGCCGCAATGAAGTGCGCGCTGCGCCGATCGTTAAAGTCTTCCTCGACTGGTTCTTCGCCGCCCTCGAGAGCGACCGCGGAGCGGAACCGCAGGCGTCCGCCCGGCGTGTGATCCGGGGCCGGGCACGAATAGATGCTCAGGCGGCCGGCGTCGAGAGCTTCACACCTGTCTCACGCGCTCGCGCTGCTGCCCGAAAGGCCTGTCAAGCGCCGTCTCAAACCCTGAGAATCTTTATAGGAAAGCCCGCAATGCCGCTCACTCGCCCCAACCCCCTCGTCGCCCGTCTGTCGCCTCCGCCCATTCCCTCCGTGCTTGCCTGGGCGCGTGAATATGATGGCGGCAGGGGGCCGCTGATTGATCTGTCGCAGGCCGTGCCCGGCTACGCTGCGCATCCCGAAATGCTGCGGCTTCTCGGCGAGACCGCCGCTTCTCCCGCAATGACGGGCTATGGTGCCATCGAAGGTGAGGATGTTCTGAGGAAGGTCTATGCGGCACATATGTCGGATGTCTATGGCGCGAGCGTTTCCGCCGCCAACATCCACATCACGTCAGGCTGCAACCAGGCCTTCATGTGCTGCGTAATCGCGCTCGCTCAGGCAGGTGAAGCGATCGCGCTCACCAATCCCTTCTATTTCAACCACGAGACCACGCTTTCGATGTTGGGCATTGGCCGGGTGCTCGTCGAATGCGATGCCGCAAACGGCTTCCTGCCGGATCTGGCATCTGCCGAAAAGGCATTGTCGTCGGGCGCGCGGGCTCTTGCGGTCGTCACGCCGAACAATCCGACCGGCGCCGTCTACCCGCCGGCGCTGCTCCGCGAACTCTTCCATCTCTGCCGAAAGCATGGGGCCTGGCTGATATTGGACGAGACCTATCGTGACTTCCTGCCCGCCGATCGTGGGGCGCCGCATGACCTGCTCGCAATCGAGGGCTGGGAGGAGACGCTGATCCTGCTCTACAGCTTCTCCAAGTCCTTCTGCATCCCGGGACACCGGCTCGGCGCCATAACGGCCGGCTCGCGCATCGTCGGCGAGATCACCAAGATCATGGACAATATGCAGATTTGCGCACCGCGAGCAGCGCAGGTCGCGGTTGCGACGGCGCTTCCGATCCTGGCGGACTGGCGCGCCGCAAACCGGTTGGAAATCACCCGCCGCGCGGATGCACTGAAAGCAGTCATGGCAGCAACGAATGGCTGGTCGATCGCCGCAATCGGCGCTTATTTCGCCTTCATCCGCCATCCGTACGGCGACACGCCTTCGGTCACGGTGGCGGAAAGGCTTGCGAAGACAGCCGGCGTCGTCTGCATCCCGGGAAGCTATTTCGGCGAAGGGCAGGACGGCTATCTTCGGCTTGCCTTTGCAAATGCCGATGTCGATGCGATCGGGCTCCTCCGCGAGCGTTTCTGACGGCGGTGGCGGCCGCTTGAGCGCCGGCGCCCTTTCACCAAGCGGGTGACGTGGTCCGTTGATTCCTTGATCGCGGCAATGGCGGTTTCACTTGCCATTTTGGTAGTCTCGGCGCGACGATCCGATGGAGTTTGGGAGAGGGCACCGGATGAGGCGCTTCATGCGCAAGGCGGCAGCCGGAAGACTTGCCCCGATCGCGGGCGTGTTCATTGCCACCTTTTCTAGCCAGTCACCCTGGGCATTCCCAGCCCGAAGGGAACCCCGCGCCTCCGGCATGTCTTTACTCTCTGGAGGCCGCTGCCGGCGGCCCTGCGCTTTTGCGTGCGAAGGGACAGCTTCAGCGCGGATATCTGCACGGCCATCGATCATTTCGCGCGCGCCAACCAGCTTCCTCCGGATTATTTCGCGCGGTTGATCTGGCGCGAAAGCCGTTTCCGGCCCGACGCGGTGAGCCCGAAAGGCGCCGAGGGGATCGCGCAGTTCATGCCGGGCACCGCCAAACTGCGGGGTCTGGAGAACAGTTACGACGCGCTGAGCGCGCTCAAGGCATCGGCGGCCTATCTCAATGACCTGCGCAACCGCTTCGGCAATCTGGGCTTTGCCGCAGCCGCCTACAATGCCGGTGAGGACGGTCTGGCAACGTTCCTCGAGGTCGGCGCTCTGCCGTTCGAAACGCGGAGTTATGTCACTGCGATAACCGCGCACACCATCGAAGAGTGGAAAAGCAGCCCACCGGAAAAACCGGCGCCTGAACTCGACAAGGACAAGCCTTTCCTGGAGGCCTGTATCGCGCTTGCCGAAAGCCGCCGTCTCAAGAATGCTCCCTGGCAGCCCGAAGGCGAATGGGCGCCCTGGGGCGCGCAGCTCGCCGCTCACTTCGACCCATCGGCGGCCCGCAGTCTTTTCCTGCAGGATGTCAGCAAGCTGCCGGCGCCGCTGAACGCCGAAAGGCCGCTCATTCTGCGCCAACGCGACCGCAGCTTCGGTTACCGGCCCCGCTACGTTGCCCGCGTTGCGCGCCAGACGCGGGCGGAGGCAAATCAGGTCTGCCAGGAGGTGCGCAAGGGCGGCGGCGTCTGCCTGGTATTCAAGAACAATTGAAGTCTGCTTGCTAGGGAGTGGCGGACTTTCGTGACCTGATCGGGATGGGCGGCCGCAAAGGCGGGCAGACGCTCGCATCTTTCCGCGATGGCCGTGGCGCGCGGGTAGGCGGAAAGATCGACGTTCCAGCGCCGGGCGTTGTAGATCTGCGGCACAAGGCAGAGATCGGCCATGGTGGGTTGGTCGCCGTGGCAGAATTCGCCGGTTTCCGGTCTGTCCAGCATCCGCTCGAAGGCGTCGAGGCCCTCGCCGATGAATTTGCCCATCCATGCCGATCCGCGCCGCGTCCGGATCGTCCGACTGCTGCATGACGTGGGCAGACGACGCCGAGATTGCAGACCGGATGGATTTCCATGGCGATGGCGTAGGACAGCGCTCTGACGCGCTGGCGGCCCAAGCGGATCGGCAGGCAGAAGGCCGGCATGCCGGCCGCGTTTCCGCAAGATATTCGATGATGGCCAGCGACTGCGTCAGCATCTGTCCGTCGATTGCAAGCGCAGGCACCAGACCCTGCGGATTGCGCGCCAGATGCTCCGCCTGCTTGTGTTCCTTGGCCAGGAGATCGACAGGAACGGACCGATAGGGGATCGCCAGCATATTGAGCGCGATCCGGACGCGGTAGCTGGCCGACGAGCGCCAGTAGTCGAAGAGAACCGTTTCGCTCATGAGCCGCCTCAGGCTCTTTCGTATCTTCGTGACGGTCTGCTCGATCGCGCCGAAGATCGAGTGTCCGGCCTCGTCCTTCATCTCGATGCGAACGGTGTCGCCGAACCTCATGAACGGCGTTGCGGCTGCGCCCGTCTCGATCGTTTCGATCATGCGGATTTCGGCGATGCAGGAATAGCCGACGCCGCCCTCGGACACCGGCTTGCCCGGCCCGCCGTCGAGCTTGTTGGAGACCGTGCCCGAGCCGATGATGGTGCCGGCGCAGAGCGGCCGGGTCTTGCCGGCATGGGCGATGAGCTGACCGAAATCGAAGGTCATGTCGATGCCGGCATTGGCGCGGCCGAACGGCTTGCCGTTGAGATCGACGAGCAGCGGCAGATGCAGTTTGCCGCCGTCCCAGGCATCGCCCAGTTCGTCGGGCGTCACGGCGACCGGCGAGAAGGCCGAGGAGGGCTTCGACTGGAAGAAGCCGAAACCCTTGGCGAGTTCCGCGGGGATCAGGCCGCGCAGTGACACGTCGTTGACGAGCATGACGAGACGGATCGCGGCGCGCGCTTCCTCGATCGTCGCGCCCATCGGCACGTCATCGACGATGACGGCGATCTCGCGCTTCCATGTCGATGCCCTAGGCTTCGTCGGCCATGACGATCGGATCGCGCGGGCCGAGGAAGGAATCGGAGCCGCCCTGATACATCAGCGGATCGGTCCAGAAGCTTGCCGGCATCTCGGCGTTGCGCGCCTTGCGCACCAGTTCGACGTGATTGACATAGGCCGAGCCATCCGCCCACTGATAGGCGCGCGGCAGCGGCGAGGCGGCGTCGTGCTCGTGAAAGCGGATGGACGGCTGCGCGCCGGTCTCCAGACCTTCCGCTACGCCGGCCAGACGCGGTGCCGACATGGGCCCAGTCGTCGAGCGCCGCCTGCAGCGTGCGGGCGATATGGCCGACCTCGGAGCAGCGGGTCAGATCCCTGGAGACGACGACCAGCCGGCCGTCGCGGGTGGAGTCCTTGAGCGTCGCAAGTTTCATGTCTTCGAATTCCGTTTTTGATGATCGGGTCTGGCCGCTGCGCGGACGGTCATCACTTGATCCCGGGCGTGCCGTCGAACTTGCGCTCCAGCCCATCCCAGCATTCGATGTAGTTGTCCTGCAGCGTCTCGAGCTCGGCGGCGTAGCGGGTCAGCTGCTGCGGAAAGCGCGTCTCGAACATGAAGGCCATCGTGTGGTCGAGCTTGACCGGCTTGAGCTCGGCGTTCGAGGCTTTCTCGAAGCCCATGCGCGTCCGGCCCATGCGGCAGCATCATGTTGTGCAGGCTCATGCCGCCCGGCACGAAGCCCTCTTCCTTGGCGTCGTACTGGCCGTGGATCAGGCCCATGAACTCGCTCATGATGTTGCGGTGATACCAGGGCGGGCGGAACGTGTGTTCGGCCACCAGCCAGCGCGGCGGGAAGATGACGAAGTCGACATTGGCCGTGCCCGCCTCCTCCGACGGCGCCGTCAGCACCGTGAAGATCGACGGGTCGGGATGGTCGAACAGGATGGCGCCGACCGGCGAGAAGGTGCGCAGATCGTATTTGAACGGCGCGTAGTTGCCGTGCCAGGCGACGACGTCGAGCGGCGAATGGCCGATCTCGGTGACGTAGAACTTGCCGCACCATTTGACGTGCACGCGGCACGGCGTTTCCTTGTCCTCGTAGGCGGCGACCGGCGTCTTGAAGTCGCGCGGATTGGCAAGGCAATTGGCGCCGATCGGCCCGCGATCGGGCAGCGTGAACTTGGCGCCGTAGTTCTCGCAGATATAGCCGCGCCATTCGGCGCCGTCGCCGAGGCGCGAGACCTTGAACATCATGCCGCGCGGGATGAGGCAGATCTCGGAGGGCTCGACATCGATGATGCCCATTTCGGTGAAGACGCGGATGGCGCCGAGCTGCGGCACGACCAGCAGTTCGCCGTCGGCATTGAAGAAATAGTCGTCGACCATGTCGTCGTTGAAGACATAGACGTGCGCCGCCATGCCGACCTGGGTCATCGACATCGCCGGCCGTCGTCATGGTGCGGATGCCGGCGAGGAAGTTGAGCTTTTCCGCTGGCGCCGGGATCGGGCTCCAGCGCAACTGGCCGAGCGGCAGCGAATGATCGTCGAGGCAGGGCGCCGTTTTCCAGAAGCGGATAGCTGGCATTGGAAAAGCGGCCGCGTGTGCCGGACGCTCGGGCGGATGCGGTAGAGCCAGGAGCGCTCGTTGGTGCCGCGCGGCGCGGTGAAGGGCGAGCCGGAGAGCTGCTCGGCATAGAGGCCGTAGTTGCATTTCTGCGGGCTGTTCTGGCCCTGCGGCAGCGCGCCGGGCAGCGCCTCGGTCTCGAAGTCGTTGCCGAAGCCCGGCATGTATTGCGGGCTGTTCGCCACGGCATCGACAGCGGTGCTCCGGGTTTTGTCCAGCATGGCTTGCATCTCCTCCGTCAGATCTATGGTTACAAACGTAACTGTCGATTTTGTAACTATCAAGGAAGCCATGGACGCCGGCGACTTCGATCTCGAGCAGTTCCTGCCGTTTCGCCTCAATCGCGCGGCGGAGTTCATCGCCCTGCGCTTTGCCGCCGCCTACAAGGCCGAATACGGCCTGACGCGGCCGGAGTGGCGCACGCTGGCGGCCCTCGGCAGTTCCGGGCGCATGACGGCGACCGAGGTCGGCGTCCATTCGACCATGCACAAGACCAAGGTCAGCCGGGCCGTCTTTGCGCTGGAGGAGCGCCGCTGGCTGAAGCGGACGCAGGACGAGGACGACCGCCGCGTCGAACATCTGGAACTGACGGCCGCCGGGCAGCAAAGCCTATCGCGAACTGACGAGACTGGCGCGCGCCTATTCGGCGGAACTGGCGTCGCTGCTGGGCAAGGACGGCCTGCAGGCGCTTTCGTCCGGGCTGGCCGCCGTCGAAAGCCGTCATGGCCAAGCGCACGCGGCTGATCCGGTCAGTGCCTGCCGCGCTGGCGGACCGGCAGTCCCTGAAAGTCCTTCAGCGTCTGCCAGCACGATCGAGGTCTTCACGTGCTGCACGCTGTCGTGCGGCAGCAGCACGTCGTTGACGAAATGCGAAAGCCCGGCAAGGTCCGGCGTCACGACCTTGAGGTGGTAGTCCATTTCGCCGGTCAGCGCGTAAGCATTCCAGCACCTCCGGCAGGTCGGCGATCAGTGCCGCGAAGCGCTTGGCATTGTCGCGGTTGTGGGTGGCGAGCGTGACGGCGATGACGACCATGAGATCGAGCCCCAGCTTGCCGCGGTCGAGCACCGCCCGGTAGCTGTGGATGAAGCCCTCCGCCTCCAGCCTTGCGCGCCGGCGCGAGCATTGCGACGGCGAGAGCGCGATCCGTTCCGACAGTTCGTTGTTGGTGAGGCGGCCGTCGCGCTGCAATTCGCGCGAGGATCTTCAGGTCGTATCCATCGATGCTGTTCCATTCGTGCGCAATTCCTCCACATTCATGCATGAATCGTGCATTGAATTGGCGCATATCAGCGCGAGAATGCAAGCACAATGCATGGGAATTGCGTCATAATGCGTCATCAGAATTGAGTTCAGAGGAGAGAACGATGGGACCCTTCCCGCATGATGCACCGCCGACAGGCATCACCGCCGACAACCCGGCCGGCACGGACGGTTTCGAGTTCGTCGAATTCGCCCATCCCGAGCCGGAAAAGCTGCGCGAGCTTTTCACCCGCATGGGCTACATCTGCGTTGCCAAGCACCGCACCAAGGACATCACCGTCTGGCGCCAGGGCGACATCAACTATCTGATCAATGCCGAACCCGGCAGCCATGCCATGCGCTTCGTCGCCGATCACGGTCCCTGCGCGCCGTCCATGGCCTGGCGCGTCGTCGACGCCAAGCATGCGTTCGAGCATGCCGTGTCAAAGGGTGCGACGCCCTATGAAGGCAAGGACAAGACGCTCGATGTTCCGGCGATCGTCGGCATCGGCGGCTCGCTGCTCTATTTCGTCGAGACCTACGGCGAGAAGGGATCGCCCTATGACGCCGAGTTCGAATGGCTGGGCGAACGCGATCCGAAGCCGGAAGGCGTCGGCTTCTATTATCTCGATCACCTGACCCACAACGTCTATCGCGGCAACATGGACAAGTGGTGGGATTTCTACCGCGAGCTGTTCGGCTTCAAGCAGATCCACTTCTTCAACATCGACGGCCGCATCACCGGGCTGACGAGCCGGGCGATCACCTCGCCCTGCGGCAAGATCCGCATTCCGCTGAACGAGTCCAAGGACGATACCAGCCAGATCGAGGAATATCTGCGGAAGTACAAGGGCGAAGGCATCCAGCACATCGCCGTCGGCACGGAGGAGATCTACGACGCGACCGACAAGCTGGCCGCCAATGGCCTGAAATTCATGCCCGGCCCGCCGGATACCTATTACGAACTCTCGCACGACCGCGTGCACGGCCATGACGAGCCGATCGAGCGGATGAAGCAGCACGGCATCCTGATCGACGGCGAAGGCGTGGTGGATGGCGGCATGACCCGCATCCTGCTGCAGATCTTCTCGAAGACCGTCATCGGCCCGATCTTCTTCGAGTTCATCCAGCGCAAGGGCGACGAGGGCTTCGGCGAAGGCAATTTCCGCGCCCTGTTCGAATCGATCGAGGCCGACCAGATCCGGCGCGGCGTGCTTCATCCCACGGCTGCCGAGTAAAGCGTAACTCCGACTTTCGGAACGACGCGATACGAAAAAGCGGCGATCAGGGATCACCGCTTTTTGCATGTTCGGCGTTTGCCGGATCAGATCATCGCTCGATGATGGACGGCTTACGTCGCTGAGCTGGTGACAGCCGTCTCTTCCAGAACATCCTCCGGAATGTCGTCGAATGAGGCGTAGTTCAGGTTATAGAGCCGCGAATAGAGCTTGCCGTTCTTCATCAGCTGGCGGTGATTGCCGCTTTCGATGAGCTCGCCATTCTGCAGGACGATGATCCGGTCAGCCTCGCGGATCGTCGCCAGCCGGTGGGCGATGACGAGGCCGGTGCGGTTTTCGAGAAGCTTCACCAGCGCTTTCTGGATCAGCATTTCCGTATAGCTGTCGATATTCGCCGTCGCCTCGTCGAGCACCAGGATCTTGGCATCGGCGACGAGCGCGCGGGCAAAGCTCAAAAGCTGCCGCTGGCCGAGCGAGAGGTTGCCGCCGCGCTCGCCGAGCATGCTGTCGTAGCCCTCCGGAAGCCGCATGATGAAGTCGTGCGCGCCGACGGCCTTCGCAGCCTCGATGACCTGTTCGCGCGTTGCCTTTGTCTTGTGATAGCGGATGTTCTCGAACACCGTGCCGGTGAAGAGAAACGGCTCCTGCAATACCATGGCGATCTGGTCGCCGAGCGAATCCTGCGTCAGTTCGCGCACATCGTGCCCGCCGACCAGAACCTGGCCCTGCTGGACATCGTAGAACCGGTGGATCAGCGACATGCAGCTCGATTTGCCGGAACCGGTCGGGCCGACGAGCGCAACCGTTTCGCCCGGGTTGACCTTGAAGCTCACATGCTTCAGCACCGGATGCTTCGGATTGTAGCCGAAGACGACATCCCTGAATTCGACCGAGCCATCCATGTCCCTGGAAAGCACCTTGGCGTTCGGCGCATCCTTGATGTCCACCGGCACGTCGAGAACCTCGGTCAGGCGCTGGCCGGAAGCCATGGCGCGCTGCATGACGGAATATTGCAGCGTGAGCGAGCGGATCGGGTCGAAGAAGCGCTGGATGTAGAAGAGGAAGGCGACGAGGACGCCGACATCGAGCGCCTGGTTCAGGACACGCGCGCCGCCAACGACGATAACGAGCGCCATCGCCACGCCGGTCAGCGAATCGACGATCGGCACCATCACCTGGGCATAGCGGGCCGCCGTCAGATGCGTCTTGAGGTTCGCATGCGCCTTGTCGTCGTAGAGCGTGAAATTGACGCCCTGACGATCCATGCTCTGCACGGCGCGAACGCCATGGATCGCCTCGGCGAGCGCGCCGTTCGCGACCGAATTCGTCTCGTGCGCCGCCATGAAGGATTTGCGCGCCAGCGGCAGCCAGAAGAGCCGGACGATGAAAAGAACCGGCAGCACCGATAGCGTCAGCAGACCGAGCTTGAAGTCGAGATAGAGCATCACGACGACGATGCCGAAGAGCAGCGCGATGTCGCCGACGGACAGCACCGACGTTTCGAGAAATTCCTGCATGGAGTTCACGTCGCCCTGCAGGCGCGACATCAAGCCGGCCGACTTCGGTCTTGTCCATGAAGGACAGCGAGACGCGCTGAAGATGCGAGAACATCGCCTTGCGGATATCGAAAAGCACTTCCTCGGCCACGCCGCCGACCAGCGTTTCCTGCGCGTAGCTCGCCGCATAGTTGATGAGGATGGCGATCAGAAAGGCGATCATTGCATAGAGGAGCGCGGAGCGGTCGCCGCCCGGCTGCATGCCGTGGTCGATGGCGTAACGGATGATCAGCGGGATCAGCAGCTGCATCGCCGTGAAGGTGAGCACGGCTACGACCGACCACATGATCTGCCTGCGGTACGGATCGACGAAGGCCCAGATGCGCTTGACGATGTTGCCGTCGAAGGCCTTGCCGAACATTTCCTCCTCGACGCGGTGCGAGCCGACGACCGCCCGCGGCGGGCGGCGTCCGTCTTCGCGAACGTCGGAGCGTTCGGTTTCCAGTTCCTCGGCCATGAAGTTCTCCCTGCGCCGGCTTCTCACGCGCTCAAAGCGTCGTCGCCCGGCCGCACCTGCAGATCGTAAAGTGCCTTGTACCGGCCGCCGGCGGCCAGCAGTTCGTCATGCGTGCCGCGCTCGACGATCCGCCCGTCCTCGACGAACAGGATCTGATCGGCATGCATCAGCGAGCTCAGCCGGTGCGCGACGATGATCGTCACGCGGTCGGCGGCATATTTGCGCATCGCGGCGCGGATGCGCTGTTCGGTCGCCGCGTCGATCGCGGCAGTCGAATCGTCGAACACCATCACCGCCGGCCGAAGCATCAGCGCACGGGCGATCGAAAGGCGTTGGCGCTGGCCGCCGGAAAGCGAAACGCCGCGTTCGCCGACGACGGTGCCGTAGCCAGTCGGCAGGCCAAGCACGTAGTTGTGCAACTGCGCGCTTTCGCTCGCCCGCTCGATCCGCGGCTCCTTCGCCCACGGGTCGCCATAGGCGATGTTGTTCTCGATGGTGGTCGTGAAGAGGAAGGAATCCTGCTGCACGACAGCAACGGAGCGGCGGAGCGATTGCAGCGTCGCCTTGCGGATATCCTGCCCGTCGATCGTGATCCGGCCCTTCGTCACATCGTAGAAGCGCGGGATCAGATGGGCGATCGTCGACTTGCCGCTGCCGGGCGGCCCGACGATGCCGATCGTTTCGCCGCGCCTCGCCTCGAAGGAAATGCCGTGCAGCACCGGATGCATTTCCGAACTCGGATAGGCAAAATCGACATTCTCGAAGCGGAGCGTACCTTCCGTCACCTTCAACTCTTTTGCGTCCGGCGCATCGCGTGACCGCGATCTCGAGGTCGAGCAGGTTGAAGAGGCGCGTGCCGCAGGTCGAAGCACGGGCAAAGGCGTTGACCATCAGGCCGAGCTGGCGCACCGGCATCTGCAGGATGGTCATGAAGGTGAGGAACGAGGCAAGCGTGCCGACGGTGATCTCGCCGGCCATCACCTTCTCGCCGCCGACCCAGAGCACGAGGCCCATCGAGGCGAAGAAGGAAAAGGTCATGGCGCTGGTATTGGCAACACGGATACCGACGCGCTGGTGCGCGAGCGTCAGCGCGTTCTTCGATGCCTTCTCGAATTTGGAGAGCTCGTGCTCGTGCGCGGCAAAGGCGCGGACGACACGGATGCCGCCGAGATTCTCCTCCATGATGCGGGTCAGCACCGAAAGCCGCTCCTGCAGGTCGAGCCATGTGGCGCGCAGCCGGAGCTGTGCCACCGACGACCGCCAGCCGACGAAGGGCACGAAACTCAGCGCCAGAAGGCCAAGAACGACATCGGTCGAAATCAGCATGTAGGCGCCGATGCCGATCAGCATCGAAAGCAGGAAGATGCGCACGAGCGCCGTCGAGAAATACATGCGCACGCCTTCGAGATCGAGCAGGCCGACCGTGATCAGGTCACCCGAATGAACCGTGTCGTGAAAGCTGAAGGAGAGCCGCTGGATCTTCTCGTAACAGGCCAGCCGAAGTTCGTAGCCCATGTGGTGGCCTACGCTTTCGCTGTAGTAGTTCTGGACCATCGTGAAGAGGCCGCGCAGCACGCTGGCGCCGAGCAGCAGCAGGGCCGTCGTCAGCAGCGCGTCCTGCGCGATCTGCCCGGCAGCGCCGCCGGTCAATGCAATCTGCGTGTGGTCCACCGCCTGGCCGAGAAGACGCGGGATCATCAGCTGGAATGTGGATGCGACGAGGGTTGCGCCGATGGCGAAGCCCGCTTGCCAGGGGTGACGAAAGGCCATGACGGTAATGCGGACCAGAGTGTAAAGGCCCTTGCCCCAGCCTGCCGCATTCACAAGCGCAAGCGAAGCCAATGGCTTCGTCGCGCGTATTGACGCATCGCTGCTCACGGTAATGATTCCAAAGATGTATGGCTCGGACGCTGGCCCGAAAAGAAGACGATTTCATGAAGGGATTGGTTAGCACGCTTACTTTTGCCGATTCCACCTTGGCGTTCAAGTAAAGAATTCACCATTTGGTTATTTTATCGTGAGTTCGGCTCGCTTCTCGAGCGGCCAGGCAGCGCGCCGCATTTTTGAGGAAAGCCGCCAGATGAGGAGTCGGCGTAAGCAAAAACTAGTCTTTTGTATCAGTAGCTTGGCAGTCTTTTCCATTCGCATGCGGAACAAAACGCTTGCCAGCCGCGCTATTTACCGCTTTCATACACGACTAGTTTTATAGACTATGAATAGGTGATGGGCATGCCCGCGAAGCTTGAAGCTCCGCCGAGCGGCAGCTGTTCAAGAGAGCCGCCGAACCTAATCAACGCATGAGCCGGTATTCCTGCGTTGAAACCTTGATCGAGACACGATGCGGGCACAGCCCGCAAGGGAGTTGAGATGACGGTTCAGAGTCTTTTTGCCTCGAAATTCAATGCGGCTGCCCCTCGTTCGGCCATACCGCGGATCGCGATCGTCGGCCGTGGCTTTTCCGGCATGATGAGCGCAATTGCCTTGATGAAGACGGTGCGGACACCGTTTCATCTGCAGCTTTTCGATCCGAATTCTTCGGTCAACGGCGGTCAGGCGCTGTCGTCGGCGCGCTCTTCGACGATCCTCAATAGCCGTGTCCGCGATCTCTCGGTGTCGCTCGGCGATGCCGACGATTTCAATGACTGGCTCTGTAGCAACGCGGAATTCCGGGCTGCCGTGCCGGCCGCGATTCCGGGTTTCCGCCAGATTTTCGTGCCCAGGGAGCTTTTCAGCGACTACGTCTATCAGCGCTTCTCCGAGGCGCTCGCCGCCCGCAAGGATATCACCGTACAGGTGACTGCCGAGCCGGTCGCCTCCATCCGCAGGAGGCCACGGCAAACCGCTTCATCCTCGAAAGTGCCACTCCCGCCAATCGGCTCTTCGACACCGTTATCCTGGCAACCGGCTACGGCCTGTCCGAGCGCGAGCCGGAAGCGGAGGATCATTCGCCGGTGCGGGCGCAGCGCCTCGTCGCGCGGCCGCATGCGGTTCTGCTCGGAAGCGGCATCCGCGTCGTCGATCAGCTGCTGCAACTGCGCGACGGCGGTTATACCGGGCAGGTCACCATTGTCTCGAAACACGGTTTCCTGCCGCAGAGCCATACGCCGAATTCCGCAGATCCGGTATTTCCCGCAGAGGCGCTGCCGCAGAGCCTGCCGGACATTGTGCGCTTCATCCGCACCGCCTGCCGCCAGGCGGAAGAGCAGGGCCGCAGCTGGCAATCGGTGATGAACGGCCTGCGCAAGCATGCGCGGTCGCTCTGGCGTTCGCTGCCTGCACACCAGAAACGCCAGTTCAACCGGCATCTGCGGGCGATCTACGACAGCCACCGCAACCGCCTGCCCGAGGCTATGTACCTGCGCCTGAAGCGCGAGCTTGCCGCAGGCAATACGGTCCTTCGCCGCGGTACGGCCGGCCGCCGGGGGCTCAGCGGCATCTTCTTCACGCCGGCCGGATCGAACGTCGAGGAGGTCATCTATGCGGAACGCGTTTTCGATTGCCGCTGCAGGCGACCGGATCTGGCTATGCCGTTGATGCAGAGCCTGCATCACCTCCGGCCTGGCGACGCCGGACGAGCTTTCGCTGGGCCTTGCCGTCAATGAGCGCGGCGAGCCATGCCTCGAGGACGGATCGACGGTCGAACGGCCTCTTCGCAATCGGTCCGCTCGGCCTCGGCAGCCTGCCGGATATCGATCTGGTCCCTGAAATCGTCAGTCAGGCCTATGCGGCCGCCGAGCAGGATTGGCCGAGCAGTTCTATCCTCAAAGCAGAGCCGTCTGAAATTATTCGCTTCCCCTGGGAACCATTCGTTCGCCTATGCCGTTAGAAGCGCTGGTGATTTCCTTGGGGGCCATATGGAAGTCGTTGGATCGACTATGACGCGTCTCTCGTGGATGAGGGTCGCTTTCGGCTGCTTGTCGATGCCATCACCGACTACGCCATCTACATGCTTAGCCCCGAGGGCTATGTCACGAGCTGGAATGCCGGCGCCCAGCGGTTCAAGGGCTATCAAGCAGGCCGAAATTCTCGGCCAGCATTTTTCCCGCTTCTATCTTGAGGAAGACCGGGCGGCTGGCCTGCCCCAGAAGCGCGCTGGCGATTGCGGAACGCGAGGGACGCTTCGAGGGCGAAGGCTGGCGTCAGCGCAAGGATGGCAGCCGCTTCTGGGCCCATGTGATCATCGATCCGATCCGCCATCCCTCCGGCGAGCTGATCGGCTTCGCCAAGATCACCCGCGACCTGACGGAGCGCATGGAAGCCGAGGGCGCGCTGAAGCGCAGCGAGGAGCAGTTCCGCATGCTGGTCCAGGGCGTTTCCGACTACGCGATCTATATGCTTGATCCGGATGGCAACGTCAGCAGCTGGAATTCGGGCGCCGAACGCATCAAGGGCTATTCGGCGGAAGAGATCATCGGCCAGCACTTTTCAACGTTCTATACCGAGGAGGACCGTGCGGCAGGCGACCCGCAAAAGGCTCTCGAAGCTGCCCGGCGGCATGGCCGTTTCGAGAAGGAAGGCTGGCGCCAGCGCAAGGACGGCAGCCGCTTCTGGGCAAGCGTCGTCATCGATGCCATCAAGGACGATTTCGGCCGGGTGATCGGCTTTGCGAAGATCACACGTGACATCACCGAGAAGACGGGAAACGCAGCGCGCGCTCGAACAGGCACGTGAGGAGCTATTCCAGGCGCAGAAGATGGAGGCGATCGGCCAGCTCACCGGCGGGATCGCCCACGACTTCAACAATCTGCTGATGGCCGTGCTTGGCAGTCTCGAGATCCTGAAGAAGCGCCTGCCTGAGGAGCCGGGGCTCCTGCCGCTCGTCGACAATGCCATCCAGGGCGCTCAGCGCGGCGCTGCCTTGACGCAGCGCATGCTTGCCTTTTCACGGCGTCAGGAACTCGCGGTCGAGACGATCGACGTTCGGCCTCGATGCACGGCATGGCGGACATGTTGCGGCGCTCGCTCGGGCCGCTGACGATCCTGGACGTCCAGGTGCCGCAAGACCTTCCTGGCAATCGCCAGCGATCCGAACCAGCTCGAAATGGCCGTTCTCAATCTCGTCGTCAATGCGCGCGACGCGATGCCTGACGGTGGACGAGTGATCGTGAGGGCGCGACGAGCGGACGATAGAGAGCAAGCAAGGAACATTGGCGCCCGGTACCTACCTTTGCCTGTCGCGTCATCGACCACGGCGAGGGCATGGACGAAAAGACGCTCGAGCAGGCGACGACGCCCTTCTTCACGACAAAGGGCGTCGGGAAGGGCACCGGTCTTGGTCTGTCGATGGTTCAAGGGCTTGTTGCGCAATCAGGCGGCGAACTCGTGTTGAAGAGCCGCGTGGGCGAAGGCACGATGGTCGAATTGTGGTTCCCGGCAGTCCCGGCCCAAGAGGCCGGATCAGCGGGACACGCGGAGGAGCCGGCGGTTCAACCTGGCTCCGAGCGCGCGCTCCGCATCCTCGCCGTCGATGACGACAGCCTTGTGCTGATGAATACGGCTTTGATGCTGCGAGGATCTTGGCCACGAAGTGATCGAGGCGATGTCGGGCGCCGATGCGCTGGCCATCCTTGCCGGCGAACAGGTTGACCTTGTAATCTCCGATCACGCCATGCCGCTTATGACCGGCGCGCAGCTTGCGGAAGCAATCCGCCGCGAATGGCCGGAGATGCCGATCATCCTTGCGACAGGCTATGCGGACATCCCGCCTGGCGGCGGCCTCACCGACCTGCCGCGTCTCGGCAAGCCATTTTCACAGGCACAACTTGCGGAAGCGATCAGCCGGACGATTGCTTCGGCTTGCTCGCTCGGGTCTCACTTCGGATCACAAAGGCCAGCAGCCCCGCTACCATCAGCGCAAGCCCGAACCATGTGATCGCATAGACGAGGTGGTTGTTCGGGAAGACGACGCGCGTCAGCCCGCCGACCGGCAAGCCACCGGGATTGGGCGTCGCATCGGCATCGATGAAATAGGGAGCGGCGTTCGCGATATGCTTGTCTGCCGCGATTGCCGCGACGTCGCGCGAATACCAGCGTGCCGCCGCTGGATCGTTCGATTGCAGCAGCGAGCCTTTCGGTTCGGTCATCCGCATCAGGCCGGTGATCGTAACCGGATCGGAAAGCTGGCCCGCGGCCCGCGTGGCGGGATCGCGCTTGTCCGTCGGCACGAAGCCGCGGTTGATCAGGATCGCCGTGCCGTCGGAAAGCACCAGCGGCGTCATAACCCAGTAGCCCGGCCCCAAGCTCGGTAGAGGCATAGACCAGCGTTTCCTTGCCGTTCTGCAGCGTGCCGGTCGCTGTGACACGGCGGTATTCGTCATTGGCGGCATTGACCGGTCCCGCCGGCCGGCGCCGGAACGGGCTCGGCGTGCACGCGTTGATCGACGCGGGCGATGAGGTCGAGTTTCCAGGACAGCCGCTCCACCTGCCAGATGCCAAGCGCGACGAAGCCTGCGATCGACAGGAGCATGAGGCCGCAGAGCATTGCGAGCTTGATCGGCGATCGGTGCCTGTGTTGGGGTTCGGCGAAGGTGTCTGTCATGGTTCCAAAACCGGAACGGGCGGCGTTGCCGCCGCCCGTTCGATGCCATTACGGCATGTTCTTCATCATTTCCGGAGACATGGGCATCATGTTGGTGTTGAGGTGATACATGACCCAGAGCGAGCCGCTGAGAGGCGATCACCACGATCAGGAGGGTGAAGATAAACGCCATCATGTTCCACCCGCCTTCGGACTTCGTATCCAGATGCAGGAAATAGATCATGTGGACGACAATCTGGATCGCGCCGAAGATCATGATCAGCGCCACCGTCGTGGCGTGATTGTCGAAGACCCTGCCCATGACCAGCCAGAAAGGTATCGCCGTGAGGATCACGGAGAGAACAAAGCCGGTCATGTAGCTCTTGAAGGTGCCGTGGCTGGCCTCATGACCATGGCCTGATGGTCATGCATGAGGCTTCGTGGGCGTTCCCGTGAGTGGTTACATTAGAGCTCATCCGACAACTCCGATCAGGTAGACGAAGGAAAAGACGCCGATCCAGACGACGTCAAGGAAGTGCCAGAACATGCTGAGGCACAGCAGGCGACGGTTGTTTTCGGCGATCAGGCCGCGCTCGACCGACCTGGATCATCAGCGTGATCATCCAGACGATACCGATCGTCACGTGCAGCCCGTGGGTGCCGACCAGCGTGAAGAAGGCGGAGAGGAAGGCGCTGCGCTGCGGGCCGGCGCCTTCATGGATCAGGTTCGCGAATTCGTAGAGCTCGAGCCCGACGAAGATGGCGCCGAAAATGGCAGTGACAGCAAGCCATTTCAGCGTCGCCCCGATATTCTGCTGCTGCATCTGCAGCATGGCGAAGCCGTAGGTGATCGATGAAAGCAGCAGCATCGTCGTGTTGACGGCGACGATCGGCAGCTCGAACAGGTCGGCCGGCGAAGGCCCGGCCGCATAATTGCGGCCGACCACGGCGTAGGTGGCAAAGAGGACTGCGAAGATCAGGCAGTCGCTCATGATGTACATCCAGAAGCCGAGCATCGTGCTCCCTTCGGGATGATGCTCCTCCGTCATGTAGAAGACGGGAGCCTCGTCGGCCTTGGTGGCGGTTTGGGCGTGAGTCGTCGTCATAGTTTATACCTGTCCTGCGAGCAGCTTGGTGCGCTTCGCTTCGGTGGTGATGACTTCTTCCTTCGGGATGTAGAAGTCACGCTTGTAGTTGAAGGTGTGGCCGATCGCGATGACGATCATTGCGACGAAGCGTAGATGGCAGCCAGCCACCATATGTACCAGATCATGCCGAACGAGAAGGCAATGCTCAGCACGCCGAGGATAAAGCCGGTACCCGTATTCTTCGGCATGTGGATCGGCAGGAAACCGTCCGTCGGGCGCTTATGACCACGCTGCTTCATATCCCACCAGCTATCGTGATCGTAGATAATCGGCGTCAGCGCAAAGTTGTATGCGGGCGGCGGAGACGAGGTCGCCCATTCCAGCGTACGGCCGTTCCACGGATCGCCGGTCACGTCGCGCAGTTCTTCGCGCTTCCTGAAGCTGACGACAAGCTGGATGATGAAGCTGGCGATGCCGAGCGCGATCAGGAAGGCACCGAAGGCGGCGATGATGAACCAGATCTGCAGCGACGGATCGTCGAACTGGCTCACGCGGCGGGTCACGCCCATCAGGCCAAGAATGTAGAGCGGCATGAAGGCAAACCAGAAGCCGATCTGCCAGAACCAGAAGGACATCTTGCCCCAGAACGGATCGAGCTTGAATCCGAAGGCTTTCGGGAACCAGTAGTTGATCCCGGCAAACATGCCAAACAGCACGCCGCCGATGATGACGTTGTGGAAGTGGGCGATAAGGAAGAGAGAGTTGTGCAGCACGAAGTCGGCCGGCGGCACGGCAAGCATTACGCCGGTCATGCCCCCGATCACGAAGGTGATCATGAAGCCGATCGTCCAGAGCATCGGTGGCTCATAGCGGATGCGGCCGCGATACATAGTGAAGAGCCAGTTGAACATCTTCGCGCCCGTGGGAATCGAGATGATCATGGTCGTGATGCCGAAGAAGGCGTTGACGCTGGCGCCCGAGCCCATGGTGAAGAAGTGGTGCAGCCAGACGAGGTAGGAGAGGATGGTGATGACAATGGTGGCGTAAACCATCGAGGCATAGCCGAAAAGCCGCTTGCCGGAGAAGGTCGCCACGACCTCGGAGAACACGCCGAAGGCGGGAAGGATGAGGATGTAAACTTCGGGATGGCCCCAGATCCAGATGAGGTTGACGTACATCATCGGATTGCCACCGAGGTCGTTGGTGAAGAAGTTCGTTCCGGCGTAGCGGTCGAGCGACAGCAGTGCGAGAACGGCCGTCAGGACCGGGAAGCTTGCCACGATCAGGACGTTGGTGCAGAGCGCCGTCCAGGTGAAAACGGGCATCTTCATCATCGTCATGCCCGGCGCGCGCATCTTGACGATGGTTGCGATCAGGTTGATTCCCGACAGCAGCGTCCCGATACCGGCGACCTGCAGGCCCCAGATGTAATAGTCGACGCCCACTCCGGGACTGTAGGCCGCGTCGGAAAGCGGCGGATAGGCGAGCCAGCCGGTACGGGCGAATTCACCGATGAAGAGCGAAATCATGACGATGATTGCGCCGGCGGTGGTCATCCAGAAGCTGAAATTGTTCAGGAAGGGGAAAGACACGTCGCGCGCGCCAATCTGCAGCGGCACGACGAAGTTGATGAGACCTGTGATCAGCGGCATCGCCACGAAGAAGATCATGATGACGCCGTGGGCGGTGAAGACCTGGTCGTAGTGATGCGGCGGCAGATAGCCGGCGTTTCCATTGAAAGCGATCGCCTGCTGCAGGCGCATCATGATCGCGTCGGAAAAGCCGCGCAGCAGCATGATGAGCGCCAGCACGATGTACATTACGCCGATCTTCTTGTGATCGATGCTGGTGATCCACTCCTTCCAGAGATAACCCCAGAGACGGAAATAGGTGAGAAGACCGAGGACGGCGATGCCGCCGATCGCGACGCCGAGGAACGTCATCGACGAGGATCGGCTCGTGGTACGGGATGGCGTCGAGCGTCAGCCGTCCAAAGACGAACTTCATAAGGTCGGGATTGGAAAACATGGTGTAAGCCTGTTCGTTTGATGTCTTTGACGCCAGGCGTCAGTTGCTATTGCTCGGATGCGCGTGGTCGCTGCCCGACATGTCCATGCCGGGCATGGATGACATGTCCGAATGAGACATTGGCATGTCGTTGGCAGTTTCCGCCTTGGGCGCTGCGTCACCGTTTACCGAGGCCTCGGGCCCGAAGTAGTGTGCCTGGTTGGGCGTGCCGAACTCGTCGATCGGAGCTGCATCCTGGATCAGGCGTTCACGGTTTTCCTGGCTCTCCTTGCCGCCACCGCCCATCATGTCGATGTGCATCATCTCGCTCATGCACATCTTGCCGGGATTGGCGCACATGTTGAGGATGGCACCGTAGAGACCGTCGTCGAACGATGCATAGTACCGAACGGGCTCGCGCTGACTGGGCTTCTCAAGCTTCAGATAGGCGTCCCGGTTGAGCGCCGTGCCCTGCGTCTTGGCATTTTGCACCCACTGGTCGAAATCGGCCTGACTGAGGCCATGGAACTTGAAGTGCATGCCGGAAAAACCGGGGCCGCTGTAGTTCGCCGAGAATCCCTCGAATTCGCCCGGATGATTGATGACGGCGTGAAGCTTCGTCTCCATGCCAGGCATCGCATAGATCTGACCTGCCAGCGCCGGTATGTAGAAGGAATTCATAACCGAAGAGGCGGTGATCTTGAAATTGATCGGCGTGTCGACCGGAGCCGCCAGCTCATTGACCGTCGCGATACCGAGATCGGGATAGATGAACAGCCATTTCCAGTCGAGCGCCACGACTTCCACGTTCAACGGCTTGGTGTCCGCCGGAATGGTTCGCTCCGCATCGATCCGGTCGAGCGGCCGGTACGGATCGAGCTGGTGGGTGCTGATCCAGGTCACCGCGCCGAGGGCAATGATGATGGCGAGCGGTGCCGACCAGATGACGACTTCGAGACGGGTCGAATGATGCCACTCGGGATCATATGTCGCCTGAGTGTTCGACTGGCGATAACGCCAGGCAAAGAACAGCGTGAGGAATATGACCGGCACGATGATCAGCAGCATCAGAACGGTGGAGACGATGATGAGGTCACGCTGCTGAACAGCGATATCGCCGGAGGGGGCCATGACAACCATGTTGCAGCCCGCAAGCAGGAGCATAAGCGGCAACGCGGATAAGCGGCTTGAAATCTTTAATAGTCTTGGCACTTTTCGAAGCTCTTCTCGTTTCGACGCTCCAGCCACTAAAGGAGGCTGGTCGTTAGCGGTATGGGGTGTTTCGTCGCACTGCAGCAAAGATGCCGCACTGAGACTCGAAATGCCATTTGCGCTGCCGTCCTGATGGAAGGATTTGGTCGCGCATGCGTTTTCCCGAGCCCATATATCCGCAAGAACAGAATCGACCAGTTCTGACCGGCTGGCGCCGTTGCCGCTTTCGGATCAGCTATTTTTCATGCACATGCAATTTTGAGAACGGATGATGAACTATTTACGTCTTACGGACTTGATAAACGTGCAGGTTTGATCAAGATCAGTCTTGAGGCAGCTTTGCCGCAAGCACCTTAACGAGGAGGCGTTAAATGGCTGCAGGTACACTACGGACCGTCATCGACCGGCGCTGGAACGTGACGCTCGCAAAATTCACGACGACAGACCGGTCTCGCCGGGCAGTATCGCCATCGGCGTGGTTATCGGGCGCATGTCCGAATTTTTCGACTTCTTCGTCTACGGTCTCGCGTCGGTCCTTGTCTTCCCGCAGCTTGTCTTCCCGTTCGCGCCGGACCGGCTGACGGCGACGCTCTATTCCTTTGCAATCTTCTCGCTGGCTTTCCTTGCCCGCCCCGTCGGTTCCGTCGTCTTCATGACGATCGACCGCATTTACGGCCGCGGCACAAAGCTGACGATCGCGCTCTTCCTGCTCGGCGGCTCTACCGCCTCTATCGCCTTCCTGCCGGGCTACGACGAGATCGGCTACTGGTCGGTCGCGCTCCTTGCACTCTTTCGCCTCGGTCAGGGCTTTGCCCTCGGCGGCGCATGGGACGGTCTTGCTTCGTTGCTGGCGCTGAACGCGCCGCCGAAGCACCGCGGCTGGTACGCGATGATCCCGCAGCTCGGCGCGCCGATCGGCTTTGCGCTGGCGAGCATCCTGTTCGGCTACTTTCATCGCCAATCTCTCAAACGAAGATTTCCTCTCCTGGGGCTGGCGCTATCCGTTCTTCGTCGCCTTCGCCATCAACGTCGTGGCCCTCTTTGCGCGCCTGCGCCTCGTCATGACCAAGGAGTTCGGCACGCTTCTCGAACAGCATGAGCTGGAGGCCGCGCCAATCCTCGAGGTGCTTCGCGTTCACGGCCGCGATATCCTGCTCGGCGCTTTCGTGCCGCTCGCAAGCTTCGCGATGTTCCATCTCGTCACGATTTTCCCACTCGGTTGGGTGAGCCTACACGGCACCCAGTCGCTTGACACATTCATGGTCGTCCAGATTATCGGCGCCATGGTCGGCGTCGTCGCGATCATCGCCTCGGGCTTGATTGCCGATCGCATCGGCCGCCGCGGCCAGCTCGCCGTTTGCGCCATGCTGATCGCGATCTTCTCGTTCATCGGTCCGATGTTGATCGCTTCCGGCGATACCGGTCTGACGCTTTCGTCATCATCGGCTTCGGGGTTCTCGGCCTTTCGTTCGGCCAGGCGACGGGTTCGATCTCTTCGCGCTTCGGCCGCGGCTATCGCTACACCGGCGCCGCCTTCACGTCGGACCTCGCCTGGCTCGTCGGCGCCGGTTTTGCGCCGCTCGTCGCTCTCGGCCTGTCCAGCCGCTTCGGCCTGCCTTTTGTCGGCTATTACCTGCTTTCGGGTGCCATCTGCACACTTGCTGCGCTTGCTTTCAGCAAGGCGCTGGAGCAGCGCGATTGACGAATTTGGACGAATAATGGCGGCTAGCGGCATCGCCCGGTAGCCGGCCTCAATGACCTAGCGGATGACGATCATTGACTTTGGGAGTCCTAGAAATCTCTCCCAGTAAAGTGTCCATCGGGAAAGTATGTTCTCATTGCCGTCGCGCCAATGAGTTCAATGGCATATCTCGTTCAGCACTTGGGCCTTTGTCCAACCGCGCGTATGGCCTAACGGCCATTTCGAGGCAATCTTGGAGCGCAGCGGCAAAGGCAGAAATTGCATTCCTGGAAAAAGCCAATGGGGTTCGACGGGGAAATACCGATAGGGCGTTTGCACCAGATATCTCGGCGCCAGCGAACGAATTACGTGGGAAAGAGCCAACCATGCTTTGTGCCCGCCGACGTGTTCGAACAGACTATTGGAGAACACGAGATCAAAGTTCTGGCCTGCAACGAGCCTATCTGCATGGCAAGCATCGCCTTGAATTGAGCGAAGCCAGGACGGTTGTTCTCCAGCTTCGAGGTTGACGACCGTGACGTGGCGGGGCCGAGCGGGAGCCAGCTGCCACCAGCGCATTGTTCCGCCGAGATCCAACACCCTCATCTCGGATAGCTCCGGCAGATGCTTGCGGGTGAATTCCCAACGACGCAGCCGCATCCGCTCCGCTAGGGAATGGTCTGTGGCGACGAATAAGCCGCGAACGCTCTCGACGGACAAAGTAGAACCACTCCCGATCAGATGGCCAAAGGCAAATCATGCTCTAACGGAAGCAGGCTACTACGGTTTGACCACGCTTTCTTTGAACAATTGTACGTACTCGTCTCATTCGTTCGAATGAGGGTGAGCCATCAAAATGGTCGAGGTGATCAGCGCGGTGTTACATCGCCGCCTGGGGCTGTTTGGCAGCACGGGCTGCCGTCAATTCTGCAGTGGTGTGGTTCAGCCGGTCGGCAAGGACGCGCATGATCTCGACGGCGATCTCGGGAAAATCGCTGAGCAGCTTCAGGAAATGCTCCTTGCTGATGCGCAGCACTTCCAGCGGGGAAGTCGCACGCACGGTTGCCGTGCGCGACACATCGCAGAGGATGGCGATTTCACCGACGATGGAATTGATCTCCACGTCGGCGACCTTTATGTCGCCCGCCGGTGAATGTACGAGAATATCGGCCGTGCCGGAAAGCACGACATAGGCGGCGTCGCCGGGATCGCCCTGTTGGAAAAGGTCCTGACCGGCCTTGTAGGTCATCCGGTCGGAGGTGAAGGCCAAAAGCTTGAGTTTCGCCGGGGCAATCCTTGAAAAGATCGGCACCCGCCGCAGCATTTCGACTTCATCTCTCAACAGCATGAGCGTTTTACCCCTTGCCGCTTCTCCTTGCCGTCGGAGAATGCGCTTTCAAATACTCTACTGACATCCCCTCGCAGAATGCCGTCTCTGCCGCTCCAATAGAATATTACGATAACAGTTCCTTGAACATACCGTTTTTCTCGGAAAGTTCCGGATAGATTCCGGCCTCTACCAGGTCCACCGCGATTGAAAAGCAGAATCCGGTCGAAGATTTCCGCAAGTCGCGCATTCGAAAGCACCCAGACGATCGCTGGGCGCTCGCCCTCCTCGTGCAGGCCCTGGACGACATTGCGGATGATCTGGTCCTGCACGCGTTGATCGAGCGCGGGAAGCGGCCGATTGAAGATGAAGTAGTCCGAACGTTTCAGGAGCGCACGGGCAAGGTTCAGCTTCTGCCGCTGGACCATCGTCAACCGCTTACCGCCGGAGCCGACGTCAAATTCGAGGCCGATCGAAAGCACGTCGTCATAAAGATCAAGCGCATCGAAGAGATCACCCATGATGGTGCGGATGCGATCGGAGGCATCCGCCTGCTGATAGGCGATGCGGCCGAACAGCACATTGTCCATCAGCGACGCCGACGACGTGAAGCGCTCGGGATCATAGCGCTCGATCAGTGCCGCCAGATCCGCCGGAATATGCTCGTGAAACTGTTTGCGGGCATTCACGATCTTGCCCATCAGCTCATCGGTCAGCAAGCCGAAGCGGTGGCGCGGCTCGATATAGGCGAAGCTCAGCCGGATGATCATGGAGCGCTCTTCGGCACGTCGCATCCTCGAACCTGCGGCTCTGCAATTTTTGCAGCAATGCCTGATAGGTCGGAATATCATCCGCCGTCATGAAGGTCAGCTGCTGGAAGAAGGGGTGATCCGGCGGCAGATCGTGGAAGAGTTCGACGGCGTTCTCGGCGATCTCCAGACCCATTGCATAGAGGTCGTTGCTGAGGCCGGTTTCGCGGAAAAGCTGCTGGAAATATGGATGTGCCGCAAGCCTGCGGTTGGTCATCATCGGCCGTTTCATCGTGCCGAAGAGCAGGTTTTCGCCGACTGTCGCCTGGGAATTATAGCTGTTGAAGTCGAAGGGCACGACGATGTTGTCGAGGCTCTCTTCTTTCATGCGTTCTCGCAACGACCTGACGCAGGTCGACGATGTGGTCCGCCAGCACCACGTGCACGGCAGTGTTGACGGTCGAGCGGAGCGCAAGGTCAAGTATGTCCTGCGAGATCAGCACGGCGTCGAGCACCGGACGGATCGCCTTGAGCAGGTCTTCCGGTCCGGTTGCCCCGGCCGCACTGTAGTCCACCCAGTCGCTGTTGAGATCGAGCACGGGATTGCCTGCCTTGAGCGCCTCGGCGGCATGCCATTTGAATTCCTGCGCTGCCTGGTCGTCGTAGCCGGGGTCGGTGAGGGGCGCATGCTTGAGGCCGTAAAGAAGATTGTCACGCAGCGTGCCGTGGAAGAAATACGCATCGGCGGAGGCATAGGAAATGCGCCGGCCTGTGATCGACTCCGGTAGCTCCAGAAGGTCGTGGCCGTCGATGCTGATACGGCCAGCGTCCGGCCAGACGATGCGGCCAAGCGCTTCCGCAAAGGCTTCCGCACCGCTGCCGTTCGGACCGACGACCGCTACCGTCTCATTCGGCTTGATCTCGACCGAGACGTGATCGACCAGGCGCGCGCCGCTATCGTCGCTGACGGCAAGATTGCTGACGACGAGCGCCGCCGTCAGCGGGCCGATCGACTCCGTCGGAATTTCCTGGATACGGCTGTCGATGAGCGGCTCGACATTGAACTGCTCGTAGACCTGCTGGTATTTCACCTGAACGTCCTGGCGCATCTGGTCCCAGTCGATCAGTTCCTTCAGTGGTCCCGGAAGATCCTTATAGGCGCTGATGACGGCGACGAGCTGGCCGATATCGAGGCGTCCCTGCAGCGCCAGATAGCCGCCGATCGCGTAAAAGAGGAACGGCGTTACCTGAGCGAGGAAGTTGTTCAGGAACTTCACCAGGAACTTCCACTGATAAAGGTCGTAGCGGATCGAGAAGATCAGGCCGAGGCGCGAGGCGATGTCGGCGCGTTCCAGGTTCGAGGTATCGTTGGCGTGGATCGTGCCTATGCCATCGACGATTTCGCCGACGCGGCCGGAAAGCTCGCGGGCGGTCAGCTGGCGCTGGCGGCCGAGCTCGAGCAGGCGCTTCCTCATCCGCGGAATGACGACCGCCTGAACGCCGACGATCGCCAGCCGCGATCATGCCCAGCCAGAAATTCTGGACGATGATGAAGGCGAGTGCTGTCAGCGCCTGGCCGCCGAGAAGGGCAGGCGCGACGAAAGCATCGCCGGTGAAGCCGCCCATCGGCTCCACCTCATCCTTGATCATCGTGGCAATTTCAGCGGATTTCACCCGCTTGAAATGAGCCGGCGGAAATCGGAGAACCCTGTCGATCAACTCGAAACGGATACGCCGCAGCATCCGCTCGCCGAGCCGGCCCTTGTAGGTGTTGATGTAGAATTTGAAGAGGCCGTTCAGCACCACGAGCGCCAGGAAGACAAGGCTGAGCGCCATCAGCATCTGAAGCCGGTTGAGCTGCAGGCCCTCGAAGAATTCGACATGCCCGATCAGCGGAATGTCGAAGGCGATGTGCATGAAGGTCTGCGTGGCGTTCGCATTCTCGAAGCCATCACCCTGGATCGGCCCGTTGACGATCTGCTTCGGCAGATCGAAGGACAGGAAGTAGGGGATCATCGAGACGGCAACGACAGCCAGGATCCAAAGCTGCTGCAGCCGCGTGTTCGACCAGATATAGCGGGCGAGGCTTTTTTCCATTGCTAACCGTCAGCCAGATGGGAAGGGGCGGGCCGAGATAGAGGGCCGTTCGAAGGGGGAGATGCGGACAACAGATTCATGCAACCGGACCACCGGATGTCGAAACGAAATCAAGGCGAAGCGGATTACCGTTGAATGCCGATTCTCCCAGAGCGCAGTTATATCACAGGACTTTCGCAATAGGCGAGCGATTCAACCGAGCATCGAGCGAATGATCGAAGCGGTTGTCTCGGCGCCCGTCAGATCGAGCGCCTGCTTCCTTTCTCGCTGGCGCTGCAAGCGCTTGCGTGACAGCCGCAGCCACCCGCTCGGCGGTCAATCCCTGCTCCGGCAGGATAGCGGCAAGGCCCATCACCTGCAGACGCTCGGCCCGCACCGTCTGTTCCGTCTCGCCGCCAGCGACAAATGGGATAAGGATCGAGCGGCAATCCGTCCGCAGCAGATCGCCGACCGTGTTGTAGCCCGCCTGCGAGATCGAGACCTTCGCGCAACGCAACAGCGAGGGAAAATCCTTGCGGAAGCGCACGAGCGTGACGTTGGCAGGCGCTTCCCGGCTCAACGATATAAAGTCGGGTTCCGGCAGATTGGGCCCGGTGACGAGCAGCCAGCGGTGACTTTCGGGAAGCATCGCGGCCGCATCGCGCGCTGCGCGGATCAGCTCGAGGCCAACGGCTCCGCCGCCCGCAGAGGCAATAATGTCGAAGGTCTCGCTTGGCTCGGCCGCCGGTGGCGGCGCAACCAGGCCGGTGTAACGTACCTTATCTGCGATTTCAGCCGCCAGCGGAAAGGTGTCTTCAAGCCGCACGAAATCCGGATCGCCGTGAACGAGCACGGCATCGAAATGCCGCTTCACAAGCTCGACGGTTTCCGCGTCCCGGCCCGGCTTGCGGTTTTCCTGCAGGATGTCGCGTACGGAGCTGAAGAGCTTCGGCCGCGGATTGGTCTTTTCGATCGCATCGAGCAGCGGCAGCAGTTCGAAACGCATCTGGCGCCGGCCGAAAGGGAAGGCCTCAATGATGACGGCATCGGGCCTTGCGCTTTCGAAAGCCGTCAAGCAGCAGATCGCGACGCGCTCGAGAGAAACTCTTCGCCGACTGACATTGCCGTCGGCGTCGGCCAGGCCCGAGAAGCCGGCATTGCTTGCGACGACCGGCGGCAGCGCCACGGTTTTCACGCCCTTCGCCCGGAAAGCCCGGAACGGGCAGACCGCCGGTGACGACGGTCACGTCGAAGCCGTCCCTTGCCAGCGCATTGGCGATGCGGCTGGCGCGGGCGATATGGCCGATGCCGAGCAGGTGCTGGACGTAAAAGAAGATGCTCTTTGCCGTCATGAGGGCTTCTGCCATTCGTCTTCGAAGAGGCGCGCCAGCTGCGTTATGCTCGACTGATAGTCGAAACGCTCGCGCACGCGTTTTTCCGCTGCATCGCCGAGGCGGCTGCGCAGTGCAGGATCGCGGATCGCCGCCTCCAGCGCATTGGCCAGCGCCTCGGGATCGTCCGGCGGCAACGGTAAGACCGTTCTCGCCATGCGTCAGAAGTTCCGGAACGCCGGAAACGTCGGTCGAAAGGCAGATCAGGCGCTGGCTCGATGCCTCGACGAGGACGTTCGGCAAGCCGTCGCGATCGCCGTTGGCGGCAATGCGGCAGGCAAGCGCGAAGAGATCGGCGCGGCGGTAGTGGTCGAGCACATCCTCCTGGGCCAGCGCGCCTTTCCAGGTGATCTTGTCGGTGAGCCCGAGTTCGGATGCCAGCGCCTTGAGTTTCGCAAGCTCGTCGCCGCCGCCGATATGCTCGAAACGCCAGTGCAGGGTTTCGGGAAGCAAGGCGAGGGCGCGCAGCAGCACGTCGTAGCCCTTCTTTTCCACCGCACGGCCGACGCTCAACAGAAAAACCGGGTCGGCAGGGTCGGTGCCATCGCGGTTCGAGCGCGAGCCTTCGAAGTGGGCGAAGCGGGCAAGATCGAGTCCATGATAGCTGAGATGCACTGCATCCGGGCGGTCGGTCAGCGTGCGCATATGCTCGTAACCGGTCCTGGTGCAGGTTACCGCCCAGCGGGCGCTGCCGAGCTTCGCACTCAGCTCCCAGTCGGGCGAGGTCCAGATGTCCTTGGCATGCGCCGAGACAGGTCCAAGGCACGCCGGTCAGAATGCTTGCATATTCGGTGACGGAGGCGGGCGTGTGGATGAAATGTGCGTGCAGCCACTGCCCATTGTCCGGCCATTCGCGCGCCAGCACCAGCGCCTGACCAAGGCGGCGGAAGCGGTTGCGCGAAAGATCGCGCGGCAAATCCGTGAGGAAGCGCTTCATCAGCGCTCTGAAACCAGGCCTTCGCGAAGCCGGCAAAAAGACCCTTCAGCACGCGGAGCGGCTCCTCGTGCAGGTATTCCGGCAGGTAGACGACGCGTGCTTTGATCTCGTCGTGCACCGGGTGACGCTTCTTGTCGGTCGGCCGCCTCATCGAAATCAGCGTCAGGTCGAAGCCTGCTTTTTCGAGACCAAGCAGCTCCTGTGCAATGAAGGTTTCCGAAAGGCGTGGATAGCCTTTCAGCACGACAAGGATCTTCCGGCGTTCGGACAAGGCTTTGTTCTTCACTCTGCGCCGACAAGGGAAAGACGACTGCGTCGATTGTCGAGCCAGTGGCCGACCGTTTGCGAAATATGGTCCAGCCCTTCGAGTTGCATATCGCATCCGCTCTTCGAGGGCGGTTGGCGTTCCGGCAGGCGCTTCAGTGCCTCCGCCATGACGGCTGGATCAGCCGACTGGTCAGGCAGCAGCATGTCGACCAGACCGAGTTCGCTGGCGCGCTGGGCGCGCAGCAACTGCTCCTCGCGCGGCTTGACCCGCGGCACGATCAGGGCAGGCTTGTCGAAGGAGAGAATTTCGCAATAGGTGTTGTAGCCGCCCATGGCGACGACGCCCGTGGCGCCGGCGATGAGCTCTTCCATGTGGTTGTCGAACTCGATCACCTCGATATAGGGGATCTTCTCGCCCTTCTTGACGAGTTTCGCCCGTTCGGCTGCCGGCATGTAGGGTCCGAGGACGACCAGCGCTTTTTGCTCAAGCGTCGCGTCATGCTCGTAGGCGTTCATGACGTCATGAACGAGATCGGAACCATCGCCGCCGCCGCCGGTGGTGATGAGGATGTAATCGTCCTTACGGGCGTTGATCGATTTCTTGCCCTTCGAGACGCTTCGCTGGAGAAAGCCGACGAAATCCATCTTCCAGCGCAAGCTTTGGGGAACGTCGAGGCCGATCAGCGGGTCGTAGAAATCCGGCGGCCCGTAGACCCAGACGCTGTCATAATACTGATCGATCTTCTTCATGATGCCGTTTCTCTTCCACTCGGCATCGAGCAGGTGCGGCGCGTCCATGATCTCGCGAAGGCCGAGTACCAGCGTGGTGCCCTGGGCCTTCAGATAGGCAAGCGTATCCTCGACCTCGCCCTTGAGGCCCATCGGCTCCTTGTCGACGATGAAAATGTCGGGCTGAAAGGTCTCGGCCGTATGGCGGATGCTCGATTCGCGCATCTTCAGCGTTTCGTGGAGGTCGATATGGCTCGCCATCGACGTATATTCGCCGTTGCGAAGCTTGATCACGCTCGGGATCTTCACGAAATCGACGCGAGCCCGGTAGTCGAAGGCGCCGGCGATGGTCGCGCCGGAGATGATCAGGACGTTCAGGCCGCGATAATCCTCGACCAGCGCGTGGGCGATTGTTCGGCAGCGGCGCAGATGGCCGAGCCCAAACGTGTCGTGGCTGTACATCAGGATACGGGCATCTTCGACGCGTCTGGCCATGGGCGGTTCCTTTGGGGTGAACGACATCTTAGCCCCTCCGTCTACCGGAGGCCGAGAGGTGACGGAGCGCTAAATCTCCGCCGGGCCGTCTGCTATTTGTAGGGATCAGCCGCATCGCGCAACCCGTCTCCCAGAAAGTTGAACGCCAAAATCACGAGGACGACCGGTATGATCGGAAAGAGCAGCCACGGATAAAAAGCGATGACGCTGACGCTCTTGGCCTCGGTCAGCAGGATACCCCAGCTGGTGATCGGCGGACGAAGACCGAGACCGAGGAAGGAGAGCGCGGTTTCGCCGAGGATCATGCCGGGGATCGAGATTGTCGCCGAGGCAATCAGATGCGACATGAAGCCGGGAACCAGGTGCCGGCCGATGATGCGGGGCGTGCTCGCGCCCATCAACTGGGCGGCCTGCACGTAGTCCTCTTCACGCAGCGCCAGAAGCTTGGAGCGCACCGCGCGCGCAAGTCCGGTCCAGTCGATGATGCCGAGGATGACGGTGATGCCGAAATAGATGACGATCGGGCTCCACGTCACCGGCATGATGGCCGCAAGCGCCATCCAGAGCGGCAGGCTCGGCAGCGATTGCAGCACCTCGATCACGCGCTGGACGACAAGGTCGAAGACGCCGCCCCAATAGCCGGCAAGGCCGCCGATGACGATGCCGAGAACGAAGCTGATCGCGATGCCGATCAGGCCGATCGTCAGCGAGATCCGCGCACCGTAGAGAATGCGCGAGAGCACGTCGCGGCCGAGGCGGTCGGTGCCGAGCAGGAACATCTGGCCGCCTTCTGCCGGGCAGACGAGGTGGAGATCGGACTGGACAAGGCCCCAGAACTTGTAGGGATCGCCGCGGCAGAAGAAGCGGATCGGTTGAACATCGTTCGGGTTGTCGGTGTAGATGCGACGCAACGTGTCGATGTCGAGCTGCATCGTGCGGCCGTAGACGAACGGACCGACGAAGTTGCCGTTGTCGAAGAAGTGGACGCGCTGCGGCGGCGAGTGGATGAATTCGACATTGCGCGTGTGCAGACCGTAGGGCGCAAGGAATTCGACGATCAGGATCATCAGATAGACGGCCGGCGAGGAAGATGCCGGAGATCAGCGCCAGCCGGTGCTGCTTGAACTTCCACCACATCAGCTGCTTCTGCGAGGCAAGGTGAATGCGCGACTGCGCTGCCGTCATGGTCTCCGTGGCGACCGGGTCGAAAGGCGCGGTCGAGACGTAGTGCGGCAGCGGTGCGCCGGGCGGCGGCAAGGACGACATTATTTGGTGCTCCTGCCCTGCAGACGGATGCGCGGATCGAGGAAGCCGAGCGCGATATCCGATATCAGCACGCCGATGACGTTGAGGAAGGCCAGGAACATCAGGAAGGAACCGGCAAGATACATGTCCTGGCTCTGCAGCGCCTTGATGAGCATCGGCCCGGTCGTTTCGAGCGACAGCACGATGGCGACGATCTCGGCGCCGGAGATGATCGACGGCAGGATCGAGCCGATGTCGGCGACGAAGAAGTTGAGCGCCATGCGCAGCGGATATTTGACCAGGGCGCGCGTGACGGATGCAGGCCCTTGGCGCGCGCGGTCGTCACATATTGCTTCTGCATCTCGTCGAGCAGATTGGCGCGAAGCCGGCGGATCATGCCGGCCGTGCCCGCCGTGCCGACGATGATGACGGGAATCCAGAGATGCGACGAGGATCGATCTGCGCCTTCTCCCAGCTCATCGGCTCGGAGAGATATTTCTGGTCCATCAGATGGCCGATCGAGACGCCGAACCAGATATTGGCGAAATACATCAGGATCAGCGCCAGCATGAAGTTCGGAATGGCGATGCCGAGCAGGCCGAGGAACGTCAGCCCGTAGTCGCCCCAGCTATATTGGTGGGTGGCGGAATAGATGCCGATCGGGAAGGCGATCAGCCAGGTGAGCAGGATCGTCGTGAAGGAGACGAGGATCGTCAGCCACAGGCGGTCGCCGACCACGTCGGAAACCGGCAGCTGATATTCGAACGAATAGCCGAAATCGCCCTGCAGCATGCCGCCGACCCAATAGAAGTAGCGCACGATCTCCGGCTTGTCGAAACCGTATTGCTTGCGCAGCTCCTCGATTTCCTGCAGGTTCGCACGTCTCGCCCTGCGCGCGCAGCTCGGCGATCTGGCTCTCGAAGAAGTCGCCCGGCGGCAGTTCGATGATGGTGAAGACCAGCGCCGAAATGACGATCAGCGTCGGCACCATGGCGGCGATGCGCCAGAGAATATATCTCAGCACGCTCAGGCCTCCTTGCAGCCAGAACGTATCCGGCATGTAGACGCCGAGATAGGAGGTCGGATCGAAGCCGTAGAGCGCGCGCTCCGGCACGTTCTGCATCTTCGCCGAATCGCAGGATCGGCTGCAGCGCGCCGTTGATGAGGCCGATCGAGAAGACCTGCTGGGTGTAGATCGACAGCATCTTGTGCCAGATCGCTTCGCGCTTCTCGGAAGTCGGCGGTCGAGCCCCACTGGTTGAGCAGGTCGACCAGCTCGGCGGCCTCGGGCAGGTCGGGCGCGACTGCCCTCCTGGCCGGCGGAAAGATAGTACATGCCCCAGATCGGCCATTGCAGCTGGTCGTCGAGCGTCGGCGCCAGCTGGCTCGGCGTCATGTCGGCGGTCGGTACGCCGTTCTCGATGCCGAACCAGATCGACATCATGATCGTGCCGCTCATGGCGCGGCTGCGGAAGACGTCGCGCTGCGAGGTGCGGGTGAAGAGCGCGAGGCCGATCTTCGCCCAGTGATCGCGCACCAGTTCCAGCACGTCGGTATCGAGCGTGCTTTCGCCGGCGGTCTCGACGGTGATCTCCGCGCGCCGCCCGTCCGGCAGCAGGCGGATGCCGTCGCTGTCGCGGTTTGTCAGGCCGAGTTCGTCGAGCAGCTTGTTGGCCTGGTCGGGATCGAACTGCACATAGGCGTCGGCATATTCCTGCTTGAAGAGCGGGCTGTCCGGCAGGACGGTATCGGCGCTCGGCTTGCCGAGGCCGTAGAAGGCGACCATGTTGATCTCGTGCCGGTCGATCGCCAGCGACAGCGCGCGGCGGAAGCGTACGTCGCGGAAGAGCTTGCGCCAGACCTCGTCGGCGCAGTTGAGGTTCGGCAGCAGCGCCAGACGCGAGCCGCGCGCCTGCTTCCAGAGATTGACCTTCACCGGAAAGCGCTTCTCGGCTTCCTTCAGGAAGGTGTAGTCGTTGAAATCGATGCCGGTCGCCTGCAGGTCGGACTCGCCTGCGCCGGTCTTGGCCGCGATGATCGAGGACGAGCTGACGTTGAGGATGAAGCGGTCGATATAGGGAAGCTGCATGCCGTTCTCGTCGACGCGATGGAAGAACGGGTTGCGCTCGAAGACGAACTGCTCGGCCGGCGGCGGCGTCGTGTTGCGCCAGGGATCAAGCGTCGGCAGGTCCGGATTTTCCGGGCGGTAGGCGCGCGACATCTTGATGTGCAGGTCGGCCCATTTCTTGACGCGGTTTTGCTTCATCAGCGCCGACAGCCGGAAGTCGTCCTGATACTTCTTGTGGAACTGCTTGAGGTAATGGGCCGGACCGAAGATCACGAGCGGGAGCGGCCCTGCGAGCGCCGGCAGGAAATTCGGATTGGGCTGTATCCCAGGTGTAGCGGACCGTCGAAGTCGTCGAGCACCTCGAAGCGTGGCAGCTCGCCGTGCGGGCGCAGCTCCAGCGCGCCGCCGCCAGGCGTCAGCTTCTTGTTGAGGATGACGTCTTCCCACCAGTAGCGGAAGTCGTCGGCCGTAAAGGGATGGCCGTCGGACCACTTATGGCCTTCGCGCAGATGAAAGGTGAAGATGCGTGTCGTTTTCCGGAGGTGAAAGCCGCCGAGGATATCCGGCTGGAAACTGCAGGTGCTTGTCGTAGCCGACAAGGCGCGAATAGCCGTAGATCGTCATGAAGCGGATGTCGCGGGCGCTGCCGATGATGGTGCGCACGGAGCCGCCATAGACGCCGGGCGTCAGCCCGGCATTCCTTCATGTTGACGATGCGCGGGTGCTTCGGCAGCCGGTCGACCATCGGCGGAATGCTGTCCGGCGCGTAACAGGTCGCTCAGGAATTCCGGCTCGATATCGCGTTCGCCGACGGCATTGGCGAGAGAGGGCGCGATGGCCGACCCGATCAGGCCGCCTAGAAACGTGCGACGGGTTACCATGCGCGCAGCTCCTTCGCGTCGGCACCCTTTCGCGCCCGCACGAGATGGCCGTTGCCGAGATCGGCATAGTCGAGCTCGGACGCGTCGTCATGTTCGGCGGTGAAGGTTATGCCCCAGTTCTGCTTGTCGGCGGCGCCGCTCTTGCGCAGCGCCTCGAAATCGAGCGGGCGATCGAGATCGGGGAAGGGGACGGCGGCGAGCAGCGACTTCGTATAGGGATGCACCGGATCGCGCAGAATGATCTCGCGCGGCGCGATCTCGACGATGCGGCCCTTGCACATCACGGCGATGCGATCGGCCATGTAGTCGACGACGGCAAGATTGTGCGAGATGAAGAGGTAGGTAAGGCCGAGTTCCTTCTGCAGGTCCTTCAGCAGGTTGAGGATCTGCGCCTGGACGGAGACATCGAGCGCCGAGACCGGCTCGTCGAGAATGATGAGTTTGGGGCCAAGGGCAAGGGCCCGCGCGATGCCGATGCGCTGGCGCTGGCCGCCGGAGAAGCTGTGCGGATAACGGTTAAGATAGCGCCGGTCGAGGCCGATCGCGCCCATCAGCGCCTCGACCTTGTGCTTGCGCTCGGCGCTGTCGCCGCGGTCGTGGATTTCCAGCGGTTCGCTCAGGATGTTGCGCACCGTCATGCGCGGCGACAGCGAGGAGACCGGATCCTGGAACACCATCTGGATCTTGGTGCGCAGTTCCTGCAGTCGTCGCCTTCGACGGAGAGAACGTCGATCACTTCGTTTCCGTCATTGAAGATCACCGAGCCGCTGTCCGGCGTGATGGCGCGCATCAGGATCTTGCTGACGGTGGTCTTGCCGCAGCCGGATTCGCCGACCAGCCCGAGACATTCGCCGCGCCGGATGTCGAAGCTGACGTCGTCGACGGCCCGCACGACTGCGGCTTCACTCCTGCCGAAAAAGCCGCGCTTGCGCGTCTTATAGGTCTTGGAGAGATTATCGACCGAAAGCAGCACCTTGGGCGCGTTCGTATCTGATCGTTTGCTTTTTGCCGAGGAACGATTCCAGATTGACCGGCACATCGCGCAGGGCCTTCAGCCGTTCGCCGGGCTTCATGTCGAAATGCGGAACGGCGGTCATCAGGCCCTTGAGATAGGGATGCTGCGGATTGCGGAAAATCGCATTCGACCGGGCCGGCTTCCATGATCTCGCCGTGATAGATCACGACCACCTCGTCGGCCATGTTGGCGACGACGCCGAGATCGTGGGTGATGAGCAGCATCGCCATGCCGAGCTTGTGCTGCAGGTCGCGCAGCAACTCCAGGATCTGCGCCTGGATCGTCACGTCGAGCGCGGTCGTCGGCTCGTCGGCGATCAGAAGCGCCGGCTTGCAGATCAGCGCCATCGCGATCATCGCGCGCTGGCGCATGCCGCCTGAAAGCTCGAACGGATACATGTCGTAGGTGCGCTTCGGATTGGCAAAGCCGACGAGGCCGAGCATCTCCTCGGTTCTTGCGCGCGCCTCCTTCTTATCGGCTTCGGTATGGATCAGCAGGACTTCGCTGATCTGGTTGCCGACGGTGTGCAGCGGCGAGAGCGAGGTCATCGGCTCCTGGAAGATCGTCGCCATGCGCTTGCCGCGCAGAGTCGCGCATTTCCTCGCTGTCGCGGCCGAACTGCAGTATGTCGGTGGTCTCACCGTTGAGCGGATCGGTGAAGAGAATGCTGCCTGTCGCCTGCGCGGCGTTCGGCAGGATGCCCATGATCGACTGGCTGATGACCGATTTGCCGGAGCCGGATTCTCCAACGAGTGCGGTCACCTTTCCCGGCAGAACGCGCAGTTCGGCATTCTTTACAACGCGTAGCTTGTCCCCGAACACCGAGAATGAAACGTCTAGGTTCTCGATACGCAACAGGTCGGAAGCAGACGCCATACCAATGATATACCCCAGTCTCTTTTGTGTTCCCGTTAAGGCACACTATCGTACCGCAATCGGGGTGTCCAGTTGATGACAATCATGAGAGACTGGGCGTGCTTCGCCTGATTTTGCACAGGCAAACAAGCGCTTTAGCTGAACTTTACTGAACGAGTTTTTCGATCGTCGGCCGCCTCGTCTGCTTCTTCGCGTCGCGATGGAGCAGGATGACCTGTTCGGCTTCGGAAAGGTTGTTCTGGGCGACCTCGCGGAAATTGTTTTCAATGGCGAGCGCCGGGGCTGGTGCACGCGGTTGAAGGACCGTCACCTTCTGGCGGATGCCGCGCAGCTTCTCCTCGCCGAGCGTCGTCCATTCGCCGCCGCAATAGCCGGCGAAAGCCTGACTGGCCACGACCTCGCGATTGTACTTCTTCGTCAGCGACTGCAGGCGCTGAACTTCGTTGACGGCCGAACCGAAGGCCGAGAACGTCAGCCGGTCCTTGAGGCCGACATTGCCGAACATGACGTTGCCGACATGCAGGCCGATACCGTAGCCGATCCGCGCCGAGACCTTTTTCAGCGCGTTCCTTGTTGAGTTCGGCAACACGGGCCTGCGCTTGATAGACGGCCGAAAGGGCTGCCTGCGAAGCGATCTTCGACGGGTCCTTGTGGCGGCCGCAGGGATAGACGGCGAGAAAGCCGTCGCCGAGGAAACTCAGGATCTCGCCGCCGTTGCGATTGAAGGGTGCCGCAATCGCGTCGAAGAACTCGTTCAGCGTGTCGATATAGGCCTGCCGGCCTTCCTTTTCGGCATACACGGTGGATTCGCGCATGTCGCCCATGACCAGGGCGGCGCGGATCGTTTCTCCATCGCCGCGGCGGATCTGGCCGTTCAGCACGCGCTTGCCGGCGTCGCCGCCGAGATAGGTCGTCAGCATGTTGTTGGCGAGTTTGCCGAGCACGGCCATTTTGGCGGCAACTGCCAGATGGTTCTGCATGCGCAGCAGCGCATCGATCATGTCGTCAGAGAAACCGAAATGATTGTCCGTCGACCAGGAGCCCATCATGCCCTGCACGGAACCGTCGCCGAAGGGCTGCACGAAGGCAAGGTAGTCGGTGATCTTCTCGCGCGCAGATCCTCGAAGATCGGGAATTCAGCCGGGCCATCATGCGGGATGCGGCGGCGGATATGCTGCAGATTGTTGTCGAGCAGATAGTAATAGGGGCTCTGTAGAAAGCGGTCGGGCTTTGCGCCCGATGGAATGGCGATAGCCCTCGATCGTGACGCCGCTCGCCCGCCGCCAGGTGAAGCCCAGGGCATCGTAAAGCGGATGCAAGCATCGAAAAACTCAGGTGCACGCGCGCGAGCGGCAGGCCGGCGGCAGCGATCCGTTCGCAAAAACCGCGGACGATGTTTTCGAGATCGTCACCTGCAAGCGAAGAATTTGTCAGCCATTCGGCGACGCGGTCCAGAAGGATGGAGGACACGCTGGATTCGATCGTGCTCATTCTTGGTATTATCCTCATCAAGCACGTCCGCTCCTGAAAAGCGAAAAATCCGGCCCGCGGCACCGTCATGCGCAGGGCGGAAATTCAGGATGGACGAGCGGTATTATTGTGTCAACGACCTGCCGGGGAGCCCGGCAGACGCACCTAACCCGTAAAAATCCGGAGGACGGGCTATCCTTTCTGCAATTCACTTATCCGATTCAGATAGGCCCGCCGCGAATGCGAAACAATGGCATTCACATAAATTTCTCCTCCTGCGCGGTCATCTCGAACGAGCCGCGAGTCCTTTCGGCCACACTCGGCAAAGATGCCTGCCGAATGCGGCGCCCGTCAGGCATTGGCGATCACTCCTGATTCACATCGGCGTCAAGACGAGGCGGCGGGTTTCAATCGCCTGTGATCATGCATTATCTCACAGCCTTAGCCTTCCTCCGTTTAACGAGATCTGCCTTGGCCAGCCCATCCTCCTTCTCTGTCCTTTCCGCAAAGCTCGAAAGCCGGTCCGCCCGCGCCGGCGTCATCGGACTCGGCTATGTCGGCCTGCCGCTGGCGATCGCAGTCGCACGGAGCGGCTTTACCGTTACCGGCTTCGATATCGACCCGAGGAAGATCGTCGCCGCTCGACGCCCGCAAATCCTATATCGACGCGGTTACGGACGAGGCGCTGACCGCCGAGGCGGAGGCCGGCCGCTTTCGCGGCGACGACCGATTTCGCCGGCCTTGCCGCCTGCGACGTCATCGTCATCTGCGTGCCGACGCCGCTCACGAAACATCGCGATCCGGATCTTTCCTTCGTCGAGGCGACCTCGCGTTCGATCGCCGAGCATCTGCGCCCCGGGCAGCTTGTCGTGCTGGAATCGACGACCTATCCCGGCACGACCGACGAGGTCGTGAAGGCCGATTCTCGAAGAGACCGGGACTGAAATCCGGCGTCGGATTTCTTCCTCGGCTTCTCGCCGGAGCGCGAGGATCCGGGCAACCAGCATTATCATACCGCAACCATTCCGAAGGTCGTCGCCGGCGACGGCGCAGAGGCGCTGGAACTGATGAAGGCGTTCTATGGTGCGGCGGTGAAAACGGTCGTGCCGGTCTCTTCGAACGCGACGGCCGAGGCGGTGAAGCTCACGGAAAACATCTTTCGCTCGGTCAATATCGCGCTCGTCAACGAGTTGAAGATCGTCTACGCGGCGATGGGCATCGACGTCTGGGAGGTGATCGATGCGGCCAAGACCAAGCCGTTCGGCTACATGCCCTTCTATCCCGGCCCCGGCCTCGGCGGCCACTGCATTCCGATCGATCCGTTCTACCTGACCTGGAAATCGCGCGAATACGAGCTGCCGACCCGCTTCATCGAACTTGCCGGCGAGATCAATTCGGCGATGCCGCGCTATGTCGTCGGCAAGCTCGCCGAAGCGCTCGATATCCGCGCCGGCAAGGCGCTCAGCCGCAGCAAGGTTCTGGTTCTCGGCCTTGCCTACAAGAAGAACGTCGCCGGATATCCGCGAGAGCCCGTCGCTGCAGCTGATCGAGATCATCGAGGAGCGCGGCGGCAGAGCGGAGTATCACGATCCGTTCGTCGCCGAAATTCCGCCGACGCGCGAATATCAGGCGCTGAAGGGCCGGAAATCGGTGGCGCTGACGCCGGAGGCGCTGGCCGGTTACGATGCGGTGCTGGTCGCGACCGACCACGATCAGGTCGATTACGCGCATGCTTGCCGGAAACGCGCCGCTGATCATCGATACCCGCAACGTCTTCAACCGGCTCGGCCTTTCGGCGAGATCACGTCATCAAGGCGTGACGTCTATGGCTGACAGCGTCTTGCCGGTGATCTTGGCTGGCGGCAACCGCATAGCCGCCGGCCGCGCCATCGATGAAATGCATGTGGTCGCGCGAGAGCGGCGTCGGCACGAAGCAGGTCATCAGCGCCGATTGCTGGCGGTGCAGGCCGTAGCGGCAATGCCCTTGGCCTGCGCTTCCTCGAGCAGCGTTTCGATCCGCTCCAGCCGCGCCGGCATCGACATCGATCGTCATTTTCAGCCCGTCGTCGAATTTGCGGAAATCCGAGTTGCCGGCAACGTCCTCGCTTGTAGCGTTGGGCGTCGAACCGGCCGAGCGGCATGCCGAGCTTGTAGAGCGCGACCAGAAGGCCGAGCTGCAGCATGATGAAGAGCTTCGTGCGTGAAGCGCTTTCCTTTTGGCGCAGTCACTTTTGCCTCACGATCGATGCCTGCTCATCGAGAAGGCACAGCTGCGGACCTTCGGGCGGCACCGGATGACCGCCGCGGCTCTGCTCGGCGGCGATCGCGACGATTGCCGTGACCAGTTGCTGAAACTCCGCTCCTGGACCGGCTGCGCCGGGCACGGCAATGATCGAGACGATTTCTCCATGACTGCGACTCGATCGGGTTCCAGCGGCAGGAGAGGCCGGTGAGATCCGGCCGGGTGCCCGGCGCGGCGCGCGCAACGGCGTAATGGCCGTCCTTCATCTGCTGTTCGGCCCAGCTGTTGCCGCCGCCCGAGAACATCGCATAGGTAACGTAAGGGCTTGCGGAATAACGGGCGACCCGCACGTCGAGACCTTGGCGCGCGGATGTCGGCAACCGGCACGACGGCGGTGCGCAGCATGAAGTCCAGATCCTCTTCGACCCAGATCTGCACGGCGGCGAGCGCGTCGCGCGCAACCTTTTCCAGCGATCCCGGAAGCGCGATCAGCGCGCCGTCGCCGCCGAAGACGAAGGGATAGATCGCCTTTGCCGACCGCATTCAGGACGGCGGAGATGACGCTGGCGCCCGCCATGTTGACGTCCTTGTAGCGGCCGCCTTCGATCGCCTGCGTCGATCCGACGATATCGGCAAGCGCCAAGATCCAGCCATCCGGCAGCGGCCGGTAGTTTCCGGCATCGGCCACGCCTTCGAATTCGGTGAAGACCGGGACGGTCGCGAAGAATTCTCGATCTGGAAACGGCACTCATGATCTCCAGACCTTATCACAGACCCATATCGCCGCAGCAACGGCAATTTTGATTTACGGTGATCGACGTCGCGCAGGTTTCATGTGATAGCACCGCGATTGCAAAAATGAATGACGGACAAGGACATAGATGAGCCGCCTCGACAGCTTCATCCGCCGTTTGACGGCTCAGCGCGACATCCTCAATTCCATCGGCGATCTGGTGAAGGACACGGCAAGGTCCGGTTCTGGAATTCGGCCTCGGCAACGGCCGAACCTACGATCATTTGCGCGAGCTGTTCCCGAACCGCCGCATCATCGCCTTCGACCGCGAAGTGCGCTCCTATTCGGCCTCGACGCCGCCGGCGCAAGACATGGTGACGGGCGATATCCGAGAAAGCGGCCAGGCCTTTGTCGGCATCGGTGCAGCGCTCGCCCATGCCGATATCGGCACCGGCCATGACGAGATCGATGCGGTGACGCTGACCTGGCTGCCGCAGCTGGTCGCCGGCGTTCTCGCAAAGGACGGCATCGCCGTCAGCGGCCTGCCGCTCGACCAGCCCGAGCTGGAACCGCTGTCGCTGCCTGCACCGGCATCAAGGAAGGCGGTACTTCCTCTACCGGCGGACGTGATCAGGGCAGAAAGAGCACGTCATATTGGTCGCTGTCGCGCGGCAGGTCGCGAACCTTCATCTCCTGTTCGCCGTCTTCGAAGAAGACGATGCAATCCTCGTAGAAGCCGGAAAGCGTATCTATGAACTCGCGCGTCTGTTCGGGCCCGTAGAAGACGGGCGTGAATTCCATGTAGAGCGGCACGCGCCGCGTCATCAGCGGCTACCATCGAGCGGCACGCGACAGGCTCATAGCCTTCGATATCCATCCAGACGAGGCCGACGTCGCTTTGGTCCAGGCCGGCCCCGCCGAGAATATCGGCCACCGGCTTGACCGGCACGCTGATCTTTGCATCTGACGGACTCTGGCGAATGGCGCTGCTCTTTCCGTGGTTGTTCGCGTTGAGGAAGAAGTCGATCTCGCCCGCGGTCTCGCCCGCGGCGCAATTGACGAGCGTTACCTTCTTCTCGAGCCGGTTCTGGCGGATGTTCATCTCCAGCAGCGGGAAATTGCGCGGATCCGGCTCGACGCTGACGATGCGCGAATAGGTGTCGCTCAGCGCGAAATAGACAGTTTGCGTGCCGATATTGCCGCCGAGTTCGAGCAGGACGCCTTCCTTTCGCAGCAGACCCCGTTCGCGCAGGACCGCCAGCAGCCGGTCGACGTTCTCGCGCTCGAAGTGGCCTTTGCGAAAGACCTTGCGGCCGATATAGTCAGACGGCGAGAAGGTCATCAGATGGTCGCCGGCGTCGACGGTCATGGAAACGACGCGCTGGCCGATGTTCTCGATCAGCAGGCGGCGGCCGAAGCGGGTGTCGAAGAAGCGGCTTGCCATGGCGTTCCGCATCTTGCGCAGGCGCTTTCGCCAGAATTTCTTAGAGCGCCAACCACCAGCCGGACATCAGGCTTTTCCTTCGAGCGGCTCGACCGCTTTTTCCTTGTCGATCACATAGACTTTCAATGGCAGCGCGCGGCCACGCACGCTGATCTCGCGGCTTTCGATGCCGCTCATGTCGGCGCCGGAAAGTTCTGCGACCGGCTCGGAAATGACGATCGCCGCGCCGAATTCCTTCGCGGCATTCTCCAGGCGGCTCGCGACGTTGACCGTGTCACCTACGGCGGTCAGGTTTCTGCACCCTGCCATAGCCCATGGTCCCGACGACCGCCGGCCCGAAATGGATGCCGATCGCAATCTCGAAGAGGAATCGTCAGCTCGTCGGCGAGCTCGGCACCCAGCTTTTCGATTTCGGACGAAATCGTTGCCGCCGCCCTCAGCGCCTGCCGGCAGGCGTTCTCCGGCGAAGTGTTGATGCCGAAAAGAGCCATGGCGCCGTCGCCGATGAATTTGTCTATCCGCCCGCCCGCCTGTTCCACCGCCTTGCCGGCGACAGCGAAGTAGCGGTTGAGCAGGAAGACAATGTCGAAGGGTAGCCGGGTTTCCGTCAGGCTCGTGAAATTGCGGATATCGCAGAAGAGCACGGCGATCTCCCGCTCTCGGCCGGGGCTCGTCTCCTGCGCGTTGGCGGGAAGGGCGGTCTCCGTCGCCGGGATCAGCAGCGGCGCGACCGTGACGTCGTGGTCCGGCCGAAGCTGACAGGCCAGTCGCACATCCGGCGCCGCGTTGATGCGCTTCAGCGTCCCTTGCTCCAACTCGCCGGGCGGCGGCAGGCGTTCGTAATTGCCGAGAATCTGCACGCGGCAGGTGGAGCACTGGCCCTTGCCGCCGCAGGCCGAATAGTGCGGCAGGCCGCCGAGGCGGCTTGCCTCCAGGACCGTGAAGCCGCGCGGCACGTTGATCGTCTCGTCCCCCGGATAATGCACGGCGATCTGATCGGTGCGCTCTTTCCACTTGCGGCGCGCACGCGCGGCGACGACGGAAAGCAATGCCAGCGAAAAGCTGCCGTAAAGCCCGGCGCGGATCAAGGCGATCTGCTGCTGTGCTTCCGGATCGGATTGGTAGCGGGTGTTCAGGTTCTCCTGGTAGCGGCCGGTATCGACCAGTCCTTCGTAGTTTGGCGCGGCGATGGTGCGGCCCATCTCGATGAACCCAAGCAGCGACAGTACCGGCAACAGGATGGCGAATGCCAGAAGCAGCGGCGAAAATCCTACGTACCACGGCCGGTAACGCAGCCAGAAATGCAGGCCGATACAGCCGTGGATCCAGACGACCAGCAGGGTAACCGCCTGTCGGAGGCCTGTTCCAAACGAGGTGACCCAGAGGAGACGAACGATCGTTTCGTAGTTGTCGACGTATCTGTAGAGTTCGTGGGCGATACGCGTTCCGACGACATGATCGATCAGCAGCAGCGGGATCGCGAGACCGAGCACGATCTGCGCCATCTCGCCGCCCGGCATGATCAAGCTGCGGCGCATGTAAAGCGAGCGAAGCACGAGTGCGATGTGAACGAAGACGGCGCCGTAGAAGATCAGCGTGCCCAGCGGATTGCGCCAGATCGCGAGAAACAGCCGGCGGCCATCATCGGCGGCGGCAACAGAAATGAGGCCGAGCGCATGGTTCGACAGGTGGAGGGCCACGAAGGCGAACATGACAAGGCCGGAGCCCAGCCGGCGCGCGCCGGATGTTGCGCTCCGAAAAAATGCCTGTGTCTGCGACCGCTCGCCATTCATTCCCGTTCTGGACGTTCGAATCCCGTATGCCGAAAGCCGGATGCTCTTAGAGCGACTCGACCTAGAACCTGATCCTCCTCTCAATCGAAAAGCCGGAGGACGTTCAACTGAAAACGGCTTCACAGTTTTCGGCGTCATGCTTTAGAGATGTTCGGGTAAAAGCGGAATGCCGCCTTCTCCAGCCACGATCACATTCTATATGTTTATCAGCAACTTTTAAGGAAACCGACAATAGCGGAAATTTTCGCAATAGGCTGGATGGCCGATTGGACACAGTGCGTTCACGAAGGAGCGTGCTGATGCGGATTGCATTTTACGCGCCGCTGAAATCTCCCAACCATCCCATCCCCTCAGGCGACCGCCTGATGGGACGGCTGCTTGTCAGAGCGCTGGAACTCGCCGGCCATTCCGTCGAGATCGTGTCCGAATTCCGCAACTTCGCGCCGACGCCTGAGGCAGCTACCGCCCTTGAGGGCGAGCGGCAGGCGGAACTTTCGCGATTGAAAAACAAATGGCGCAGTGAGCCGAAGCCGCATCTCTGGTTCTGCTATCATCCCTACTATAAATCGCCGGATCCCTTCGGCCCCGTGCTGGCTGCGGAATTCGGCATCTCCTACGTCACGGCTGAGACATCCTATTCCCCCAAGCGCGACGCAACCGGCTGGGCGCCGTCGCAGGCATTGGTCGCGCGCAGCAATCCGGCAGGCGGCGGTCAACATCGCGCTGACCGAGCGGGACAGGGCAGGCGTCGAGCAGGCTATTCCTGAGGCTCGTTTCGCTTCGATCAAACCCTTCATCGATACAGCGCCTTTCAGGGAATGTCCTGCTGCAGCCGGATCCCCAACGTCTCGTGACGGTCGCTATGATGCGCTCCGGCGACAAGATGGACAGCTATGCGATGCTCGCCTGCGCGTTGCGGCTGATCGAAGACCTGCCTTGGACGCTTGGCATCATCGGCGACGGGCCGATGCGGGCGCAGGTCGAGAGTGCTGTTTTCGGATTTTGCGCCGGGCCGCATCGACTGGCTGGGAGAGCGGAGTGCGGCCGACATCGCCGGTCTGCTTCGGACATCGGCGCCTCTATGTCTGGCCCGGTTGCGGCGAGGCATATGGTCTTGCCTATCTCGAGGCGCAGGCGGCCGGCCTGCCCGTAGTGGCGCAGCGAACCGCGGGCGTGCCGGCGGTGATCGAAGACGGACGTTACCGGCCTTTTGACGGCCGAGGGCGATATCGAGGGCTATGCGGCGGCGATCGCCGCGGCTGCTTGACAGATCCAAGGCGGCGGCTGGCGATGGGCGCAGCGGCACGGCGTTTCGTGCTGGAGGAGCGATCCTTGGAGATCGCAGCCCAGGAGTTGGGCAAGATATTGAAAGCGCATGCAGGAGTCGAAGATATGAGCGGCAATCCGGTTGGGACCCCCTCCATGAGGAACTCGACACGCTGGCAGGACGCCGGCAAAGTGGCGCGGTTCTGGTGGCGGGATGACGATGCGATCGAGCCGACGGCGGCTCTGGAGAGATTGCTCGCCCTTTCAAGCGCCCATGATACGCCGTTGACGATTGCAGTCGTTCCGGCCAGGACCGGTGCGGCACTTTCCGAGCGGCTTTCGGCTACGAGCGGCGTCAGCGTCGCGGTGCATGGATGGTCGCATGAGAACTATGCTCCGCCGGGAGAAAAAAAGCAGGAGCTTGGCGGACACCGGCTGGCGGAAGTGGTGCTTGGCGAGCTCTATAACGGCTTCCTGACACTGCAGCGGCTGCATCCGGATCGGTTCATTCCCATGCTGGTGCCGCCGTGGAACCGCATTGATCGAGGCTTCATCCCAAAGCTTCCGGCACTCGGTTTCGAATGCATGTCCGCTTTCGGGCGGGTGAAGTGGGGAACCGTCAATCCCGCTCCTCAACACGCATATCGACATCATGGGCCGTGGAACGGACCGAAGCGGGCCGCGCGTCGGGCGGCCGCACGGGGAACTTGTGAGCGAACTGGTGGCGGAACTGCAGGACCGGTTCGAAGATCGCGCCGAGCCGGTTGGATTGCTGACGCATCATCTGGCTCACGACACGGTGGCGTGGGAATTTACCGAGGGGCTGCTTACCGAGACCAGTCGGCACAACGCTGTCTCGTGGAAGCCGGCAGCGGAACTTATGAAAAGTCAGATTTCGACGACCTGATTGTCGCGAGCGGCGAATGCACCGGGAAATGCTGCCTGAGCGTCCTTTTCCATCTGGCCAAGCTGTGCGTCAGTTCGCGACGGCGCGTGATGGAAGAGGGCAAAACGTTTCGTTCCCGCCATTTTGGCGAGTTCAGTGCCGTGCTGCCAGGTCGAGTGGCCGAAGCCCTTGAAACGCTGCATTTCATCTTCGTTGTAGGTGCAGTCGTAGATCGCCAGATCGGCGTCTTTCATCAATTCCAGTGACGACCGGGTCGTAAGTGCCAGGAACGTGCTCGATGTCGAACACCAGTGCGACGGCGCGGCCGCCCCACTCGATGCGGTAGCCGATCGCGCCGCCAGGATGGTTCAGTTTGTAGGTCTTGATGCGGACGCCGTCCCGCGGGGACAGCGTATCGCCCGCATGAAAGTCGCGGAAGTTCATCGTTGCCTGGCAGATATCCGGTCTTGACGGGGAACCACGGCGGGCTGATGAACTGATTGACCATTTCCTTGCGTGCTCATCTTGCCGTCGAGATGGCCGGACCAGATATCGACATTGATCGAGGGATAGTAGATCGCCTTGAAGAAGGGCAGCCCGATGATGTGGTCGTAGTGGCAATGGGTAAAGAACAGGTCGACGTCCATGACGCCTTCATTGATCATGGCGAAGTCCAGCCTCGCGCAACGCCGGAGCCAGCGTCGAAGATCATCCGGTGGTCGCCGCAGCGTATCTCGATGCAAGAGGTGTTGCCGCCGTAGTGATCGAATTCGGGGCCCGATACCGGGATGCTGCCGCGAACGCCCCAAAATTTTACCTGAAAAAGATCGTTACTCATGGTTCTTCAAAATCGGGCTCCCGCACTGCTCTATGGTAATCACAGTTTAGCGCTGATGCGAAGCGCGTAATTCGGGGAGCCTCTATCCTGCGTATTCTCGGGGATCGCGCAAGGTGGCGGACATTTCCTTCCATATTAAGTGGCTATTCCAAGCGGGAAATACAAATCTCGCCTTTTTACGCCCTATGCGCGCCGGCCATGCGCCGCCTGGATGGTGAACGCGTGGCCGCTCGGGCGCGGCTTGCGGATTAAAGGCTGGCGGTGATGCCGCCATCGACCATGAGCATATGGCCGTTGACGAAGGACGAGGCGTCCGATGACAGGAAGACGGCGGCACCGACCAGCTCTTCGACATTGCCCCATCGCGCCGGCGGGCGTCCGGTTCTCCAGCCAGGCCGAGAATTTCGGGTCGTCCACCAGCGCCTGATTGAGCGGCGTCTTGAAATAGCCGGGCGCGATCGCATTCACCTGCAGGCCGTGTTTTGCCCAGTCGGTCGCCATGCCGCGCGTCAGGTTTCTGACCGCGCCTTTTGTCGCCGTATAGGGGGCGATGCCCGGCCGGGCGAGCTCGGCCTGCACCGAGGCGATGTTGATGATCTTGCCGCGGCCGCGCGCAATCATCGCCTGCGCCACCGGCTGGCTGACGTAGAAGATGCTCGAGACGTTGGTCTTGAAGAGCTGCATCCCACTTTTCGACCGGAAAGGATCCTCCAGCGGCGTGCGAAACTGCATGCCGGCATTGTTGATGAGGATGTCGATCGGGCCGATCTCGCTTTCGATATAGGCAATCCCGTCGCGCGCGGCTGCAGCATCCGTGACATCGAAAGCCGCACTCAGCGCATGGAAGCCTTTTGCCCTGATCGTTTCCGCCGCGGCCGAGGCCTTGCTGGCATTCCGGCCATTGATGACAACGGACGCGCCGTGTTCGGCGAGGCCGAGCGCCAGCGCATAGCCGATGCCTTGGCTTGAGCCGGTCACGAGCGCGCGGCGGCCGGCGAGATCGAATAGGGGAAAGGACAAGCGGAACTCCTCTTTGCTGAACCTGATTGAAGAGGAGTCGCCGGATCAATGCAAGCCACCGCTTTGACGCAAATCGCTTCGATCTGTAACTTCCGGCGTCGAGCGAGGAGAACGATGATGCACATCCGCAACGAAACCGAAGCCGATATCCCGGCGATCCGAGCGCTGGTGAGCGAGGCCTTTGCCGGCATGGCCTATAGCAGCCAGACGGAAGCAGCGATCGTCGATGCGCTGCGCAGAAACGGCACGCTCTCTGTGTCGCTGGTCGCCGAAGACGAGAGCGGCGATCATCGGCCACATCGCATTCTCACCCGTGATGATCGATGGCGAAGATCTCGGCTGGTACGGTCTAGGTCCGATTGCCGTCACGCCCGCAAGACAGGGTCAGGGAATTGGCAGCGCGCTGGTGCGCGAGGGGCTTGCGCCATCCGCAAGCTCGGCGCTCAAGGATGCGTGCTGGTCGGCGAACCTAGCTACTATGGCCGCTTCGGCTTCAGTGCGGACGGGCGCCTGAGATTTGCAGGCGTTCCGCCCAATATTTCCAGGCATTGAGCTTCAACGGCGAGATGCCCTCCGGCGCGGTCACCTACGATGTGGCTTTCGAGGCAACGAATGGGTGAGCGCTCGCGGGCGGCCTAATGCAGACCGCCGACGCCGAGTAGCTCGGCGTCAAGGCGACCGCTCCTTTGCCGGCTATGCCTTTGCCGGCTTCTCGACGGGCAGAATTTTGATATCCGCACTCTCGTCGACGCCCCGTGCCTTTGCAACAAACGAGAACTTCTTTCTGACGCCCAATATGGGCTTCTCGATCATATGCCAGGAAAAGACGGCAACGCCCATGGCGGCGCAGATGCCGACGGCATAGAGCGCAATCGCTCCCGTTTTGGGGATCAGGAACAGGCCCGGCGCCAGGCTGATCAAGATCTGAAGGAAGGGATCGTGATAGAGGTAGACGCCGTAGGAGTAGTCCCCTTTATGAAAGACCGAGGGCAAGGGTACGCGCGTCAGGCCTATGAATACGGTGACATAGACGAGCGCCGGCACGACCAGAAGTCTGTTCGGAACGCTCTCGATGGAGGGGCTGCTCAAAAAGAGCATCGCCAAAATGGAAATCGCCATGCCTGCCGCAAACAGCGATTTGCTATGCGGAATGAAATCCCGCAGTTGATAGGCCAGTATCCCAAGAAGGAACGCGAAAACCAGCTGCGCACCCCGGCTGACGAACAGGGTGCTGAGAACCAGGTTCACGCGATAGGGCAGCAGATGTCCGAAGAACTGGACGACGAGCCCGGCAACAATGAAGCAGCCGGTCAGCAATGCCAGCTTCTGCCATGACTTGATGATCGATGTGATCATCAGCGCCGACATGATCATGTAGCAGAAGATTTCCCACGGAACTGTCCAGAGCGCACCGTTGACCCGATGGGTCGGATTGTCTTCGAACACACCCGGCAGGCTGTAGTGGATCCAGCCGACGATGTTGAGGAAGTATTTGAAAAAATCGGCGCCAAGATAGTAGTCGTGCAAGGCAACGGTCGTTACCAGCGGGCCTATAATGAGCGCGCAGACGACGATATCCACGGCAAGAGCCGGGACAATGCGCAATCCGCGGTTCAGAAGAAAGTTCTTCAGGCTTAGGCGCTGGGCGCTGCCGGCAATCAGAAATCCACTGAGAGCGAAGAACATCGGCACCAGCGCGTATTCAGCAAACCAGAGCGGGCTCGAGCGGAAAAAATCATCGTTCCCGGTCAGCAAAAATGAATGTGCAAATACGATCGAAAAAGCCAAAGCAATTCTGAGGAAATCGAAACCTGGACCGAGACCCTTGTGAGCCGCCAGGACGTGTCCGAATGTTTTCTGCATGTTTCCACCATCAACGTTCAGCCCGCCCAAGACATACTGCAGTGCAGCATCCTTAACAACCCGAGAAGCGACATTTTTCGCTAGGGCGATACATCTTATGATTGCGCTCACCCTGCCGCGGCGGCGGCCATCAATCCGCAAATCACTAGGAAACAAGGCAAAATTCATTGCGCTAGCTGGTGATCAGATGTCGGGAAATGAGGGCCCTCTTTTAACCCTGAGAGGCGGATATCAAACGTTCCGGTTGTGCTTCGCGGGCATCGATCGCTCATTGCGGCGCGATCAGTGCCTCGACGCGAGCAAGCAGCGGTCGGCCTTGGGCCGCCATAGCTTACCGGTAGGCTTCGGACGACTCATCCAGAGGCGAAATTGAACGTCCATTCGTTAGAGGCGGGCCGTAGATTTCGGGCGACAGCCTAGCGCGGTCCCATGACCTGCGTCAGCGACGTTTGGAGCGGCTGACCCTTGCCGATCTGCTTGGAATTGGGGCTGGCAAAAAGCGTGATGCTGAGAACCCCGCCGATCATTCCGATGACAATTATCAGCATAACAATCTTCACGCCCGTCCCCTGTCCTTATAGCCAGTCGCCCATCGCACCATACCGTATTGCTTCCGGTTTCGCTGCTAAAAATGCAGCTCGACGATGCGCATCGGTCTGGGGCAAGGGATTGCAATCGCGCTCCAAAAAAGTTTGACGATGCGCATAACAGTACCGATCTCGCCATTTCGTGCATTGCCCTTCGCCGATTTCGCCTGATAAGACTTCTCCATATCCGTTTCATCACCTATTTCCTTGGTTTTTCGGGAGGCTGTCGTCGCCATGGTAGAACTTGCTCAATCGCTCGCATCCATCAAGCTGCCGGATCTCTCCGGCAAGGCCGTGCTGATCACCGGCGCCTCGACCGGCATCGGGGCGGCGCTTGCCCGCGCCTTTGCGGCGCAGGGCGCCAAGGTCGGCATGCACTACAATGCCAGCCGCGAACCGGCGGAGAAGCTTGCCGAGGAGATCAAGGCGGCCGGCGGCACCGTGCATCTGATCCAGGGCGACGTGTCGCAGGGAAGGCGAGACGGAGCGCGTCGTCGAGGAGACGGCGAAGACCTTCGGCCATCTCGACGGCCTCATCAACAATGCCGGCGGCATGCTCGGCCGCAAGCCGACCTCGGAATATACCGACGAGCATTATGACCGCGGTCATGGACCTCAACGCCCGCTCGGTGCTGGCGGCAACGCGTGCCGCGCATCCCTGGCTGAAGAAGCAGGGCGGCTTCATCATCAACACGACCTCGATCGCCGCTCGCAACGGCGGCGGCAACGGCGCGATCCTCTATGCGGCCTCGAAGGGCTTCGTTTCGACGATCACCCACGGCCATGCCAAGGAATTCGTCGCGGACAGGATCCGCGTCAATGCCGTGGCGCCGGGCGTCATCGCAACACCCTTCCACGAGCGCTATACCAATGACGAGCAGATGGAGATGCAGCGCAAGTCGATCCCGATGGGCTTCGTCGGCACGTCGGAGGATTGCGTCGGCGCCTATCTCTTCCTCGCCTCGCCGACGCTGTCGGGCTACATCACCGGCCAGATCATCGAGGTCAATGGCGGCCAGCTGATGCCGTGAAGCGGTCTTCCTCCAGGGAAGGCGATCGTTTCCCTTTGTCCTTGCGCGAGGGAACTTTTGAAGCCGCTCATGCACGTTTCCCGCTATGGTGCTAGTTCTATCAAGCGGGGGCGACCATGAGCTTCTCATTTTCGGAACTCGACTTCCTCAAGCCGGAACTCGGGGCGGAATATACTGGCTCGGGCACGCATTTCGCCGTCTTCTCGGCCCATGCCGAGCAAATCGAGCTCTGTCTCTTCTCGCCTGACGGAAAGAAGGAAGTGGCCCGGATGCCGCTGCCGAAGCGCGAGGGCGATATCTGGTCCGGCTATATCGCCGGCGTCGGACCGGGCACGGTCTACGGCTACCGCGCCCACGGCCCCTACGACCCGCAAGCCGGTCATCGCTTCAATCCGAACAAGCTCCTGCTCGATCCCTATGCCAAGCAGGTGACGGGCGATCTGAAATGGGACGATGCGCTGTTCGGTTATACAGATCGGCAAGGACGATCTTTCCTTCGACGAGCGCGACAGCGCGCCCTTCATGGTCAAGGGCGTGGTGCAGGATCCGGATTTCGACTGGGCGGGTGACGAGGCGATCCGCCGTCCCTGGACGGACACGATCATCTACGAGGCGCATGTGCGCGGCCTGACGATGACGCATCCCGAAGGTGCCGGACCGGCTGCGCGGCACCTTTCTCGGCATGTGCAGCGACCCGATCATCGACCATCTGGTCAAGCTCGGCATCTCGGCGATCGAGCTTCTGCCGATCCAGTATTTCCTCGACGACCGCTATCTCCTGGAAAACAATCTCAGCAACTATTGGGGCTACCAGACGCTCGGCTTCTTCGCGCCGCAGTCGCGCTACATGTCGGGCGACAAGATCACCGAGATCAAGACCATGGTGAAGAAGTTCCATGCCGCCGGCATCGAAGTCATCATGGACGTGGTCTATAACCACACCGCCGAAGGCAGCGAGAAAGGGCCGACGCTGTCCTTCCGCGGGCTCGACAATGCGAGCTACTACATTCTCTCGCCCGACGATCCGCGCCACACGTTCGATACGACAGGCACCGGCAATACGCTGAATGTCGCCAACCCGATGGTGATGCGCATGGTGCTCGACAGCCTGCGCTACTGGGTGGGCGTCATGCATATCGACGGCTTCCGCTTCGATCTTGCCAGCACGCTCGGGCGGCAGGATCTGGAATTCGACCGGCAGGGCGGCTTCTTCGGCGCCATCCGGCAGGATCCGATGCTGTCGGGCGTCAAGCTGATCGCCGAGCCCTGGGATATCGGCGAGGGCGGCTATCAGGTCGGCGGCTTCCCGCATCCCTTCCGCGAATGGAACGACAAGTTCCGCGACGATGTGCGCCGCTTCTGGAAGGGCGACGGCGGCATGGTGTCGGAGCTGGCGGCGCGCGTCACCGGCTCGGCGCCGCAGTTCAACCATTCCGACCGCGGGGCGACCTCCTCGATCAATCTTCTGTCGGCCCATGACGGCTTCACGCTGATGGATACGGTCTCCTTCAACGAAAAGCACAACGAGGCGAACGGCGAGGACAACCGGGACGGCCATTCGGACAATCACTCCGACAATATGGGCGCCGAAGGCGCGACCGATAATGCCGATATCAACGCACGCGCGGGCGCGGCGGCGGCGCAACATGATGGCGACGCTGATGCTCTCCCAGGGCGTGCCGATGATCCTGGCCGGCGACGAGCTCGGCAACAGCCAGGACGGCAACAACAATGCCTATTGCCAGGACAACGAAATCGGCTGGACCGATTGGGCGGGGCTCGACGATCCCTTCCTCGATTTCTGCCAGCAGGCCGTCGCCTTCCGCAAGGCCCATCCCGTTCTTGCGGCAGGAGCGGTTCCTGACCGGCGAGACCGCCGAGGACGGCCGCATCGAGATCGCCTGGTACAAACCGGACGGCGGCTTCATGGATGACGGCGCCTGGAACGACGACGAATTGCGGGTGCTCGGCGTCTATCTCTCGCAAGAGCGTCGCATGCGCCGGAGACCGAGACGATGGACGACCTCTTCCTCATCTTCAATGCCGGCGGCGACTGCGAATTCCACGTGCCGGAGGTGAATGGCATCAACGAAATGGTCGCGGATTGCCGACACCGGGGCGGAGAGGGATGCCGTTTAAGAGTCCACGATCAGGATAATCCGGTCATGGTCTATGCCCAGAGCGTGGCCGTCTTTGCGCCGGAGGGGCAGACCGAGCCGCTGAAGGACGCGACCAAGGCCGGGCGCCGGTGGTGGTTCCAGTTCGGCCGCAGGAGCAAGTAACGGCTGTCGACTGAAGCGATGAATGCGAGGAGGCGGACATGGAACCCGAAGCAATCCGGCTTGAGCCTCGCGGATTCGTCCCGAACAATCCCACATTTCCGCTGCTGCTCTACCGAGGCGTGCTGAGGAATGGTGACCTGGCGGCCGGTTTCGAAGCGCTGTTCGGACGAAACGACTGGGGTAACATGTGGCGGAACGGCGTTTATCCGTTTCATCACTATCATTCTAAGACACATGAGGCACTGGGCTTTGCCGCCGGGCGCGCAAAGCTGATGCTTGGAGGGCCAGCAGGCATCGAGGTGGAGGTCCATGCCGGCGACGCGGCGATACTGCCTGCGGGAACGGGACATTGCCTGATTTCGGCGAGCAGCGATTTTCTGGTGATCGGCGCTTATCCGCCGGAAGCCACCTACGATCTGTGCCGTGAAGAGCCGACGCCGGAGCAGTTGAAGCGAATTCGGGAATTGCCGGCACCTAAAACCGATGCCGTGACCGGTACGAACGGCGCACTTATCAAGCTTTGGCGCTGAAATACTGGAACTTTTCGGGTCGTTATCAGTTGAGAGCCTTGGATCAGGAGAAATCTTGAAAGGGCGCCCCTCTATGCCGAATGTCCGGAAGGTTGGTCAAAAGACCAGAAAGCTCGATCCGCGCGATCGGCTGATCGTGGCGCTTTATGCGCAACTGAAGGCAGAGCGGGAAACGCGCGAAACGCTGGAATGGGTCATCCGCAACGGCGGGTCTCTCTGAAGAGGTGCTCGAAGCGATCGTTTCCGACCCGGTGAGACCCGTCACCAGCGACGATCTCGCTTCCGTCGAAAAGATCATCGCACTCGACGAGCGCCGCAAGGGCGCTCCGTGCGACTACGACTGAGAGAGGAGAGCGAACATGGTCGATATCACCTATCAGGTCGTGCCGCACGACGAAGGCTGGGCCTACAAGCTCGGCGACACGCTTTCGGAAACGTATGCGACGGTGGAAGAGGCGATCAATCACGCCAAACGCGCTGCGTCGCGCCAGAAGATCGGCGGTGGCGATGCGACGCTTGGCCTATTCCGGCGCCGGACGGCGGCTGGAATTTGATGCCGCTCGAAACGGACAAGAGCGGCAGCCGGCTTTGACCAGTGACTGTAGGAGACTGACATGGCGGCGCGGGCAAGCTGGAAAGGTCATCTGAAGATCGGCGACCTCGCCTGCGCCGTCGGCCTCTATACTGCGGTCTCCTCCTCGGACCGCGCTCTCATTCAACATCATCAACCGCAAGACCGGCCATCGCGTCGAGCGCCAGTTCGTGGACAGCGAGACGGGCAAGCCCGTGGAGCGCGACGATCAGGTGAAGGGATACCGCATGGAGAATGGCGAGTACATCGTCATCGAAGGCGACGAGATTGCCGAGCATCATGCCGGAAAGCGACAAGGTGATGGACGTCGAGGGCTTCATCCCCTGCGACGAAATCGACAAGCTCTATTTCGACCGGCCTTACTATCTCGCGCCGGTCGACGAGCATGACGAAGAGGCGCTTCGCCTGATCGCCAGAGGCATGCACGAGAACAACGTGGTGGCACTTGCCGAAGCCGTGCTCTTTCGGCGCAACCGCAAGTTGCTGATCCGCGCCCGCGAGGATTGCGTCGTCGCGACGATGCTGCACTTCGACTACGAGGTTCGCTCCGCCGCTTCGGTCTTCAAGGACATTCCCGACATCAAGTTCGACAAGGAAATGCTCGAACTTGCCGGCCACATCATCAGCACGAAGAAGGGCAGGTTCGATCCGAGCGAATACGAGGACCGCTACGAGGCGGCGCTGACCGAACTGGTGAAGGCCAAGATCGAGGGCAGGGAGCTGCCGAAGAAGAAGCCCAAGCCGGAAAGCAAGGTTGTCGATCTCATGGAGGCGCTGCGCCAGAGCGCGAAGATGAGCGGAACGAAAGAACCGGCGAAGAAGGCGCCGATCTGCAGCTTCCGCTAGCCGCCGCAGAGAAGGCGAGTTGAGCATGGCGCTGGAAACCTATCAGGCAAAACGCAACTTCAAGCTCACGCCCGAGCCCAGAGGCGCCAAAGGCCGCAGCAGGGGAAACAGCTTCGTCATACAGAAGCACGACGCCACACGGCTGCACTACGATTTCCGCCTGGAGATGGACGGCGTGCTGAAAAGCTGGGCGGTGACCAAAGGGCCGAGCCTCAACCCGGAGGACAAGCGCCTTGCGGTGCATGTCGAGGATCATCCGCTTTCCTACGGGGATTTCGAAGGAACCATTCCCAAGGGCCAGTATGGCGGCGGGACGGTGATCGTCTGGGACCGCGGCACCTGGACGCCGCGTCGGCGACGCCAAGAAGGGCTATCAAAAAGGCCATCTCGAATTCGAGCTCGACGGCGAAAAGCTGAAAGGCCGCTGGCACCTGGTACGGATGCACGGGCGGCCCGGCGAAAAGCGCGAGAACTGGCTGCTGATCAAGGCCGACGACGCCGAGGCACGCCACGACCGCAAGGACATTTTGAAACAGCGGCCGGAATCGGCAAAGACCGGGCGGCGGCTCGAAGAGGTTGCAAAGAATCCCGTCAGATACCTGGAATTCCAAACCGAAGGGCGGAAAGGCCGATGCCGGTGAAAGCCGCTGCGAAAAAGGCCGAGCCCCAGGCGCATGATTGGCCGAAGGGTGCCAAGAAGGCGGCTATGCCGGATTTTGTGGAGCCGACGCTTGCCAAGCTGAAGCCCAAGCCGCCGGCCGGCGACGACTGGATCCACGAGATCAAGTTCGATGGCTACCGGCTGCAGATCCGGATCGAAGACGGCGAAGTGAAGATGCTGACCCGCACCGGGCTCGATTGGACGGAGAAGTTCGGCAAGGACATCGTCGAGGCGTTCAAGGCATTGCCGATCCAATCAGCGATCGTCGACGGCGAGCTCGTTGTCGAGCGCGATAACGGCGCCTCGGATTTTTCCGCACTTCAGAGCGATCTGAGCGAGGGTCGTTACGACCGCTTCGTCTTCTATGCCTTCGATCTGCTCTATCTCGACGGCTATGACCTGCGGGACGCGGCTCTTATCGAGCGCAAGCGTCTGCTCGAAAAGATGCTGCCTGTGCAGCGACAAACTCCGCTACAGCCAGCATTTCAACGAGCGCGGCGGGTTGGTTCTGGAGCACGCCTGCAGCCTCGGCCTCGAGGGCGTTATCTCAAAGCAGCGCGACAGCACATATATTTCCGGCCGCGGGGGCGAATGGATCAAGTCAAAATGCTCGCAACGGCAGGAATTCGTCATCGGCGGCTATGTGCCGTCGACCTCGATGAAGAACGCCATCGGCTCGTTGGCGATGGGTTATTACGACAATGGCAAGCTGAAGCACATCGGGCGGGTCGGCACCGGCTATACGGCGACGATGGCGCAGCAGCTTTATGAGCGGCTGTCGAAGATCGAGCAGGATGAGAATTCCTTCGACGATACGCTGACAGCAGAGGAGCGTCGCGGTCTCGATCTATGTGAGGCCGGAGCTTGTCGCCGAAGTGGAGTTTCGTGCATGGTCTGCCGATGGTAACCTGCGCCACGCCGCTTTCCGCGGTTTGCGCGAGGACAAGCAGGCGAAGGAGGTGGGGCGCGAGATGGAAAAGACCACCGGGGAAAAAGCCACCGCAAGAGACCTGCCGAAATCGTCCGTCACGCTCACTCATCCGGACCGCATCTATTGGCCCGACGTCGGCGTGACCAAAGAGGGACTGGTCGATTACTACGCGCAGGTCTGGCGCTTCGATGGCGCCTTTCGTCGTCAATCGTCCCCTTGCGCTGCGTGCGCCTGCCGGACGGCATCGAGGGACACGCAGCGTTTCTTCCAGAAGCACGCCTGGAAAGGCATGAACCAGAATATCGAACAGATCACCGACCCGAAGGACAAAAGCGGCGAGAAGCTTCTCCGCATCACCGATTTCGATGGAATGGCGGCGCTGGTGCAATCGGCCGTCCTGGAGATCCACCCATGGGGTGCGACGACCGACAATTGGGAGAAGCCGGACATGATGACGATGGACCTCGATCCAGGCGACGAGGTCCCGTGGGAGAACGTCATCGCGGCGGCTCACGAGATCAAGGCGCGGCTCGAAGCGGAAGGGCTTGCCGCTTTCGTCAAGACCACCGGCGGCAAGGGGCTGCATGTGGTGACGCCGCTGAAACCCAAGGCCGGCTGGGCGGAGGTGAAGGCCTTCGCCAAATGGCTGGCGGACTCGATGGCCGCGGAAGATCCCGACCACTACATCGCCAAGGCGACGAAAGCCGAACGCAACGGCAAGATCTTCATCGATTACCTGCGCAATGGCCGCGGCAGCACGGCGGTTGCCGCCTATTCGACGCGCGCCCGGCCCGGAGCGCCGGTCTCCATGCCGCTGGAATGGAGTGAACTCACCGCCGAAATCGGCCCGGCCTATTTCACCGTGGCCAACACGCCGGCGCGCGTCGACGCCTTGGCGAAAGATCCGTGGGATGGCTTCTTCGACGCGGCGAAGCCGCTGGAGAAGAAAAAGCGCCAGAGTGTCAGCCGTCCCTGAGGACGGCTGACGTTCTTTGCCTGTCAGGCAGCCTTCGCCACTTCGCCATGCGGGTCGAGCACGAACTTCATGGCGGCGCCATGGTCGAAGCTCTCGTAGCCCTGGGCGGCATCCTCGAGCGAGATCACCTTGGCGTTGACGATGTCGGCGATCGGCAGGCGATCGTGGAGGATCGCCTGCATCAGCTGGCGATTGTACTTCAGGACAGGCGTCTGGCCGGTGTGGAAGGACTGCGCCTTTGCCCAGCCGAGGCCGAAGCGGAGCGACAGGTTGCCGTGCTTGGCGGCGTTGTCGACGGCGCCGGGGTCTTCGGTGACGTAAAGGCCCGGAATGCCGATCGAGCCGGCTGCGCGGGTTATCTCCATCATCTGGTTGAGGACGATCGCCGGCTGCTCGCCGCCGGAATGACCGCGGGCCTCGAAGCCGACGGCGTCGATCGCGCTGTCGACCTCATTGGTGCCGACGACCTGGGCGATCATGTCGCCGAGACGGTCGCTCTTCGAAAGGTCGATGGGCTCGAAGCCGACCTTTGCGGCATGCGCCAGACGATCCTTGTTGAAATCGCCGATCATCACGACGGCGGCGCCGAGGATGCGGGCGGAAGCGGCGGCCGCCAGGCCGACCGGACCGGCGCCCGCGACGTAGACCGTCGAGCCGACGCCGACGCCGGCGCGCACCGCGCCATGGAAGCCGGTCGGCAGGATATCGGACAGCATGGTGAGATCGCGGATCTTCGCCATCGCCTGGTCGCGATCGGGAAGCTTCAGCAGATTGAAATCGGCATAGGGGACCATGACATAGCGCGCCTGTCCGCCGATCCAGCCGCCCATGTCGACATAGCCATAGGCGCCGCCGGCGCGCGACGGGTTGACCGTCAGGCAGACGCCGGTGTCCTGCGATTTGCAGCAGCGGCAGCGGCCGCAGGCGACGTTGAACGGCACGGAAACGATATCGCCGACATTCAGCATCTCGACGTCGACGCCCTTTTCGATGATCTCGCCGGTGATTTCGTGGCCGAGAACGAGGCCGGGCATGGCAGTCGTGCGGCCGCGGACCATATGCTGGTCGGAGCCGCAGATATTCGTGGAAATGACCTTCAGGATGACGCCGTGTTCGATGCGGCGGCCGTCCGGCGCTTCCATTTTCGGGTCATCGATGTCGCGGACCTCGACCTTGCTGGGTCCCAAATAAACGACGCCTCGGTTCTTGCTCATTTTCATCTCCTCCGTTGAAAATGTTGCCAGCCGCGCATGGCTCCTCCCGATGCGAGCTGCTTCGAGCAGATTAGTGCAGAATGAAGGACGCGCCGTTCCGTTTACGACGGTTTGGGGTTGGAAACGGCCGCTGCGCTAGCGCGATTTAGGCGACCTCGGTTTTCCGTCTTCCATAGCCAAACTCTTCTGCAAGGCATCCATGATGTTGATGACATTGCCGGTGGACTTGATGGCGGGCTGCTTCTTCGTCGGCGCAACCTTCTTCTAGTCCTTCAGCTTGTTGCGGATCATCATCTGGAGCCGCTTCTGGATCGGGTCCTGCACCAGGGAAGGGCTCCATTCCTTGGTTTCTTCCTTGACGACCTTTTTCATCATGGCGAGCACCTTGCTGTCGACCTTGGCATCAAGCTCAAGAAGCGAAGCCGGCTCCCGTACCTCGTTACCGTAGTGCAGCGTCCACAGAATGATGCCCTTGCCCTGAGGCTCAAGCAGCACGGCTCGTTCGCGGCGATAGAGAACCAGCCTCGCGATGCCGACGACGTTGCTGACCTTCATCGCCTCGCGAATGACGCAGAAGGCTTCCGTGCCGACCTTGTCCTCCGGAGCCAGGAAATGCGGCTTGTCGTACCAGATCCAGTCGATCGAGCCACTTGGCACGAAGGTATCGATATCGATGGTGCGGGTGCTTTCAAGTCCGACTTCCTCGATTTCCTTGTCTTCGAGAATGACATAATCATCCTCTCCCTTCGGATAGCCTTTGGCCTGCTCCTTGTCGGACACTGCGCGATGGGTGACGCTATCGACATACCGGCTTTCGACCCGGTTTCTGGTCTGACGGTTCAGAACATGGAAGCGGACCTTGTTGCTCTCGGTCGTGGCCGGCGTCAGCGAGACCGAAGCGGTAACGAGCGAGAGCTTGAGATAGCCTTTCCAGAATGCTTGTCGCGCCATGGCCGGTCTCCTCAAGCCGCCTTGTCGAGTTCGGGATAGTGCCGGAAAATGCCGTCTTCGTTGAAAGGAATGCGGCGTTCCGGATTTCAGGTAGGCGGCGATGTTCGGGCGCGCGGCCACCGCATCATGCAGGGCAGACAGCGCCGGATATTTCGCCTGATAGCCCGCCATGCCCTTCGGGAAGGCGTAGTTCAGGCCTTCGATGATCTGAAACAGGGAGAGGTCCACATAGGTTAGGCCATCGCCAAGGATGTGTTTCGACCCTTTGGGATTCTGCTGCAGCACGCGCTCGAAGTAGCCGAGGAATTTCGGGATGCGCTCCTTGATGAACTCGGCGGAACGGGCCTTCGCCTCCTCCTTCTGGTCCTCGTAGTAGAGCGAGGTGGCGATCGGGTGATGGGTATCATGCACCTCGGCGACGAAATCCGTGATGGTCAGCTGCAAGCCGTTCAGCACGTAACGCAGCCCCTCGTCCTTTGGCGCGAGGTTCAGCTTCGGGCCGAGATAGAGCAGGATATTGGCAACATGCGGGATGATCAGGTCGCCGTCCTTCAGGAACGGTGGCGCAAAGGGAATATGCTGTTCTGAACTGCTGCGCATGAGCCTCATCATCGCCCCGGTTCCGCGGCCGATGCCGGATTCGCGCGTGACGTCGATATAGTCTGCACCCGCCTCCTCCAGTGCCAGGCGGACGAATTCGCCGCGCCCCTGGATGCCGTTCCAATAATAAAGCTCGTATGCCATCCATCCCCTCAGTGTCTGGTTTCGCGGCCGAACTCTTTCCGCAATTCGTCCTTTGCCTGTTCAAGTGTGTCCTTTTGCTTCTTCGTCAACTGGTCGCCGGCCCGGTTGATGTAGAAAGTCAGCATCGACATGGCCGAGCGGTAGGGGCTCGACTTGCGGCGGTGGCTCTCTTCCGCAGATCGTTTGATGGAGTGAGCGATCTCCTTGGGATCGCCAGACTTGAAGACACCTTCCTTGAGGTCCATGGCGTCGCTGTGTTCGGTCACCTCTTGCGACCATTTCTTTTTCGTCGCCTTGGTCATGGGAAACTCCTTGATCGAAAAACGGCGCACCGTCTGACGCCGCTCCAGCAATCAGTGATGCGCATGCTGCTCGTTGCGTTTGCGCGTTGCCGCCGCTTTCTTGGCGGATGCGGACCGTTGCGCTGCCGAGCGGGACGCGGATGCTGCGCCACCCTTGCGGCCGCCTTTTTCGGAGGATTCGTGTGTATCCTTCTTGCCCCGGCCCGAACCGGACTTGTTGCCGCCGCCACTTTCCTTGTTGACGGTGGCCCAGGCCCGGCGCTCCGCTTCCTTTTCGGAAACGCCCTGCGCTTCATAGCCTTCCTCGATGTGTTCGGCCTTGCGCTTCTGCTTGTCCGTATAGGCGGATTTGTCACCTCTTGGCATGATCGGCCTCCTCTTGTTTGCAAAGGGGGTCAACCCCTCAAAACTGCAAAAAGTTCCGGCGAGGCGATGCCAGGCATGTGAAAAGCGGGTTGAGGCTTTCGGGAAGGGGTTTAACGGCCGGGGCGCCGCTGCAAGATGGCGAATGACTTAAGAAAGCGGCCAGGCCTGGCACGGTTTTCGGGAAACACAAAGCCGACTATATTGTCGATTGCCACGACGAGAGCGAGCGCAAGAGCCAGATAGAGGAAGGCAGCGAAGGACAGGATCAGCATTTCTTACACCGGCGCTATAAACATGTAGCAACCTGCTACAATCAGGGAAAGAAGAATGGCATCGAAATAGCCTCTGTTCATGGCATGTACCCCATTTTCGCCATCAACAGCCGAAGCGAAAATTGGTTCCACCATTCGTAGCCATTTTCCGGTATTTTTCGGGAGGTCCCCCGCTGTTATCCTCATTCAGCTGACCAATCCTCCCTCGAATCCACCTGCAATACGACAATAAAGTACAACTAATTCAAATGTATGACAGACCCGCGGACGCTGCCTTCGCAGCGTCCGCCCGGTAGAATTCAGTGTAACGCGTTCAGACCGATTTACGACTGACGGCCCGTTTCGCAGCCGGCTTTACGACGCCATTAGTCCTTGCGGCGGCTGTCGCGGTGCGCTTTGCCTTGCTCTTGACTTCCGTCCCATCCTTGGACGCGGCAGAGCGTTCGAGCGATTCACGCTCTTTCCTTGCCTGTTCCCAATGGCATTGAATCTCGTCCGGTAGGATGTCCCTCTTCTTCCCAGAGGGCATATGCACGTTTTTTAATCCACTCTTCGCGAGTTTCGGTCATCGCTGATCTCCAGTCCCATCCTGCAATCAAACGCTAGACTGGCTGCGATGGTTCCAGAGGATGCGGCGATATTCAAGAGGAATTTGACACGGTGCACGGTATATTTTGCGCTGCAACATAAAGAGGCAGTCAGGTGCTCTGAAATGCCGCAGCCTGCTCCAAATCGAGCACGAATTTTTTCCGGTTGGCCAAGGCATCTTCCTCGTCCCGGATACGCAAAAGATAGGACGGGTGGATGGTGACCAGAACCGGTGGATGGTTCGCCGGCCGAAGAATATGCCCGCGCTCGGCGGTGAGCTTCACTTTGGGACCGAGCAGCGAATAGAGCGCCGTGGCGCCCAATGCGACGATAAGTTTCGGCTGCAGGATATCGAGTTCTGCGCCGAGCCACCAGGCGCATCGCTGGATTTCTCCGGCATTGGGCTTGGAATGCAGGCGCCGCTTGCCGCGCGGCTCGAACTTGAAATGCTTGACGGCATTGGTGACGTAACAGCGGGACGGTCGACACCCGCCTCATCGAGACACCGATCGAGCAGACGTCCGGCCGGGCCGACAAAAGGCTTGCCTGCGAGATCTTCCTTGTCACCGGGCTGCTCGCCAACCAGCACGATGTCTGCTGTGACCGGACCTTCGCCGAAGACGAGTTGCGTTGCGTTCTTGTAGAGGTCGCAGCGGGTGCAGTGTTCGGCCTGACGTTTCAGCTGGTCGAGGTCTTTGGCGTCTGCGTTCTCGAGTGCGAAAGCCGGACCGAATTTTGGCGCGACGTTCATCCGGCTTCCTCCTCTCGTCTTCCGGCCTCAACCGATCCGGAAGAGGTTTGTTCCGGCGCGGGGAACAAGCTGTCCCTTCACGGATTGAACAAGTGTCGAAATGTTCACGCTCATGAGGGGATATGGATGCATCAGTTTTCGAAGGCAGGTTCGACCGGAGGAATCCGGAGGACCTGGGGTGCGGAAATTGCTGCGAACGGAGTCCGTTTCCGCGTCTGGACACCGGGAGAAAAGGCGATGGCGCTTCGCGCTCGCGGCCAGGATCGGCCGATGCGATCGCTCCGCCGACGGCTGGTTCGAGCTGACGGTCGCAGAGGCAGCGCGCGGCGACGACTACCTGTTCGTGCTGGCGGATGGAAAGGCAGTGCCCGATCCGGCCTCGAACGCCCAGGCAGGTGACGTGCACGGCCCGTCGCTGATCGTCGAGCCCTCCTATCTCTGGGCGAATGCCGGCTGGCGCGGGCAGACCCTGGAAAGAGGCCGTCATCAGCGAAGATCCATATCGGCACTTTCACGCCGGAGGGACATTTCGGCCGCGGCGGAGAAAGCTGAGCCATCTTGCGGAGACCGGCATCACGGCGATCGAGATGATGCCGGTGGCGCAATTTTCGGCGACGACGCGGCTGGGGTTATGACGGTGTGCTGCACTACGCACCGCACCCGGCCTACGGTTCGCCGGAGGATTTCCGGGCTTTCGTCGATGCCGCCCATGGCCTCGGCATCATGGTGCTGCTCGACGTCGTCTACAATCACTTCGGCCCGGAGGGGAATTATCTCCACGGCTATGCGCCGCGATTTCTTCCGTGCCGATCGCGACACGCCCTGGGGCGCGGCGATCAATTTCGGACGGGAGGCGGTGCGGCGCTATTTCATCGAGAATGCGCTTTATTGGATCGGCGAATTCCGGCTCGACGGATTGCGTCTCGACGCGGTCGAGCAGATCCACGACACGTCGAAAAGCCCATGTGCTCGACCGCTGGCGAGCGAGGTAAGGGCCGCATTTGCCGATCGGCAGGTGCATCTCGTCGTCGAGGACCAACGCAATCTCGTCAGCCTGCTCGAGCGTGACGATGGCGGCAACCCGAAAACCTATACGGCGGAATGGAACGACGATTTCCATCATGTCACGCATGTCATCGCGACGGGCGAGACGCTCGGCCACTACAAGCCTTTCGCCGAGGATCTCTGGAAGAAGCTCGATGCTCGCGCTCCGGCACGGTTTCGTCTTTCCCGACCGGGCCGATACGCCGGAAACTTCCAACCGGCGAGCGCGTCTATCTGCCGCCGACCGCCTTCGTCAATTTCCTGCAGAACCACGACCAGATCGGCAACCGCGCCTTCGGCGAGCGCTTGATCAGCCTGGCTGCATCCCGATATGGCCGGACGCTTGACGGCAATGCTGATGCTTTCGCCGCTATATCCCGTTTCTCTTCATGGGCGAGGAGTATGGCGAGACACAGCCCTTCCAATTCTTCTGCGATTATACCGGCGAACTCGGCGAGATCGTCCGCAAGGGCCGCATGGCGGAGGCCGAAGGCTTCGGCGGGCTGAAGCAAGGCAAGACGGCGGCGGATCTGCCGGACCCGAATGCGATCTCGACCTTCGACCGAGTTCGAAGCTGTCAATGGCAGCGCGACGGAAAGCGACGAAGGGAAAGCAGTGCGGAGGCTATGTCGCGGGAGCTGATCCGTCTGCGGCAGACCTATGTCGTACCGCTGCTGAAGAGGCCGGGCCGCGTAGCAAGCGCAGCATCGGACAGCGCTGACGGCACGCTGGCGATTTCCTGGACCTTCGGCGGAAGCGACGCTGGAACTGCGCGCCAACCTGAGGACAGCCCGCTCGCCGTGCCACCCTTCGACGGCGCGGTGATCTTCGAGCGCTCGGGCAGGGGCCAGCACGCGCTCGAAGACGGCAAGCTTGCGCCGCATTCGGTGGTATTTGCGATCGATCCTGAGCCGGCAGAATAACAGCGTCGGAAAATTTCGCGTCTGGGCGAGCGGCGCGCGATTTGAACGCCGCCACTTTGCGGTTATATTCTCATTCTGATGTTTTATCTCCTGTCGACCTACTGGCCGCATATTCTCTTCGTCGTCTCGTTTGCTATGGGTGCCGTCGCGGCGATCCATGCCGCCATGACCAAGGAGGAGGTGCGCGCCGCGATCGGCTGGGTCGGCGTCATCATCCTGTCTCCGATTGTCGGCGCGGTGCTTTACGCCATCGCCGGCATCAACCGCATTCGCCGGAAATCGCTGAGCCTACGCCGCGACGCTCTGCTGCCGGCAGCGGATCTCGACGAGCTGGAGAGATTCGATGCCGAGCCGGAGACCGTCATCAGCGGTTCGGACGACGCTTTGCGGCTTTGCAGACGCTTGGCGATCGCGTTGACCCGCAATCCGCTGACGACCGGCAATACGATCGACATGCTGGAAACGGGCGACGATGCCTACGCGGCGATGAAGGCGGCGATCGACGGGGCCGAGCGCAGCATTCTGCTCGAGACCTATATCTTCGACCGCGACAAGATCGGCCTTCACATCGCCGACGCGCTGATTGCGGCGGTCGAGCGCGGCGTGGAGGTGCGCGTGCTGATCGACGCCGTCGGCGCGCGGTATTCGGTGCCGAGCATTCTCGGCCATCTTGGGACGGCGGCGTGACGGTTTCCGTCTTCAATGGCAATGTCATCATGGGCTTGCGGCTGCCCTATGCAAATCTGCGCACCCACCGCAAGATTCTGATCGTCGATGGGCGCATCGCGCTGACGGGCGGCATGAATATCCGCGAAGGTTTCAGCCGGGCGAGTCGGTGACGAGTTTTGCGCGCGACACGCATTTCCGCGTCACCGGTTCTGTGGTTGCCGATCTCTTCGACGTCGCGGCCGAGGACTGGCGGTTCACCACAGGCGAGGTTCTGAACGACGAGGCGTGGCGCATCGAACCGCCGGAGCGCCGGCGCGGCGATCCGGTCTTGATGCGCGTCGTCGCATCCGGACCGGACCGCAGCGTCGAGACCAACCACAAGATGCTGATGGGCGCCTTTTCGGTGGCGCGGCAATCGATCCGCATCATGTCGCCCTATTTCCTGCCGGACCGCGAACTGCGGGACCGGGCAGGCAGAGCAGCACCAGCGCGACGGCGCGGGCGTTGTCTGGCCCAGTCCGGGTGGCCAGCCTGCTGAAGTCGTGGTTTGAGAGAACCCATCCCTGGCCCCCAGTCTGCAGGCCTGTCTCGATGGCCTGGCGCAGGGCGGCGGCGTCACCGACCGCGAAGAGCTCCTCGAAGTTGAAAACGACGTCGAGCGCGGTCAGGTAGGCAGCGGCTTCGACGATGGGGAGGTAGACCTCGCCGACCAGGAGCACGTCGCCGACGGCGCGCCGGATCGCCTGCAGCGCATCGCCGATGTCGGGAGCGTTGCGCGAGTGGACGTGATCGAGCTCGAGGTCCTGCGCGTCGCCGGGCAGCTCGGGCCGGTGGGTAGCCGGCGGGTCGTCGCGCAGCGCCGCGTCCTTCATCAGGCGGTCCAGCGCATCGAGCCGGAAACCGTCGATGCCGCGATCCACCCAGAAGCGCATGGCTCCGGTCATCTGCTCGCGCACGTCGGGGTTGCGCCAGTTGAGGTCCGCCTGCTCGGGAAAGAAGCGAGTTCAGGAAGTACCGCCCGCGGGTCTCGTCATAGCCCCACGACGACCCTCCGAACGCGGCCCGCCAGTTGTTGGGCGTGTCGGTCCAGACGTAATAGTCGGGGTGCTCGCGAAACCACGGATGCTCGGTGAAGGTGTGGCAGGGCACGAAGTCCAGGAGCACTCTGAGTCCGAGCTGGTGCGCACGGGCCACCAGGGCGTCGAGATCCTCAAGGGTGCCGAACGCCGGCTCCACGCTCCGAAAGTCGCTGACGTCATAGCCGTAGTCCGCGTTGGGCGACGGGTAGATCGGCGACAGCCACACCGCCTGCACGCCCAGCTCCGCGATGTAATCCAGCCGCTGGGTCACGCCCGGCAGGTCGCCGACCCCGTCCCCATCGGTGTCCTGGAACGACCGTACGTAGACCTGGTAGATGGCCGCCTGCTCCCACCACATGGCGCGTGAGCCTAGCCGCACAGCGCGCATCGCCCCCATTCAAAGGGCTGGGGCAGGCGTCGCGAGCTGTCCGTCGTTACGGCTCCACTCCCGGTTGACGTACCGCCCGATCACCACCGCCGCCACGCGCCCGGCCCCCGCCTCCTTCAGGGCGGCGGCGGCACTGCGTGCGTTGGCGCCGGTCGTCCACGTGTCATCGATGAGCAGCACCGCCCGACCGCCGAGCACCTCCGCCGCCGCATAGCGCTCGGCGCTGAACCTGTGCGCGGCCACGGCCGCATCGGCAGGACCGGCTGAGGAGGCGCTCGTACCGCGGCACCAGAGGCTTGACCAGCTCGCCGACGAGCCGGTGCAACGGATGCGTCCCGTCCCGCCCGGCATCGCTCGACGGCACGGTCGTGACCACATCGAAGCCGGCGACGCCGGCCGCTCGCGCCAGGCACCGCTCGTGCTCGCGCAGATGACGCCACAGCACCGCCGCCAGCCCGGCCGTGAGATACCGAGCTTCGTGCCCGGCGTGGCGCTTGTAGCCGGCCAGCGCGTGATGGAGTTGCTCGCCGCCGATCGAGTAGGAGATCGGCGCCATCGCGTCCACCCAGTCCCCGTCGTGCGAGCAGTGGTAGCACCGCGTCCCGCCATCGGTCAGGTCGAAGCAGCGCGCGCACACATCGGGCCCAGGCTGCGGGCCAGCATGAAGTTCGCGTAGGACGCGCTCAGCTCGACGACGTGTGCCACGGCGGCTACTCAACGAGCTCATCCAGGGCATCGCGCCGCTCTACGGTCTGCATCACTTGCTCCGCGTCGTCGATGACGTACACCCCCGGGCGACAGGCGAACTCGCGCGCCCACGGCTCGTCCAGCAGGGCCCGCCACAGGAACACCGGGCGTCCGTGGGCCAGCGCCAGCCGCGCCTGCACCCGCGCTCCACTGCGAAACGACGCCTCGACCACCACCGTGCCCAGCGCCAGGCCGGACATCACCGCGTTGCGCAGCGGAAAGCTCGTCCGGGTGGGCGCTGCGTCGGGCCAGAACTGCGAGACCACCGCGCCTGCGGCGGCGATCTCGCGCTGGAGTACGGCGTTCTCCGGCGGATAGCTGTGGCGCAGGCCCGTCCCGATCACGGCGACCGTCCGGCCACCGGCGGCCAGCGCCGCTTGGTGTGCCGCGGTGTCGATGCCCGCCGCCAGCCCGGACACCACCACGTATCCCGCGCGCGTGAGGGCTTCGGCGATGCTCGCGGCCGCTGCCCGCCCGCCCCGGCTCGCCCGCCGGGTGCCCACGACGGCGACCGATTGTGCGTCCCCCGGCGTCAGCGCGCCGGCGACGAACAGCACCGGTGGCCGGTCATGGACGGTGCGCAGGTTCGGCGGGTACGCGTCGTCGAGGACCGACAGGAGTTGCAGCCCGTCCGAGCGCCAGGCGTCGATTTCGGCCGCGGCTTGCGCTAGCAGGGGCTCCGGCGCCTCGGGGAAGAAGGGTGCCCTGGCCGCCATCGTCGATCAGTTCGGCCTCCAGCACCACTAGGGCGCTGCCGGCCCGCTCCACCGCCTCCGCGTACTCATGCCACGGGCGGCGGTCCAGCCGCAGTAGAGCTACTAGCGCGGCGCTCTCCCGCGCCGAGCTCATCGTCGCGCCGGGTTCGTGCTCAGCTGAGCGAGTCGGTCCGCTTGTCCGAGGGCTCGGACGTCTCGTAGGCGAACTCGTGGCCGCTGTCCGGCTCAGAGCCCTCCTGCGCGGCGCCGCTCGCCTCGGTCTCGTGCGCGAACTCGTGCCCGTTCGTAGCGGCCTCCGAGGATTCGTGCACGGGCTCAGCGACGACCGATGGGGTGTCGGACGCGGCGTGTGCGAAATCGTGCTCCGTGGTGTCGGTCGCCGGCTGCTCGTACGGCGCCTTAACCTCTGCGGGATCGTGGTGATGTTCCCCGTTGATCGCCGCGCGGAAGTCCCGCAGCCCGTTGCCGAGCTGGCGCCCAACCTCGGGAAGCCGCTTCGGGCCCAGCACCAGCAGGGCCACCACAAGCACGAACACCAAATGCGTGGGTTGGAGGATGTCTCCGACCATTGATCTCCCAAGAGTACTGGCTTCGGTCCTTCGTGGCGACGATTTTCTGCGACGGGGCCCCAAGCGCCCGGTTTTGCTGTCCATGAATCCAGCACAGCACGCCAAGCGGGCCGTGTGGGCCCGGGGCCCCGGATCGGCACACTCTTTTTACACGGCGTCACACATTCGTCACAAAGCCGGGCCTGCGGGCACGTAGGCGTGCCCTGTCTGCGTGGGTGCTCGCGCCGCGGAGGTAGAGATGCGCGTGCTGAGGTCAGCCGTGCCGATGGCGATGGCGACCGCGTGCCCGTGGTGTGGGTCGCCCGAAGGTGACGGCGACGGCTCGGCTCACCGCCGCAGCCCACGGGTAGTCGGACTCCGTCGCCGTGGTCGCGACGGTGAATCGGTAGCGGACCACTCCCCGTCCCGACCCGTAGCTCCAGTCGAATGAGCCGGCACCCACAAGAGCTTGATGCCAGGCCCATCGTACCCGCCGGTCAAGCCATGAATCTCGAAAGTCGGAGCTGCCCAAATACGGCGCGTCACTTCAGCCGGATCATCCGTTCTGAGAGAGTGGAATCCATAGGCCTCTTTGAAGCGCTTGACCTGAAACCCTGACTTGAGAAAGCTCTTGATCTCTTCTTTCGTTGGCTTCATCACATCCTTGTAAAAGCCGGGGATTTTCACTTCACCTGTTTTGGCATTGACACAAGCCTGCGCAACTTCAATCAATTCAGCTAACGGATTTCTCGCGGCCCCACCAGTTACCCCGGAATGGGCGTCTTTGCTGCCGGTTCGCAAGGTCAGCCTCGCGCCAATCAATCCTCGCAATCCATACGGCATGGCCGGACGCCCTTTCGCAATCCAAATCGTATCGGAGACCACCACAGAATCGGGGCGGGGAACCTCGGCTCGCTTTTTGAGACCGGCGGCAAAATGAGGACTGCCGATCTCTTCTTCGAGCTCCCAGAGAAAGCGAATATTGATCGGCACCCCTTGATCGATCGCGAAACGGGCACCGAACAACGACGACAGCGCCGGCCCCTTATCATCGGTTGCTCCACGGCCACGATAGATGCCACCCTCGTTCTGGAAGGCAAAAGGATCCCGTTGCCATTGTGGCTCTTGTGCCGGCTGGACATCCATATGGTTATAGACCGTGACCGTAGGATAGTGTGCACCAGTCATCCAGCCGGCAGACACAAAAGGATAGCCGCCGGTCTCCACGATCTGTGCTTCGGCGCCGACATCGCTCAATACTTGCCTCGCAAGAGTTGCCATGCGCCGCATGTCATTTGCTTTGGCCGGATCCATACTGATCGATGGAATATTGACCATCTGACCCAGGAGATCTTCGAATCGTTTGCGATTCTGTTTGACGTAGGCTTCAAGCTGGTGATGCATCGTCATGTCTGATCCTCGTGCGTTGGCAGATTATAGCGGCTGTCTTTCATTGACGAGTTATAGGTTGGGGATTAATCGCCTGCAATACGCCTGTGTTACAGGAGTGGTGGGATGGGGAGAGGCACCACGGAGCTAGTCGTTAGAGCAACCACCGCGCCGTCGGCTGCTGAATCTGGCCCGTGAACTCCAGCAGGGCATCGAGCCCTTTCCCGCGTCCCACGGTGATATTTATCGCGTGCGCGCCATGGACGAACGATCTAAACGGGTCAACAAGGTCAACTGTGTACACAAAGTAACGCTAACTATCTAACTCCAGATTTGACCCGATGGCTCTCGATTGAAATGAGCGATCGTTGGATTGTTTAGATCCAGACGCGACACCCTCGAGCTCTCCCTTCTTTAATTGTCACACGACATTGCCAAAAACAGTTTGACGGTTCGAACCACCTGAGTAAAAATAGGCCGCTGAGTTCGGCACTCATGGCTTACTTCATAGACCTTTTCTCGCCCGAAACCTACGAAGCATTCAAGCGCTCCTCGCGCGACTCTCTTGGATTCCGCTTGCGACATAAAAGAATGGCGGAGCGCATCACTTCCGGTGATATGCTGATTTG
>CAWIRO010000007.1:0-36856 GCA_963838565.1 uncultured Alphaproteobacteria bacterium
CCGCAGAACGCCATGGAGCGATGCCGCGCTCGACGGCCAGAATGCCGATGGTCCGCTCAATCGGCCGTGCTGTCCGCGTGATCATGCCCAACCTCAGTTGCCGTTCGAACCATGCCCGAACGTAGTGGCCATGCCTGGTGCAGCTGGAGGCCGAAGTGCCAGGGGAGCCGGAGTGGCTTTACGAGATCAAATGGGATGGCTGTCGGCTGGGGGGCATATCGAGCCAAAGGGGTGGCGATCCCGACGCACGGCGGAAGAAAGGCGCCATCGAAAACACCAACAACGCGATCCGGCATCGCGATCTCAAGCCGGCCTGCATTTAGGTGAGGACGAACAAGTCTTTCGAGGCAGTAGGCTAGGCCGGCGCCGTTTAGCGCCGCACCGACTGCAAGGTCGGTTGAACCAGACTGATCGACCCCGGCACTTCGATTTCTCGACGCTCCTCGCCACGCTCAAATTCCCAATGATATATCTGGCCACGTCCGGTTCGGATGCGGATGCATCTATGCTTGCGAGGAAGATCGAGAGATCCGATAACTGGTTTCTGTTCAGCATTCTTCCGACTTCCGCTCCAACGGCATGTCTGTCCGCCGTTGAATAATTTGAGACAGACGGGCTTTGGAAGGCTGGAGTTTATGGTCCGTCTCTTGGTGATATAGGCAGCTTGCTGTTTGTCCAGCAAGCGGCGGAGATTGATGGTTTCGCGTTTCTCGCTGCGTCTGCATCGCGACCGATCCCGATTTTCCAGATACTGAGACCACAGGCCATCTCCGAGCCGGCGGTGATGCCCTTCAGATTGTCAGCGAGAACTGGTGCCAGCCGCTGACGGATGTCGAGCGAGCTCGAGCCATCACGCTTGGCCTGTTCCTCGATCACGCGCTCGAGCAGTGGCGTCACGCAGACAGGCTATCGTGCCGTCGGCCCGTTTTATGCAGCACGTAATGACTGTAACTAGGCTGTGGCGGAAGCACGCCGCGGTCGTGCAACCCAATCCGGATCAAACCCCGGCCGCAGATCACCAGCGCGCTTCGGCCGCCTCAAGCGCCCTTCCTCCTATCGCTTCCGGATCGAGAGCAAAGCTGCGCCGGCAGAGACGCTTCAGGCGATCGATAGCCGCCAGGGCGAAAACCAGGCTGGGCTGGTCCACTAGCCGTCCATCGCTGACTTTATCGCTCACACCGCCGATCACGATCTGCGGACCGGGTACGATAATGGCCTGCATGGATAGCAGGGTCTCGTTGAGCTGCGACTGCGCACGCACGCCACCAGTGAACGCGGGCGACGAAGAGATGATGAGCGTCGGCTTGGCGTTGAAAGCCGACTTCCCATGGGGCCGCGAGGCCCAGTCGAGAGTGTTCTTGAGGGGGCCGGGCACGCCATGATTATATTCCGGCGTGGAAATCACGATACCGTCGCTCGAGGCCACCGCTTGGCGGAATGCCTGCACCAATTCGGGCGCGGCCGGGCCGTCATCGTCTTCATTGTAGAGTGGTAGGCTCGGCTCCCAGATGTCGAGCTCCACGTCGGCGCCGAGGGCGGCCTCGAGCCCGCGCAGGACGGCCGTGGAATAGGAACCCCCGCGCAAGCTGCCTGTCAGTCCAAATAGGCGTACGCGCCTGATGGTGTCATTCATTCACTCATTCCTTTACTATGATAGGGGAAGCCGAGCATGGCGCTGCTCAGGCTGGTTGCCACAGCAACGGCCGCGAGCCATAGCTGCCGGTCACAGAACGAAAGCCATTGAAATGGCGTCGGTCGAGCTCGATTAATTCGAACCCTCACCGGCGTCCTTGGCGGCTAGCTGACCGATTGCCGACCAATCCAGCGTCTCTCCGCCGTGCGCCATCAGAAGTCAGGAAGCGGTCGCGCAGGAGGCTGGCGAGCGGCAGCGGGACGCGCAGCTCTTCTGCGGCCGCGAGCGTCAGCCGGATGTCTTTCTGCCCGAGCGGAGCGGCGAAGCCGGCCGGTTCGAACTGTTCGGCGGCGATCAGTCCACCATAGGTCTTGTAGATGGGGACGTTGAACAACGTAGACGTCAGGAGATCAAGGTATTGGTGCCGGTCAATGCCGGCTTTCCCGACCAGCGCCATGGCTTCGCCGAGCGATTCGATGACCGAGGCGATCAGGAAATTGCCGCTAAGCTTCACCAGATTGGCGAGGCTTGGCTGTTCCGAAATGATAAAGGCTTGCTTGCCGATCGCATCGAACAGCGGCGCAGCGTCACGGATCGCATCATCGGCGCCGCCCGCTACGACGAAGAGCTGGCCGGCTGCCGCTACCTCCGGGCGTCCGAAGACTGGTGCCGCCACATAGCGCTGCCTTCGCGAGGCATGGCTCTCCGAAAGCCGGCGGGACAGGGCGACGCTGATGGTGCTCGCAGAAATGTGGATCGCGCCTTCAGGCAGGCTCGCAAGTACGCCTCCCTCGCCGTAGACCACGCTGTCGGCGGCTTCGTCGTTAGACAGCATCGTCATCACAACCTCGCCCTGGCAGACCTCGGCCACGGTCGTGGCAGCCCTTGCTCCGAGTGCGACGATTTCGTCGGCCTTCGAGCGCGTGCGGTTGAACACGGTGACGTCATGCCCGGCCTTCACGAGATTCGCGGCCATGCCGGCGCCCATGCGCCCCAGTCCTATGAAACCCACCTTCATGGTTCCGATCCTCTTTGTTGATGTCCGACGGTCGCAGACGTAACGGCGCGCGAAGTGCGCCTGCACGCCTGATCGCGGAAGGCCACTCCCTCGGCGATCTCGGCCTGTACCAGCAACATAACGTGAAGTGATCGATCTTTTAAATTGAATATACAGATCGTATTAAGCTGCAGGAGAACTCAATTGCGAAGGAGCTCGCACACCATGGAACTGAGGCAGCTGCAGCATTTCGTAGCGGTCGCGGAAGAGGAGCACTTTACGCGGGCCGCGCAGCGCATCAACATTGTGCAATCGGCTCTATCGAGTTCGATCCGCGCTCTCGAGGCGGAACTCGATGCGCGGCTATTCGTCCGAACCACGCGCCAGGTGCGTCTCACCGCAGCCGGAAAAGTATTTCTCGAAAAAGCAAAAACTGCACTCGATGCCGTCTGCGAGGCGCGAGAGGCCGTCTCGGCGGTCGCATCTCTCAAGCGAGGAACCATTGGAATCGGCACCGTCCAGACCCTGCCGCCCTTTCTCGACCTCCCGGCACTGCTCGCGCTCTTTCATTCTCAGCACCCTTCCATCGAGGTTCGGCTCTGCCAGGGTAGTTCGTCCCTTCTGGTTGACAAAGTGCGCGCCGGTCAGCTCGATTTCGCCATCTTGCCACTTTGCGAGCCGCCGGCCGATATCGCGACGAAGATGATCGCCTGTGACGCGCTCGTGCTGATCTGTCCTCCGGGCCATGCCCTCGCGGGGAGCTCCAATGTCACGCTTGCCGCGATCGCGGATGAACCATTCGTGGACTTCGAGCAGACATGGGGGACGCGCCGTCTCATTGATCGCGGTTTTGCCGAGGCTGGCGTCGAGCGACGCACTGCGTTCGAAGTGAGCGATCTCGATACGCTCCTGAATTCTGGTTGCCCATGGCCTGGGTGTTGCGCTTGTTCCCGAGGCTGTTGCCGAGGCGTGGCGGTCATCGCTAGCGATCGTCCGGTTGGCGGAGCCGGAGATATGCTGGGAGCTTGTCGTTGCCCACGCTATACAGGGAAAACCTCAAAACAATGTGCTGGACGATGCCCCCAGAGCGTTTCTGGAGTTGTTGATGGCGCAGCGCCAATGGTGCTCCCCGAGCGGTGCCAATGAAATTTCGTCGACGGCCGCCTGAGCTTCCGGGGAGCGGCTTTAAATTTCACGGGCGTCCTCTTCGGCATGAAAGCGGCAGCAGCATCAGTTCAGCTAAATGTCTACTTCAAAGATCAGCGCACCTGAAGCAGGTCGAAGAACACGACCCTGCGGAGCCCGCTGCTATGCAGCAGCTCCTCGGCAACCCCAACGAATAGCGGAGCTGGCGGCATGAGTGCGGCGAGTTGGTCACGCCGGTCGAAGGGCAGGATGGCGTCGAGCGCATCGGCAAGAGATCGGCGAGCTGGTTGCGGCGGAACGCATATGCGTTCAAGGCCCGCTACTGATACTTGGTCGATCGCGGCGTTTAGAACGCAAATTTGCGATACGGTATCTGATCGCCGATTGTGCGCGACCTCATGCCGAACGGCAAACGCACTGTCAGGAATTCTGTGCGTGAGGCCGGTTCGTCATCGATTGAAGAACCGTTCGCCGAAGACGATGGCGAACTCGGTCTTGGCCTCAGACCCACTCGCGCGGCGGCACGTTTCCATTGCTCGGCGGCGTTGTTGAGCACCAGATATAGCAGCTTCATGGCGGCATCGTCACCGGGAAAATGCCCGCGCGTTCGCACGGCCCGCCGCAGCTTCGAATTCAGTGCCTCGATGGCATTCGTGGTGTAGATGATCCGTCGCACGGCTCGGGAAAGGCGAAGAAGGGAATGACCTGCTCCCAATTGCGTCGCCAGCTCTGGGCGATGGCAGGTATTGCGGCCCCAGTATCCGACCTCGAACGCCTCCAGCGCCTTCATACCGGCTTCTGCATCCTTGGCTCGATAGATCGCTCTCAGCGCCGGAACGACCGGCTTTCTGTCCTTGAGGAGACGAATTCAAGCGAATGCCGGATCAGGTGGACGATGCAGGTTTGAACGGTCGTCTGCGGAAAGGCGGCGGTGATCGCCTCGGGAAAGCCTTTCAGGGCCTGAACGACGGCCGCAATCGTCCGAGCGTCAGCCCCAGATGCAATCCGTACCGTCGCACCATCGATCTCCAGCTCGATGGCAGCACTCGTCGAAGCCTTTCCCGGCGACCGTGCTCGCCGCACTTTCGCCGCCGCAGGTTCTTTGAGAGCATCGACAATCGCGGGCACGAACATGGGAGCGGCTTCCACTGCATCGCGCTCGCGTTTCCGCAAAAGCCGCCGCCGGGTGAATAACTGCTCCGGCGAAAGCCCATGCCGTCGCGCCACTGCGAAAACCATCACATCGGCCGAATAGCTTTCGGCGACAATCTGCGCCTTCTCTTCGTCGCTCCAGTCGCGATGACGTCCGGTTCCAGTAAAGACCTCGAACCGCCGGACGGGCTCGTCCTTCCTTGTTTTAAGCGTAAGCTCTGAAATCGTCATATGTCCAAGCCCTCGGTAGGCCTGCAACATCAACGATCAGAACGTGATCCGGTAGGTGGGGTCAGAACACCGCATACGGTGATACTCCTAGCCGGTGAGCTGCTGCAAAGGTTGGTTCACATCGGCTGAAGGCGAGTTATTCGGACCTTGGGTTTGCTCGCCGCCGCGAAAGCCATGTATCGCGTTTCGGCGTCGTAAGCAGTCTGTTCGACACTTCGATAGTTTCGAACATAGCGCTTCGCGAAATCTCCGATACCCCAGTCCTGATATTGAATGACATGGGTCAACTCATGAGCCCAAAGGACAGGGTTGTAGAGTGCGTCGTTTTGTTCTTTGAAGACAACGACATAGTTCAAGCGTAATCGCTGCGGCCTCCCCATAACGAATGGCATTCGCTTGAAGTGTCAGATCTCCGCCTCCGCGGACCCTATAGCGAACAATGTTCAGTATGTGTTCGGGAATGAAACCTTGAAGCTCAGCCCTTATCTCGCTCGGAATGGGCTCGACGCCCGAGCAAGTGCGTCGTCTCGCGAGCGGACAATCAATTCCTGCAGCACCGGGCGGTGGCCTCTACCACGGCCTCCTGCACAGCGGTGGAGACGCCTTCTTCTATAGCCTTATACGGCGGTAGCGCGTTCTTAATTTCTCGGTTCAAGTCATCCAACTTGGTTCCGACGCCAGGTGCGACCTTGTTGATCAGATCCCCTAGTAATCCGCCGGAATATGCGGATTGTGCAGAACAAATCGTAACGGCTGCGATTGTACAAGCGATGAGGTCTTGTGCAGCTCTCATTGCTACGTCTCCCAGGCTTTAGAGCAGAAGTATGCTCCAACTTTTAGAAGAGTTTAGAAAAGTCTTCAAACGATCGCATGTCTGCTCCGCGGCGTCTTTCCACCGTCTGGAAATGGACGCGGGCGAACAGTGTCACGAGTGGCTGCAAACGGACGAGCGCCTGAAAAAAGACCGCCTCGGGCTGAGCGAGGCGGTCAAATGCGGACACGCCACATCCGCCGACCTCGGCGAGAGAGGGGGCCAGAGACACCGAGGCGCTGCTAGTCGCCTCGTCCTAGAGAAGGTTGATGAGGCGATGAGAAAAACCTAGCGGGAGACCTGACCTTGAGAAATTATACAGAGGTAGTCCCAATCATAGACCCTTGTATGCCGGCGGCCACCGTCGGCAACAAAGTCGAGGCTGCCTATCGTCGTAGCGATGCAATCGAGAAGCGCCGGAAAAATGATGTGTCTGTCTCTGCCCGTATCTTCACGTAGAAGATCGCAAGTAAGCGCGCGTCGAAATTGTCGGCTGCCCGCTAAACCTGTCTATCGCGTACATAGCCTTTCTAGGCCCCAAACCCATCCGCTGACGACGCGGAGGGTTGGGCGCATCTAAGGACAGACAATGCGGCATCGAGGATGCCCGATAGTGAGGCAGAGCCCTAAGGCTGGGGCTCTGCCTCTGGCCTGTGTCGGCGCGCCTCATCGGTTGATGAAGGGCGATATCGTGGTATGTGATCAGGCGTGGCGGGCTTCACGTGAGATTGCTATATCGAAATTGGCAATCTGACGCTGTATCACGTGATAACGCATGGCGGGTAGCACGCCGTCGCTCAGAGCCGTCTGGACGGCTTCCCTGCGGATCATGGATTCCTCCGAACGGAGATCGCGAACTTCAGCGGGCTGGAAGCCTACGCCCGCTGTCGGCCATGATGCGACCGTCGGCGGCACGGATCTCGCCGAGGATTGTGTCCAACCGGGGGTCGGAGATGAACATCGGCATCGGATCAACCAGGGGATCGTCGTCGCCGGGCTCGGGCCGACCCCGATCATCGGGGCGGCCATGCTCGCCGGCGTGCGACCCCTGTGAATTATGTGAGCCATGCGAAGCAGCATAGGCGGTTGCGAGAGGGGCAGATATGGAAGATGGCGGCGAGTGCCGTTTTAAGGATCAAAGAGCGCATTTTTTGCATCTCCCGAAAAGGTGGAGGACGAATTGTCTCGTCATCCTCCCGTCCGAGGCCGTCCAGTTCCGTCGCGTCGCGTTTGGTCATCCATCGCCGGCAGTTCACGGCCTGCATCAAGAGCCTAGCTGCTTGTGGTCGCTAATTCTAATTAACAAAAGATAATTTTTCGCTGCAGCCGGCAGCCGTTCAAAGGCAGGTAAACAAAAAAGGCCGGGGCAAACCCGACCTTCCTCATCACCTCTATGCCCCTGCCATACATCCGTGGTCGATGGCAGAGGTGGTATTTATGTAACCGCCGATCGTGTCGATTGCGTGACTTCGATCGTTGAAGAAAGCCACGCAACCTGCCAGAGCGGTTGTGGAAGTCAAGGCGCGACTTCCTTGAGAATCAACGAGCTCATCAGCGATTTCGTGGAAAAGATGAGATGCAATCTCGAAAGAGCGAAGGAAGACCTCCAAAAGAAACGAGGCTGCCGAGGAACGAGAAGCGCGCACGAAGGCGGCTCCAAAGAATAAGCCAGCAAAGACGAATATACGGAGAAGAATAAAGGCACGCAGTTTGTGAGGAACGCTCGCTGGACGACGCCGGGTAGGGGCCGATCGGAATAAAGAGCCGCCGACGATCGCGAGGGAGATGATAAGCTGAGCGGCCGTGGGGAAAGAAGTGGGGAAGCCTACTTTTTGTTCTTTGAAATGTTCAATAAAAACAATTCAGTAAGCAAAATACCTGGCGGAAGAGGTGGGATTCGAACCCACGGTACGGTTTCCCGCACGCCGGTTTTCAAGACCGGTTCCTTAAACCACTCGGACACTCTTCCAGTGACTGTCGCGCCGTTCGGGGGCAGGGCCCGCGGGGTCCGGCTGCAAAGCGGTCGGAGGCTTTATAGTCATTCGTAAGATGCCGTCAACATGTGCGGTCGGAGGTTGCCGCCGGAGAATTCGCGGTGGCTTTGCGAAAATTTCCGGAAGTTGCGTGGCAGGTGGTCCGAACGGTTAAAACTCCGCTTCCAGGAACTGCCGAATGCCTCGAATGGGGCAGTTGTAAATTTACCACATGTTAACCATAAAATTCGAAAATACGGCTATCCACACATTTCAGTTCGCATTTTTGCCACGTTGCCATCATTTTTTGTCCCGTGACGTTTTTCAAACGAAACAAGACGGCGGCTGCCGAGAGGGCTGGGCAGTAGCTGATCGAGTTATTTTTAAAGTTGTAGCGGCGTGGGACAGATGAAATTTGATAATCGTGCGGTGACATACGCAACGGGTATGCGTTGGTTTGCTTCTCTCTGATGTGCGCCACCGTTTCCGCCTGCGGAACCTCGCAGCAGGTTGCCACGAAGCGTCAGCCACGGCAAGGAATATTTCTCCGAAAAGGAATACGGCGTTAAGGCGAGCCCGCGGGTTGCCACCGGCAACAACGATCCCGAAGGGCGGTGGCCGGTACATGGTCGGCAATCCCTACGAGGTCAAGGGCAAGTGGTATTATCCCAAGGAAGACTATGCCTATAACAAGGTCGGCATCGCCTCCTGGTATGGCTCGGCTTTCCATGGACGCCTGACCGCAAACGGCGAAGTCTATGACCAGCAGGCTCTCACCGCCGCACATCCGACCTTTCCGCTGCCGAGCTATGCGCGCGTCACCAATGTCGAAAACGGTTCTTCCGTCATCGTGCGCGTCAACGACCGCGGACCCTATCATCCGGGCCGCATCATCGACCTTTCCAACAAGACGGCGCAGCTGCTCGATCTGCAGCACAGCGGTACCGGCGACGTGCGCGTGCAGTATGTCGGCCGCGCCCGTATGGATGGCCATGACAAGCCCTACCTGATGGCGTCGTATGTTCCGAAGGGCCACGCTTGCCGAGCATCAATCCGGGCGGCCAGATCGCAACGGGCGTGATGGTCGCTTCGAATGGCGGCATTACTGCCGATCAGCTCGGCGATGAGCTCCAGAGCCGTGGCAGCTTTAATACCGCGAATACCGCGCCGGCGCTGCGCCGATCCCGAATCGCCTTATTCGGCGACCGCCTTTGCCGGCTCGACGCCGACGACGTCCTACAACGGCAACAAGCGCAACAATCCGCCGCCGATGACCTGGAACGCGGCGCTTCGCCATCCGTCAATCCTTCGAGCCGAGCTGGTCGTGCTGCCCGAGATCGGGCCTATTCCCTATGACCGTCCGATTTCGCACCGGGCATGGCGAGCCTCGACACACCTCGCTCGCCTACGGTCCGCTATCAGGAAGACGGGTCAAGACGGTCTCTGTCAATCTCGCTTTCGATGCCGTCATGGTGCGCAACGACGGCCTGACACAAGAAGTCGATCCTCACCTCCTATCACCGTCAGCAGGCGAAGGTCAACCGCACGTCGAGTAATCGGTGTCATTGCCTCGGCTGAATGTTCACCTCTGACTATCTGGTTCGGGCGTCGATCGAATGCGGAGCCGCGATGTTAAGCGCCTGTTTTTTCGCGTTTTCCTTCGCCATTCGGGGCTTGACTGCCTGCGCCCACGGCGCAACAGGCACCGCCGCCGCTTTCGACACCAAGGCTGCACAGGCCTTCATGATCGAAGCCTCAACCGGCACGATCCTGCTTGCCAAAGAACGAGAATCAGACCGATTTCTCCGGCGTCGCTCGCCAAGCTGATGACGATGGACGTCGTCTTCGATGCGGTCGACGCGCGGCGAGATCTCGCTCGACACCGAATATCCCGTTTCCGAATATGCCTGGCGCAAAGGTGGCGCGCCGTCGCGCGACATCGACCATGTTCGCCGCGCTGAAATCGCGCGTGCGCGTCGGGGACCTTATTCAGGGCGTTGCCGTGCAGCACGCCAATGACGGCTGCATGATCCTTGCCGAGGGCATTTCCGTCAACGAAAAGGAATTCGCCGGCGCATGACTGCGCATGCACGCGAGATCGGCATGCCCAAAGCGATTTTCACCAATTCCACCGGCCTTCCGGACCCGATGATCCCAACGGCGGCAAAGTCTCCGTGCGCGAGCTGGTGACGCTGGCGGCGGACCTGCAGGAGAAACATGCCGATCTCTACCAATATTTCGGCCAGGCAGACTTCACCTGGAACAAGATCTATCCAGCGCAATCGCAATCCGATGCTCTTGCTGAACATCGGCGTCGACGGCCTCGGTACCGGCTTTGCGGAGGGCGAGGGCTATTCGATCGTCGCCTCCGTCCAGCGCGACGGCCGCCGGCTGTTCCTGGCGCTCGGAGGCTTGAAATCGGACAAGGAACGCACCGAGGAAACCCGTCGTGTGCTGGAATGGGGCCTTAGCAATTTCAAGAGCCAGCGTATTTTTGCTGACGGCGAAGTGATCGGCGACGTCAGCGTCTATGGCGGCGCACAGTCCACGGTCGGCCTGCTCGCGAAAGTGCCGGTCGATGTCTATGTGCCACTCAACAATCCCGATCGCCTGTCGGCCCGCATCGTCTATCGCTGGCCTCTGACGGCGCCCGTCGCAGCCGACTACGAAGCGGGAACGCTTCGCGTGTTTTCCGGGGCACGACTGCTGCGCGAATTGCCGCTCTATACGAAGGAGGCGGTCGCCCAAGGGACACTCGGCAGCCGCGCCTTCGATGCCTTCATGGAGCTCGGAATCGCTGCTCTTCTCATGGCTCTGGGATACGCCGACACCGACCTGATCAACATCTGCCTCACGAAATCCCTGTTTAACGCCATATAGAATGTCGGCGCAGCTACGTGCGTGGTTTCGCCAGCGCACATCTTGGGTTAAACAGGGCACACGTCGCAACGGCATAAACGCTTAAAACAATGCAGGAATGATCATTGGCGATCGCAACCGGATTGTTCGTGAGCTTCGAGGGCGGGGAAGGGGCCGGCAAATCGACCCAGATTCGCCGCCTGGCGGAAAGGTTGCGCGGGCTTGGCCATGACGTCCTGATGACACGCGAACCGGGCGGCTCGCCGGGTGCGGAAGCCGTGCGGCATGTGCTGCTCTCCGGCGCTGCCGAAGATGTTCGGTACGCGCATGGAGGCGATCCTGTTCGCCGCCGCGCGCAACGATCATGTCGAAGAGGTCATCCGCCCGGCGCTTGCCCGCGGTACGATCGTGCTTTGCGATCGCTTCATGGATTCCTCGCGCGTCTATCAGGGCGTAACCGGCAATCTCGAGCCCGATTTCATCGAGGCTCTGCAGCGTGTCGCCGTCAATGGCGTCGTGCCGGACTGCACGCTGATCCTCGACATTCCCGCCGAGATCGGCCTGGAGCGCGCGCGCAAGCGCGCTTCGGCCACGGCGGCTCCGGATCGCTTCGAAAAGGAAGAAATGCAGACGCATGAGAAGCGCCGGGAGGCCTTTCTCGATATCGCTGCGCGCGACCCCGGCCGCTGCCACGTCATCGACGCGCAACGCCCGGAAGACGCCATCGCCGATGAAATTCTCGCATCGTCGAAGAGCGGCTGACATCGGCGGCCGATATGCCGGCCGCTAGACCGGAAGTGGCGCAATGAGCGACGAGCGACCTGGCGTTCTCGATGGTGCAATTCTCGCCTGCGGATAATATCAGACTCTTCGGTCATGACGAGGCCGAAGCCTTCCTGGCGCAATCCTATCGCTCCGGCAAGGGTCACCATGCCGTCCTGATCGAGGGACCGGAAGGCATCGGCAAGGCGACGCTCGCCTTCCGCTTCGCCAATCATGTCCTGTCTCATCCCGACCCGCCGCAGCGCCGGAGACTCTCGGCGATCCAGATCCGGCTTCCGCCATCAGCCGGCAGATTTCCGGTGGTGCCTCGCACAATCTGCTGCATCTTGCCCGCCCCGTCGACGACAAGACCGGCAAGGTGAAGTCGGCGATTACCGTCGACGAAGTACGCCGGGCAGGCAAATTCTTCTCGCAGACCTCCGGCACCGGCAACTGGCGCATCGTCATCATCGATCCGGCCGACGATCTCAATCGCAGCGCCGCCAATGCCATATTGAAGATCCTCGAGGAGCCGCCGAAACGAGCGCTGTTCCTGGTGCTGTCGCACGCGCCGGGCAAGCTGCTGCCGACCATCCGCTCGCGCTGCCTGCCGCTAAAGCTGGCGCCGCTGAGCGACGATGCTTTGGGAAAAGCGCTTGCGCATCTCGGTGTAACCGTCCTCGGCGCAGAGCGCAGAATTACTTGCGGCGGCCAAGGGTAGCGTCAGCGAGGCGCTGAAACTGCTGAATTATGGGGGCGGTGAAATCGTCGCGGCCTATGAGCAAGTGATCTCGGCGGAAGGGCCTGCGGCGCGACGGGCAATGCATCGTCTGGCCGACGCGCTATCCGGCAAGGAAAGCGACACGATCTTCGGCTTCTTCGTGTCCCATATCGGCGATGACATCATGGCCCGGGCGAGGGCGGCTGCGCTGGAGGGACGCCTCACCGTGGCCGACAAACTCGCCCGCCTCTACGCTGATGTCACCGAGCGGCTCAACGTATCACAGGCCTACAATCTCGACCGCAAGCAGACGATCATCACCATTCTCGGCGATCTCAAACAGCAGCTTTCCGCGTAGAGCGGCTCAGCTTTTTCAGAGAAAACCGTTTCGCACTATTGCCGGAATTGCGCTAAGGGAAGATCAGCTTCCAGGCGACGATCATCAGTGTGACGGCCAAGACGATCCGGATCAACCGTTCGTGCAAGCGCGGCGCCAGCAGGCTGCCCGCGACGATGCCGGGAATCGAGCCGACCAGCAGTGCAAACAGCATCGTCCAGTTGATCTCGCCTATGAACCAGTAGCCCATGCCGCCGATCAACGTCAGCGGCACCGCATGAACGATATCCGACCCGACGATCTCCCGCACATCGAGATGCGGATAGAGCACCAGCAGCACGGTAACGCCGAGCGCGCCGGCGCCGACGGACGTCATAGTGACGAGCGTACCGAGCATAAGGCCGAGGACGAGCGTCAGCAGCGCGATGGTGCGTGGGGTCAGCGTCCCGCGCTCGCCCCGCCATTTCCGGATGACACCCAGCACCTGCCCACGAAAAATCAGCATCAGCGACGTCAGGAATAGAAGGCAGCCAAGCGACAGGGTGATTGTATGGGCAACTGCCGGGCTCTCACGGTTGACGCCGGCCATGATCCACAGCATGGCAGGAGCGCGGCCGGTACGCTGCCCGAGGCAAGCAGGCCGACCACTTTCCAGTTCACCCGCCCGTGCATGCCGTGTACGGCGGTGCCCGCCGTCTTGGTGATCGCGGCATAGAGGAGATCGGTGCCGACGGCGGTTGCCGGATGCACGCCGAACAGCAAGACCAATAACGGTGTCATCAACGAACCGCCGCCAACGCCGGTGATGCCCACCAGCATGCCGACGAAAAAACCCGAAAAGGAATAGAGCGGTTGAACGCGGTTGGAGAAACTCAAAACGACGGCCCTTTCAAGCCGTTGGACACGACTGCTAAAGATGAAAATTTCACGGCGATTTCGTCCCGCCTTCGCTTTCTCAAGGGGTAGAATGTGGGGGAAAGTGAGTCAAGCGACGGCTCGCTGAAGCGGCGAATCGCAGGCGCCGAAACTTGGTGTTTCGCTCCTCCCAGACATGCGCTAAACGAGCGGGTGAAACAATGACGAAACCGTAAAGCGGACCATTGCCGCCATGACCGACAAGACCCCGTTCTACATCACCACCGCGATCTCCTACCCGAACGGCAAGCCGCATATCGGCCATGCCTATGAGCTGATCGCGACCGACGCCATGGCGCGCTTCCAGCGCCTCGACGGGCGCGACGTCTTTTTTCTGACGGGCACCGACGAGCACGGCCAGAAGATGCAGCAGACGGCGCGCGCGGAAGGCCTGACGCCGCAGGAGCTCGCCGACCGCAACTCCGGCGAATTCCAGGCGATGGCCAAGCTGCTCAACGCCTCGAACGACGACTTCATCCGCACGACCGAAGCGCGCCATCACGAGACCTCCAGGAACATCTGGAACCGGATGGCCGATGCCGGCGACATCTACAAGGATTCCTATGCCGGCTGGTATTCGGTGCGCGACGAGGCCTATTACCAGGAAAACGAAACCGAAGCTGCGCGCCGACGGCGTGCGCTACGGGCCTCAGGGCACGCCGGTCGAATGGGTGCGAGGAGGAAAGCTATTTCTTCAAGCTCTCGGAATATCAGGACACGCTGCTGAAGCACTATGAAGAGAACCCGGATTTCATCGGTCCGGCCGAGCGCCGCAACGAGGTGATTTCTTTCGTCAAATCAGGCCTCAAGGACCTGTCGATCTCGCGCACGACGTTCGACTGGGGCATCAAGGTGCCGAACGATCCCTCGCATGTCATGTATGTCTGGGTCGACGCGCTGACGAACTACATCACGGCGACCGGCTATCTCAAGGATCGCAACGATCCGCGGGCGAAATACTGGCCGGCCGATGTGCACATCATCGGCAAGGACATCATCCGCTTCCACGCGGTCTACTGGCCGGCCTTCCTGATGTCGGCGAAACTGCCGCTGCCGAAGCGCGTCTATGCCCATGGCTTCCTGCTCAACAAGGGCGAGAAGATGTCGAAGTCGCTCGGCAACGTCGTCGATCCGGTCAATCTGGTGAACCATTTCGGCCTCGACCAGGTGCGCTATTTCTTCCTGCGCGAAGTCTCCTTCGGCCAGGACGGCAGCTATAGCGAAGAGGCGATCGGCACCCGCATCAACTCCGATCTTGCCAACGGCATCGGCAACCTCGCCAGCCGCTCGCTGTCGATGATCGTCAAGAATTGCGACGGCAAGATCCCGGAATGCGGACCGCTGACCGATGAGGACAAGGCGATGCTGGCGCAGGCCGATGCGCTGCTGGCTTCGACCCGCGAGGACATGGACAAGCAGCTGATCCACCGGGCGCTGGCATCGATCATCGCGGTCGTTTCCGAAACCGACCGCTATTTCGCCGGCCAGGAGCCCTGGGCGCTCGAAGAAGACCGATCCGGCGCGCATGGCGACCGTGCTTTACGTGACGGCCGATGTCGTGCGCCAGATCGCGATCCTGCTGCAGCCCTTCATGCCGGAATCGTCGGGCAAGCTGCTCGATCTCGTTGCCGTTCCGGCGGATAAGCGCGATTTCGCGGCTCTCGGCGAAGCCGGGCGCCTCGTTGCCGGGACGCCGCTGGAAGCGCCGAAGCCGGTCTTCCCGCGCTATGTTGCGCCGGAAGCTTAAGGGTCGCGATGCTGATCGATACGCATTGCCATCTGGATTTCGCCGACTTCGAGGAGGAGCGCGACGAGATCATCGCGCGCGCGCATGAGGCCGGCGTGAAGCAGATGGTCACCATCTCGACGCGCGTGCGCAAGCTCGACACGCTGCTTGCGATTACCGAAAAATATCCCTCGGTCTTCTGCTCGGTCGGCACGCATCCGAACAATGCCGATGAGGAACTGGATATCGAGACCGAGGATCTGGTGCGACTCGCCGAAGCGCATGAGAAGGTCGTCGCGATCGGCGAGGCCGGGCTCGATTATTTCTACGACACGCGAAGCCGGAAGACCAGAAGACCGGCTTTCGCCGTCACATCGCCGCTGCGCGCGAAACGCAGCTGCCGCTGGTGATCCATAGCCGCAGCGCCGACGAGGACATGGCGGCGATCCTGACCGAGGAAACGGGGAAGGGGGCCTTCCCCTTCATCCTGCATTGCTTCTCGTCCGGCCCGGAGCTCGCCCGCACCGGCGTCGAACTCGGCGGCTATGTCTCCTTCTCCGGCATCCTGACCTTCCCGAAATCCGAGGAGCTGCGCGAGATCGCCAAGACGGTGCCGCATGACCGGTTGCTGGTCGAAACCGACGCGCCATATCTGGCGCCGAAGCGGTGGCGCGGCAAGCGCAACGAGCCGTCCTATGTGGTGAACACCGCTGAGGTGCTGGCCGAGACGATCGGCCTCAGCTATGGACGAGGTCGCGCGGATCACGACCGACAACGCGTTCCGGCTCTTCTCGAAGATGCCGAGGGTCTAGCGGCGTGAGTTACCGGCGGCGCTTCACCATACTCGGCTGCGCGTCGTCGCCGGGCGTGCCGCGCATCACCGGCGACTGGGGCGCCTGCGATCCCGCCAACCCGAAGAACCGGCGCACGCGCGCTGCCTTCATGGTCGAGCAATACGACGACGATGGCGGCGTCACCACCGTCGTCGTCGATACCGGCCCGGATTTTCGCGAGCAGATGATCGCCGCCAAGGTGCAGCATATCGATGCCGTGCTTCTATACGCATGCGCATGCCGACCATATCCACGGCATCGACGATCTGCGCGGCTTCTTTCACAACGCCAGCAGCGCATGCCGATCTATGCCGATCGCGTTCACCATGGAGCGCATCCGCGAGGGCTTCGGCTACTGCCTCGAAACGCCGGCGGGCAGCAACTATCCGCCGATCGTCGAGCCGATCATGATCGAAGACCTCGAAAAGCCGTTGAAATCACCGGCGCCGGCGGGCACGATCACGTTCAAGCCGCACCTGCAGCAGCATGGCGACATCCACTCGCTCGGTTTCGGATCGGCGCGCTCGCCTATTGCAGCGATATCAGCGACTTTCCGCCGGAAACTGTAGCAAGGCTTGACGATCTCGACGTGCTGATCATCGATGCGCTGCAATACCGGCCGCACCCGAGCCATCTGTCGCTGGAGCAATCGCTGGCCTGGATCGAGCGGCTGCAGCCGAAGCGGGCCATCCTGACGCATATGCACACACCGCTCGACTACGAGACGGTGATGGCGGAAACACCCGACCACGTCGAGCCGGCCTATGATCAGATGCAGATCGAGATCGAACTGGACGAGCTTTGAGACTTGGAAGCGTGCATGATCTGGCGGCAGGGTGAAGGCGCACCGGCGGCCACATCGATCGTCTCGATCGTTACCTTGCGGAAACCTCGGAACAGCCAAGGCAAGTCGCTGCGAATGCAGCGAGCGGCCGTTACTTATCCTTTGAGAATTCCGACATATATTTCCCGGTATGCGCGCTTATCGAACGATGGCCTTGCGGTTCACGCTTTGGCGGCGGGTGTCGCCGATCCTCGCTCTCGTATTCGCTCTATTATCGGTCACTGTAACGGCCTGCTCGGCAGCTGAAGCGGAACGCGTGGCCGTGGTCCTCAGGATAAGCGGCGCCATCGGCCCGGCGACCGCCGACTATGTGAAACGCGGTCTTCAACACGCCAGGAGCGCAAGCGCGAGCCTGGTCATACTGCAGATCGACACACCCGGCGGCCTCGATACGTCGATGCGAGACATCATTCGCGCGATCCTTGCCTCGTCCGTGCCTGTGGCGGGTTTCGTGGCACCAAGCGGAGCACGAGCTGCCAGTGCCGGCACGTATATTCTTTACGCAAGCCATATCGCCGCGATGGCGCCGGGCACCAATCTGGGTGCGGCAACTCCGATCGCTCTCGGCGGGAGCGCCGATGCGACGGTACCGAACCCGAGGGACACCGAACAAGCAGCGACAGCAAGGGCAGTCCGCCGCGCAACGCCAGCGAGGCGAAAGCCGTGAACGATGCGGTCGCCTATATCCGCGGGCTTGCCGAGCTGCGCAATCGCAATGCCGACTGGGCGGAGCGGGCGGTGCGCGAAGCCGCTAGCCTTTCATCGACCGCGGCCGCACGCGAAAACGTCATCGATTTCATCGCAACCACCGTCGAGGATCTCTTGGCGCAGGCCAATGGCCGCACCGTTCGGGTCGGCCAGAACGGATGTCCGGCTCGATACCACCGGTCTTGCCGTCGAGGAACGTCGAGCCGGATTGGCGGACCCGTCTGCTTTCGGTGATCACCGATCCGAACGTAGCACTCATCCTGATGATGATCGGCATCTACGGCCTGATCTTCGAATTTCTCACGCCCGGGGACAGTTGTCCCCGGAACGGTCGGCGGCATCAGTCTGCTGCTTGGTCTTTATGCCCTGGCATTGCTGCCGGTAAGCTATGCCGGCGTCGGCCTGCATCGTCCTCGGTGCAGGCGCTGACCGTGGCGGAAGCGCATTCGCCGATCGTTCGGCGTCCTCGGCGCTCGGTGGCGCGGTCGCACTGGTGCTCGGCGCTGCCATTCTCTTCGATACGGATGTGCCGGACTTGGAAGTGTCCTGGCCCGTACTGGCGGCATCGGCATTGCCGGCCTCGCATTCAGCCTCGTCGTCGCTCGCCTCGCGTTCACCTCGCGCTGGCGCACGGTCGTGACCGGTGCGGAGCAGATGATCGGCATTTCAGGCAAGGTTGACAGTTGGACGGGCACTAGCCGGCTACGTCGTCGCCCATGGCGAGCGCTGGAAGGCCGTTTCCGCGCGAACCGCTCGCCAGCCGGAGACGATGTGACGGTCATCGCCCGGAACGGGCTGACGCTCGAGGTGACCCGCGGACTCAGCGAGACTGCGGGCTTTGGAAAGCAGGAGGAAAAGTCATGGGCATGTTTGGAGATCTCGTCTTCTATCTCGTCGCGATCATCCTATCTTGCTGCGTCATCATCGCGTCCGCGATCAAGATCCTGCGGGAGTACGAGCGGGGCGTTGTTTTCACGCTTGGCCGCTTCACCGGCGTCAAGGGACCCGGATTGTTCCTGCTCATTCCCTACGTGCAGCAGATGGTGCGGGTCGACCTGCGCACGCGCGTGCTCGATGTGCCCAGCCAGGACGTCATTTCGCATGACAACGTCTCGGTTCGCGTCAGCGCGGTGATTTATTTCAGGGTCATCGATCCCGAAAAGTCGACGATCCAGGTCGAGGATTTCATGATGGCGACGAGCCAGCTCGCCCAGACGACGCTGCGCTCGGTGCTCGGCAAGCACGATCTCGACGAGATGCTGGCGGAACGCGACAAGCTCAACGAACGACATCCAGGAAATGCTCGACACGCAGACCGATGCCTGGGGCATCAAGGTCGCCAATGTCGAGATCAAACATGTCGACATCAACGAATCCATGATCCGTGCGATCGCCCGCCAGGCGGAGGCCGAACGCGAGCGGCGCGCCAAAGTCATCAATGCCGAAGGCGAGCAGCAGGCCGCGGCGAAGCTGCTGGAGGCGGCCGAAATCCTGGCCCGGCAACCGCAGGCAATGCAGCTGCGCTACTTGAGCACGCTGAACGTCATCGCCGGCGAAAAGACCTCGACGATCATATTTCCCTTCCCGATGGAGTTCGGCAATCTGTTTTCGACCAAGAGCGATAGAGCACCGGAATGACGGACATGGTTTTGTTCCATAACCTATCTTATGTGATGTGATGGTGTAGCCGGGTACATTCTATTTTCAAGTGCGACATGCCAATGATTTCAATGGTTTCGCTTTGGAGATTTTGGCATGTCCCGATACTATTCGCAATTGACCCTCGCCGATCGTCGTCGCCTTCATCACCTTGTCGAGCGCAAGGTGCCGATCAATGAGATGGCACGTCAACTCGGTCGTCACCGCTCGACCATCTATCGCGAGATCAAGCGCAATACCTTTCGTGATCGCGAGCTTCCCGAATACAGTGGCTACTTTTCGACAGTTGCCGATGACATCGCCAAGGAGCGCCGCAGACGTTTGAGAAAGCTCCGGCGCCATCCGCAATTGCGCGAGCTGGTGATCGACCGGTTGAAGGCCTATTGGTCGCCGGAACAGATTGCCGGCCGTCTATGGGCCGACGGCCTCAGCCTCGTTCGCATCTGCGCCGAGACGATCTATCGCTTCGTCTACGGCAAGGACGACTACGGCTTGGGTCTCTATCGCTATTTGCCCGAGGCGCGCCGCAAACGCCGTTCTCGCGGCTCGCAGGAAACCACGGGATGGCGCCTTTCCGGCCAGTCACAGAATATCGCAACGACCTGATTTTATTGGATGATCGGACGCAGTTTGGCCACTGGGAGGGCGACCTCTTGATTTTCCAGCGAGACACTGGGCACGGCCAACGTCACCTCACTCGTCGAGCGCAAAAGCCGTTACACGGTGATGATCAAGAACCACGAGCCGGCACTCGCGCCCGATCATGGACAAGATCATCGAAACATTCTCTCCTTTGCCGGCCTTCGCACGCCAGAGCTTCACCTTTGACCGCGGCACGGAGTTTGCCGGGTTCAGGGCTTTGGAAGATGGGATCGGCGCACGCAGTTGGTTCTGCGACCCCAGCGCACCCTGGCAAAAAGGTGCGGTGGAAAACGTCAACAAGCGGATTCGTCGCTTCATGCCAGGCGACTACGGATCTGGCCGAGGTGCCGCAACTCGGCTCTGGTTCAACTCGCTCACCATCTGAACGACCTGCCGAGAAAGTGTCTCGGGCTATAAGACACCGACCGAAGTGTTCATGGCGCATTTGCAAGAGGGAGGCTGATCCCCTACCCTGCTAAGACAGGCATGATGCACTTGGGTTAGCTTCTCCACCGCAAAGTTAAAGTGTCCTGTTTCTGCAAAGTTGGAATGTCACACTCGCCGCGTTTGAGGACGTGGGAGATTGCGGATGGGATTGATTGCGATGAGCGAACGGGATCTGCAGCGGATCGAAGTCTTGTCGAAGGTCATTGACGGTCGGACGACGCTGGTCTCGGCGGCGCCTTTATCAGCTTAAGGAGCGCAAATTACCGATCGGCGAGATTGCCCGGCAGCTCGGCCGTCATCGCTCGACATCTATCGGGAGATGAAGCGCAACGCGTTCCAGGATCGCCAATTTCCCGAATACCGCGGTTACTTCGCAACGATTGCCGAGCCACGGTGCTGCCTGCACAAATCTTGTAAGGCGACGCGCGTAGGAAGTGACGCTTTTCTAATTTAAAAAGTGCCCTACACTTCCGTCGATATGGCTGGAGACAATCTCATGCGTGCTTTATCCGCAGTGCTTCTTCTGTGTGCCGCATTCGTCATCTATTCCATGCCTGCGCGTGCCGGAGATCCGCTCGAGACGACGCGCCATATCATCGAGGACCAGATCAAGGCTTTCCTCAACGACGACGCCGAGACGGCCTATTCGTTTGCCTCGCCCGGAATCAAGGCGATGTTTCCGGACAAGAGCATCTTCTTCGACATGGTGAAGAAGGGCTACGACGCCGGTCTATCATCCCGGCAATTATGCCTTCGGCCGCAGCCGATCGATCGACGACGGCGCGACGATCTATCAGGAAGTGCTGATATCGGCCGGACGGCAAGGACTGGACGGCGATCTATAGTTCCTCGCAGCAGCCGGACGGCAGCTACAAGATCAACGGCGTGCAGATTGCCGCAACACCGCCAGCCAGGGATCTGATCGGCACTCATTGCCGTCACAGCGGCTCGAGATCGCCCCTCGCCCAGTCTTCCTGCGTCTCCGCCATGAAGTCGGCAAAGCGGCCTTCGTCGATCGCCTTGCGGATGCCCTGCATCAGTTCCTGATAGTAGGCGAGATTGTTCCAGGTCAGCAGCATGCCGCCGAGCGCTCTCGTTGGCGCGCACGAGATGGTGCAGATAGGCGCGCGAATAGTCGCGTGACGCCGGGCATGCGGACTGCTCGTCGAGCGGACGCATGTCCTCGGCGTGGCGGGCATTGCGGATATTGACCTTGCCGCGCCGGGTGAAGGCCAGGCCGTGGCGGCCGGAGCGGGTCGGCATGACGCAATCGAACATGTCGATGCCGCGCGCCACGGATTTCAGGATATCGTCCGGCGTGCCGACGCCCATCAGGTAGCGCGGCTTCTCGGTCGGCAGTTCCGGACAGCGTGATGTCGAGCATGTCCAGCATCACATCCTGCGGTTCGCCGACGGCAAGGCCGCCGATCGCATAGCCCTTGAGATCGAGCCGCGACAGCGCCTGCGGCCGAGCGGACGCGCAGAGCCGGCAACGTCGCCGCCCTGCACGATGCCGAACATCGCCTTGCCCGGCTGGTCGCCGAAGGCGACCTTGCAGCGCTCGGCCCAGCGCAACGACATTTCCATGGCGCGCTCGATCTCCTTGGGTTCGGCCGGCAAGCGCCACGCATTCGTCGAGCTGCATCTGGATATCGGAACCGAGCAGGCCCTGGATCTCGATCGAGCGCTCCGGCGACATGTGATGCAGGCGCCGTCGACATGGATCTTGAAGGTCACGCCCTTCTCGTCGAGCTTGCGCAGGCCGGAGAGCGACATGACCTGGAAGCCGCCGCAATCGGTCAGGATCGGATGTGGCCAGCGGATCAGCTCGTGCAGACCGCCGAGGCGCGCGACGCGCTCCGGGCCGGGCGCAGCATCAGGTGATAGGTATTGCCGAGGATGATGTCGGCGCCGGTATCGCGCACCTGGTCGAGATACATCGCCTTGACCGTGCCGACCGTGCCGACCGGCATGAAGGCCGGCGTGCGGATCGTCGCCGCGCGGCATGGAGACTTCGCCGCGACGCGCCTCGCCGTCGGTCTTCTTGAACGTTGAACTGGAAGGTCTCGGTCATGTCTCGTCCTGGTCATTCCGGAAAAGCAGGCTGGCATCGCCGTAGGAATAGAAGCGGTAGCCGGTTTCGATCGCATGCGCATAGGCCGCGCCGCATCGTCTCGAGGCCGCAAAGGCCGAGACCAGCATGAACAGCGTCGAGTGCGGCAGATGGAAATTGGTCATCAGCATATCGACCGCCCGGAAGCGATAGCCGGGCGTGATGAAGATGCCGGTGGCGCCCGACCAGGCGCGGATCGTCGCCATCTTCGTCGGCAGCACTTTCGATCAGCCGCAGCGAGGTCGTGCCGACGCAGACGATGCGCCCGCCCCTCGCCTTGACGGCGTTCAGCTTCGCGCGCCGTCGTCGCGCCGACATAGCCGATTTCGAGATGCATCACATGATCGTCGGTGTCGTCGGCCTTGACCGGCAGGAAGGTGCCGGCGCCGACATGCAGCGTCACGAAATGGCGTTCGATGCCGAGCGCGTCCAGCGCTTCAAACAGGCGGGCGTGAAATGCAGGCCGGCGGTCGGGGCTGCGACGGCACCCTCTTCGCGCGCGTAGATCGTCTGGTAGTCGGCGCGGTCCTGCTCGTCCTCCGGGCGCTTGGCGGCGATATAGGGCGGCAGCGGAATATGGCCGACGGCGGCGATCGCCTCGTCCAGCGCCGGACCGGAAAGATCGAAGCGCAGCGTCACCTCGCCGGCCTCGCCCTTCTCCTCGACGGTCGCGTCGAGCGTGCCGAGCAGGCAGGCATTCCGCCATGACCGAATGCGATGCGGTCGCCGATCTTGATGCGCTTGCCGGGCCTGGCAAAGGCCTTCCAGCGATCGGCGCCGACGCGCATATGCAGCGTCACCGAGACCTGCTGGCCGGGCGCATCCTCGTCGCGATGGCGCATGCCTTCGAGCTGGGCGGGAATGACCTTGGTGTCGTTGAAGACCAGCGCGTCGCCGGGGCGCAGGAACGATGGCAGATCGCTGACGCGATGATCGGTCAAGCTCGACGCTGTCGCTTGCGGATCGACGACGAGCAGGCGCGCGCTGTCGCGCGGCTTGCGGGCCGCAGCGCAATCCGTTCATCGGGCAGATCGAAATCGAAAAGGTCAACGCGCATCAGGCAATCTTCAGGCAAAGCGAAACCCGCCCCGGCGCTTTCGAGCGCGAGGGCGGGTTTCAGCAATAATCACGAATCAGACGTCGGCGGCAACCCTCATCGAGACGATGCGAGTCCGGATCCTTGACCGGCTCGCCCTTCTTGATCTTGTCGACATTGTCCATGCCTTCGATGACCTGGCCCCAGACCGAATACTGCTTGTTCAGCCACGGCGCATCGGTGAAGCAGATGAAGAACTGCGAATTGGCCGAGTTCGGGTTCTGCGAACGGGCCATCGAGCAGGTGCCGCGGACATGGCTGATGTTGCGAGAATTCAGCCTTGAGGTCCGGCTTCGAAGAGCCGCCCATGCCGGCGCGGGCCGGGATTGAAGTCCTTGCCGCCCTTCTTGCCGAACTGCACGTCGCCGGTCTGCGCCATGAAGTCGTCGATGACGCGGTGGAAGACGACGCCGTCATAGGCGCTTCTCGCGCGCAAGTTCCTTGATGCGGGCGACATGCTCCGGCGCCACGTCCGGCAGCAGCTGGATGACGACCTTGCCCTTGGTGGTTTCCAGGATGATGGTGTTTTCCGGATCCTTGATCTCGGCCATGTCGTCTCCTCCTTGTTTTCTTGAAACTTACTTCTTGCCGACCGTGACCTTGATCATCCGGTCGGGATCGGTGACGGAGCCGTTCTGGCCTCGTCGCCGCGTCTTGATCTTGTCGACATTCTCCATGCCGGAGACGACCTTGCCGACGACCGTGTACTGGCCGTTCAGGAAATCGCCGCGCGCGAACATGATGAAGAACTGCGAGTTGGCGGAATTCGGATCCTGGCGCGCGCGCCATGCCGACCGTGCCGCGTGCGAACGGAACCTTGGAGAATTCGGCCGGAAGGTCCGGCAGATCGGAACCGCCGGTGCCGGCCATCTCGGCCTCGAAGTCCTTTGCCATGTTGCCGTACTGGACGTCGCCGGTCTGGGCCATGAAGCCGTCGATCACGCGGTGGAAGGCGACATTGTCGTAGGCGCCCTTCTTCGCCAGTTCCTTGATGCGCGCGACGTGCTTCGGCGCAACATCGGGCATGAGCTGGATGACGACCGGGCCGTCCTTGAGCTGGATGGTAGATGTGATCAGTCGGCTGGGCAAAGGCGCTGCCCGCGAAGGACGCGAGGACAAGCGACGCCGGCAAATGCGAGATGGAAGAGTTTCATGATGAGCTCCGTTGCGGACGAATGAACGCGCTCAGGATTTGCGTTTTGCGCTTGAAGGGCCTGCAAAACGGCCGCCGGCACGAAGGCGCTGACATCGCCGCCCATGGCGGCGATCTGGCGGACCAATGTGGCGGTAATGGGCCGCGATGCCGTGCCGGCCGGCAGAAACATGGTCTGGACATCCGGCGCCATCTGCCGGTTCATGCCCGCCATCTGCATTTCATAGTCGAGATCGGTGCCGTCGCGCAGGCCGCGGATCAGCAGCGTAGCGCCATGCTTGCGCGCGGCATCGACGACCAGATTGTCGAAGGAGACGACCGAGATGTCGCCCGCTCTTCTGCGGCAGGCACTCGGCGAGCGACGTCGCGGATCAGCTCTGCACGCTCCTCGAAGGAAAACAGCGGCGCCTTGCCGGGATGGATGCCGATCGCAACGATGACCTTCGGCGACATTCAGCGCCTGCACCAGCACATCGAGATGTCCATTGGTCATCGGGTCGAAGGATCCGGGATAAAAAGCTGTGGTCATGGCCGGCCGTTTCGTTTCGACGCCTTTTGTCACGGATGCCCGCGTCCCGCAAGTCATTTGCCGCCGGGCTGAACGGCGGATGAATGCAGCGTTCAACGCCGTTTCAGATGCGATGTGCATAATCGGAAACATCAACCGCAGCCGATGCCATCCGGCACCAGGCGCTACCCGAAAGATGACGACATGCTGATTCTGATCGTTGCCCTCACCGTCGCTCTCTCACTGCTTGCGGAGATGGCCTGGAACTACATGCAGGACCGTTACGCGATGGGCTGGGTGCGCGCCGACGTGAAAGAACATCATGATCATGCACGCGGAAACTCGGCAAAGCTGCGTTGAACCAGGGCCGAATTTGAACGCCAGATGAACAAGGCATTCAAGGTGGCTTCAGACCGGGCTTGGTAAACGACCGATCAACATCCGCCGGAACTATTTCCGAGACGGACACGTTCATTAACCGAAGCGTAGAGTACGCGGGACGAAGGAAGAAAAAGATGCCCGATAAGATTACCATCATCAACGTATTCTGGATGGCAATGATGACGGGAATGCTTACCGCGACTTTCGCACTTTACGGTCAGCAGACTGATACGTCCAAGGCATATGGTCCCTATGCTTCGACCCGCACGGCCATGATCAGCCAGATACTGAGGAGTAACGCAACTTCGGAAAGGATTGCCATGCTCACGATCTTGACTGTTCTTACTGCTCTCATCAGCGTCATGTTCATCGTGTCCGTGGCATCAACGATTTCGGCGCTTCGCCGTGAAAGCGAAGATGTAAAGGCGCTTAACGAAAAGCACAAGTGTCTCTGAAAAACCCCTTTGAGCGCATTCGCTCCGCACTTGGGTCAGCAAAGCCGGACGCAGTTCCCCGCGTCCGGCTTTTTCAATGTACGAGAGTGAGCCGCGGGCTGCCGCGAGACGGCGCCCCCATCCAACGGCTGCCGCCCCTGGTAACTCGGCTCATCCGAGCCGCGCAACAGAAGACCGCCGCGCGTGCGATTTTCCGTTGTCGCTCATCGCGAACGAGCCCGGCCGACAGCCCTTAAGCACATAAAAAAACCGGGCGGCACGTGCCGCCCGGTTCGAAACCATAGCCTGGTTAAGTTCATTCTTCCGCGGCTGGCGGCGCGCCGCGCGCCCACCTCGGGCTCGATCGGCGTCTCGTTGACGATTTCGCCGACTTCCTCGCCGTCATCCTCGGGCTCGCTGATGCGCTCGACGGAGACGACCTTTTCGTCCTTGGCGGTCGAGAAGATCGTGACACCCTTCGTTGCGCGGCTGGCGATGCGAATGCCGCCGACCGGAACGCGGATCAACTGGCCGCCATCCGAGACCAGCATGATCTGATCGCCTTCATCGACCGGGAAGGCCGCAACCAGCTCGCCGATTTCGGCCGTCTTCGACGTGTCGGTGGCACGAATGCCCTTGCCGCCGCGGCCGGAGATGCGGAAGTCGTAGGACGAGGAACGTTGCCGAAGCCCTTCTCGGAGACCGTCAGCACGAACTGCTCGCGTGCCTTCAGCTCCTCGTAGCGCTCGTCGAGCAACTGTCCCTCTTCGGTGACTTCCTCGCCGACCAAGGCGATATCCTCTTCATCAACGCCCGTGGCGCGGCGTTCGGCTGCGGAACGCTTGAGGTAGGCAGCACGCTCCCATGGCTCGGCATCGACATGGCCGACGATCGTCATCGAGATGATGCGGTCGCCTTCGCCGAGGTTGATGCCGCGAACGCCGATAGAATTGCGGCCCGCGAAGACACGGACATCGTCAACCTGGAAGCGGATGCACTGGCCGAGCGCCGTCGTCAGCAGAACGTCGTCATGTTCGGTGCAGGTCTCGACGGAGAGGATTTCATCGCCCTCCTCCTCGAGCTTCATCGCAATCTTGCCGTTGCGGTTGACCTGAACGAAGTCGGACAGCTTGTTGCGGCGAACGGTGCCGCGCGTCGTCGAGAACATGACGTCGAGGCTATCCCAGCTATCCTCATCCTCCGGTAACGGTAGGATCGTGGTGATGCGTTCACCGGGGGCCAGCGGCAGCATGTTGATCAGGGCCTTGCCGCGCGAGGTCGGGGTGCCGATCGGCAGACGCCAGACCTTTTCCTTATACACAATGCCACGGGAGGAGAAGAACAGAACCGGCGTGTGAGTGTTGACTACGAATAGCCGGCTAACAAAGTCCTCGTCGCGCGTCGTCATACCGGAGCGACCCTTGCCGCCACGGCGCTGTGCGCGGTAGGTGGTGAGCGGCACGCGCTTGATATAACCAAGGTGCGAAACGGTGACGACCATGTCCTCGCGGGCAATAAGGTCCTCATCGTCCATCTCGAGGCCGCCATCGACGATCTCGGTGCGCCGCGGCGTTCCAAATTCGTCGCGGATCGCCGCAAGCTCGTCCTTGACGATGGTCTGGATGCGCACGCGCGACGACAGGATATCAAGGTAATCCTTGATTTCGTCGCCGATCTTGTTGAGTTCGTCGCCGATTTCATCGCGGCCAAGCGCGGTCAGGCGGGCAAGGCGAAGCTCGAGGATGGCGCGCGCCTGCTCCTCCGAGAGGTTGTAAGTCAGATCCTCGTTGATGCGGTGGCGCGGATCATCGATGAGGCGGATCAGGCTCTCGACGTCTTCGGCGGGCCAGCGGCGCGTCATCAGCTCTTCGCGCGCGGACTGCGGATCCGGCGCCTGACGGATTACACGGATCACTTCATCGATATTGGCGACCGCAATCGCGAGGCCGACCAAGACGTGCGCACGTTCGCGCGCCTTGCGGAGAAGAAATTTCGTTCTCCGGCTAACGACCTCTTCGCGAAAGGCAACGAAAGCGCGGAGCATATCGAGCAGATTCAGCTGCTCCGGCTTGCCGCCGTTCAGCGCCACCATGTTGCAGCCGAAAGAGGTCTGCAGCGGCGTGTAGCGATAAAGCTGGTTCAGAATGACGTCGGCATTGGCATCGCGCTTCAGCTCGATGACGACGCGGTAACCCTGGCGATCGGATTCGTCGCGAAGATCGGAGATGCCTTCGATGCGCTTTTCGCGCACCAGTTCGGCCATCTTCTCGATCATCGTCGCCTTGTTCACCTGATACGGGATCTCGGTGATGATGATCTGCTCGCGATCGCCGCGCATCGGCTCGATCGCGGCAACGCCGCGCATGATGACGGAACCGACGGCCGGTTTCATAAGCCGAGCGGATGCCGGAACGGCCGAGGATTTTCGCGCCCGTCGGAAAGTCCGGACCGGGGATGATCTGCATGATCTCCGGCAGTTCGATCGCCGGATTATCGATCAGCGCAATGCAGCCGTTGATGACTTCGGAGAGGTTATGCGGCGGAATGTTCGTCGCCATGCCGACGGCGATGCCGCCTGCCCCGTTGACCAGAAGGTTCGGAAATTTTGCCGGCACAACGACGGGCTCGGAGAGCGTGCCGTCGTAGTTGTCGCGGAAGTCGACCGTTTCCTTGTCGAGGTCATCGAGCAGCGAATGCGCCGCCTTCTGCAGACGGCATTCCGTGTAACGCTCGGCCGCCGGGGGGTCGCCGTCGACGGAACCGAAGTTGCCCTGGCCGTCGATCAGCGGCAGGCGGAGCGACCAGTGCTGCGCCATGCGAGCCAGCGCATCGTAGATCGCCATGTTGCCATGCGGATGGTATTTACCCATCACGTCACCGGTGACGCGGGCACATTTGACGTATTTCTTGTTCCAGTCGATGCCCAGCTCAGACATGCCATAGAGGATGCGCCGGTGCACGGGCTTCAGGCCGTCACGGACGTCCGGAAGCGCGCGGCTGACGATGACGCTCATCGCGTAATCGAGATACGACCGCTGCATTTCCTCCATGATGGAGATGGGCTCGATGCCTGGCGGGAGCTTCCCGCCGCCTGGGGGTGTTTGTTCAGTCAAAACAGATCACGATCTCTTTGTAGAATCACTGAAAGATGTATAGCGGAAAGGCTTGTCCAGCGCCAATTTGAGCGGGAGTTTTGAACAGGCTTTTGCGGCGGAAAGGCGGCAAATCAGGCGATTTTACCAGCCTTCGAGGCCGGTCATCCGCCCGGCATTTGCCAAATGGAAAACCTCACTTCACAATCGCGAAAAACCCAGCCCTCATATGGTGTTCCGGAGAGACGATGGCAAGCGCCGACCAACTGATCAACGCTTTCACGACGCTGCTCGTCACGATCGACCCTCCTGGGCTTGCGCCGATCTTCCTGGGCCTGACGATCGGCATGAGCCGCAGCCAGCGCAAACAGGTGGCGCTGCGCGGCTCCGTGATTGCGTTCATCATCCTCGCCGTCTTTGCGCTGTTCGGCGCAAGTGTGCTTGGCGTGCTCGGCATTTCGATCGGCGCTTTCCGCATTGCCGGGGGGCTGCTGCTCTTCTGGATCGCCTTCGAGATGGTCTTCGAGAAACGGCAGGACCGCAAGGAGAAGACCAGCGAAGTGGCGATCACCAAGGATCACATCCAGAATATAGCGGTTTTTCCGCTCGCCCTTCCCCTTATTGCCGGCCCGGGCGCGATCTCGGCGACGATCCTGCTTGCGGGTTCGCTGCAAACCACCGTCGAGCGGGCGCAGCTTCTCATCGTGATTGCGGCCAACCTGCTGCTGATGCTTGCCGCGCTCGTGATCGCCGATCGCCTCGACCGTTTTCTTGGCGTCACCGGCCGGGCGATCCTCACCCGTCTGCTCGGCGTCATTCTTGCGGCGCTTGCCGCGCAGTTCGTGGTGGACGGCGTGAAGGCAGCGATGGCCGCGAACTAAAGGCGGCGAGGTCAGGCGGCTTCGTCGCAATGCATTTCATGCTACTTTGACGTGGCCTATAATTGAGCGGTTGATCCGGAGACCGTCGGGTCATTGACCGGCAGCATCGGCTCTGTGTTTAAATCGGAGAGCCTGGGCCATCTGTCGTCGAGCACGCCGGATGAGACGCCGTTTCAAGGGAGGCCGTGACGTCGGGAAAAAAGAAGCGCCTGCGCTCTAACGTCGCTCGTATTGGGCAACATCGCCTTCGCCCGAAGCGAGGAGCACGCTTCCGCGTGTTCGAAAAGGCCGATCGCCAGGTCAAGCTGATCGCTTCACTGGTCGTTGCCGCTTTCCTTGTTGCCATCACGCTTCATGCGCTTTTAACCTGACGTACGCCAAGCCGAACGTGAGTGTCTCGGCGGTTCGTCGTTTCTTCGTTCTCGAAAGCAAAGGATTAATACATCTCGCCCTCATGTAGTATTGATGAAAAATAGACCTTGTTTTATGAATAGTTGAATGGTCCTATTGGCGGCCAACCCGTGCACCAAGACCGTCAGTGGCATTTGCGCGAGTATTGTTCCAGAGATGAATTTCGTTAGGGCCGATTATGATGGCCAACGCGTCCAATTTGTGCGGCAGGTTAGCAGGCTACAAGGAGATCACGATGGCCAAGGAACCGGACTCGGGAAAGCGTCTGTAAGCCAAATACGTTGGTGTCACGGCTGCTGGAAGCCGGCAGCGAAAATGCCGTTGCATTCACCGGCTTTGTCGCGCCGGCGACCCGCGAGGGGCACATAAGGCTGATTTTCCGGCTCAACGACCTATCCGGTGGTATCGAGATCGCGGAAAGCGACATCGTCGCAACCGCCGACTGCCGAAATCCAGTCTCGGCGCGGTCGCCGTCTGGGTCCGGCGAGACGCAGTAATCAGCCAGACCACCGCCACGAGCGCCGAGGCAGCGGCCTTCCCAAGGCAGAACGGCGCCATGGCGGATGTACGGCGAGCAGGGCTTCGCATGAGAGTAAGGGCCCAGGCCCGCGATACCTGCACCTGCGTCATTATCTGCGATGGAACACACTGCGTGCCATGCACCTGCCAATGTCTGGCGCAAGCTCAATGACCACGGCCGCGCCGACTGCATCGGATCGCTACGAACGTCCATGCCGAAGCTCTGGCGTTCGAAGCACCGTATCTCGTCGAGAAACTGCTGAAGGACCACGTCGTCAATTCCTCCGACGAGGCCGAAGCGCTCTTCCGCGAGGTAAAGCGGTACCTTGTTTTGACAGCTTCCGAGCCCCACCGTCGCATGGGGCATGTATTCGCTCAGGATCGATCAGATCTGGCACCAGTTTATTCTATTCACACGCCAGTACATCGAATACTGTCGGGCGAATTTCGGAAAGTACATTCAGCATGCACCGAGTACCGCCCCGGCGGTAGAGGGATTGCCAAGATGACGCCGTCCACGCTAGGCATGTTCGCGGAGCGGTACGAGGAACTGTTCGGCGAGCCGCTGCCTGACCTTTGGTACGACGAGAAAAATGTCACGCTGGATCGGCGCATCGTCAATTCTCGCAGCCACGCTTTCCACCTGCAGGATGACGACGACATGGTCGAACTTTTGAACGATGACGGCGAGGCTGTCTTCGCGGTCGACCAGACGGCCCGGTCAGCTCTGGAATTCATCGTGCACAACGGCAGCTTCTTCGTGCGTGAATTGCCTGGGGAGCTCAGCGACGAGCAGAGGGTCGCACTCGTTTCGACGCTGATCGAATACAAACTCCTCAATTTTGCCAGCTGAAGGGCGCTGGTGCACGGATCCGTTGCCGGCCGTAGTGCGGGCTATGGGGGCGCTTGTCATTTCGCCCAGGCCTTGAACCGGAAAGATTTCGCGCGGCCCGGAAGTCTACAATCCCATCACCCTTCGACGTCAGAACGGGATGTCGTCATCGAGGTCGCGCGAGAAGTTGCCGCCGGCACTGCTTCCGCTGCGGCCGGACGACTGCGACGGGGCGTCCGTAATCGTCACCGTCATTGCCGCCACCGAAATCGCTGCTGCCGCGGCTGCCACCGAAGCCGGAGCTTGCGCCGCCGCCTTCGCCGCGGCCATCGAGCATCGTCAGCGTCGAGTTGAAGCCTTGCAGCACCACTTCCGTCGAATAGCGGTCCTGGCCGTTCTGATCCTGCCACTTGCGGGTCTGCAGCTGGCCTTCGATATAGAGCTTGGCGCCCTTCTTCACATATTGCTCGACGACCTTGCAGAGACCTTCGTTGAAGACGACGACGGTGTGCCACTCGGTCTTTTCGCGGCGCTCACCGGAATTGCGGTCCCGCCAAGTCTCCGAGGTCGCGATGCGAAGATTGGCGATCGGGCGGCCATCCTGCGTCCTGCGGATTTCTGGGTCGGCACCCACGTTTCCGATCAGAATTACCTTGTTCACGCTGCCAGCCATACCTATCACCTTACTGCCGCCCTGCCCGGCGGCGCTTGAAACAATCGGCGTACCTTAAACTATAGAGCCCCCGCCATGGGCGTCCATCGCCGGTTCATCCACAAGGAATTTTGTTCTTTATTTGTTCTAGTTTATCACTATGATCCTGTCAACAGAATCGAAAACCTAGAGACGTTCCGGACATTCAGCCTCGACTCGCCAATCGGCATCACTAAATAAGGGGCTTACTCCAGGCACAGAAGCAGAGTACGATGAGTGAACTGAAGACGATTTCAATCCGCGGCGCGCGCGAACATAATCTGAAGGGCATCGACCTGGATCTGCCGCGCAACAAACTCATCGTCATGACCGGGCTTTCAGGGTCCGGCAAATCTTCGCTGGCCTTCGACACGATCTATGCCGAGGGCCAGCGGCGCTATGTCGAAAGCCTTTCGGCCTATGCGCGCCAGTTCCTGGAGATGATGCAGAAGCCGGACGTCGACCAGATCGACGGGCTCTCGCCCGCGATCTCGATCGAGCAGAAGACAACCTCGCGCAATCCGCGCTCGACGGTCGGCACGGTCACCGAAATCTACGACTATATGCGTCTGCTTTTTGCGCGCGTCGGCGTTCCCTACTCGCCGGCGACCGGCCTGCCTATCGAGAGCCAGACGGTCAGCCAGATGGTCGATCGCGTGCTCGAATTTGAGGAAGGCACGCGTCTTTATATTCTTGCTCCGATCGTGCGCGGCCGTAAGGGCGAGTATAAGAAGGAGCTGGCGGACCTGATGAAGAAGGGCTTCCAGCGCGTCAAGGTCGACGGCCAGTTCTACGAGATCGCCGACGTTCCGGCACTCGACAAGAAATACAAGCACGACATCGATGTCGTCGTGGACCGTATCGTCGTGCGGCCCGACATGGCCTCGCGCCTTGCAGACAGCTTCGAAACCTCACTGAAACTCGCCGACGGGCTTGCGCTCGCGGAGTTCGCGGACAAGCCGCTGCCGCCGGAAGAAACGGCTGCGGGCGGCTCCGCCAACAAGTCGCTCAACGAGACGCATGAGCGGGTGCTTTTCTCGGAGAAGTTCGCCTGCCCTGTCTCCGGCTTCACCATCCCGGAGATCGAGCCGCGGCTCTTCTCGTTCAACAATCCCGCCGGCGCCTGCCCGACTTGCGACGGTCTTGGTGCGCAGCAGAAGATCGATGCCAACCTGATCGTGCCGGAGCCGGAGCGGACGCTGCGAGACGGCGCGATCGCGCCCTGGGCGAAGTCGAGCTCGCCCTATTACAATCAGACACTGGACGCGCTCGGCAAGCACTACGGCTTCAAGCTTGGGGCGCGGTGGAGCGACCTCTCCGAAAAGGCCCAGGACGTCATCCTGAACGGCACTGACGAGAAGATCGAGTTCCATTATGCCGACGGCGCGCGATCCTACACGACGCACAAGAGCTTCGAAGGCATTATCACCAATCTCGAACGCCGCTGGAAGGAAACCGATTCCGCCTGGGCGCGCGAAGAGATCGAGCGTTTCATGTCGGCAGCCCCCTGCCCGGCCTGCAACGGTTTCCGCCTGAAGCCGGAAACGCTGGCAGTGAAAATCAACAAGCTGCATATCGGTCGAGGTCACCGATATGTCGATCCGTGTGGCCCGTGAATGGTTCGAGACGCTGCCTGCGGTTTTTTCGGCCAAGCAGAACGAGATCGCCGTCCGCATTCTGAAGGAAATCCGCGAGCGCCTGCGCTTCCTGAACGACGTCGGCCTTGACTATCTCAGCCTGTCGCGGAATTCCGGCACGTTGTCGGGCGGCGAAAGCCAGCGCATCCGCCTTGCCTCCCAGATCGGCTCCGGCCTGACCGGCGTGCTCTACGTTCTCGACGAGCCGTCGATCGGTCTGCATCAGCGCGACAATGCCCGTCTGCTCGACACGCTGAAGCATCTGCGCGACATCGGCAATACGGTGATCGTCGTCGAGCACGACGAGGATGCGATCCTGACGGCCGACGACGTGGTCGACATCGGTCCGGCGGCCGGTGTGCACGGCGGCCAGATCGTCGCGCATGGCACGCCGCAGGACATCATGGCGAATCCGAAGTCGCTGACCGGCAAATATCTCTCGGGCGAACTCGGCGTGCCGGTGCCCGACGAACGCCGCAAGCCGAAGAAGGGCCGGAGATCAAGGTGGTCGGCGCCCGTGGCAACAATCTGAAGAACGTCACGGCCTCGATTCCGCTCGGCGTTTTCACCGCCGTGACAGGCGTTTCGGGCGGCGGCAAGTCCACCTTCCTGGTCGAGACGCTTTACAAATCGGCCGCCCGCCGTGTGATGGGCGCCCGCGAAAATCCCGGCCGATCACGACCGGATCGACGGCTTCGAGCATATCGACAAGGTGATCGATATCGACCAGTCGCCGATCGGCCGCACGCCGCGCTCGAACCCGGCGACATACACCGGAGCCTTCACGCCGATCCGCGACTGGTTCGCCGGCCTGCCCGAGGCGAAGGCGCGCGGCTACCAGCCGGGCCGCTTCTCCTTCAACGTCAAGGGCGGACGCTGCGAAGCCTGCCAGGGCGACGGCGTCATCAAGATCGAGATGCACTTCCTGCCCGACGTCTACGTCACCTGCGACGTCTGCCACGGCAAGCGCTACAATCGCGAAACACTGGACGTCACGTTCAAGCAGCAAGTCGATCGCCGACGTGCTCGACATGACGGTGGAGGAAGGTGTCGAGTTCTTCGCGGCGGTCCCTGCCGTGCGCGACAAGCTGCAGTCGCTGCAAGGACGTCGGCCTCGGCTATATCAAGGTCGGCCAGCAGGCGAATACGCTTTCGGGCGGCGAGGCACAGCGCGTCAAGCTCGCCAAGGAGCTTTCGAAACGCTCTACGGGCCGCACGCTCTATATCCTCGACGAGCCGACGACCGGCCTGCATTTCCACGACGTCGCCAAGCTGCTCGAAATGCTGCACGAGCTGGTCAACCAGGGCAATTCCGTCGTGGTGATCGAGCACAATCTCGAAGTCATCAAGACGGCCGACTGGGTGCTCGATTTCGGTCCGGAAGGCGGCGACGGCGGCGGCGAGATCGTTGCGACCGGTACGCCGGAGGCGATCGTCAAGGAGAAGCGGTCCTATACCGGCCAGTTCCTGAAGGAACTGCTGGAGCGCCGGCCGGCGAGGAAGACGTTCGCGGCGGCGGAGTAGCCGTCCTGGGAAACAGCACGCGTTGAGGCGCAACAGGGGAGGAAGTAGATGAGCAACTCCGGCACTATCCGCGTCGGCATTGGCGGCTGGACCTTTGAGCCGTGGCGCGACCATTTTTATCCCGGCGACCTCAAGCAGAAGGACGAGCTGCATTACGCCAGCCGAAAGTTGAAGGTCATCGAGGTCAACGGCACTTATTACAGCTCGCAGAAGCCCGAGACCTTCGCGAAATGGGCGGCCGACGTGCCGGACGGGTTCATCTTTTCGCTGAAGGCCAGCCGCTTCGTGACCAACCGGCGCGTGCTTGGCGAAGCAGGCGAATCGATGGAGCGTTTCCTGACACAGGGGCTGACCGAGCTCGGCGACCGGCTCGGCCCACTCCTCTGGCAGTTCGCGCCGACCAAGAAGTTCGATGCCGAGGATTTCGAAGCCTTCCTGAAGCTGTTGCCGGACAAGCAGGACGGCTTGCCTTGCGGCACGTCGTCGAGGTGCGGCACGATTCCTTCAAGGTGCCGGAGTTCGTCGCGCTGCTTGCGAAATATGGCGTGGCGCCGGTCTGCGCCGAGCATTTCGAATATCCGATGATCGCCGATGTGACGGCGGATTTCGTCTATGCCCGGCTGCAAAAGGGCTCGGACGATATCAAGACCTGCTATCCTCCCAAGGACCTGAAGGCATGGGCCAAGCGGCTGGAGACCTGGGCCGAGGGCGAGGTTCCGGATGATCTGCCGCTGATCGACAAAGAGCGGAAGGTCAAGAGCGAACCGCGCGACGTTTTCGCCTTCATGATCCACGAGGGCAAGGTCAATGCGCCGTTCGGCGCGATCGCCCTTCAGGAAGAGGTCGGCAAAATAGCCGCGCTAGAACGGCAGGACCTGGGCGGCGAGATCTTCGGCGGTCAGGCCCTTGCCGGCGCGCTGTCCAGCTTCACCGTGGAGATAGACGCCGGCCGCAGCGGCCTCGAATGCCGGCAGGCCCTGCGCCAGATGCGCGCCGATGATGCCGGCAAGAACATCGCCTGAGCCGGCGGTCGCGAGCCAGATCGGCGCGTTCGTATTGATCAGCGCCCTGCCGTCCGGCGATGCGATGACGGTGTCGGCGCCCTTGTAGACGATCGCGGCGTTGGCGCGCTTTGCCGCCGCCAGCGCCTTGTCGATCTTGCTGAGCGTCTTGTCCGCCGCGATATCC
>CAWIRO010000008.1:0-32029 GCA_963838565.1 uncultured Alphaproteobacteria bacterium
CTTTCCGGATATCGCCGCCGACAAGACGCTCAGCAAGGTCGACAGGGCGCAGGCGGCGGCGAAGCGGGCCAACGCCGCGATCGTTTACAAGGGCGCCGATACGGTCATCGCGTCGCCGGACGGCCGGGCGCTGATCAACACCAACGCGCCCGTCATGGCTTGCGACGGCCGGCTCGGGCGATGTGCTCGCCGGCATCATCGGCGCGCTTCTGGCGCAGGGCATGCCGGCCTTCGAGGCCGCAGCGGCGGGCGTCTGGCTCCATGGCGAGGCCGGGCAGCGGGCAGGAAAGGGCCTGACGGCCGAAGATCTCGCCGCGCCATCGTACGCCGCTTCTGAGCGTTTTAGCACTGCTATTTCGCCGACCGTCTTCCTGCAGCGCGATCGCCCCGTGCGGCGCATTGACCTTGCCTTCGTGGATCATGAAGGCAAAGACGTCGCGCGGTTCGGTCTTGACCTTGCGCTCTTCGTCGATCAGCGGCAGATCATCCGGAACGCTGGCCCTCGGCCCAGGTTTCAGCCGCTTGGCCCAGGCCTTCAGGTCCTTTCGGCGGATAGCAGGTCTTGATGTCGTCCGAGCCCTTCTGCAGGCGCGCATAGACGAAATCCGCCGTCACGTCGGCGATCATCGGATATTCGAAGTGCTCGGCGCAGACCGGCGCGACATCGTATTTCGCAAGCAGAGCGACGAATTCCGGCACCTTGAACGAGTCATGCCGCACCTCGACGACGTGCCGCAGCGGCAAGCCGTCCTGCTTGTCCGGCAGCAGCTTCAGGAATGCTTCGAAATCGTCGGCATCGAACTTCTTGGTCGGCGCGAACTGCCAGAGGATCGGCCCGAGATGATCGCCGAGTTCGGTCAGTCCCTGTGTCGAGGAAACGCTCCATCGATTCGCCGGCCTCGGCCAGGACCCGCCTGTTGGTGACGAAGCGGCTGGCCTTCAGCGAGAAGACGAAACCGTCCGGCACATCGGCCGCCCATTTGGCAAAGGTCTCCGGCTTCTGCGAGCTGTAATAGGTGCCGTTGACCTCGATGACCTTCAGCTGCCGGCTGGCATATTGCAGCTCGTCCTTCTGCTTGAGATCGGTCGGGATAGAAATGCCCGCGCCAGGGCTCGAAGGTCCAGCCGCCGATGCCGATGCGGATGTCCCGGTTTGCTCATCTGTCCTCCTTGTGCTCGGCGTAGTGTCCAGCTACTCTGCCGCCGCCACGCTTCTTCATCGGCCGCCGTTCCAGCAGTTCCTTCAGGAACTGCCCGGTATAGGACCGCTTCTCCTTGACGATCGTCTCCGGCGTGCCGGCTGCGACGATCTCGCCGCCGCCGTCGCCGCCTTCGGGGCCGAAATCGATGACCCAGTCGGCCGTCTTGATGACTTCGAGATTGTGCTCGATGACGACGACCGAATTGCCCTGGTTGACCAGTTCGTGCAGCACTTCCAGAAGCTTGGCGACGTCGTGGAAATGCAGGCCGGTGGTCGGCTCGTCGAGGATGTAGAGCGTGCGGCCGGTCGAGCGCTTCGACAGTTCCTTGGCGAGCTTGACGCGCTGCGCCTCGCCGCCCGAAAGCGTGTTCGCCTGCTGGCCGACCTTGATATAGCCGAGGCCGACATCCTTGCAGCGACTGCAGCTTGTCGCGCACGGCCGGCACGGCGGCGAAGAACTCGACGCCTTCCTCGACCGTCATGTCGAGCACGTCGGCGATCGACTTGCCCTTGAAGGTGACGTCGAGCGTTTCGCGGTTGTAGCGCTTGCCGTGGCAGACGTCGCAGGTGACGTAGACGTCCGGCAGGAAGTGCATCTCGATCTTGATGACGCCGTCGCCCTGGCAGGCCTCGCAGCGGCCGCCCTTGACGTTGAAGGAGAAGCGGCCCGGCTGATAGCCGCGCGCCTTGGCCTCCGGCAGGCCGGCGAACCAGTCGCGGATCGGCGTGAAGGCGCCGGTATAGGTCGCCGGGTTCGAGCGCGGCGTGCGGCCGATCGGCGACTGGTCGATGTCGATCACCTTGTCGATATGCTCGAAGCCGTCGATCCGGTCGTGTTCGGCCGGGATTTTCGCGCGCGCCCATGACGCGGCGCGCGGCCGCCTTGTAGAGCGTCTCGATCAGGAAGGTCGACTTGCCGCCGCCCGAAACGCCGGTCACCGCGGTGAAGACGCCGAGCGGAATCGAGGCCGTGACGTTCTTCAGATTGTTGCCGCGGGCGCCGACGACCTTGATTTCCTTGCTCTTCTTCGGCTTGCGCCGCTCGGCGGGAACGGCAACGCCGAGTTCGCCGGACAGATATTTGCCGGTCAGCGACTTCGGATTGGCCATGATGTCCTGCGGCGTGCCCTGCGCCACGACCTCGCCGCCGTGGATGCCGGCGGCCGGGCCGATATCGACGACATAGTCGGCCGTCATGATCGCGTCCTCGTCATGCTCGACGACGATCACCGTGTTGCCGATGTCGCGCAGATGCTTCAGCGTTTCGAGCAGCCGGGCATTGTCGCGCTGGTGCAGGCCGATCGACGGTTCGTCGAGCACGTAGAGCACGCCGGTCAGGCCCGAGCCGATCTGCGAGGCCAGCCGGATGCGCTGGCTTTCGCCGCCCGACAGCGTGCCGGAATTGCGCGACAGGCTCAGATATTCGAGGCCGACATCGTTGAGGAAGCGCAGGCGCTCGCGGATTTCCTTGAGGATGCGCACGGCGATCTCGTTCTGCTTGGCGTTGAACGTCTGCCGGCAGCGCCTCGAACCAGTCGCGGGCAACGCGGATCGACATCTCGCGTGACTTCGCCGATATGCAGCTTGTCGATCTTGACCGCCAGCGCTTCCGGCTTCAGGCGGAAGCCGTTGCAGGCCGGGCAGGGGGCGGCCGACATGTAGCGCTCGATCTCCTCGCGCGCCCAGGCGCTATCGGTTTCCTTCCAGCGGCGCTCGAGATTGGGGACGATGCCTTCGAAGTTCTTGTGCGTGTTGTAGGAGCGCGCGCCGTCGTCGTAGTGGAAGTCGATCTTTTCCTCGGTGCCTTGCAGGATGACGTCCTTGCGCCTCTTCGGACAGATCGCTCCAGCGGTTGCCGAGCTTGAAGCCGTAATGCTTGCCGAGCGCTTCCAGCGTCTGGTTGTAATAGGGCGAGGTCGACTTCGCCCAGGGCGCGATGGCGCCGTCGCGCAGCGTCCGCTCCGGCTCCGGCACGATCAGATCCGCGATCGATCTTCTGCTGCGCGCCGAGCCCGTCGCAGGTCGGGCAGGCGCCGAAGGGATTGTTGAACGAGAACAGCCGCGGCTCGATCTCCGGAATGGTGAAGCCGGAGACCGGGCAGGCGAATTTTTCCGAGAACAGCACGCGCTCATGCGTCTCGTTCAGCGACTTGTTGGCCGAGCCGCCGGCCGAGGTTTCTTCCGGCGGCAGCGGCTTGTCGGCGAATTCGGCGATCGCCAGGCCGTCGGCGAGCTTCAGGCAGGTCTCGAGGCTGTCGGCGAGACGCGCCGCCACGTCGGGGCGCACGACGATGCGGTCGACGACGACGTCGATGTCGTGCTTGTATTTCTTGTCGAGCGCCGGCACTTCGGCGATCTCGTAGAACTGGCCGTCGATCTTGACGCGCTGGAAGCCCTTCTTCATCAGCTCGGCCAGTTCCTTCTTGTACTCGCCCTTGCGGCCGCGCACGATCGGCGCGAGAATATAGAGCCGCGTGCCTTCGCCGAAATCGAGCGACGCGGTCGACCATCTGGCTGACCGTCTGGCTTTCGATCGGCAGGCCGGTCGCCGGCGAATAGGGCACGCCGACGCGGGCGAACAGCAGGCGCATATAGTCGTAGATTTCGGTGACCGTGCCGACCGTCGAGCGCGGATTGCGCGAGGTCGTCTTCTGCTCGATCGAGATCGCCGGCGACAGGCCGTCGATCTGGTCGACATCCGGCTTCTGCATCATCTCGAGGAACTGGCGGGCATAGGCCGACAGGCTCTCGACATAGCGGCGCTGGCCCTCGGCATAGATCGTGTCGAAGGCGAGCGAGGATTTGCCCGAGCCGGAAAGCCCGGTCATGACGATCAGCTTGTTGCGCGGCAGATCGAGGTCGATGCCCTTGAGATTGTGCTCGCGCGCGCCGCGGATGGAGATGGTCTTCAGTTCGCTCATCGTGCTCTAGCTTTGTCCGCTGTGATGGACAGCCCTTATTTAGTGATGCCGCGCTGGCGCATGTCGAGGCTGAAGTCCGAGAATGCAGCCAGGTTTTCCGATTCGGTTGACAGGATCATAGCGGATAAATTAGAACAAATAAAGAACAAATTTCGAAATCGTTGTGGATTAATGCGACACAGTGCATAGGGGCGTATCGCTCGGCGGTCGATGCGTCTAAGATGCGCGATTGAATTTCAAGCGCCGCCGGGCAGGGCGGCAGGCAGGGTGATAGACATGGCAGGCAGTGTGAACAAGGTAATTCTGATCGGAAACCTCGGGGCGGACCCGGAAATCCGCCGCACGCAGGACGGCCGGCCGATCGCCAACCTCAACATCGCGACGTCGGAAACCTGGCGCGACCGCAATTCCGGCGAGCGCAAGGAAAAGACCGAATGGCACCGCGTGGTGATCTTCAACGAAGGTCTCTGCAAGGTCGTCGAGCAGTATCTGAAGAAGGGCGCCAAGGTCTATATCGAAGGCCAGCTGCAGACCCGCAAGTGGCAGGACCAGAACGGCCAGGACCGTTATTCGACGGAAGTCGTGCTGCAGGGCTTCAATTCGACGCTGACCATGCTCGACGGTCGCGGCGAAGGCGGCGGCGCAGTCGAAGGCGGCGGCCGCGGTGGTCGCGGCGGCAGCGACTTCGGCGGCGACTATGGCGGGACGACTACGGCCAGCCTTCGTCGCATCCGTCAGGCCGCAGCGCGCGGAGCCGTGGCGGTGCCGGCAGCGGCGGCGGCGGCAACTTCTCGCGCGATCTGGACGACGACATTCCGTTCTGATCGGTGATTGCGACTAGTTGAACCGGCCGCCTTCCGGCGGCTTTACGCGAGCATCGACACGGCGGCTTCACATGCGGCCGTTTTCGTTTGCGGCTGATCAGAGTTGCAGCGCCGACTTCACGCCGTCGACGACGAACTGCACGGCAAGTGCGGCGAGGATGACGCCGAGCAGGCGGGTCAGGATCGCGCGGCCGGTGACGCCGAGAAAGCGGTCGATGCGTTCGGCGATCACGCAGCGCGGCGAAGATCAGCAGCAGATTGACGGCGATGACGACGATCAGCTGCGCCCGGTCGACGGTGGTCGGCAGCGAGCCGGCCAGCAGGATCGTCGCCGAGATCGCGCCCGGGCCCGGCAATCAGCGGCAGGGCCAGCGGAAAGACCGCGATATTCTGGATGTGATCCTTGGTGATCGCCGCTTCGCGTGGTCTTTTCCTTGCGGTCCTGCCGCTTCTCGAAGACCATTTCGAAGGCGATCCAGAAGAGCAGCAGGCCGCCGGCGATGCGGAAGGCGCCGATCGAAATGCCGAGCACGCCGAGCACGCTGGCGCCGAACAGCGCGAAGACGGCGAGAATGAAGAAGGCGATCAGCGAGCCGCGCAGCGCCACCTGCTTGCGCTGCGCTGCGGCTCATGCCGACCGTCAGGCCCGAGGAAGATCGGCGCCAGACCCGGCGGATCGATGGTGACGAGCAGCGTGGTGAAGGCATTGATCAGCTGGTCGGCGCTTGCCATCGTCTCTCCGGAACTCCATATGAATGCTGGCGTTTTGATGCGATTGTGAAGCGAGGATTTCGATTTGGCAAATGCCGCGGCGGCACGATCTGGCCGTCAGGCCGCGCGAAATGTGCTGATTTACCGCCTTTAGAGCCGCAAAAGCCTGTTCAAAACACGCCGCCGAAATTGGCGCTGGACAGGCCTTTCGGCTATAAATCTCTGCAGTGATTCTAAAAGAGATCGTGATCTGTTTTGACTGAGCAAACACCACCCGGCGGCGGGAAGCTCCCGCCAGGCATCGAGCCAATTTCCATCATGGAGGAAATGCAGCGGTCGTATCTCGATTACGCCATGAGCGTCATCGTCAGCCGCGCGCTTCCCGACGTCCGCGACGGCCTGAAGCCCGTGCATCGCCGCATCCTCTACGGCATGACCGAACTCGGCATCGACTGGAACAAGAAATACGTCAAATGCGCCCGCGTCACCGGTGACGTGATGGGTAAATTCCATCCGCACGGCAACTCGGCGATCTACGACGCGCTGGCCCGCATGGCGCAGCCCTGGTCGCTGCGCCTGCCGCTGATCGACGGTCAGGGCAATTTCGGCTCGGTCGACGGCGATCCGCCGGCGGCCGAACGTTACACCGAATGCCGCCTGCAGAAGGCCGCGCATTCGCTGCTCGACGACCTCGACAAGGAAACGGTCGATTTCCGCGACAACTACGACGGCACGCTGAGCGAGCCGGTCGTCGTGCCGGCCAAGTTCCCGAACCTGCTCGTCAACGGCGCCGGCGGCATCGCCGTCGGCATGGCGACCAACATTCCGCCGCACAATCTGTCCGAAGTCATCGACGGCTGCATCGCGCTGATCGACGATCCGGCGATCGAGCTGCCGGAGCTCATGCAGATCATTCCCGGTCCGGACTTCCCGACCGGCGCGAAGATCCTCGGCCGTGCCGGCATCCGCTCGGCCTACGAGACCGGCCGCGGCTCCGTCATCATGCGCGGCGTCGCCGCGATCGAGCCGATGCGCGGCGACCGCGAGCAGATCATCATCACCGAGATTCCCTATCAGGTGAACAAGGCGACGATGATCGAGAAGATGGCCGAACTGGTGCGCGAAAAGCGCATCGAGGGCATCTCCGACCTGCGCGACGAATCCGACCGCCAGGGCTACCGCGTCGTCGTCGAGCTGAAGCGCGACGCCAATGCCGACGTCATCCTCAACCAGCTTTATCGCTACACGCCGCTGCAGACCTCCTTCGGCTGCAACATGGTGGCGCTGAACGGCGGCAAGCCGGAGCAGATGACGCTGCTCGACATGCTGCGCGCCTTCGTTTCCTTCCGCGAGGAAGTCGTTAGCCGGCGAACGAAATATCCTGCTGCGCAAGGCGCGCGAACGCGCCCACGTCTTGGTCGGCCTCGCGATCGCCGTCGCCAATATCGACGAAGTGATCCGCGTCATCCGCCAGGCGCCCGATCCGCAGTCGGCGCGCGAAGAGCTGATGACGCGCCGCTGGCCGGCCGCAGATGTCGAAAGCCTGATCCGGCTGATCGACGATCCGCGCCATCGCATCAACGAGGACCTGACCTACAATCTCTCGGAAGAGCAGGCGCGCGCCATCCTCGAACTGCGCCTTGCCCGCCTGACGGCGCTCGGCCGCGACGAAATCGGCGACGAACTCAACAAGATCGGCGACGAGATCAAGGATTATCTCGATATCCTGTCGTCGCGCGTCCGCATCAGACCATCGTCAAGGACGAGCTTGCCGCCGTCCGCGACGAGTTCGGCACGCCGCGCCGCACCGAGATCGTCGATGGCGGCCTGGAGATGGACGACGAGGATCTGATCGCCCGCGAGGACATGGTCGTCACCGTTTCGCATCTCGGCTATATCAAGCGCGTGCCGCTGACCACCTATCGCGCCCAGCGCCGCGGCGGCAAGGGTCGCTCCGGCATGACGACGCGCGACGAGGATTTCGTTACCCGGCTATTCGTCGTCAATACCCATACGCCGGTTCTGTTCTTCTCCTCGCGCGGCATCGTCTACAAGGAAAAGGTCTGGCGCCTGCCGATCGGCACGCCGACATCGCGCGGCAAGGCGCTGATCAACATGCTGCCGCTGGAGCCCGGCGAGCGCATCACCACGATCATGCCGCTGCCCGAGGACGAGGACAGCTGGGACAATCTCGACGTCATGTTCTCGACGACGCGCGGCACCGTGCGCCGCAACAAGCTGTCGGATTTCGTCCAGGTCAACCGCAACGGCAAGATCGCCATGAAGCTCGAGGAGGAGGGCGACGAAATCCTCTCCGTCGAGACCTGCACCGAACATGACGACGTGCTGCTGACGACGGCGCTCGGCCAGTGCATCCGCTTCTCGGTCGACGACGTGCGCGTCTTTGCCGGCCGCAACTCGATCGGCGTGCGCGGCATCACGCTTGGCGAGGGCGACCGCATCATCTCGATGACCATCGTCGGCCATGTCGATGCCGAGCCGTGGGAGCGTGCCGCCTATCTGAAGCGTTCCGCCAGCCGAACGCCGCGCGACGAGCGGCGAGGACGAGGAAATCGCGCTGGTCGGCGAAGAAGTCACCGAAGAGGGACAGCTTGAGCGACGAGCGCTACGAGGAACTGAAGGCACGCGAACAGTTCGTGCTGACGGTCTCGGAAAAGGGCTTCGGCAAGCGGTCGTCGTCCTACGACTTCCGCATCTCCGGCCGCGGCGGCAAGGGCATCCGCGCCACCGACACGTCGAAGACCGGCGAGATCGGCGAGCTGGTCGCGGCCTTCCCGGTCGAGGACGGCGACCAGATCATGCTCGTCTCGGATGGCGGCCAGCTGATCCGCGTGCCGGTCGGCGGCATCCGCATCGCCAGCCGCGCCACCAAGGGCGTCACGATCTTCTCGACGGCCAAGGACGAAAAGGTCGTCTCGGTCGAGCGCATCAGCGAGCCGGAGGATGACGGCGAGGAAGACGGCGAAATCGTCAACGAGACGCCGATCGAGCCCGACGGTGGCGCCGCCAGCCGCGGAAGAATGAACTAACCAGGCTATGGTTTCGAACCGAGCGGCACGTGCCGCCCGTTATTCCATGTGCTTAAGGGCTGCGGCCGGGCTAGGCAGAATCGCACGCGCGGCGGTATCTTTGTCGGGCTCGGATGAGCCGAATTTTCAGGGGCGGCAGCCGTTGAGCGATGAAGACACCGGACGCTCGCGGCAGCGCCGCGGCTCACTCCCGACATTGAAAAGCCGGACGCGGGGAACTGCGTCCGGCTTTGCTAATCCGAGTGCGGAGCGAATGCGCTCAAGGGTTATCAGAACGCACTGTGCTTTTCGTTCAGCGCCTTTACCTCTTCGCTTTCACGGCGAAGCGCCGAAATCGTGGAGGCCACGGACACGATGAACATGATGCTGATGAGAGCGTAAGCACAGTCAAGATCGTGAACATTCGGCACTCCTTTCCGAAGTTGCGTTCAGCTTCCTCAGTACTGGCTGATCATGGCCGTGCGGGCCGAAGCATAGGGACCATATACCTTGGACGTATCAGTCTGCTGACCGTAGAGTGCGATTGTCGCGGTAAGCATTCCCGTAATCATTGCCATCCAAACTACGTTAATCATGGTAATCTTATCGGGCATCTTTTTCTTCCTTCGTCCCGCGTATCTACGCTTCGGTTAATGAACGTGTCCGTCTGGAAATAGTTCCGCCGGATGTTGATCGGTCGTTTACCAAGCCCGGTCTGAAGCGACCTTGAATGCCTTGTTCATCTGGCGTTCAGATTCGGACCCTGGTTCAGCGCAGCTTTGCCGAGCTGCGCGCATGATGACATGATGTTCTTCACGTCGGCGCGCACCCAGCTCATCTCGTAACGGTCCTGCGATGTAGTTCCAGGCCATCTCGGCAAGCGAGGGAGAGAACGACGGTGAGGGCAACGATCAGAATCAGCATGTCGTGATCTTTCGGGTAGCGCCTGGTGCCGGATGGCATCGGCTGCGGTTGATGTTTCCGATTATGCAGATCGCATCTGAAACGGCGTTGAACGCTGCATTCATCCGCCGTTCAGGCCGGGCGGCAAATCACTTGCGGGATGCGGGCATCCGTGACAAAAGGCGTCGAAACGAAACGGCCGGGTCCGTATGACGACAGCTTTTTATCCCGGGTCCTTCGACCCGATCACCAATGGACATCTGGATGTTCTGGTCCAGGCGCTGAACGTCGCCGCAAAGGTTATCGTCGCGATCGGCATCCATCCGGGCAAGGCGCCGCTGTTTTCCTTCGAGGAGAGGGCGGAGCTGATCCGCGACGCGCTGGCCGAGGCCCTGCCGCAGAGGAGCGGCAGACATCTCGGTCGTCTCCTTCGACAATCTGGTCGTCGATGCGGCGCGCGCGCATGGCGCTGCGCTGCTGATCCGCGGCCTTCGCGATGGTACCGATCTCGACTACGAAATGCAGATGGCGGGCATGAACCGTCAGATGGCGCCTGACATCCAGACCATCTTTCTGCCGGCGGGCACGGCCTCGCGGCCTATAACCGCCACATTGGTCCGCCAGATCGCGGCCATGGGCGGCGATGTCAGCGCCTTCGTGCCGGCTGCCGTTCTTGAAGGCCCTTCAATCCAAGCGCAAATCCTAAGCGCGTTTTCCGCCGCAACGGAGCTCACATGAAACTCTTCTATCTCGCATTTGCCGGCGTGCTTTACCTCGCCTCCTTCGCGGGCGACGCCTTTGCCCAGCCGGCCGATCATATGCTGACGATCCAGCTGAAGGATGGTCCTGTCGTCATCCAGCTCATGCCCGATGTTGCGCCGAAGCACGTTGCGCAGATCGAGGCGCTGGCGAAGAAGGGCGAATATGACAACGTCGCCTTCCACCGCGTGATCGACGGCTTCATGGCCCAGACCGGCGACGTGCAGTACGGCAACATGGCAAAGGGCTATCGATGCCGAGCCTCGCCGGCACCGGCGGCTCCGATCTGCCGGACATTCCGGCCGAATTCTCCAAGACTCCGTTCGTGCGCGGCACGGTCGGCATGGCGCGCGCCCAGGATCCGAATTCCGCCAATTCGCAGTTCTTCATCATGTTCGCCGACGGCTCGTTCCTGAACGGCCAGTACACGGTCGTCGGCAAGGTCGTCTCCGGCATGGAGAATGTCGACAAGATCAAGCGCGGCGAAGGCCAGAACGGCGAAGTCAGCGATCCCGATCGCATGATCAAAGTCACCGTCGGCAAGAAGTAAGTTTCAAGAACAACGAGGAGAGAAGAATGGCCGAGATCAAGGATCCGGAAAACACCATCATCCTGGAAACCACCAAGGGCAAGGTTGTCATCCAGCTTCTGCCGCAGGTAGCGCCCGGAACACGTCGCCCGCATCAAGGAACTTGCCCGCGAGAAGCGCCTATGACGGCGTCGTCTTCCACCGCGTCATCCACGATTTCATGGCCCAGACCGGCGACGTGCAGTACGGCAAGAAGGGCGGCGAGAACTTCAATCCCGGCCGGGCCGGCATGGGCGGCTCGTCGAAGCCGGACCTGAAGGCTGAATTCTCGGCAACGCCGCATGTCCGCGGCACCTGCTCGATGGCCCGTTCGCAGAACCCGAACTCGGCCAACTCGCCAGTTCTTCATCTGCTTCACCGATGCGCCGTGGCTGAACAAGCAGTATTCCGTCTGGGGCCAGGTCATCGAAGGCATGGACAATCGTCGACACGATCAAGCGCGGCGAACCGGTCAGCGATCCGGACTCCATCGTCTCCATGCGGGTTGCCGCCGACGTCTGATTGTGATTTTGCTGAAACCCGCCCTTGCGCTGAAAGCGCCGGGGCGGGTTTCGCTTTGCCTGAAAGTGCCTGATGCGCGTAGACCTTTTCGATTTCGATCTGCCGGATGAACGGATCGCGCTGCGGCCGCCGAGCCGCGCGACAGCGCGCGCCTGCTCGTCGTCGATCCGCACTGCCGAAACTGTCCTCGGCGATCATACTGTCAGCGATCTTCCGTCGTTCCTGCGGGCAGGGGACGCGCTGGTTTTCAACGACACCAAGGTCATTCCCGCCCAGCTCGAAGGCATCCGTTATCGCGACGGCGCTCCCGGCCAGCAGGTCTCGGCAACGCTTCACATGCGCGTCGGCGCCAGACCGCTGGAAGGCCTTCGCCAGGCCCGGCAAGCGCATCAAGATCGGCGACCGCATCGCCTTCGGTCACGACGGAACGAGCTGCCTGCTCGGCAAGCTGGATGCGACCGTCGAGGAGAAGGGCGAGGGGGGCGAGGTGACCCTTGCGCTTCGATCTTTCCGGCCCGGCGCTGGACGAGGCGATCGCCTCCGTCGGTCATATTCCGCTGCCGCCCTATATCGCCGCCAAGCGCCCGGAGGACGAACGCGACCGCACCGACTACCAGACGATCTATGCCCGCGAGGAGGGCGCCGTCGCAGCACCCACCGCCGGCCTGCATTTCACGCCACGGCTCTTTGACGCGCTCGACAAAGCCGGCATCGAGCGGCATTTCGTGACGCTGCATGTCGGTGCCGGCACGTTCCTGCCGGTCAAGGCCGACGATACCGACGATCACAAGATGCATCTCGAAAGCGGCTATGTCAGCGCCGATACGGCCGCCAAGCTCAATGCCGTCAAGGCGAGGGGCGGGCGCATCGTCTGCGTCGGCACGACCTCGCTGCGGCTGATCGAAAGCGCCGCGGAGGATAGCGGCGAAATCCACGCCTGGGCGGGCGCCACCGGCATCTTCATCACGCCCGGCTACCGCTTCAAGGCGGTCGATATCCTGATGACCAATTTCCATCTGCCGCGCTCGACGCTCTTCATGCTGGTTTCGGCCTTTGCGGGCTTCGAGACCATGCAGGCAGCTTACAAACACGCCATTTCGACAGGCTACCGCTTCTATTCCTATGGCGACGCGAGCCTTCTTTTCCGGAAAGACAAATGACCGAAAACTTTCAGTTCACTCTCAAGAAGACCGACGCCGGCGCGCGCCTCGGCGAAGTCTCCATGCCGCGCGGCACGATCCGCACGCCGGCCTTCATGCCGGTCGGCACCGTCGGCACGGTCAAGGCGATGTATCTCGACCAGGTCCGCGAGACCGGCGCCGACATCATCCTCGGCAATACCTACCATCTGATGCTGCGCCCGACGGCGGAGCGCGTCGCGCGCCTTGGCGGCCTGCACAAGCTGATCCGCTGGGAACATCCGATCCTGACGGATTCCGGCGGTTTTCAGGTCATGTCGCTCGTCCGGCCTGCGCAAGCTCGACGAGCAGGGCGTCACCTTCAAGTCGCATGTCGACGGCAGCCTTCATCACATGTCGCCGGAGCGCTCGATCGAAATCCAGGGGCTGCTCGGCTCCGACATCCAGATGCAGCTCGACGAATGCGTGGCGCTTCCGGCCGAGCCGCGCGAAATCGAGCGCGCAATGGAGCTGTCGTTGCGCTGGGCCGAACGCTGCAAGGTCGCCTTCGGCAATCAGCCGGGCAAGGCGATGTTCGGCATCGTGCAGGGCGGCGACATCCCGGCGCTGCGCATCCGCTCGGCCGCAGGCGCTGACGGAGCTCGACCTCAAGGGCTACGCGGTCGGCGGCCTCGCGGTCGGCGAACCGCAGGACGTCATGCTGAAGATGCTCGAGGAACACGCTGCCCGTGCTGCCCAACCGAGAAGCCGCGCTATCTGATGGGCGTCGGCACGCCGGACGATATCCTGAAATCGGTTGCCCGTGGCATCGACATGTTCGACTGCGTCATGCCGACCCGCTCCGGCCGCCATGGCCTGGCCTTCACGCGTCGCGGCAAGGTCAATATCCGCAATGCCCGCCATGCGGAGGATATGCGTCCGCTGGACGAGCAATCCAATTGCCCGGCGTCGCGCGACTATTCGCGCGCCTATCTGCATCATCTCGTTCGCGCCAACGAGGCGCTCGGCGGCATGCTGCTGTCCTGGCACAATCTTGCCTATTATCAGGAACTGATGCAGGGCATCCGCAAGGCGATCGCCGAAGGCCGCTTTGCCGACTTCATGGCGGAAACGCAGGAAGAATGGGCAAGGGGCGACCTCGAGCCCGGCCTGAGGCTTCAGATGCCCTTGCTCTCGGTATTCGGCATGATCTGCACGCCGTTGATCTTGTAGCCGCCGTCGGGCTGCCGCATCATCTGGTAGATCGCCGTCCAGTCCTTGCCGTCGCGGCCAGATATCAGCACCTCATGATAGATCGTCGCCCCATCGGCGATCGACCGGCTGCGGCCGAAGGCATAGTTGCCGGGATGATAGACCGGCTCGTAGCTCTTCTTCACCATCGAGAAGAAGATGGTCTTGTCCGGATACATCGCCTTGATGCCGGGCGCTGCAAAGGAATAGGCCGTGTCGGCATCGTCCTTCAGGAACGCCGTGATCTGATCCTCGATGATATGCCGCGTCGTCTCGAGCGGATCTTCGGCACGCGCAGGCAGGCATAGGACGATGAACGCGGCGGCACACAGAGCAGCTAATGCGTATAAAGCGCGCATGGATTAATCTCCGGCCATGTCAGACTGGAGTGTACGGCATTTGCAGGAATTTGAAAGTAGCAGCAGCCGGTGCGCGGTTCTCGTCCGCTGCCGCGGGGGCGCTGGAGCCTCAGTTCCAGCGCCGGAAGAGGGCGCTCGCATTGACGCCACCGAAGCCGTTGCTGATCGCATATTCCACTGAAAGTTTGCGGCCGTCTTGCCGACGATGTCGAGCCCTTCGGCGCATGTCGGCCGTATCTGGTCGCGCAGTGCAAGGATCGTCAAGTGTAGATCGTCTCCTGGCTGACAGAGATCGGTTGCCGCTCAAGCCGCAGCCGGCCAGCAATCTGTTGCGGCGACCAGCCATGCAGGATGCGCTCGATCACCGATTGGCGCAGATGCGAGAACCGGGCAAGTTTGCGCAGCTTGGCGCGCCGCTCGCGCGCGATCTCGGTGGCTGTCACACAGAAATAGCCACTCAGGTCCGGATGTTGCCGATCCTCGAAACCATTGCGTCGGAGCTCGCGGAAAATCGTCGAACGATGGCGGCCGAGCTTCTCGGCAATCACACCGACACCGATACCAGCCGTTCGCCATCGAGCGATCTTGCGGCGTTCATCCATGTCGATGTGGGAGTAGGTGCGTTTCATGTCTCGTTCCTTGCAAGCGATAAACCGTTGTTATCTATTGCAAGTCGCACTTCATCCTTGAACCGACCCGTACACGATGGGCAGCCAGGTTGAACTGTCCGCTTGCGCAGAAGCAGAAATCGTCAGCCGTTTGAACTGCGACACTCGGGCATGTCCTGGCCGACGGGCAGCCCGATCTGACCGGCTGGTCCGGGTTGCAAGGAGGATCGGGGCGGGTGAGAGGCACCCATTCGGCTTTAGCTTTGAGACTATGCGATTTCACCGCTCATTCCGCGCATCGAGGCGAGACAGCGCCTGTCTGCCGCCGGGCAATGATCGCGGGATCGTTCATGAAATCCGTCCTCCGACCCCGCTTGCGGCCCCGCGGCGTGTAGCCGTTCTTCTCGCTGTTGGTCTTGACCTTCGGCGTCGGCAACTGCTCCTGCCGCTCCTTGATATAGGCCAGCACATCGGAAAGCCGCTTGTTCTCGGTGATCGCCGCATGCGTCACCCGCTGGTCCTTGTCGAACACCCGATAGGGCAGGGAATGGCCCTTCCAGCGCACGTCGAGCCGGCCATCGGCAAAGGCATAGGTCTCGACATAGCGGCCGACCAGTCCGCGCGTCACCTCGGTCTCTTCCAGCATGATCCGCTGGCGCTCGAACGAGAACGTCAACTGCGCCCCGACATAACGCTGCTCGCGCTTGCACAGGATCTCCTGCAGCCGATCCGGTGCCAGGATTCACCGGCCGATGCAGGTCGTTCGGAACGGGTAGGGGCGATGGCAAACCGCGCGTTGATAGCGCTCGATGAAGCCGCGGCAAGAACGCATTGCCATCCTCCATGCTCGCCGATGCCCGGCCAGCCGCAGTTCCTTGACCAGCCGGTCCTGCAAGGTCCGGTTCATCCGCTCGACGCGACCCTTGGCCTGGCTGGAATTTGCGCAAAGAATCTCGATGTTTAACTCTGCAAAGCGCCCGCCCGAACTGGGTCATGCCCTGGCCGCCCTTGGCATCCTTCTTCGCCACCCGGAACACCGAATGCTTGTCGGAATAGAAGGCCACAGGAGCGCCGTGATCCTTCAGATAAGCGCGCAAGGCCTCAAAGTAGCTGAAGGCGCTTTCCGATCGCACGAACCGCAACTGCATCAGCTTGCCGGTCGCATCGTCGATGAACACCAGCAGCGAACACGGATCGGCCGCGATCCTCAAACCAGCGATGCTCGGAGCCGTCGATCTGCACCAGCTCGCCATAGGCCTCGCGCCGCAGCCGCGGCTGATGAAACGTCCGCCGCTGCTTGCGCGACAGCCAGATGCCGGCCTTCGACATCCAGCGGCGCAGCGTCTCGCGCGACACCGTCAAGCCATGGTCCTCAGCAAGCTTCTCGGCCGCCAGCGTCGGCCCGAAATCCACATAGCGTTCGCGAACGATCGACACGGCGTAATCGCGAACACCGTCACTGATCCGGTTGTTCGACGGCCGGCCGATCGCCTTGTGCCGGATCGACGCCGCACCGTCGTGCTGATCCGCTCCAGCAACCGGCGAACCTGGCGCGCGCTCAGCGCCAAGAACATGCGCCGCCGACACCAGCGTCATCCGACCGTCGATCACCTTCGACAAAACCTCGATCCGCTGCAGATCGCGCTCGCTCATCGCAATCAATCCCATCCGCAATCTCCCACGTCATCAAACGCGGGGAGAGTGACATTCCTACTTTGCAGAAACAGGACACTTCAACTTTGCGGCTACACGCAACAATCACATAACATAGATTATGGAACATCCTGACAGCCTATGGAGGCGGTTTGAAGGAAATAATTGGCCCGCCGGAGTATTCGGCTCCTGTCCGTCATTCCGGCGCTCTATCGCTCTTGGCCGAAAACAGATTGCCGAACTCAATTGGGAACGGAAATACGATTGTTGAATTGTGCTCGCCGGCAATGACATTCAGCGTGCTCAAATAGCGCAGCTGCATGGCCTGCGGTTGCCGGGCCAGAATTTCGGCAGCTTCCAGCAGTTTCGCCGCCGCCTGCTGCTCGCCTTCGGCATTGATGACTTTGGCGCGCCGCTCGCGCTCGGCTTCCGCCTGCCGGGCGATAGCGCGGATCATGGATTCGTTGATGTCGACATGCTTGATCTCGACATTGGCGACCTTGATGCCCCAGGCATCGGTCTGCGTGTCTAGAATTTCCTGAATGTCGTTGTTGAGCTTGTCGCGTTCGGCCAGCATCTCGTCGAGATCGTGCTTTCCGAGCACCGAGCGCAGTGTTGTCTGGGCGAGCTGGCTTGTCGCCATCATGAAGTCTGCGACCTGAATGGTCGACTTCTCGGGATCGATGACCCTGAAGTAAATCACTGCGCTGACGCGAACCGAGACGTTGTCGTGCGAAATGACGTCCTGGCTGGGGACATCGAGAACGCGCGTGCGAAGGTCGACCCGCACCATCTGCTGCGCGTAAGGAATGAGCAGGAACAGCCCTGGTCCCTTGACGCCGGTGAAGCGGCCAAGCGTGAAAACAACGCCGCGCTCGTACTCCCGCAGGATCTTGATCGCGGCGGCGACAATGACGAGAAGAACAACGACAATGACCAGATAGAAGGCGATATCTCCGAGCATGCCCATGACTTTTCCTCCCTAACCCGGCTGCGAACCGCGTCTCACTTCGAGCGTCAGCCCGTTCCGGCCGGTGACCTTTATCCAGTCACCGCTGACCAGCGGATCGCCGGACACCGCTTTCCAGCGCTCGCCATGCACGACCACGTAACCGGCTGTGCCCCTCCAGCTGTCAACCTTGCCGGAAATGCCGATCATCTGCTCCGACCCGGTGACAACAGAGCGCCAGCGCGAGGTGAATGCGAGGCGCGCAACGGCAAGACTGAACACGAGGCTAGCGATGCCGATCCCGCCCAATATGGGCCAGGAGACCTCCAGGCCCGGTATATCGACATCGAACAGCATAGCAGCGCCCAGCACCAGTGCGAGGCCGCCGATGCCGCCGAGAATGCCGAAGGACGGCGAATGCGCCTCGGCTACCGTCAGGCCTGCGCCTAGGACGATCAACCCTACCCCGGCATAACTGACTGGCAGCAAAGCCAGCGCATAAAGGCCGAGCAGCAGGCTGATGCCGCCGATCGTTCCGGGGACCAGTGTGCCCGGCGTCAGAAATTCGAAGATCAGACCGTAGATGCCGATCATCATCAAGATCAGGGCAATGTTCGGATCGGTGATCACGGAAAGCAGGCGGGTTCGCCAATCCGGTTCGAGTTCCTGGACGGCAAGACCAGCGGTGTCCAGCCGGACATCCGTCTGGGCAATCCGGACCAGACGGCCATGTGCCTGTGCCAGGAGATCGCTGATGCTACCAGCCGTAAAATCTATGACGTTTTCGCGCGCTGCCGCAGGAGACGAAAGGCTCGCAGCTTCGCGAACGGCGCGTTCGGCCCAGTCGGCGTTCCGGTGACGCAGTTCCGCAAGCCCGCGGATATAGGCTACCGCATCGTTGACAGCCTTCGCCTCGGAAGGGTCGCGCGGCGATGGACGCGGCTTGTCGCCCTGATCATCGGTCCCGTTCGGGGCGCGGCGGTCGCTATCGGGGGGCGGCCCGCCGATCGTGATTGGAGTAGCTGCGCCCAGATTGGTTCCCGGCGCCATTGCTGCGATGTGGCTCGCGTAGAGAATATATGTCCCGGCGCTGGCCGCACGCGCGCCACTGGGCGCCACGAACCCCGCAACCGGCACGGACGAGGCCAGGATCGCGCGAATGATGTCTCGCATCGACGTGTCGAGGCCGCCCGGCGTGTCCATCTGCAGGATGATCAGCCTCACGTTGCGATCATTGGCTCGTTGAATGCCACGTTTGACATAGTCGGCGACCGCCGGGCCGATCGCGCCATTGATTTTTAGGACTACGGCCACGCGCTCCGTTTCAGCTGCCGCGTAGGCCGATAAAGTGAACGCCGATAGTAGAGCGAATACGAGAGCGAGGATTGGCGACACCTGCCGCCAAAGCGTGAACCGCAAGGCCATCGTTCGATAAGCGCGCATACCAGGAAATATATGTCGGAATTCTCAAAGGATAAGTCACGGCCGCCCGCTGCATTCGGCGGCTTGCCTTGGCTGTTCCGGGGTTTCCGCAAGGTGACGATCGAGACGATCGATATGGCCGCTAGTGCGCCCTCATCCCGCCGCCAGATGCAAGTACGCTTCCAGGTCTCAAAGCTCGTCCAGTTCGATCTCGAACTGCATCTGATCATAAGCCGGCTCGACATGTTCCGGCGTCTCCGCCATCACCGTGTCGTAGTCGAGCGGCGTGTGCATATGCGTCAGGATGGCTCGCTTCGGCTTCAGCCGTCCGATCCAGTCGAGCGATTGCTCCAGCGACAGATGGCTCGGATGGTAGCGGTATTGCAGCGCATCGATGATCAGCACGTCGAGATCGTGAAGCTTGCTCGACAGTTTCCGGCGGAAAGTCACTGATATCACTGCAATAAGCGACCGCGCCGATCCGGAAGCCGAGCGAATGGATATCGCCGTGCTGCTGCAGATGCGGCTTGAACGAGATCGTGCCACCGGCGCCTGTGATGTGCAATCGGCGTATCGAGGTCTTCGATCAGGATCGGTTCGACGATCGGCGGATAGTTGCTGTCGGGCGGCGTTTCGATGCAGTAGCCGAAGCCTTGGCGGATGCGTTCCATGGTGAACGGATCGGCATAGATCGGCACGCGCTGGTGCGCGTTGTGAAAGAAGCCGCGCAGATCGTCGATGCCGTGAATATGGTCGGCATGCGGATGCGTGTAGAGCACGGCATCGACGTGCTGCACCTTGGCGCGCGATCATCTGCTCGCGGAAATCCGGTCCGGTATCGATGACGACGGTCGTGACGCCGCCGTCTGGCGCGAATTGCTGCACCATGAAGGCTGCGCGCGTGCGCCGGTTCTTCGGGTTGGTCGGGATCGCAGGCGCCCCAGTCGCCGGTAATGCGCGGCACGCCCGGCGACGACGCGCAGCCGAGAATGGTGAAGCGCCGCCGGTAGCGCCACGCCGCTAGACCTTCGGCATTTTCGAGAAAGAGCCGGAACGCGTTGTCGGTGGTGATCCGCGCGATGTCGTCCATAGCTGACGCCGATCGTATCGGCCAGCACCTCGGCGGTGTTCACCACATAGGACGGCTCGTTGCGCTTGCCGCGCCAGCGCTTCGGCGCAAGATAAGGCGCATCGGTTTCGACCAGCAGCCGGTCATGCGGAATCGTTTTGGCGATCTCACGCAGCTCCTCGGATTTCGGGAAAGGTCAGAATGCCGGAGAAGGAAATATAGCCGCCGAGTTCGACACCGGTGCGGGCAAGCTCCGGACCGGCCGAGAAGCAGTGGAGAATGAAGGGGAAGGCCCCCTTCCCTGTTTCCTCGGTCAGGATCGCCGCCATGTCCTCGTCGGCGCTGCGGCTGTGGATCACCAGCGGCAGCTGCGTTTCCCGCGCGGCAGCGATATGCCGGCGAAAACCGGTCTTCTGGTCTTCCGGTTTCTGCGTGTCGTAGAAATAATCGAGCCCGGCTTCGCCTATCGCCACGACCTTCTCATGGGCGTTGGCGAGGCGCACCAGATCCTCGGTCTGGATATCCAGTTCCTCATCCGCATTGTTCGGATGCGTGCCGACCGAGCAGAAGACCGAGGGATATTTTTCGGCAATCGCAAGCAGCGTGTCGAGCTTGCGCACGCGCGTCGAGATCGTCACCATCTGCTTCACGCCGGCCTGATGGGCGCGCGCAATGATCTCGTCGCGCTCCTCCTCGAAGTCGGCAAAATCCAGATGGCAATGCGTATCGATCAGCATGGCGGACCCTTAAGCTTCCGGCGCGACATAGCGCGGGAAGACCGGCTTCGGCGCTTCCAGCGGCGTCCCGGCACGAGGCGCCCGGCTTCGCCGAGCGCCGCGAAATCGCGCTTGTCCGCAGGCGCGGCAACGAGGTCGAGCAGCTTGCCCGACGATTCCGGCATGAAGGGCTGCAGCAGGATGCGCGATCTGGCGCACGACTTCTGCCGTGACGTAGAGCACGGTGCCCATGCGCGCCGGATCGGTCTTCTTCAGCGCCCACGGCTCCTGGCCGGCGAAATAGCGGTCGGTTTCGGAAACGACCGCGATGATCGAGGCCAGCGCCCGGTGGATCAGCTGCTTGTCCATGTCCTCGCGCGTCGAAGCGAGCAGCGCATCGGCCTGCGCCAGCATCGCCTTGTCCTCATCGGTCAGCGGTCCGCATTCCGGGATCTTGCCGTCGCAGTTCTTGACGATCATCGACAGCGAGCGGCTGGCGAGATTGCCGATGCCGTTGGCAAGATCGGAATTGATGCGGGTGCCGATCGCCTCTTCGCTGTAGCTGCCGTCCTGGCCGAAGGAGACTTCGCGCAGGAAGAAATAGCGCACCTGATCGAGGCCGAAATGGTTCACCAGATTGACGGGATCGACGACGTTGCCGAGCGACTTCGACATCTTCTCGCCCTTGTTGAGCAGGAAGCCATGGGCAAAGACCCGCTTCGGCAGCGGCAGCTTCGCCGACATCAGGAAGGCCGGCCAGTAGACCGCATGGAAGCGGATGATGTCCTTGCCGATGATGTGCATGTCGGCCGGCCAGTATTTCGCCCGCGGACCGTTCGCGATCCTCGAGATAGCCGGTCGCGGTGATGTAGTTGGTCAGCGCGTCGACCCAGACATACATGACATGCGACGGATCGTTCGGCACCTTGATGCCCCAGTCGAACGTCGTGCGCGAGATCGAGAGGTCCTTCAGCCCGGATTTGACGAAGGAGATCACCTCGTTGCGGCGCTCGGCCGGACCGATGAAATCGGGGTTCTCCTCATAGTGCTTGAGCAGCTTGTCCTGATATTCGGAGAGCTTGAAGAAATAGCTTTCCTCCTCCACCCATTCGACCGGCGTGCCCTGCGGCCCGTAGCGCACGCCGTCGGCGCGCAGCTCCGTTTCGTTTTCCTGGTAATAGGCCTCGTCGCGCACCGAATACCAGCCGGCATAGGAATCCTTGTAGATGTCGCCGTTCTCCGCCATCAGGTTCCAGATGTCCTGGAGGCCTCGTGATGGCGCTGCTTCGGTGGTGCGGATGAAATCGTCGTTCGAGGCGTTCAGCAGCTTGGCCATCGCCTGGAATTCGCCGGAGTTGCGGTCGGCGAGCTCCTGCGGCCGTGATGCCCTTCGGCGCGCGCCGTCTGCTGCATCTTCTGGCCGTGTTCGTCGGTGCCCGTCAGAAAGAAGACGTCGCGCCCGTCGAGGCGCTGAAAGCGCGCCATGGCATCCGTCGCGATCAGCTCATAGGCATGGCCGATATGCGGCTTGCCGTTCGGATAGGAAATCGCGGTGGTGATGTAGAAGGGCGTCTTGTCTGTCATGGCGGCCATCGTGTCCGGCTTACTCTGTACAAATTCGTCAGCCGCTCTTAGCGCATGTCATGGCGAAGCGAAACACCAAGTTTCGAAAGCGCCTGCGATTTGGCGGTTTGGCGGAGCTCTGAGCTTGACTCGACTTTCCTCCACATTCTAGGCCTTGCGAAAACGAAGAGCGAGGACGCAATCGACGTGAGATTTTCAGCAGCGGGAGCAGTCGTTTCGCAGTCGGTCGAAAGGTCCGCCGTTTGACGTTTCTCGAAAGTTTTCAGCCTCTCTATTCGCTTTCCGGCTTTCTCGTCGGAGCGCTTGTCGGCATCACCGGCGTCGGCGGCGGATCGCTGATGACACCCCTTCTCGTCCTGCTTTTCGGCGTCCATCCCGCAACCGCGGTCGGCACGGACCTGCTCTATGCGGCCATCACCAAGACGGCGGGCACTGCCGTTCACGGCATGCACGGCCGCGTCAACTGGCGCGTCGTCGGCTCGCTGGCGGCCGGCAGCGTTCCGGCAGCGATTCTGATGCTCTGGCTGATGGCCGGTGTCGATCGCAAGAGCATCGAAGTCACCCATACAATCACAGTGGCACTTGGCTGGCTGCTTGTCATGACAGCCGTTCATGCTGGTCTTCCGTGCGCAGGTTCTCGCCTTCGCTCGCCGCGCGATCGGCGAGCGTGCGCCGCCGACGCCCAGCGACCATTGCCGCTCTCACCGTCGTTCTCGGACTGGCGCTCGGCATTCTCGTCACGCTGACATCGGTCGGCGCCGGCGCGCTCGGCGTGACGATCCTGCTGATCCTCTATCCGCGGCTCGACGTCCGCGAAATCGTCGGCTCCGATATCGTTCATGCGGTACCGCTGACCTTGATCGGCGGCATGGGCTATTGGCTCATCGGCGAGATCGACTGGGCGATGCTGTTGGCGCTGCTGATCGGCTCGATTCCCGGCATCATCGCCGGCAGTCTCCTGGCGCCGAAGCTGCACGAACGCACCATCCGCATCGTCTTGCCGTGACGCTGGCACTCGTCGCTGGAAGCTGCTGACCGGCTGTCGAAACGTTGCTCTGAAAGTTCAGCGCCGTGCAGAGCCCCGGCTGCTTGATGTCGCCGAGAATGCTGAGGATCGTCTGTTTGCGATCGAGATTGTAGGCGTCGGAAACGGTGAGCCGCTCGTTGATGTCGGATTAGAGCCGCGCCAGCCGTTCGGCTGCTGAGAGCTCGCCTCCCCGCGCCGCATGCCCGCGCACGGTTCATCAGGTCGTCGCCGACATGGCTCACGAAGAATTCGAAGATCGTGTCGCTGTCCTTGCCGGAGAGCGCATCCGCCAAACGATGCATCGCTTTGCGGGCCGTCGGACCTGAGCGGACAGCACTTCGTTATAGGCCGCGATGATTTCGCCACCACCGTAGTTCAGGAGCTTCAGCGCTTCGCCGACGCTGCCTTTCGCCATCCGAAGCATCGCTGCATCGCTACCGGTTGCGCCGAGATTGCGCAGGGCCGCGCCCAATGCGCTGTTATCGAGCGGCGTAAGCCTGAGCGGCAAACACCGCGACCGGATCGTCGGCAAAAGCTTGCCCGGCGCGTGCGACAGCACGAGGAAGAGCGCCCGTTTCGGCGGCTCCTCCAGAATTTTCAGGATGGCGTTTGCCGCATTGCGGTTCATGTCGTCTGCCGGATCGATGATGACGATGCGCCAGTTGCCGGTTCCCGACGTCTGCGAGAAGAAGCGCCCGGCCCGCCGCACCTCGTCGACTGTAATCGCCGACTTCACCTTGCCGGTCTTTTCGTCCACAGGACGTGAAAGATAGAGCAGGTTGTGCGACGCGCCTGAGGCGATCTGGCGGCTGACGGCAGAAGCAGGATCAGGATCTCCGATCAGTCTCCGGCGCCGTTGCCGGATCGGGATGCGACAGAACGTAATTCGCAAAGCGGAAGGCGAGCGTCGCCTTTCCGATCCCTTCCGGCCCCTCGATCAGGACCGCATGGTGGCCTTTGCCCGAGCGATAGGATTGGGAAAGAAAGGCCTGCGCCTCGTCATGCCCGAAGAGTTTTGTGTTTTCGGCGGGCGAGATGGCGCCGTCCAGAAGCCCCGGCCGCTCGTCACTCATTCGCAGCTTCCGGCATTTTGTCGGTGCAAAGCAGGCGCAAGCACGCTGATCGATGATCGCGAAAATCTCTGCGGCTATCGCCTCTTCGCTCTGCGTTGCGTCGATGACGTGGCACCGCTCCGGTTCACGAGCGGCTATATCGAGATAGGCTTCACGGCGCTTTTCGTGCGTTTCAAGTTCTTCCTTTTCGAAGCGATCTGGTCCGTCCGCCGTCGCCGCACCGCGCTTCTTCGCGCGCTCCAGGCCAAGCCGTGCCGGGAATGTCGAGGATCAACGTGCAGTCCGGCACGACTCCGTTGACGGCGATCCGCTGCAGCGTCTCGATGAAATCCGCCTCGAGATTGCCTGTGACGCCCTGATAGACGCGCGATGAATCCATGAACCGGTCGCAAAGGACGATCTTGCCTTGGCGAAGGGCCGGGCGAATGACCTCTTCGACGTGATCGTTGCGCGCTGCGGCAAAGAGAATGGCTTCCATGCGCGTGCCGAAAGCTTCGGCGGCACCCGACAGCAGTACGTGGCGCACGGCTTCGGCGCCGCGGCGAACCGCCCGGTTCCCGCGTCAGCAGAACGTCAAGCCCCCGCGCGCTCAACGCTTCCGCAAGGCGGCGGATCTGCGTGGATTTCCCGCGCCTTCCCCGCCTTCGAACGTAACGAATAATCCTGTACCGGATGACAATGACACATTCCCGCATTCTTGAGTGCCCGCGCCGTCGGGCTCCTCTTCCTATCTATCGGAAGACGGGGCCAAGCGAAACCGTCCGACGCGCGACTTCCGTCTGTTCCCGGCAATTTAGCCGATCAATATGGCGATCAGGTCGGGCTCGGCCCTGTCCCAGAGCCAGGAGAAGAACAACGATTCGCCAAGCTCCAGCAAGGCATCGACGGCACGGCTTCTGAGCGAGCCCACCCCGACGCTCTGCGCTGTATAAAGCGGTACCTCGCGCAGCACGCGGCCGCCTGCAGCGATGACCAAAGTGCCAGCTTCCGTATCGGCATCAACGGGAGCCGTCAACGGCCAGCGGTAGATGATCCGTGCTGACATCCGATCAGGATTGCTCACTGGAATGTAGACGCTGACGGGACCCTTCGCGACGAGATCCACAGTCCGGGCCGTCGCCGCCATAAACGCTGGCGGCACCATCGACCTCCTTGTCGGCAAAAAGCTGGCGGCTCTCAAAGGCCGTCAGCCCCCATTCCAGGATGCGCTTGGCCTCCTCGGTCCGCTCCTTGTCGGATGCCATACCGCCAAGCGCCAGGAAGAGCCGCCTTCCGTCGCGCTCCACCGACGCGACGATCGAATATCCCTCGCCTTCTGCAAAGCCGGTTGCCAATCCGTCGGCGCCAAGCCCCAGACCAAGCAAGGGGTTGCGGTTGCGCTGGAATATCTTGTTCCACTCGAAATCCGGCTGCGCGAAATAATGATAGATACTCGGGATACGACTGCTGCAGATCGGCCGCGAGCGTCACAAGATCGCGCGCCGATACCTTGCTCTTGCCGTCCGGCAGGCCGGTCGAGTTTCCGAAGATCGTTTTCTGCATTCCGAGCGTCTGCGCCCGCCTGGTCATCGCTGCCGCGAAATTGCCCTCGCGTGCCGCTCATGCCCTCCGCAAGAATGATGCATGCCGTCGTTGGCGCCCTGGATGGCGACGCCCTTGATCAGGTCTTCGACGCGAATGCGGGATTTCAGCGCTCGCAAACATCGTTGCCGTCCGCGACGGTGCGCCGCCCGTCCGCCAGGCATATTCAGAAACCGGATACTCGGTGTCGAGCGTGATCTCGCCGTTCTTCAAGGAGCCGAACACGAGGTCCATCGTCATCAGCTTTGCAAGCGAGGCAGGCGAAAAGCTCTGATCCTCGTTCTTTGCAAGCAGCACCGTTCCCGTCGATGCCTCGATCATGTAGGCCTGTGCGGCCTTGGTGACAAAACCCGCGGGTGCGGTTTGCGGCGTAGGATGGCGAAGCGAACGGCAGAAGGCACGCGCAGAGACGAAGCAAGCGCTTCAACATCGGAGCTCCATTGGATCGAAGTTTCGAACTCCAAACGTTAGAGGCAGCACGCGCCGGGCGCAATCGCTTCCAATCAGCGTGCGATCTCTTTTGCCTGCTGGCGCTTGTAGGAGGCCCGAATTGAATTCTGCGTCAGCCCGTCATTGCGAACCATGACGGCGTCGAAAGCGAGTTCGACAGGCACCGTCTTCACAGCCTCATCCTGGTAGCCCAAGGCGAGCGAGCCGGCTCCGTAAGGCCGCTCATAAGGAATAGGTCCGATTTCCGGCAGCACGACCATCTGCTCGAAAGCCTGCCCGGCATTGGCGAAAGCCGGTGCCGGCCTCGGCACGGGCGTTGCATTGTAACGCGCGTTCGGCGTTGCGCCGCCATAGGCAGTTGCGGAGAACGGCACCGGCACATTCGACGGATCGACGGTCAATGTTCCAAGGCTCTGGAGCTCGTCGCCGGTAATCTTCTTGCTGTTGGACGCGACCATCACGCCCGTTGCAATCTGGCCTTCCGGATTGATGCCAGGTATCCGGCTCCCCTTCGGCACGTAAGATGCCATCAGGTAAGGCATGTCGTGCCCGTCCATGCGCGCCTTGCCGACATATTGCACGCGCACCTTGCCGGTGCCGCTGTGCTGCAGGTCGAGCATATCCGCCGTCTTGTTGGAAAGATCGATGATGCGGCCTTCATGATAGGGACCGCGGTCGTTGACGCGAACGACCACCGACGAGCCGTTTTCGAGATTGGTGACGCGCGCGTAGCTCGGCAACGGGAAAGTCGGATGCGCAGCGGACAGGTGCATCTGATCATAGACTTCGCCATTTGCCGTCAGCCGGCCATGGAAAGCCGAACCGTACCAGGAAGCGACACCCACCTTGTTATAGCTGAAGTCCTCCTTGGGGTAATACCACTTGCCCTTGACCTCATATGGGTTGCCGACGATGTAACGGCCGCCACCCTTCGGTATGTTATTGCCGGTGGCAACACGCGGGCTGGCCTTTACGCCATATTCCTTTTCGGAGAAATATTCCTTGCCGTGAGCGCGCTTCTTCGGCACCTGTGAGGTCGTACCACAAGCAGTGACAGTCGCGCACATCAGCGCCAATGCAAGCCACCGCGTACCCGTTGCGAAAGACGCCGCCCCGTATTCCAGTCTCATATGTCCCACGCCGCTCAAAAAATCGTTATGGTGAAGGAATTGCCCGAAATGGACCAGTCACGCCTAAGTCCAAATTCACCTAACGAGACTTTAATTCTGCGGTTTTGGCGTTGAATTTGCGAATGATTTCACGGCAATAGGAACAATTTTAATAATTATGGTTTACAAAGCGCTAACGACGCGGTGTGCCGTCGCCGTTCCTAGCGGTCTTCAAGCCACAGATTTTTCCGTCCAACCCTTGCATTGGCCACCGCCTTTGCGTCATAAGGCGCGCAAGGAAGAGTGTCCGAGTGGTTTAAGGAACCGGTCTTGAAAACCGGCGTGCGGGAAACCGTACCGTGGGTTCGAATCCCACCTCTTCCGCCAGGTATTCTGCTTACTGAATTGTTTTTATTGAACATTTCAAAGAACAAAAGTAGGCTTCCCCGCTTCTTTCCACGGCCGCTCAGCTTATCATCTCCTTCGCGATCGTCGGTTGGCTCTTATTCCGATCGGCCCCTACCCGGCGTCGTCCAGCGAGCGTTCTTCACAAACTGCGTGCCTTAGTCTTCTCCGTATATTCGTCTTTGCTGGCTTATTCTTTGGAGCCGCCTTCGTGCGCGCTTCTCGTTCCTCGGCAGCTCGTTTCTTTTGGAGGTCTTCCTTCGCTCTTTCGAGATGTGTACTGGCACGGGCATAGAGGTGATGAGGAAGGTCGGGTTTGCCCCGGCCTTTTTTGTTTACCTGCCTTTGAACGGCTGCCGGCTGCAGCGAAAAATTATCTTTTGTTAATTAGAATTAGCGACCACAAGCAGCTAGGCTCTTGATGCAGGCCGGGAACTGCCGGCGATGGATGACCAACGCGACGCGACGGAACTGGACGGCCTCGGACGGGAGGATGACGAGACAATTCGTCCTCCACCTTTTCGGGAGATGCAAAAAATGCGCTCTTTGATCCTTAAAACGGCGCTCGCCGCCATCTTCATATCTGCCCCTCTCGCAACCGCCTATGCTGCTTCGCATGGCTCACATGATTCACAGGGGTCGCACGCCGGCGAGCATGGCCGCCCGATGATCGGGGTCGGCCCGAGCCCGGCGACGACGATCCCCTGGTTGATCCGATGCCGATGTTCATCTCCGACCCCCGGTTGGACACAATCCTCGGCGAGATCCGTGCCGCCGACGGTCGCATCATGGCCGACAGCTGGCGTAAGCTTCTTAGCCCCGCTGAAGTTCGCGATCTCCGTTCGGAGGAATCCATGATCCGCAGGGAAGCCGTCCAGACGGCTCTGAGCGACGGCGTGCTACCCGCCATGCGTTATCACGTGATACAGCGTCAGATTGCCAATCTCGATATAGCAATCTCACGTGAAGCCCGCCACGCCTGATCACATACCACGATATCGCCCTTCATCAACCGAGAGGCACGCCGACACAGGCCAGCAGAGCCCCAGCCTTAGAGCTCTGCCGCGCTATCGGGCATCCTCGATGCCGCATCGTCTGTCCTTAGATGCGCCCAACCCTCCGCGTCGTCAGCGGATGGGTTTGGGGCCTAGAAAGGCTATGTGCGATAGACAGGTTTAGCGGGCGGCCGACAATTTCGACGCGCGCTTACTTGCGACGGGCAGAGACAGACACATCATTTTTCCGGCGCTTCTCGATTGCATCGCTACGACGATAGGCAGCCTCGACTTTGTTGCCGACGGTGGCCGCGCCCATACCGGCATACAAGGGTCTATGATTGGGACTACCTCTGTATAATTTCTCAAGGTCAGGTCTCACGCTAGGTTTTCTCATCGCCTCATCACCTTTCTCTAGGACGAGGCGACTAGCAGCGCCTCGGTGTCTCTGGCCCCCTCTCTCGCCGAGGTCGGCGGATGTCGTGTCCGCATTTGACCGCCTCGCTCAGCCCGAGGCGGTCTTTTTCAGGCTCTCGTCCGGTTGCATGCCACTCATGACACTGTCCGCCTGCGTCGCGTTTCCAGACGGTGGAAAGACGCCGCGGAGCAGACATGCGATCCTTTGAAGACTTTTCTAGACTCTTCCAAAAGTTGGAGCATACTTCTGCTCTAAAGCCTGGGAGATGTAGCAATGAGAGCTGCACAAGACCTCATCGCTTGTACAATCGCAGCTGTTACGATTTGTTCTGCACAATCCGCATATTCTGGCGGATTACTCGGGGATCTGATCAACAAGGTCGCACCGGGCGTCGGAACCAAGTTGGATGACTTGAACCGAGAAGTTAAGAACGCGCTACCGCCGTATAAGGCTATAGAAGAAGGCGTCTCCACCGCTGTGCAGGAGGCCGTGGTAGAGGCCACCGCCCCGGTGCTGCAGGAATTGATTGTCCGCTCGCGAGACGACGCACTTGCTCAGGGCGTCGAGCCCATTCCGAGCGAGATAAGGGCTGAGCTTCAAGGTTTCATTCCCGAACACATACTGAACGTTGTTCGCTATAGGGTCCGCGGAGGCGGCGATCTGACACTTCAAGCGAATGCCATTCGTTATGGGGAAGCCGCAGCGATTACGCTTGACTATGTCGTTGTCTTCAAAGAACAAAACGACGCACTCTACAACCCTGTTCTTTGGGCTCATGAGTTGACCCATGTCATTCAATATCAGGAGTGGGGTATCGGAGATTTCGCGAAGCGCTATGTTCGAAACTATCGAAGTGTCGAACAGACTGCTTACGACGCTGAAACGCGATACATGGCTTTCGCGGCGGCAAGCAAACCCAAGGTCCCAATAACTCGCCTTCAGCCGATGTGAACCAACCCTTGCAGCAGTTCACTGGCTAGTAGTATCACCGTAAAGCGCTTTCCTGAATGGGCAGATTACATGGGACGCGTCGCCCCGTTGCGTGACGTTTGATGCCTCAGACTTAATGAAGCTGATGCTGAACTCTACTGCTCTCTCTTCATGCTCGCGGCAGGCTATGCCTCGCGCACACGGACGATGTCTTTCTTCAGTGTACCGGCCCAAGCGGCACGACAACTCCACGCGCTCTAGCCGTCGATGAACCTGGGTTCCTCAAGCGTTGCTTGCTTCAGGCTGCCGAACGGAAAGAGGTACATCGTGTGGAGGATGGTCGTTCCTGTTTCTTTCGAGCCTTTCCTTATCTCTTCTCGAAAGGTGATTGGCGAAGCGCTCTTTGATCGTTTGGCGATAATTTCGACAGCCCCAATAAAAAGGCCCGATGGAGGCGAAGGCAATTCCGTCGTTTGCATCGCCACGTATGGCCAGAGTGCCGTTGAACAATAATCCTTCCATCGCTCCTCCTGGTCGGATCGGATAGACGCAATCAGAAACACGCAAAATGAGGTTAGCGCGGGTGTCACCACGGGAATTGTGATTTCTGAAAACACCCGGTGCACCGTCACCAAAAGGAGGTAAGCAACCGTCGTAAGGCGCTGTATTCAAAGATGACTGTGATTTCTGCGGAACATTCCGTTGAGCTCGCGGGCAGGACTGAGAAGCCCTTTCCATTGGTCCTCTCGACAAAAACGAAGTCGTAAAATCCAGACTGCTCGCCCAGCTTAGGGGCCGTCCAATACGTCTCCTGATGGAGATACTTGTGCCTCTCGTGCCAGATGTCTTCACCGGCGCGTAGGGGGAGATACCCATATCGACCGTCTTCGCTGGCATACACGCGGCTGATAAAGTGCTGCTTTGGAAATGCGCGAGTGAGAGCCGCTTTTGTTTGGTTGTGCCGCTTCCGCGAAGGCCAAGCGAAATAGGCTATACGTGCCACTGAAGTAGCGAACGCGCCCACACAATCCGCCAAACGAGACTGGACGCCGGGCATTCGGGCCTCGGCTCTTCTGGGCACAGTCGGCCGAGAAGCCATACGGACCAGAATACCGCCAAGCGCAAAGCCAGCGACAGTAATTCCAAGCGCTATCATGATCTTCTTCAGCATGCTGAATTAATCACCCGGTAATGTCATTGAATCAAGGCAGATGTCCGTAGTCAGGTTGATCAGTTGTATGGTTCAGTGCGTGCAGCTCATCGGCAAATCCACACCACTAGCCATCAATCTACAGCAATAAAACGCGATATATCAAATGGCGTCCTCTCAGCCGGCTGTCACGGGCGATAACGGCGTAGGACCAGTACTTACTTTGGCTTAATACTTCGAATTAATTCCATCAGATGGATCACCGTTTGTGCACTGTATGACCGGCACAATTCAGTGCAGTTTTGGAGAGAGTGGAGGATTTTCTGGTGCTTCCCTGGTCAATAATTGGAGTTTGCCTGCTAGCATCAGCGTGACGGGCCCGATGGCTTCGAGTGCATTGAACTGTTCTTCCGACATGTTGGTGAGGTCGAGCGCCTGGATGGGTCGCGAGCGCGGAGCGGACGCGCTGGAGCATAATGTCGCTCTCGACCTCGCCTCGGCGCTGGGTGTCGGTCGCGAGCGTCATCGGACGGCGGGAAATCCCCGCTTTGGCGGTTACAGGGTGATCGGCCGGGCGGCACTTGTGACTCCGCCGGTTTGTTCGGCCGCGATATCTCCGCCCGCAACGAGGGCCGGAGCAACGGCGTTGGACGGGGCGCCGTTCTGGGCGGGCGCGGCGCCGGCCCCCTTGTCCGGCACCGCCGCGCTGAGCAGCGCCGCCTGG
>CAWIRO010000009.1:0-324666 GCA_963838565.1 uncultured Alphaproteobacteria bacterium
TGCCGAAGATCAGGAAGGGGAAGATCGCCAGCAGGACCGACAGCGCCACATGGCTCGCCATCGCCCAGCCGTCGTCCTCGGTGAAATGCCAGATCGCATCGAAGACGACCTTCCAGACCATGCGTAGGAAGGTCGGCATTCCACTCTCCACGGCTCCGTCGGCTCGGACTTGTATCTGCGGCCCGAATATGGGAAACAAGGCAGCATTTGTACAGGAAATCGACCATGACGGAACAGCGCACCATCATCGTCACCGGCTGCTCGTCCGGCATCGGCGCCTATTGCGCCCGCGCGCTCAAGGCTGACGGCTGGCGGGTGTTCGCGACCGTGCGCGCGGGAGGATCGTCGCGCTCGAAACGACGGCATCGAAACCTTCCTGATGGACTATACCAAGACCGACACGATATCCGACCTGGTCGGCGAGTGTTTGCGCGCACCGGCGGCACGCTCGATGCGCTGTTCAACAACGGCGCCTATGGCCAGCCGGGCGCCGTCGAGGACCTGCCGACCGACGTCGCTGCGCGTGCAGTTCGAGACCAATGTCTTCGGCTGGCACGAGCTGACGCGGCAGATCATCCCGGTGATGCGCAGGCGCGGGCCACGGCCGGATCGTCCAATGCTCGTCCATTCTCGGCATCGTGCCCTATCGCTGGCGCGGCGCCTACAATGCCTCGAAATTCGCGCTCGAAGGCCTGAGCTGACCATGCGCATGGAACTTCAGGGCAGCGGCATCGAGGTCAGCCTGATCGAGCCGGGACCGATCGCCTCGCGGTTCACCGCCAATGCGCTCACCAAGATCGAAGCGCACATCGACATCAGGCAATTCGGTCCATGCGGAGGAATACGAGCGGCAGCTCGCAGCGGCTCAGCGGCACAGGCCGCCGCAACCGGCAAAGCTCGGCCCGGAAGCGGTCTATGACGTGCTGAAGCACGCCTTGAACGTCGAAGCGCCCGAGACCACATTATCTCGTCACCACGCCGGCAAAGCAGGGCGTGCTCCTGAAGAGGCTGCTTCCTGCCGACCTCTTCTACCGCATGATGCGCTGGCTGGACTGACACAGGAAAGCCAAAGCCAATGTCTACCGTCACCTACTGTTCCTCGCCATCATCGTCATGGGCCTCGTCGCCATCGTCCTGATCCGCGGCCTCTTCAACATGCTCAAGGGCGGCGATCGGCAACACGTCCAACAAGCTGATGCAGCCGCGTGTCCTGCTGCAGGCGGTCGCCGTCGTCCTGATCATGCTGACGCTGTGGCTGACCGGCGGCGGGCGCCGCCTGATCGGTCGTGCAGGGGGGACATGGTCAAGCTCAACAAGATCTACACCAGGACCGGCGACGACGGCACGACGGGGCTGCGACCGGCCCGCGCCGGCTGAAGAACGATCTGCGCGTCGAGGCCTATGGCACGATCGACGAGACCAATTCCGCGATCGGCCTGGCGCGCCTGCACACGGCGGGCATGCCCGAGCTCGACGCGATGCTGATGCGCATCCAGAACGACCTCTTCGATCTCGGCGCCGATCTCGCGACGCCCGATACCGGCGAGACGCTGGCCTACGAGCCGCTGCGCATCATCGCGACGCAGGTGACGCGGCTCGAGAGGAGATCGACGCAGCTGAACGCCGACCTCGAGCCGCTGAAGTCCTTCGTCCTGCCGGGCGGCAGCTCGGCGGCGGCCGCGCATCTGCATCTCGCCCGCACGGTCGCGCGCCGCGCCGAGCGGCTGATGGTGGCACTTGCGGCGCACGCGAGGCGAGATCGTCAGCGCGGCGGCGCTGAAATATGTCAACCGGCTCTCGGATTTCCTCTTCGTCGCCGCCCGCATGCCAATGACCGGGGCCAGGCGGATGTGCTTTGGGTTCCGGGAAAAAACAGATAGGCTTGCCCGCCGATTACGGATCGCCGGCGGGAGGCCTTCATGTTCATACCGCTGCACGACGCCAATACGCTGAAGCACATCAAGGTCCAGTACGTCACGATCAGCCTGATCGCTCGTCAATGTCGTGGTCTGGCTGTTCACCGGCGTCTCGCCAGCGAACAGGCTGTCCAAGGCGACGATCGCTCGGGCTCGGCTACATCCCGGCGGTCGCCTTCGACTACGCCGATGCTGGCGCCGGGCCTCGTCCTCGTGCCGGAGCCAGCTGACCTATCATCACCTATGCCTTCCTGCATGGCGACTTCTGGCATCTCGCCGCCAACATGCTGTTCCTCTGGGTGTTCGGCGACAATGTCGAGGATGCGATGGGGCATGTGCGCTTCCTGATCTTCTATCTTCTCTGCGCCGCCGCCGGCGCGCTGGCTGCCACGGCCTCCTCGAGCATGACATCCGAGGCGCCGCTGATCGGCGCATCGGGCGCGATCTCCGGCGTCGTCGCCGCCTATTTCCTGCTGCATCCGAAAGTGCGGGTCTGGGTGCTGGTGCTCTTCCGCATGCCGCTGCCGCTGCCGGCCTTCATGCCGCTGCTTCTGTGGATCGGCCAGCAGTTCTTCATGCTGGCGATCGATCCGGACGGCGACGTCTCCTGGGGCGCGCATGTCGGCGGCATCATCGCCGGCGCGCTTCTGATCCTCGTGCTGCGCCGCCGGGCGTGCCGCTGTTCGACCGCGAGATCGTCACGCCCACGCGCGGTGAGCGAACGACGCCGATACCGGCCACCGCCGTGACGACCGGCGCAGACGCGGCGCGCGCCATGCACGCGCTTATCCCTGGGGCCGGCGCCGACGACAATATTGACGTGAACGTAAACGTTAATATATTGCCGGATGCAAATTGCCTGCGGCGGCATGGAAGCGTTGTATTTGGAGGAAAAACGCGTATCGATGTCGCCAATCGACAATCGGAGCGGCGCCGAAGCGCGCATTTTCCTGCAGCGAACAGTGTTGAAGGAAGGACCCCATGAAGATTCTCGTCCCCGTGAAGCGGGTTGTCGACTACAACGTGAAGATCCGCGTGAAGCCGGATGGCTCGGGCGTCGAGCTTGCCAATGTGAAGATGTCGATGAACCCGTTCGACGAGATCTCCGTCGAGGAGGCGCTGCGGCTGAAGGAAGCCGGCAAGGCCGAGGAAGTGGTCGTCGTCTCGATCGGTCCGGCCAAGGCCGAAGAGACGCTGCGCACCGCGCTCGCCATGGGCGCCGACCGGGCGATCCTGGTCGAGACCGACGATCAGGTCGAGCCGCTCGCTGTCGCCAAGATCGTCAAGGGCGTGGCCGAAGCCGAACAGCCCGGCCTGGTCATCGTCGGCAAGCAGGCGATCGACGACGACAGCAACCAGACCGGCCAGATGCTGTCGGCGCTGCTCGGCTGGGCCCAGGCGACCTTCGCCTCGAAGGTCGAGATCGGCGACGGCAAGGCCGACAGTCACCCGCGAAGTCGATGGCGGCCTGCAGACGATCGAGATCAAGCTGCCGGCCGTGGTCACCACCGACCTGCGCCTGAACGAGCCGCGCTACGCCTCGCTGCCGAACATCATGAAGGCGAAGAAGAAGCCGCTCGACAAGAAGACCCCCGCCGATTTCGGCGTTCGACCGACGCCGCGCCTCAAGGTGCTGAAGACCGAGGAGCCGTCGGGCCGCAAGGCCGGCGTCAAGGTCAAGTCGGTCGCCGAACTGGTCGACAAGCTCAAGAACGAAGCCGGCGTCCTCTAAGGTTCGAGAAAGGAAATACATCATGGCCATTCTTCTTCTGGCTGACCACGACAATGCCAGCCTCTCCGACCAGACCGCCAAGGCGCTGACCGCCGCCGCAAAGATCGGCGGCGACGTCCACGTGCTGGTCGCCGGCAAGGGCGCCAAGGCCGCCGCCGATGCGGCTGCCAAGCTCTCCGGCGTCTCCAAGGTGCTGCTCGCCGAAAGCGACGAACTCGCCAACAACCTGGCCGAACCGCTCGCCGCCCTGATCGTCTCGCTGGCCGGCGCCTACGACACGATCATCTCGGCCGCCACCTCGGTCGGCAAGAACGTGCTGCCGCGCGTCGCAGCCCTGCTCGACGTCGCCCAGGTCTCGGAAATCATCGAGGTCGTCTCGGCCGACACCTTCAAGCGGCCGATCTATGCCGGCAACGCCATCCAGACGGTGCAGGCGACCGACGCCAAGAAGGTCATCACCGTGCGCACCGCCTCCTTCGCCGCGGCGCCCGAAGGCGGTTCGGCCTCGGTCGAGACGATCCCGGCTGCTGCCAATCCGGGTCTCTCGACCTTCGTCGGCGACGCGCTGTCCTCGTCGGACCGTCCGGAACTGACCTCGGCCAAGATCATCATCTCCGGCGGCCGGGCGCTCGGTTCGGCGGAGAAGTTCAAGGAAGTCATCCTGCCGGTCGCCGACAAGCTCGGTGCCGCCGTCGGCGCCTCGCGCGCCGCCGTCGATGCCGGCTATGCCCCGAACGACTGGCAGGTCGGCCAGACCGGCAAGGTCGTCGCCCCGCAGCTCTACATCGCCTGCGGCATCTCCGGCGCCATCCAGCATCTCGCCGGCATGAAGGACTCGAAGGTCATCGTCGCCATCAACAAGGACGAGGAAGCGCCGATCTTCCAGGTCGCCGACTACGGCCTCGTCGCCGATCTCTTCGAGGCCCTGCCGGAACTCGAAAAGGCGCTCTGACCGCGAGCAAAATGCCTTCTCTTTCGCACTTGCGAAGGCTGGAAAATTATCTTTATCGGGCTACTACTGCTGCCGGGCGATCCTTCGCCCGGCAGTATTGTTTAGAAAAAGCGGCAGCGCGGGGGCGACTGCCGAGCGGGGGATTGGAGATGGGCGCGCTGATCAAGAATGATCGGAATTGTCGGCGCGGGCCAGATGGGCTGCGGCATCGCCCAGGTATCGGCTACGGCCGGCTACAAGGTTCAATCTACGATCTTTCGCACGATCGCATCGAATCCGGCCTTGCCACCATCAACGGCAATCTCGCCCGCCAGGTCTCGACCGGCAAGATGACCGACGAGGAGCGCAAGAAGGCGCTGTCGCTGATCACCGGCTCCTCCGATATCAACGATCTCGCCCCGCCGATCTCGTCATCGAGGCCGCGACCGAGGACGAAAGCGTCAAGCGCAAGATCTATACGCAGGTCTGTCCGGTCCTGAAGCCCGAGGCCATCCTTGCCACCAACACGTCCTCGCTGTCGATCACCCGGCTTGCGTCCGCCACCGACCGCGCCGGAACGCTTCATGGGCATCCATTTCATGAACCCGGTGCCGGTCATGAAGCTGGTCGAACTGGTGCGCGGCATCGCGACCGACGAAAAGACCTTCTCCGCCGCCAAGGAATTCGTCGCCTCGCTCGACAAGACGATCACGGTCGCCGAGGATTTCCCGGCCTTCATCGTCAACCGCATCCTGCTGCCGATGATCAACGAGGCGATCTACACGCTCTATGAAGGCGTCGGCACCGTCGATGCCATCGACACGGCGATGAAGCTCGGCGCCAACCATCCGATGGGGCCGCTGCAGCTCGCCGATTTCATCGGCCTCGACACCTGCCTGTCGATCATGCAGGTGCTGCATGACGGCCTGGCGGACTCGAAGTATCGCCCCTGCCCGCTGCTGGTGAAATATGTCGAAGCCGGCTGGCTCGGCCGCAAGTCCGGCCGCGGCTTCTACGACTATCGCGGCGAAGTTCCGGTTCCGACGCGCTAAACGCGCGCCAAGGGTCCCTTCTCCCCAGCGGGGAGAAGTGCCGGAGCACGCGTCAACAGTAACGACGGGAACAGTGCACTCTACAAGTTCGACGGGCTCGCCACTGGTGTGGAAAAGCGCAGCATCGCCCCGTTTCTCGATGCTTCCCAAGCCGTGCATTTGACTCCCATCCTTTCGTGTGGGAACGGTCAGCACGGCGACAGAGTTCTCGCTCCCACACGCGGCGCAGACTACCCGCACGTTGTCAGGAAGTGCGCGCTGCAAAAAACGGGCGCGCTCAATGTTGGGCTCAACAGAGACGACTTCGGCGAACATCGATGAGAGTGGCAGGCAAACAGGCCGGAGTTCGCGCCGATGTCAAACGCCGTATCAGCCGCTGAAATGCTCCGAGCGGATAGGTAATTCACAAGAGTAGCCACCTCCGAAGCGCTGCCAGGATGGAACTGGCGCTTGAAACGAAGATTAACGGACATGCGAGGATTTATTCGGTCGATCAATTCGATCGCAATTCTGCGCATAACAGCTCCCTGGATAATAGAAAATCACATTTTGCCGTAGGTCGGTGCGCCCCGACAGCACGGGGCGACCGTACGAAAAGCTTACAACCCGATCGCGCCCTTGATCAGCGCCTTGGCGTCGTCGCTGTCCCAGGCGGCAGGGCCGTTCATCGCCGAGATCAGGCAGCCCTTGTCGTCGATCAGCAGCGTCACCGGCAGGCCGAAGGCGAGGCCTTCCTTCTTCAGCGCGTTGAACACGCCGATCGTATCGTCCCGATAGAGCCGAGCGCATCGACGCCGGTCTCGTTGAGGAAGGTCTTCGGCTTTTCGTCGTCGCCGGTATCGATATTGACCGGCACGACTTCGAACTTGTCGCTGCCCATCTGCCTTCTGCAGCGCGTTCAGCGCCGGCATCTCCTCGCGGCAGGGCACGCACCATGTCGCCCAGAGATTGAGGAGCACGGTCTTGCCGGCGAAATCGGTCGAGCGTCAGCGGCTTGCCGTCCGGTGCCCTTGAAGGCAGACCGCGGCAAGCTTGCGCGGCTCGTTCGACCGGCGACCATGGCGGCCACCTGGCCCTTCAGGAGCGGCGTGATCTGCCGGCAACGATCCTTTGGCGCCGCATGCATTCGCACCGACGCCGTTTCACCGCCGCCATTGCCAGACCCGGTCTCCTTGACGTATACCGCTGCCGCACCGGCAATGAGGCCTGCGACGGCGGCGATCGCGATCAGCTTCAGGGATGGCAGCCCGAAGGCGTTTTCTTGTCGTCATTTCATTCTCCAGGACATGCATTCTTCAAGGCGGGCATCTTCATGGCCGACGGCACTTCGGACACCAAATCCTCCAACCAGATGTGGGGCGGTCGCTTCGCCTCCGGCCCCGACGGCGATCATGGAGGAGATAAATGCCTCGATCGGTTTCGACAAGAAGCTTTTCGCCCAGGATATCCGCGGTTCAATCGCGCATGCGACGATGCTCGCCGCATCAAGGCATCATTTCGCGCCGACGATAAGGACAAGATCGTTCACGGGCTAAACACGATCCTGTCAGAGATCGAAAGCGGCAATTTCGAATTCTCCCGCCAGCTCGAAGACATCCACATGAATGTCGAGGCGCGGCTTGCGACGCTGATCGGCCCGGCCGCCGGACGCCTGCACACCGCCCGCTCGCGCAACGACCAGGTGGCGCTCGACTTCCGCCTCTGGGTGAAGGAAGAGCTGCAGAAGACCGAGACAGATGCTGACCGGCCTGATCGCCGCCTTCCTCGACCGCGCCGAAGAGCATGCCGAAACGCGTCATGCCCGGCTTCACCCATCTGCAGACCGCCCAGCCCGTCACCTTCGGCCATCACTGCATGGCCTATGTCGAAATGTTCGGCCGCGACCGCTCGCGCGTGCGCCACGCCATCGAGCATCTGGACGAAAGCCCGATCGGCGCTGCGGCCCTTGCCGGCACCGGCTATCCGATCGACCGCCACATGACGGCCAAGGCGCTCGGCTTCCGCGAGCCGACCCGCAACTCGATCGACACCGTCTCCGACCGCGACTTCGCGCTCGAGTTCCTGTCGATCGCCGCGATCTGCGCGCATGCATCTGTCGCGTCTGGCCGAAGAGATCGTCATCTGGTCGACGCCGCAATTCGGTTTCGTGCGCCTGTCGGACGCGTTTTCCACCGGCTCCTCGATCATGCCGCAGAAGAAGAACCCGGACGCCGCCGAACTGGTGCGCGCCAAGACCGGCCGCATCAACGGCTCGCTGGTCGCGCTGCTGACGATCATGAAGGGCCTGCCGCTCGCCTATTCCAAGGACATGCAGGAAGACAAGGAACAGGTCTTCGACGCCGCCGAGAGCCTGGAACTGGCGATCGCCGCCATGACCGGCATGGTGCGCGACATGACCATCAACACCGACCGCATGAAGGCGGCCGCCGGCTCCGGCTATTCGACCGCGACCGACCTTGCCGACTGGCTGGTGCGCGAGGCCGGCCTGCCCTTCCGCGACGCCCATCATGTGACCGGCCGCGCCGTGGCGCTGGCCGAAAGCAAGGGCTGCGATCTCGCCGAACTGCCGCTCGCCGACCTGCAGGCGATCCATCCTGACATCACCGACAAGGTCTTCGACGTGCTGACGGTCGAGGCCTCGGTCGCCAGCCGCAAGAGCTTCGGCGGCACGGCGCCGTCCGAAGTGCGCAAGCAGATCGCCTGCTGGCGCGCCCGCAACTGACGATAAGCAATCAGGGTGCACAAGGCCTGGATAAACTTCGCTATGAAGATGTCCAGAACTTGCTGACCGCTTCGATACGAGGACCCCGATGCAGACCAGTCTTCGACGCACCTCATCCGCCTGACGGTTGCTCTTGCCGTCATCGGCCTTGCCGTTGCCGGATGCGGACGCAAGGGCGATCTCGATCCGCCGAGCGCGATGCGCCGACGAAGGAAGGCGACGCGTCGAAGCCGACGAAACAGCCGGGCACCGTCGACAAGCCCTTCTTCCTCGATCCCCTGCTTTAACAGGCTTACTCCCGTGAACCATTTCGAATATCGCGACGGCATCCTCTACGCCGAGAACGTCCCCGTTCCGGAGATCGCCAAGGCGGTCGGCACGCCTTTCTATTGCTATTCGACCGCAACGCTGGAGCGCCACTACCGGGTCTTCTCCGAAGCCTTCGCCGATATCGACTCCATGGTCTGCTACGCGATGAAGGCGAATTCGAACCAGGCGGTGCTGAAGACGCTCGGCAAGCTCGGCGCCGGCATCGACGTCGTCTCCGAAGGCGAACTGCGCCGCGCGCTCGCCGCCGGCATTCCGGCAAGCCGCATCATGTTTTCCGGCGTCGGCAAGACGCCGCGCGAGATGGATTTCGCGCTCGAAGCCGGCATCTACTGCTTCAACGTCGAATCCGAGCCGGAACTCGAAATCCTCAATCAGCGCGCCGTCAAGGCGGGCAAGAAGGCGCCCGGTCTCCTTCCGCATCAACCCGGATGTCGATGCCAGAACGCATGCGAAGATTTCGACCGGCAAGAAGGAAAACAAGTTCGGCATTTCCTGGGAGCGCGCCCGCGCCGTCTATGCCCAGGCGGCCAAGTTGCCCGGCATCGAGGTGACCGGCATCGACATGCATATCGGCAGCCAGATCACCGAGCTGCAGCCCTTCGACGACGCCTTCAAGCTGCTGCGCGAGCTGGTCGATACGCTGCGCGCCGACGGCCACGACCATTCACCACGTCGATGTCGGCGGCGGCCTCGGCATTCCCTACAAGGACGACAACAACCCGCCGCCGCTGCCCGAGGCCTATGCCGCGATCGTCAAGAACCAGCTGCGCGGGCTGGACTGCAAGATCGTCACCGAGCCCGGCCGCCTGATCGTCGGCAATGCCGGCATCCTGGTCACCGAAGTCATCTATGTGAAGGACGGCGGCGAGAAGACCTTCGTCATCGTCGACGCCGCGATGAACGACCTGATCCGCCCGACGCTCTACGAGGCCTATCACGAGATCCGGCCGGTCGTGATCTCGGCGGCCAACGCACCGCGCATCAAGGCCGATGTCGTCGGCCCGGTCTGCGAGACCGGCGACTATCTGGCGCTCGACCGCGAAATGGCGATGCCGAAGCCCGGCGATCTGATCGCCGTCAGCTCCGCCGGCGCCTATGGCGCGGTGCAGGCCGGCACCTACAACAGCCGCCTGCTGATACCGGAAGTTCTGGTCAAGGGAGCCGATTTCCACGTGATTCGTCCTCGCGGGACCTATGAGGAATTGATCGGTCTCGACTCCGTGCCCGCCTGGCTCGACTGACGAACTCATCACTTTTTCTCAAATAGACATGAAAAACCGGCTTTGCCGGCCGCTTGCCCTCGTCTTCGCCACAAAGAGTGTTATCCTTGCCGCGATGCGAGCGTATTGCCCAGCAATCGCCGGACGCGCCCTCTGTTACTCTAACATCAAATGGCGGAGACCGGATTGAAGAAGAGCCCCCGCAGGCAAAGACATGGTGCATTTGCCCTCAGGCCCTCTCTTGCGAGGCTGGTGGCGGTAAAGCGGTTCTTCGCGCGCCTGGTGCTCGTTTCCGAGCAGATCCTGCCGTCTCTCGTCGCCGTTCTTTCGGTCGTTGCCCTTTATCTTGCCGCTTCTTGGTTCGGCCTTTTCCGTTCCATTCCCGATTTCGCGCGTGTCGGCCTGCTGATTGCCTTCGGCATTGCCTTCCTCGCTTCGCTCGTTCCGTTTCGCAAGCTGCGCTGGCCGAACACCGCCGCAGCCGACCGCCTGCTTGAGGAGCGCAATGGCCTGCCGCATCAGCCGGTGACGGTGCAGGAGGATCAGCCGGCTTTCGATACGCCGGTCGCAAAGGCGCTCTGGCGCGAGCACCAGACGCGCATGGCGGAGAAGATCGCAGCGCTTGATGCAGGCTTTCCCCGCCCGGACATCGCAACGCATGACCGTTTCGCGCTGCGCGCCATCCCGGCCCTTCTTGTCGTCACCGCCTTCGGTTATTCGCTTTCAACCAGTGGCGGCTCGATCACCGATGCCCTGCAGCCGCCCGCCCCACCGGCGGCAAGCAACCCGGCAGTGCGCATCGACGCATGGGTCACGCCGCCATCCTATACCGGCCGTGCGCCGGTCTATCTGACGGCAACCGGCTCCGAGCAGGGCGCCATCAGCATTCCGCAGTTCTCGAACCTGACGGTGCGTGTCAGCGGCGGGCAGGTGGCTGAAAAGGTTCTCTTTAAGAAGGAGTCCGGCGAGGCGCAGGAAATCGCTGCGGAGGCAAAGCAACAGCCCACACGCCCGCAAGGCACAGCCGCAGGCTGCTTCCACGCCCGCCACGCCGGCGCTTGCTGCACAGACGCATGTGATGAAACTTGAGGAGAACGGCGCGCTGCTCGTCAACGGCCGCACCTGGAGCTTCAATGTCATTCCCGACAAGGCGCCCGAGATCGCTTTCGACGGATTGCCCAAACGCAGCGTCAACGGCGCGCTGGAGATCGGCTTCAGGGTCAAGGACGATTACGGCGTGCAGGAGGCGCGGGCTGAAATCGTGCCGGTCGAATCCGATCCGGAGGCAAAGCCGCTTTATCCGCTGCCCGATTTCCGGCTGGACATTCCGCGCCGCAATGCGCGCGACGCCAAGGCCGTCACCAGCAAGAACCTGACCGAGCATCCGCTTGCAGGCAAGCGCGTGCGCATCACGCTTGTTGCCAAGGATGCAGCAGGCCAGACCGGCCGAAGCCCGCCGCACGAAATGACGCTGCCGTCACGTCCGTTCAACGAGCCGCTGGCCGCCGCCGTTGCCGAGGAGCGTCAGGTCTTTGCGCTCGATACCCGCAAGATGCCGGAGGCGATCGCGCTCAACGAGGCGCTGACGATCCGGCCCGAGGAGACGATCCCCAACCTCACCAACTACCTGCTGCTGGAATCCGCCCGCACGCGCATGAAGCTTGCCCGCAACGACGAGCAGCTCAAGGATACGGCGGATTATCTCTGGGATATCGCGCTCGGCATGGAGGATGGCGACCTGTCGCTCGCCGAGCGCAACCTGCGCAATGCCCAGCAGAACCTCGCCGATGCGCTCCAGCGCAATGCGCCGGACGCGGAGATCAAGAAGCTCATGGACGAGCTTCGCAAGGCGATGAATGAGTATATGAAGGAACTGGCCCAGCGCATGCAGAATGCGCCGATGCAGCCGAACCAGAACGCGCAGAACATCATCCGCCAGCAGGATCTGGAACGCATGATGGACCAGATCGAGAATCTGGCGCGCTCAGGAAACCGCGACGCCGCTCAACAGATGCTGTCCGAACTGCAGCGGATGATGAACAACCTGCAGGCAGGCCGCCCGCAGCAAGGCCAGCAGCAGCAGGGCGACAACAGCCAGATGCGCCAGCAGATGGACAAGCTCGGCCAGATCCTCCGCGACCAGCAGCAGCTGATGGAGCAGACTTTCAAGCTGGACCAGCAGCTGAAGGACCGCATGCAGCGGGGCGACCCGCAACATGGGCATGAACGATCCGCTGCTGGATGAAATGATGCCGGGCCAGGATGGCCAGCCGCAGGATCAGCAGCAGGGGCAGAACGGCGAACAGGGCCAGTCGCCCTCGGACCAGATGACCGAGGAGCAGCTGCGCGAAGCCTTGAAGCAGCTGCGCGCGCAGCAGGATGCGCTCGCCAAGCAGCTCGGCGAGTTGCAGAAGGGCCTTGGCGACATGGGCATGAAGCCCGGCCCGGGCTTCGGTCAGGCACAGCGCGAAATGGAAGGCGCCGGACGCGAACTCGGCCAGGGCCGCGGCGAACCTGCAGTTCAGGGCCAGGGCCGCGCGCTGGAGGCGCTGCGCCAGGGCGCCCGGGACATGATGAACCAGATGATGCAGGCGCAGCAGGGCCAGCAGGGCCAAGGATCGCAAGGGCAAGTCGGCCAAGGCAACCAGAACGGCCGCGACCCGCTCGGCCGCCCGCGCCGCGCCGATGGTCCGGACTTCGGCGACCAGGTCAAGGTGCCTGACGAGATCGACGTGCAGCGCGCACGCGAAATCCTGGATGCAATCCGCGAAAAACTCGGAAACAATCCGACACAGGAGATGGAGCGGCGCTACCTGGAGCGGCTGCTGGATATTCAGTGAGCCGGCAGCTGAAACGCTTCCGTTTTTCGATGAGCTTCGTAATGTCTGCCCGACGGTGGACGGACGATAGCGATTCGATGGCAATTCTCTTCAAGACTGCAATCAGCGAAAACTCAGCATTCGAGATGATCGAGCAGGCGCTCTCGGGCGCCTGTCAGTATGACGGCTATCTCAACGTCGTCAGCGACGCCGGCGAGACGGCGTTCTCCTGGGGACCGGCGATGCACGCCGAGGAGTTCAAGGCCGAGGTCAGCGAGATCCTCAGAAAAACATGGGATGCCGCCCGCTTCTGGGTGATCTATGAACGCCGCGACGACCGCAAGGATCCGGAAGCAACCGAGATCCGCAATGCGGCCTTCCGGCTGACGCGCGGCTACAGCGGCGTTGTGGTGATAACGCTAAGCCTTCTTGGCAAGCGCGACAGCGGCAACGACATAGAGCTGGTCTTCGTCTGCTTCGAGCAGGATTTTCACAGGCGGAATTTCCGGGTTCGCTACGAAGGCAAGTTCGTACCGGACGAGAATTGAGGCTGCCCGCGGTCAGGCAGCCAGCGCCCGGGCAACTGCTTTGCGGATATCCGGAAGCGCAAAAGGCTTCGACACGACATCGACGATCTTCTCCGCAAGATCGTCAGCGCGCTCACGCTGCTCGGCATAGCCGGTCATCAGCAGGATTTTAAGCGCCGGAAAGGCGGATTTCGCCTGATGCGCAAGCTCTATGCCGTCCATGACCGGCATGCGGATATCCGAAAGCAGCAGGTCGTAGACCCCGTCCTTCAGCTTCTCCAGTCCCTCCGCGCCATCGGCTGCTTCGTCGGTCTCATGACCGTCAAGGCGCAAGGCCCGGGCTACGAAAGAGCGAAGCGAATCCTCGTCTTCCGTGATCAGAATTTTTGCCATGATGTGCATCGCTCCGTCTTCATGCCCCGAAGCGGAAATTGCACGGCGGTCCTTTTCGATCGGTAAACGGACAGAAGGCGATGGACGGGATGGTTAACAACCCGTCTTGAAGCCGATGAGATCAGGCGTCGCCGGTAACCACGCCGACGAACGGCAGTTCGCGGAAGGCATAGGCGACATCCATGCCGTAGCCGACGACGAAATAGTCCGGGCATTCGAAGCCGACATAATCCGCCTCGAGCTTTTCCTTGCGCTTGACGCTCTTGTCGAGCAGCACGGCGATGCTGACGTTGCGCGCACCGCGCTCGTAAAGCAGTTCCTTGGCGAAAAGCAGCGTACGGCCGGATTCGAGGATATCGTCGATCAGCAGCACATCGCGGTCCTTAACGTCGCTGTCGATATCCTTGACGATGCGCACACCTTGCGAAACTGTTCCTGTTCCGTAGCTCGAAAGCGTGATGAATTCGACCTCGGGCGCAAGCCCGCTATCGTGCAGCGCGCGGATCAGGTCTGCGGCGAAAATGAAGGAGCCCTTCAACACGGCGATGACGAGCAGGTCTTTTGTCGGACCTGCGGCAATCTGCTTTGCCATCTCGTGATTGCGCTCGGCGATCTGCTCGGCGGTGAAAAGAGGCTCGATGTTTTTTCCGCGCACAACAGGCATACGGCTTGCTCCATGAAAACGAAGGGTATGCCGTTAGCACATTAGCAGCGCAGAAACACCCTAGGGCATGAACGAAAGCCGGACTTCCGGCATTTTTCCACCAGAGTGCTGCACGCGCGCAGAGAAACCACGGCTCTCGCCGCCATAGATAACCTTCGCCGGCGGATTGATAACGATGCTCGCCGCCAGCCGATCATCGGTCATCAAATCGGCGCGGATCGGTCCGACGGTCTGGGTCGTACCGCTATCGTTCTCGATGATACCGTTGATCACCAGAATTCGCATGCCATTCGCATCGCGCGGCGTCACCGTGACATGCGTGAAGTGAATCGGCGAGGCTGAGGCGGCGGTGTCATCCGGCGACAGGCCGGAGAAACCACCCGCCAAGCCGAAGACGAGGATGAAAAGCATGAAAACGAGGGCTGCGAAGCTTTTGAGCGAAGCCTGCTGCAGCCATTCTTCGGCATCCTTGAGGAACGCGGCAGTTTTGGAAACGGCCGTAGGCGGCGTGGATGACTTGCCGGTAGCTGCACGCTTGCGCGCGTCGTTGAAACTTCTGGCGTTGAAGCTCTGGCCTCGCTGGCCGATGACGACGAATTCGGCGTCGGCCACATCGGCCGGCCGCTGGCGGTGGCGAATCTGGCGCGCGGCAGGCTCCGGCGGCAGGAAATCGTGGGCATAACCCGGCGCCTGGCGCCTGAAGGATGATGCTTCCATGTTGACGGCCTTTCCCATCTGCACATGGTTTCAGTGCACAGCCGAAAACCGGGCATTGAAACGAATCCTGCCCAGTCGTAAGTTTTAATGGTTAATCTTTCGCTAATTGGCCTTAAGAGGGGCGTCTTTCCGCCGAAATTTACCAGTTGTTAACGGTGTTGGTTAACAAGTCGATGGGGTGAAACCATGAAAGACTGGGCTGCCTTTTGATTCACTTTGAGAATGTCGGTTTGCGCTATGGCATGGGGCCGGAGATTCTCCGGGACCTGACCTTCGACATCCCGAAAAAGTCCTTCCAGTTCCTGACCGGGCCTTCAGGTGCCGGCAAGACGACGCTTCTGCGTCTGCTTTTCATGTCGTTGCAGCCGACGCGTGGCCTGATCCGCATGTTCGGGCGGGATATCTCCGACATTCCGCGACCGGAGCTGCCGCTGCTTCGCCGCCGCGTTGGCATCGTCTTCCAGGATTTCCGCCTGCTCGATCACTTGACGACCTATGAGAACGTGGCGCTGCCGCTTCGTGTGCGGGGCAAGGACGAGAGCTCCTACAAAACCGATGTGCTGGAACTGCTGAAATGGGTGGGGCTTGGCGAACGCATCAATGTGCTTCCCCCGGTGCTTTCCGGCGGTGAGAAGCAGCGCGCCGCAATCGCCCGCGCGCTGATTGACCGGCCGGAGGTTCTGCTGGCCGACGAGCCGACCGGCAATGTCGACCCGCCGATGGCGCGCCGGCTACTGAACCTCTTTCTCGAACTCAACCGCCTTGGAACGGCCGTCGTCATCGCGACGCACGATCTGGCATTGATGGATCAGGTGGAGGCCCGCCGCATGATCCTTTCGGAAGGGCATCTTGACGTCTATGACTGAGCCCGTATCAAACGACCGCGCGCAAAGCGCCGCCCCAGCCCAGCAGAAGCGGGCGGAGATGCGCGTGCGGCCAACGGGGCCGATCCTGCCGCCCTCCAACATTCAGGGCAATGCCTTGACGGTGGTCATCACCATCATGGCCTTCCTCGCCTGCCTGACGCTTGGCGGCGTCAGCATGGTGCGCTCGACGGCGGCCAGCTGGGAGAGCCAGATTTCCCGCGAGATCACCATCCAGATCAAGCCGGATGACGGGCTCGACATGGAAAAAGCGCTGACGCAGGCGCGCGACATCGCCATGACCTTCGTCGGCACGAAGGGCAGCCAGATCGTCGATGAGGCGGCAACGGCACGCCTCCTGGAACCATGGCTCGGCAGCGGCCTTGATATCAAGGAGCTTCCTGTCCCCCGTCTTGTGATCATCACGATCGACGAGGCGCACCCGCCGGATTTCGACGCGATGCGCTCGCTCTTGAAGGAGAGCATTCCCCAGGCCTCACTGGACGATCACCGCACATGGGTCGATCGCCTCGTATCAATGGCCCATACAACGGTCATGATCGGCACCGGCATCCTGCTCCTCGTCTTCACCGCGATGGTGCTGACAGTGGTTTTTGCGACGCGTGGGGCGCTCTCCGGCAACCGGCATATCGTCGAGGTCCTGCATTTCGTCGGTGCCGAAAGTTCTTTCGTCGCAACCGAATTTCAGAAGCATTTCCTGAAAATCAGCCTCAAGGGATCGGCAATCGGCAGCGCCTTGGCGGCGCTCTTCTTCCTTGCCGCGGGTTTCCTGCAAAGCCGCACGCTCGCAACACCGCAGACCGATCAGGCAACGGCCCTCTTCGGTACCTTCTCGGTCGGAGCCCTCGGCTATCTCGGTATTTTCGCGACGATGATCGTCATTGCATTGCTGACGACGCTTACGGCGCGGCTCACGGTGATGCGCACGATCTATGAAATCGATACCTTACGTTCGGACCCGACGCGAACCGATGGTATCGCGAACTGAAAGGCCCTGCCTTTTTTGCCACGAAAGTGTCTGTTCCCTGCCGCAATCTGCGTATATTCACGATTTATGACAATGGGCCAAACCAGACGCAATCCGATTCGTCCTGACCCGGCGCTTGCGAGCTACCGTGTCGAGACCCCGCGTCGTGGTCCCATCCGCCGGATGTTGAGGTGGGGCGGGTTCACCTGTGTGCTCGCCACTGCGCTTCTCTTCGGCGGCTTTCTGCGATTTGCCGACTTCGTTACAACCTTGAAACCTCCGGCGGAACCGAAAGCCGATGCCATCGTCGTTCTGACCGGGGGCTATCAGCGTATCGATCAGGCCGTCGTCCTGCTGGAGAAAGGCGCGGGCAAGAGGCTGCTCATATCTGGCGTTCACCCATCCACAACGCCGGCACAGATTCGCAAGACCACATCCGCCTCGGCCGAGCTTTTCAGTTGTTGCGTCGATATCGGCTACGACGCAATCGACACGATGGGCAATGCGCAGGAAGCCTCGAACTGGATCCATGCCAAAGGTTACAAGAGCGTTCTGGTCGTTACCAACAACTACCACATGCCGCGCAGCCTGGCTGAACTTGCCTATGTCGATGCCGAAACGCAATTCATCCCCTACCCGGTCGTCAACTCCGACCTGAAGACCAGAGCCTGGTTCACCGATCCGAACGCGCTTCGTGTCATGCTCGCCGAATACGCCAAGGTGCTTCTGGCAGCTGCGCGCAACATGACCGGCTTTGGGCGCCATCCTGGCCTTCGCTCCGCAAGTATTGCGGGCCAAAACTGATTTTCATCGAGCGCTTTTTATGGCAGCCGTTATCGTGTAGGCAGTGCGAGCAGCCTCTGCGCCGATATTGGCTTTGGAAAATTTCATGATCGCCCTGCGTTCCGTTCTCTTCAACACGATCTTCTACTCCAATCTGATCCTGCGGATGATCGTGCTTTCGCCCTATTATTTTATCGTTCCTCGGAAAACGGCCTATGCGATCCCGAAGAACTGGGCGCTTTCGAACCACTGGCTGATGGAAAAAATCGTCGGGACGACCTTCGAGATCGAGGGCATGGAGAACCTGCCGGACGGCAGTTTCATTCTGGCCCCGAAGCACCAGTCCTTCTGGGACACTTACGCTCTGCTGCCATGGCTGAGAGACCCGGTTTATATCCTCAAGCGCGAACTGATGTGGATCCCGCTTTTCGGCTGGTACGCCAAGAAGCAACGCATGATCCCGGTTGATCGCGGGGCACGCGGCAAGGTTATGGTGGAGGTGCTGAAGCGCACCAGGGAGGAACTGGCGACAGGCCGTCAGCTGATCATCTATCCGGAAGGGACGCGCCGTCCGCCGGGCGCCGAGCCGCTCTACAAGTACGGAATTGCGCGCATGTATCGGGATCTCGGCATCCCGGTCGTGCCGGTCGCCATGCATCCCGGCCTTTTCTGGCCGCGCCGCAGCGCCGTGCGCCGCCCCGGCCATTTCAAGGTTCGCATCCTGCCTGCCATTCAGCCCGGCATGGACCCGGATGCGTTTTTCGAGCATCTGATCAGCGTGACCGAGAAGGCGAGCGACGAGCTCTTGATCGATACGGTGGAGCGCAACCCGCACCTGCCGCTGCCGCCGACAGCCGTCGAACGGTTGGCGCAATTGCGCAGCGCGAAGGCAGCCTCGGCTTAGAGCCTTTCAGGCCGCGCGCAGCCGCTCGACCTCCCCAGCCACCTCCTCCAACCAGTGATCGCGGATGCCCATCTCCTTCAGATGAGCAAGCGTATTGAAAACATAGGCGTCGTTCGGGCCTGATTGCCCTTTTGCCTCGCTTACAACGCGCGCAGCGGCAAGCGCTTCGAGCGCGCCGGCATATTGCGGATGGCCGCGATCGACGATGTAGGCGATAGCCTTGATCGTACGGCGGCCGGGAAGCACGAGCTGCACCTGGCGTTCCAGATAGACGTTGGTCACGAGCTCACGGGCGCGCAAATAGTCGATCACCTCATCCCACTTCTCGGGAGCCACGCGAAACGCCATTCCCCGGCAGGAGCCGCCGCGATCGAGGCCGAGCACGAGACCCGGATTTTCTTGCGTGCCGCGATGGACCCAGGAATGGACGCATAACGAGCGCCGGTAGCCGTAAACCAGAGCCTGAGACCGCTCAAGAAACTCGAAGCCCGGATTCCACATCAGCGATCCGTAGCCAAACACCCAAAATTCGTCCATATCGCAGGCCAGACCGAAATTCCCTCATTCGCAATTCACCATTGGAGAACCATCATGGCAGCGTCAAGCCAATCCGGCAGCGGCAGAAAATTCTGGTTGCTCGGCTTGGGCATCGTTCTCTTCATCGCGATCTATACCGGCGGCTGGTACTTTGCAGCTGGTCAGCTCAAGGAGACGGTGCTGAGAGCAATCGCGCCGCGCACGACGGCAGGGGTCAGCGGCGAATGCGCCGATATCGACTTCCGCGGCTATCCGTTCCGCATTGGCCTGTTTTGCTCGAAAGTGGATGTGGATGACAAAACGAATGGTGTCTCCGCCTCCTTTGGCGAGCTTCGCTCCGCAGCACAGGTTTACGCCCCGGGCCACATCGTCTGGGAGCTCGACTCGCCGGCCCAAATCCGCACCGCGAATGGCCTGTCGATCTCCGCACAGTGGGCAAATCTACAGTCTAGTCTGGTGACGAAGCTGAAAGGCGTCGACCGCACCTCGACGGTCATCGAAGGCCTGAAGGCTACCGCCGTCTCCTCCCAGACAGGCCAGACGATCGATGTCGATGCCGCTCGCACCGAAATACATCTGCGCCAGAATGCAGGCGATCTCGATGGCGCCCTCTCCTTTCAGGATGCAAATGCCGCCATCAAGGACTGGCCGCAGGTCTTCCCGAAATTTTCAGCGAGCGCCGATGTCACGCTTGCGGGCAAGGCCGGCATGATCGACGGCAGCGACCAGCAGGGACTTTACGGGGCGAGCGGAGAGCTGCGCAAGGTCGTGGCCGACATCGGCGACGGCAAAGTGATGACGTTGACGGGTCCGTTCTCCTTCGACGAGCAAGGCTTCCTGTCTGGCAAGTTCAAGCTCGAAATCGAGAAACTAGGGCCCTGGCGCGATAGCATGAAGCAGGCCTTCCCGGAAATCGCCAAGACTGTCGACACAGCCGCCAAGCTTCTGAAGGCGCTCGCAGTCGGCGGGGACAGGGTTTCGGTCGATCTCGTCGTCAATCATGGCCTCGCCACGGTTGGCGGCTTCATCCCGCTCGGCTCTATTCCACCGATCTGAGGCTCAGCTCTTCTTCTGCTCTTGCGGGTGCGGGCGGCCGAAGTCCGGCGTGTCCACGTCCTGTCCCGCCTGGATGATCGAGCGGCGAACGGCGCGGGTGCGGCTGAAGAGTTCGAAAAGCTTGTCACCCTCGCCCCACCGGATCGCCCGTTGCAGGTAGGCAAGGTCTTCGGAAAAGCGCGCCAGCATCTCGAGGATGGCATCCTTGTTGTGCAGGCAGACGTCGCGCCACATCGTCGGGTCGGAGGCGGCAAGACGCGTGAAATCGCGGAAGCCGGAGGCGGAATATTTGATGACTTCCGATTCCGTCACGGTTTCCAGATCGTCGGCCGTGCCGACGATATTGTAGGCGATGATGTGCGGAAGGTGCGAGACGATGGCGAGCACCTTGTCATGGTGCTCGGCATCCATCTCATCAACCTTGGAGCCGAGGCTTTCCCAGAATTTCCGCAGTTTCTTGAGGGCAGCCTCGTCCGTACCCGGTACCGGCGTGAAGATGCACCAGCGGCCCTCGAAAAGGCCGGGAAAACCGGCGTCAGGGCCGGATTTTTCCGTACCGGCCAGCGGATGGCCAGGGATGAAGTGCACATGCGGCGGCATATGCGGCTGCATCTGCGCGATAACCGACGCCTTGGTCGATCCCACGTCGGTGACGATCGCGCCCGGCTTGAGGCTTCCGGCGATTTCCTGGGCGACGCTACCGGACGCGCCAACCGGCACCGAGACGATGACGAGATCGGCATCCCTGGCAGCCTCGGCCGCCGAAGTCGTATAGCGGTTGCCGAGCTGCAGTTCCTCTGCGCGCCTCAGCGTTTCAGCGCTGCGCGTGGCGATCACCACGTCTTTGGCAATACCCAGACGCTTGATATCATGGGCAAGCGAGGAGCCGATCAAGCCGATGCCGATCAGCGCGATGCGATCGAACTGCGCTGTCATGCGGGGCGTCCCATGAATTCGCCGAGCGCTTCGATGACGCCGCGATTGGCCTCTTCGGGACCCATGCTCATGCGGAGCGAATTGGGGAAGCCGTAGCTGCGCACCGCACGCAGGATGTAGCCGCGGCTCGTCAGGAAATCGTCGGCATCGGCAGCGCGCTTGCCGTCGACATCCGGGAAATGGATGAGAACGAAGTTGGTAACCGACGGCGTGACCTTGAGACCGATTGTTTCAAGCGCTGAAGTGACCTTCTCGATCCACATCTGGTTGAACGACACCGCTTCCTGAACGAAGCCCTGATCGCGGATAGCCGCAGTGCCGGCGGCAATGGCGGGCGCGTTCATGTTGAACGGGCCGCGGACGCGATTGACGGCGTCGATGATGTCGGCCGGGGCATACATCCAGCCGACACGAAGCGCTGCGAGACCGTAGACCTTCGAGAAAGTACGGGTCATGACGACGTTCGCATTGGATGACACGATCTCGATACCGGCCTCATAGTCGTTGCGGCGGACATATTCGGCATAGGCCGAATCGAGCACAAGAACGACATGCTTCGGCAGCCCGGCCTGCAGGCGGCGGACTTCGCTAACCGGGATATAGGTACCGGTCGGATTGCCGGGATTGGCGATGAAGACGATCTTGGTCTTCTCCGTCACGGCAGCGAGGATCGCGTCGACGTCGACCGTGTGATCCTTCTCCCTCACCACGACGGGCGTCGCACCCGCGCCCATGATCTGGATCTTGTAGACGAGAAAGCCGTGCTCGGTGATGATCCCTTCATCGCCGGGACCGAGATACACGTGGCAAAGCAGCCCGAGCAGCTCGTCCGAGCCGTTGCCGCACATGATGTTAGCCGGGTTGAGACCATGGACTGCGGCGATCGCCTCGCGCAGTTCGAGCGCCTGGCCGTCCGGGTAGCGTTCGAGATGGCCGGCAGCTCCACGGAAGGCTTCGATTGCCTTCGGGCTTGCGCCGAGCGGCGTTTCGTTGGACGAGAGCTTGTAGACGCGGGCAACGCCCGGCGCATGCTCCTTGCCCGGCACGTAGGCTGCGATATCCAGAATACCGGGACGCGGAACGGGCTTGCTCTTCTCAACGCTCATAGGATCGACCTTGGAAAAAATGCCGGAAATACCGGCTGGAAATTGCCTTGTGGCAATAAAACGGAAAGCGGCCTTTGTCGAGTGAGACTTAGCGGCTGCGCGTCGTCGGAACGCCATGCGGAGCAAGAACCGGAACGAAGACGCGGCGTGACGCGCGGGCAGCGACCGGCAGGCCTTGGTACAGCCGCTTCTGCGCCTCGACGATGATGACGCCGGAAAAGGCCGGCCAGAGCGCGCAGCCGATGCGCTCGAAACCGCGACGGAGGCTCAGAACCGCACGAAGCTTCGACGGCGGAAAGAACAGCGCCTCCGCGGTGGCCCCAGGCGTGAAATTTGTCTCGCGAAGCAGATTCGTAAGCTGGCCGCGCGAATAGGGGCGGCCGGAGCCGAAGGGCGTATGCTCCATGCGCGCCCAGACGCCGCGCCGGTTCGGCACGACGATGACAAGGCGCCCGCCGGGCGCAAGCACCCGCCAGAGCTCCTTCAACGTCTCCCGTGGACTTTCGGCAAATTCCAGCGAATGAACCATCAGCACACGATCAACGGAAGAATCGGGAAGCGGCAATTCTTCATCGAAGATGAGAGCGGTCGATGACAGCGACCCCATGGGCCAGTTCACAGCGCCTTGCCCGGCGGGCATGAAGGCGAAGGTGCGCTCCGTATCGGCGCAGAACCGATCAAGAAAGGGCACGGCATAGCCGATGCCGACCAGCCGCTCCTGAGGCAGGCGTACCCAAAGCGACGACAGCGCCATCGCTATCGACTGCTCGGCGAAGCGGCCGAGCTCGGAATGGTAGAACTGGCGCAGATCGACAATATCCGTGTGCATCGCGATAAATGTTATCAGTGGGCGGTTGGACTTCAAGGCCGGAGCCTCTACATTCCGGGCATGTTCTTAGGAAAGAGGCCGCTTAGACAATGAAACCTTTGGAATTAGAAGTTTTTCCCTGCCGATCCGACAATTTTGGCGTTCTCGTGCATGATCCCGAGACGGGCCTGACGGCGTCGATCGATGCGCCGGAAGAGGCAGCTGTGACATCCGCTGCAAAGCGGCGCGGATGGAAAATCTCGCATATCCTCACCACGCATCACCACACTGACCACGTGGAAGGCAACTTGTCGCTGAAGGAGCAGTTCGGCTGCGAGATCATCGGCCCGGTCAACGAAGCTATTGCAATTCCCGGCCTGGACAAGACCATGGCCGATGGAGACAGCTTCCTCTTCGGCGACCATACGGTCAAGGTCATCGAAACCCCAGGCCATACCGCCGGCCATATCTGTTACCATTTCGCGGACGACAAGCTGCTTTTTGCCGCCGACACCCTCTTTGCACTCGGCTGCGGCCGCCTCTTTGAACGTCCCGCCGCGGATATGTGGCACTCGCTCCAGAAACTGGCAGTCCTGCCGGATGAGACGGCGATCTATTTCGGCCATGAGTATACGCTGTCCAACGCCCGCTTCGCGCTGACGATCGATCCGGACAACGAGCGCCTGAAGAGCCGCGCCGCAGAGATCGAAGCGCTGCGCGCCGAAGGCAAATTTACGATCCCGACGACGCTCGCGCTCGAAAAGGAAACCAATCCGTTCCTCCGCGCCGGCGATCCCGCGATCCGCCGCAACCTGCTCATGGAAAGCAGGACGAACGAGGAAGTCTTTGCGGAAATCCGCAAGCGCAAGGACAATTTCTGATGATGTTCCCCCGAGGAGCATCATCGAAACGCTTTCGATGCGGCCGCATCCGGAAGGCGGCTGGTATGTGGAGACTTTTGGGACGAAAACGGCGGTGAACGAGGCAACTCGACGGCAATCTACTACCTGCTGAAGGCGGGACAACGCTCGCATTGGCATAGGGTCCACGATGCGGCGGAAGTCTGGCACTACTACGCCGGTGCGCCTCTGGCGCTCCACCGGTCCGAAGACGGCATGGCGAGTGAAACCTTGAGGCTCGGGACCGACATCCTCAACGGCGAGCGGCCGCAGGCGATCATTTCGGCAAACTGGTGGCAGTCCGCCGAAACGCTTGGCGATTTCACGGTCGTCGGATGCACGGTCGCGCCAGGCTTCGAATTCTCGAAATTCGAGATGGCGCCGCCGAACTGGAAGCCCGGCAATTGAGCTTATTCGGCCGCTGCGGGCTGATCCGCGGCAGTCTTGCGGCGGAACATCTCCTGTGCGGCGAGAACGGCACCCCCGGTCACCAGCGCACAAGCGATCGCGATGCGCCAGCTCGGCTCCGCAAAGCCGAAAAGCATCAGGTTCAGCGTCGACAGCAGCGGTGCCGCATAGCTTGCGGCACCGAGAATTTGAATATCGCCGTTCTTGACGCCGAAATCCCAGGCATAAAAGGCGGCACCGACCGGGAAAAGTCCGAGACCGGCCACCGCCATCCATTCGAAGGCCGTTTCGGGCCAGACAGTTGCCTCCAGGCCGAGATGGCAGAAAAGCGATAGAACGGATGTCGCAAGGCAAAAGCCGGTGACGACATCCGTCGAAACCGCATCGAAGCGCCGCGTCAACAGCGAGTAGCCGGACCAGGTGAAGGCACAGAGGAAAGCCGCACCATAGCCGACCGCATGGGCGCTGTCGAAATCAATCCCGTTTCGCCCGACAATGAGAAACGTGCCGCAGAGCCCGGCAAGCGCTCCCGCCACGTGATACCACCGCAGCTTTTCGCCCGGCAGCAGCGCAGAGCCGACGACGATCAGTAGGGGCCAGAGATAGGCGATTAATCCCGCCTCCACCGCCGGCGCATTGCGAAGTGCGGTGAAATACAGGAAGTGATAGCCGAAGAGGCCGGCAATGCCGATGAGCCAGACCTTTGCAGGCTGCTTCAGCAGCGCAATGCGGGACGGGTTGAGGATCATCACCACGATGCCCGGAATGCTGCCGATCGCAAAGCAGATCGCAGAAAGCTGAAACGGCGGCATCTTGCCGGACGCAGCCGTGAAGAGTGCCAAAAACGACCACATCAGAATGGCCGTGAATCCGATCAATGTCGCCCGAAGCTTCACCTGTCCCCCTTCACGGAGACGAGCTCCGTCAGCTTGCGCCGTATTTCACCGCAGTAATCGTTACCATTCCGTATTGCGTCGGAATGCGGACATAGACCGGAGCATATACATTCGCGGTCTGCGCCTTTGCAAACCAGATTTCCATGCCGCCACTCCTGCTCAGGTAATCGATATCCTTGCGGCCCTTCCGGTAGCCCGATCTCGGCACGAAACGCACTCCGCAAACCGTCGCCTTGCCGGAGAACCCGTTCGTGCTGAAATCTTCCGAGCGTTTCGGCGAAAGCACGAGGTCCATGCGCATTTCGCCGTCATAGATCGGCAGGCGCTGCGCGCAGAGCTTTGCGTCGCCGGGGAAGATCAAGCCGGAGATGGGGTCGAGCACGGAGCGCATGTCACCGGGTTTGACATCGACCCAGTTGCTCGGCGGGCGCCGTTGCGGCTTGACCGTGGTGGAGACGATATCCCCGTTTCTGTAGCGGACGTCGTAGGTACGCGCGCGCTTGCCGCTCTTGTAGTAAAGATAGTAGCGCTGCGCCTGCAGCCGATCGTTGCGCACGACGCCCGTGACGCTGGTCTTCGCAGAGATGTTGGTCACGAGATCGGCAAGCCCTGCGGAACTGATATCCCCGGAAACCTGGTAGCTATGATCATCCTCGATCTGGGTAACGAAAGCGGCACGCGCGATCGGCAGAATTCCCAGAGCAACCTTGTATTCCGTGCGATGGCGGATCTCGCTTGCACTGGCCGGGACGGACATCAGTGCTGCAAGTGACAATACGAAAATTCGCTTGCCCGGATGAACCATGACGAGAGCCTTTTTGGAGGGCAGACATGCCCCGCGTAAGGAGTTTATACTCCTGCCGCGCACTTAAGCAAACACAAGCTTTTTAACAGAATTGCGGGAAAGGCCGAGGTTTGGCTTGACGCGGGCGGCCTCACTGACTATAGAACCGCAACTTTCCAATCATGGCCTGATGGATTGATAGCCCGGTTTTGCCGGGGACGGCAATTCGATGGCCCGAGAAAAACAAGAATAGGTGTTCCATGTCCCGCATGTGCGAATTGACCGGCAAGGCAGTCCTCGTTGGCAACAATGTCAGCCATGCCAACAACAAGACCAAGCGCCGGTTCCTCCCGAACCTGTGCCAGGTTACGCTGATCTCCGACGTTCTCGGCCAGCGCTACCGTCTTCGCGTTTCGGCTGCTGCGCTTCGTTCCGTCGAGCATCGCGGTGGTCTCGATGCCTTCCTGCTGAAAGCAAGCGAAAACGAACTGTCGATGCGCGCGCGTCTGCTGCGCCGCCAGATTGCCAAGAAGACCGCCGAAGCTGCATAAGTTTCGACACCTTCATTCATACGGCTTCAAAGGCTTGCACGGCTGACACCGGACAAGCCTTTTGCTTTGCCGATTTATTGCTCTGACTGGTGGCATCACCCAGGATAAAAAAATGCTGAAGACCCGCTATACCCTCGCCTATACCGCTGTGATGACTTTGGTGGTCGTCGCCTCCAACTTCCTCGTTCAGTTTCCGCTGAACGCCGAAGTCGCCGGCATCAACCTCGCCGACATCCTGACTTGGGGCGCGTTCAGCTACCCCGTCGCTTTCCTGATCACCGATCTGACGAATCGCCAGTTCGGCCCTCAGGCTGCGCGAAAGGTCGTGTTCGCCGGCTTCGTCGTCGGCATCGCGCTTTCCTTCTTCACGGCAGTGCCGCGCATCGCGATTGCCTCTGGCTCCGCTTATCTCGCAGGCCAGCTGCTCGATATCGCCGTCTTCAATCGCCTTCGCCGCCAGACCTGGTGGCGCGCGCCGCTCGTCGGCTCGCTGATCGGCTCGGCCCTTGATACGGCGATCTTCTTCTCCTTTGCATTCGCCGCTTTCTTCGTCTTCCTCGGCCCGAACGATCCGTTTGCGCTGGAGCCGGCACCGATCCTTGGCGCTTTGTCTGCTCAGGCACCTCGCTGGATTTCCTGGGCGATCAGCGACTTCTCGGTAAAGATGATCATGGGCCTCGTCATGCTGCTGCCCTACGGCGCTCTCATGAACATATTGCGGCCGATGCAGGCGGCGCGGGCAAGCTGATCACCAACGGCCGCCTTCGAGCAGGCCTCTTATTCCGTGAGACGGAATTCCAGCATCAGGTTCCGCTCCAGAATGGAGTGGTTGTCGTCGGAAACGACGATCACATGGGTGGTGCCGTCCGGCGCCTGAAAGGCGTCGAGGCCTTCCATATTGTCGATCTGGTAGCCGAAATCGGCCGTCAGCAAGACTTCGCCGTCGACGACGGCGCCGGGCTTGATCTCGGCGCCCCGATGCGCCGGATGCGCATGCCGATGCCGTCGGCCATGTTGAAACGCCGCTCCAGCAGCAGCAGATCGCCGTTCGGCAGGAAGGCGCCATCCGTCGGATCGAAGTCGTCCTTGCGCACGACCGAGAAGCGCCCCTTTCAGCGGCCCGTCGAGGATGCGCCGTCAGACGATTGCCGTCATGTCGAGGCTCTCGTTCCGCGACGATGACCATCGCCACCCTTCAGCGGGCTGTCTGGCCGGCGCCACGGCCATCGTCTCGAAGCCACGGTTGGGTCGCAGCGATCTTGTCGCGGCACGAGGATCGGCAGGATCGAACGCATCGATCGCGAGTTCTCAAACCCGGGATCGGGATAGATCTCGACGCGATGATCCTGCTCGAAGGAAACCAGAACCCGGTCGCCGTCGAGCGCCAGGCCCTCGGCATCCATATGCCCCTTGCCCTCGAAAGTCTGCGCCCGTCGCGGTTCTTCATCGGCGTGATCTCGACGCCCGACAAGACCGGAGAGCCTGCCCTGCGGATCGCGCTCGATGCTGCCGGTCAGCCAGTGGCCGGTATCGAGCACGACGACGAAATGCTTTTCGTCCGGCCGGAAACGGATCGAGGAGCAGCGAGCCGAAGAGCGCGGTCTGCTGGATACCATTTCCAGCCCGCCGAGAAATTCCAGCGACCCAAACTTCGTCTCGCTGAAGAGCCGATCTTGAAATCCGAAATGGCCGGCTGATGATCCGGCACTGCTCGCCTGCCCATGACGCCGGAAGCACCTGCCGCGAGGCAGAGAGCGAGCAAAGCCGCGCGGGAGAGATGCGATCATCAGGCCGTTTCCCTTCCAGCGGCGATCAGCCGGCACGGCGCAGGCGGCCGCCGCGCGGCTGCGACGGCTTGATCCTCGAAGAGCGAGGCAAGCTGCTCGGTCATCGCGCCGGCGAGCTCGTCCGCATCGACGATCGTCACGGCGCGGCGATAGTAGCGCGTCACATCGTGGCCGATGCCGATCGCCAGCAGTTCGACCGGTGAGCGGGTCTCGATCTGCTCGATGACGGCGCGCAGGTGGCGTTCGAGATAATTGCCCGGATTGACCGACAGCGTCGAATCATCGACCGGCGCGCCGTCCGAGATCATCATCAGGATGCGGCGCTGCTCGCGGCGGGCGAGCAGGCGGTTATGCGCCCAGATCAGCGCCTCGCCGTCGATATTTTCCTTGAGCAGGCCCTCGCGCATCATCAGCCCGAGATTGGCTGCGTGCGCGCCGCCACGGCGCGTCGGCCGACTTGTAGATGATGTGGCGCAGGTCGTTGAGGCGGCCCGGCGTCTGCGGCTTGCCGCCGGCAAGCCAGCTTTCGCGCGCCTGCCCGCCCTTCCAGGCCTTGGTCGTGAAGCCCAGGATCTCGACCTTGACGCCGCAGCGCTCCAGCGTGCGGGCGAGAATATCGGCGCAGGTGGCGGCAACCGTGATCGGCCGGCCGCGCATCGAGCCGGAATTGTCGATCAGCAGCGTGACGACGGTGTCGCGGAACTGCGTGTCGCGCTCCATCTTGAAGGAGAGCGCCTGCATCGGATCGATGATGATGCGCTGCAGCCGCGCCGGATCGAGATAGCCCTCTTCGAGATCGAAGTCCCAGGAGCGGTTCTGCTGCGCCATCAGCCGGCGCTGCAGGCGGTTGGCGAGGCGTCCGACGGCGCCCTGCAGATGCGCCAGCTGCTTGTCGAGGAAGGCGCGCAGGCGCTCCAGCTCGGCAGCGTCGCAGAGTTCCTCGGCGGTGATGATCTCGTCGAACTCTTCGGTAAAGACGTGATAATCGACCTTCTCGTTGAAATCGGCAAAAGGCGTGTTCGGCCGGCGGGTCTCGCCGGGCGTTTCCGAATCGTCCTCGCCCTCTTCCATCATGTCGTCGTCGGAGATTTCGGCGCCTTCGGTCTCGCCGTCCTCCGTCTGCTCGTCGGCGACTTCGCTATCCTCGACGGGGGCCGCGTCGGTGCCGGCATCGTCGTCGACCTCGTCCTGATCCTGCTCGTCGCCGTTCGGCTGGTCTTCCTGATCCGACTGGTCGTCAGCGTCCGGCTCGCTGTCGTCGTCGCCGTATTCCTCGGCCATTTCCATCGCCGACAGCATGTTGCGGATGACCTTGGAGAAGGCCTGCTGGTCGTTGATGACGTTCGATAGATTGTCGAGTTCCGGACCGGCCTTCTCCTCGATGAAGGAGCGCCAGAGATCGAGCACCTTGCCGGCCGAAGCCGGCGGTCTCTGGCCGGTCAGCTTCTCGCGCACCATCATGGCGACGGCTTCGCCGACCGGCGCGTCTTCCTGCCGCTCGATGCCGGTGAAATTCGCCTTGGAGTATTTCTCCTCGGTCATGGAGCGCAGGTTGGCCGCCATGCCCTCCATGCGCAGCGCACCGATCGATTCGACGCGCGCCTGCTCGACGGCGTCGAAGATCGCACGCGCATCCGAACCCTGCGGCGCCATCGTGGCATGCACCTTCTCGTCATGGCAGGCGATGCCGAAGCGCCATGGAATCGCCAAGCCCGCGGGTGACCGCCAGCTCATGCGCCGTCGGCCGCTTGGAAAGCTCCGGCAGGCGAATGCGCTCGCCGTCATGCCGGGACGCTCGTTGGCGAAGGTCACCTCGACGTCGCCGTCGCCGGCAATCGAGCGGACGCAGCCGGTTATCGCCCGGCGCAATGGCTCGACATCGACGGGCGCGCCGGGCTTTGCTTTCGAATTGTCACCGCGAGCTGCCATGATCGATCGGCCTAGGCCTCCAGCACGATGTTGGCTGCGCTTTCCTTCAGCTCGACCCGAAGGCGCGCTGATAATGTTCGGCGACCAGCGGACGCTCCAGCTCGTCGCACTTGTTGAGGAAGGTGACACGGAAGGCGAAGGCGAGATCGCCGAAGATCTCGGCGTTTTCGGCCCAGGTGATGACCGTACGCGGGCTCATGACGGTCGAGAGGTCACCGTTCATGAAGGAGGCGCGCGTCAGATCGGCGACGCGAACCATCTTGGAAACGGTGTCGCGGCCGTTCTTGTCCTTGCCGAAGCTCTTCACCTTGGAGGCGACGATGTTCACTTCGTGATCATGCGGCAGGTAGTTCAGCGTGGTCACGATCGACCAGCGGTCCATCTGCGCCTGGTTGATCTGCTGCGTGCCATGATAGAGGCCGGTCGTGTCGCCGAGGCCGATCGTGTTTGCCGTCGCAAACAGGCGGAAGGCCGGATGCGGACGGATGACGCGGCTCTGGTCGAGCAGCGTCAGGCGGCCGGAGGATTCGAGCACGCGCTGGATGACGAACATGACGTCCGGGCGGCCGGCATCGTATTCGTCGAAGACGAGCGCGACATTGTGCTGATAGGCCCAGGGCAGGATGCCGTCCTTGAATTCGGTGACCTGCAGCCCGTCCTTGACGACGATCGCATCCTTGCCGACGAGATCGATACGGCTGACATGGCTGTCGAGGTTGATGCGCACGCAGGGCCAGTTGAGGCGCGCGGCGACCTGCTCGATATGCGAGGACTTACCCGTGCCGTGATAGCCGGAGATCATGACGCGCCGGTTATGAGCAAAGCCGGCGAGGATGGCGAGCGTCGTTTCGCGGTCGAAAAGGTAATCGGTGTCGAGGTCCGGAACGTAAGCGTCGCCCTTGCTGTAGGCGGGAACGCGGATGTCGGAATCGATCCCGAAGACCTCCCTGACCGAAACGGTGGTATCGGGAAGTTCGGAAATATCAAGGTCGATCTTGCTCATCATGTCTCCAAGGCGGGTGCTGCCACCCGGCCATACTGTCTCAGGCCATTTCGCAACCATGACGCCGCAGCTTTTTGTTCCGCGCCCGTTCAAGGTCGGAACGTCGGCGATACTTCTCCGGGACTGAAGCGAAACCTCGGCGGGATAATGACCGCGTGCGAGCATTCTGGAATGAGTCCCGGACAAGAAACGCCGCGTCCGGAAGGTTGGCAAAGGCGATGTCGGGAAAACGCACAAATTATGCCGCGGTTGCCTGCGGCCTCAGCCGATTTGGACCATACCCGATTGAAGGCGAAGAGCAAGGACGGGAATTAACAAAAACCGTTCTGCTTCAACAATTGATAGGCCTGAATGACGGCGCGGAAACGGTCCTCGGAACCGCGGTCGCCGCCATTGGCATCGGGATGATGCTTCTTGACCAACTCCTTGTAGCGCGTCTTGATCTCCGCAGACGTGGCATTTGCCTCCAGACCCATCGTATCGAAGGCCTTGGCTTCGAGCGCTCTTCAGCTTGCGCGCTCGGGGAAGCGCGGGCCGCTGCCCTTGGCGCCGCCTTGACGAACCCGAAGGGATCGCGCACGCGGGTATAGGCACCGGAGCGGATTTCCGAATGCAGCGGGCTGTTCTTCGCCGCCTTGTTGACGCCGACAGTCCAGGTCGGGCGGTGGCCGGTGATCGCTTCTTTCTGATAGCGCGCGATTTCGCCGTCCGAGAGGCCGGAAAAATAGTTGTAGCCCTTGTTGTATTCCTTGACGTGCTCGAAGCAGAACAAGAAAGAACTGCCCCTCGGCATTGCGTCCGACAGGAGCGCGATGCGCGCCTTTTTTGTCGCAGCCGTCCCACTGGCAGGTCGGAGGAGCCTGTTCGGTTTCCTGCTCGCGTTTGCGGCGGGTGCGGATGCGATCGAAATATTTGGAATCAAGTCTCATGACGGCGCTAATTATGGGGCTGCCGAAGAGGCGACAACAAGAATTGACAAACACGATTGTTGCTGGCTTGGTGGGAACCCCTTTTTTGCGAAGCAACCGGACGAGATCGTGACCCTCCAGACCCGCATCGAAGAAAAACTGACCGAGGCTTTCGCACCCGAACGCCTCAGCGTCATCAACGAAAGCCATCTGCATGCCGGCCACCAGCCGGATATCACAGGCACGGGTGAAACGCACATGCGGGTGCGCATCGTTTCGGCCAAATTTGCAGGAATGACCGGCTCGCCCGCCACCGGGCCATCACCGAACTGCTGAAACCGGAACTCGACGCCGGGCTGCACGCCCTCGCCGTCGAACCCGCCGCACCCGGCGAAGCGACCCGCTGGTAGCGGAACACCTGCTTATATAGGCGTTTGCCCTCCTTTCACCAAGGAGGAAACCGGCTAAGGGTCAGACCGGCTTTGATCTCGTCCTCTCCGGCGGGACGGATGCGAAGCTTGGTGATGCGGTTCTTCTCCCGCTGCATCACGATGAAGCGCTTGCCGTAGAAGGTGAAGGCCTGCCGCTCTTCGGGAATCGTCATCGATTCATGGATCACGAGGCCGGCGATCGTCGTCGCTTCCTCGTCCGGCAATTGCCAATCGAGCGCGCGGTTCAGATCGCGGATCGGAACGCCGCCATCGACAACGATCGAGCCGTCCGATTCCTGGCGCACGCCCTGCATATCGATGTCGTGTTCGTCGGAAATGTCGCCGACGATTTCCTCGAGAATGTCCTCGAGCGTCACGATGCCCTGCACCTCGCCATATTCGTCGACGACGACGGCGAAATGCTGCTTGCGGCGAAGAAACGCATTCAGCTGGTCTTCGAGATTGGTGCTGTCCGGCACGAACCACGGCTTCTGCGCTATCTTGATGATATCGAGATTCTCCGGCTCGACGTTTGGCTCGGCCAGCGCCCGCAGCAGGTCCTTGGCGTGTACGACGCCGATGATGTTGTCGATCGAACCGCGCCACAGCGGCATGCGCGTGTAGGGGCTCTCGAGGATCGTGCGGACCACCACCTCCGGCGCATCGTCGGCATTGATCGCCCGCATCGCCGTCCGGTGGACCATGATATCGGAAACTTCGAGCTGGCTGAGATCGAGCACGCCGCCGAGACGGTCGCGGTCCGCCTTCACCACCGATCCCTCGCGATGCAGGAGATCGACGGTGCCGCGCAGTTCCTCATGCGCCGTCAACATCGAGGTTTCGCGCGAAAGATTGATGCCGAAGAGCGCCAGAATCCGGCGAACGATCGCATTGACGAAAGACGAAATCGGACCCACGACTGCGACAAAGAGCCTTATCGGCAAAGCCGCGGTGAGCGCGAAGCGATCGGGCGCCGAAATAGCCCAGCTCTTCGGCAGCACTTCCGCGAAGATGACGAGGATTACGGTCATCGCAAGCGTTGCGAGCGCCACGCCCGGAAGTGCCGAAGAGACCGAGGAACACGCTGGTCGCCAGAGACGAAGCCAGGATGTTTGCGAGGTTGTTGCCGATCAGCAGGGCGCCGATCAGCCGGTCGCGGCGTTCGATCAGCTGGCGCACAAGACCGGCGCGCACCTCTCCGTTTGCCTCGAGCGTATGCATGCGGCTGCGCGAAACCGCCGTCAGCGCAGTCTCCGAGCCGGCAAAGAAGGCGGATATGAGCACCAGCGCCACGATGGAAAGGATTTCCGGCCAGTAGACCGAAAGAAATGCCAGCGCGCCTTCGAGCGTCATTGCGGGTGTTTTTCCTTGAGAAAACTCATCACTTCGGAAGCCGGAACGTCATCGGCGATGAAGGACTGGCCTATGCCGTGAGTCAGGATGAAGGTGAACTTGCCGTTCTTCACCTTCTTGTCCTGCGCCATCGCATCGAGAAGCTTTTCCGCCGGCGGAAGAGCGCCCGGAATGTCGGACATGCGCGTCGGCAATCCAACCTCCTTCAGGTGGCGTTCGACGCGCTTGGCGTCATCAGGGCTTGCCAGATTCATGCGCGCGGAAAATTCGTGCGCGAGAACCATGCCGATCGAAACGCCTTCGCCGTGCACCAGGCGCGCGCTGTCATAGGCCGTCGCCGCTTCCAGCGCATGCCCGAACGTGTGACCGAGATTGAGAAGGGCACGCGGCCCGTTCTCACGTTCGTCGGCCACGACGACATCGGATTTGGCCTGGCAGCTCGTGGCAATCGCCTCGATGCGGGCGGCACCACCAGCAAAGACCGCTTTCCAGTTTGCCTCAAGCCAGGCGAAAAAGTCCGGCTTGTCGATGAGGCCGTATTTCGCCACCTCGGCATAGCCGGCGCGGAATTCGCGCGTGCTGAGAGAGTTCAGAACGTCGGTATCGGCAAGCACCAGATCCGGCTGGTGAAAGACGCCGATGAGGTTCTTGCCGTGGCGGCTGTTGATGCCAGTCTTGCCGCCGACGGAGGAATCGACCTGCGAGAGCAGCGACGTCGGCACCTGCACGAAGCGCACGCCCCGGCGCACGATCCCGGCGGCAAAGCCGGCAAGGTCGCCGATGACACCGCCGCCAAGCGCGATGACGCAATCATTCCGCTCGACGCGCGCTTCCAGCACCCTGTCGCAGACCGCCATCAGGTGCTCGAAGCTCTTCGTCTTTTCGCCAGCCGGCAGCACGAGCTGCGTGGATGCGATGCCCGAACCTTCGAGGCTCTTTACCAGCGCGTCGAGATAGAGCGGCGCGACGTGCTCATCGGTGATGATCGCAGCCTTGCGCCCCTTCAGGCGCGATGCGATTTCCGCACCGGCGCGCGAAATAACGCCCGGCCCGATCAGGATATCATAGGCGCGGTCGCCAAGCGGCACGTGGACTTTCCGTTCGGCGGAAGCGGAGGAGATCGCATTCATGGAACTGCACTTTCGGTTTGGGCTTCGATCACGGCCTTGAGCACCTCATCGGCCATGACTTCCTTGCGCACATCGCGCGACAACACCGTAACGTCGGCTTCGGCATAAATCGGGTATCGCGCATTCATCAGATTTTCGAGCGTCTGCTTTGGATTCTCGGTCTTCAAAAGCGGGCGCGTGTCGCGCTTGTTGACGCGCTCCCAGAGCACATCGAGATCGGCCTTCAGCCAGATCGAGAGGCCGCCCTTCTTGATGTGCTTGCGCGTCCTGTTGTTGATGAAGGCGCCGCCGCCGGTCGAGACGACACGCGGGCCGTTCTTCAGGAGCCGCTTCATCACCCGTGTTTCCAGCGCGCGAAATTCCTCTTCGCCGTAAGCCGCGAAAAGCTCGGAGATCGTCATGCGCGAAACGCGCTCGATTTCGGCATCGCTGTCGACGAAAGGAATGCCGAGCTGGTGGGCAACAATACGGCCAACGGAGGATTTGCCTGCCCCCATCAGACCGACGAGGATCAGATTGCGTGAACCGAGCGCGGCGCGAGCTCTGTCTTTCAGGCTGTCTCCGGCGTTCAGAACTGGGTCACTCATCGGTCCATTCACACTTTGTTTGCAAACGGTATCGACAAATGCGAGGTGTAGCGTCAAGTCGCAGGCAAGGGAAACATGCCTGGAAAGCCGCTTCTTGCACGCAAACCCGCTTCTTCATAAATAGAAGCAGAGCTCATGGAGTTGCGAAATGCCGACCCTTTTCCGTTTACTGGCTGTCCTGGCGATCATCGCCGGGGCGATCTACGGCGGCATGGTGGCGCTCGTGACCTTCGTCGAGCCACAGCCGCGCGACGTGACGATCCGCATTCCGTCCGAGAGGATCAATCCGCCGGCGACCGGCGCGATCAAACCGGCGAAGAAGTGATCCGATGAAGGATCTGAGCCGCGTCCATGTGGAAGCATTTCTGGAGATGATGAGTGCGGAGCGGGGTGCTGCCGCAAACACGCTGCAATCCTACGAGCGCGATCTGGACGATCTCCATGCATTCCTGAACGGCAAAAGCGTGCGGTTGACAGAGGCCGCCTCCGCCGACCTCGCGGCCTATCTTTCCTCGCTTGCAAAGCAGGGCTTCAAGCCCTCGTCCCAGGCCCGCCGGCTGGCCGCCATGCGGCAATTCTACAAATTCCTCTATGCCGAGGGCCTGCGGGTCGATGACCCGACCGGCGTTCTCGACGCTCCGAAAAAGGCGCGCGCTCTGCCGAAGACGATGGGCGTCGACGAGGTGACGCGGCTATTGAGCCAGGCCGAAACCGAAGCCAACGATCCTGCGCAAGGCCAATTGCAGCGCAGGCGGATGCTGGCGCTGCTGGAACTGCTTTACGCGACGGGGATGCGCGTAAGCGAGCTCGTTTCGCTGCCCGCCCGCGTTCTCGATCAGGAGGGCCGGTTCCTGATCATTCGCGGCAAAGGCAACAAGGAGCGGCTCGTGCCGCTGTCGCAGTCGGCGATTGCCGCCCTCAAGGCCTATGGCCGGTCGCTTGCCGAAGAGCATGCGAAAGCAAAGGATCCGCCCGAAAGCCCCTGGCTTTTTCCGGCAGCTTCCAAGGAGGGCCACCTGCCGCGCCAGGTTTTTGCCCGCGACCTGAAGAACCTCGCGATCCGTGCCGGCCTGACTCCGTCGATGATCTCGCCGCACGTGATGCGCCATGCCTTTGCCAGCCATCTGCTTGCCAACGGCGCGGATCTTCGCGTCGTTCAGGAACTCCTCGGCCATTCGGACATTTCGACCACACAGATCTATACGCATGTCCTCGAGGAACGGCTGCAGCAATTGGTTCAGACGCATCACCCCCTTGCCAAACAGGCGAAAAAGCACGAATAGGACCGGCGACATGGGGCAGAGCCAGGAAAATGCCCCGCGCACAAGGAACGGAAACGCACCTCATGCACAACTATCTCGACTTCGAAAAGCCGATCTCCGACCTCGAAGGCAAGATCATCGAACTGAAGAAGCTTGCTTCGGAAGACGAGAGCATCGACACGTCCGATGAGGTCGGCAGGCTGGAAGTTCGCGTCCGCGAAGCGATGGTCGATATCTACTCCAAGCTCAACGCCTGGCAGAAGACGCAGGTTGCGCGCCATCCGCAGCGCCCGCATTTCGTCGATTATGCGAAGACGCTTTTCCAGGAATTCACGCCGCTCGCCGGAGACCGCAAATTTTCCGAGGATGCCGCGATCCAGGCAGGACTCGCCCGCTTTCGCGGGCAGCCGGTCGCCGTCATCGGCCAGGAAAAGGGCAATGACACCAAGAGCCGCCTGAAGCACAATTTCGGCAGCGCCCGTCCGGAAGGCTATCGCAAGGCGATCCGCATTCTCGAAATGGCGGACCGTTTCGGTCTTCCCGTCATTACCCTCGTCGATACCGCAGGCGCCTATCCGGGCGTCGGCGCCGAAGAGCGCGGCCAGGCGGAAGCGATCGCCCGCTCGACGGAAATGTGCCTTGGCGTGAAAGTGCCGATCGTCTCCGTCGTCATCGGTGAAGGCGGCTCCGGCGGCGCGATCGCGATCGCCACCGGCAACCGGGTCTATATGCTCGAGCATTCGATCTACAGCGTGATTTCGCCGGAAGGTGCGGCCTCCATCTTGTGGCGCGATTCCACCCGCGCCAAGGAAGCGGCCACCAACATGAAGATCACCGCCGAGGACCTGAAGTCGCTCGGCATTATCGACGGCATCATTCCCGAGCCGCTCGGCGGCGCCCATCGCGATCCGGACAGCGTTATCGCCGCCACCGGCGATGTCATCGCCAACGCGCTCGCCGAGCTTTCACCGCGTTCCGGCGAGCAACTCCGCAGCGACCGCCGCCAGAAATTCCTCGCCATGGGCCGCAATCTCGGCTAGCCCTCATCATCCGTGACCCGATTGCGGCCAAACCTTGGCCACAATAATATTATCTATAACAGTCGCGCTTGCAGGGCATCCCCAGGCAGGTCATAGGCTGGTAAGAAATTGTGAAGTATAAGCCGCCTATGATTTCGGGAACGCCCGGACTCCAGGGAGCGGATCGGGTCGCATCGATTTAATGGGCTAGTTGGGAATGCGCATTCGTCATTTTGCCTATGTTTCACTGATGGCGCTGGCTCTTGCCGGCTGCAACGACGCGTTGGAAGTCACGCACATCGATCTGTCGAAGGTCAAGAACAAGGTCGAACAGCCTCTTCCGCCGCGCATCCTCGCGGATATGAAGGCGAAAGGCATGGACCGCAATTCGCCGATCATGATCCGCATCTTCAAGGAAGAAGGCGCGCTGGAGATCTGGAAGGCGAAGACGGACAACCGCTTCGACAAGATCGCCGACTACAAGATCTGCGCATGGTCCGGTCGTCTCGGCCCGAAGGTCAAGACCGGCGACCGGCAGGCTCCGGAAGGTTTCTACGACCTGACGCGGGCGAACCTGAACCCCAATTCCAGATATTATCTCGCGATCAACACCGGCTTTCCGAACCGCTACGACGCCGTCAACGGCCGCACAGGCTCAGACCTGATGATCCACGGCGCCTGCTCGTCCTCCGGCTGCTATTCCATGACCGACGAACAGGTTCTGGAAATCTACGCTTTCGCACGCGATGCCTTCAAGGGCGGTCAGACCACGGTTCAGCTCCAGGCCTTCCCCTTCCGCATGACGGCGGAAAACATGTTCAAGCATCGCCTGAGCCCGGACTACGATTTCTGGAAGATGCTGAAGGTCGGCTACGACAACTTCGAGGTCACCAAGCGTCCGCCGGAAGTGAATGTCTGCGAAAAGAAATACGTCTTCAACCAGCAAGCGACAGACGGCGGCGCCTTCAATCCGGCCGGCCAGTGCCCGGCGATGTCTACGCCTCCGGCGCTGGCGGCGGCTCTCGCCTCCTACGACAAGACCTACGCATGCCGATTATGCCAAGGCCGAAGAGCAAATTCGACGGCATGGCGTGGTACGACCCGACCGAAGCCGAGCGCAAGGCCGTCGTGGCCAAGCTGCGCAAGGGCCGCGAACTCGCTTACGCGCCGACCGGCACTTCGCTGGAAGCCGGCCGCATGGTCAAGGTTGCCGAACTCGAAGAGCTGATGTCGAAACCGGCCTCACCTGCGGCAACTGACCACGATGACTGCCACTGCAACGCCGGCCCCGTCTGCACCGGCTGCGGCGGCTCAATCCAACGCAACGGCCGTTGCCGCCGCGACCGGCCAATGTTCCCGTTCCCACGCAGAATCCGCTGGCCTTCGCACCAGCGGCACCACCGCAGGAAACGGCCGAAGCCGCCAAGAGGCCTTTCTGGAAATTTTGGTAAAGGAATTGAGCGGTTTGGACGCCGTCTCTTATGATCTGCGCGGCCTGAAATGTCCTCTCCCCGTATTGAAGACGCGCCGTAAGCTTGCCTCCATGACAAGCGGCACGCTGATCCGCGTCGAAACGACCGACCCGCTGGCAGGAATCGACATCCCGCATTTCTGCAAGGAAGACGGACACGAACTGTTGGAAGCGGTAAAGACCGAAACCGGCCACCGCTTCCTGATCCGCAAGGGATAGTCTCAGAGCTTCATGCCGGGAATGGCGAGCGGATTGTCGTTGAGGGCCGCGCGATCCGGCGTGTCGATGCGCGGCTTGCCAAGGAAGGCATCGAAGAGGTCCTTCACGAAGTCCTCCGGCAGATCCTTGGTGATCAGCACCATGCGCGTCCGGCGGTCGGCCGGATCCGGCCAGGCGGGAAGACGAACCGGCGGGTGGAAGATGTTCTGCACCCCATGCAGGACCAGGGGCCGTTCCGGCCGGTCCGAAACGGCGATGATCGCCTTCATGCGCAACAGCTTCTCGCCATGCGCGGACCGCAGCAGATCGATGAACATCTCGAGCGCCATCGGCTCGATCGGCTTGTCCTCGACGATCGAGAAAGACCGGATCGACGCATCGTGACGGTTCACGTCATGCGGATCCTGATGGTCATGACCATGGTGGTGGTGATCGTGACCATGATGATGGCCGTGCTGGTGATGCGCGTCGTGCTCGTCTTCGTCGCGAAGCCAGCGGCTGACATCGGCAATCTTCGTTGCCGGATCGTACAGGCCGTTTACGAGGATTTCCGCGCTGCCGGCACCCGGGCTGTCGGCATCGATCAGAGCTGCGCGTGGATTGAGCTGGCGCAGCCGCGCCTCCAGCGCCGGCAATAGCTTTGCGGACGCCATCGGCCGCTTCGATACGATCAGGCGATCGGCGACGGCGACCTGTTTTCGGGCTTCTTCGTGATTGTCGAGGGTCTGAAGCCCGTTGACGGCATCGACAACCGTAACAACGCCGTCGAGGTCGAAATTGGTGGCAATGACCGGATTGCCCATGATGGCCTGCATGACCGGCGCAGGATCGGCAAGGCCGGTGGTCTCGATCACCACGCGCTTGACAGGCTTCACGCGGCCGGTCTGCACCGCATCCATCAGGTTCGCCAGCGTATCGACGAGTTCGCCGCGCACGGTGCAGCAGAGGCAGCCGTCGGAAAGTTCGATGATCGCATCGCCCGAACTTTCGACCAGCAGGTGATCGATGCCGACATCGCCGAATTCGTTGATGATGACGGCAGCATCCTTCATCGCCGGATCCTTGAGGATGCGGTTCAGAAGCGTCGATTTGCCGGCGCCGAGAAAGCCGGTCAGGATCGTGACGGGGATCCTGTCGGGATGAACGCTCATCGCTTAGCCTCAGAAGGACGCCGGGCGCGGCATCGGCACCGGCACGTTGGCGATGTCGCCGATTGTCGTCTGCCTTTCGCCACCTTGCTCGGCTGCAGCATCCTGGCCGGGAATAAGACCGGCAAAGACGTAATGAGGCTCGTGATCCATTTCCTGGATATAGGGCGATTGCACTTTCATGCGGCCGACCTCGTCGCGCGTTTCGCTGCGCACCTTGGCGCCTTTGGCGCTGCAGATATCGGCGCTTATGTCGGCGACCTGGTCCTGTCCCGGCCCGTAGGGCTTCAGCGAAGCCAGCGTATCGGTTGCCGGAAACTGCGTCGTAAAGCCCTTCTGCAACAGGTCCGCCGTCGCATCCGCCCGCGCCGCAAGGCTGTCGGTGCCGAGAACGACGGAAATGATGGTGCGGCCGTTGCGGGTCGCCGAACCTATCTGATTGAAGCCGGAAGCGCAGATGAAGCCGGTCTTCATGCCATCCGCGCCGGCAAAACGGCCGATCAGCAGATTGATGCTCGGCGTGTTCGTCTTGCCGTTGGTGAAGCCTTCAAGCGCAAAATAGCTGGCATATTCCGGAAAATTGCGCCGCAGCGCGACGGTCAGAATCGCGAGATCACGGGCCGTCGTATATTGGCCCTTGGCCGGGCAGACCGTTCGGATTGACGAAATGCGAATCCGACATGCCGAGCTTTGCAGCCTCGGAATTCATGCGCAGCACAAAGGCATCCTGTGTGCCGCCGACTGCTTCTGCCACGGCAACGGCGATGTCGTTCGCCGACTTGACCATCATGATCTTCAGCGCGCTATCCAGCGTCAGCTTCTGCCCCGGCTTGTAATACATCTTCGCAGCCGGCTGCGCGGCCGCCTGCTTGCTCATGACGATCGGCGTATCGAGGCTGATCTGGCCGGCGCGAATTGCATCGAAGGTGGTATAGACCGTCATCAGCTTGGTCAGGGAAGCCGGGTACCATTTGCGGAACGCTTCCTCATGCTCCAGCACGCGGCCGCTTTGAACATCGACGAGAATATGCGGGTTGGCCTGCGCCAGCGGAACCGAAGACAGAAGTGCGGCGGTAACGGTAGCTGCGAATGAAAGCGGCCGCAAAGCGGCAAACAAATTGTTCTGGCGCGTCGACACGGTTAGTCCTTAAGATGTCCGGAAATCTCGAAACCTTCACCTATTTAGCCTATATGGCCATGACATGGCAAAGGTCATTGAATAAGTTATTTCTGCGGCACCGCATCCCGCCAGCCGTCCAGACAATCCTGATCTCCTCACAGGAAGTCATGTATGCCGATTTTGAACAGAGCCGCTGAATTGCAAGACGAAGTGACCGAGTGGCGCCGCTACATCCACGCCCGGCCGGAGCTTCTTTTCGCGGTCGAAAACACGGCCGCCTTCGTTGCCGCGAAGCTTCAGGAATTCGGCGTTGACGAAATTGTGACCGGCATCGGCCGCACCGGCGTCGTCGGCCTGATCAAGGGCAAGGGCGAAGGCAGTCGCACGATCGGCCTGCGCGCCGACATGGACGCTCTGCCGCTGACCGAGATTACCGGCAAGCCCTGGGCTTCGACGACACCCGGCAAGATGCATGCCTGCGGCCACGACGGCCACACGGCGATGCTGCTTGGCGCTGCCAAATACCTCGCGGAGACGCGCAATTTCAATGGCAATGTGGCAGTCATCTTCCAGCCGGCCGAAGAAGGCGGCGGCGGCGGCAACCTGATGGTTCAGGACGGCATGATGGAGCGTTTCAACATCGAGGAAGTCTACGGGATGCATAATCTTCCCGGCCTGCCTGTCGGCCAGTTCGCCATCCGCAAGGGTGCGATCATGGCGGCAACCGACGAGTTCACGGTCACGATCAAGGGCCGCGGCGGCCATGCCGCCCAGCCGCACCGGACGATCGACCCGATCGCAATCGGCGCGCAGATCGTCACCAACCTGCAGATGATCGCCTCGCGCAGCGCCGATCCGCTGCGCTCCGTCGTCGTCTCGGTCACCAAGTTCAATGCGGGTTTTGCCCACAACGTCATCCCGAACGATGCCCAGATCGCCGGCACGATCCGCACGCTTGACGCCGACGTCCGCGATCTGGCGGAAGCACGACTGAAGCAGATCGTCAACGGCCTGGTGGCTGCACACGGCGCGGAGGCCGATATCAGTTTCCACCGCAACTATCCGGTCACAGTTAACCACGCCGACCGAGACCGCCCATGCGATAGCCATCGCCACCGACATAGCAGGTGCCGCGAACGTAAATCCGGAGATCGATCCGATGATGGGCGGCGAGGATTTTTCCTACATGCTGAACGCCCGCCCCGGCGCTTTCATCTTCATCGGCAACGGCGACACCGCGGGCCTTCACAACCCGGCCTATGATTTCAACGACGAAGTCATCGCCCACGGCATTTCTTACTGGGTCCGTCTTGCCGAACAGCGTCTGGGCGCTTGAATTCATAGCTAGCAGGGCTTCAAAAAGGCTTGGCTTCCCGCCAAGCCTTTTGTATGCATGGGCATTGAGTGGTCCCGTAGCTCAGCAGGATAGAGCATCAGATTCCTAATCTGAGGGTCACGCGTTCGAATCGCGTCGGGATCACCAATGTTCCTTGAAGACGGATGGTGAATGCGAATTGTTCGCTACTGCATGGCCTTGCGCGGGCTCGCGGTGTGTTCTTTCACCACCTTACCTGAACTGCCGATTTCCTGAAGCAATACGTCGTAGCTCCAGAGGTCGGCCAGATGCTGCAGGACCTGCTTCGTTTCGGTCTCCTGAAGGAGCCAGTCGTTCGTTACATTGTGGTGCAAAAGCAGGCGGCGGTCGCCGGCGAGATCGACATCAACGATGTCTATGCCCGGATCGATCCACCCGATGTCATATTCGCGGGAAAGCTGGCGGCGGATACGCCGGTAGCCGCGCTCGTCGTGGATCGCCGAGACCAGGATTCCTTCCTTCTGTTCCGGGTCGTCGTAAAGATGAAAAAGGCGCCATTGGCGGATCAGGTTCGGGCTCAGGAACTGGTTGATGAAACTCTCGTCCCGGTAGTCGGCCCAGATATTGCGTAGCACGGACATTGCATCGCCGCGCCCGGCGATGTCCGGAAACCATGCCCTATCCTCTTCCGTCGGCGTGGTCACAATCCGCTCGATATCTCGCATCATCGCAAAGCCTAACGCATAGGGATTGAAGCCGGAGAACCGGCGGTCGTCGTAGTTCGGCTGGAACACCACATTGGCATGCGACTTCAGGAACTCGAGGTAGTTTCCGTCGCTGATCTGCCCACGTTCGTGAAGCCTGTTCATGATCCGGTAGTGGACGTAAGTGGCCGTTCCCTCGTTCATCACCTTGGTCTGGCGCTGCGGATGAAAATATTGCGCGACATGGCGGACGATGCGCAGAATCTCACGCTGCCATGGCTGTAGCCGAGGTGCTGATTTCTCAAGGAAGTAGAGGATATTATCCTGCGGAAGACCGAGAGCGGCGCGACGCTTCTCCAGGCCGGTATCGGCTGCCGTGCGCGTCTTGCTGATGGGGACGGTGCGCCAAAGGTCATTGAAGATCTGCTCTTCATGGGCGCGGCGTTCCTGCTGCCGCCGCTCCTCCTCACGCAGGTCGAGCTTCATTTTACCGGCGTGCCGATGCACACCATGCGACATGAGCGCGTGCGCGGCGTCGAGCGTGCGCTCCACAGCCACCTCGCCGTAGCGCTCCTCGCAGTGGGCAATGTAGCCCTTGGCGAAATCGAGGTAGTCGAGAATTCCCTCGGCATCCGTCCAAAGCTTGAAGAGGTAGTTGTTCTTGAAAAAATGATTGTGCCCGAAGGCGGCGTGCGCGATCACCAATGTCTGCATCGTCGCCGAGTTCTCCTCCATCAGGTAGGAGATGCAGGGCGAACTGTTGATGACGATCTCGTAGGCAAGGTCGCGCATGCCGCGGCGGTAAAACGCTTCATGGTGAGCGAAATGCTTGCCGAAGGACCAGTGGCGATAAAAGAGCGGCATGCCGGAAGACGAGTAGGCATCCAGCATCTGCTCCGACGTGATGACTTCGACCTGATTGGGGTAAACGTCGAGGCCGAGTTCGCCGAGCGCGATGTCCTCGCAAGCGTCATAAATGCGCCGCAGCGTCGTAAAATCCCAGTCGGCACCGTGAAACAGCAATCGCTCTTTGGACATCGCCGTTGTCGTCATGGCGCCACCTTCTGTCCGTCACGTTTCTGGAAGAGTTCGTGGAAGACCGGGAATATTTCGTTTCGCCGGCATACCTTGCGCATCGACAACGGCAGAAGCTCGGACCGTATACTCTTCGTAGAGCGTCCACAGCGGTGAGCGTGAGACCGAGGAATCGCTGTCTTCGTCGCCGACCTCTATGTAGGCGAAATACTGGCACAGCGGCAAAATCTCGTGACGCAGCAACTGTCCCGTCGTCGTCCCGTCCGAATAGGAATTGTCGCCATCCGAAGCCTGGGCGGCATAGATGTTCCACTCTGCCGGGTCGAAGCGCGCCGCCACGATCGCGCGCATGGCCGCAAGCGCGCTTGAGACAAGCGTGCCACCCGTCGCCGGGCCATAGAAGAAGGTTTCCTCATCGACCTCTTCGGCTTTGTCCGTATGGCGGATGAAGACGATCTCCACCTTCTTGTAGCGCTGCGAGAGGAAGAGGTAGAGGAGAAGATAAAACCGTTTCGCCAGGTCCTTCATATGCTCCGACATCGAGGCGGAGACATCCATCAGGCAGAACATGACGGCCTTGGCCACCGGTTTCGGTTCGTTTCGAAGCGGCGATAGCGCACATCGAGCGGATCGATATAGGGAATGCGCCGGCTTTTTTCCGTCAGCGATTTGAGTTCGGCCTCAAGCGCCACACGCTTCTCATCGTCTTCGCATTCTTCGATCTGGCGCCGCAACGCCTCGATTTCCTCGATGCGCGGACGACGAAGCGCGATGCGCCGCATCATCGCCAGCCGCGTTGTACGCCCGACAGCGATATTGGACGGCGACCCGGAGACGGAGTAGCCGGCCCGTACAGGACTTTCCTCCTCGGTTTCGGTCAGCCGCCGCTTCGCAAGATCGGGCAATTCCAGATCGTCGAGAAAGACGTCAAGAAATTCTTCGCGAGTGAGGACGAAGCGAAAACCATCCTCACCGTCACCTTCGCCCGCTTCTTTCGGTTTCCCGCCCCTCCTGCCAGGTGGCCGGGGAATGATATCCCCTTCGACGAAGGCCCGGTTTCCCGGCAGAATTTGATCGCTGATTCCGCCTGCACCCCTGCGGAAGCCCGGCTCTGCCAGACCGTCAGTCGGCAGGCTGATCTCACCGCCGTCGAGCACATCTCGAATATTACGGCTTTGCAGAGAACGCTTTACCGCCTGCTGCACGGCGCTTTTCGCGCGCCGAAGAAACCGTTGACGATTTTCTAAGCTTTTACCGCGCGGATTCAGCCGGCGGTCGACAATGTGCATGATGGCTCCCGCTGAGCATTTAACTGGCCTGCTTAACGCGCATGTACCATTCCACGAGGCGCCGAACCTGTCTTTCGGTGTAGCCGCGCGCGGTCATGCGAGAAACGAATTCACTGTGCTTCTTCTCGGTCTCACCGTCCTTCTTGGTGCCGAAGGAAATAACCGGCAGTAGGTCCTCGACCTGCGAGAACATGCGCTTTTCGATCACTTCCCTGATCTTTTCGTAGCTCGTCCAAGACGGGTTTTTCCCGTTGTTGTTTGCCCGCGATCTCAGGCAGAACTTGACGATTTCATTGCGAAAATCCTTCGGGTTGGCGATGCCCGCCGGCTTTTCAATCTTCGTCAGCTCCTGATTAAGCAGTTCCCGGTCAAGCAGCTGGCCGGTGTCCGGATCCTTGAAGTCCACATCCTCGATCCAGGCATCGGCGTAGTCCACGTAGCGGTCAAAAAGATTCTGACCGTAATCCGCATAGGATTCCAGATAGGCCTTCTGAATTTCGTTGCCGATGAACTCCGCATACCGCGGCGCAAGATCGGCCTTGATGAACTCCATGTAGCGTTTCTCGGTTTCGTCGGGAAACTGCTCGCGGCGGATCGCCTGTTCCAGAACGTACATCAGGTGAACCGGATCGGCTCCGACCTCGCTCGTGTGATGATTGAAGGTCGAAGCAAGCACTTTGAAGGCAAAACGTGTCGATATTCCGTCCATTCCCTCATCGACGCCGGCCGCATCCCTGTATTCTTGAACACTGCGGGCGCGCGGATCGGTCTCCTTGAGGCTTTCGCCGTCGTAGGCACGCATCTTGGAAAAGAATGTCGAATTCTCGTGCTTGCGCAAGCGCGAAAGCACAGAAAAGCGCGCCAGCATTTCAAGGGTCGCCGGCGCACAAGGCGCATCCGCGAGTTCCGATCCTTCAATCAGCTTCTCGTAGATCTTCTGCTCCTCGGCTGACCCGGAGGCAGTAAGGTACCTTGATGACGCAGATGCGGTCAATGAAGGCCTCATTGTTCTTGTTCGCCTTGAAAGTCTGCCATTCCGCCTCGTTCGAATGCGCGAGCACAATGCCCGAAAAGGGAATGGCGCCGATATTTTCGGTACCGATGTAATTTCCCTCCTGCGTCGCCGTCAGCAGCGGGTGCAGCATCTTGATCGGCGCCTTGAACATCTCGACGAATTCGAGCAGGCCCTGGTTGGCGCGGTTGAGCGCGCCGGAATAGCTGTAGGCGTCTGGATCGTTCTGCGCATAGCTCTCGAGCTTGCGGATATCGACCTTGCCGGCCAGCGAAGAAATATCCTGATTGTTCTCATCGCCTGGTTCGGTCTTGGAGATGGCGATCTGGCGCAGCCGCGAAGGCTGTATTCTGACGACACGGAAACGGGAGATGTCGCCACCGAACTCGTCTAGCCTCTTCAGGCACCAGGGACTCATGAGGCCGGTCAGCCGCCGCGTCGGAATACCGTATTCTTCGAGAAGCAGCGGACCCACCGTGACAGGGTCAAAGAGGCTGAGCGGATTTTCGAAGACCGGGCTGATCTCGTCACCGGCCTTTAGGACGTAGATCGGATGGACTTCCATCAGTTGCTTCAACCGTTCGGCGAGCGACGACTTGCCGCCCCCGACCGGGCCAAGCAGATACAGGATCTGCTTGCGTTCTTCGAGCCCCTGTGCGGCATGGGTAAAGAAGGAAACGATACGCTCGATCGTCTCCTCCATGCCGTAAAAGCCCGGGAAGGACGGGTAAGTCCGAATGGTTCTGTTCATGAAGATCCGGCCGAGGCGCGGATCCCTGGCAGTATCCAGCATCTGCGGCTCGCCTATCGCGGCGAGCAGGCGCTCCGTCGCGTTCGCATAGGCTATCGGCTCCTTTTTGCAGAGCGCCAAGTATTCCGAGATGGACATTTCAGTTTCGCGCCGCGCTTCATAACTACGCGCAAACGCATCGAACACGGATTCATTCAGCATGGGCCCTCCATTCAAGGTTTACGCCGCAGGCTCTCGAAATTGCCGAACCATTAGATGGAAAACGACATTTCGTTGAGAATCAATATGTTTCGTGAATTGATTGGACACCTGTCCGCCGTCTATGGCAATGCACAAAAATGTGCATCCCCGGTCGTTTTGGCTCCAATCAAACTAACTATACTATATCCTACTTTGCAAGGCGCCAGTGCGATATCAGCACATTTCAGGACGTGACATGAGGCCGCAAAGGGCCTCTAATGCCGCTGCTGCTGATTCCTGTGCGCGGAAAGTCGAAAGATGCCGCACGCGCCTAAGATTTGTCTGCAAATCAAGCCACCGAGCCGACTCAAGTTCCGCGAGCGGTAGGTGCTCTAGCGGTTACCTTTGCTGTCTGGCTCATACATCACACTCCTATTCTAAAGCCACACGCCCGTTCGCCGTCGCCGAAGGGCGTGTGGCCGCTTATCAGGCCGGCGTGAGCGTCATCGACGCGCCGGCCGCAGCAACGTTGAGGCCGAACTGGCCCGTGACGCTAAGGGGCTGGAGATGAATCGATCCAGCCGTACCGCCGACGAGGACATTCGCGCCGAGACCGGCACCAACCGTGGCTTCGGCCGCGGCGCCGACATAAAGGCCGGCAAGCGACCCGTGGTGATAGCCTGCGGTCGGTGCAAAGACCGCCCAAATGAGGCGGCTGCGCGTCGTGAACCCCAGATCCACACCGAGTTTTCTTATGTCGCCGGTATAGTGGTCGGAAATCTCGTTACCTATCGTTGAGTAAAGACGCAATCCGCCTCTTTTGCTGAACCAAGAACATATCCAACGCCTCCACCGACATCGCATGTCAGCCAGCCGATCTTGACCCCGCCGCGCACATCCGGCTGCTGGTAGGTGCGGATCGCGTCGGCTGCGTAGGCAGCTGTTGAGCAGGCTTGGGCCAGCGATGCCGCGGCAACTACCATGGCAATGATTTTTTTCATCATGGTTTCCTTCTAATTATGGCCGGATACGATTGAACTCGGCCAGCGAAGAACAACTCCGGCGATATATAACGTATGTCATCGAAGAATGATCCGAACTCTCTTCCTGATTCCGTATCGTGGCGTCCGTGCTTTGTTGCAAGCGGCACACAACAGTGTTCACATCGCAAAGGGACTTTTAGAAGGCAGAGCCAGTCAGGCTGTTTTAACATTCGTCTCAATTAGTGAACGCCGGTCGCCAGCCAGTCGCACGCAGCGGGATCACGATCACGACATCCGGTGCGGTGCTCGACGGAACTTTGAAATGGGAGCGGGCGTTGAAGGCGAAACAGGAGTGCTCGCCATGCGCATCAAGATGACCATACTGGTTGCAGCTTACGTCGCGATCAGCACCCTGCTGCTTGCTATAGCTCATCAGTCATCCGGCCCTGTCACGACGCAGAAGACCGATCGTGCTGCCGGCACCGGCAACCAATCAATGTTCCTTGTCGAACGCTTTGCTGGCTGAATTAGCTGAGCGCAGGCTTATAACCGACGACATGGAAATACTCCTCGTCCGGCATGCGTCTCACCGCCAAGGCGCTGGCCATCGACCGAAAAGAGCATGGGCTCGCTCTCGAAGCCGCTCGCTGAAAGCTGGGAGCGCAGTTGCCCCGGTGTCGTCGCATAGACCATGATTCCGAAATCATGGGCATGATGCAGGAGAATGGCATGCTCGCCCTCGCGCTGCTCAAGGGGTGCGAAGCGGCGCTCGCGCACCAATCCCACCGCATGTTTGAACAGCCGGAAGCTCAGGCGCAGCGGATCGCCCGACCATACGATTGACGAGCGAGCACGATGTTCGCCAAAGCCGTTCCAGTTTCGATTGAACGTCGAAAAGACGAAGGCGCCGGCCGGCTTCAAGACCCGCGAAACCTCCGCAAGCATCGCCTTGCGTCCTTCGGCATCGACGGAGTCGATGCCATTGTAACTGAAGACAACAACGTCGAAGCTATTGCTGGCGAATGCCGACAGATCTCGTGCGTCCATATGTTCGAAATGGATGCCGGGATAGTTCGAACGGGCGAGCGTCACCATTTCCGGCGTGTAGTCGATGCCGACGTATTCCTTGGCTATATCGCTAAGCAGACCGGCCGTTCGTCCGCCGCCGACGCCGATATCGAGAATTCGACCACCGCTTCCGCGATTGCGGGCGATATCCAAGACGACACGTTCGCCTTCATTCAGATAGCCGCTGCTCTTACGGTAGTCGCGGCGGGCAATCGGACTGCTCCATGTGCGGCGGTTGATCTGCTCCATCTCATGCATGGCAATACCTTCCTTCTGAAAACGCCTTAAATACAGCTTCGGAGGGTACGGGCACGCCCATGAGCCGTCCAATTACAGAACGTTAATGTTTGCTTAATGGTTAACAGCCATCTGGCATATTTCAGCCCAGCAGGATCTGGTTGCGAACAGCGCGCACTCCCGCAACCGCGTGTGCGACCGCCGTCGCACGTTCGATTTCGTAGGCGGAGCCCACCGTCCCGCTGAGAACGATATTGTCGCCTTCTGCCGTCACTTCGACGTCCGATGCATCGATGCCGCCGGCCGTTGCGAGCGCGGCGGCGACCGCCCTTTCGAGCGATGCATGGTTGACCGGATCCGCTTCGATTTCAGGCTGTTTCCCGTGGAAGGTAGCCTGCTTGAACACCATGGTCGTTCCCTCCTCTTGGATTGTCCAGAAACGCAAAACCACCCGGCTTGGTTTCAACTGGCCATGGGTGCAGGCATCTACCAGCTTACCCGGTAGTTGACATTGACGGTTGCCAAGCGATCGGTCGAAAGGGGATCGGTCATAGCCGCACTGAGATTGAGGTTTGGAAGAATGTTCTGGCTGACCCCGACGGAACTTGAAAAATCCTTGCCAAAGTCCGTAACGCTGCCGCCGGCCGAAAACGTCGTGCCGGTCCATGGAGCGATCAGTTTCAAGGCCTGACTTGCGGTTACCGAAGCCTGTCGCGTTTCGACGGCATCGAAACCGACGCTGACAAACCGGCTCGTCTGAAGGTCGAGCGAATCCGACAGGATAAAGTTGCGCGAGCGGCTGAGCATGAGCGAACCGCTGCCGCGCAGCGTATCAACTCTGACGCCTGCATCCTGCTCTGCCGTGCCTGCGGGCGTAACACGAACCTTCGTGATCTTGCCCCAGAGCGTCGCCTGTTCGGAGCCGGGCTGGATGGCACCGCCACCGGCCGACGCCAGCGCCAGGTCGGCACCGGCACTCGTTTCCCACTCGGAGGGAAGGCGGAAACCCATCGTCGCCCTGTAGGACTGCTCCGAAACCTGCACCGGCGTCCAGATCACCAGATTATCCGCCTTGGCGGGCAGAGCCCATATCAGGCACGCACCGGTTAACAATGCTCTTTTCAGCCTCATCATCAAATCCAATCGCACCGAAAAGGGCGCAAAAAGCCGCCGGATGCGCCTTCTGCGCTTCCTTTCGTTCCTCTCAATTTGTGAACTGGCCCGGCATAAGGATGCCGTGTGCCATGGAGCGCGGCAGCGCTCGCGGTTGCCTTAAGCGGCCATAGGGACGGCCTCGGCATCGTGCGTAAAACAAATGCACGATTGTTATCAGGATCACATCCAAGGGCCGCTATGTAAACCCCTTAAGGGCGGAAAACTGCTGCACTGCACACTTGCCGCTTATTTCAAAGCCCTGTAGAGCCAGAGGCATATGAGAAATTTCTGGCAAATACCCGCATGACGACCGGCAAAAACCGCGCCACGGCGCCTGAGTATCTTCGGCTCGACGGGTTCAATCGGGCAAAATACGCTCAATGTCATCGATCATCTGGGCGGGCGGGAAAATTTCGAAATTTCCGTCCTGACCGGTAACGGCAATGTTGAACTGCTGGCCAGGCAGGCAAGATCCGTAGGCGCCAAGCTCGCTGTCACAGCCAATGAGCGGCACTACGAATCGCTGAAGCGTGAACTTTCGGGCAGCGGCGTCGCAGTAGCGGCGGGCACCTCCGGCTTGATGGAGGCGGCCAATGCCGATAGCCGACTGGGTGATGGCGGCAATCGTCGGCACGGCCGGGCTTGCGCCGACGCTGGCGGCCGCAAGGCGCGGCGCCGATATCGCACTTGCAAACAAGGAATGCCTTGTTTCCGCCGGGACGCTCTTCGTCGAAGCCGTGAAGGCAGGTGGCGGCAAGCTGTTGCCGGTCGACAGCGAGCACAACGCCATTTTCCAGGTGCTGGAGGAGAACCAGCGCCACGCCGTCGAGCGGATCATCCTGACGGCTTCGGGCGGGCCGTTCCGCACTGCGTCGCTGCGACGAGATGGCCAATGTCACCGTCGGAGACCGCCCGCGCCCATCCCAACTGGTCGATGGGCCTGAAGATTTCGATCGACAGCGCGTCGATGTTCAACAAGGCACTGGAGATGATCGAGGCCAAACATCTGTTCGGCCTGCGCGCCCGAACAGATCGAGGTGATCGTTCATCCCCAATCGGTCATCCATTCCATGGTCGGCTATACGCGACGGCTCGGTGCTGGCGCAGCTCGGCGCTCCGGACATGCGCACCGCAATCGGCTACGCGCTTTCCCATCCGCTTCGGCCCAATCTGCCGGTTGAGCGGCTCGACTTCGCCAAGCTGGCACGGCTGGATTTCGAGGCGCCGGACGAAATCCGCTTTCCGGCACTGCGTCTAGCACGGCTCGCGATGATCCGCGGCGGCGTTGCAGGGAGCCGTGTTGAACGGCGCCAAGGAAGTGGCCCTCGAGGCATTCATCGCGGGGCGCATCGGTCTTTCCTTGCGATGGCGAACGTAACCGAAACCGTCATGGACCAATTGATCGATCTGCCGGCGGCTACGACCATGGACGATGTTTTCGCAGCAGACAGAGAAGCCCGGCAGCGCGCCGCCGGGCTTATCGGCTGAAGGCGGAATTCTGCTCAAATTCAGGCGACGTGCCGCGCCAGCGCGCAGCGCGACCAGAGCGAATGCAGCGCCTCGACGAGATGCACGATATCGGCATCGCTGTGCAGCGGCGTCGGCGTGATGCGCAGCCGCTCGGTCTTCTTCGGCACCGTCGGGTAGTTGATCGGCTGGACATAGACACCGCAATTGTCGAGCAGCAGGTCCGAGATCCATTTGCACTTCGCCGCATCGCCGACCATCACCGGCACGATGTGGCTTGGATTCGGCATATGCGGAATACCGCTGCTGGTCGAGCAGCGCGCGCAGCTTGCGGACGCGATCCTGATGCCGGGCGCGTTCGAACTGGCTGACCTTCAGGTGCTGGATCGAGGCGACCGCACCGGCGGCAAGCGCCGGCGGCAGCGCCGTCGTGAAGATGAAGCCGGAAGCAAACGAACGGATGAAATCGCAAAGCGCCGTCGAGGCAGCGATATAGCCGCCCATGACGCCGAACGCCTTGCCGAGCGTGCCCTCGATCACCGTCAGCCGGTCCATCAGGCCTTCGCGCTCGGCAATGCCGCCGCCGCGCGGGCCGTACATGCCGACGGCATGGACTTCGTCGAGATAGGTCATCGCGCCGTACTTGTCGGCGAGGTCGCAGATTTCCTTGATCGGCGCGATATCGCCATCCATCGAATAGACGGATTCGAAGGCAATCAGCTTCGGCGCCTTCGGATCGGCGGCCGCGAGCTTGGCTTCGAGATCCTGCACGTCGTTGTGCTTCCAGATGACCTTGCTCGCACTTGGCGTAGCGAATGCCCTCGATCATCGAGGCGTGGTTCAGCGCATCCGAGAAGATGATCAGGCCAGGGATCTTGGCACCGAGCGTGCCGAGGGCCGCCCAGTTGGAGACGTAGCCGGAAGTGAAAGATCAGCGCCGATTCCTTGCCATGCAGATCGGCAAGCTCGCGCTCGAGAAGAACGTGGTAGTGGGTGGTGCCAGAAATGTTCCGGGTGCCTCCCGCACCCGCGCCACAGTGGTCTATGGCGTTCTTCATCGCCTCGATCACCTTGGGGTTCTGGCCCATGCCGAGATAGTCGTTGGAACACCAGACGGTTACGTCCTTTCGGGCCTTCCGGCGTGTGACGCGTGGCGCGCGGAAAGTTGCCGCGGTGGCGCTCAAGATCGGCAAAAACGCGATAGCGGCCTTCCTTGTGCAAGCCCGTCCAGCTCGCCTTTGAAAAACGCTTCGAAATCCATCATCTGCTCCAGTATCGTGCGAGCGTTTTTCTGCCGACGAACGCGCACACGTCAACCCTAGGCCCTCGCTTTAGCATCAACTGCGGCAAATGGCCCATATTTTTGAATGATTCCAGATAAAAAATGCGCGATCACCGATTACCCGGGCAAGTCAATCAAGATCGCGCAATTATCCTGGAGCCGTGCAGGCTATCCGCTTCATCCATGCTAGCCTGCCGCGGCAACGGCGCGCTTCGCCATGACCTTCACGAGATTGGCGCGATATTCCGCACTGGCATGCAGGTCCGACATCAACCCCGCCGGATCGACATTGACGCCTGCTATCGCGCCCGGCGACCAATTGGCGCTCAAGCGCCTGCTCCATCGCAGGCTGGCGAAACGCGCCGTTGGAACCGGCTCCGGTGACAGCCGACGCGCACACCGCCGGATCCCTTCGCCACGAAGACACCGGTCATGGCATAGCGGGAGGCCGGATTCGGAAACTTCGCATAGCCGGCCTTCTCCGGCGCCTCAAAGGTGATCGCGGTGATCAACTCGCCGTCTTCGAGCGCCGTCTCGAAAAGGCCGGTGAAGAAATCGTCCGCGGCGATCTCGCGCTTGTTGGTGATAATCAGGGCATTCAGCGCCAGCATCGCGGCAGGATAGTCCGCAGCAGGATCGTCATTGGCGATCGAGCCGCCGATCGTTCCCATGTGGCGCACATGCGGATCGCCGATCAATCCGGCGAGTTCGCATAAGGCCGGGCAGACGGCGCCGATCGCAGCAGAAGAAGCCACTTCCGCATGCGTCACTGCCGCACCGATCCCCACCGTTCGGCCTTCGACGATGATCCCCTTCATCGACTGCGATGTGGCGCAGATCGACAAGATCGCTGGGGGCGGCTAGCCGCTGCTTCATCGTTGCGATCAACGTCATGCCGCCGGAGACGTATTTGCCCTCGGTTGCGCTTGCGATCATGCTGACCGCCTCATCGACCGTCGAGGGGCGGTGATAGTTCGTCTGGTACATTGCCGTTCCTCCTCAATGGGTCGCTTGCGCAGCCATCCACACCTTCTGCGGCGTGGCGGGCATCGTCAGCATGTTGTTACCGATCGCGTCGGTTATCGCGTTTATCACGCCGGAGGCGAGCCGATTGCGCCGGCCTCGCCGCAGCCCTTGATGCCGAGCGGGTTGCCCGGGCAAGGGGTGTTCTGATGCGACAGCTTGAAGGACGGCAAATCGTCGGCGCGCGGCATGGTGTAGTCCATGTAGCTCGCGGTCAGGAGTTGGCCGTTTTCATCGTAGTGAACGCCTTCAAGCAGCGCCTGGCCGATGCCCTGCGCAATGCCGCCATGGACCTGCCCCTCGACGATCATCGGGTTGATGATATTGCCGAAGTCGTCGGCGGCGACGAACTGGATGATTTCTGTCTTGCCCGTTTCGGGATCGACTTCGACCTCGCAGATGTAGCAGCCTGCCGGGAAGGTGAAGTTCGAGGGGTCGTAAAACGCCGTTTCCTTCAATCCCGGCTCCATGCCGCTCGGCAGATTGTGGGCGGTATAGGCCGCAAGCGCGACCTGAAACCACGGCAGCGTCTTGTCGGTGCCGGCGACTTTCAGCTCGCCGTTCTCGATGACGATATCGCTCTCGTCCGCTTCCATCAGATGCGCGGCGATTTTTTTCGCCTTCGCCTCGACCTTGTCGAGCGCCTTGACGATCGCCGACATGCCGACGGCACCAGAGCGTGAGCCATAGGTGCCCATGCCCATCTGCACCTTGTCGGTATCGCCGTGAACGATCGAAACGCTGTCGATCGGCACACCGAAGCGATCCGCAACGAGCTGTGCAAAGGTCGTTTCGTGCCCCTGCCCGTGGCTATGCGAACCCGTCAGCACTTCGACCGTGCCGACGGCATTCACGCGCACCTCGGCCAATTCCCAGAGGCCGACGCCGGCCCCGAGCGAACCGACGGCTTGCGACGGCGCAATGCCGCAAGCCTCGATGTAGCAGCTCATGCCGATGCCGCGCTTCATGCCGCGCCGCGGCAGCCTCCTCCTTGCGGGCTGCAAAGCCGTTCCAATCGGATGCCTGCATGGCGGCGTTGAGCGATGCTTCGTAGTCGCCCGCATCATAGTTCATGATGACTGGCGTCTGATGCGGGAAGGAGCGGATGAAATTCTTCCGCCTGAGCTCGGCCGGCGAAACGCCAAGTTCGCGTGCGGCTGTCTCCATCGTCCTCTCGATAAGATAGGTCGCCTCCGGCCGCCCTGCGCCGCGGTAGGCATCGACAGGTGCTGTGTTCGTGTAGACCGTGCGGACATTCGCATGGATTGCAGGGATGTCGTACTGGCCGGAAAGCAGCGTCGCGTAGAGATAGGTCGGTACAGCCGAGGAAAAGAGCGACATATAGGCGCCAAGATTGGCAACCGTATCGACCTTGAGCCCGATGATCCGGTTGTCCTTGTCGAAGGCCATCTTCACCTTTGAAACGTGATCGCGGCCATGCGCATCGGTCAGGAAGGCTTCGGTCCGGTCTGCGGTCCACTTGACCGGTACGCCCGTCTTCTTCGAAGCCCAGAGACAGACGACTTCCTCCGGATAGATGAAGATCTTGGAGCCGAAGCCGCCGCCGACGTCCGGGGCGATGACCCGGAGCTTGTTTTCTGGCGCGACATTATAGAATGCGCTCATGACAAGACGCGCGACATGCGGGTTCTGGCTCGTCGTGTAGCAGGTGAAGTGATCTTCGGCGGCGTCGTAGATCCCGAGGGTTGCCCGCGGCTCCATGGCATTCGGGAGCAAGGCGGTTGTTCGTGATCTCTATTTCCGTGACGTGGGCCGCCTCCGAAATCGCCTTGTCCGTTGCTGCAGCCGTCGCCGAGCTCCCAATCGAAGATGAGATTGTTGGGCGCCTCGGGATGGAGCTGAGGCGAGCCCGCCTTCAGCGCATCGACCGCCTCGACCACGGAGGGCAGCTCTTCGTATTCGACAGTGACGGCCTCCGCGGCGTCGCGAGCCTCGCCAAGCGAATCTGCAACGACGATTGCCACGGCATCGCCGACATAGCGCACCGTCTCGGCTGCCAGCGGGCGCCACGCGCCCATCTTCATCGGCGAGCCGTCTTTCGAATGGATCATCCAGCCGCAGATGAGATTGCCGATGCCATCGGCGAGCAATTGCTTACCGTCAAGCACGTCGATGACCCCAGGCATAGCCTTCGCAGCAGAAACGTCGATGCTCTTGATCTTGGCATGCGCATGCGAACTGCGAACGAAGTAGCCGTATTTCATGCCCGGCACGACCATGTCGTCCGTATAGCGTCCCTTACCGGTCAGGAACCGCTTGTCTTCCTTGCGTGCGACGCGTGCACCAATTCCTTCAACGCCCATGATGTCCTCCCAATGGGGGTTTCGGGCCCGGCATTCCGCCAAAGGATCATGTTCGGCAGTCAGCCAGACAATTCCGGAGAGATGTTATTCGGCAGCCTGTCTGGCGCCGCCGTGCATCTCCGCATTGGCGGACAGCACGGCCTTGACGATGTTGTGATAACCGGTGCAGCGACAGATATTGCCTTCAAGCTCGTGACGAACAGTCTTCTCGTCCAGCTGCCCGCCGTGACGGTTGATCATGTCGACGGCAGTCATCACCATGCCAGGCGTGCAGAAGCCGCATTGGAGGCCGTGGTGCTCCTTGAAGGCAGCCTGAACCGGGTGAAGTTCGCCATTGACGGCCAGGCCTTCTATCGTCGTTACAGACGAGCCCGACGCCTGGACGGCGAGGATCGCGCAGCTCTTCACCGACTTGCCATCCATGTGAACGACGCAGGCACCGCACTGGTTGGTATCACAGCCGACATGCGTTCCCGTCAGACCCAGTTTTTCGCGAATAAAATGGACAAGAAGCGTGCGTTCTTCGCAGTCGCCGCTCACCGCCCGGCCGTTCACCGTCAGTTTCACCTTCGCCATGATTTCCTCCTCGTGCCTCCTCCAGGCACAGGCGTCATCATTTGACTTTTTCGCTTAGGGATCAACCACTACTTTAGGGAGTTGCGTCAAATTTGCTTCACTAAAGAACGCAAAATTTCGTGCCCGCTCTGAATCGGGTTGAAAAGGACCGTGATTACAAAAATTTCCGGCACAAGCTGGACGCAACCCTATCGCGACATAGATTCGAAGGCTAAAAACACGTCAGAAAAATACACTGCGAAGGGACCGCTGCTGCCTGCAGGCAGCCAACCTTGGAGATACGAAATGAAGAAAATAATCGCATTCGCTCTGATCGGCCTGTCGATTGCAAGCTGTACGCCGACACAGCAGGGTGCCGGGATCGGTGCGGCATCTGGTGCGGTCATTGGCGGAGTTGCTACAGGCAATGTTCGCGGCGCTGCGGTCGGCGCTGCGGCCGGAGGCCTCGCTGGCGCCCTCATTGGCAACGTGGCGGAACAACCTGGCCAATGCTACTATCGCGATCGCTATGGCCGACGCTATATCGACGATTGCCCCGGCTAACCGGTAAGGCTCAGCCTACGGAGGCTCGAAAATCCCGGCTCCAACCGGGATTTTTTCATTCATGCTAAATTAGCACATTAGATAACTTAATTTGCTTAAATTAACTTAAATTGACTTAATTGGTACACCGCGCGCATTTTTGCCGCTAAGCTGTTAATGGCTGGGCAACGCAAGCTTCATTGTCATGTAACCAAAAGCGGCGGATGCATATCAGAGGGAAGACACCGAAAACGGGTTTTGCGTATCGGCGGGCAGGCACCATGATGGTGATCGCGGCAGCGGCCGCATTTTCACCGGTTCTGGCTGGCGAGGCGTATGCATTCAAGCTTTTCGGCATAACCATTTTCGGCAAGGACGAGAGCGAGAGCGAGCAGGTGCCCGATCCGGTGCGCTATGACGCTGATCTCACGATCAACACCCCCGATCCGGACCTCAAGGAAGCGTTGGAGAATAGTTCACGCCTTATCGGCGATGAGGGCCGCCCGGCTTCCGGCGATCTCGGCATTGTCGTCAAGGCTCGCGACGATCGCGACCGGTTGATCGCGACGCTCTATGAAAAGGCGCGCTATGGCGGCGTCGTGACCATCACCGTCGATGGAAAGAATATCGACGACTTGCCGCCCAACCCGACTTTCGACCGGTCGAAGCCAATTCCCGTTCATGTCGAAATCGATCCGGGACCGGTTTTCCGGGTGAAGGAAGTCCAGTTCGGTGGGGATGCCGCAAGCCGCAATCCCGCCGACTACGATCTGGCGCCGGGCGAAGTGGCAGGCTCGCTGACCATCATCAAGGCCGGCGACAAGATCGTCGAACAGCTGAAGAGCGAAAGCAGACCACTTGCCAAGCTGACAACCCGGCAAGTGGTGGCCGATCACCGCAACAGCACGGTTGATATCGTCATAGCAGCGGAAGGCGGTCCGGTTGCGCCGATCGGCAATGTCGGCGTCACTGGGGAAAAATCCGTCAAGCCTGCTTTCATCCACCGGTATTCTCGACTCGACAAAGGTGAGGCCTATTCCCCCGAGGCGCTCAAGAAGGCCGGCGAACGACTGCGCGCGCTCGGCGTTTTTTCGAGCGTCACGATTCACGAAGCCGATGCCCTTGCCCCCGACGGCACCTTGCCGATGACGATCGAGGTTTCCGAGGGCAAGCAGCGCTATTTCGGTGTCGGCGCCAATTATTCGACGATCGATGGCCTTGGCGTCCAGGGCTACTGGGGACATCGCAACCTCTTCGGCGAAGCGGAATCCCTCCGGATCGAAGGTTCGGTCGGACGCTTCGCCGAGAACGACATCAACAATCTCGACTATTCGGCTGGCGTTCTCTTCACCAAGCCGGGAGCCTTCGTCCCTGAGGCAACGCTGAAGGCAGGCATCGTCGCAAAGACCGAAAATCCGGATCCGTACAACGCAAAGCTGATCACTGGTTCGCTCGGCTTATCCTACGAGCTGAGCAGCCAGGACACCGCCTCGGCGAGCGGGGAAATCAGTTACGAAAAAGATAGTGAAGACGCGTTCGGCGACAACGAGTACCTGACTTTCGCCCTGCCGCTCACCTATGAGCGCGATGCACGCGACAACAAGTTCAATCCGACTGCAGGCTATCGGGCAACGCTGGAAGCAACGCCAAGCTACGAGGCTTTCGACAGCACGATCTATTCGTCCTTCGAGGGATCGATTACGGGCTACCAGGCGATTGGTGCGGAAGACAATGTTGTTTTCGCAGGCAAGCTTGCCGCGGGCATGCTGATCGGCGGCGAATTGGAGCAGATTGCCGCGACACGACGCTTTTATGCCGGCGGCGGCGGCTCGGTCCGCGGGTACGGCTTTCAGGAGATATCTCCTCGTAACGACGATGGTGACGAGACCGGCGGCAAGTCCTATGTCACGGCCTCGCTGGAAGCGCGCGTAAGGGTCACCGACACCATCGGCGTCGTTCCCTTCATCGACGTCGGAACCGTTGGGCCTGATGAATTCCCCGATTTTTCGGACATTCGAGCCGGCGCCGGCGTCGGAATTCGCTATGCCACTCCTTTTGGACCGCTTCGGCTTGATTTTGCCGTACCGTTGAACAAGTACGAAGATGGCACAAGTTATGGCATCTATGCCGGAATAGGGCAATCTTTCTAGAGTGCCGATACTCGCAGTGTCTTCGACCTGCGAACTGTGACAAGAACGGGGTAGTTCCGCCTCCATGCAAGCACTGACGAAGTTCGTGAATTGGACCATACGGGTGATCGGCCTCGCTACCGGCGTCGTGCTGATCCTCGCCGTCGCCGCGATTGCGATCTTCGGCTTCACCTCGTTCGGCTCCCGCATCGTTACGGAACAGGTTGCAGAAGCCCTTTCGAACCGCGACATGAAGATTGCGGTCCGCGAACCCGGCAGCCTTCTGAGCGGCGGACTGCGCGCCGCTGAGATCACGGTCTCCGATACGCGTGGAGTATTTGCGCAGATAAACGGTCTTTCGATAGACTGGAACCCGTTGGCTCTCCTCCGCGGCACATTCCACGCCGAAGGAAATCTCCGTCGGCTCGGTCAATGTCATCCGAAAGCCGGTGCGTACCATTCCCTCGCCACCAGCGACAGCCGAGGATGACGGAGCTCAGACTGCCGATCAAGATCGATGTCGACGAGATCGCCGTCTCGGATATCAATCTCGGCGAACAGTTGGCAGGGCGCGCGTTTACGCTCACAGCCGACGGCAGTCTGCAAGCTGACCAGGATGGCGGCAGCGCCACGATCAATGTCGGCCGCCATGATGTGCCGGATGCCAGGCTTGCCGCCGATATGGCGTTCATGCCGGATCACAACCAGTTGCGGCTGAAGGCGCAGCTTACTGAACCGAAGGGGGGACTGGTCGCTACTCTCCTGTCGCTGCCAGGTGCTCCTGCAGTCAACATAGCCATCGACGGCGAAGGGCCGATCTCGGATTGGAAAGGCCGGCTTCAGGCAGCCCTCGACGGCCAGCAGCGCGCCTCGATTGAAGGCCATCACTCGCTCACGCCGGACGGTTTGCACCACGTTGACCTTAAGGGCGGCGGCGATCTCGAGCACGCTTCTTCCGCCGGCTTTTCGGCCATTGTTTTCCGGCCAGACGAATATCGACGTCTCCGCCACCTTCGACAACAAGGGCAAGCTCGATATCCAGACCGGCAACATCGCAACCGGCAGCGTCGTTATTGCAGCATCAGGCACCTTGGATCGCGCCGGCAACAACAGCCTGAACGCCAACGTGCTCGGCACGTCCGGCCCGGTCGATTTTCGCTGGCCCCTTGCCGATGGCGAAGCCCGCTTCATGATCACCGGCCTCAACCTGGCGCTGACCGGCGATGCACAGACGGCACGGCTGAACGCCAGCGCCTCTCTCGATGCGGCGACATTGCCACAGGCGACGGTCGGCAACGTGAAGCTGACGGCCAAGAGTGACGCCTTCAATCTGACCAAGCGTTCCGGCGCCGTTCAATTGCGGATGGTCGCCGGCGATGCGGCGTTCACGAATCCTGACATCAACCGGGCGGTTACAAGGCCCTGTGACGCTCGCCACGCCACTTCAGATCGCACCCGACGGCATAGGCTTCAACGGCACGACTTTCGAAAGCGCCAATGCCAACGGTACCCTCAACGGCACCTACAAGCTCGCCGATGAGACGCTGACGGGCAATACAAAGCTCGTCGTCCAGCCGGCGGCACTGCCACCGGCCATTGCTCCGCGTTTCGATACGCCAATCGCAATCGAAACGCAGGTCGCCGGGACTATTCCCTCGAAGATCAGTCTTTCAAATATCGTCATCAAATCTGGGACGATCGAAACCGCCGGCACCGTGACACTGGATGGCGAAAACCTTGCCGCCACGCTTTCCGGGCGGCTGCCCGACCTGAGGAAATTGCTTGAAAACGCCGAAGGCGAGGCAAGCTACACCATCTCTGCCAGCGGCCCGATAACGGCACCGGCGATAAAGGCGAATCTCAAAGCCGCAACCCTTCACACCGCCGGTCGCTCGCTCGGCGACCTCGATGTCGATATTTCCGGCAACGCCGATCCCGACGCGCCGCACGCGACCGTGGATGGCCAAGGAACAATCGATAGCCAGCCGATCGCCATCACTGCCGCCGTGCAGTCTAAAGACGGCGTCATCAGCGTTCCGTCCGTGGTTGCGGATGTCGCCAGCAACCGGCTGGAAGGCAGTTTCCAATTTTCTTCAGGCTTCGAGCCGACGGGCATGCTTGCCTTCGATTTTCCGGATATAAGCCTGCTCGCGGCGCTTGGCGGCCAGAAAGCACACGGCGACCTGAAGGGCACGCTCAACATTACCAACGACGGGGGCAGGATCGCGCTCAAGGTCGCTGCCGCGGGAAACCGGATACAGCGCGACACGCTTTCTATCGTAAGACCCCACATCGATGTCACCGTCACCGATCTGAGAGCCTTCGCCGCCAACGGTATCGTCAGCGCCGACGAGATTTCATCGGGCACGAACAAGCTCGCAGCGCCAACGCTGACCTTCGTGCAGCAACAGAACCGCACGAATTTCGATCTCAAGGCTGCATACGACAATAATCCGCTGCTTGCTGCGGGAGATGTCGAAACGAGCGGTGGCAACATGACGATCCGGCTCGACCGATTTTCCGGCAAGCCGCGCAACATTCCGGTTGAACTCTCCCAGCCCGCCGAGATCGCAATTGCGAACGGCAGGGCCAGGCTGAACGAACTTGCGATCAAGACCGGGAACGGTTCTGCGACGGTCACCGGCTCGGCGGGCGAGACGCTCGACATCGCTGCCGACATCAAAGACCTCCCGGCAAGCCTCGCCAACGGCTTCGTTCCGAACCTGAACGCCGAAGGCGCCGTCTCCGGCACCGTGTCTGTCAAAGGAACGCCGGCGGCGCCGATTGCGGATTTCAAGCTCGACTGGAAAAACGCCGAGATCGCCCATACCAAGCGCGCGGGACTTGCGCCATTCGGGATCGCCGCAACCGGGAAATACGCCGACAACAACCTCGACTTCGACGCAGCGCGTCGATGGCGCCGATGGATTGGCCTTGAAGGCTCGGGGCAACATCGTCGTCGCCGGAACAGGCGGTCAGAGCCTGAAAATCGATGCCGATGTCGTCAATCTCCCGGCAAAAATGGCAAATGGCTTCGTTCCGGGTCTTGCCGCCGAAGGTGCGATCACCGGCACAGTCACAGCTTCTGGAGCGCTCGCCGCTCCGGCGGTCGATTTCGATCTTGATTGGAAGGACGCCGCCACAAGCCAGACGAAACGCGCCGGACTTGCTCCGCTCCGCCTGAGCACGACCGGCAAATTTGCCGATAACAGGCTCGAGTTCGATGCCAACCTGGCCGGCGCGGCCCAGATGAGCCTGAGGGCAGACGGCAATGTCGTGATCGCCGGGCACCGAGGTGCAAAGCCTGCAGGTCGATGCCGACCTTAGCAATGTCCCGGCGAACATTGCGAACAGCTTCGTGCCCGGGCTCGCTGCCGAAGGCACGATCTCCGGAACCGCCAAGGCGTCCGGAACACTTGCGGCGCCGGCCGTCGATTTCGACCTCGATTGGAAGGATGCTGCGACAAGCCAGACCAAAAGCGCCGGATTGAAATCGCTCGGCCTAAATACCACCGGCAGATTTGCCGATAACAAGCTCGACTTCGATGCGGACCTGACTGGTGCAGCCAACCTGGACCTGAAGGCAGACGGCAATGTCACTGTCGCCGGCACGGCGGTTCAAAGCCTGCAGGTGAACGCCAGCCTCGCCAATGTCCCGGCGAGCATTGCAAACAGCTTCGTGCCCGGGCTCGCTGCCGACGGCATCGTCTCCGGAACGGCCAAGGCGTCGGGAACACTTGCGGCACCGGCCGTCGATTTCGATCTCAACTGGAAGGACGCCGCGACAAGTCAGACCAAAAGCGCCGGATTGAAATCGCTCGGCCTGAGTGCCACCGGCAGATTCGCCGATAACAAGCTCGACTTCGATGCAAATGCGAATGCCGCAGGCGGCGTGGCCGCAAAGGCGTCAGGCAACGTCGTCGTTGCTGGCAAGACCGTTCAGAGTTTGAAGGTTGATGCCGACGTCAGCAATGTCCCCGCAAGCATCGCAAACGGCTTCGTGCCGGGGCTCGCTGCAGAAGGTATCGTCTCAGGAACGGCCAAGGCGGCGGGAACACTTGCAGCACCGGCTGTCGATTTCGACCTCAACTGGAAGGACGCCGCTACGAGCCAGACCAAGAGCGCCGGATTGAAATCGCTTGGCCTGAGTGCCACCGGCAGATTCGCCGACAACAAGCTCGACTTCGATGCAAATGCGAACGCTGCGGGCGGCGTGGCCGCAAAGGCGTCGGGTAACGTCGTCGTTGCTGGCAAGACCGTTCAGAGCCTGAAGATCGATGCCGACGTCAGCAATGTTCCCGCAAGCATCGCAAACGGCTTCGTGCCGGGCCTGGCAGCCGACGGCACTGTGTCGGGAACGGTTACTGCCTCCGGGACGCTCTCGTCGCCTGCGGTCGATTTCAGGCTCGATTGGAAGGACCTGGCGACAAGCCAGACGAAGGGCGCCAGAACTGTCGTCGCTGGACCTTACGGCAAGCGGTAAGTTTGCCGACAACAAGCTCGATTTCGACGCGAATGCGAGCGGCGCTGACGGAGCTTCGCTGAAGGCAACCGGCAATGTCGCGATTGCAGGCAAGACTGTCGAAAGCCTGAGGGTCGATGCAGCCATTGCCAATCTTCCGGCGGGTATCGCCAACAATTTCGTGCCCGGCCTTGCAGCGGAAGGCATTATTTCAGGAACGGTTACGGCCTCGGGAAGCCTGGCCTCGCCTACAGCCGATTTCAAAATTGACTGGAAGAATGCAGCGACCAGCCAGACTAGAAAGGCTGGCCTGTCGCAGCTCGCGCTGAACGCGGCGGGCAGGCTTGCAAACAACAGGCTCGACTTCAATGCCGATCTGAACGGCGCGGGCAACCTGACGCTGAAAGCTGGCGGCAATGCCATAATCGAGGGCACGACCGTCAAGAACCTCGACGTTAATGCCAATCTCTCCAATCTTCCGGCGAGCGTCGCAAACGGCTTCGTGCCCGGCCTTGCTGCAGAGGGAACGGTCTCCGGGACAGCTTCGGTATCAGGGCCGCTTGTCTGCACCAAGAGTCGATTTCAAGCTCGACTGGAAGGACGCGGCGACCAGCCAGACCAGGGGGGCCAGGCTCCCGCCATTCGGAATTAACGGCAAGCGGCAAGCTCGCCGACAACACGCTGACGATTGATAGCGACCTTACGGGCGACAGCGGCCTCTCGATGCAGGGCGGCGGCAGCGTTGCGATCGCCGGCAATCGCGCCCTCAATCTGCAATTTCGCGGCAACGTCCCGTTTGCCATATTGGGCGCACAGCTGGCGCAGCAGGGTTTTGTCGCAGAAGGCGCGGCTAACATAGACCTCCGTGTCACCGGCACGGCTGCCGCCCCCTCGATCAACGGGACCATCGCGACGAGCGGCGCCAGGCTGGTCGATGTCCGCAGAAATCTCGCGCTCAACAACGTCACCGCCAACATCACCATGAATGGCGAGCAGGCCACGATCTCCCGCCTGAGCGGCAGTTTTGCCAGTGGCGGCAGCATTGCAGCAAGCGGCACGATCGGCATCCGGCCGGGCAGTGGCTATCCGGCAAATATCGAGGTCAGGCTCGACAGGGCGGTCTATGTTGATGGAACGCTCCTCGTCGCGACGGTCGATGGCAATCTCGGTCTACGCGGACCCTTGCTCTCCAGCCCAACTCTGAGCGGCAGATTGAACGTCGAAAAGGCATCGATCACCGTTCCGGACAAGCTGCCGACATCCCTGCGCGAGATCGACATCAAACACGTCAACGCCCCGCCCGCCGTGCGTGCCCAGCTGCGCGACGAAAGCCGCGCAGAAGCCCGGCGAGAAGTCGACGATCACGCTCGATCTGCGGATTGATGCGCCTTCGCGAATCTTCGTCCGCGGCCGCGGCATCGATGCGGAACTCGGCGGCAGCGTCACGATCAGGGGAACCGCGGCAACGCCCGTCGTTTCCGGCGGTTTCACAATGCGTCGCGGACGGCTGACCATCCTTAGTCGGCGGCTGGACTTTACCGACAGGAGCCGCATTACCTTTGCAGGCGATTTGACGCCGGCGCTCGATATGGAAGCGACATCGACGTCGGGAAACACGACGCTCACTAGTCAATGTCACCGGACTTGCTACCGATCCCTCGATCACCTTCTCGTCTTCGCCGACCTTGCCGCAGGACGAGGTGCTGGCGCAGCTTATCTTCGGCCAATCCATGTCGAAACTCTCGCCGGTTCAGATCGCGCAGCTCGCCGATGCCGTGAGCCAGCTGGCAGGGGGCCGCTCCACCTCGCTTTTTCGAGGGGCTCCGCAATCAGCTTGGCGTCGATGACCTCAACGTCAGCACCGATGAAAAGGGCCAGACGAGCGTCAGCGTCGGCCGCTACCTGAATGAACGCACCTACTTCGAATTGCAGCAAGGCGGTCGAAGCTGGAGCCAAGGCGATCATCAATCTCGATGTCGGCCGCGGCGTAAAGCTGCGTGGCGCCGCCGGCGGGAACGGCGCTGGCGAAGCAGGCATCTTTTACGAGCGCGAATATTAGCTCTGATCTTAGAACCCGGTCTTGCTGGTCTTCAGCAGGATATTGGTTTCGGTCGAATTGATGCCGTTGATGAGCCGGATGCGACGGAGCGTCTCGTCGAAAGAGACAAGGTCTCGATCCTCCAGCTCAGCGACGAAATCCCATTTGCCGTTGGTGCTGTGCAGCGCCCGCACCTGCGGGAGGCCGCGCAGCTGATCGGCCACCCGGTCGGCGAGCTTGCCGAGGACCTCGATCATGACGATGGCGCGAACGCCGGCAGCGCGCGTCTCGTGGCCGGTGCGGATAGTGAAAGCGGCAATGGTGCCGTTGGCAACCAGCCTGTCGATGCGGGCGGCGACCGTTGCGCGCGACGCACCGGTCATCGCGGCAAGCGAGGATACGGACGCTCTCGCATTGTGCCGAAGCGCGCTGAGGAGTTCTTGGTCGAGGTCGTCCATTGTGATCACTTTGTCGAAAGAGCACTTAGCAAAGTGCGCAATCGGGTTTGTTTTCTGACACTTTTCCATCTTTTTGCTGCCACGTCGATATCCGAATATGCGTCGAATCCAATTTCGAATCCGGAGCGCTCAGAATGGAAGTTCAATCTCGGTCAGTCACACTCATCGGCGTTCCAGTGGAAGAAGGCTCCGGCCGCCGCGGTGCGGCAATGGGCCCGGCAGCCCTTCGCATCGCCGGCGTGGACCAGACCCTGATCGACCTCGGCCACGATGTGCACGACGAGGGCGACATCCGCGTTGTTCCGGCGCGTGATCTTCCGAACCATCCGAGGGCGCACAACCTGCGCCTCATCGGCGCCTATACGCGCGCGCTCGAAGCCAGTACCTACGACGCCGCCGCGGCTGGCCGTTTCCCGCTGATTTTGGGCGGCGACCACAGTCTGTCGATGGGCAGCGTCTCCGGCATGGCACGCTACGCGGCCGAGAAAGGCCGTCCGCTGTTCGTGCTGTGGCTGGATGCACATTCCGACTTCAATTCGCCGGAGATATCGCCTTCCGGCAACATGCATGGCATGCCGGTCGCTTTCTTCAGCGGTCACGCGGAGTTCGCGGAAATCCTGCCCAAGGATCGGCCCTTCGTCGATCCGCGCAATGTGTTTCAGGTCGGCATTCGCTCCGTCGATCCGCGCGAGCGTGAAGAAATTCAAAAGCACGGCGTCAACGTCTTCGACATGCGCTCCATCGACGAACAGGGCGTCGCCGCCATCATGCGCCACATCCTCGGCACGATCAAAGAGGCGAACGGCCTGCTGCATGTCAGCCTGGATGTCGATTTCCTTGATCCGGACATCGCGCCGGGCGTCGGCACCACCGTTCCGGGCGGCACGACCTTCCGCGAGGCACACCTCGTCATGGAGATGCTCTCCGACAGTGGGCTCGTTTCGTCGCTCGATCTCGTCGAGCTCAATCCTTTCCTGGACGATCGCGGCAAGAGCGCCCGCATTCTCGTGGAACTGACGGCAAGCCTCTTCGGCCGCCGTATCTTCGATCGTCCGACACGCGCCGCATAAGGGGGAACGACCATGACCACACCCGCAAATCTGATCGCCACCGAACAGCGGCTTGGCGCCCATAACTACAAGCCGCTCGATGTCGTCCTGACACGCGGTGAAGGCGTCTACGTCTGGGATACGGACGGCAAGCCGCTATCTCGATTGCCTTTCCGCCTATTCCGCGGTCAATCAGGGGCACTGCCATCCGAAGATCCTTGCGGCGATGGTCGAGCAGGCCGGAAAGCTCACGCTGACGTCGCGCGCCTTCCGCAACGACCAGCTTGCGCATCTCTACGAGGAACTGGCAGCACTCACCGGCTCTCATAAGATCCTGCCGATGAATTCCGGCGCCGAGGCCGTGGAGACGGCCATCAAGGCGGTTCGCAAATGGGGCTACGAGGTGAAGGGAGTCCCGGAAGGCAAGGCGGAGATCATCGTCTGCTCCGATAATTTCCATGGCCGGACGCTCAGCATCATCAGCTTCTCCACCGATCCGGACGCCCGTACCGGCTTCGGGCCCTATACGCCCGGTTTCCGCATCATTCCCTTCGGCGACAAGGAGGCGTTTGCCGCCGCGATCAACGAGAATACCGTCGCCGCCCTCATCGAGCCGATTCAGGGCGAAGCCGGCGTCGTCATTCCGCCTGCAGGCTATTTCAAGCACGTGCGGGAATTGTGCACGGCCAACAATGTGACGCTGATCCTGGACGAGATCCAGACGGGCCTCGGCCGCACAGGCAAACTCCTGGCGGAGGAGCATGAAGGCATCGAAGCCGACGTGACGTTGATCGGAAAGGCGCTTTCCGGCGGCTTCTATCCGGTATCGGCGGTCCTTTCCAACTCGGAGGTTCTTGGCGTCCTGAAGCCCGGCCAGCACGGCTCGACGTTCGGCGGCAATCCGCTCGCCTGCGCCGTCGCACGTGCGGCGCTGAAGGTGCTGACCGAAGAGGGCATGATCGAAAATGCCGAGAAGATGGGCGCCTACTTCCTGGACGGCCTGAAGTCGATCCGCTCCAACATCGTCAAGGATGTGCGCGGCCGCGGCCTGATGATGGCGATCGAGCTGGAGCCGGAAGCAGGCGGAGCGCGTCAGTATTGCTACGGTCTGAAGGAACGCGGCCTGCTGGCAAAGGATACGCACGAAAACACAATCCGCCTGGCACCGCCGCTCGTCATTACCAAGGAGCAGGTGGAGTGGGCCGTTTCCCAGATCGAAAAGACGATCACCTGAGGTGGACCTCTTACGGCTTCCATCTCCGGTATAAGAGTTAACCCTCAAGATCCGCCGCCGCGATTTAGATTTGCGCAACACTCTTCCGATAAAGTCGCACTCAACCGTAACGAGGTCTCGGAATAACGGGCGTCGCGTGGTGTGAAGGCAAGGGTGTTCGCGCCAATGGTGGCGCAGCCGCATCTGCCAGCTTAGGTTGGGAAGATTTCTAATGACCACGATCAACTCAAATAATTTCAGCGGCGACACGCTCGAGATCATCGCCTTCCGGCTGCACGATCAGGAATTCTGCGTGAAGACGACCACCATCCGCGAAATCCGCGGCTGGGCACCCTCGACCCCAATCCCGCATGCGCCCGCCGACGTCATCGGTGTCATGAATCTCCGCGGCTCGGTGATCCCGATCATCGATCTCGCCTACAAGCTTGGCATGAAGAGCACCGTCGCCAACGAGCGCAGCGCCATCGTTGTTGCCGAAGTGCACAGCATGGTCATCGGCATGCTTGTCGACCGCGTGTCCGACATCCTTACGATTTCCTCCAGCCAGGTTCAGCCTGTACCGGAAGTGACGGCTTCCTTCGATCGCGCTTACTGCGAAGGCATCATCGCCTCGGAAAATGGTATGATTTGCTTCCTGAACCTCGCCAAGATGTTCAAGGAAAACGAAACGGACGATTTGGCCGCTTGATAGTCGGCCTGCAGATGCTGCGAAGCCGCCTTCCAAGGCGGCTTTTTTGTTGAGAAATGCAATCATCATAAGAAATACCTGACTAATTCTACTAAAGAACGAATGTTAAATTCGCTATTTCTTTATACAAAGCATTAACCGTCGAGCTTCATCATCGGTTGTGAAGCATCCCATAAGTCCGATCTGAAGTAGTCAGACCACAACCGCTCTTCGAACGGTCTGTCACAAGAAATAGATCACAACTGGATTCGCGGGCTGCGTTTCAACACGGCTAACGCCAAAATTGGTGCCGGCAGCACGAGGGATGGGAATGTTCGGTTTATTGTCTGATTCAAAGCACATTCTTGATGCGATTTCAAAGTCACAGGCAATCATCGAGTTCGACCTGAAGGGTAACGTCCTCACGGCGAACGAGAACTTCTGCAAGGCTCTGGGCTACAACCTCACGGAGATCGCCGGCAAGCATCACAGCATGTTCTGCGATCCCGCCTACTACCGCAACTGCGGAGTATCGCGAATTCTGGGTTCGTCTCGGCCGCGGCGAATACGATGCGGGCGCCTACAAGCGGTTGGCCAAAGGGGGCCGGGAGATCTGGATCCAGGCATCGTACAATCCCGTCTTCAAGAACGGCAAGCCTTACAAAGTCGTGAAATTCGCGACCGACATCACCGAGGTAAAGAAGAAGGCCGTGGAGGACGCGGGCAAGCTGGATGCGATCTCGCGCTCGCAGGCCGTTATCGAATTCCTGCCGAGCGGCGAGATTCTGACGGCCAACGAAAACTTCTGCAATGCGCTGGGATACACACTGCCGGAAATCACCGGCAAGCATCACAGCATGTTCTGCGATCCCGCCTACACGCGCACCGAAGAATATTCCAGCTTCTGGCGCCGTCTCGCTGAGGGCGAATTCATTGCCAACGAATTCGTCCGCTATGGGAAGGGCGGCAAGGAAATATGGATCCAGGCAGCCTACAACCCGATCGTCGGCACGGATGGCAAGGTTTACAAGGTCGTGAAGTTCGCGACCGACGTAACAGAGCGCATGAGCGCGATCAGCCAGCTTGGGGGAGCGCTTCGCCGTCTTTCCGAAGGCGATCTGACACAGACGGTCGAGACAGCCTTTGTACCCTCGATGGAGCAGCTTCGAAACGACTTCAACGCGGCCATTTCCAAGCTTCGGGAAACGCTGACAACGATCGGCGAAAACACGGCAGCAATCGCCGCGGGGTCTCGCGAAATCGGCGCTTCGGCCAACTCTTTCTCCAAGCGGACGGAAAAGCAGGCGGCATCGATCGAGGAAACCGCTGCGGCACTGGAACAGATCACGACAACGGTCAACGATTCAAGCCATCGCGCCGGCGAGGCAGGAAGGCTGGTCGAACAGACAAAACAGGGGGCGGAACAATCCGGCATTGTCGTTCGCAAGGCTGTTTCCGCCATGGGCCAGATTGAACAGTCCTCGCGGGAGATCACCAATATCATCGGCGTCATCGACGACATCGCCTTCCAGACAAACCTGCTCGCCCTCAACGCCGGGGTCGAAGCCGCGCGTGCCGGCGAGGCAGGCAAGGGCTTTGCAGTCGTCGCGCAGGAAGTGCGTGAACTGGCACAGCGTTCCGCAAGCGCCGCCAAGGAAATCAAGGCGCTCATCAATACATCGAGCGATCTGGTCAAGAACGGCGTCGAACTCGTCGGCCAGACCGGCAAGGCCCTGGAGCAGATCGTGGTTCAGGTCGCCGACATCAACTCGAATGTTGCGGCAATCGTCGAAGGCATCGAGGGAGCAGGCCACCGGATTGAAGGAGATCAACCAGGCGGTCAATTCTCTGGATCAGACGACCCAGCAGAATGCCGCTATGGTCGAGGAGAGCACGGCCGCAAGCCACAAGCTCGCATCGGAGGCCGAAAACCTCAGAACGCTCTCAGCCAATTCCGCTTGGCGCCGAGAGGTCCCGACCGGCACACTGCCAAACCGGCAGGCTCGCCCGCACGGCATCTGGCTTCCGGGCGGCTAGTTAGGGCAAACGGCGCCGCTCTCGCCCGTACGAAGACTGGGAGGAATTCTGAGACCTCTACAAGCGCCGCTCTGCGACAGCACGCCGATATTGTAGCCAGTGTCGGCTTTCATATGGCGGCAGTGGCGTGGGTCACATTTTGCACAAAAAAAGCACGCGCCGAAGCGCGTGCCACGGTTTTCGATCACTGATCAAAATCAGCCGAACAGCGCCAAGGTCGCCTTCAACGTGACCCAAATGCCCCAAAGCAGCGGGATACCGACGACCGCCCAGGCAAGCAGCGCCTTGGTGTCGAAGCCGCCTTTGCCGATACCAAACGAGCCGCTCGGACCGATGCTTGCGGCGGCGGATTTCGCCTGAAGTCCGGCGACTTCCTCATCGGACATGAACCACTTGCTCTCAAGCGGCCTGACGAGCAAATTGGCAATCAGGCCGAGCGCCAGCATGCCGGCCAGGATATACATCGTTCCGGTGTAGAGAGCCGGTCCGGGCGCAACACCCGCACCGATTTGCGCTTCGCGAATATAGTTCACGACCACAGGACCTACGATGCCGGCGGTCGCCCACGCTGTCAGCAGACGGCCATGGATGGCGCCGACGAATTGCGTGCCGAAGATATCCGCCAGATAGGCCGGGATGGTGGCGAAACCGCCGCCATACATCGACAGGATGATACCGAAGGCGAGCACGAAGAGGGCCTTGTTGCCCATGTCCGCAAAGGTCGGAGCAAGTGCATAGAGCACGATCCCGAGGATGAAAAAGGTGTAGTACGTGTTCTTGCGGCCGATCTTGTCGGAAAGCGACGCCCAGAAGAAGCGGCCGCCGATATTGAAGAGCGACAGGAGACCCGCAAAGCCGGCGGCAATCGTGGCGATGCTGCGCCTTCTGGCCCGCATCGAGCTGCGAGAAGGCAATATCCGGCAGGCCGATCAGCGAGCCGGCGAAGATTTCCTGCAGCATCGGCGAGGCCATGCCGATAACACCGATACCGGCGGACACGTTCAGGCAGAGCACGGCCCAGATCAGCCAGAACTGCTTCGTCTTGTGCGCGTCGCGCAGGTGGACGTGTTTCGTGGTGATCATCGTGCTCTTGGCAACAGGCGCCGTCCAGCCTTCCGGACGCCAGCCGGCCGGCGGGATGCGGTAACCGAAAGCACCACCCATCATGAAGGCGAAATAGATGATCGCCATGACGACGAAAGTCTGCCAGACGCCAATCGAGGTGTCGGTCTTGAAATAATTCATCAGCAGGTTTGCGAGCGGAGCGCCGATCATCGCTCCACCGCCGAAGCCCATGATTGCCATGCCGGTCGCCATGCCGCGGCGGTCCGGAAACCACTTGATGAGCGTCGAGACCGGCGAAATATAGCCGAGGCCCAGACCGACACCGCCGATCACACCGGCGCCAAGCCACATCAGCCACAGCTGATGCGTCATTACGCCGACTGCGGCAACGAGAATGCCGCCACACCAGCAGCAAGCGGATACGAAACCGGCTTTGCGCGGTCCGGCGCGCTCCAGCCAGCCGCCCCAAAGCGCCGCCGAACAACCAAGCAGAACGAAGAACAGGGTATAGATCCAGCCGAGGTCGGCGACGCGCCAATCGCAGGTCGTCGTGAACAGCGCGGAAGCAAGCGTCAGATCGGGGCAGGCGGTCGGTGCCGTGATCCCGAGCGATCTTCGAAAGCGGCAGCCAGAAAACGCTGAAGCCGTAAGCCATGCCGATGCAGAGATGGATTGCGAGAGCTGCCGGCGGCACAAGCCAGCGATTGAAACCGGGCTTTGCGACGATCCGCTCCCGATCAAGCAGGCCGACGCCTGCAAACTCCCCTGTGGTGGTTGTTTCCGCTGCAGTCATGAAAAGTCCTCCCGATTATGATTTTGCTGCAATAATCCATGCTTGAGCAGGCGAAACGCCTGGTTTCCCCTCTTGCATGAAACCGATAATTTATTTCCGGATTTGCTCCGCCGGCTCAGGCTTGCGGATCAGGGGGGCGGCCTGGATCACGAGCGCGTTCAGGCCGTTGTCGTCTTTCTCTAGAATTTCGAATAACTGCCGCCGCATGCGCGGCTCCCAGAATTTGTTGATATGGGTGGCAACACCTTGAACCGCCTCGCTTTCAGGCTGGCTCTTGAAAAAGGTCGCTATCTGGTTGGCCATATAAACGAGCTTGGAATGCGTATCATGCGACATCGGCAATGCTTTCAGGCGATATGCGGTGCGGATGGGTGAAAATCTCGAATTCGTCGCCGCGCACGAGCGCAACGAGCGTCATGCCGGCCTCCTCTGCCGTGCGGATGGCAAGAGCGGTCGGCGCGGAAATCGCGATAAGGACGGGGCTACCGAGGATGGCTGCTTTCTGCACCATTTCGACCGAAAGCCGGCTCGTAACGGCGACGGCTCCGCTTGAGCCGCTTGTTTGCGCGCGGATGACGGCTCCACAGAGCTTGTCGAGTGCGTTGTGCCTGCCGACATCCTCGCGGACCGCCAGCAAGCCCTGGCCCGGAATGTAGAAGCCCGCTCCATGTACCGCGCGTGTCTCCCGGTGCAGCGGTTGCGCGTCATTGAGAAGCGAGACGGCGCGCACGATATCGCCATGCGTGAGTTTCAGGCCCGCGGCTGAAACATCGGGCACCTGGCGAACGGCCTGCTCGATCAATTCGATACCGCACAGCCCGCATCCGACCGGTCCCGCCATGCTGCGGCGGCGCGCCCGCAGGGCGTCCGCAACATCATCCGCCAGCGTTACCTGAACGTCGAGGCCCTGCTCGCTATCGACGATCTCGATGGCCGAGATCTGGCCCGCGTCTTTGATTATGCCTTCCGTCAGGCTGAAGCCGACGGCGAAGTCTTCCAGATCATCGGGCGTCGCCATCATCACGGCATGCGATGTGCCGCCATAGGAAAAGGCGATCGGCATCTCTTCCGGCACGATGCGCTCGCCCGGCGTGACGACACCGCCCTTGCGGGCGATGCGATTGACGGAAATGCGCGTCGGCCGTTTTTCCATTATTCGGCGGCTTCCAGCTTGCCGGCGATGCGGCGGCTTTGGCGCGCCTGCTCGTCATATTCGAGCTGCCATTCCGAAGGGCCGTTCGACGGCGAGACTTGTACGGCCGTCACCTTGTATTCCGGGCAGTTCGTCGCCCAGTCGGAAAAGTCGGTGGTGATGACGTTCGCCTGCGTGTTCGGATGATGGAAGGTCGTATAGACGACACCAGGCGCGACGCGATCGGTGATCAGTGCCCGCAGCGTCGTGTCTCCTGAGCGGCTGCCGAGCTTGACCCAGTCGCCATCGCGAATGCCGCGCTGTTCGGCATCATGCGGATGGATTTCCAGCCGGTCCTCGGCATGCCAGACGACGTTGTCGGTACGCCGCGTCTGGGCGCCGACATTGTACTGGCTGAGGATGCGGCCGGTCGTCAGAAGCAGCGGGAAGCGCGGGCCGGTGCGCTCGTCGGTCGCCACATATTCGGTGCGGATGAACTTGCCCTTGCCGCGAACAAAGCCGTTCACATGCATGATCGGGGAACCTTCCGGGTTCTTCTCGTTGCACGGCCACTGCACGGAGCCGACCTTTTCCAGGTGGTCGTAGGAAACCAGCGCGAAGCTCGGCGTCGTTGCCGCGATTTCATCCATGATTTCGGACGGATGCCGGTAGTTCCAGTTAAGCCCCATGGCTTGCGCCAGCTTCTGCGTCACCTCCCAGTCGCCATAGCCGTTGCGCGGCGTCATGACCTTGCGCACGCGGTTGATGCGGCGTTCGGCATTGGTGAACGTGCCGTCCTTTTCCAGAAAGGTCGAACCCGGCAGGAAGACGTGCGCATAGTTCGCCGTCTCATTCAGGAAGAGATCCTGAACCACGACGCATTCCATCGCGGCCAGACCGGCTGCCACGTGCTTCGTATCCGGATCGGATTGGAGAATGTCCTCGCCCTGAACATACAAGCCCTTGAACGTGCCATCGACCGCAGCATCCAGCATGTTCGGAATGCGAAGGCCGGGTTCGTTGTTGAGTTTGACACCCCAGAGCTTCTCGAAGATATCGCGCGTCGCATCGTCAGAGATATGGCGATAGCCCGGCAATTCGTGCGGGAAGGAGCCCATGTCGCAGGAGCCCTGCACGTTGTTCTGGCCGCGCAGCGGGTTAACGCCGACGCCCGGACGGCCGATATTGCCGGTCGCCATGGCGAGGTTCGCGATCGCCATGACGGTCGTGGAACCCTGGCTGTGTTCGGTCACACCAAGACCGTAGTAAATCGCGCCATTGCCACCACGCGCATAAAGGCGGGCAGCACCGCGCAGATCCTCGGCCGGAACGCCGGTGAACTTCTCGGTCTCTTCGGGGCTATGCTGCGGCTCCGCGACGAAAGCCGCCCAGTCCTCGAATTCGGACCAGTCGCAACGCTCGCGAATGAAGGCCTCATCAAAGAGCCCTTCGGTCACGATCACATGCGCAAGCGCGGTCATGACCGCGACGTTGGTGCCGGGCTTCAGCGGCAGGTGATAGGCTGCCTCGACATGCGGCGTTCTGACGAGATCGATGCGCCGTGGATCGATGACGATCAGCTTGGCGCCCTGCCGCAGCCGCTTCTTCAGGCGGGATCCGAACACCGGGTGCCCGTCCGTCGGGTTGGCGCCGATGACGACTACGACATCCGAATGTTCCACGCTGTCGAAATTCTGCGTACCAGCCGACGTGCCGAAAGCCTGGCCGAGGCCGTATCCCGTCGGCGAGTGGCAGACGCGGGCGCAGGTATCGACATTGTTGTTGCCAAAGCCGGCGCGCACCAGCTTCTGAACGAGGAACGTCTCCTCGTTCGTGCAGCGCGACGACGTGATGCCGCCGATCGAATTCGCGGCCGTACTGATACTGGATACGGCGGAATTCCGATGCCACATGCGCGAAAGCCTCGTCCCAGGTCACTTCGCGCCAAGGGTCGGTGATCTTTTCGCGGATCATCGGATTGAGGATGCGGTCCTTATGCGTCGAGTAGCCATAAGCGAAACGGCCCTTGACGCAGGAATGCCCGCGATTTGCCTGGCCGTCCTTCCACGGCACCATGCGCACCAGCTCTTCGCCGCGCATTTCCGCCTTGAATGAGCAGCCGACGCCGCAATAAGCGCAGGTGGTCACCACCGAATGCTCTGGCTGGCCGATCTGGATGACCGACTTTTCGGTCAGCGTCGCCGTCGGGCAGGCCTGCACGCAGGCGCCGCAGGAAACGCATTCGGAATCGACGAAATGCTCGTGCATGCCCGGCGAGACGCGCGAACCGAAACCGCGGCCCTCGATCGTCAGCGCAAAGGTTCCCTGCACTTCCTCGCAGGCGCGCACGCAGCGGGAGCAGACGATGCACTTCGACGGATCGTAGGTGAAATAGGGGTTCGACTCGTCCTTCGGCATCCATTTGAGATTGATGTCGCCGTTGTTGCGCGCCTTGACGTGGTTGTCGCCTTCATAGCCATAGCGCACATCGCGCAGGCCGACGGCGCCCGCCATGTCCTGCAGCTCGCAATCGCCGTTGGCAGCGCAGGTCAGACAGTCGAGCGGGTGATCGGAAATATAGAGTTCCATCACCCCGCGGCGGATATCCTTGAGACGTCCGGTCTGCGTATGGACCACCATGCCCGCCGCAACCGGCGTCGTGCAGGATGCAGGCGTTCCATTGCGGCCTTCGATCTCCACGAGACAGAGCCGGCAGGAGCCAAAGGCATCGACCATATCGGTCGCACAAAGCTTGGGCACCTGAATGCCCGCCTCCATCGAGGCGCGCATGACGGAGGTGCCTTCCGGCACGGTGATCTGGCGGCCATCGATGGTCAGCGTCACGGTTGCTTCGGATTTCGAAGCCGGAGTGCCGTAGTCGATTTCGTGAACGAGAGACATGGGTCCTTTACTCCGCCGCTTCGATAAGGGGTGTTGGCGCGAAATCGCCCGGGAAATGCGTCATCGCGCTCATCACCGGATAGGGCGTGAAGCCGCCGAGCGCGCAAAGCGATCCGAATTTCATCGTGTTGCAGAGATCGGCGAGCAGCGCCCGGTTCTTCTCCGGTTCAATGCCTTGCGCGATCCTGTCCGCCGTTTCGACACCGCGCGTCGAACCGATGCGGCAGGGCGTGCACTTGCCGCAGCTTTCCACCGCGCAGAATTCCATGGCGAACCGCGCCTGCTTCAGCATGTCGACCGTGTCGTCGAAAACGACGATGCCTGCATGCCCGATGAGGCCATCCTTGGCGGCAAAGGCTTCGTAATCGAAAGGCGTATCGAAGAGTGCGCGCGGGAAATAGGCGCCGAGCGGACCACCGACCTGAACCGCTTTGACCGGCCGCCCGGTCGCCGTACCCCCGCCAATCCTGTCGACGATATCGCCGAGCGACAGGCCGAAGGCCGTCTCGTAGAGGCCTCCATGCTTGACGTTGCCGGCGATCTGCAGCGGGATCGTGCCGCGCGAACGGCCCATGCCGAAATCGCGGTAGAAGGCAGCACCCTTGTCCAGGATGACCGGCACGGAGGCCAGCGAGATCACGTTATTGATGACCGTGGGAGACGCGAAGAGACCCTTGTGTGCCGGCAGCGGCGGCTTGGCGCGCACGACGCCGCGCTTGCCTTCGAGGCTGTTCAGCAACGACGTTTCCTCGCCGCAGACATAGGCGCCAGCGCCGGTCCTGACTTCGATATCGAAGGCGCGGCCGGAACCGAGCACCGAAGCTCCAAGAATGCCGGCCTTGCGCGCGATTTCGACGGCTTCCGTCATCGTGGCAATCGCATGCGGATATTCCGAACGCGTATAGATGAAGCCCTTTGTGGCGCCCGTCGCCAGCCCGGCGATCGCCATGCCTTCGATCAGCACGAAGGGATCGCCCTCCATGATCATGCGATCGGCGAATGTGCCGCTGTCGCCTTCGTCGGCATTGCAGACGATGTATTTCCGGTCACCCGCGGCGTCCAGAACCGTCTTCCACTTGATGCCGGTCGGAAAGCCCGCGCCGCCGCGTCCGCGAAGGCCGGAATCGGTGACCTCCTTGACCACATCTGCCGGAGCCATGGCCACAGCCCGGCGAAGCCCGGCAAGGCCGCCATGTGCTTCATAGTCTTCCAGCGACAATGGATCGGTGATGCCGCAGCGGGCGAAGGTCAGGCGGGTCTGTTCCTTGAGGAATGGGAGGTTTTCGACCTCCCCCAGACAGAGCGCGTGGCTGCCGCCGTTCACAAGGCCCGCATCGAACAGCGACGGCACATCCTTGGCCTTGACCGGGCCATAGCCGATCCGCTTGCCGGAAACCTCGACCTCGACCAGTGGTTCCAGCCAAAGCATTCCGCGCGTGCCGTTGCGGACGATCTTCGCATCGATGCCGCGGGCCGAGATTTCCTGGGCGATCGCTTTTGCAACCTTTTCGGCCCCAAGAGAAAGCGCAGCCGCATCGCGCGGAACATAAATCGTGACGGTCATCGCCGCACCTCCGCGACGAGTTCGGCAATCGTCTCGTCGTCGACCCGCCCGTAGAGTTCGCCGTCCAGCATCGCCGCAGGGGCACAAGCGCAAAGCCCGAGACAGTAGACGGGCTCCAGGGTCACGCTGCCATCAAGTGCCGTCTGATGAAAATCGATGCCGAGCAGCTTCTTGATGCGATCGGCAACGGCATCGCCGCCCATCGACTGACAGGCCTCGGCACGACAGAGCTTCAGGACATGGCGGCCGGCGGGATGATCGCGATAATCGTGATAGAACGTCATCACGCCATGAACTTCGGCGCGCGACAGATTGAGTTCCTGCGCGATCACAGGCAGCGCCTCCTGCGGCACATAACCGAATTCATCCTGAACTTCGTGGAGGATTGGAAGGAGCGGGCCCTCGAGAGAGCGCAAAGCGCCAACAATCGCGCGAGTGCGCTCGGCAATATCGCCAGTGGCGACATGAGCATTCATTACGGCGGGCCTCCCTAGGCTTCCATTGCGGGTCACCGCAGCGGCCGCCCCCTTGCCGATCCGGTGTTGTGAGGAAGTTGTCTCAGGGAAACATCACGCGATCAATAAAGCTGTTCCGTCGCTTGATAGAAAATATCTATCAAAGACTTTCGCTCACTGCGAGTATTCGCGCCTCATGCAACAGCGCAGACACGAGCGGCGTAAAAGGCTCTCGGTGCGTCGCAACCAGCCCGACCAGATGATGCGCCTCCGGTTCAATGATCGGAATCATTCGTATCTCGGCTGGAAAACCAAATGATTCCGCGACGTTTCGCGGCATAACGCTCGCCCAACGTCCCGTTCTGACATGAGAAAACAGCACGATCATCGAACCCGATTCCAAGGTAGGATGCGCGCTGGTGCCCGCTTCGGCTAGGTGCCGGTTGATGATGCGGCGGTTTTGCATGTCGGCAGTCAATAGACAAAGCCGAAGATCGCCGACTTCACGCCAAGTCACAGTCTCGCGATCGGATAGCGGGCTGCCTGCAGCGGTGATCAGGTGATAGCGCTCGGCATAAAGCGGCACGGTGGTCACGCGTCCAAGCGGCTCGTTTTCGAGATAGGTCACACCGGCGTCGATCTCGAGATTTTCGAGCATGCTCAGCACCTGCAGGGAGTTGCGCGAAACGATGGAGAAGGTGACGTCCGGGTGCCGCTCCTGAAACGGCGTGGTGATTCGCGGCAGAATTGCCAGTGCCGTCGGTATGGAGGCAAGGCGCAGATGCCCGGAAAGACCTTTGCGCGCCGTGCGCATCTCTTCGCGCATGGTCCGTGCATCGCCAACGATGCGCCGTGCCCATTCGAGGACGCGCTGGCCTTCCGGCGTCAAACCCTGAAAACGTGAGCCTCGCTGCACCAGCATGACACCTAGCTGGTCTTCCAGCTGCCGAATCGCGGCAGATAGCGTCGGCTGCGATATGCCGCACTCCTCGGCGGCACGGCCAAAGTGCTTTTCGTTGGCAAGGGCAATGAAGAATTCAAGCTTGTCGAGCATCCGGCCTCCCGCCGCCTTCGGATCAAGCCATCTTTGGCCTCAGGCGTCAACAATCGCAAGACAACACATCAGCCAGCGTCGGGAGTACCCAACATTCCGAACAGCGAATCGAGGAACGTCGTCACATTGGGATTGCCGATGCTGTAATACACAAGCCGGCCCGCCCGGCGCGTATTCACGAGGCCTTCCATGCGCAGCCGCGCGAGCTGCTGCGACACCATCGCTTGCTGCACACCAAGCAATGCTTCGATTTGGCTGACGGTTTTTTCCTCGTTGGCGAGGATGCAAAGAATGAGAAGCCGGGTTTGATGCGCCATTGCTTTCAGCAGGTCGCTTGCTTCGTTAGCCTTGGCGGCAAGCTTCTGCAGTTCCTGACCGGTCATTCCCGGCTCGGTCTTCGGCAAAGGCATTCTGACTCTCTAATACGTGAACCCCAGGTAAGCCAGAGCGATACCACATCCACACGCCAACGTTGCGCCTAATTGGTGAAATGCCAAAAAAAGTCCAAGCAAATCAGCAGATAAGCTGGCCGCCGTTAATTTCGAGCACCTGCCCCGTGATGTAACCGGAAAGCGATGGTGCAGCCAGGAAGAGATAGGCGGGTGCGCAATCCTCCGCGGTCCCGAGGCGTTGAAGCGGGATGCTCTTGCGGGTCTGTTCGAGTTTCTCCCGCGATGAATAGCGCTCGTGAAAATCGGTTTCGATGGTACCCGGCGACACGCAATTGACCCGGATGGCATCCGGCGCAAGCTCGCGTGCGAGTGCTTTGGAATAGGTGGAGACGAAGGCTTTGGAGGCGGAATAAATTGCCGAACCGGCACTGCCGCCGGTCAGCGCCGAGATGGAAACAGTATTGACGATCGCCGCCCCTTGGGCCGCCCGCAACGCCGGCAGCAGCGCGCGAGTGAGCTCCACGACGGAGGTTTGATTGAGTTTTACGATCGTGTCGTACTCTTCGTCCGTCAACTCGGCGGCCGGAAACCGGCCAAACATCGTGCCGGCATTGTTGACGAGCACATGCACGGCGCTGAAGGTATCCAAAGCTTTCGCAGCGAAAGCGGCCGTGCCGCCCGGCGCAAGAAAATCGGCTGCGACGAGAACCGCGCGCCTGTCCTGCTCCGCAGTCAGCAGGAAATCCGGCAAGTCTCGCTCGGAATCCCGGCCGGTGTGCACCAGAACGTGGGCACCGCAATCCAGAAACTGCCGGGCGACTTCAAGGCCGATCCCGCGGCCTGCGCCCGTCACGACAACATTGCGATTCTCAAACAGCTTGGGATGAAACACGCCTTGGACCCTCCCGGCTTCGGCAGCCAGTCGCCGATTGCGCAATTTTCGCTTTAACATATGATCCGGCCCAACGAAAGAAAGGGAGGCGAAACCATGTTTCTGTCCGGACGCCAGACGGAAATCCTCGATATCGCCAAGGCAGAAGGCCGCGTGCTGGTCGAAGACCTGGCGTCGCGTTTCTCGGTCACGCCGCAGACCATCCGCAAGGATCTGAACGACCTCTGCGATGGGCATGTGCTGACGCGCATCCATGGCGGCGCGATTTTTCCGGCCGGGACGGCGAACGTGAAATACGAGGCACGCCGCTCGATCGCTGCCAGCGAAAAGCTGGCGATCGGCCGGGCGACGGCTGAACTCATTCCCAACAACGTCTCGCTCTTCATCAATATCGGAACGACGACGGAGGCCGTCGGCGAGGCGCTGGTCGATCATCGGGAATTGATGGTGATCACCAATAACATCAATGTCGCTAACCGGTTGCGGATATTTCCCTCCATCGAGGTCGTCATCGCAGGCGGCGTCGTGCGCCATTCGGACGGCGGTATCGTCGGTGAGGCGGCCGTCGATTTTATCCGGCAGTTCAAGGTCGATTATGCCGTCATCGGCGCTTCGGCGATCGATCCTGACGGTGCGCTTCTCGACTTCGATTTTCGCGAAGTGAAGGTCGCGCAGGCCATCATGGCGAATGCCCGCCACGTCGTCCTCGTTGCCGATTCGACCAAATTCGAGCGCACCGCTCCGGTGCGCATCGGCCATCTATCGCAGGTCCACACCTTCGTCACCGACGACTGCAACGTCGAATCGCTCAGGAAAGTGTGTGCGGAAAGCGGCATCAACCTCATCGAAACCGCAGAAAAAACGCTGTCGTAAAATGTTCGTTTGACATTCGATTTGCTTCGTTTTAGCGCTAATTTCAGTTTCGTTTTACGGCGCTAGACGTGGAGAGCAATCGTGGGCAGCCAGATCTACGACCTATTCGTGATTGGCGGGCGGGATCAACGGCTGCGGCATCGCGTCGCGATGCGGCGGGGCGCGGCTATTCGGTGGCGCTGGCGGAGATGAGCGATTTCGCCTCGGGGACGTCGTCGGGGGCGACCAAGCTGATCCATGGCGGCCTGCGCTATCTCGAGCATTACGAGTTCCGGCTGGTGCGCGAATCGCTGATGGAGCGCGAGGTGCTGTGGGCGATGGCGCCGCACATCATCTGGCCGCTGCGCTTCGTGCTGCCCTACCACAAGGGCGGCATCCGGCCGGCCTGGCTGATCCGGCTCGGGCTGTTTCTCTACGACCATCTCGGCGGCCGCAGGCTGTTGCCGCCGACCGCCGTGCTCGACCTGCGCCGCGATCCGGCCGGCAAGCCGCTGAAGCCGGTGTTTGCCAAGGCCTTCGAATATTCCGACGGCTGGGTCGACGATGCCCGCCTGGTGGTGCTGAACGCCCGCGATGCCGCCGACCGCGGCGCGCTGATCATGCCGCGCACCAAGGTGGTGGCGGCCCGCCGCGAGAACGGCCTGTGGGAGATCGACACCTGCGATACGCTGACCGGCGAGAGCCGCCGGCATCAGGCCCGCATGCTGGTCAATGCCGCCGGCCCCTGGGTCGATCAGGTGCTGCGCGCAGCGCTTCGGCGAGACCGAGGCCCGGCATGTGCGGCTGGTGCAGGGCAGCCACATCGTCGTCAAGAAGAAGTTCGAGGGGCCGCGCGCCTATTTCTTCCAGAACCCCGACAACCGCATCATCTTCGCCATTCCCTATGAGGAGGATTTCACGCTGATCGGCACCACCGATCGCGATTACCGCGGCGATCCGCAGGACGTGCGGATCTCCGAAGAGGAGACCCACTATCTCTGCGCCGCCGCCAGCGAATATTTCAACGAGCCGGTGGTCCCCGGCGACATCGTCTGGAGCTATTCGGCGGTGCGGCCGCTCTATGACGACGGCGCCTCGAAGGCGCAGGAGGCGACGCGCGACTATGTGCTGAAGCTCGAGGGCGGACAAGGCGCGGCGCCGCTGCTCAACGTCTTCGGCGGCAAGCTGACCACCTACCGGCGGCTGGCGGAACAGGCGCTGGAGAAGATCGGCGCGGCGATCGGCGTCAAAGGGCAGCCCGTGGACGGCGACCAGCCATCTGCCGGGCGGCGATTTCCCGGTCGAGGGCTACGCGGCCGAGGTCGGCCAGGCTCAAGGCCGCCTATCCGTTCCTGTCCGATCCCCATGCCCGCCGGCTCACGCGCCGCTACGGCACCCGGGCCAGCGTCCTGCTCGGGCAGGCCAAATCCCTCGCCGATCTCGGCCGCGGCTTCGGCGCCGATCTCTACGAGGCCGAGGTCCGCTATCTCGTCCAGCACGAATGGGCGATCACCGCCGAAGACGTCCTGTGGCGCCGCTCCAAGAAAGGTTTATATCTGTCAAGGGATGAGGCTGCCGCTCTGGATAGCTACATGCAGGCACCTGTCGCCGCAGCCTAGGCGCCCTTCGGAAGGCCCGGACATATAGGAGCATCGCGGCCTCAGCCAATCCATGTTTCCGTTCCCCAGGTACAGGACAGCGATGAACACCGGGACTGGGCTACCGCCCGGGTGTTCTTCGGAAGCCACGAGGTCTGCGCACCCAGGGTGCTCTGCCCCTTGTCCCGTCGATCATCATGGCCTAGGCCTGATGCGAACGAGGACACGTGAGGCGCGGATGCAGAGAGACGCAAGGCTGGCCGGCGCTGACGTCATGCGCGCAGTTGCATGCTTGCTGGTGCTCGCTCACCACCTCGTCCTGCGGATCGACATCAGTCAGGCCAGTCCTGGGGTCCAATCAGCCCTGATCATTGCCCGCTTCGGCAATTTTGGCGTGGCCATCTTCTTCGTTCTGAGCGGCTATCTCCTTGCGCGGCCCTTCTGGCGCGCGCTGGACGGGCACTGCGCGATGCCGGACATCAAGACTTATGCGATACGCCGGGCAGCACGCATCCTGCCGGGCTTCTGGGTGGCGCTGACCGCCGGCTTCATTTTGAGCATCACGCTGTTCGGACATCCGCCGACGGCCGACCTTGCGATGCGTTACGCTGCGGGCTTTTTCCTGATGAGCCAATGGCATTGGCGGACCTTTTTTCCTGTTGAGGGAAACGGGCCGCTTTGGTCCATTCCGTTCGAGGCGACCTGCTATGCTCTGCTCCCGCTCTGCATGTTCGCCCTTTGCCGCTTTGGCCGCGTCCTGCCGCGCTTCGGCACGCGTCTCCTTTGGCTGGGTGTCGTTGCGGCGGTTCTTGCCCTGCACTGGCTGATCGTCAGCAGCCTGCAACCGGACGACGTACGGCGCGGCTGGGAGTTCGGAATGCTGGGCGGAGCGAAGGAATGGATGCCGCGCTACAATCCGATCGGCTTTTTTGCGGTATTTGCACTTGGCGTCCTCGCCTCGGGCATCGAGATAATGCTGCCTGAACGGAAAGCAGTTTTCTTCGACATCCTCGCCTGTCTGGGGATAGCAGGCGGCGCTACCGCCCTCGCCTCGGGCGCCGGCGGGCCTTGGGAAGCCTATGGCTGGCTCGATATTCCTTATGACTTCCCGCTCTTTCCGGCCGCCATCGCGCTGACGCTTGTCGCGCTGGCGCACTCGCTGTGGCTTGGGGACTTTCTCGATAATCGCGCGATCGGCTTTATCGCGAAGATCTCGTTCGGCATCTACATCTGGCAGGATCCGACCATTTCAGCAATGAAGGCGATCTTTCCCGCCGCATTCGGCCCGCTCGCCAGCAATCTGCTTTTCGGATGGCTGCTATGGTCGCTCTTTGCGGCAACACTCGTCTGCGTCATGGCGAGCTTCAGCTATATTTTTGTCGAGCGACCCCTGCTGCTCAGAGCCCATGCCGTCCCGCGCTGAGCTGGAAAATAGACGCGCAACAAAAAAGCGGCCCGTTGAGGCCGCTTCACGTCACTTCCTGTGATCGAAATCAGTCCTCCACGACGCCGCTCAGATGCGAGAGCTCCATGATCAAATGCTCGAGCCTGGACCTGTGTTCGTGCAGATAGGACATCCTCGAGTTCCCGCTTCGCAGCTTCGATGCGAAGCGTGAGCTCATCCTTGCTGAGATCCTCGACCGCGACGGCAGATTCTGCAAGCAATGTGCAGCCCGTCGGCAGGATGTCGGCGAAGCCGCCGAAAACGACATAGTCCTGCTTGGAGCCGTCGCCGGAGCGGACGCTGACGATGCCCGGCTTGATCGGTCGTCATCGTCGGGGCGTGGTTCGCCATGACGGTCATCTCGCCCTCGGTTGCCGGAATGACAACTTCCGTCACCATCTCCGACAGAAGCAGGCGCTCCGGAGATACGAGTTCAAAATTGAAATTGTCAGCCATTAGTGACTTACCTTCTCGGCTATGGCTTTTGCATCTTGCAGTTTGGTCCCGCAGAACGGGCAGTGCAGTATCGCCTGATCGAGATATCCGAGACCTTCCTCAGTCTGGACCAATCCCACCACCATCATCAGCACGCCGTTATCCGCTCGGTAAACAGTCGGCGCCGCCGGGGCGGGAAGCTCTGCCACGACTTCCCTCAGGGAGTCGCAGCAGAAAATCTCGTCAGGAACTTCGCTCATCAAGCAGCTGCGGAGAGCTTCTTGGCCTTCTCGACCGCTTCATCGATCGAGCCGACCATGTAGAAGGCAGCTTCCGGCAGGTGGTCGTAGTCGCCGTTAACGAGGCCCTTGAACCCCTTGATCGTGTCTTCGAGAGCAACCAGCTTGCCCGGCGAACCGGTGAAGACTTCGGCAACGAAGAACGGCTGCGACAGGAAGCGCTCGATCTTGCGGGCGCGGGCAACGGCCAGCTTGTCCTCTTCGGACAGTTCGTCCATGCCAAGGATCGCGATGATGTCCTGCAGGGCCTTGTAGCGCTGCAGCGTCGACTGAACCTTACGAGCGACTTCGTAGTGTTCTTCGCCGACGACCAGCGGATCGAGCATGCGCGAGGTGGAGTCGAGCGGGTCGACGGCCGGGTAGATGCCCTTTTCAGCGATCGAGCGCGACAGAACCGTCGTTGCATCCAGGTGGGCGAACGAGGTTGCCGGCGCCGGGTCGGTCAAGTCGTCGGCCGGAACGTAAATGGCCTGAACCGAGGTGATCGAGCCGGTCGTCGTCGTGGTGATGCGTTCCTGCATCTGGCCCATGTCGGTTGCGAGCGTCGGCTGATAACCGACGGCCGACGGAATGCGGCCGAGCAGAGCCGACACTTCGGAACCTGCCTGCGTGAAGCGGAAGATGTTGTCGACGAAGAACAGAACGTCCTGGCCCTGGTTGCGGAAGTTTTCAGCAACCGTCAGACCGGTCAGGGCGACGCGGGCGCGGGCGCCCGGCGGTTCGTTCATCTGGCCGTAAACGAGCGCTGCCTTCGAGCCTTCGCCGCCGCCATGCTTGTTGACGCCGGATTCGATCATTTCGTGGTAGAGGTCGTTGCCTTCGCGGGTGCGTTCACCGACGCCTGCAAACACCGAGTAACCACCGTGCGCCTTGGCGACGTTGTTGATCAGTTCCATGATCAGAACGGTCTTGCCGACGCCTGCGCCGCCGAAGAGGCCGATCTTGCCGCCCTTTGCGTAAGGAGCGAGAAGGTCGACGACCTTGATGCCGGTGACGAGGATCTGCGCTTCCGTCGACTGCTCGACGTAAGCCGGCGCATCCTGGTGGATCGCGCGCTTCGAAGCCGTGACCAGCGGGCCGGCTTCGTCAACCGGCTCGCCGATGACGTTCATGATGCGGCCGAGCGTTTCCGGACCGACCGGAACCGAAATCGGAGTGCCCGTGTCGAAGACTTCCTGACCGCGCACGAGACCTTCGGTCGAATCCATGGCGATCGTGCGGACTTCGTTTTCGCCGAGGTGCTGTGCGACTTCGAGAACCAGGCGGTTGCCTGTATTCGTCGTTTCGAGCGCGTTCAAAATCGCCGGCAGTTCGCCCTCGAAAGCAACGTCGACGACGGCGCCGATAACCTGTGTGACCTTGCCGACAGAGCCTGTGGCGGTCTTCGTAGCGGCGGTCTTCGCTGCCGCCTTCGGGGTAGCTGCCCTAGCCATTTTCTTACCCTCTTTCTCTAACCTCAGAGCGCTTCCGCGCCCGAAATGATTTCAATGAGTTCCTTGGTGATCTGAGCCTGACGCTGGCGGTTGTAGCTGAGCGTCAGCTTATTGATCATCTCACCGGCGTTACGCGTCGCATTGTCCATGGCGCTCATCTTGGCGCCCATTTCGCCTGCGACGTTCTCAAGGAGCGCGCGGAAGATCTGGACGGAGATGTTGCGCGGGATCAAATCGCTCAGAATCGATGCCGGATCCGGCTCGTATTCGTAGACCGCGCCTGCATGTTCAGCATCCTCGACGACGCCCGTCGGAACGGATGCCGGAATGAGCTGCTGAGCAGTCGGAATCTGCGAGATGACCGACTTGAACTCGGAGTAGAACAACGTGCAAACGTCGAACTCGCCGGCTTCGAACATCTCGATGATGCGCTTGCCGATCTGGTCGGCATTCTCGAAACCGACACGTCTTGACGTCGCGAAGTTCCTTGCGCTCGACGATGAGCGAGGCGAATTCGCGGCGAAGAATGTCGTAGCCCTTCTTGCCGACGGTGATGATCTTGACCGTCTTGCCCTCGGAAAGAGCTTGCGGGCATGATCGCGTGCGAAGCGCGCGATCTGCGAATTGAAACCGCCGCAGAGGCCGCGCTCGGCGGTGCAGACAACGAGCAGGTGAACCTGATCCCTGCCGGTACCGGTCATGAGTACGGGTACGTCATCGGCATCGGTAACCGCGTTGGCGATGTTCGAAAGAACAGCCGCCATGCGCTCCGAATAAGGCCGAGCGGCCTCGGCCGCCTCCTGCGCACGCCGAAGCTTTGCCGCGGCGACCATTTTCATCGCCTTGGTGATCTTCTGCGTCGCCTTGACGGAGGCAATCCGGTTTTTCAGATCCTTAAGTGAAGGCATCCGTTATCCGTCCTAAATGAGTTCGATCAGGCAAAAGACTTCGCGAACGCATCGAGAGCAGCGGTGAGCTTGCTCCTGGTATCGTCGCTAATCGCCTTTTCCGTCCGGATCGTGTCGAGGATGGCCGAGCCTTCCGAGCGGAGGTACGACAGCAGAGCCTGTTCGAACTTGCCGACCTGAGCGACCGGAAGCTTGTCGAGGTAGCCGTTGACGCCAGCGAAGATAACCGCGACCTGCTCTTCCGTCTTCAGCGGCGAGAACTGCGGCTGCTTCAGAAGTTCGGTCAGGCGGGCACCACGGTTCAGCAGGCGCTGCGTCGCAGCATCGAGGTCCGAACCGAACTGGGCGAAGGCGGCCATTTCGCGATACTGGGCGAGTTCGCCCTTGATCGACCCGGCAACCTGCTTCATCGCCTTGATCTGCGCGGCGGAACCGACGCGCGAAACCGACAGACCGACGTTAACGGCCGGACGGATACCCTGGTAGAACAGGTCAGTTTCAAGGAAGATCTGGCCGTCGGTGATCGAGATCACGTTGGTCGGAATAAAGGCCGAAACGTCGTTGCCCTGCGTTTCGATGACCGGCAGAGCGGTCAACGAACCGGCGCCAGCCGCGTCGCTCATCTTTGCAGCGCGCTCGAGGAGACGCGAGTGCAGGTAGAAGACGTCGCCCGGATAGGCTTCGCGGCCCGGCGGACGGCGCAGCAGCAGCGACATCTGACGGTAGGAAACAGCCTGCTTGGACAGGTCGTCGTAACCGATCAATGCATGCTGGCCGTTGTCACGGAAATATTCGCCCATGGCGCAGCCGGCAAATGGGGCCAGGTACTGCATCGGAGCGGGGTCGGAAGCCGTTGCGGCGACGATGATCGAATACTTCAGAGCGCCGCGTTCCTCGAGAACCTTGACGAACTGAGCAACCGTGGAGCGCTTCTGGCCGACGGCGACGTAGACGCAGTAAAGCTTCTCGCCCTCTGGACCGGTGTCGTGAATGGCCTTCTGGTTGAGGATCGTGTCGAGAAGGATCGCGGTCTTGCCGGTCTGGCGGTCGCCGATGACCAGTTCGCGCTGGCCGCGGCCGATCGGAATGAGCGCGTCGATGGCCTTGAGGCCGGTCGACATCGGCTCATGAACCGACTTGCGCGGAATGATGCCCGGAGCCTTGATGTCGACGCGCGAACGGCGGCGTCGCATTGATCGGGCCCTTGCCGTCGATCGGGTTGCCGAGAGCGTCGACGACACGGCCGAGCAGCTCCGGACCAACCGGAACGTCGACGATGGCGCCGGTCCGCTTGACGATGTCGCCTTCCTTGATGTCGCGGTCCGAGCCGAAGATGACGACACCGACGTTGTCGGATTCAAGGTTCAGCGCCATGCCGCGGATGCCGCCGGGAAACTCGACCATCTCACCCGCCTGGACGTTGTCCAGACCGTAAACGCGAGCAATACCGTCACCGACAGAAAGCACCTGGCCGACTTCCGAGACTTCTGCCTCTTTGCCGAAATTTTTGATTTGATCTTTGAGAATTGCGGAAATTTCCGCGGCGCGGATGTCCATCAGCCAACCTCTTTCAATGCAAGCTTGAGGGTAGAAAGTTTGGTACGAAGCGACGTATCAATCTGACGGGACCCGACCTTCACGATCAGACCACCAAGAATTGACGGATCAACCGTGACGGCAATCGTCACGTCTTTGCCGGTGACGCTCTTCAGCGCCGCCTTCAATTCGGCTTCCTGCACTTGCGGTGAGCGCATGGGCCGAGGTAACCTCGGCGGAAATTTCGCCACGCTGGTCGAGCAGCGATGATGCGGAAGGCCCTGATCATGCCCGGAAGGACAAAGAGGCGGCGGTTACGCGCCACGACCTTCAGGAAGTTACCGAACAAGCTGCCGATCCCGGCCCTCTCGCTGATTGCAACGATCGCCTTGAGCTGATCGTCGGCTGAGAATACCGGGCTTGTCACGAACCGCTTGAGGTCGTCGCTCTCATCCAGCATCGCCTGGAAACGGTCGAGATCTGCGGTGACGCTCTCGACGGCGCCCTCTTCAAGCGCCAGTTCGAATAGCGAAGACGCATATCGTTCTGCAACACCAGAGGTAAGCTGGGACGTGTCTGCCACGGGCACAAATTCCCCTATTTCAATTCAAGAATCCGGCCACAGGCGTATGTCGGCCCATGCTCTTGAATTCGTTTTTGATTTCCCCCAGAAAGCGCAAGAGAAGCCTCTCACCTCTTCCGAAATTCGCGGGTCCGTCTAACATAGGATATCGGGACTCGCAACACGCGTAACGCCCGAATGTGCCTTTCGAATGATTTTCTATCGGAAAATCGTGAAATGACGCAAAGGCCCGCGAGCAAATGGCTCCGGCAGCGGTCGTAATCTAGGCTGGCGAGGAAGCCGAAGGAATAGGCGAGCGGAAGCGCCGCAAGAGCGACCTGCACAACCAGAAGTAAATAGTTGAGAGCTGTACTCCCCTTATCGGAAAGGAGGGAGATGATCCGGGCGAAGGCTGCCATCGCAAAAGCCGCGCCGAGCGCCATGTAGATGAAGTCCTGCGCCAGCATGATCGCTGCAAGTCCCAGTCCGAGATAGAAGCCGCCGATCGAGCGCTGTTCGGCGAAGCCATCCCGGCGCTCGCCGCGCGGCTGGAGACCGAAAAGCCGCATTGCGTAGCCGGGTGCGAACATGATGACGAGACCCGCCAGAGCCGTGAATGCGGCCGAGCAGAAGGCGAGCTGCTCCCCAAACGCCTCGGGAAAATAAAACTCCATGGATCAACCCCAAATCACCGAATGATTAAGCCGACTTATGGCACGAAGCCAGCGGTTAGGAAACGGCCGGCAAGACGTCGCGGGCAATTGAATAATTGTGCGACGGGTGATAGCTGCGCACGGTACCAAGAGGAGCATGACGATGCCAAAAAAGGACCGGCTGACGCTTCGCGGACCGCTGCTTGCATTGGCGATGATCGCGTTCGGCCAACACGCCGCGGCAGCTGCGAAGCCCCTCAAAGGCCCTTGGGACGATAGCCGTCCGGCTTCGAGCCACGCCGCATCAGCCACGCCTTGCACCTCGGCACCGACACTCCCCGTCGATCTGCAGACGGCCGACTATTACAGTGATGCCGCCCACTCGAAGATCGATCCTGCACGCAAACTTGCCTATGACCAGGCGACCGGACCGTTGCACATGGCGGCACGCAGCATCGATGCCATGGCGGATCGATACCAGACATCCGGCGATGTCTCAGCCGCCGTCTGCGGCGCAAGCTGGCTCGAAGCTTTTTCCCAGGCCGCGTCTTCTCACCGGTTCCATGACGAGCAATCAGGCAATCTACGTGCAGGGCTGGATGCTTGGCTCGTTTGCGATCGCCTGGCTCAAGATAAGATCTGAACCGGCCGTGCCGGCTTCGATGCGCAGGATATCTCCTCCTGGCTCGCGGCGATCGCGTCGCAAAACCTTCGCTACTACACACCGCGAGGCACGAAGAGCGATGGCCGCAACAATCATCGCTACTGGGCGGGATTGGCTGTGATGGCCGCTGGAATTGCGGACAACAGGCGCGATCTCTACGATTGGGGGATCGACAGTTTCAAAATCGGCATTGCGCAGGTGAGTGCCGAGGGCACGTTGCCGCTGGAGATGGCGCGCCGTTCGCGCGCCCTGCATTATCATCTTTTCGCCGCTGCCCCGTTGGTCACCATGGCAGAACTTGCCGAAGCGAACGGAACGGACCTCTACGGCGAGAATGATAAAGCGCTTGCCCGCCTCATCCACCGGGCTGCATCCGGCATCGAGGACCCGTCTTTCTTTGCCGCCAAGGCAGGCATCGCCCAGGAACCCATGGACCTGCATGCCGATGACATTGCCTGGGTTGCGCCTTTCGCACGGCGTTTTCCCGATCCGCAATTGAATAGGCTGCTTTCAGCACTGCCGTCACGCAGCATGCTTTATATCGGCGGCCTTCCACCATCGTAAGGCGGCGCTGTCGCTTATAGGAAGCTCTGTGGATCGATATCGAGCTGCACATGCACCGAGCCACGCTCTTTCGGCGCCTGGACAAGCATGGTCCGCAGAAACGCCTGCATGTCCGAATTCCGCCGCCCGTGCACGAGCAGCCGGAAACGATAGCGGCCGCGGACCAGAGCCAGCGGAGCTTCGGCCGGACCGAGGACGGAAATACCGGAAACTTGCGGGGCCGCGTTCCGCATGCCACGAGCGTGGTTCTCCGCATCATGCCGCGTTTCGGCCGAAACAATGATCGAAGCGAGCCGTCCGAAAGGCGGCAGAGTTGCACGCTCCCGCTCCGCGATCTCGCGTTCATAGAACGCGCCCGCATCGCCGGACACGATCGCCTGCATGACGGGATGCTGCGGCTGGTAGGTCTGCAGCAGCCCATGGCTCTTCAGACCTGTTCGCCCTGCACGCCCCGTTACTTGCGAAAGAAGCTGGAATGTTCTTTCCGCCGCGCGCGGATCGCCGTTGGCAAGACCGAGATCCGCGTCGATGATGCCGACCAGGGTCATGAGCGGAAAGTTATGCCCCTTGGCGACGAGCTGCGTGCCGATGACGATATCGGCTTCGCCCTTGGCAATCGCATCAAGCTCCAGCCGCAGGCGTTTGACGCCCCCCATGATATCGGAGGAAAGCACGATCGTCCGTGCCTCGGGGAAATGCCGCTCGACCTCTTCGGCAATGCGTTCCACTCCCGGCCCGCAGGCAACGAGATGATCAAGCGTCCCGCATTCCGGGCAGGCCTCCGGCGTCCGCTCCGTATGGCCGCACTGATGGCATTGAAGCTGGTTGCGGAAACGGTGCTCGACGAGCCAGCTCGAGCATTGCGGGCACTGGAAGCGATGGCCGCAGACACGGCAGAGCGTGAGCGGCGCGTAGCCGCGGCGATTGAGGAAGAGCAGCGCCTGCTCGCCCTTGACGATCGTCTTCCCGATCGCCCGGATCAATACCGGCGAGAGAAAGCCACCCCTTTCCGGGGCATGCCGCCGCATGTCGACGAGGTGCAGATCGGGCAGCGCCGCGTCGCCAAAACGCGTCGGCAGATGGATGGTGCTATAGCGTCCGCTGTGGCCGTTCACCTGGCTTTCGACAGATGGCGTCGCCGACACGAGAACGACCGGGAAATCGCCGATGCGCCCGCGCACGACGGCCATGTCGCGTGCATTGTAGTAGACGCGGTCTTCCTGCTTGTAAGCCGGGTCATGCTCCTCGTCGACGATGATGAGGCCTAAGTCTTCGAAAGGCAGAAACAAAGCCGATCTCGCACCGGCAACGACCCGGACCTCGCCGGTGACCGCTTGCCGCCAGACCTTCTCGCGCATGCGCGGCGCAAGATCGGAGTGCCATTCGGCCGGCTTTGCGCCAAAGCGGTCCTGAAAGCGCTCGAGGAAACTCGCCGTCAGCGCGATTTCGGGCAGCAGGATCAGCACCTGCCTTCCTTGTCTCAGCGTCTCGGCTATCGCCTCGAAATAGACCTCGGTCTTGCCCGATCCGGTGACGCCGTCGATCAGCGAAACCGCAAATTCACCCTTTTTGACCTCGGTCAAAATCTCTTCGGCTGCAGCCCTTTGCGGCCCTTCGCAGCCGCGAGGGCGCAAAATCCGGGTCGGGTTTTGCCACAACAGGCGGCGGAGGCAGGAAGATCGTCTCGAACAAGCCCCGGCTGACGAGACCATCTACGACGCTCAGCGAAACGCCCGCGGCATGCGCAAGGCCCGACCGCGTCCAGGAAATGCCGTCCGCTGCAGTCTCGAGCACCCGGGCACGCGCAGGCGTCATGCGCTCCGGCTCGCCGCCGATGAAGCGTAACCCCTCCACCATCGGCTCCGGCTCGAAGGCATTCGGCGCACGAAGCGCCATGCGTGCGACAAGGCCGGGCGGCGACAGCGTATAGGCGGCGACCCAGTCGATGAAATCCCGCATTTCCTTGGTGAGCGGCGGGCAATCGAAGACATGCGTGATCGGCCGAAGCTTCTTCGGGTCGACCCCCTCGTCGCCGCCATCCCAGACAACGCCAATCACCTGCCGGGGCCCGAGCGGCACCTGCACGACCGAGCCCGGCTCCACCGCCATGCCTTCGGGCACGGAATAGGAATACGGCTTCGGCGCCGGCATGGGCACGAGAACCGGAACCGTGCGGTTCGCGGGTAGGGCCTCGAATAGCGCGCCAAAGAGATCGGACGAATCTGTGCTCATCGGGCGTGACCATGCCCGCAACGGCCAAAAAATGGAACCATAAAGAAAACTAGACGGCGACTACTTTGGCGCTGCCGACGGGGGCGCTGACGGGTGTAAATTGTGCGTCGCCATCTTTGGGCAGATCGAACACCGTGTGCCTTTCCAGCGCCTTCGTCACTTCGTTGATGTCCCCTTCGAGCTGCTCGACAGGAATGAGGTCGCCGATGATGAAATCAAAGCGGTCGCCGCGTTTATTGAGAAGCTCGTGAAACACCGTCATGTCGCGGAGTTCCGTCGACCACTTGGCAAACCAGTAGAAAAGGCCGGAATTGCGCGCCGTCATATGCACCGGCAAAATCGGCAGATTGTATTTGCGGGCGAGACCGACGGCCGAGCTCTTCCATGGTCTCTCGTTCAGCCGGCTGTTCGCCCAGTAGGCGATGCGGCCCGAGGGAAACAATACGGTCGCCTTTCCCTGCTTCACGGCATGGTTCGTGAGCTGGAGCGTCTCGCGGGTCTTGAGCTTGGTCTTGTGCTCCTCCCGCCACTCCACAGGGATCACCATTTCCGCAAAGCGCGGATTGACACGAACGGCATCGCGGTTGGCGAAGAACATCATGTCCGGGCGGCGGTTCTTCAATAGATCGAAGACTGCAACCCCGTCGGCGATACCTGTCGGATGGTTGCTGACAAGAATGAAGCCGCCGGAAGCGGGGATACGCCCAGCATTGCTGACCTTGATCTCCAGAGTGAGCAGATTGCTCATATATTCGAAGCACTGGAAACCAGGCTTGTTCGCGACGTCATCGGCGAATTGAAGAGCCTTGTTGTAGCGGAGAAGCGTGTAGAGAAAAGGCCGCATTACCGGCCAAAGCGGATTGCGGACAATGCGCTGCCCACGTTCGGCGATCAGAGTATCGACGATGTGGCCGGGATTGCCGTGAGAAACCAAAGCGATCGCTTCCGCGAGCTGTCCGAAAGCCGTCGTGGATTGGCGCCGTGCCATGCAAAGTCCTGTCTCGTTCGGAGCAGCTATCGCAACCTTTTGTGATGGATGCATGACAAGCGCTTGGCCGATATTAGCAATTCCATAACTGGTCCCCCCTCAGAATTGGCCAGGGCAACAGCAAAATCAAGGCCAGCGCCGTGAACGAACTCCTGATTATCGCCGACCCGCGCCTGATGGCGGAACGCAGCGCCTGGCTGGAAAACCTTAAGAGCGAGCGGCGCCTTTCGGAACACACGCTCGACGCTTACGAGCGTGACAGTCGCCAATTCCTCACCTTCCTGACCGGCCATCTCGGCGGCCCGGCCACACTGAAGGACATCGAGGCTCTCCGCCCTGCCGATTTCCGCGCCTTCCTGGCCGCCCGCCGGAAGGAGGGTTCCGGGGCGCGGTCGCTCGGCCGCAATCTGGCCGGCATTCGCTCGCTGCTGCGATATCTGGAAAAGAAAGGCCTGGTGAACGCCGCTGGCGCCGGTGCGGTTCGCTCGCCGAAGCAGCCGAAATCGCTGCCGAAGCCGCTTTCCGACAACCAGGCGATCACGGTTGTCAGCGACGAGGCCCAGCTGCACGAGGAGCCGTGGATCGCCGCGCGCGATGCCGCCGTCTTCACGCTCCTTTATGGCTGCGGTCTTCGCATTTCCGAGGCTCTCGACCTGCCTGCGGACGGTCTGCGCCCGGGCGCGACGACATTGCGCATCACCGGTAAGGGCAACAAGACCCGGCTGGTTCCCCTGCTGCCCGTCGTTCTTGAAGCTGTTGAGAAATACCGTTCACTCTGCCCATATCATCTTGAGAGCGTGGAGCCGCTCTTCCGCGGCGCGCGGGGCGGCAAGCTGCAAGCTGCGATCATCCAGCGCACGATGCAGCGTATGCGCGGCGCCTTCGGCTTGCCCGAAACGGCGACACCGCATGCCCTGCGGCATTCCTTTGCGACGCATTTGCTAGCGGGCGGCGGCGATCTCAGAACCATCCAGGAGTTACTTGGCCACGCAAGCCTCTCCACGACCCAAGTCTATACCGGCGTCGACTCATCGCGTTTGCTGGAAGTTTACGATCGCGCCCATCCAAGGGCGTAATCTTTCGTTAAGGTATTCTCTTAAAGGAATATGCGCATGCAAGGCGTAGAGCTTGAGCCTTATACATTGTGACCGGAACACCATCATGACGATCTCCATCGGCCACCATAGTCTGCGCGTCGCAACACCGGGCAATATCCTGCTCTGGCTGATTGCAGCCTTCCATCTGCTGCTCGCCGCTGCCCTTTTTGCCGTGCTCTTTTCGGTGTCCGCAGCGCAGGCTGCCGACGACACGTGCACCGGCAAGAACCTGATGACCGAACTGCAGCAGAACCGATCCCGCCCGCTACGCAGAGGTCGTCAAGGAGGCCGATGCGATACCGAACGGCAAGGGCATTTTCTGGAAAATCGAAAAGCCCGGCCTCAAGCCCTCGTGGCTGCTCGGCAGCATGCATGTCACCGATCCGCGCGTGCTGAACCTGCCGCCGTACGCCCAGGCGGCCCATGACGGCGCCGACACGATCATCATCGAATCCGATGAGATCGTGAATGAGAAGAAGGCCGCGGCCGCTCTCCTCGCCCGGCCGGACCTCACCATGTTCACCGATGGCACGACGATTGAAAAACTGCTGTCGCCCGAGGACTACGCCCGCCTCGACGCTGGCCTGAAACAGCGCGGCATTCCGCTCGCTGCCGTTTCGCGTATGCGTCCCTGGATGATTGCCAGCGCAGTCGCGCTGCCTGCCTGCGAGATTTCCCGCAAGGCAAAGGGTGTCCAGTTCCTCGACCAGAAGATCGCAGCCGACGCCGCCGCCGAAGGCAAGCAGGTGAAGGGGCTTGAAACGCTTGCCGAACAACTGCAGGCCATGGCCGAACTTCCGGTGGAATTCCACCTGAAGTCCCTGATCGAAACGCTCGAGCTCGGCGCCAAGATGAACGACGTCGTTGAAACGATGACCGATCTCTATCTCTCCGGCGACATCGGCATGACGATGCCGATGCTGAAGACCGTTTCACCGGACGGCGAGGACGAGGATAGCGACTATGCCGCCTTCGAGCAGCGCATCATCCTCGACCGCAACAAGGTGATGGCCGAACGCGCCACGCCCATTCTCGCCAACGGCAATGTCTTCATGGCCGTCGGCGCGCTTCACCTTCCTGGCGAGGGCGGCGTGATCGAACTGCTCCGCAAGCAGGGCTTCACGCTGACCGCCGTGAACTAGGCTACCAACGGTCATCCGCCGCAGGACGTTGCTCTTCCACTAGAACTGGTGAACGAGCGCACCGGCTACATGCGCCGCGATCAACGCCCAGAGGGCCATCTTGAGAAGGCCCGCATGGATGGAACCGGAAATGTCGACACCGAAATAATAGGCCGCCATGCCCGTCAGCGGCATCGCGAAGATGAGCGCATAGAGCGCCACATGCGCAGCTTTCGCGGCAAGACGAAAGACGGCCGGCTCTTCGGCAACTTCCGGCGGCGACGCCCTGGAACAGGCGCAGGCAAACGCGAAGGACAGCCAGAACGAGGATTGCAATGCCGATATAGGCGTGCACGTTGGCCGATGCGATCTGCTCGGGCGATGGCGCGCCGCCATGCCGGATCACCCGGTGCCAAGCATTCATGCCGTCCGGAAAGAGAAGGTTATAAAAAATGAGCAGCGCCATGGTCCAATGCACGAGGCGCTGGGGCAGGCTGTAAGACTGAATGGAACGGGATCGCATTTGCTTCCTGTGACAGAAATTAGAACCATTCCAAAGTAAAAGGCCGCCTGCAGCGACGCAAGCGGCCTTACTCTTCTTTACGAAAATGTAAATATTACATGTGGATCGGCTTGAAGAAGGCAGCGAGAGCTGCTTCCTTGACGGCTTCCGACATCGTCGGATGAGCGTGGCAGGTGCGACCGAGGTCTTCCGCGGAACCGCCGAATTCCATCAGCACCGCGATCTCGTGGATCATTTCGCCGGCACCGAAGCCAACGATATGGCCGCCGAGAACCCGATCCGTCTCTTTATCCGACAGGATCTTCACAAAGCCGTCCGTTGCGAGCATGGCGCGCGCGCGTCCGTTTGCCGTGAAGGGGAACTTGCCGACCTTGTAGGCGACGCCTGCCGCCTTCAGCTCTTCTTCGGTCTTGCCGACGGAAGCGACTTCGGGCTGCGTATAAACGACGCTCGGAATGACGTCGTAATTCACATGACCCGCCTGGCCAGCGAGGATTTCGGCGAGCGCCACGCCTTCGTCTTCGGCCTTGTGGGCCAGCATCGGGCCCTTCACGACGTCGCCGATCGCATAGATGCCGGGAACGTTCGTGCGGAAGTGACCGTCGATTTCGACGCGGCCACGGTTATCGAGCTTCACGCCTGCTTCTTCGAGACCGAGGCCAGCCGTGTAAGGCGTGCGGCCGGTCGCGATCAGAACGACTTCGGCTTCGAGCGTCTGGGCATCGCCGCCCTTGACCGGCTCGAACGTCACCTTCGCACCCTTGCCGCCCTTCTCGACGCCCGTCACCTTGGAGCTCAGGTTGATGTCGATGCCCTGCTTGGCCAGCATGCGCTGGAACTGCTTGGCGACTTCGCCATCCATGCCGCCGAGGATCGTGTCGAGATATTCGACGACGGTGACCTTGGCGCCGAGGCGCGACCAGACGGAACCGAGCTCGAGGCCGATCACGCCGCCGCCGACGACGATCATCGTTTCCGGCACCTTCTCGAGCGCGATCGCGCCCGTCGAGGAAATGATCACCTTCTCGTCGAGATCGACCTTGACACCCGGAATGCCGGCAACGTCCGAGCCGGTGGCGATGACGATGTTCTTGCCTTCGATTTCCTGCACCTTGCCGTCGTCGCCCGTGACGGCAACCTTGCCGGCCGAAACGATCTTGCCGGTGCCCTGGAAGGCATCGATCTTGTTCTTCTTGAAGAGGAAGGCGACGCCGTCGACGTTCGACTTCACCGTCGCATCCTTGTGCGCCAGCATCTTTCCGAGGTTCAGCTTGGGTGCCGCGACTTCGATGCCGAGCGCATCCATGCCGTGGCCGGCCTGGTGGAACATTTCGGAAGCATGCAACAGCGCCTTGGAGGGAATGCAGCCGACGTTGAGGCAGGTGCCGCCGAAGGTCGCGCGCTTTTCGACGACCGCAACCTTGAGACCGAGCTGAGCTGCCTTGATCGCGGCGACGTAGCCGCCAGGGCCGGTTCCGATAATGATCACATCATAGGACATTGCTTCTTTTCCTTTGCGTTATTTCATTGGCCGGCGGCGCGGGCGAGCGCGAGCCGGAAACCAAAACTGACAGGTGCTGATTCGGGGATGCGGTTGAACCATCTGCCGCTGACAAAGCGACCGCGGATGGGTTTGCGGGTGGAGAAGATCGGAACGCCGGCGGAGGCGGCCATCAGTCCCAGGAATTCGAGAAGATGTTGCATTCTTTTTCCTTTGCCGCCTATCGCCCGCCGCTCACATTGAGGATCGAGCCCGTGATGTAGGAGGCGGCGGGAGAAAGAAGATAGAGAACTGCATCGGCCACTTCTGCAGCCGTTCCCGGCCGCTGCATCGGAATATTCGGCGTCATGTCGCGCGCGCGGTCCGGCAGTCCGCCCGAAGCATGAATATCGGTATCGATGATTCCTGGGCGGATCGCATTGACGCGAACACCTTCAGTGGCGACTTCGCGTGCGAGCCCGATGGTGAACGTATCGATCGCAGCCTTCGAGGCAGCGTAGTCGACATATTGCGATGGCGCGCCGAAGATGGCCGCCATCGATGAAATGTTGACGATAGCTCCGCCTCTGCCGCCATGTTTGCTCGACATGCGGCGTACGGCTTCCGCCGCGCAGAGAATCGAGCCCGTCACGTTGACGCGCATGATCCGCTCGATGCGGTCGACACTCATCTCATCGACGCGCTGAGGCATATCGATCGATGCCGGCATTGTTCACCAGGCCATCGAGGCGGCCGAAATGGCGGTCAACGGTTTTAAACATCGAGACAATATCACCCGCGTTGCCGACATCGGCTCTTACGGCAATCGCCTCTCCGCCGATCCGCTGAAATCGCGTCGACCACGGCGTCCGCGGCAGCTTTGTTCGAGGTGTAATTGACCGCAACTCGCCAGCCCTGCTTGGCTGCGAGCCTTGAGACGGCGGCACCGATGCCGCGGCTTCCGCCGGTAACGAGCAGAACGGGCGTATCGCTCATTTCGTGCATTCCTTGAATGTCATGACGTCCCAAGGCGCGACAGTCGCCTTGCCTTCGCCCCAGATCGAGGACTCGCGGATCGCCGGACCCAGACCCGGCAGCACGATCCTGTCCGCCGCGCCCTGCGACTCCGCCTGAAGATTGTCCACCTGGCCCGAGGCACTGACGCCATAGACCGGCCCCTGCCAGATCGTGCAGGCATCGAGATCGTCACCCGTCACATCACCACCCGGGCAGTTGAACATGATGATGCCGATCGCACGATCCGGATCCTCCGATGGCATCACATAACCATCCAGAACCATCGACGTTTTCTGCACATTGATCTTGAACTGATTGCTGGCCGCGGCAGCTTGGGAATCGAGCGGCGAAAAACGAAGTTCATAAGCGCCGTCGCGATCCGCATAAACGGCATTCGATTGCTTGCAGTCGGCCGGCAGCGCGGCACCTGCTGTCGCGCACAGGAAGAGCGGCACCGCGAGCGCAGTCATTCTCCGCCTAAGCGTCACGATGCGAGGCGAACCGCTGCCCCCTGCCTGAACTCCAAGCGTCATAAGGCACTCCTTGCCGGAGAAAGAGGGCCGCTCGCGCGGCCCTCCGATTCCTCTTAGAGGTCGAGGACCAGACGCTCCGGATCTTCCAGGCTTTCCTTGACGCGGACGAGGAAGCTAACCGCTTCCTTGCCGTCGACGATACGGTGGTCGTAGGAGAGCGCGAGATACATCATCGGACGGATGACGATCTGGCCGCCGACGACAACCGGGCGATCCTGGATCTTGTGCATGCCGAGAATGCCCGACTGCGGAGCGTTCAGGATCGGCGAAGACATCAGCGAACCATAGACGCCGCCGTTGGTGATCGTGAAGGTGCCGCCCTGCATGTCGGCCATGGACAGCGTACCGTCGCGGGCTGCCTTTGCCAGACGTGCCAGGTCCTTTTCCACTTCGGCGATCGACATCTGGTCGGCATCGCGGATGACCGGGACGACGAGGCCCTTGTCCGTGCCGACGGCCATGCCGACGTGGCAGTAGTTCTTGTAGATGATGTCGGTGCCGTCGATCTCGGCGTTGACGGCCGGCAGTTCCTTCAGCGCGTGGGTGACGGCCTTGGTGAAGAAGCCCATGAAGCCGAGCTTCACGCCATGCTTCTTTTCGAAGACGTCCTTGTACTTGGCGCGCAGATCCATGACCGCCTTCATGTCCACCTCGTTGTAGGTGGTCAGCATGGCGGCGGTGTTCTGGGCGTCCTTGAGGCGCTTGGCGATCGTCTGGCGCAGGCGCGTCATCTTCACGCGCTCTTCGCGGCGCGGCGTCTTCGACGGTCGACGGACCGCGCGCCGCGGCCGGAGCAGCAGGTGCGGCAGCCGGAGCGGAAATGCCCTTGGCGACAGCAGCGATGACATCACCCTTGAGAACCTGGCCGCGCTTGCCGCTGCCTTCGACCTGATCGGCCGAGAGATTGCTTTCCGCAAGCATCTTCGCCGCGGCCGGAGCCGGCGGCATGGAAGACGGGGCGGCGAGCCTGAGCGGCAGGGGCCGCAGCGGCAGCAAGGCAGGCTCGGCAACCTTTGCCGGAGCGGCGGCAGCCGGGGCAGCGGCAGCGCCGGCACCTGCAGCGATCTGGCCGAGCAGCGCGCCGAGACCGACGGTTTCGCCTGCCTGAGCAACGATTTCGGACAGCGTACCGGAGGCCGGCGCCGGCACTTCGATGGTCACCTTGTCGGTTTCGAGCTCAACAATCGGCTCGTCCGCCTTGATGGCGTCGCCAACCTTCTTGAACCAGGTGCCGACGGTTGCCTCGCTGACGGATTCACCGAGAGTTGGAACGCGGATTTCTGTGGCCATTGTTCAAATCCTGATTTGCTTGTGTTCGTTCTATGCGTTTCCGGCAGCAGACGGCCGGAGAATGATCGAGGGCATCGGCAAAATTTCGAAGCGGAAACCGAAACCGGAGCGGATGATCGGATCAGCATCGGCCAGCGCCCTCGCGGCCTCCTGATCCTCGACCGAGACGACCGCCATGCCCCAGGCACCCTCGCCTTCGAAGACGGGACCGACGACAAGTGCCGATCCCGCTTCCGCGTTCTGGTGCCAGTATTCGGCATGGCGTTTCATCGCGGCCATTTCCTCCCCGGTCGCGTCATGCGGGAACGTGGGGCGAGGCGGAACCAAGTCTCAGAAAGAAATATGCCATCGCGCCCTCCAGTTCTCAGCCGCCCAGCGCATCCTCGAGGAATGCGGCGAGCTGCGACAGATGCTTCGACATCAGGCCCGTTGCCGGCGAAGCGGCAGCCGGACGTCCGGTGTAGCGGACGCGCTGATACTTCGCATCGATGTGGGCGAGCACCCACTCGAGATACGGGTCGATGAACGACCATGCGCCCATGTTCTTCGGCTCTTCCTGGCACCAGACCATTTCGGCGTTGCGGAAGCGGGAGAGCTCATTGATGAGCGCCTTTGCCGGGAACGGATAGAGCTGTTCGACGCGCAGCAGGTAGACGTCGTCGATGCCGCGCTTTTCGCGTTCTTCCAGGAGGTCGTAGTAGACCTTGCCGGAGCACATGACGACGCGGCGGATCTTGTTGTCCTTCTGCAGCTTGATCGGACCGTCCTTGATGACCTCGGCATCGTCCCACAGGAGCCGGTGGAACGAAGACTCGCCCGCCATCTCCGCGAGGCTGGAAACGGCGCGCTTGTGGCGCAGCAGCGACTTCGGCGTCATCAGGATCAGCGGCTTGCGGAAGTCACGCTTCAACTGACGGCGCAGAATGTGGAAGTAGTTCGCCGGCGTCGTGACGTTTGCAACCTGCATGTTGTCTTCGGCGCAAAGCTGCAGATAGCGTTCGAGACGAGCCGAGGAGTGCTCCGGACCCTGACCCTCGTAACCATGCGGCAGCAGGCAGACGAGACCCGACATGCGCAGCCACTTGCGTTCGCCGGACGAAATGAACTGGTCGAAGACGACCTGCGCACCGTTGGCAAAGTCGCCGAACTGGGCTTCCCAGAGGGTGAGCGCATTCGGGCGAGCCAGCGAATAGCCGTATTCGAAGCCGAGGACGGCTTCTTCCGAAAGCATCGAGTTGATGACTTCGTAACGAGCCTGCGTCGGCGAGAGGTTCGCAAGCGGAATATAGCGCTCTTCGGTCTCCTGATCGTAGAGAACCGAGTGACGCTGCGAGAAGGTGCCGCGCTCGCAATCCTGACCGGAAAGACGGATCTTGTGGCCTTCGAGGCAGAGCGCGCCGAATGCCAGCGCTTCCGCCGTCGCCCAGTCGATGCCTTCGCCCGTCTGGATCATGTTGGCCCGGTTTTCCATGAAGCGCTGGATCGTGCGATGCGCGTTGAAGCCGGCAGGGATTTCCGACAGCTTGCGGCCGATCTCCTTCAGTTGCTTCATCGGCACAGCCGTCTTGCCGCGACGCTGCTCGTCGGCATTGTCGGCCGTGCGCAGGCCTGACCATTCGCCGTCCAGCCAGTCCGCCTTGTTCGGCTTGTAGGACTGCCCGGCGTCGAACTCCTGCTCGAGATGGGCGCGCCAGTCGGCCTTCATCTTTTCGACTTCGCCCTCGGTGACGTGGCCCTCTGCAATCAGACGTTCGGCATAGAGCTGCAGGACCGTCTTGTGGCCGCGGATGACCTTGTACATCTTCGGCTGCGTGAAGGACGGCTCGTCGCCTTCGTTGTGGCCGTACCGGCGGTAGCAGAACATGTCGATCACGACCGGCTTGTGGAACTTCATGCGGAATTCGGTCGCGATTTTCGCGGCATAGACCACAGCTTCCGGATCGTCGCCGTTGACGTGGAAGATCGGTGCTTCGATCATCTTCGCAACGTCGGACGGATAGGGCGACGAACGGGAGAAGGCCGGGTTCGTCGTGAAGCCGATCTGGTTGTTGATGATGACATGCATCGTGCCGGCGACGCGGTGACCGCGAAGACCCGACAGACCGAGGATTTCGGCGATGACGCCCTGGCCGGCGAAGGCCGCGTCGCCGTGGATCAGCAACGGCAGGACCTTGGCACGCTCGGTCAGCGGAATGATATCGCCGTCCCAGACGGTCGCGCTCATGTCCTGCTTGGCACGGGCCTTGCCCATGACGACCGGGTCAACGATTTCAAGGTGCGACGGGTTTGCCGTCAGCGAAACGTGCACCTTGTTGCCGTCGAATTCGCGGTCGGAAGATGCACCGAGATGGTACTTGACGTCGCCCGAACCTTCGACCTCGTCTGGCGCGTAGGAGCCGCCCTTGAATTCGTGGAAGATGGCGCGGTGCGGCTTGCCCATCACCTGCGAAAGGACGTTCAGACGACCGCGGTGCGCCATCCCGAATACGGCTTCCTTGAGGCCGAGATGACCGCCACGCTTGAGGATCTGCTCAAGCGCCGGGATCAGCGACTCACCGCCATCAAGACCGAAACGCTTGGTGCCCTTGAACTTGACGTCGAGGAACTGCTCGTAGCCTTCGGCTTCGACGAGCTTGGCAAGAATAGCCTTCTTGCCCTCCGGGGTGAATGCAACGCCCTTGTCCGGCCCTTCGATGCGCTCCTGAACCCAGCCCTTTTCTTCCGGATTGGACATGTGCATGAACTCGACGCCGAGCGTCGAGCAGTAGGTCCGCTCGAGGATCTCGATCATCTGCGGAATGGTCGCGTATTCGAGACCGAGTACGTTGTCGATGAAGATCTTGCGATCGTAGTCGGCAGGGGTGAAGCCATAGGCCTCCGGCGAAAGCTCCTTGTAGTCCTCGACGGGTGCCGCAATGCCGAGCGGATCGAGCTTGGCATGCAGATGGCCGCGCATGCGATAGGCACGGATCATCATGATGGCGCGAACGGAATCGCGCGTCGCCTGGAGAACATCGGCGCCGTCGGTCGGCTTGCCCGCCGCTTCGGCCTTTGCCTTCACCTTGGTTTCGATGACCTTCTCGACCGTGCCCCAATCGCCGTCGAGTGCCGAAACCAGATCACTGCGGGGCTGGATCGGCCAATTCTTTTTACGCCAGGAAGCGCCCTTGGCCGCCTTCTTCACATCGTTCGGGTTGTCTTCCAGCGCCTTGAAGAAGGCCCGCCATTGATCGTCTACGGACGACGGGTCCTCTTCGTAGCGCGCATAGAGCTGCTCGATATAGGCAGCGTTGGCGCCATCCAGAAACGAGGTGATCTGAAACTGCTCGTTGGCTTCTTGCCGTGCCATGGTTTTACGCGGACGCTCTTCGTCCGCCTCCTGACTTTGATGAGTTTGCCGGCCAATTACCGGCTGCCGCATTCCAATTTGCCGCCTGTCTGCGGCACATCTGCGTAAGCGTTTTTGAACCGGGCGGAGGATGCAGATGCTGTCCGCCGCCCGGGTATATATAGGTTGGCTTAGCCCTTGAGGACTTCAACCAGCGTCTTGCCAAGGCGGGCCGGCGACGGCGAGACGCGGATGCCGGCCAATTCCATGGCCGCGATCTTCGATTCTGCGTCACCCTTGCCACCGGAAACCACGGCGCCGGCATGGCCCATCGTGCGGCCCTTCGGAGCCGTACGGCCTGCGATGAAGCCGGCCATCGGCTTCTTGCGGCCCTTCTTGGCTTCGTCCTTGAGGAACTGTGCCGCATCTTCTTCTGCCGAGCCGCCGATTTCGCCGATCATGATGATCGACTGCGTGGCTTCGTCAGCGAGGAACATTTCGAGCACGTCGATGAACTCGGTGCCCTTGACCGGGTCGCCGCCGATGCCGACGGCCGTCGTCTGGCCGAGGCCTTCGTTCGAGGTCTGGAAGACGGCTTCGTAGGTCAGCGTGCCCGAGCGGGAAACGATACCGACCGAACCCTTGCGGAAGATCGAACCCGGCATGATGCCGATCTTGCACTCTTCCGGCGTCAGGATACCCGGGCAGTTCGGGCCGAGCAGGCGGGACTTGGAGCGATCGAGGCGAGCCTTGACGCGCACCATGTCCATCACCGGGATACCTTCGGTGATGCAGGTGATGAACGGGATCTCGGCGTCGATCGCTTCGATGATGGCATCGGCTGCGCCTGCCGGCGGAACGTAGATGACGGTCGCGTCAGCGCCGGTCTTTTCCTTGCCTTCGGCAACGGTTGCGAAGATCGGCAGGGTTTCGCCCTTCGAGCCGGTCCAGGTTTCGCCACCCTTCTTCGGGTGGATACCGCCGACCATCTGCGTGCCATAGTAAGCGAGCGCCTGTTCGGTGTGGAAGGTGCCGGTCTTGCCGGTCAGGCCCTGCACGAGGACCTTGGTGTCTTTATTGACGAGAATGGACATTTATTTCCGGTCCTTCAAAATTAGGCGTTGATCGCCGCGACGATCTTCTTGGCCGCATCGTCCAAGTCGTCAGCCGCCGTGATCGCGAGACCCGACTCGTTCAGGATCTTCTTGCCGAGCTCGACGTTCGTACCTTCGAGGCGCACGACGAGCGGAACCTTCAGACCGACTTCCTTGACCGCGGCAATAACGCCCTCGGCGATGACGTCGCACTTCATGATGCCGCCGAAGATGTTGACGAGGATGCCCTCGACCTTCGGGTCGGCGGTGATGATCTTGAAGGCCGCAGCGACCTTCTCCTTGCCGGCGCCGCCGCCGACGTCGCAGAAGTTCGCCGGCTCCTTGCCGTAGAGCTTGATGATGTCCATCGTCGCCATGGCGAGACCGGCGCCGTTGACCATGCAGCCGATGTTGCCGTCGAGCGCGACGTAGGCGAGGTCCCACTTCGAAGCCTCGATTTCCTTGGCGTCTTCTTCGGTCTCGTCGCGCAGCGTCTTGACGTCGTCGTGGCGGAAGAGCGCGTTGCCGTCGAAGGACATCTTGGCGTCGAGAACGCGCAGGTGGCCGTCCTTCATGACGATCAGCGGGTTGACCTCGAGCAGGGCCATGTCCTTTTCGTTGAACGCCTTGTAGAGCGCCGGGAAGAGCGACTTGGCGTCTTCGGCGGCAGCGCCGTCGAGCTGCAGCGCCTTCGAGATCGCGGCAACGTCGGCAGCCGTGACGCCGGCTTCCGGATCGATCGCGATCGTGTGGATCTTCTCAGGCGTATCGTGCGCGACAGCCTCGATGTCCATGCCGCCTTCGGTCGATACGACGAAGGCAACGCGACCGACCGAGCGATCGACCAGCAGCGAGCAATAGAGTTCGCGGGCAATGTCGGCGCCGTCTTCGATGTAGAGGCGGTTGACCTGCTTGCCGGCTTCGCCCGTCTGCGCCGTTACCAGCGTGTTGCCAAGCATTTCCTTGGCATGGGCTACGACTTCGTCGATCGACTTGGCAAGGCGAACGCCGCCCTTTGCATCGGGGCCGAGTTCCTTGAACTTGCCCTTGCCGCGGCCGCCGGCGTGGATCTGGCTCTTGACCACGTAAAGCGGGCCCGGGAGCGACTTGGCGGCAGCTTCGGCTTCCTCGACCTTGAGGATCGGTACACCCTTCGCGACCGGCGCACCATAGCCCTTCAAGAGAGCCTTGGCCTGATATTCATGAATGTTCATGGGGTCTTTCCCTGTTTCGATTACTTCAGCGCAGGTGCAATGTTGATGCAGGCCTCGCAGAGACCGGCGACCGCGCCGACAGACTTGTCAAATGCTTCCTTCTCGGCCTTGTTGAGGTCGATCTCGATGACGCGCTCGACGCCGCCGGCACCGATGACGGTCGGAACGCCGACATACATGTCCTTCACGCCGTACTGACCGGTGAGCTGCGCAGCGCAGGGCAGCACGCGCTTCTTGTCCTTGAGATAGGATTCGGCCATTTCGATCGCCGAGGCAGCCGGTGCGTAGTAGGCCGAGCCGGTCTTCAGCAGGCCGACGATTTCGGCGCCGCCGTCACGGGTGCGCTGGATGATTTCCTCGAGGCGTTCCTTGGTGACCCAGCCCATGGTGACGAGGTCGGTCAGCGGGATGCCGCCGACGGTCGAGTAGCGGGCGAGCGGCACCATCGTGTCGCCGTGGCCGCCGAGAACGAATGCGGTGACGTCCTGAACGGAAACGTTGAATTCCTTGGCGAGGAAGAGACGGAAGCGCGACGAGTCGAGAACGCCGGCCATGCCGACGACCTTGTTGGCCGGAAGGCCGGAGAACTTCTGCAGCGCCCAGACCATGGCGTCGAGCGGGTTGGTGATGCAGATGACGAAGGCGTTCGGGGCATACTTCTTGATGCCGGCGCCGACCTGCTCCATGACCTTGAGGTTGATGCCGAGAAGATCGTCGCGGCTCATGCCCGGCTTGCGCGGCACGCCGGCAGTGACGATGCAGACATCAGCGCCCTCGATTGCGGAATAGTCGCTGGCGCCCGTCAGATTGACGTCGAAACCTTCGACCGGCGACGACTGAGCGATGTCGAGGCCCTTACCCTGAGGAATGCCGTCGGCGATGTCGAAGAGGACGATGTCGCCGAGCTCTTTCAGGCCGGCGAGATGTGCCAGCGTGCCACCAATCATGCCAGAACCGATAAGTGCGATTTTGTTACGCGCCATTTCGCTGTTTCCTTTGCGATCAAAATCAGGCGGGCGGCGCGTCCAAGCGTCGTCCAATGCCGCAATCGCATAGACCTAAAGCAAAAAAATGGCAATGTGTTATTTTGTGTGCAGCAATTTCAAACGTTTAGATACAAAATATCTTACGTAAACGTAAGATATTTCGTCACCAAAACGTTACTCGGCGGCTCGTCTTTCACGATGCAGTGCAAGATATTCCGAGCTGCGCATCTCGAAAAGACGCGATACCGTACGGTCGAATTCGAAGCCTTCGGTCCCACGCCGTTCGACGAGCAACAGTCTTCGGGCATGGCGGCGGCGGACGCATGAGAGCCGCACGCCATGGTCGTAGAGCGTATCGACGAGAATGATGAAACGCTTGGTCTGGTTCCGCTTTTCCGGACCGAGCAACGGGATGCGATCGACAAAAATTGTATCGAAACGCTTGGCGATCGCGAGAAAGTCTGCGGCGCCCAGCGGCTTCTCGCAGAGATCGGCGAAGGAAAAGCGCGCCATGCGATCGACGGCGAGCGGCACGTGGATCGACCGGCCCTTCATGGGGATGTCGACCGGCTGCGCCTTGCGCCCGTGCAGCGCCTGCGTCCATGAGGCATCCATAGCCATATCCGTCCGCTCGTCGATCGGCGTCAGGTAGACCGGCTGGCTGTTCAGCTTCTCCATGCGGTAGTCTGTCGGCGAGTCGAGCGTCACGACCTCGACGTTCTTTTTCAGGAGCTCGATGAACGGCAGGAAGAGGCCACGATTGAGGCCGTCCCTGTAAAGGTTGTCGGGCTCGACATTCGATGTGGCGATCAGCACGCAGCCGTGCGCGAAAAGCTCTGAGAAGAGCCGCGAGAGGATCATCGCGTCGGCGATGTCCGTCACCGTGAACTCGTCGAAGCAGAGGAGTTCGGCCTCGGCGTACAGTGCCGCCGCAACGGGCGGAACTCGGATCGGCCTGTTTGGTTTCACCATTTTTCAGCTTCTGGCGATGTGCGGCGATGCGATTATGGACATCGGCCATGAATTCATGGAAATGCGCGCGGCGCTTCTTCGGACAAGGCGCCATGCCATAGAAGATGTCCATCAGCATTGTCTTGCCGCGGCCGACGCTGCCGTGAATATAGAGACCCTTGATGTGCTTCGGCCGTCTTCTTCTTTGGAGCGAAGAGCCAGCCGAGCGAACTGGCTTTTGCCGCCGGACGGCGTCGCTTCAGTTCAAAAAGCACCCGGTCGAGGCATTTCGCCACATCCATCTGCGCTGAATCGATCTGAAGCGAACCGGAAGCCGTCAGCGATTTCAGGTGCTCGCTGACGCTCAAGGTGTAGTCGGGGATGGGCTGCATGAGGATCAGTCCGCCTATGCGTGGTCGGCGGCGACGACCGCCGGTTGACTTACCGGCTGAGGGTGATCGGCTGGCCCGGTGTTCGTCTGGCCGCTGAAGCTGTTGTCGGCGGTCTTGTAGACGCTGCCGATCTGGTTGCCGCTGCGATCCTTGAGCAGAACCTGCTTGCCGGAGACTTCCCAGGAGCCCATCGCCGTCAGTTCGCCGACGCAGCCGCGCGTGCCGCCGCGCGAGCCGCTGCCGAGATTGGTCAGCGTCAGGAACATGTCGCAGCTGCCGTTGACGCGCCAGCTGCCGACCATGGATTCCTTCGTCACGTCCAGCGCATTCGCCGCCATCGCACCCGTCTGACCCGGAGTGGCCGGCGCTGCCGTCGGAGCGGCCGGAAACTGCGAGGCGCCCGTCGGCGGCGGAAGTTGGCCGCCCTGGACGGAAGGAACAGGTTGCGCTGTGAGGGGAGCCGGCGAGCTGTAGCTTGCGTTGTCATATGCCGTGCGCTGGCAGCCAGCCAATGACAGAACAACCGTCACACCCGTCAACACATATCGCAACTGCATCATCATGCTCCTGATTGTCCGCTCTTGCAGCACAGTATTAGCCATCAGACCGATTTTCGAATTAACGTATTTCGCTTTGGTTAATCAAGTCGGCACAGCCATAAATTGCCCGTGATAATACTATGCCCAAATTGGGACAACTCAGCTGAAGCCTGCGGACTTCCTGCATGCAGAATTTGTCAGCAAGGTGATGAGGTACGCGATCTTTGTCCGGATTCCCGCCAGCGGTAAGTCATGAGAGGCCCGGCGCCGCGATTGGCCGGCGCCGGGTACCTCGCAAACATTCGGGCATCAGACCCGGCGCTCGACCATCATCTTCTTGATTTCGGCGATCGCCTTGGCGGGGTTGAGACCCTTCGGGCAGGTCTGCGCGCAGTTCATGATCGTATGGCAGCGATAGAGGCGGAACGGGTCCTCGAGATTGTCGAGGCGTTCGCCGGTCGCTTCATCTCTCGAGTCGATGAGCCAGCGATAGGCCTGCAGCAGGACGGCCGGGCCGAGATAGCGGTCGCCGTTCCACCAGTAGCTCGGACAGGAGGTCGAGCAGCAGGCGCAGAGAATGCACTCGTAGAGGCCGTCGAGCTTCTGGCGATCCTCGTGGCTCTGCTTCCATTCCTTGGCAGGCGCCGGAGACACCGTCTTCAGCCATGGCTCGATCGAGCGGTGCTGCGCATAGAAGTTCGTCAGGTCGGGAACGAGATCCTTCACCACCGGCAAATGCGGCAGCGGATAGATTTTCACCGTACCCTTGATATCGTCGAGGCCCTTGGTGCAGGCCAGCGTGTTCGTGCCGTCGATATTCATCGCGCAGGAACCGCAGATGCCTTCGCGACAGGAACGGCGCAGCGTCAGGGTCGGGTCGATCTTGTTCTTGATGTAGAGCAGGCCGTCGAGAACCATCGGCCCGCAATCGTCGACATCGATATAGAAGGTGTCGATCGACGGGTTCTGGCCGTCATCCGGGTTCCAGCGGTAGACGCGGAACTCACGGGTGTTCGTCGCACCCGCCGGCTTCGGCCATACCTTGCCTTCGTGCATCTGAGAGTTTTTGGGGAGAGCGAGTTCAACCATGTCCAGTTCCTCTTAATACACACGAGCCTTCGGCGCGATCTTCTTCGGATCGATGCCTTCTGCGATGAGCTCGGTGTGAACCGGGCGGTAGTCGAGCTTGACGTCGCCGGCGTCGTTGACCCAGGCGAGCGTGTGCTTGCGCCAGTTGACGTCGTCGCGGCCGGCGAATGCGCCTTCGGTGTAATCCTCGCGAGCGTGCGAGCCGCGGCTTTCCTTGCGCGCCTCGGCGCCGTAGATCGTGGTGATCGCGTTCGCCATCAGGTTCTGTAGTTCGAGCGTTTCCACGAGATCGGAATTCCAGATCATCGAGCGGTCGGTGACCTTGATGTCGGACATTTCCTGCCAGATCGCCGAGATGCGCTTGCAGCCGGATTCCAGCGATTCCTGGGTGCGGAACACGGCGGCGTCTTCCTGCATGGCGCGCTGCATCTTCTCGCGCAGGACCGCCGTCGGCGTGCCGCCGCTGGCATGGCGCAGCCTGTCGAAGCGGTCCATGATCTTGTCGCAGGCGGCTACGTTCAGATGCGGGACGGGTGCTGCACGATCGATGACCTCACCGGCACGGATGGCGGCAGCGCGGCCGAAGACCACGAGGTCGATCAGCGAGTTCGAGCCGAGGCGGTTCGCCCCATGCACCGAGGCACAGCCTGCTTCGCCGACGGCCATCAGGCCGGGGATGACGCGCTCCGGATTGGCACTGTCGGCATTGAGAACTTCGCCCCAGAAATTCGTCGGAATGCCGCCCATGTTGTAGTGGACGGTCGGCAGAACCGGGATCGGCTCGCGGGTCACGTCGACGCCGGCAAAGATCTTGGCGCTCTCGGAGATGCCCGGCAGGCGCTCGTGCAGAACGGCCGGGTCAAGATGGTCGAGATGCAGGAAGATGTGGTCCTTGTTTTTGCCGACGCCGCGGCCTTCGCGGATTTCCAGCGTCATGCAGCGGGACACCACGTCGCGCGAGGCGAGGTCCTTGGCGGACGGCGCGTAGCGCTCCATGAAGCGCTCGCCTTCGGAATTGACGAGATAGCCGCCTTCACCGCGCGCGCCTTCGGTGATCAGACAGCCGGAGCCGTAGATGCCGGTCGGGTGGAACTGCACGAATTCCATGTCCTGCAGCGGCAGGCCCGGCGCGGGCCACCATGCCGCCGCCGTCGCCGGTGCAGGTGTGGGCCGATGTCGCAGAGAAATAGGCGCGGCCATAACCGCCGGTGGCAAGCACCACCATCTTGGCCGCGAAGCGGTGGATGCTGCCGTCATCGAGGCACCAGGCGACGACGCCGGTGCAGCGGCTGCCGTCTTCCGACATGATCAGGTCGAGCGCGAAATACTCGACGAAGAACTCGGCATTGTGGCGCAGCGACTGGCCGTAGAGCGTGTGCAGGATGGCGTGGCCGGTACGGTCGGCAACGGCGCAGGTGCGCTGCACCGGCGGGCCTTCGCCATAGTTCTGCATGTGGCCGCCGAACGGGCGCTGATAGATCTTGCCTTCCTCGTTGCGCGAGAAGGGCACGCCGTAGTGTTCGAGCTCGTAGACGGCCTTCGGCGCTTCCATGACCAGATACTGCATGGCGTCGACGTCGCCGAGCCAGTCGGAGCCCTTGACGGTGTCGTAGAGGTGCCACTGCCAGCTGTCCGGCGTCATGTTCTGCAGCGAGGCGGCGATGCCGCCCTGCGCCGCGACCGTATGCGAACGGGTGGGGAATACCTTGGTGATGCAGGCCGTGCGGAAGCCCTGCTCGGCCATGCCGAGCGTGGCGCGAAGACCGGCGCCGCCGGCGCCAACGACGATCACGTCATAGGAGTGATCGACATAGTTGTAGGCCTTGCCATTCTGGGCGGGTGAAGTCGGTGCCATGATACGGTTATCCTACGAATGCAATTTTCAGGATGGCGAAGAGACAGAACCCTGCGACCAGGATCGCGAAGAACGTGTTCAGCATCAGCAGGACGAGCTTGCCGATTTCGCCATGCACATAGTCTTCGATGATCACCTGCATGCCGAGGCGCATGTGAATGATGCCCGAAATCACCATCAGGCCCATGATGACCGCCACGAAGGGGTTCGACAGCGCATGCACGACATCCGCATAAGGGGCGCCGGCATAGACGATCATGAAGATGACGAAGAAGACGATGAGCGGGATGTTGGCGACGGCCGTCAGGCGCTGACGCCAGAAGTGTTCGGTACCTTCCTTGGCGGAGCCAAGGCCGCGAACCTTACCCAGAGGGGTGCGCATATCCATGAGAGCTGCCTTTAGAAGCGAATGAGGAAGCCGATCACCCAGACCAGCACGGTCAGACAGAGCGATCCGATGATGTTGGCGATGGCGAGCTTGGTGGAGAGCTCTTTCTCGAAACCATGGCCGAGATCCCACATCAGGTGGCGGAAGCCGCCGAGCATGTGGTGGAGCAGCGCCCAGGTGTAGCCGAGCAGGACGATCTTGCCGATGATGCTGCCGAGCATCCAGTTGACCAGGTCGAAATAGGCCTGGCCGGTCGCGGCGGCGATCAGCCACCAGGCAACCAGGATCGTGCCGAAATAGAGCGCGGCACCGGTTATTCGGTGGACAATCGACATGACCATGGTGGGAATAGGCTTATAAATTTGCAAATGCGGCGACAGGGGCCGGTTACTTGTCACATTCGCCATCAGAACCTCGCGGCGTCTTCTCTGCGCTCCCGGATGTTCGGAGCATTCACGGCAACCACAGGAATGACAAATTTGTCTGTGTGCGTTGCATCATGGCGACGTTTAATCTTCGAACCCCCTGACGACAAGTGCAATTCTTGCCGCACCTTATTTTAATCGATTCGCGCCGCCGGAAAGCGGTCTGAAGCAAAAAGCTCACCCGGTGCGCTCACATTTTATCCTGATTTTTCATCGCTCAAGTGGACTTAGGGATGCTTTTGACGCAAGCTGACGTTAACGATTTGTTAATGGTCGGATTTCCGGAGGCCAACGTCCATGTTGCAGCGTATGTCGAAAGTCGTTCCGCTGGTGCTGTGCGCGCTGATCGCGCTTCCCGCCAGCGCAGGCGAGCGCCATTCGCATCATCGCGGCCTGATGCACTGGGCAAACAGTGCCAATTGGGCAAACAGTGCCAAGCCCTGGTTCGGCGATCGCGGTCGCCGTCATGACCACAGCCGCTATGTTCGCCTCAAGCATTTCTCGCCGTATTCGAACGGCTACCACGTCCGCAGCGTCATTGCCGCATCCCCGCAACTTTTCGACTATCGCTTCGGCTATCCCTATAGTGGCGTTTACACCGGTTCCTACGGCTACGAGACGCAGGGCGACACCTATTTCGGCGCCGACGGCTATGCGTTCAACGGCGTATCGCAGGCCGAGCCGCTCGCCCCCAAGGCCAAGGTGATCGATGTCGCCGCGCAGGGCGATCCCTGTAGCTATGAGGCCAATGTCTGCGTAATCAGGCCCTGAACCGCCAGACAGTCGTCTTCTTGATCTCGCTATCCTCGAGCGCCCGCGTCACGGGTACTTCGTAGATCGCGCAAAACTCCAGCCGTTCTTTCGGCAGATAGGCGCGTCCCGGATCGCCGACGAGAACCTCCTTGCCTTCGCCGGACAGCCGCGTCGAACCACGGCACGAGAGCGTCTGCGAAAGCGCGGTCATAGAAAACGTCGCCCGCCAGCACGACATCGGCATCGACGTCCTGACCGACGAGATCGGCACCATCGAAATCAACTGAGACTTTGTTTGCGGCTGCATTGAGCCGCACGGCAGTTTCGGCCCATGGATCGATGTCCGCAGCCCTCACCGCCGTGGCACCCGCCAGCTTCGCCGCAATCGCGACGAGGCCCGAACCTGTTGCGAAGTCGAAAACGCGCTTGTCCCGCACCGTCTCCGGATGATCGAGGATATAACGTGCAAGTCCCTGCCCGCCTGCCCAGGCAAAGGCCCAGAATGGCGGCGGCAGACCGATCTCCGCCAGTTCTTCTTCCGTCTTGAGCCAGAGCTCGTGCGCTTCGCTCGCCAGATGCAGCCGGATCTCCGGCACATGCGGCGGCGTGATCAGGCTCGTATTGGCGCGGATGAAGATTTCCGGGTCGGTCTTCAAGGGCGGTCAGCGCGGCGGATTGTCGAGGCCGCCCATGCGGCAGACTTCGAGCCACTCGTCGTCGGTCACCGGCTGGACTGAAAGCCGCATCGACGTCACGAGAGACATCTTCGAAAGCTTCTCGTTCGCCTTGATGTCCTTCAGCGTCACGGGCTTCGGCATATCACGCACGGCGCGGATATCGACACAATCCCATTTCGGATCGCCCTTTGCCGTGGAATCCGGATGCGACAGCGCACAAACCTCGACAATGCCGACGATCTCCAGACCGTCGTTGGAATGGTAGAAGAAGCCTTTGTCGCCGATCTGCATGGCGCGCATGTTGTTGCGGGCGAGGTAGTTGCGAACGCCCGTCCACTCGGTGCCCTTCTCGCCCGCAGCCTTCTGCTGCTCCCAGGACCATGAAGACGGTTCGGATTTATAGAGCCAATGCGCCATCTCACGCCTCCGGATTGTTGAAGACCCAGTTGAAGGGCTTGATCTCGACGCTCTCGAACAGCCCGGCTTTCGCATAGGGGTCGGCATCGGCAAGCGCCTTGGCTGCTTCTGCCGTCTCGGCCTTCACGATGACCAGGCTGCCGCACGGCTTGCCGTCGCCGTCGAGGAAGGGGCCGGCCATGCCGAGCGTGCCTTCGGCATTCAGCTTGTTCAGGTATTCCACATGCGTGGCGCGCGTTTCCATACGTACGTTGAGGTGGCCGGGCTTGTCTTTGCAGAGAAGGGCGAAAAGCATGTCTGTCTCCTATTCGGTCGTAATTGGGCGTGTCATCAGTTGTTCAATGGCTTCTGCAATCCCGAGCTTGCCGTCGATAATGGCCGAGACGGCGTCGGTGATCGGCATTTCGACGCCGAGCTCTTGCGCCAACCGCGAAGCGACGGCCGCGGCAAATGCGCCTTCCACCAGATCGCCATGCGAGGGATCGGCCTTTTCGCCGCGTCCGAGCGCGATGCCGAAGCGCAGGTTGCGCGACTGATGGCTCGTTGCCGTCAAGACCAGATCACCAAGCCCGGAGAGCCCGCGCACCGTATCCGCCTGCCCGCCCTTGGCGACCACGAGGCGCGACATCTCCGCCAGTCCGCGCGCAATCAGCGCCGCACGCGCAGAATCGCCGATGCCGCAGCCTTCGACAATGCCGCAGGCAATCGCCAGAACGTTTTTCAGGGCGCCGCCGAGCTGCACCCCGATGCGGTCCGCCGATGCGTAAAGCCGGAAGGTCCGGCCGGAAATTGCCTGCGCCAGCCGATCGGCGACAGCCATATCCGACGCCGCAATTGCCATCGCCGTCGGCAGCCCCTTGGCGATATCGGCTGCAAAGCCCGGCCCGGACAACACCGCAACGCGATGCTGCGGCAATTCGCGTTCGAGCATATCCGTCAGCAGGTTGCCGGTTGCTCGCTCGATGCCTTTGGCACAGGTGACGACGATCGCATCCTTGGCAAGATAGGGTCCGTATTGCCGGGCCGCATCCGCCTGCGCCTGCGACGGCATGGCGAAGAGCACGATATCCGCATCGGCGATCGAATCGGGCTCTGCCGAAAACGCCAGCGCTTCCGGCAGCTCAATGCCGGGAAGAACGGCATCGTGCAGGCGTTCCGCCTTCAGGTCGGCGATCAGCGAAGGATCGCGGCCGACGAGCGTGACCGGACTGCGGCCCGTCAGGCAAATAACGGTGGCAAGCGCCGTTCCGAAAGCACCAGCGCCAACGACAGCAATCCGCTCGCTCATGCCTTTGCTCCCCGCTTTCCGTAGCTGACCAGCGCTTCCGCATTCGAATCCAGCGGCCAGCGCGAGCGTGGCTGGACATCGAGGTCATCCGGCGCAACACCCGTGGCCATACGCTCGAGCCCCGCCCAGGCGATCATGACCGCGTTGTCGGTGCACAATCTCAGCGGCGGCGCGACGAAGCGAAAGCCGTGCTTGCCGCAGAGCGCCTGCAGCGTACCGCGCACTTCCTGATTGGCCGCAACACCTCCCGCGACGACCAAAGCCGGCTTCTCGTCCAGATGCGGGAACTCCGCTTTGAAACGCTGCAACCCGCGGCCGATGCGATCTTTCAGCGTCCGCGAAATCGCCTTCTGGAACGAGGCGCAGATATCGGCGACATCCTTGTCGGTCAGCGGCGCGATATCCGTCGCCGCCTGCCGAACCGCCGTTTTCAAACCCGAAAAGGAGAAATCGAGGCGTGCTTCTCCGACCAGCGGCCGCGGGAAGTCGAAGCGGTCCGGATCGCCGTTCTTCGCCGCCTCTTCCACCTGCGGCCCGCCCGGATAAGGCAGCCCCAGCAGCTTCGCCGTCTTGTCGAATGCCTCCCCAAGCGCATCGTCGATCGTCGTTCCCCAGCGCTCGTATTGACCGATGCCGCGAACGAGGATGAGCTGCGTATGCCCGCCCGACACGAGCAGCATGAGATAGGGAAAGGAGAGCCCGTCCGTCAGCCGCGCCGTCAGCGCATGGCCTTCGAGGTGGTTCACGGCATAAAGCGGTTTATTTGCAGCCTTTGCGATCGCCTTGCCGGTCATCAGTCCGACCAGCAGTCCGCCGATCAATCCCGGCCCGGAGGTAGCGGCAATCGCGTCGACGTCGGAGAGCGACACATTGGCGCGCTGCAGCGCCTCGTCGATCAGCGTGTCCAGCGCCTCGACATGGGCGCGCGCGGCTATCTCTGGCACCACGCCGCCATAGGCGCTATGCTCGTCCAATTGGCTCAAGACGACGTCGGAAAGCACGTTTGAGCGCCCGTCAGCATCGCGCTCGACAACAGCCGCGGCAGTTTCGTCGCAGCTTGTTTCGATGCCGAGGATGCGCAGAAAGGGAGCCATGAAGCCTATCGTTGATTGCGATGGTTGATAAACCCGGTTACGAGACCTTCCGGTAACAACGGATCAAAGCGGATGCAAACAAAACCTTTCCGGATCGGCACGCGGGGCAGCCCGCTGGCGCTAGCTCAGGCCCACGAAGCGCGCGACCGGCTGATGGCAGCGCACGGCCTGCCGGAGGAAATGTTCGAAATCGTCGTGCTGTCGACGATGGGCGATCGCATCACCGACCGTTCGCTCGCCGCGATCGGCGGCAAGGGTCTCTTTACACAGGAACTGGAAGAAAAGCTCGCCAGCGGCGACCTCGACCTCGCCGTCCACTCCGCCAAGGACATGCCGACGGTGCTGCCGGAAGGACTCTATCTCTCCGGCCTTTCTGCCGCGCGAAGACATTCGCGATGCGGTCATCGGCCGCACTGCGCCTAAACTGATTGAGCTGCCGCACGGCGCAACCGTCGGATCGGCCTCGCTCCGCCGCCAGGCACTGATCCACCGCATGCGTCCGGATCTTAAGGTCGTCATCTTCCGGGGAGCCGTGGAAACCCGCCTGCGCAAGCTGGAAGAAGGCCAGGTCGATGCGACGCTGCTGGCACTCGCGGGGCTCAAGCGTCTCGGCAAGGTCAGCGTGATTACCGACATCCTTGACCCAGACACTTTCCCGCCCGCGCCCGCGCAGGGCGCGATCTGCATCGAAAGCCGCATCGGCGATCAGAGGACCGACGATCTGATTGCCCCGATCAACGACCCGACGACCTTCGATGCCGTATCCTGCGAGCGCGCTTTCCTTGCCGCGCTCGACGGCTCCTGCCGCACGCCCATCGGCGGCTACGCGATCTGCGAAGGCGATCTGATCAAGTTCTCCGGCCTGATCATCACGCCGGACGGCCGCAACCAGCATTCGGTCACCATCGACGGACACCGCCGCGACGCCGCAGCCCTTGGCACGCGCGCCGGTCAGGACATCCGAGCGCGCGCCGGCAGCAGCTTCTTCGACGACTGGAGCTGACGCACGATGCGCGTGCTCGTCACCCGTCCGCTGCCTTCGGCGGAACGAACCGCCAAAAGCTTGCGCGATATGGGGCACGAGCCGGTCCTGTTGCCGCTCTCGCAGCCGGTGCACGATAGCAAGGCCGCACTAGAGGGGCTGGCAAGAAGCAACGGTCCGATCGCCATCACCAGCGCCGAGGCTGTTCGTGTGCTCTCATCGGCGGGTGAGGACATCAAACCCTATCTCCTCCGGCCTCTGTTCGCGGTTGGCGGCGCCAGCGCGAAGGAAGCTAAAGCCATCGGCTTCAATTCGGTCACCGCTTCATCCGGCGACGGGGCGCAGCTGGCCGAACTGATCGCCCATCAAACGCGCGAGACGGTCATCTATCTTGCCGGGTCGCCGCGCGCTGAGACATTTGAACTCAGGGCACGCGCGCTTGATCTGCAAGCTCGACGTCGTCGAATGCTATCGAATGCAGCCTGCAACACCCGATCCAGACACGCTGCGAACAGCACTGAGCGCCGCCGCCGCGGGCCATTCTTCTTTACTCCCGTCAGACTGCGGAGAGCTTTTTCCATCTCGCTGAAATTCAATCGGAATCGGCCTGGATCGGCGATGCCTTCATCCTTTGTCTCAGCAAATCAATCGCCACAGCCATTCCGGCTGCGCTCGACCAAAAAACTTCGCATTGCAGCATCGCCTGACGAACAGAGCCTTCTGTCGCTTCTTTGAAGGCGTTAGCCGCCCAAATTTGATCTGACCTCTTTTCTTCACTGACATCACTGACTAGTTTCGTTGCAATGCAGGAAAACGAGGACCCTCATGGTATCGGGAAATCCGCCACGCCATTCGAAGAATACCGACGAGCCGGTGACGATCGATCTGGAAGCGCAGGAAATTGCCGCAGCGGCCGATACCGAGAAGACGCCTGAAGAGCACGCGACCGACGCAGAGGCTGCCGACGCGGACAAAGTAGGAGCCGATCAGCAGGCGTCGCTCGACCCGGAGAAAGAGTCATCGGCTGGGGACACAGGCTGATCCCCTCCCGGATTCCGAGGAGCCCGCCCGGCCCGAAACGGCAGCTGGTCCCGAACCCGTCCGGCAGCCACAGCGTGGCGGAACGACATCGGGCTTGGTCGCCGCCGGCATTTTCGGTGGCCTTGTTGCCCTGCTGGGCGCTGGCGCGATCCAATACGCAGGCTACCTTCCGGCGTCTTCCGCGCCGCCACAGGCGATGTCGGTCGAAACGGCCAACCTTTCTGCTGAAGTCGACGGTCTCAAGCAGTCCGTCGCCAATCTCGCTGCAGCCCCGGAGACGACTGATGCCGCGCTCGACAAGCGCGTTTCGGCTCTCGAAACGGCCGCAAAGACGCCCGCTGCCGCCGCGCCGGCAGATCCTGCAGCGGTCGACGCGCTGAACCAGAAGATCTCGGATTTGACCGCTCAGGTAGAGCAGTTGCAAGCTTCACTCTCGCAATCCTCCGAACAGCAGGCATCGAGCGGCGCCGACATCGCCAAGCGCCTGGACGAAGCGGAGAAGAAGCTGAATGAACCGCGCCAGGATGTCGCCGTCGCGAAGGCGATCGCGGCAGCCGCGCTCAAGGCGGCAATCGACCGCGGCGGGCCTTTTATGGCCGAACTCGACACCTTCGCCGGTGTTTCTCCGGACGATCCCGCCGTCGCCGATCTCCGCAACTTTGCCGAAACCGGCGTACCCTCGCGCGCCGAACTGATGCGCCAGGTTCCCGACGTCGCGACCGCCATCGTCCAATCCGTCGATCAGCAGGATCCGAACCAGAGCTGGTCCGACCGGCTGATGGCAAGCGCCAAGTCGCTCGTGACAGTGCGCCCTGTCGGAAACATCGAAGGCGAAAGCGTTGAGGCAATTGCCGCCCGCATGGAAGATAAGGTGAAGAATGGAGACCTCCCGGGTGCCTCCAACGAGTGGAACACTCTGCCCGCGAACGCAAAACAGGCTTCCGCCGCCTTCAAACAGTCGCTGGAAGCACGCATCCGCATCGAGGAGCTCGTCAGCGACGCTCTTTCCAAGGCCATCTCCGGCACTGGCAAGGAGGGCTGAGCGATGATCCGTCTCGTCGTCTTCGCCGTCCTCGTCCTCGTTCTCGGCTATGGCTTCTCCTGGCTTGCGGACCGCCCCGGCGATCTGTCGCTGGTCTGGGAAGGCCAGCTCTACCAAGCGAAGCTCATCGTCGCGGCAGGCGGCCTCATAGCGCTGTTTGCCGTTGTCATGATCGCCTGGTGGCTGATCCGCACGGTTTGGACCTCACCCCATTCCGTCACTCGCTTTTTTCGCGCCCGCAAGCGCGACCGCGGCTATCAGGCGCTGTCGACCGGCCTTATCGCCGCTGGCGCCGGCAATGCCCTGCTGGCGCGCAAGATGGCAGCCAGATCCCGCGGCCTCATCCGCGCCGATCAGGAACCGCTGATCAACCTCCTCGAAGCACAGGCGGCTTTGATCGAGGGGCGGCATGACGAGGCGCGCGCCAAATTCGAAGCGATGGCCAACGATCCGGAAACGCGTGAACTCGGCCTTCGCGGACTTTATCTCGAAGCCAAGCGCCTCGGCGCCAACGAGGCCGCACGCCAATATGCCGAAAAGGCGGCCGACAACGCACCCTATCTGCCCTGGGCAGCGCAGGCGACGCTGGAGTATCGCAGCCAGGCTGGCCACTGGGACGACGCCATTCGCCTGCTCGACCGGCAGAAGGCCGCACGTGTCATTGAAAAGCGCGATGCGGACCGCCAGCGGGGCGTTCTGCTGACGGCTCGCGCCGGCGACAGGCTGGAAAGCGATCCCGCCGGTGCTCGCGACGACGCGACACACGCGCTGAAACTCATCCCTGATTTCGAGCCAGCCGCCATTATTGCCGCCAAGGCGCTTTTCCGCGAGGACAAACTGCGCAAGGCTGCCTCGATCCTCGAGCAGGCATGGAAGGCGGCGCCGCACCCCGAGATCGGCCGAACCTATGTTCTCGCCCGAAGCGGCGATTCCACCGTTGATCGCCTGAAACGCGCCGAGCGGCTGGAGGCCCTGCGCCCAAACAACGTCGAATCGCTGCTCGTCGTCGCGCAGGCGGCGCTCGATGCGAAGGACTTCACCAAGGCGCGGGCCAAGGCCGAAGCCGCTGCCCGCATGCAGCCGCGCGAAGCAGCCTTCCTGCTGCTCGCCGATATCGAGGAAGCCGAGACCGGCGATCAGGGTCGCGTCCGCCACTGGCTGGCACAAGCGCTAAAGGCCCCTCGCGATCCGGCCTGGGTCGCAGACGGCTTCGTTTCGGACAAATGGCTTCCGGTCTCACCCGTCACCGGCCGTCTCGACGCCTTCGAGTGGAAGGCGCCCTTCGGCCAACTCGAAGGACCGGTCGAGGAAGGTTCCACCGTCTCGATCGATATCGCGCTGAAAACCCTGCCGCCTGTGCGCGAGACGCGGCCGGAAAGCGCGGTCAACGATCATCGAATCATTGAACTGGAGCGCGCCGCAACGATCGCCGAGGCGGCGCGCCCCGCGCCCGCTTCCGCGCCGAAGCCTGCCGCCCCGGCCGCGATTCATAAGCAGCCAGAACCAAAACCCTATTACGGAATGCCGGACGATCCTGGCGTTCGCAATACCAGCGCGGAACCGGAACCCAAGACACGGCTCCGCCTTTTCTGAATGGAACGAAATCCGCATGTTCGAACGTTTTCAGGCATTCTTCCACAATCTCACTGCCGACAATCCCAAGAAGGGTTTCGACCCTGACGATCCGCGCATTGCCGTTGCCGCTCTCTGCATGCAGGTGATGGAGGCTGACGGCAAGATCAAAGACAGCGAAAAGAAGCGGCTCCGCAAACTGCTTAAGGAGCAATATCGCCTCGACGGAAAACAGCTGGACGCCGTGATCGCAGCAGGGCAGGAAGCTGAAAGCAGCGCCGTTGACTATTATCGCTTCACGTCGGATCTGAAGCGCCACCTCGATACCGAGCAGCGACTGGAACTCATCGGCATTCTTTGGGACATCGTCTATGCGGATGGCGAGCGCAGCGAGATGGAGGACCACGTCATCTGGCGGATCGCCGACCTGCTCGGCGTCTCCTCCCGCGAGCGCATCCAGAAGCGTCAGGAGGCAGCCGCCCGCGTAACCGATGCGGTGGTGCTGCAAGACGATGCCGATTGACCGCCCGCTCAAACGCGACAAACGCCCGATCCTGATCGTTCTGCACCAGGAACGCTCCAGCCCCGGTCGCGTCGGTCAGCTCCTCATCGAGAAAGGCTATCGCCTCGACATCCGCCGTCCCGTTCTGGGCGACAAGCTGCCTACCACGCTTGAGGGCCATGCCGGAGCGGTCGTCTTCGGCGGACCGATGAGCGCAAACGATCCGGACGATTTCGTGAAGACAGAGATCAACTGGCTGGACATTCCGCTCAAGGAAAACCGGCCGCTGCTCGGTATCTGCCTCGGAGCGCAGATGCTGGTGCGCCATCTCGGCGGCAAGGTTCAGCCAAACGCCGACGGCTCGACCGAGATCGGCTGGTATCCGCTGCGACCGACCGAAAAGGGCCGGCTGCTGATGCACTGGCCGAAGATGGTCTATCACTTCCATCGCGAAGGCTTCGATCTGCCGCACGGCGCTGACCTGCTCGCAGAAGGCGATACCTATCCCAACCAGGCCTTCCGCTACAACCGCAATGCCTGGGCGCTGCAGTTCCATGCCGAGCTCACTCGCGTCATGATGCACCGCTGGGTCGTCCATGGCGCCCATCGCTTCATCCTGCCCAATGCGCAACAGGGGCGCGAGCACCTCGAAGGCCGCATGCTCTTCGATGCGCCGCTCAAGGCGTGGCTCAACGAATTTCTCGATATCGTCTTCGAAGGCAAGACGGCGAAAGCCGCACCGAATACGCTGGCAGCGCTCTCCGCATAGGCGCAGCCAGCGTATTCGCGCCGACCGGGCGCGCTAAAGAACGACACCGCATCGGGCTGCGTCCGAAAAGACGCGCTCGATGAGCCTCTGACACCCCGGAAAGCACGATTCACCGCGCGTTCTTACGCGGCACTTGCCCGTTTAGCCGCCAATAGCTACATGTCTGTCAGCAACGAACTGGAGACGAAGATGATTGCCCTCTTTCAAACCATTGATTTGGCTTTGAACCTTTACACATGGGTGCTGATTGCGAGCGCCATTTTCTCGTGGCTCTACGCCTTCAACGTCATCAACTCCAGCAACCAGTTCGTCAATTCGGTCGGCATGTTCCTCTATAATGTCACCGAACCGCTGCTACGGCCGATCCGCCGCTTGCTGCCCAATCTCGGCGGCATAGATATCTCGCCGATCATCCTGCTGCTGATCATCTTCTTCCTGCGCTCCCTGATGTGGAACACGATTTTCCCGCTGGTGGCGTGACCACCGCCTGGAAGATTTTCGATGACCATGTCCGCCTCGCCGTACGGTTGACGCCGAACGGCGGGCGTGATGCGATCGACGGTATCGAGACCGAGGGAGACGGCGAGAGCCACCTGAAGGCCCGCGTCACGGCAGTCCCCGAAAAGGGAAAGGCCAACAAGGCGCTGATCGCGCTTCTCTCCAAAGCGCTCGGCACCCCGAAATCCTCGATCGAATTGATATCAGGCGATACATCGCGCAAAAAAATCCTCCGGATCGAAGGCGACCCGGAGGACTTGATTGAAAGGCTCGAAACGCTTCTGAAGCCGTAATCGGCTTACTTCGCGTTCTTGGCGCGCTCGATGGCTTCGAGGATCAACTGACCGGCTTCCTTCGAATCGCCCCAGCCGAAGATCTTCACCCACTTGCCGGGTTCCAGGTCCTTGTAATGCGCGAAGAAGTGCTCGATCTGCTTCAGCGTGATCTCCGGAAGATCGGTATAGTCCTTCACCTTCTCGTAGCGCAGCGTCAGCTTCGGCGAGGGGACGGCGATGATTTTCTCGTCCTTGCCGGAATTGTCTTCCATCTTCAGTACGCCGATCGGGCGGACATTGATGACACAGCCTGGGACCAGCGGGCGCGTGCTGGCGATCAGCACGTCGATCGGGTCGCCGTCTTCCGAGAGCGTGTGCGGCACGAAGCCGTAATTGCCGGGATAGGTCATCGGCGTATAGAGGAAGCGGTCAACAACCAGCGTACCGGCCTCCTTGTCCATTTCGTACTTGATGGGGTGACCGCCAACCGGGACCTCAACGATGACGTTAACGTCCTCAGGTGGATTTTTGCCGATTGAAACAGCATCTATGCGCATTCGAAACTCCCACTAGGTGAACGGTTCGGAGCCAAATAGTCTGTTTCATTCCGCAAGGCAACACAGCCCTGTCGTGATCTTGAAGGATACGGTCTGGAATATTGTGGAACAGGCAGCTCATTTTGCCGGCCGGCTCAAGGCAATATGCTGTTTTCGAAAGGCTGGACGCCGGACTTCTCAGTTCCAGATGAAGCCGATTTTCTTCAGCTGCCTGTGGTCGAAGCTTTCCATGCCTTCGCAGAAGTCGATGCCGCCATGACCGCGATAGAAACGGGTAGCATTCTCGTTTTCCTCCAGGCACCAGACCACGAGTCCTTTGCAGCCGAGCGATTTCAGAAGCCGCCGCGCCTCGCCGAACAGCATGCGCCCAAGGCCGATGCCCTGATACTCCGGACGCAGATAGAGTTCGTAGATCTCGCCTTCCTGCGGCAGTGCGCGAGCCCGGTTAAGGCCGAGCGTAGCATAGCCGGCGACCGTGCCTGCAACGTCGAGAACGAGAAGTGTTGCGGGGCCACGGGTGGCCTTGCGCCACCAGTTCTCGCCGCGGCGTTCGATCATCTGCGTCAAAGCGCGATGCGGAATAATCCCGGCATAAGTATGCTGCCAGGCGAGGCGATGCACCTCTGAGATGGCCTGGGCATCGTGCGGTTCTGCCCGCCGGACATCGATCGACAACGTCTTCATAACGCTTACTCTGGTCTTCCAGTGGGCAATTAACCATACGCGATCATGCGTTTTCGGCCGGTTGCCCACAGACTTAACATGTGGACGATGGGCAAAATTTAACGCTTTTTTAACGATTGTCACAAGGCGGAATCAGCGTGCCGCACAACAAAAAACCCCGGCGCCAGGGCCGGGGTTTGAAATGCCAACAACTTGAGTCGGTTAGGCGTAGCGTGCCTTGCTGAAGCGCTTGCGATCGTTCGCATCCAGATACATCTTCCGCAGACGGATCGACTTCGGCGTCACTTCCATCAGCTCGTCATCCTGAATCCACGACAAGGCGCGATCGAGCGTCATGCGGATCGGCGGCGTGAGCTTGACGGCTTCATCCTTGCCGGCAGCGCGGATGTTGGTCAGCTGCTTGCCCTTCAGAACGTTGACTTCAAGGTCGTTGTCACGGCTATGAATGCCGATGATCATGCCGGCATAAACCTTTTCGCCCGGCTCGATCATCATCGGGCCGCGATCTTCCAGGTTGAACATGGCATAGGCAACAGCCTCGCCGGCCGCGTTCGCCAGTAGAACGCCGTTGGTACGACCGCCGATTTCGCCCTTGTAAGGCTGGTAGTCCTTGAAGAGACGGTTCATGACGGCGGTGCCGCGGGTGTCGGTCAGAAGTTCCGACTGGTAGCCGATCAGGCCGCGCGTGGGCGCATTGAAAACCAGGCGAAGGCGATTGCCGCCCGAAGGACGCAGCTCGGCCATCTCGGCCTTGCGCTCGGACATCTTCTGCACAACGATGCCGGAATGCTCTTCGTCGACGTCGATAACGACTTCTTCGATCGGCTCCATCAGCTGATCGTTCTCGTCCTTGTGCATCACGACGCGCGGACGCGACACGGCAAGCTCGAAGCCTTCGCGGCGCATGGTTTCGATCAGAACGGCGAGCTGCAATTCGCCACGACCGGAAACGTAGAAGGAATCCTTGCCTTCTGCTTCTTCGATCTTCAGCGCAACGTTGCCTTCGGCTTCCTTGTAGAGACGGTCACGAATGACGCGCGAGGTCACCTTGTCGCCTTCGGTACCAGCCAGCGGGCTGTCGTTGACGATGAAGGACATGGTCACGGTCGGCGGATCGATCGGCTGCGCCGTCAGCGGCTCGGAGATAGACGGATCGCAGAACGTGTCGGCGACCGTACCCTTGGAGAGACCGGCGATTGCGACAATGTCGCCCGCATGCGCTTCTTCGATCGACGTACGTTCGATGCCGCGGAATGCGAGGATCTTCGAGATACGACCGGTTTCGATCAGCTTGCCGTCCTGGCCGCAGAACCTTGACGGCCTGGTTCGGCTTGATCGAACCGGAATTGATGCGGCCGGTGATGATGCGGCCGAGGAAGGGGTTGGCTTCGAGGATCGTGCCGATCATCGTGAACGGACCTTGGTGAACGGTCGGCTCCGGAACATGCTCGAGCACGAGGTCGAGCAGCGGCGCGAGACCCTGATCCTTCGGACCTTCCGGGTTGACGTTCATCCAGCCGTCACGACCGGAACCGTAGAGGATCGGGAAGTCGAGCTGTTCGTCGGTGGCGTCGAGATTGGCGAAAAGGTCGAAAACTTCGTTGATGACTTCCTCGTGGCGGCCGTCCGGGCGGTCGATCTTGTTGATCGCGACGATCGGGCGGAGGCCGACCTTCAGCGCCTTGCCGACGACGAACTTCGTCTGCGGCATCGGGCCTTCGGAAGCATCGACGAGAACGATCGCGCCGTCCACCATCGAGAGGATGCGCTCGACTTCGCCGCCGAAGTCGGCGTGGCCGGGGGTATCGACGATGTTGATGCGAACGCCCTTCCATTCGACCGAGGTCGCCTTGGCGAGAATGGTGATGCCGCGTTCCTTTTCCAGGTCATTCGAGTCCATGACGCGTTCTGCAACGCGCTGGTTCTCGCGGAACGAACCGGATTGCTTCAGAAGCTCGTCCACCAGGGTCGTCTTGCCATGGTCAACGTGCGCGATGATCGCGATGTTGCGAAGTGCCATATGTTTAGATCTCTGAGGCTGAGGCGCTATGTTGGGAGAATGCACCAATTACGTTTGGCGCGCTCATACAGTGTTTTTCGCGTTTGCGAAAGGGGGGAGGACGGATAGCAGCCATCCGCACGCCTAGCTCACGCGTTGCGGGTCGATGACCGTTCGCCAGAGCTCGGTGTCGTTCCTGTCCATCAGCCGCACGGTCATCTGCTCTGTCTGCCCGTCGATATCCATCAGCCCGAAGAATTGAAGGCCGGCGGACGGCGGCAGGTTGGAGTCCACACCGCCAGCGGCCGCCTTGATGAAGCGCACCTCGGGGCCGAAGGTCATGTCAAGCTCTGTTATCGCCGTTGAAGACGGAACTCGCTGCCCTGGCGTCTTCCATAATCATCCCAGATGACAAGCCCGATCGGCATATCGCAGGCAAGTCGCCGTCGAACGCACAAGCTCACGCTTCAGCCATGCGACCTGCGTTTCACCAAGAATGGGGATTTCGAATCTCCCACGGCAAGCCTAGAGCGACCGCCATGTCAGCCTCTTGAAGACGACATGACGGTTTTCCGAAACTTCGGCGACAGTTTTATAAAGGCGACCGGCCTAAGCGTCACTGCCCGAAAGCTCCTCGAAGGTGGCAAGGCCTTTCTTGACCAGCATCGCATCCGGGCTCGGCAGCTTGCCGCGGAAGGCCTTGTAGGTATCTTCCGGATCGATCGAGCCGCCGACGGAATAGATGTTGTCCTTGAGCTTCTGCGCCATCTTACTGTTGAAGGCGTCGCCGGTTTCCTCGAAAGCGGCGAATGCGTCCGCATCAAGCACCTCCGACCACATGTAGGAGTAGTACCCCGCTGAATAACCGCCGGAGAAGATATGCTGGAAGTGCGGCGAGGCGTGGCGCATCACCAGAGACTTCGGCATTCCCGAGTCGGCGAGCACCTGCTTCTGCAGCGCCATCGGGTCTTCCACTGTATCGCGCGTATGGAACTCCATATCGACGATCGCGGAGGATGTGAACTCGACGGTATTGAACCCGGCGTTGAAGGTGCGCGCGGCGAGCACCTTGTTAAGCAGCTCCTGCGGCATGGGCTCGCCGGTTTCGAAATGCACGGCATATTGCTTGAGAATTGCGGGAACCGTCAGCCAGTGCTCGTAAAGTTGCGACGGCAGTTCCACGAAGTCGCGCGAGACGCTTGTGCCCGACACCGACGGGTAAGTCACGTTGGAGAGCATGCCATGCAACGCATGGCCGAATTCGTGGAAAAGCGTTCGAGCATCGTCCAGCGAAAGCAGCGCGGGCTTGCCCTCTGCGGGTTTTGCGAAGTTGCACACGTTGTAGATGATTGGCAGTTCGCCCGTTCTGCCGTCCTTCAACGGCAGCTTGTGCTGCGACTGGAACGCGCTCATCCAGGCACCGGAGCGCTTGGAACTGCGGGCGAAATAATCGCCCAGGAAAACCGCAATCAGCTTGTCTTCACGATCGCGAATTTCGAAGACACGCACATCCGGATGATAGGCGGCAACTCCCTTCTTCTCGACGGCACGAATGCCGAAGAGACGGCCGGCGACGTCAAAGCAAGCCTCGATGATCTTTTCGAGTTGTAGATAGGGCTTCAGCTCCGCTTCTGAGAAACTGAATTTCTGCGCCCTGATCTTCTCGGCATAATGGCGCCAGTCCCAAGGCAGGACCTCGTGGTTTTTACCGTCCTCGGCGATCACCTTGGCAATGTCGGCCTCTTCCTCCCGCGCCCGCTTGACGGCCCTTGCCCACACCGCCCGCAGCAGATTGTTCACCGCGGCCGGTGTCTTTGCCATCGTATCGTCGAGCTTCAGTTCCGCGAAATTGCCATAGCCGAGAAGCTTCGCGACTTCGCCGCGAAGGGCCAGCATCTCGCGGATGACGCCACGATTATCCGTCTCGCCCTCGTTCTCGCCGCGAGCGACCCACGCTTTGAATGCCTGCTCGCGCAGATCGCGCCGCTCGGAAAAGGTCAGGAAAGGTTCGATGATCGAACGCGACAGAGTGACTGCAAATCTTCCCTCTTCGCCTCGCTCGCGCGCCGCCGCTGCCATGGCATCCTTCAGGAAATCCGGAATGCCTTCGAGCTCCGCCCCTTCGGAGAGGATCAGCGTCCAGCTCTTCTCGTCCGCCAGCACGTTCTGGCCAAACTGCGTGCTCAGAGCCGCAAGCTTCTCGTCGATTGCTGCGAGCTTTTCCTGCTCCGCCTTCGGCAGCTTGGCACCCGATTTCACGAAACCCTTCCAGTGCCGCTCCAGCACACGCGTCTGCTCGAGCGTGAGCCCGAGGCTTTCCCGCTTCTCCCAAAGCGTGTCGATGCGCGCAAAGAGCGCGGCGTTCATCCCGATCTTGGAATAGTGGCGCGACATTTTCGGCGAGATGTCGCGCTCCAGCGCCTGGATCGTATCGTTGGTATGAGCGCCGGCCCGGTTCCAGAACAGTGCGGAAACGCGCGAAAGCTCATCGCCTGCGGTTTCCAGCCCGACGATCGTATTGTCGAATGTCGGCTCTTCCGCGTTCCCGGCGATCGCATCAATCTCCTTGTCATGGGATGCGAGAGCGGCATCGAAGGCCGGGGCGAAGTCGCCATCGTTCAGCGCGTCGAAGCGCGGCAGGCCATGAAGCCCATTCCAGTTGACGAGCGCGGGGTTGAACTCTTGGGTGGAAGGCATGCTGACGTCCTTTGTGCAGAAGGCTGAAACGGCAATATAGGTGAGCCATCGCGGTATTGGTATGTTGCTGACGAATTCGTTTTTTACCTGCCCCTGCAAGATCTGACGGGCGTATCGACGGCACGGCATTCAATTCCACGACTATTACAGAAACCAGCTGCAGATCGCCACGTCGATTGGCGATTCCAACAACGTGAAAACGCTGGAATCGATCCTCAATTTGCTGAACGTGTACCCGCTCTGCAGGATAATGGCCGCAGACTATGCCAACGCTGCCATCCGTCAAATGTCACAGCAATCAAAAAGAGGCCCGCGCGGCACTGCCGGCGGGCCCCTTCGTCAAGCATGCAGGGGTGCCTAGCTCTTGAGGTTGCGCTTACCGAGCGTGCGCAGCCGCAGTGCGTTCAGCTTGATGAAACCGGCGGCATCCTTCTGGTCGTAGGCGCCCTGATCGTCCTCGAAGGTGACCAGCTTGTCGGAATAGAGCGACTTCGGGCTCTCGCGGCCAGTGACCATGACATTGCCCTTGTAGAGCTTCAGCGTGACTTCGCCTTCGACATGCTCCTGGCTCTTGTCGATCAGTGCCTGCAGCATTTCGCGCTCCGGCGAGAACCAGAAGCCGTAGTAGATGAGCTCCGCATAACGCGGCATCATCTCGTCCTTGAGATGTGCAGCCCCGCGGTCGAGCGTGATCGACTCGATGGCGCGGTGCGCCGCAAGCAGGATCGTGCCGCCCGGCGTTTCGTAGACGCCGCGAGACTTCATGCCGACGAAGCGGTTTTCGACAAGGTCGAGGCGACCGATGCCGTTGTCGCGGCCATAATTGTTGAGCGTGGCGAGCAGCGTCGCCGGGCTCATGCGTACACCATTGATTGAAACCGCATCGCCCTTCTCGAAGCCGACCTTGATGACGGTCGCCTTGTCGGGTGCGGCTTCCGGCGAGATGGTTCGCATATGCACGTATTCGGGGGCTTCCTGCGACGGGTCTTCCAGCACCTTGCCCTCGGAGGATGAGTGCAGCAGATTGGCATCGACGGAGAACGGCGCTTCGCCCTTCTTGTCCTTGGCAACCGGGATCTGATGCTTCTCGGCGAATTCCAGAAGATCGGTACGGCTCTTGAACGACCAGTCGCGCCACGGGGCGATGATCTTGATGTCCGGGTTCAGCGCATAGGCGGAAAGCTCGAAGCGAACCTGGTCGTTGCCCTTGCCGGTCGCGCCGTGGGCGATCGCGTCGGCGCCGGTCTTGCGGGCAATGTCGATCAGGTGCTTGGAGATCAGCGGCCGGGCAATCGAGGTGCCGAGCAGGTAGACGCCTTCATAGACGGCATTGGCGCGGAACATCGGGAAGACGAAGTCCTTCACGAACTCTTCGCGCACGTCCTCGATATAGATTTCCTTGATGCCGAGCATTTCGGCCTTCTTGCGCGCAGGCTCAAGCTCTTCGCCCTGGCCGAGATCGGCCGTGAAGGTCACGACTTCGGCGCCGAGCTCGGTCTGCAGCCACTTGAGGATGATCGAGGTATCGAGACCGCCGGAATAGGCGAGCACGACTTTCTTCACGTCTTTTTTAGGTGCCATGATGATGAGGTCCGTTGCATATGGGCGGCGGCAAACCCGCAAAGCCCGGTGTCGCGGGCACTTTTAGCGAGATTGTCGCATGACGCAAGGCCAAGGCACGGCGCTTGTCGCCGATAGTGTTTGACAGCGCGAAGCGCGCGCCCATATCAGGCAGCATTCGAACAATGATTGAGGAAAGGTCAGTCCCATGACGAATATTCAAGAGATTTTCAAGAAGCCCAATGTTGCAGTGATTACCGGCGGCGCATCCGGCATCGGCTTTGCAGCGGCAAAGCATTTCGCCAAGGCGGGTATGAACGTCGTCATCGCCGATCTCGGCGGCGACCGGCTGGCGCAGGCTCGCGTGCGAGCTCGAAGCTATTGCAGGGCAGGAACATGTGATGGCGGTCGAGACGGACGTTTCCGACAAGACCTCGCTGGAAGCGCTCGAACGAGCCGTCATCCAGCGCTTCGGCCGCGTCCATGTGCTCATGAACAACGCCGGCATTGGTCCGGAAAGCTCAATCTTCAGCGAGCAGGCGAGCTGGGACAACATCCTCGGCGTCAATCTTCTTGGCGTCATCAACGGAACGCGCGCCTTCGGACCAAGCATGCTGGCGCATGGCGAGCCGGGGCTTATCATCAACACCGGTTCCAAGCAGGGCATTACGACCCCTCCGGGAAATCCGGCGTACAACGTGTCGAAGGCAGGCGTGAAGGTCTTTACGGAAGCGCTTGAGCACGAACTGCGCAATACCGCGGGCTCGAAGATTTCAGCCCACCTCTTGATCCCGGGCTTTGTCTTCACCGGCCTCACCAAGGGTGACCGCGCTGAAAAGCCCGTCGCCGCCTGGACCCCGGAACAGACCGTCGACTTTATGATGGAAAGCCTGGAGCGCGGCGACTTCTATATCCTCTGCCCGGACAACGACGTCGCTCGCCCGGTTGACGAGCTCCGCATGGCCTGGGCGATCGGCGACATCATCGAGAATCGTCCGCCGCTGTCGCGCTGGCACAAGGATTATGGCGACAAGTTCAAGGCCTTCCTTGAACAAAAGCGATAGCCGCATCATCAGGATCGATTGGTAATTTTCTGAAAGCCGGGTAAGACAACACTGACGATCACCGGCTTTCAGAGTGTGCCATGGATTTCCTGCCGAGCATCCCGACCCTTCTCGCCTTCGCCGCCGCCAGCCTGCTCCTTGCAGCCACCCCTGGCCCGGACATGACGCTCTCGATCAGCCGCGCACTGTCTCAGGGCAAAAAGCCCGCGCTCTACGTCGTGCTCGGCACCAGCATCGGCATCGTGATTCATACGATGCTGGTCGCTTTCGGCATCTCGGCGCTGATCACCGCCTCGCCAACGGCCTTTCTGATCCTGAAGACCGGAGGTGCCGCCTATCTTCTTTGGCTTGCCGTTCAGGCGATCCGCTTCGGTTCGAAGCTTTCCGTCGAGAAGGTCAGCGAAGCCAAGGGCACGCCGCTTTCCAACATTTCCAGCGGCTTGTGGGTCAATCTTCTGAACCCCAAGGTCATCATCTTCTTCATGACCTTCCTGCCGCAGTTCGTTAGCGCCGGCGATCCGGCGGTCACGCACAAGCTGCTGTTCCTCGGCTTCCTCTTCATCCTGATCGGCATGCCTGTGAACGCTCTCGTGGTTCTCGCCTCCGACTGGCTCGCGGGCTGGCTGCAGAACAACAGGAAGGTTCTGCGCGGAATGGACTACACGTTCGCGGGAGTCTTCTCGATCTTCGCCGTGAAGATCTTCCTCACGCAGACGCGCTAGATCGGGCGCCTTGGCGTTCGTGATGAACTGCTGGACGGATCAAACTTCCTGGTCAGTCATCCGCGCCGTGATTGGCGATCATCATCGCCTCGAAGGCGAGACGCTCGGTTTTGCGCATACGCTCTGATTCCGACTTCAGCTGCCCGCAGGCGGCGAGGATGTCCCGGCCGCGCGGCGTGCGGATCGGCGAGGCGTAGCCCGCAGAATTGATGAAATCGGCAAACTTTTCGATCTGCGCCCAGTCCGAGCACTGATAGTTGGTGCCGGGCCAGGGATTGAACGGAATCAGGTTGATTTTCGCCGGAACGCCCTTCAGCAGCTGGATCAAGCCTTTGGCATCTTCCAGACTGTCGTTGACGTCCTTCAGCATGACGTATTCGAAGGTGATGCGCCGCGCATTCGAAAGCCCCGGATAGTTCCGGCAGGCTTCGATCAGTTCCTTCAGCGGATACTTCTTGTTGATCGGCACCAGGATGTCGCGCAGATCGTCGCGCACGGCATGCAGCGAGATTGCAAGCATCACGCCAATCTCCTCGCCCGGTGCGAAAAATCTCAGGCACGACGCCGGAGGTGGACAAGGTGACGCGGCGCTTCGACAGCGACAGGCCATCGCCATCCGTGGCAATCAGCAAAGCCTGCTTCACGGCATCGAAATTGTAGAGCGGTTCACCCATGCCCATCATCACGATGTTGCTGACCTTGCGGCCTTCGGCCGGCACGACGGCGCCAACCGGAACGTCGCGGTCCGGGAAATCGCCAAGCCGGTCGCGGCCAAGCAGAAGCTGGGAGAGGATTTCCTCGGCCGTCAGGTTGCGGACGAGACGCTGCGTGCCGGTGTGACAGAAGGAACAGGTCAGCGTGCAGCCGACCTGACTGGAAATGCAGAGCGTGCCGCGGCCCTCTTCCGGAATGTAGACGGCCTCGATCTCGACAGGACGGCCCGCACCCCGCGCCGGAAAGCGCAGCAGCCACTTGCGGGTGCCGTCGTTGGAGACCTGCTCCTCGACGATATCCGGACGCGCGATGGTGAAATGCTGCTTCAGCATCTCGCGCATGTCCTTGGCGATATTCGCCATGTGATCGAAGTCGGAGACGCCGCGCACATAAATCCAGTTCCACAACTGGCTGACGCGCATCTTGATCTGCTTTTCCGCAACGCCCTTTTCACGAAGCGCAGCTGCCATCTCCTCGCGGCTGAGGCCGATCAGCGAGGGCTTGGGCAGGGCCTCGGCACGAGGCTGCGCGGCAGGCTTGGTAATGGTCACGGCATCCATGACGGACATACTGTCTATCCCGAATTCAAAACTGCCCGCATTCTCCAAAAGCCTGAAGACCTGGCCGGAGCGCGTAAGGCAGTATCGCAGAAAACTGAATGCGGAGCGGCGGTCAAAACCGCGATCTTCCCGCTGTTGCGCGCGGCTTTAGCATCATTTTCGCCGCGCGTCACCATAGATGGAAACGGCAAAGGCCGGCACAAGGCCGGCCTTTAAACTTTGATAACGAGCAAGACGGCTTATTTGCAGCTTTCAATCTGCTTCAGCGCGGCCGAAATGCCGGACAGCGAATAGCTGTAGGACGTGCCGGTGCCCTTGCGTGACGTCGCGGTAACCGTCATCGAATGGCCGCCCTTCATGGCGGCGACGAGCGCCGGTTCCTGCGCGGCGTTTTCCACCCAACCCGCCTTGTCTTTGGTGAACATGACGAAGGTCTTGTTGTCGATGGTCACGTTGATCTTCGAATTTTCCTTGACGGTATACCCCATCATCGCCTGCGGCTCATAGGAGATGTTCTGGCCCGGCCGTTGTGACACGATGAAGAAGTTGTCGCCATGATCGACGCTTGCCGGCTGCTTGGTGGTCGGCACCGAAAGCACGTAGCAGACATTGCCGTTGCCCTGCTTGTAGGAATAAGCGCCCCAAGCCTGAAATTGTTGAATGCGCGTGGGAGCGGCAGCCTGCTGCGCTCCTGCTGCTCCGGCCGTGATGAGAACGAATGCGAGAGCGGATGCGATACTTTTTACTAACATGGATTTCCTGCCGGTTCTTGCGATTCAGCGCCCCATCAGAGCGAGCGGCATCGTCGTCACGATCTGGTTTATTTTGACTTGATTCAGGTTACTAAAGCGTCAACGGAGGCTCGAAATTGTGTCTACTTGCGTCATTCCTGGCCTGAGTGTCAACGCTCGACGCGATTTCGCTCCCCAACGATAGTCCGCCCGGATGGCGTAATGCCGTCCTTCGACGAGAATCTAAGACATAAAGATTCAGGCAAGAGTTTGACCTTTCAAAGCACCGGAAACCCGTCGAAGAATTAACGGGGCAAAGGGCACTGGAAACCGAAGCGGCTTAGACCGTTTTCATGGCTTCCGGCTGATCGGCAAGCGCCCTGTCCGCCGCCTCGTAGTGCCTCACTTTCATGTGACTGTTGACCATCGCGAGAGCTGCGGAGAGCACGGCAATGTCATCCGAAAAACCGACCAAGGCGAAAAAGTCCGGAACGATATCGAAAGGCAGGATGAAGTAGGCGAGACCGGCAAGCAGGATCCCGCGCACGCGCGTCGGCGTTTCAGGATCAAGCGCGCAGTAGAAGCCCGCGACAACATCGCGCGAAAACGGAATCTGCCGGACTGCCCGCTTGAAGGTCAGCCAGAATTTCATCCGCACAGCCTTCTCCCGACGGTTCTGGGTATCCTCGTCCCCCGGCAGCAGGATCTCACCGAATTTCACTTCATCCATTCCGGTCTCCCTTCACTCGCATGCGAAGATATGGTGATGGCTCCACCGGATTCAATCAATCTGTCCCGCTGCCTTGTCCATCGCCTTGGCAAGCTTGAAGTCGAGTTCGGTCAGTCCGCCCGCATCATGTGTGTTCAGCCTTACCTCGACCCTCGAATAGACATTGAACCATTCCGGATGGTGGTTGAGCTTTTCCGCCGCGAGTGCAGCCTTCGTCATGAAGCCGAAGGCTTCGACGAAGTTTGCGAATTTGAAGGTTTTCGAGATTGATGCAGCGCCATCATCGAGCGACCAGCCTTTCAATTCGGCAAGCTGGCCGTCGATCGCACTCCGTTCCAGTTTTTCCTGTTTCATGGCATTGTTCTCTCATCTCTTCCGTCAGGTCTCTTCATGAAACGCTTCAGTATTCTCTTTGTTTGCATGGGCAATATCTGCCGCTCTCCTCTCGCCGAAGGAATCTTCGCGCATGTTGCAAGGGAAGCCGGTCTTGCCGATCGTTTCAAGATTGATTCAGCGGGGCTCGGTGACTGGCACCAAGGCGAGCAGCCCGACAAGCGCTCTATATCAACCGCAAGAGCCCACGGCATTGACATCACGGGGCAGCGTGCACGCCGTATTCGTCTCGAGGATTTCGAAGAAGCCGATCTTATCCTCGCAATGGACCGCGCCAATATGGCCGCGCTTCACGCAATGGCGCCAGGAGCAGGCAATATCAAGCTTTTCGGCGAGTTCGCGCTTCAGACCGGCGAAGACATTCAAGACCCCTACTACGGTGGCCCGGAAGGCTTCGAACTGGTCTATACGAGGCTTTTGACCGGCTGCACCGCGCTGGTGGACAAGCTCGGCGCAGACCAAGCCTCGCTCAGCGGGAATACTTCCTCAGTCAGATAAGGCCCGCCGCCGACCGATTCCCGCGACGAAAGCAGCACGAAGCGCGGAACGGTGAAGGATGACGTCTGGAAGTTGCCGCGTCCGGAAAGATAGTGCACGACATCATCGACACGCGAGGACTTGAGCCGCGCGAGAGTAACATGCGGGGTGAACTTCCGTGGATCCGGAGCCAGGCCGATCCTCTGGCAGATACGCTCGATTTCGGCCTGGAGGGCATACATCTCCGGCGAGGGCGAAACGCCGGCCCAGACCGAATGCGGCTTCTTCGAGCCGAAGGAGCCGATCCCGTCGAGGCGTATCTGGAATTCGGGGCGGTCGATCCGGTCCAGGCGCTCGACGACCTCGTCTGCAGTTCGTCCGTCGACGTCGCCGATGAAGCGCAGCGTGATGTGGTAATTCTCCACATCGATCCATCTTGCACCGGGGAGCCCACCGCGCAGCAATGAAAGGCTCATTGCCGCATTGCGCGGAATTTCGAGGGCGGTAAACAGTCTCGGCATAACGAGCACTCCCCGAATCTTTTGCAGATGCTCACACGGAATCACGCATTCGAGACCCGCGCAAGCCCCTATTTCTTCACAGAAGAAATCGTCCCGATGAATTGTGTGACAGCCGGCTCGATCTTCTGAACCATCACATCGATACCCTTTGCGTTCGGATGCATTCCATCCTCAAGCTTCAGGCTGGCATCCGTGACGACACCGTCGAGAAAAAAGGCGTAAAGCGGAACCTGGTATTTTTCCGCGAGCTTTTGGTAGATCGGGTTGAACCGTGCGGCATAGTCCGCCCCCATGTTCGGCGGAGCCATCATGCCCACGAGCAGCACCGCAATCCCGCGTTCCTTTAGCCGGGCAAGCATCGCATCCAGATTTTTTTCGGTCTCTTCCGGAGGAATGCCGCGCAGCGCATCGTTGGCCCCGAGTTCGAGGATGACGCCGTCGGTGCCGTCCGGAACGGACCAGTCGATGCGCGCCAGCCCGCCGGTCGTCGTGTCGCCGGAGACGCCCGCATTGGTGATCGAAACATCGACGCCCTTCGCTTTCAAAGCCGCCTGCAGCTTCTCCGGAAAGCCGTCGCCAGGCGGCAGTTGGTAGCCTGCCATCAGGCTGTCGCCGAAACCGACAAGGTTGATTGTGGAGGCATTGGCTGTCGTCCCAAAGATCAACGACGCAACAATGACGGCGATGTGAAACGCGGCAACTTTAAATCTCATGCTGCTTTCCCTAGATTGGCAAAGTCGTTGAAATTCATATAGGGCGATTTTCTGTTGGCAAAAACCATCATTGAGCTCAAGCAGGCGGATTTGACGCTGGGCAGCGCCGCAGCCTCCGTACATGTATTGAAAGGCATCGACCTCTCGGTTGCCGCAGGCGAATCCGTCGGCATCGTCGGCCCGTCCGGTTCGGGAAAGTCGACGCTGCTCATGGTGCTTGCAGGCCTCGAAAAGCTCGATAGCGGCGAGATCAACATCAACGAGACACCGCTGCACGCCCTCAGCGAAGATGAGGTCGCTGACTTCCGCGGCCGGAACATCGGCATCGTCTTCCAGTCGTTTCATCTGATCGCCAATATGACGGCACTCGAAAACGTCGCCGTTCCGCTTGAGCTCGCGAACGTGCCGAGGCCCTTCGAAATCGCACAACGCGAGTTGAAGGCCGTCGGCCTCGGCGAGCGTTTGAACCACTATCCCGGCCAGCTATCCGGCGGCGAGCAGCAGCGTGTCGCGATCGCTCGGGCCCTTGCACCCTCTCCTGCTCTCCTCATAGCCGACGAGCCGACCGGCAATCTCGACACCGATACCGGCCGCCAGATCGCCGATCTGCTGTTTTCCAAGCAGGCCGAACGCGGCATGACACTGCTGCTCGTCACCCACGATGTCTCGCTTGCCAACCGCTGCTCACGGCAAATCAAGGTCCGTTCCGGCCAGATCGAAGGCGACAGTGCCGATCGCCGTTCCGAAGCGGCCATCGCATGAAGCTCGTCACGCCCCGCGTCTTGCTCGCCTTCCGCCTTGCTCTTCGCGAGCTTCGCGGCGGCCTCAAGGGCTTTTACATCTTTCTTGCCTGCATCGCGCTCGGTACAGGCGCCATCGCTGCCGTCAACTCCGTGTCCCAGTCGATCACCGACACGATCGCGTCCCAGGGCCAGGAGCTGCTCGCGGGCGATGTCCGCTTCGAGCTGAACAACCGCGAAGCAACCCAGCCGGAAATGAATTTCCTCCGCGGCCTTGGCCAGGTCTCCGTGTCGACCGGCCTCCGCTCCATGGCGCGAAAACCCGACGGCTCGGATCAGGCCCTCGTCGAGGTCAAGGCGGTGGATGATGCCTATCCGCTCTACGGCCAATTCGTAGCCGAACCGAATTACCCGCTTCCCGCCCTGCTTGCGGACCAGAACGGAACCTATGGCGCCGTTGCAGCGCCTCTGCTGCTGGAGCGGCTTGGTCTTTCGGTCGGCGATGAGATCCTGCTCGGCAATGCGACACTCAGCATCACCGGCACGGTAAAGACCGAGCCGGACGCAATCTCAGAAGGTTTCGGATTTGCACCACGATTGGTGATCAGCCGCCAAGCCCTGATTGCCTCCGGGCTCATCCAGACCGGCAGCCTCGTCGAGCATGTATACAAGATCAAGCTCGACGATACCGCCGAGCGCGGTGGCGTGCGCGAACGCGCTGACAAGGAATTCCCATCGGCGGGCTGGTCGATCCGAACCAGCGACCGCGCAGCACCCTCTCTCACCGAGAACATTACGCGCTTCTCGCAGTTCCTCACACTCGTTGGCCTCACCGCACTCATCGTCGGCGGCGTCGGCGTTGCCAATGCCGTCCGGGCCTTCCTCGATTCGAAGCGGACGACGATCGCGACGTTCAAATGCCTCGGCGCTCCCGCCGTAGTCGTCGTGCTTGTCTATCTGTTCCAGATTGCAATCATCGCCTTCGCCGGCATCCTCATCGGCCTCGTCCTTGGCGCCTTGTCGCCAATGCTTGCAGCACAATTCCTCGCACGGTTCTTGCCGGTTTCCACAGAGCCGACGCTCTATCCGGGCGCGCTGCTGCTTGCCACGCTCTTCGGCATCCTGACGACGCTCGCCTTTGCCATCCTGCCGCTCGGCCATGCCCGCGAAGTGCCCGCGACCGCACTCTTCCGCGAACAGGGGTTCGAGGCGCGGCACCTGCCTTCATGGCCCTACATTCTGCTTGCCGCGCTCTTCATGGCAGCGCTGGCCGGTCTTGCGATCGTCACCGCCTATGACCGCTTCATCGCCGTGATCTTCGTCGGCGCCATCATCTTCGCCTTCGTCATCCTACGCGCTGTCGCAGCGCTGATTGCCTGGCTCGCCAAGCGCAGCCCGCGCGTCAATTCGCCCGCATTAAGGCTGGCGATCGGCAACATCCATCGCCCCGGCGCCTTGACGCCTTCGGTCGTTCTCTCGCTCGGTCTCGGGCTTGCGCTACTGGTTACCCTGACGCTCATCGACGGCAATTTCCGCCAGCAATTGACCGGCCGCATGGCCGAAGGCGCACCGAACTTCTTCTTCGTGGATATTCAGAGCGCCGAGGTCGAGAACTTCCGCAATCTGGTCAGCCGGCAGGCGCCAGAAGGAAAGCTCGTCGAAGTTCCGATGATGCGCGGCCGTATTTTAGCGCTAAACGGCAAGGACGTGGCCAAGATACAGGTACCGCCGGGCGGCCAGTGGGTGCTGCGCGGCGACCGCGGCATCACCTATTCCGAGTCCTTACCGGACGCCGCTTCTCTGACGGAGGGAAGCTGGTGGCCAAAGGACTACAGCGGAGAGCCGCTCGTCTCGTTTTCCTCGGAGGAAGCCAAAGAACTCGGCCTCAAGATCGGCGATACCGTCACCGTCAACGTGCTTGGGCGCAACCTTACCGCGAGGATTGCAAACCTGCGGAAAGTCGATTGGGAATCGCTATCGATGAATTTCGTCATGGTCTTTTCGCCGAACACGTTCCGCGGCGCTCCGCATGCATGGCTGGCGACACTCACCGACCCCTCGGCGACGCCCGCCGAAGAAGCGGCGATCCTCAAATCCGTTACCAATGCCTACCCGACGATTACGACCGTCCGCGTCAAGGATGCGATCGATATCGTCAACACGCTGGTCGCGCAGCTTGCGACCGCAATCCGTGCTGCGGCCTCCGTTGCACTCATCTCCTCCATTCTCGTGCTTGCAGGAGCACTCGCCGCCGGGAACCGGGCGCGAACACATGACGCGGTCGTTCTGAAGACGCTCGGCGCGACGCGGGCAATGCTCATCCGCGCCTTCAGCTATGAATATCTGATCCTCGGCATGGCGACCGCCGTTTTCGCATTGATCGCCGGCGGAGCAGCGGCCTGGTTCATCGTCAGCCGCATCATGCGGATGCCTTCGACCTTCCTGCCGGATGTCGCCGGCCTCACATTAGTGACCGCCCTGGTCCTGACGGTCGGCATCGGCCTGATTGGCACCTGGCGAATTCTCGGCCAGAAGGCAGCACCCGTTCTGCGGGAACTCTGATCGGCGACGAGGATGAATTTCCCTCACCTTACGGCGATTTAACCCGATCCCGGGTTGCAAGGGCCTTGTTTGCAATGAGCGAAAGGCTCATATTGTAGCCAGGCATGCTGGAGCTCCGCAGCGGCGCCCGGGTGGTATCAGCCCGACACCGTATTCCCATCGGAGCTTTTAAGAGGAAACTATGGCTGACCTTCGTAACTACCAAAGCCGAGTGCAAACTGGCGAGATGATCGACCAGGGCCTGCGCTCTTATATGCTCAAGGTCTATAACCTGATGGCGCTGGGTCTGGCGATCACGGGTGTGGCCGCATTTCTGTCATTCCAGTTCGCTTTTGCCGATGGACAACTGACAGCCTTCGGCCAGGCGATCTATGTGAGCCCGCTGAAGTGGGTCGTTATCTTCGCCCCGCTGGCTCTGGTGTTCTTCCTGAGCTTCCGGATCAATAGCATGAGCGTGTCGGCCGCGCAGACGACTTTCTGGGTCTATGCTGCGCTTGTTGGCCTGTCGCTCTCGTCGATCTTCCTGATCTACACAGGCCAGAGCGTCGTGCAGACGTTCTTCGTCACCGCCGCCTCCTTCGGCGCGCTGTCGCTCTACGGCTACACGACAAAGCGTGACCTGTCGGCGATGGGCTCGTTCCTGATCATGGGTCTCTTCGGCCTGATCATCGCTTCGCTCGTCAACATCTTCCTGGCCTCGTCCGCGATGCAGTTTGCGATCTCCGTGATCGGCGTTCTGATCTTCGCAGGCCTCACCGCCTACGATACGCAGCGGATCAAGGAAATGTACTTCGAAGCCGATGACGTTGCCGTTGCCGGCCGCAAGGCGATCATGGGCGCGCTGACGCTCTACCTCGACTTCATCAACCTCTTCATGTTCCTGCTGCAGTTCATGGGCAACCGCAAGTAAGCGGAACATCATCATCGAAAAGGCGGCTTCGGCCGCCTTTTTTGTTGCGCCGCGGGCGGCGGAATGGTTACTAGGAAGCGCCTCTCAATCACCGGCCGACGCAATGCTCTTCTCCCTTCGCGACGCCGCGCCTTCCGACCTTCCCGCCATCACGGAAATCTATCGCGACTCTGTCCTCAATGGCGTCGCGAGCTACGAGATCACGCCGCCCTCGGAAGCCGAAATGGCGTCTCGTTTCTCCGCCAATCACCGGCCAGGGATATCCCTATATCGCAGCAGTCGATGCGAGCGGAACGCTGCTCGGCTACGCCTATGCCTCCGCCTTCCGGACCCGGCCTGCCTATCGCTGGATGGTCGAGGATTCGATCTATCTCGCGCCGGACGCTCGCGGTCTCGGGATCGGCAAGGGCATGCTCACCGAGCTGATCTCACGCTGCACCGAACTCGGCTTCCGCCAGATGATCGCCGTCATCGGCGGCGCCCATCCGGCTTCGATCGCGCTTCATCGCGGGATTGGGCTTCGAAGATAGGCGGATTGCTGAAGGGCACCGGCTACAAGCATGGCCGCTGGCTGGATACGATGATCATGCAGCGGCCGCTCGGCGAGGGCAAAGACAGCGATCCCGATCCGTCAGTCTATCCGGGAACGCTGTTCACGGCTGATGCGGTCACTTCTCGACGAGCTTCAGCACCTTGTCGAAGACCTTCAGCACCTGCTGCAGGTCATGGCCGCGCTTCAGGATCATGCCGTTCGTGTTGATGACGCGAATAGGCGCCCTGCTTGGCGGCGAGCTTCGGGTTTTTCTCGATCCGGAAAAGCGGCATTTCTCCTGAACGCTTGAAAACGGAAAAGACGGCCTTCTCCTTCAGATGGTCGATCGCGTAGTCGCGCCACTCGCCTTCACCGACCATTCGGCCGTAGATCCACAGAATGGCATCCAGTTCCCGGCGGTGAAAGGTCACCGGCAGCGGGTCCTTGCTCTGCCTGTATTCCCTGAGATCGACGACGACTGACGACTGTTATCGGCGGAACGGGTTTCGCCATGCCGCAAATCCGGCTGATCTGTCATCAGTCTCCCAGGCCTCCTCTTGTGACAGGAGAGCGACAGTTTGCCCGAGCCATATCAAATGCAAGGCGGCAGCCCATCACATTCAACATATGCGGTGCAATCTCCCGAGCGCCGCATTTCAGTCAAAACAGCGCCTCATTTCCAGGAGAAGTTCACTCAAATGATTTGGCGCCAGCGCCAAAGGGCCCGGCTGAGCGTATCGACCTTAACCCCAGCCCCGAATACGATCAGCCGGGCCGCCCCGTTTCCATCCGCTTCTAAACGGATGAAACCAATCAGATATTCTTGCCGGCCATGACGACCGTCGCGCCGAGGATCGCGCCGGATCGCCGTCCGCTGTCGCAGCCTGCAGCAGGATCGCGCAGCCCTCGAGCTCCGGCTTCTCCAGGACGGTCGCAGGCAGCGTCAGGCTCGTCGCCTTGCCATCCCACATGCCGACCGTTTCGACATTGCTGACGCTGTTGCAGTAGGAAATCTTCTGGCCGCTGTTTTCGCCCTTTTCGACGTCGATCGTCTTTTCCTTGTCGAAATAGACGATGACGACATTGGCCTTGCCCTCGCCGGCGCCGATCTTGATCTCCAGCTCGTCGCCGCGCATCGCGGCGTCGACCGGAACGGTCAAGCCCTTTGCCTTCGCTGCTGAATAGGTATCGATCTTGCTGTTGATGCCGTCGAGATCGGCGCCGGCCATATGGTCGCGTCCGTTGACGATCACCTGCGGCGTATAGACGTTGCTGCGGCCCAGCATCCTGGCATAGCCATATTGCCGCGCGGTGTTTTCCTTGGAGCTCAGCGTGTCGGCCCAGCCGAGATAGTTCCAGTAGTCGACGTGATAGGCGAGTGCGATGACATCGCCCTGGTCGACCAGCTTGCGGAACGCGGCATCGGCCGGAGGACAGGAGGAGCAGCCCTGGGAGGTGAAAAGTTCGACGACGCCTTTCGGCTTGCCGTCCTGCGGCATCAGAGCGGCGTCACTGCGAGCATCGACGCCGGCGACCAGCGAAATCAAAAACCGCGGGGACATTCACCTGCACCTCTTTTCCAGATCCGGCAGCCTGTATCGAACGCGCAGGCTCTGATTTATAACACCGTACGAATAATCTTTCCGGCCCAAACGAAAAGTCACGAAGGGGTGAGACATGCTCGACCGGCTGCGCAGAGCCTGAATCACAACGGCGTGAAACTACTGTCGCCACAAAGAAAAGCCGCCGGAGAATATGCTCTCCGGCGGCCATTATCATGCAAGTGCGTCTTACAATCAGGCAGCGAGATCGCGCAGAACCGTCTGCAGGATGCCGCCATTGTTCAGGTAGATCACCTCGTCGAGCGTATCGATGCGGCAGATCAGCGGAACGTCCTTCACCGTGCCGTCGCCATAGGTGATCTTGGCGATCTTCTTTTCGCGCGGCTTGATCGTTTTCGAGGCCCTCGATCGTGACGAGTTCGTCGCCCTTGAGGCCGAGGCTCTGCCAGGTCGTGCCTTCCTCGAAGACGAAGGGCACGATGCCCATGCCGACGAGGTTGGAGCGGTGGATGCGCTCGAAGGACTGGGCGATCGACGGCCTTGACGCCGAGCAGGTTGGTGCCCTTGGCAGCCCAGTCGCGCGACGAGCCGTTGCCGTATTCGACACCGGCGAAGATGACCAGCGGAACGCCTTCTGCCTTGTACTGCATGGCGGCGTCGTAGATCGACATCTCTTCCTTCGACGGATAGTGGATCGTGTAGCCGCCTTCCTTGCCGTTCGGTCCCATCATGTGGTTGCGGATGCGGATGTTGGCGAAGGTGCCGCGCATCATCACTTCATGGTTGCCGCGGCGCGTGCCGTACTGGTTGAAGTCGGCAACGCCGACGCCATGGTCGATGCAGGTAGGCACCGGCCGGCGATGCCGCCTTGATCGAACCGGCCGGCGAGATGTGGTCGGTGGTGATCTTGTCGCCGAACAGGCCGAGGACGCGGGCGCCCTTGATGTCGGAGATGCCCGAGCCCGTCTTGCCCATGCCGACGAAGTAGGGCGGGTTCTGCACATAGGTCGAGTTGTCGTCCCAGGCATAGGTCTGGCCCGGCGGAACCTGAACGGCCTGCCAGTTGACGTCGCCCTTGAACACGTCGGCATATTTCGATTCGTAGAGTTCGCGGGTGACGTATTTCAGGATGAATTCCTGGATTTCCTTCGAGGTCGGCCAGATGTCCTTGAGGAAGACCGGGTTGCCGTCTCTGGTCTTCGCCGATCGGCTCCTTGGTCAGGTCCTTCTGGACCGTACCGGCGAGCGCATAGGCGACGACCAGCGGCGGCGAGGCGAGGTAGTTCGCCTGGACGTCCGGCGAGATGCGGCCTTCGAAGTTGCGGTTGCCCGAGAGAACGCCGGACACGATCAGGCCCTTGTCGTTGATCGTCTTCGAGATCGGCGCCGGCAGCGGGCCGGAATTGCCGATGCAGGTCGTGCAGCCGAAGCCGACGAGGTTGAAGCCGAGCTTGTCGAGATCGGCCTGCAGGCCGGACTTGGCGAGATATTCGCCGACGACCTGCGATCCCGGTGCCAGCGACGTCTTGACCCAAGGCTTCGGTCTTCAGGCCCTTGGCGACCGCGTTGCGGGCAAGAAGGCCGGCAGCGATCAGCACCGACGGGTTGGACGTGTTGGTGCAGGAGGTGATGGCGGCAATCGCCACGTCGCCGTGGCCGAGATCGAAGTCGGTGCCTTCGACCGCATAGCGCTTGTCGAGCTGGCCGGGCTTCTTGTAGTCGGCTTCGATGCGAGCCGGCGAAACCGGATGCGATGTTTTCGAGCGGGATGCGGCCTTCCGGACGCTTCGGGCCGGCCATCGACGGCACGACGTCGCCGAGGTCGAGTTCCAGCGTGTCGGTGAAGACGAGGTCGGCAGCCGTCGCCGTCGCGCCACATGCCTTGCGCCTTGGAATAGGCTTCGACCAGCGCGATGCGGTCGTGCGTCGCGGCCGGACATGGTGAGGTAGTTGATGGTTTCGCCGTCGACCGGGAAGAAGCCGCAGGTCGCGCCGTATTCCGGACCCATGTTGCCGATCGTCGCGCGGTCGGCGAGCGTCATGTTGTCGAGGCCGGGGCCGAAGAATTCGACGAACTTGGAGACGACGCCCTTCTTGCGCAGCATCTGCACGACGGTCAGCACGAGGTCGGTCGCCGTGACGCCTTCCTTGAGCTTGCCGGTCAGCTTGAAGCCGATGACTTCAGGCAGCAGCATGGAGACCGGCTGGCCGAGCATGGCGGCTTCCGCTTCGATACCGCCGACGCCCCAGCCGAGAACGCCGAGACCGTTGATCATGGTCGTGTGGCTGTCGGTGCCGACGCAGGTATCCGGATAGGCGATCGTCTCGCCGTCCTCTTCCTTGGTCCAGACGGTCTGGCCGAGATATTCGAGATTGACCTGGTGACAGATGCCGGTGCCGGGAGGCACGACGCGGAAATTCTTGAAGGCCTGCTGGCCCCACTTCAGGAAGCGGTAGCGCTCGCCGTTGCGCTCGTATTCGAGCTCGACGTTGCGGGCAAAGGCCTGCGGCGTGCCGAATTCGTCGACGATGACCGAGTGGTCGATGACGAGGTCGACGGGAACCAGCGGGTTGATCTTTTCCGGATCGCCGCCGAGCGACACCATCGCGTCGCGCATCGCGGCGAGGTCGACGACGGCCGGAACGCCGGTGAAGTCCTGCATCAGCACGCGGGCCGGGCGATAGGCGATTTCGTTTTCGACCGCGCCCTTGTTGTTCAGCCATTCGGCAACGGCCAGGATGTGCTCCTTGGTGACCGACCGGCCGTCTTCGAAGCGCAGCAGGTTCTCGAGCAGCACCTTCATCGAATAGGGAAGCTTCGAAACGCCGGCGAGACCGTTCGCCTCAGCCTTGGGCAGGCTGTAATAGACATAGTCCTTCGCCGTTCACGGAAAGCGTGGAACGACAATTGAAACTGTCAAGGGATTTGGACACGAGAGACCCCGTTCGTCTGATAGCCAACACAGTCGTGCGAACGCCTATGCACTTAATGCACATAGGATGCGGGTACGGCCATTTCCGCTGTCCGCACGTGGAAGAAACATTCCATGTTCGGCGCAAGGATGAAATTCACGCCGACCGCTGGCGTGGTTGCGGGTCTTATAGATAATTTCTCAGAAAGGTGCCAGACCGACTTCGGCCCAATTTGGACATTTTTTGCATTGCGGCGAACGTCGAAACGGAACGGAATGCCGATCATGCATCTCGACGCCGAAAATCTCGCTGCGAGGCGCGGCGAGGACCTGATTTTCCGACGACATTTCCTTTCGTCTTGACGCCGGCGAAGCGCTTGTCGTGACCGGGCAGAAATGGATCGGGAAAGTCGACTTTGCTGCGCGTTGTGGCCGGTCTTTTGACGGCCGAAAAGGGCACGTGTCGAGTTCACTGATTCGCATGGGCAGATCGGACCGGATCCCGCGCGAGGTCAGCCACTATCTCGGCCATCGCAATGCGATGAAGAGCGAGCTGACCGTTGCGGAAAATCTCTCCTTCTGGAAAGCCTTCATCGGCGATTCGCTCGGCGGCTCCGGACTATCGCATCGAGGACGCCGCCGAGGCCGTCGGCCTTGCGCGGCATTACGCATCTTCCCTTCGGCTATCTCTCCGCCGGCCAGCAGCGCCGGATGGCCATGGCCAAGCTGCTGGTCGCCTATCGCCCGGTCTGGATTCTCGACGAGCCGACCGCAGCGCTCGATGCCAGCGCCGACCGGCTGTTTGCGGAGTTGATCGGGCGACATCTCGAAGAAGGGCGGCATCGTTCTGGCGGCGACGCATCAGCCGCTGGGCTTGGAGAATGCGCGGGAATTGCGGATGACGGGGTTTGCGGGTGTCGGCGGGGAGTTTGGGGATGATGATTGCCTGTGCTGCACCGGCATCAGACCCCTCCCCAACCCCTCCCCACAAGGGGGAGGGGCTTCCGTGCCGCACCGTCCTCGCACAAATCGAGCCGTTGCAGACGTGCAGAACGGATATTTTTCGGCCTCGAGCGGTGCAACGAGTTAGCCCCTCCCCCTTGTGGGGAGGGGTTGGGGAGGGGTCTGCCATCCGCGCAGAAGGAGGCCCCGCATGACCGCCCTCTTCCTCCGCGACCTCAAACTCTCGATCCGCGCCGGCGGCGGCGCGCTGATCGGCGTGCTGTTCTTCCTGACCGTCGTCGCCGTCATCCCCTTCGGCGTCGGGCCGGATCTCAATCTGCTTGTCCCGCATCGGCCCGGCCATCGTCTGGATCGGCGCGCTGCTTGCCTCTCTTCTCGGTCTCGACCGGCTGTTCCAGGCCGAGCGCGAGGATGGATCGCTCGACCTGATGCTGATGCAGGAAACGCCGCTGGTGCTGACCGTGCTCGTCAAATGCTTGGCTCACTGGACGGCGACCGGCCTGCCGCTGGTGATCGCCTCGCCGCTGCTCGGCCTCTTCATGAACATGAACGAGGTTGCGATCGGCGCGACGATGCTGACGCTGCTGGTCGGCTCGCCCGCCATCACCTTCATCGGCGCGGTCGGCGCGGCCGTCGCCGTGGCGCTGCCGCGCGGCGGGCTGCTGGTCTCGATCCTCGTGCTGCCGCTGACCATCCCGGTGCTGATCTTCGGCGTCAGCGCCACCTATGCCGCCGTCGAGGATCCGGCACCGTTCCTGCCGCCCTTCCTGATTCTGATCGCGTTGACGCTGTTCTTCGCCGTCATCGGCCCGGCAGCGGCAGCGCTTGCGCTGCGAAACACGTCGGATTGATCGCGCCTGATGTCAGGATCAATTGCGGGAGAACGCCGTTCAAGGTAAAGAACCGTCATGAGCGAAACGAGCCTTGCCATCAGCAAATTCAGCGACCTCGCCAACCCGACGCGGTTTCTGGCCCTGGCGGCGCGCGTCCTGCCGTGGCTGGCCGGCATCACGGCGCTCTGTTTGCCGTCGGGCCTCTATCTCAGCTTCTCCACCGAAGGCGATTACCAGCAGGGCGAGACGGTGCGCATCATGTATGTCCATGTGCCATCCGCCTGGCTGTCGATGATGTGCTACACGGTGATGGCGATCTCGGCGATCGGCACGCTGGTCTGGCGCCATCCGCTGGCCGATGTTTCCGCCAAGGCCGCCGCGCCGCTCGGCGCCGCCTTCACGCTTCTGGCGCTCGTCACCGGCTCGCTCTGGGGCAAGCCGATGTGGGGCACCTGGTGGGTCTGGGATGCGCGGCTGACCTCGGTCTTCGTGCTGTTCCTGATGTATCTCGGCCTGATCGCGCTCAACCGGGCCATGGACGATCCGTCCAAGGCGGCACGCGTCACGGCCGTTCTGATCCTCGTCGGCTTCGTCAATATCCCGATCATCAAGTTCTCGGTCGAATGGTGGAACACGCTGCACCAGCCGGCAAGCGTGCTGCGGCTCGACGGCCCGGCGATCGATCCGGAATTCCTGCGCCCGCTGCTGGTCATGGCGATCGCCTTCACGCTGCTGTTCTTCACGCTGCACATCATGGCGATGCGCAACGAGATCTGGCGCCGCCGGGTGGCAGCGCAGCGCCGTCTTGCCGCCCGCATGGCGAGCCGGGAGGAATAGCCGATGACGCCACACCTTCTATGTCTACGCCTCCTATGGTTTCGCGGCCTTCGTCACGATCGCCGTCACGCTCTGGATCTGGGCCGACGGACGTGCCCGCCGCCGGAACTGCAGGCGCTGGAAGCTGCCGGCATCCGCCGCCGCTCGGCCGCAGCGCGAGGGACAGCGCAATGAGCACGCCGCAAACCGATCAGCCGAAACCGCGCGCCGTTCAGCCGCTACGTCCTGGCGCTGCTCCCGCTTGTCGTTTTCGGCGGCATTGCGGCGACGGCTGCGAAGATGCTCTACGACCAGGATTTCCACGGCAAGAACATCGCGGAAATTCCTTCCGCTCTGATCGGCACCAAGGCGCCGTCGCTGAACCTGCCGCCGCTCGAAGGGCGTCAGCAACCTGCCGGCGCTGACCGATGCCGCAATCAAGGGCAAGCTGACGCTCGTCAACGTCTTTGCGTCCTGGTGCATTCCCTGCCGCGAGGAACACCCGATCCTCATGGAGCTGGCCAAGGACGCGCGGCTCAACATCGTCGGCGATCAACTACAAGGACAAGAACGACAATGCGCTGCGTTTCCTCGGCGAACTCGGCAATCCCTATCGCCGCCATCGGCGTCGATCCGAACGGCAAGGCGGCGATCGACTGGGGCGTCTACGGCATCCCGGAGAGCCTATCTGGTCGGCCCCGACGGCACGATCCTCTACAAGCGCGTCGGTCCGTTCGACGATATCAGCCTGAAGGAAGGGCTCTATCCGGCGATGGAGAAGGCGCTCGGCAAGCCGGTTTCTTAAGCTGACGATTTCATCTCTGGTAAGACCCCTCCCCAACCCCTCCCCACAAGGGGGAGGGACTAACCCGCGGCTCCGCGACGGCGGCCAAGCGCAGACTTGCACGCAGGACGTTGCAGTGGCTGCGATGGCACAAGGCCGGGAGCGCGGCATCGTAGCCCCTCCCCCTTGTGGGGAGGGGTTGGGGAGGGGTCTTAAACCCCGCCCTGCCAGGCCTTGATCGCCTCCAGCGGCCAGACCAGCATCAGCACGTTGAGCGTCAGGTTGTCGCGGATCATGCCAGCCGGTGAAAATCTCGAAGAAGATGGCGATCGCGACCGTCAGCGCGACCGGCGCGCGCCAGGCGAAGAAGAAGCCGAGCACCATGAAGACGGTGTCCATCGCCGAGTTCAGGATGCTGTCGCCGTAATAGTCGAGCGAGATCGTCGCTGTGCGGTAGCGGTCGATGATGATGGGCGAGTTTTCGAGCAGTTCCCAGCCGGATTCGATGACCAGCGCCAGAAGCAGCTTGGCCGCCATCGGCTTGCGGCGCAGCACGAGATGCGCCAGCCCGTAGAACAGGAAGCCGTGGATGATGTGCGACGGCGTGTACCAGTCGGACAGGTGCTGCGAATTGCCGCTGGAGTTGACGACCGCCTTCCCACAGCTTGACATAGCCGCATTCGCAGATCGGCGTGCGGCCCATCAGATATTCGGCTGACGATCTGGAGGATCAGGACGGCGAGGCAGGCGGCGAAGCCAGAAGTTCTGATGTCTGCGATCTTTCCGCCGTTCCGAGTCGACCGTCACTTGCTCGGTCTCTTCCTGCAGGCGTCAATCGAATGCTTCATGATGAGCGGCATCTGCGACCATGGTGAAGATGAGGGTGATCGGCATGGTGCCCCAGACCTTGAAGGCGACCCAGAAATCGTCGGCGCCTTGGCGTCGGCAGGTAATAGGTTGCGCCGCGCCAGACGACTTCGTTGAGCACGGCGAGGAACAGGAAGAAGATGCCCCAGCGGAGGGTCAGCTTGCGCCAGCCTTCGTCATCGAGCTGGAAGGCGGCATTGAAGACATAGCCGAGCAGCGACTTTCCGAAGGCAAGGCCGCCGAGCAGCACGACGCCGAACAGCGTGTTGATGATGGTCGGCTTCATCTTGATGAAGGTCTCGTTCTGCAGATAGATCGCCGAGCGCCGCCGAAGATCAGACACGACGATGCCCGATACGAAGGGCATGATCGGCAGATGGCCGAGCACGAGCTTGCGAGACGACGAGCGAAATCACCGTCGCCGCCATGAAAAGACCGGTTGCGACGAAGAGCGGCCCGCCGAGCGTCGGACAGCGCCGGAAACTTTGCCGCCAGCCATTCGCCGCGCAGATTGGCGAAGAAGAAGACCAGCAGCGGCCCGAGCTCCAGCGCCAGCTTCAGCATCGGATGGTGCCGGTCGGCGGCGCGTGGGCGTGATATCGCTTTCGGTGTTCATGCGTTCGTCAAACCTGTTCGTCATTCGCCGCGCCTTGCGCGCTGTCATCGGCATATCTGTGGCATCATTGCGCAAGACCGGCAATGGCATGGGCGAAATCCTCGGCCTCGAACGGCTCGAGATCGTCGACGCCTTCGCCGACGCCGATGAAATAGACCGGCAGCTTGTGCTTGGCGGAGATGGCGACGAGGATGCCGCCGCGCGCCGTGCCGTCGAGCTTGGTCATGATCAGGCCGTTGACGCCGGCGACGTTGCGGAAGATCTCGACCTGGTTGAGCGCGTTCTGGCCGGTGGTCGCATCGAGCGTCTGCAGCACGGTGTGCGGCGCGTCGGGATCGAGCTTGCCGAGCACGCGGACGATCTTTTCGAGCTCGGCCATCAGCTCGGCCTTGTTCTGCAGGCGGCCGGCGGTGTCGATGATCAGCACGTCGCTTTTCTTCAGCCTTCGCCTGTTCGAAGGCCTCATAGGCAAGGCCCGCGGCATCGGCGCCGAGCTTGGTGCCGATGAATTCGGACTTGGTGCGGTCGGCCCAGATCTTCAGCTGCTCGATCGCCGCCGCACGGAAGGTGTCGCCGGCGGCCAGCATGACCTTCAGCCCGGCGCCCGACAGCTTCGCCGCGAGCTTGCCGATCGTCGTCGTCTTGCCGGTGCCGTTGACGCCGACGACGAGGATGACATGCGGCTTGTGGCGACAGATCGAGCTGCAGCGGCTTGGCGACCGGCTTCAGCACCTTGGCGATTTCGGCCGCCATGATGCGGCTGACATCCTCGCCGGTCACGTCCTTGCCGTAGCGCTCGGAGGCCAGCGTATCGGTGACGCGCATGGCGGTCTCGACGCCGAGATCGGCCTGGATCAGCAGGTCTTCGAGATCCTGCAGCGTCTCGTCGTCGAGCTTGCGCTTGGTGAAGAGCGCGGTGATCTGGCCGGTCAGCTGCGACGATGTGCGCGCAAGGCCGTGCGCGCAGGCGCTGGAACCAGGTGAGTTTCTGTTGCGGGGCAACCGGGCTCGGGCTCGGCGACGGCCGGACCGGTGGCGAAGCCTTTGGGGAGGATGGGCTCGGCGGCTCGGCGCCGGCTCTGTCGACGTCGGATGGCGACTGGCCAGCGGACGTTTCAGCCGCAAACGTCGCGATCCGGCGGCCTCCCCGCCTACCCTGCCGGGCATCTCCCCCACAGGTGGGGGGAAACTCGCGGCAGCGTCTTCCGCCGCATCGATGGAATCATGCTGCAGCAGCGGCGCTCATCTCCTCGACATCCATCGCTTGGCGGGGAGCATCCAACTGCTCGAGTCTCCCCACCTGTGGGGGGGACGCCCGGCAGGGCAGGGGGGGTATCCTTGGCCGCGGACGCTTCCGCCTCGGCCTCCAGCAGCGACAGCGGCACCAGGCCCATATCGCCGATCTGGTCGGCGGCCGGCAGGACGTGCTGGCTCCTCGTCCTCGGCGGCAGCTCTCGGCCTCGAACTCCGGCGCTGTCGCCGACATCGGCAGCCGGGCCGCCCGCCGTGTCCATCTCCTCCGGCAGAACCGGATCGCTGGCGAGCGGCAGGTGCTCCTCGCGCGAATGCGGCTCCAGTTCGGCTTCGATCGCCCGTTTCCGTAGCTTCGGCAGTCCATCCGGCACGTGCGCGCTCGCTTCCACCGGCTTGTCCTTGCCGAAGGTGAAGACCTTTTTGATGAAACTGAGCGCCATTGGGAATTCCGTAAAAGTCAGGCCGCGTCGGCGGCCATCAATTGCATGTCGAGATGCTTGCCGTTGTGGCCGGTGATCGTGACCTGCACGAACGATCGCGGGCGAAGGCCCGGGGCTGCGACAAGCGTGAAGTTTTCCGTATGCGCCAGGCCGTTGTTTTCGACGAGCAGCCATTGCCGCGTTCCGACCATGCTGTCGAGATGGGACTGATGCAGCCGATGTCCAGTGGCGCGCAGCCGGGCGGCGCGATCCTTGACCAGCGCCCGGTCGAGCTGCGGCATGCGGGCGGCCGGCGTTCCCGGTCGCGGGCTGTAGGGAAAGACGTGCAGATGCGCGATATCGGCCTCTTCGGCCAGCCGCACGGCATTGGCGAACATCTCTTCGGTCTCGGTCGGGAAGCCGGCGATCATGTCGGCGCCGAAGCTCATCTCCGGCCGCAGCCGGCGCGACGTCTTCGATGAAAGCGCAGCGCATCGGCGCGCGAATGCCGGCGCTTCATGCGCTTCAGGATCATGTCGTCGCCATGCTGCAGCGACAGATGCAGATGCGGCATGAAGCGCGGCTCGTCGGCGATCAGGTCCATCAGGTGGCTGTCGGCCTCGATGCTGTCGATCGAGGAGAGCCGCAGGCGGCGGATTTCCGGCACCTGCTTCAGCAGCGTCTTGGCAAGCAGGCCGAGCGTCGGCTGTCCCGGGCAGATCGGCGCCGTAGCTGGTGGCGTCGACGCCGGTCAGCACGATCTCGCGATAGCCGCTTTCGACGAGCTTGCGCGCCTGATCGACGACGGCGCCCATCGGCACGGAGCGGGAATTGCCGCGGCCATAGGGGATGATGCAGAAGGTGCAGCGGTGGTCGCAGCCGTTCTGCACCTGGATGAAGGCGCGCACATGGCCGTCGATCTGCTTGACCATCTGCGGCGCCGTCGCCTTGACGCTCATGATGTCGTTGACGCGGAGCTTCTCTTCCGCCGAAACGCCGAAATCGGGCAGCGCGCGATAGGAGGCGCTTTTCAGCTTCTCCTCGTTGCCGAGCACGGCATCGACCTCGGCCATGTCGGCAAAGGTCTGCTTCTCCGTCTGAGCGGCGCAGCCGGTGACGATGATGCGGGCATGCGGATTTTCGCGCCGCGCGCGGCGGATCGCCTGGCGGGCCTGGCGCACGGCCTCGCCGGTGACGGCGCAGGTATTGACCAGGATGGCGTTGTTGAGCCCGGCCTTCTCGGCCTCTGCCCGCATCACTTCGGATTCATAGGTGTTGAGACGGCAGCCGAAGGTTATGACCTCGACGCCGCTCACCGCGCCTCGGCTTCCTGCGCCTGCGTCACGCGACCAGAGGCCGGTCGACGGATCGACGGTGCCGGACCATTCCCATTCGGCAGGGCCGGTCATGACGACGTGGTCGTCACGCTCGCGCCATTCGATGGAAAGCGACGCCGCGGCGGCGTGGCGCTGGCGACCTTGATCGTCGACCTTGCGGCCGGTGCGGCCGGTGCGTGCGGCGGAGACGGCGGCTGAACAGGCAGCCGAACCGCAGGCGAGCGTCAGGCCCGGCGCCGCGCTCCCAGGTGCGGGTGGTGATCGATGTCGGCGAGGTGACCTGCGCCAGCGTGATATTGGCGCGCTCGGGAAACATCGGATGGTTTTCGAGCAGCGGGCCGAAGCGGTCGAGATCGAAGGACATCACGTCCCTGTCGACCCAGAAGATCGCATGCGGATTGCCCATCGACATCGACGGAGGGCGAATGCAGGACCGGATTGTCGATCGGGCCGATCTGCAGCTCGATGCGGCTGGTGTCGTGGAATTCTTCCGCCAGCGGGATCTTGTCCCATTCGAACACCGGCTTGCCCATGTCGACGGAGATCGTCCCGTCCTCATGCTCGACGGCATTCAGGATGCCGGCGACGGTCTGGAAGGTGAAGATCTTCTTGCCGGTCTCGGCGGCGAGCGCCTGCACGACGCAGCGCGTGCCGTTGCCGCAGGCCTGCGCCTTCGAGCCGTCGGAATTCAGGATGTCGATCCAGGCATCGGTGCCCTCGGCCTTCGGATCATGGATCGCCATGATCTGGTCGAACGGCGGTCTCCGGATCGGCATTGAGCGCAATCGCCGCATCCGGCGTCACCTTGTCCGTGCGGCCGCGCATGTCGACGACCAGGATCTTGTTGCCAAGCCCGTTCATCTTCGCGAATTCGACCGTTGCGCTCATGGGAACCATTCCGTTGTCTTTCGGCTGTATATGGCGGAAATGCAGGGAATTACCAGTGGGTGCGGACGCAGGCCGAACTCTCCCTTAAAGCCTCGCCATCCGAAGATTCCGTGAAGACCGCACCACTTTCATATTTAAGAATGATCGCAACTATCTAGCGCTTTTCCTCCATTGAAGGCATTCTTGGCGATCGGATGCGTGTTTTTGGCATGGGAGGATCGCCGATGCGCTGCTTCACGGTACTTGGGCCATCGCAGACGGGAAAGTCGACGCTCGTCACAAAGCTGGCTTCGCTCGAGGGGACCCCAAAGAAGTCCGTTTCTCCTTACGGGTTAAGCCTGACGGAATTCGAATTTGGAGGCGAAGCATGGTGTGCGCTGGACACGCCCGGCACGAACGAGTCACTGGCGCTTGCCCAGGATTCCTTGCTGGCGAGTGACGCTTGTATCCTCTGCGTGTCGCCGGTGCCGGAGGAGGCCGTGCTGGCAGCACCCTATCTTCGCGTTATCGAGGCCTCGGGAACGCCTTGCATTCTTTTCATCAACCGGATCGACGAACCGCGCGGGCGCCTGCGCGACGTCATCGCCTCCTTGCAGGCCTATTCGAGCCATACCCTGGTGCTCCGGCAAGTGCCGATCCGCGAAGGAGAAACGATCGTCGGCCACTGTGACCTGATTTCGGAACGCGCCTGGCGCTATCGCGAAGGACAGCCATCCGCGCTGATAGAACTGCCCGGAAGTGCCGTCGACCGCGAGCACGAAGCACGCTCCGAGCTGCTCGAACAGCTTTCCGAATTCGACGACTGGCTTTTGGAGGAGCTCATCGAAGATCGCGAACCGGCGAGCGACGCGCTCTTTGCCATCGCCTCGCGCACGCTCAAGGAAAACAGGATCATTCCGGTGCTGTTCGGTTCGGCCTCCCACAGCAACGGCATCAAGAGATTGATGAAGGCACTGCGCCACGAGGCACCGCCCGTCGAAGCACTGAAGAGCCGGTTGGCCGGTGCCGGCAGCGCCGACGAAGCGGCTTTGGCTGCCGTGAGCCTTCATGCCTACTATCGAGCAAACATTGGAAAGACGATCCTCGCCCGCGCGCTCACTGACGGTCTGAAGCAGGGCGCGGCGCTCGGCGGCTCAGGGCTCGGCTCGGTTCAGGAAGCGGGAAACGGCCGCCCGGTTGCCGGCGGCGTTGCGAGCGGCGCCGTTTTCATGGCCGTCAAGTCGGACCATCTAACCGCTCCCGCCCTGCTGACGTCTGCCGAAGCGGTGGAGCCGCCCGCCTGGGCGGCCCCACCGACGCCGATGCTCGAGCGCATCCTCGTGCCGGGCAGCGAGCGCGATGAGACCAAGCTTTCGGCGACGCTGGCAAAGCTGGCTGAAACGGATCGCGGCCTGAAGGTGATGCAGGAAGAGGGAACGGGCGCACAGCTCATCTGTACGCAAGGCCCGGTGCATCTGCGCGATCTATGCAAGACCCTGTCAGAGGTCTTCCGCGTCGAGGTGAGCGAACGCTCTCCGAACCCGATCTATCGGGAAACCATCTCGAAGCCCTCGAACGTGCATTACCGTCATCGCAAGCAGACCGGTGGCGCTGGGCAGTTCGCAGACGTGCAGCTCATCGTACGCCCCAACGAACGGGGACAGGGTTTCACCTTCGACGAGACCGTCAAGGGCGGCACCGTTCCCCGAAACTACATACCGGCCGTGGAGGCTGGTGCTCGCGAGGCCATGGAAAAAGGGCCGCTCGGCTTCCAGGTGATCGACGTTGCGGTCACGCTGACGGACGGCCAGTACCACTCCGTCGACAGTTCCGATTTCGCCTTCCGGGCGGCCGCAAGGATGGGCGTGCGGCAAGCCTTGTCGCAGGCGTCTGCCGTGCTGATGCAGCCGGTTGCCCGTGTCGAAATCCACATACCGTCTGTCTTCTCCGGCAGCATGGTGGCGATCGTGTCGGCACTCAAGGGCCAGGTGCTCGGTTTCGATCGGGATGAGAACGCCAAAGGATGGGATCTCTTCCGGGCGCTGGTTCCTGGTGCGGCGCTCGACGAGCTGGCGCGGTCGTTGCGCTCCGCCACGCAAGGGATCGGATATTTCTCCAAAACCTTCGACCATTTTGAAGAGATCTACGGCAAGGAGGCCAACTCTGTCATCAACGCGCACGGTTCCGGATCGCACGCGAATTCAAACGCTACGCGTCTTTAAAGACACGGAGAGAGCGCCTTGCATGCAGCCTCCTCTCGATCGGAAGGGGGACGGCATCTGATTGCCCGACGCCTTTGAAAGCCCGTTGAGCGGTAATTTAACCGCTTGCCTTGACTTTCCCGGCGTCTTCCTGTTTATCGCGCTCAATCTGCGACGAGCACAAGCCTCCGAGCCACCGACCGGGACCCGCAAAGGTATAAAGAGATCCCGGAGGTCAACACCCGACAGCGCGATGCGCCCTCGGGTGCTTTTTGGCTTTGCGTCTTGTTTTCGTCAAGGAAAAGCACGACGTTTCCGGGCATATTCCAACCCGCCCGAAACGTATCAAGGAAGAGCCGATGTTTGAAAACCTCCAGGACCGTCTTGGATCCATCCTGAATGGACTGACAGGCCGTGGCGCGCTTTCGGAAGCCGATGTTTCCGCAGCGCTGCGCGAGGTTCGCCGTGCGTTGCTGGAAGCCGACGTCGCTCTCGACGTCGTGCGCTCCTTTACCGACCGCGTGCGCGAAAAGGCCGTCGGCGCCGAGATCCTGAAGTCGATCAAGCCCGGCCAGATGGTCGTCAAGATCGTCCATGACGAACTGATCGAAATGCTCGGCGGCGAAGGCGTCGGCATCGACCTGCACGCGTCGGCACCGGTCGTCGATCATGATGGTCGGCCTGCAGGGCTCCGGCAAGACGACGACGACGGCGAAGATCGCCAACGCCTGACGACGCGCGAGAAGAAGAAGGTGCTGATGGCATCGCTCGACACGCGCCGTCCGGCCGCGCAGGAGCAGCTTCGCCAGCTCGGCGCCCAGGCCAGTATCGACACGCTGCCGGTCATCGCCGGCCAGTCGCCGACCGATATCGCCGCCCGCGCCGTGCAGGCGGCCAAGCTCGGCGGCCATGACGTCGTCATCCTCGATACCGCCGGCCGCACGCATATCGACGAGCCCTTGATGGTCGAGATGGCCGACATCAAGAAGAAGTCGAACCCGCACGAAATCCTGCTGGTCGCCGACAGCCTGACCGGTCAGGACGCCGTCAATCTCGCCCGCAATTTCGACGAACGCGTCGGCATCACCGGCCTCGTGCTGACCCGCATGGACGGCGACGGCCGCGGCGGTGCCGCCCTTTCGATGCGCGCCGTCACCGGCAAGCCGATCAAGCTGATCGGCGTCGGCGAGAAGATGGGCGAGCTCGAGGAATTCCATCCCCGCCGCATCGCCGACCGCATCCTCGGCATGGGCGACATCGTCTCGCTCGTCGAGCGCGCCGCCGAAAATATCGACGCCGAGAAGGCGGCTGCCATGGCCGCCAAGATGGCCAAGGGCAAGTTCGACCTGAACGACCTCGCCGACCAGCTGCGCCAGATGCAGAAGATGGGCGGCATGGGCGGCATCATGGGCATGATGCCCGGCATGGCCGGCATGAAGGACAAGATGGCCGCAGCCGGCCTCGACGACAGGCTGTTCGGCCGCCAGCTCGCCATCATCTCCTCGATGACCAAGGCCGAGCGCGCCAATCCCGACATGCTCAAGCATTCGCGCAAGAAGCGCATCGCCGCCGGCTCCGGCACCGATGCCGCCGACATCAACAAGCTTCTGAAGATGCACCGCCAGATGGCGGACATGATGAAGATGATGGGCGGCAAGGGCAAAGGCGGCATGATGAAGCAGATGATGGGCGGCCTTGCCGGCAAGATGGGGCTTGGCGGCATGGGCGGCATGGGCGGCATGCCCGATCTTTCGAATATCGACCCGAAGCAGCTCGAAGCCTTGCAGAAGCAGGCCGAAGCGGCGGGTCTTGGAAAGCCGGGCGGGGGCATGCCCGGTCTCGGCGGTATGCCGGGTGGGTTGCCGGGCCTCGGCGGCGCAAAGCTGCCGGGCCTCGGCGGTGGTTTCCCGGGCTTGCCCGGATTGCCGAAGAAGAAGTGAAAGGATCGCCTGCCCCATGATTGATCCAGACGTCAAAGCCCAGCTCGCGAGCTATCGCCAGTCGATCGACAATATCGACGCCGCGCTCGTTCACATCCTGGCCGAACGCTTCCGCTGCACCAAAGAGGTCGGCGTGCTGAAGGCCAAATACAATTTGCCGCCGGCCGATCCGGCGCGCGAGGAATACCAGATCGACCGTCTTCGGCAGCTTGCCGAAGACGCCAATCTGGATCCGGATTTCGCCGAGAAGTTCCTGAACTTCGTCATCAAGGAAGTCATCCGGCATCATGAAGCAGATCGCTGCGGATCACGCTGAACAGAGCGCCGCAGCACAATGAACCAATACCGCCTCACGAAGCGGTCAAGAAAAGCCTAAGGAGTAAATAACATGGCACTGAAAATTCGTCTCGCCCGCGGTGGCTCCAAGAAGCGCCCGTACTACCACGTCGTTGTTGCCGACGCCCGCTCGCCGCGTGACGGCCGCTTCCTCGAAAAGCTCGGTTCCTGGAACCCGATGCTCGCCAAGGACGACGCGAAGCGCGTTGAGCTGAACGCCGAGCGCGTCAAGCACTGGATCGACAACGGCGCCCAGCCGACCGACCGCGTTCTGCGCTTCCTCGACGAAGCCGGCGTTGCCAAGCGCGAAGCCAAGAACAACCCGGAAAAGGCAAAGCCGGGCAAGAAGGCGCTCAGGAACGCGCCGCCGAAGAAGGCCCAGAAGGCTGAAGACGCAGCCGCTGCCGCCGCTGCCGCGGAATAATCCGGGACATATCCTGATCGAGGCGGGCGGCATGGCGACATGCCGCCCGTTTTCGTTTCCATTCGCGCGCACTTCGTTTATGAGAAGCCTGATCTTCCGGCTTCACATGAAGGATCCCATGACAAAGCTTGAAAACCCGGTTCTGATGGCAACGATCGGCGGCGCGCAGGGCCTGCGCGGCGAAGTGCGCGCCAAGGCCTATACCGCCGATCCGACAGCGCTCGGCGATTACGGCCATCTGCACAGCATGGACGGACGCAGCTTCGAGGTCCTCGAAATCCGCGAGATGAAGAACGTCGTCGTCGTCCGTTTCCGCGGCATCAACGACCGCAACGCCGCCGAGGCGCTGAACGGCCTGGAACTCTACATCGAGCGCGACAACCTGCCCGACGACGAGCTGGAGGACGACGAGTTCTTCTATGCCGATCTCGAAGGGCTCGAAGCGCGCGACGACAACGGCGTCAGCTACGGCACCGTCACCGGCGTCTTCGATTTCGGCGCCGGCGACCTGCTGGAACTCAAAGGCCCCGGCAAGCGCCCGGTGCTCATCCCCTTCTCCGAAGCCTCGGTGCTGGAAATCGACCTCGAAGCCGGCACCATCCTGATCGATCCGCTGGCGGCGGGACTTGTCGACGATCCGGAAGAACTATCCGAAACTCAGCCGCCGACAAGCCGAAGAAGAAGAAGTGAGCGCCATGGCTTTCCGGGCGACCGTGCTGACACTCTATCCGGAGATGTTTCCGGGACATCTGGGCTTCTCGCTCGCCGGCAAGGCGATGGAGCGCGGGCAATGGTCGCTGGATACGGTGCAGATCCGCGATTTCGCCACGGACAAACACCGCACCGTCGACGACACGCCGGCCGGCGGCGGCGCCGGCATGGTGCTGAAGCCCGATGTGCTGGCGCGCGCGATCGACAGCGCCTCCGAAAACGACAATCGCCCGCGGCTGCTGATGAGCCCGCGTGGCCGGCCGCTGACGCAGGAGCGCGTGCGCGAGCTTGCGGCAGGCGACGGCGTCATCATCGTCTGCGGCCGCTTCGAGGGCGTCGACCAGCGGGTGATCGAGGCGCGCGGACTCGAAGAGGTTTCGATCGGCGACTATGTGCTTTCCGGCGGCGAGCCGGCGGCCCTGATCGTGCTCGACGCGATCATCCGTATCCTGCCCGGCGTCATGGGCAACGATCTTTCCGGCCTGCATGAAAGCTTCGAAGGCGGGCTGCTGGAGCATCCGCATTATACCCGGCCGCAGGAGTGGGAAGGCCGGGAAATCCCCGCGATCCTCACCTCGGGCAACCATGGCGCCATCGAGAAATGGCGGCATGAGGAGGCGGTGCGCACTGACCGAAGGAACGACGGCCGGATCTGCTCGAAAAGGCCGAAAGGCGAGAAAAACGGCTATTCCGCAGCCTCTGTTCCACAAAAATGTCGTCCAAGGGATGACAAGGCCTGGGCTTTCGTGTATTGGCGCACGCGGAAATGGGGTTATGCCCCGTCTGCCAGCAAACAAAGAATGGCGAATCCGCTCCCGCCCCGAAAGGGCAAAATCCCGAGGCAAGTCCAAAGGATCAGTGTCGAGCGCTCTGGCTGTTTCAGAAGAACCAAAGGTTAAGACGATGAACATCATTCAGCAGCTCGAGGCCGAACAGGCCGCCAAGATCGAAGCCAAGCGCACGCTTCCGGAATTCTCCCCGGGCGACACGCTCCGCGTCAACGTCAAGGTCACGGAAGGCACCCGTACCCGCGTTCAGGCCTATGAAGGCGTCTGCATCGCCCGTTCCGGCGGCGGCCTGCAGGAAAACTTCACGGTCCGCAAGATCTCCTACGGCGAAGGCGTCGAGCGCGTATTCCCGGTCTACTCGCCGATGATCGAAAGCGTCGAAGTCGTTCGCCGCGGTAAGGTCCGTCGCGCCAAGCTCTACTACCTGCGCGACCGTCGCGGCAAGTCGGCCCGTATCGTCGAAAACACCGGCACCCGCGCCCGCAAGCTCAACGACGCCGAGCGTGCGGCCGTTGCCGAGGAAAAGGCACGTATCGAAGCTGAAAAGGTTGCAGCAGCCCAGGCGCTCGCCGCCGAAAAGGCAGCAGCAGAAGCCGCAGAAGCAAAGGCAGCGCGAGCAGCAGCAGCCGCTGCAGGAACCGGCAGCAGAATAAGATTCTGGCTCAGCGCAAAATTCTTCGCACGAAAAGGCGGCCTTTCGGGTCGCCTTTTTTGTTTTTGCCCGGCCACAGCCTGCGATGCTCTTGCCATCGGCCATTGCAACTGTGACAATTTTCGATCGTCCAATTTCTCGGAGAGCGTTCATGTTGTTCCGCCGTACCGTTCTTGCGGGCTTCGCCGCTCTTGTTCTTGCTCCTCTTGCCGCGTTCGCCGCCGAACTGCCGGATCTCGGCGGCAAGACGGTCGTCGTCGTCACCGAGAATGCCTATCCGCCGCTGCAGTTCGTCGATCCGAAAACCGGCAAGGCAGATCGGCTGGGAATATGACGCGATGAACGAGATCGCCAAGCGGCTGAACTTCAAGGTCGAATACCAGAACACCAGCTGGGACGCGATGATCCAGGCGGTTTCCGACGGCCAGTACAACATCGGCATGACCGGCATCACCATCAAGGACGACCGCAAGGAGAAGGTGGATTTCTCCGATCCCTACATGCGCTCGCAGCAGTTCATGCTGGTGCGCGGCGACGAGAAGCCGCTTCACCGACGCCAAGACCTTCGGCGCCTTCGCGGACGGCCTGGTCGGCGCGCAGCCGGGCACCTCGCCCTTCTATACCGCCGTCTACGAAATCCTCGACGGCAACGAGCAGAACCCGCGCATCAAGCTCTTCGAGACCTTCGGCGCCACGGTTCAGGCCCTGAAGGCCGGCGACGTCGATGTCGTGCTGACCGACAGCGTCGCCGCGCAAGGGCTATGTCGATGCCTCGAACGGCGGCCTGAAGGTGATCGGCGGCCCGCTCGGCACCGAGGATTTCGGCTTCATCTTCCCGAAGGGCTCCGATCTCGTTGCCCCGGTCAATGCCGCGATCGCCGCGCTGAAGGCCGACGGCACGCTTCGATGCGCTGAACAAGAAGTGGTTCCTCGACTACAAGATGGGCGAATGACGCGGGCCAGTCCTCTGATGGCGCTGCGGCCTTCTCCTGCCGGAAATCATCAAGGGCGACTATCCCTGGTGGCTGGTCGCCCTTGCCGCGATCGGCGTCGTCCTCGCCGTCGTCATCGTCACCAACGACATCTACGCCCAGGTCTTCCGCATCGTCGTCAACGGCGTGTGGCATCACCGTCTTCGTCACGCTGGTCGGCTTTTGCGCTCGCGACCCTGCTCGGTCTTGGCATCGCCCTGCTCGGGCTTTCGGACAGCCTGGTGCTGCGCCAGATCGCCCGCTTCTATATCGAGGTGATCCGCGGCATCCCGATGCTGGTGCTGCTCTTCTACATCGCCTTCGTCGGCGCGCCGGCGCTGGTCGCCGCCTACAATTTCCTGATCTCGCCGCTGGTGACAGCCGGCTTGGCGGAGCCGATCCTGGTGCGCGACCTCTCGCTGATGTGGCGGGCGATCATCGCGCTGATGATCGGCTATTCCTCCTTCATCGCCGAGATCTTCCGCGCCGGCATCCAGTCGGTCGACCCGGGCCAGATCGAGGCGGCCAAGGCGCTCGGTCTGTCGCGCTATCAGCGCTTCCGCTTCGTCGTCTTCCCGCAGGCGATCCGCGTCATCTTCCCGCCGCTCTCCAACGATTTCGTGTCGATGGTCAAGGACAGCTCCCTCGTCTCGGTGCTCGGCGTCGCCGACATCACGCAGATGGGCAAGGTCTATGCCTCCGGCTCCTTCCGCTTCTTCGAGACCTATTCGATCGTCACCTACATCTATCTGATCCTGACGATCGGACTGTCGCTGGGGCTGCGGCAGGTGGAGAAGCGCATGCGCCAGGCTCACCGGCGATAGCGACCGCACAATTCGAATTGCCGTTGCCGCGAAAAATTGCTATATCGCAGGCGCATGGAAAGCAAGTTCAAGTGCATTGGCGCGCATATCTTCGTGCTGCAGGACCACTATCGCCTGCCGGCACGTTTCTTTGCGTCCGTTTCCGGTGCGCTCAACAGCCGACTTCGTTGATCGCATGACGGCCGGCGGACCTTGCCGCCATTTCCCTTTTTCCATTGCATCTAAAACGGATTGAACGCCATGAGCGCACCGCGTACCCTCTACGACAAGATCTGGGACGATCATCTGGTCGACGAACAGGCAGACGGCACCTGTCTTCTCTATATCGACCGCCATCTGGTCCACGAAGTGACCTCGCCGCAGGCGTTCGAAGGCCTGCGCATGACGAACCGCAAGGTCCGCGCGCCGGAAAAGACGCTTGCCGTCGTCGACCACAACGTTCCGACCTCGCCCGACCGCCATCTCGGCATCAAGAACGAGGAAAGCCGCATCCAGGTCGAGGCGCTTGCCAAGAACGCCGCCGATTTCGGCGTCGAGTACTACTCGGAGAACGACAAGCGGCAGGGCATCGTCCACATCGTCGGTCCGGAACAGGGCTTCACCCTGCCGGGCATGACGATCGTCTGCGGCGACAGCCACACCTCGACGCACGGCGCCTTCGGCGCGCTGGCGCACGGCATCGGCACCTCCGAGGTCGAGCATGTTCTGGCGACCCAGACGCTGATCCAGAAGAAGGCGAAGAACATGCTGGTGCGGGTCGACGGCCAGCTGCCGGCCGGCGTCACCGCCAAGGACATCATCCTTGCCATCATCGGCGAGATCGGCACGGCCGGCGGCACCGGCTACGTCATCGAATATGCCGGCGAAGCCATCCGCGCGCTGTCGATGGAAGGCCGCATGACGATCTGCAACATGTCGATCGAAGGCGGCGCCCGCGCCGGCCTGATCGCGCCGGACGAAACGACCTTCGAATATATCAAGGGCAAGCCGCGCGCGCCGAAGGGCGAAGCGCTGGAACAGGCGATCGCCTACTGGAAGACGCTGCAGACCGACGAAGGCGCGCATTACGACCGCGTCGTCGATGCTCGACGCCGCCGAACCTGCCGCCGATCGTTTCCTGGGGCTCCTCGCCGGAAGACGTCGTCTCCGTTCAGGGCATCGTTCCGAACCCGGACGAAATCCAGGACGAGAACAAGCGTACCTCCAAGTGGCGCGCGCTCGACTATATGGGCCTGAAGCCGGGCACGAAGATGACCGAGATCAACATCGACCGCGTCTTCATCGGCTCCTGCACCAACGGCCGCATCGAGGATCTGCGCGAAGTCGCCAAGGTCGTCGAAGGCAAGACGGTCGCCTCGACCGTCAACGCGATGATCGTGCCGGGCTCCGGCCTCGTCAAGGAACAGGCGGAAGCCGAAGGCCTCGACAAGATCTTCAAGGCGGCCGGCTTCGACTGGCGCGAGCCGGGCTGCTCGATGTGCCTCGCCATGAACGACGACCGCCTGAAGCCGGGCGAGCGCTGCGCCTCGACCTCCAACCGCAACTTCGAAGGCCGCCAGGGCTTCAAGGGCCGCACGCACCTCGTCTCGCCGGCGATGGCCGCCGCAGCCGCGATCGCCGGCCACTTCGTCGATATCCGCGAGTGGAACTGACAACAATGCCTCCCTCCCGCTCGGAGGGAGGCATATCATCTCCGCAAGACAAGACGCGCATTCGGTGAGACAATAGCCTTACTCGAACATTTCGTTGCCCCTTTTTCAGGTGAGCGGCATGGATGCGTCAGCTAAGCGTTCGCCGAAGCATCGGCGTCTTTTTCTTCTGCGCCACGGAAAATCCGCCTGGCCGGCCGACGTTGCGGACCATGACCGTCCGCTCGCGGAGCGCGGGCGGAAAGCCGCTCCCTTGATCGGTGCCTATATGGTGCGCGAGAAACTCTTCCCCGACCTCGTTCTCGTATCAACCGCGCGTCGCGCGCAGGAAACATGGAAGCTGCTGGCCAAGGAGTTGCCGCGTTCGACTGCCAAACGCGATGTGCCGGATTTGTATGAAGCCCCGGCGGCGCGGATTGCGGGCATCCTCCGCAAGATTGAGCCAACGGTGCAGACAGTCATGCTTGTTGGACACAACCCGGGCTTTCAGGATCTCGCGAACGGTCTGATCGGCAGCGGCGACGCGCAGGCTCGCGCACGCCTCAAGGAAAAGTTTGTGACCGCCGGCCTGGCGATCATCGATTTTGAGGCGGATCGCTGGGAGGACATAACGCCGGAAAGCGGACGTCTCGAGCGCTTCGTGACGCCACGGGCACTCGCCTGAGTGCCTGGTGCCGGAGCGGCGCGGGAGAGCGGCTCGACGCCGCCCTCCCCATGACAGCTCAGAACGTCGCCGTATACGGATCCGGTCCCATGCGGGCACCCTTGTCGTCGAGCTTGGCGATCGCCGCCATATCCTCCGCATCAAGTTTGAAATCGAAGACCTTGAAGTTTTCCTCGATGCGCGACGGCGTCACTGACTTCGGGATCACGACCAGGCCAGTATCGATGTGCCAGCGAATGATGACCTGCGCCGGCGTCTTGCCGTGCTTCTTGGCGATCTGGCCGATGACCGGGTTCGCGATGAACTTGCCCTGGCCGAGCGGGCTCCAGGATTCGGTGATGATATTCAGCTTCTTGTGCGCATCCTGCGCGGCCTTCTGCTGGAAATCCGGATGCAGTTCGATCTGGTTGATGACCGGAACTACGCCGGTGTCGCCGATGATGTGATCCAGATGATCGGGATAGAAGTTGGAAACGCCGATCGAACGGGCGCGACCTTCCTCCTTGATCTTCACGAAAGCCTTCCAGGTTTCGCGATACAGGCCGCGGTGCGGCGACGGCCAGTGGATCAGGTAGAGATCGACATAATCCGTGCCGAGCTTCTTCAGGCTGCCTTCGAAGGCACGCAGGGTGTTGTCGTAGCCCTGATCGGTGTTGCGAAGCTTCGTCGTGATGAAAATATCCTTGCGGTCGAGGCCCGATGAGCGCACGCCCTCGCCGACGCCCTCTTCGTTGTCATAGCCCGAGGCCGTATCGATATGGCGGTAGCCGGCTTCGAGGGCCTTGCGGACCGTCGGCGCTGCGATGTCCTGCGGCGTTTGCCATACGCCGAGGCCGACCTGTGGAATGGAATGTCCGTCATGGAAAGTGATGATGGGTTGATTGGCCACAATATATCTCCGGAAGTTTAAAGAATTGGACGGGCATGAATTGAACCCGCTAGCGGATTTCCCGGCACGCCTCTCAGCCCAAGCGTCGGTCGCAACGAGATATAGGACATGGCGTGCAGATTATCACCCCCGATGCATCAGATAACACGCACGATTGTTCCCTTGCGCATATGCGGCAAAAGCCGGCGCATGTCGCGCGGGCTAACGGCCACGCAACCGGCGGTGGGCTGGTAGCCCGGCTTTATCAGGTGAAAAAAGATGGCCGAGCCGCGATTGCGCGCACGGGACGTGATATTCCAGTCCATGACGAGGCAGATGTCGTAGAGCCCATCCTTGCGCTTCATCTCTTCGTGGCTTGAGCGGAACGGCGCCCTGACAAGACGATTGTAGTTCGGGTCGCTCGATTGGTCGCACCAGAGCATGTCATGACGGATGCGGCGGATCGGAAGCGGCGGTTTCCAGGCGGCTCGGATGCTCGCCGCGGCGGAAGCCATAAAGCAGCTTCATCGATGCGACCGGCGTTGCGCCGTCGCCCTCGCGCTTTAAAAGAGTGCGGCCGGAGCGGCCGATGGCGGCGGGAACGACGAGAGGACCACATTGAACCAGCGCGCGGCTTTTCTTGCCGGGTGCCGGGCGGACGATAATGGTGGATGGCACCGTTCTTCGGGTTCGCCTTTTTTTCTCCATCTTTCTCACATGTTTTTGTTTTGCTTGTGACTTCAATTGAAATCACATCGGCCGCGGCCCGGCAACAGCGCGTCTTCTGGTCTTTGCCAACGATCGAATATGGCGTAGGACTTGATTGGACGGAATCTGAGGAACAGAACCGCATGACCGCACGCACCATTCTACTGGTGGATGATGATAACGACCTCCGTGAAACATTGACGGAGCAGCTGTCGCTCTATGACGAGTTCACGGTGCTGCAGGAGCCGACGGCCGGCAAGGGCTTGCAAGTCGCCCGCAACACGCCTGTCGACCTGCTGATCATGGATGTCGGGCTGCCGGATATGGACGGACGAGAAGCTGTAAAGCTGCTGCGCAAGGGCGGCTTCAAGGCGCCGATCATCATGCTGACCGGCCACGATACCGATTCGGACACCATTCTTGGCCTGGAGGCCGGCGCCAACGACTACGTCACCAAGCCGTTCCGTTTCGCCGTGCTTCTGGCGCGCATCCGCGTTCAGCTTCGCCAACACGAACAGAGCGAGGATGCAACCTTCACCGTCGGACCCTATCTCTTCAAGCCGAGCCAGAAGCTTCTGACCACTCAGAACGGCCAGAAGATCCGCCTCACGGAGAAGGAAGCGGCGATCATCCGTTATCTTTATCGCGCAGAACAGAAGGTGGTCACACGCGACGTGCTTCTCGAAGAGGTATGGGGATACAATTCCGGCGTGACGACCCATACGCTTGAAACGCACGTCTACCGCCTGCGCCAGAAGATCGAGCGCGATCCGTCGAATGCCGAAATCCTGGTGACGGAAAATGGCGGCTACAAGATCATACCGTAAGGCAAAAGCCGCATGGCCCTGACAGACGATATTAACCTGCTGGCACAGCAGCCGCTCTTCAGAGGCATGTCTGCTGACCAGCTGCGGTTGATCGCCTTCGGCGCCGACCGGCGTATGATCTCCACCGGGCAGATGCTATTTCGCGAGGGATCGCCCGCGGAGAGCGCCTATGTCGTCGTCAGCGGCGCGCTGGAGCTCAGCACAACAGGCGCGGATGGTCAGCCGAAGGTCCGAGCATATCGCAGGCCCCGGCACGTTGCTGTCCGAACTCGCGCTGGTGACGCTGGTGGAGCGCAAGTTCACAGCGGTCGCGCGGGAGGATTCCAGCGTGATCCGCATCACCCGGGCGCTGTTCCACCGACTGATCGAAGAATATCCGGACGCAGCCCGCGTCATAGAAAACCGTATCCGCGACAACATCGCGCGATTGGCAGCGCGAGCTACCGCGCAGCTTCACCGCTTTTCGTAACCTCAGAGATCGAAGAACGCCGTCACCGGCACATGGTCGGATGGACGGTCCCAGCCGCGCGCTTCCTTCAGGACTTCGATGCGCTGAAGCAGCGGCCCGAGATCGGAGGATGACCAGACATGGTCGAGGCGGCGGCCGCGATCGGCAGCCTGCCAATCCTTGGCGCGATAGCTCCACCAGGTGTAGAGCTTTTCGCTCGGCGGCACGTGCTGGCGCATCAGATCGAGCCAGGCCCCGCGCTTCATGACCTCCAGCAGGCCTTCGGTTTCGACGGGCGTATGGCTGACGATCTTGAGCATTTGCTTGTGCGACCAGACGTCATGCTCAAGCGGCGCGATGTTCAGGTCGCCGACGAGGATCGCCGAAGTATTCGCCTCGCCGTTGGCCTTCAGCAGCTTCATTTCCTCGACGAAATCCAGCTTGTGGGCGAACTTCGGATTGATGGCCGGATCCGGCTCGTCGCCGCCGGCCGGAACATAGAAGTTATGCAGGCGGACGCGGCGCCCTCCACGCTCGAAGACCGCCGAGATATGGCGCGCATGGCCAACATTGCCGTAGTCCAGCCGATGGTCTTCCAGAAGCGGGATGCGCGAGGCGATGGCGACGCCGTGGTATCCCTTCTGGCCGTGCACGATGATGTGCTCGTAGCCCATGGCGCGCAGCGGAGCTGCCGGAAAGAGCTCGTTCGGAACCTTGGTTTCCTGGAGGCACAGGATGTCGGGTCTATGCTTGAGGACGAACTGCTCGACGATCGGCATGCGCAGCCGCACCGAATTGATGTTCCAGGTGGTGATCGAGAAGCTCATGCCATTGCCTTTCCAACAGGACTGGAAAGCCCTTAGAGGAAAGGGGTTGCCGATGGAACGTCCACAAGCAAAAACGCCCGGCTTTCACCGGGCATTTTTCACAGAATGTCGTCCGGCATCAATCGCGGGAAGCCGCAGTGCCCTGGATGCTTTCGTAGGGCACTCTGAAGACCCTGTCATCGAACTGAACGCCGGTCTTCACATTGAAGACCATCACGGACGTGTTCTTGCCCTGATTGTCGGTAATCGTCCACTGGCGCAAATCGTAGGTCTTCGGGTCGAACATCATGGTGATCGTCGAATTACCGAAGATCGTCCTGTTGCCGAGCGCAATCGTCGTCAGATCCGATTCTTCCTTCACGCTCTTCACCGAACCGTCCGACAGGTCGATCCTGCGTGCAAGCAGCAGGCTGAGCGGTGTCTTGGAAAGCGGATAGAGGCTCCAGGTCTTCAGCTTCAGGTTGCCGACCGCAACATTCCTGCCGTCGGAAATGACGCGGATCGGCGACGGATCGTCATAGTTGAACCGCAGCTTGCCTGGGCGCTGGATGTAGAACTTTCCGCCCGTCTGTTCACCGCGCGGGCCGAACTGGACGAATTCGCCCTGCATGGTGGTGACCCCGGAGAAATGATCGGCGATCGCCTGTGCCGTCGCGGAGCCGCCTGCGGCAGCCGCGAGCCTGTGCCGCCGCGGAACCGTCCGGCGCAGCCGGTGTGCGGCAGAGCCGTCCGGGCAGCCTGTGCGAAGGCATCGAGGGGACCAGCAATCGAAACGGCAGCCAGCGCCATGGCACCGAGAAGGTGGCGGCGCGTCAGCGAGAGGCCGTTGAAGTAGAGTTCGGAGTTGGTCATCTAGGTCTCCTTTGATGCCCTGCATGCTGCCGAAAGGCGGCGTCTTCATGGCGCAGAAGCATCGCTGCAGAAAGTAACGTTTTCGAGGCTATCAGGTTTCCGTGAAGCCATTGCCCCAGCAGAATTTCCGGCGTCTAGCGATCGAGTATATCACCTTCCGTCGGAACGAGGATTTCGCGTTTGCCGGCATGATTTGCCGGGCCGATGATGCCTTCCTGCTCCATTCGCTCGATCAATGAAGCTGCGCGATTGTAGCCGATGCCGAGACGGCGCTGGACGTAGGACGTCGAAGCCTTGCCGTCGCGCAGCACGATTGCGACCGCCTGATCGTAGGGATCCTCGGAATCCGCCAGGTTGGCCGTACCCGCCGGACCGCCGCCGTAATCGCCATCCTCGTCGTCATCAGCAGTGATCGCGTCGAGATATTGCGGCGATCCTTGCGTCTTTAGATAGGAAACGATCGCTTCGACTTCCATATCGGCAACGAAGGGACCATGGACGCGCTGAATGCGCCCGCCGCCGGCCATGTAGAGCATGTCGCCCATGCCGAGCAGCTGTTCGGCGCCTTGTTCGCCAAGGATGGTGCGGCTGTCGATCTTCGACGTGACCTGGAAGGAAATGCGCGTCGGGAAGTTTGCCTTGATCGTGCCGGTGATGACGTCGACGGACGGGCGCTGCGTCGCCATGATGACGTGAATGCCGGCCGCACGCGCCATTTGCGCGAGACGCTGGACGGCACCTTCGATATCCTTGCCCGCGACCATCATCAGGTCGGCCATTTCGTCGATGATGACGACGATATAGGGCATCGGCTGCAGGTCGAATTCCTCGGTCTCGTACATCGCTTCGCCGGTGTGGCGGTCAAAGCCTGTCTGCACGGTTCGCGAGATCGCCTCGCCCTTGGCGAGCGCCTGCTCGACGCGCGCATTGAAGCCGTCGATGTTGCGCACGCCGATCTTGGACATCTTCTTGTAGCGCTCTTCCATCTCGCGGACCGTCCATTTGAGCGCAACGACGGCCTTCTTCGGATCGGTGACGACGGGCGAGAGCAGATGCGGGATACCGTCATAGACGGAGAGTTCCAGCATCTTCGGATCGATCATGATGAGGCGGCACTGCTCGGGCGTCAGGCGGTAGAGCAGCGACAGGATCATCGTGTTGATGGCGACCGATTTGCCGGAGCCGGTGGTGCCGGCCACCAGCAGGTGCGGCATCTTCGCGAGATCGGCAATGACGGCTTCGCCGCCGATCGTCTTGCCGAGCGCCATGGCAAGCTTTGCCTTCGAGCCTTCGAAATCGCGCGATGCGATCAGTTCGCGCAGGTAGACGGTTTCGCGCGTCGAGTTCGGCAATTCGATACCGATTGCATTGCGGCCGGGAACGACGGCGACGCGGGCGGCGATCGCGCTCATCGAGCGGGCGATGTCGTCGGCAAGGCCGATGACACGGGAGGACTTGATGCCGGGGGCCGGCTCAAGCTCGTAAAGCGTGACGACCGGGCCGGGACGGACATGGATGATCTCGCCCTTGACGCCGAAGTCTTCAAGAACGCCTTCGAGCATGCGCGCGTTCTGCTCCAGCGCATCGGCGGAAAGCGATGAGTCACGGACGACATTCTTCGGCTCGGCGAGCAGATGCATGGAGGGAAGCTGAAAGCCCTCCGGGCGAATGAAGGAACCCTGCGATTCGCGCTCGATGCGGGCACCCGGTTTCGGACGCGAGATCTGCGGCACGACGCGCGGCTCGGGCTTGCCACCTGCAGCCTTTGCCGGCGCACGTATCATCCAGTCTCGTCATCGTCGTCCGGCAGGATATCGGCCGGACGCCGAGGCATATCGCTATCGAACGGCATGTCGTCATCGTCGTCGTCATCGAGCGAGATCGACGGCGCGGAAACGATGCGGCGCTGCGAGGCACGTGGCTCCATCGACGGATCGAGGCGCTCACCGCGGCCTGCCGGCGCCTTGGCTCGGACAGGTTCGTTCAGCGTGCCGAATTCATCATCGTTGAAGTCATAAGGCGATTCGAAATCACTCTGGCGGCGCTTGCGCGGTCCCATGCCGAAGATACGGCGCATGCGCGCCTGGCTCATGTACCAGGCATGCGTCAGCGCCCCAAACGCGAGCCAGCCGCCCTCTTCCTCGTCATCACTCTCATCGGTCACCAACCGAGCGTGCCTTGGAGCGTGTATCGACGAGATCATCGTCGTCATCCTCGTCGGCTTCCGTGCGGCCGATGATCCCGGCGGCGAAGAGCATCATCCAGGCGGTCGGCAGCGCAAACACGCAGCCGACGGCCGTCGCAAAGGTGCCGCTGGGATAGGCGCCGACGAAGAGTGCTGGAAAACGAAGGATCATATCGCCGATGACGCCGCCAATGCCGTTCGGAATCGGCCAGGTGAGCGGCGGCGGAAAGCATCCGACGACGGCAGAGGAAAAGATCGAACCGAGGCCCCAGGCACCTGCCCGCGCTGGAATACGGCTGATCTGACGGCCGGAAATCAGCGCCAGCGCCCAGGCAACGACGGGCAGAAGCGCGACCACGCTTGCAAGCCCGAAGAACTGCATCGCGATGTCGGCAAAAGCGGCGCCGCCATATCCCAGGATGTTGGTCGGTGGATTGCTGGTCGCGTAGGAATAGCTGGGATCTGTGACGTTCCATGTCGCAAGCGCTGCGACCGCCAGGCCCAGTAGCAGGAAGATCGCAAAGCCCAGGAGTGCCTGCGCCTGCCTGAACGCGAATCCCGAAAGGGAGAACCGGTCCGGCCGGCTATCGATCCCCGGCGACGTGCTTCTTGCCATGTACCCAACCCGTCCAATGCTGAGCGCGCGAATCGCCGATGCGTCGCCGCGCAATGTGCGTCCGCTCCACCTAATCAGAGGAGGGTTAAAGCGATGTTAACCATGCAGAGCACGGATGAGGCCGGCCTGGAAAATAAAAGGGCCCGAACCTCAAAAGGTTCGGGCCAAAATGCGGCTTATACGTTTCGATAGGCCGCGACGGGCTGTTCTGCGGCGCCCTCGCCGGGCGCCGCAATCCCTGTAATCAAGAAGAGTGGTAAGCGGCTTCGCCGTGGGTCGACAGGTCGAGACCTTCGCGCTCTGCTTCGACGGTCACGCGCAGACCGACGACGACGTCGACGATCTTGTAGAGGATCGCGGAACCGACACCGGACCAGATGAGGGTCGTCAGGACGCCCTTGAACTGAGCCCAGACCTGAGTTGCCGTACCGGCATAGGAAGCGGCGAAGTCCGGCGTCGAGTAGTCGACGATACCTGCACCGCCGAGAGCCGGGTTGACGAGGATGCCGGTGCCGATTGCGCCGATGATACCACCGATGCAATGGACGCCGAAGACGTCAAGGCTGTCGTCGTAGTTGAACTTGTTCTTCACGACGTCGACGAAGAAGTAGCAGACCGGCGAGACGATGAGGCCGAGAACGATCGAACCCATCGGACCTGCGAAGCCTGCTGCCGGCGTAACGGCAACGAGACCGGCGACGGCACCCGAAGCGGCACCCAGCATGGAGGCCTTGCCGCGGGCGAAGGTTTCAACGATGCACCAGGAAACAGCGGCGGCAGCCGTTGCCACGAAGGTGTTGATCATGGCGAGCGAAGCATAGGCGTTGGCTTCAAGGTTGGAGCCGGCGTTGAAGCCGAACCAGCCGACCCACAGAAGCGATGCGCCGACCATGGTGAGCGTCATCGAGTGCGGAGCCATGATGTCCTTCTTATAGCCCGTACGCTTGCCGAGCATGATGGCACCGACGAGACCGGCGATACCGGCGTTGATGTGAACGACGGTGCCGCCGGCGAAGTCGATCGCGCCGTAGGAGAAGATCAGACCGGCCGGGCTGGAATAGGAGCTCGGACCGCCCCAGAACCAGACCATGTGCGCCATCGGGAAGTAGACGAAGGTGACCCAGAGGATGACGAAGAGCATGACGGCCGAGAACTTGATGCGTTCGGCGAATGCGCCGACGATCAGGGCCGGCGTGATGCAGGCGAAGGTCATCTGGAAGCAGACGAAGGTCAGCTCCGGAATGGCGACGCCCTTGGTGAAGGTTTCCGACAAGCGTCGTCGTATCGACGCCGGCGAGGAAGGCCTTTGAGAAGCCGCCAACGAAGCTGTTCAGCGAACCGCCGTCGGTGAAGGCGAGGGAATAGCCGTAGGTGACCCAGATGATCATGACGACAGCCGTGATCATGAAGACCTGCATGAGAACGGAGAGCATGTTCTTGGCGCGAACGAGACCGCCGTAGAAGAGCGCGAGGCCTGGAATGGTCATGAGCAGCACGAGTACCGTGGAGACGAGCATCCAGGTATTGTCGCCCTTGTCCATGGTCATGGCGCGGGCAGCGGCGGCAGCGGCCGGTGCGGTCTCCTGCGCGAAGGCGACGACCGGCGCGAGAAGCGCGGCGGACGCAGCGCCGAGCCGCGCAAAGGTGGAGGAAAACTTCGAAATTGACATTGGAATAAAGCTCCTTGCTCAGCGGTTCTTACAGCGCTTCGGTATCGGTTTCGCCCGTGCGGATGCGGACGGCATGGTCGATCGAATAGACGAAGATCTTGCCGTCGCCGATCTGGCCGGTCTTGGCCGACGACGCGATGGCTTCGACAGCCTTGTCGACGATTTCGGATGCGACTGCGATTTCGATCTTGAGCTTCGGCAGGAAGCTGACCGCATATTCGGTGCCGCGGTAGATTTCGGTATGTCCCTTTTGGCGCCCGTAGCCCTTCACTTCGGTCACGGTCAGGCCCTGAATGCCGATCGCCGTGAGGGCTTCGCGGACCTCATCGAGCTTGAACGGCTTGATAATGGCCATCACAATTTTCATCTGGTTTCCCATCCTTCGTTATCCTCGGCGCGGAGCCGACTCTCCTTGCCGCTGACGTTCACGAGCAGCGACCGGAGCTATACATTCAAGGGGCGTGCCAGATTCGAGGCCACGTATAAGTTATTGATAAGTAAAAGGATTATAATGAAATGTTGCTATTTAAAAGGCAAATGATGGGGCAATAGTCGCCCAAATAATGCCCAAATTTACAAATTTGCACATTTTTTATTCATTTGCCTTTTTCCGAATCAAACCTTCCTGCGCCACTGACGCAATCAGGACACCGGATCGCGTAAACAGGCTACCGCGAGTAAGGCCGCGGGCGCCGGAAGCAGATGGGCTGTCTTGCGTATAAAGCAGCCAGTCGTCGAGTTTGTCCGGACGGTGGAACCACATGGAATGGTCGAGACTGGCAACCTGCAGGCTCTGGTCAAAGATCGAGGTTCCATGGGCATAAAGCGAGGTATCGAGCAACGTCATGTCAGAAAGATAGGCAAGCACTGCAGCTTGATAGAGCCGGTCATCGGGGACCGGGCCCGTTGCGCGCACCCAGACGTCCTGGCGCGGGTCGAGCTTCCTGTCGGAAAAATAATGCGTCAGCGAAACAGGCCGGATCTCGATCGGCCGCTCGCGTTCCCAATATTTGCGCACGGCCGCCGGCGCATGCGCCAGATACTGCTCCTTGATCTGCTGCTCGCCGAGCAGCTTTTCCGGCATCGGGACGTCGGGCATTGCGATCTGATGGTCGAAACCCGGCTCCTCGATCTGGAAGGAGCATGAGAGCGCGAAGATTGCCTTGCCGTGCTGGATCGCGACGACCCGGCGCGTGTTGAAGCTCGATCCGTCGCGGATGCGCTCCACCTGATAGACGATCGGCACGGAAGGATCGCCCGGACGCATGAAATAGGCATGCAGCGAGTGAACGAAGCGCTCGGCCTCGATCGTCCGCTGCGCCGCCATCAGCGCCTGACCGATCACCTGGCCGCCGAAAACGCGTTGCCAGCCGACCTGCGGACTGCGGCCGCGAAAGATATCCACCTCGATCGGCTCGAGATCGAGCGTCGCAAGCAGGGTCTCCATGGCGGTCGGTTTGGCCGCGTCTTTCGTCATTTTGTTCGGCTCCCGGCTGTAGGAAGTGAGGAAGCGATGATCTATATAGATCACGATTGTAATCACAAGGCGCGGGGAATAGGCGATGCTGGACATGCTGGTTGTTGGCGGAGGTTACGTCGGCCTTTCGGCAGCGGTCGCGGTCAAACAGGCAGCGCCCCACCTTGATGTTACCGTCGTCGAGGCGGCACCCGAGCATGTCTGGCAGAAGGATATGCGCGCCTCCGCGATCATTGCCGCGGCATCAAAGATGCTGGAGGTCTTCGGTATCTGGGACGAAATCCTGCCGGAAGCCCAGCCGATCACCAAGATGATCGTCACCGATTCCAGGACATCCGATCCGGTTCGCCCGGTTTTCCTGACCTTCGATGGCGAGGTGGAAGAGGGCCGGCCCTTTGCGCACATGATCCCGAACGCCGTCATGGTTCGCGCGCTTCGCGGCGTCTGCCAGCGGCTTGGCATCGAAATCCGGCATGGGCTGAGCGCCACGGGGCTGGCAACGGAAGAAAATCATATCTCCGTCACGCTCTCCGATGGCAGTACGCTGGAGTCACGCCTGCTCGTCGCCTGCGACGGCGTGCGGTCGAAGCTCCGCGATCTGGCGGGCATCAAGACGGTCAGCTGGGACTACGGCCAGTCCGGCATCGTGGTGACCGTCGAGCACGAGCGGCCGCACAATGGCTGCGCCGAAGAACACTTCCTCCCCTCCGGCCCCTTTGCGATCCTGCCGCTCACCAACAACCGTTCTTCGCTCGTCTGGACCGAATTCACCAACGATGCCGACCGGCTTGTCGCCGGCGACGATCTGATCTTCGACGAGGAACTGGAGCGCCGCTTCGGCCACAAGCTCGGCGCGCTCAAGGTCATCGGCGAAAGGCGCGCCTTTCCGCTCGGCCTGACGCTCGCCCGCGCCTTCGTGGCGCCGCGCTTCGCACTTGCGGGCGATGCCGCACACGGCATTCATCCGATTTCCGGCCAGGGCCTCAATCTCGGTTTCAAGGACGTGGCGGCGCTGGCCGAAACGATCGTCGAGGCCGATCGCCTCGGCCTCGATATCGGCTCGATCAATATTCTCGAGCGCTACCAGACCTGGCGGCGCTTCGACACCTTCCGCATGGGAGTGACAACCGACGTGCTGAACCGGCTGTTCTCGAACGACGTGACGCCGGTGCGCATCGCCCGCGACATTGGCCTCGGCATCGTCGACAGGCTGCCGCACCTCAAGTCCTTCTTCATCGGCCAGGCAGCCGGCACGACGGCGAAGAACAATCCCCGGCTTCTGGCGGGCGAAGCGATCTAGAACGATGCGGTCAGGGCAAATCCGTCTCTAGTCGTCCAGCCGCCGGGCCTCTGAAACCAGCATGATCGGGATGCCGTCGCGGATCGGATAGGCAAGCCGCGCCTTTTCCGAGACGAGTTCATTGTGCTCGCGGTCATAGCTGAGCCTGCCCTTGGTCAGCGGACAGACCAAAAGCTCGAGCAGTTTGGGATCGACGCGGCTGAGTTTTTCGTCCATGGCCGATGACTACTGCAAAACCGTATCGGAGTCACCGAAAACGCGCGCGAGCACGATCTCGGTAATGGCGATCAGCGTTTCCGCCCTGGTCTTGAGATCGGGAGCCTCGAGCAGCGCCTGTTTCTCCGCCGGTCCGAATGGCGACATCATCGCAAGAGAGTTGACGAGCGTCAGATTGCTGGCGCGCTCGACGCTATCCCAATCGGCCTCCAGCTTGTTGGCGTCGAGATAAGCCTTGAAGGCGGACAGCAAAGCGCGCACGATCGACCGCATCCTCCTCGTCGCGTGCGGAAAGATCGGAGATGAAGGGGGCGATGCGGAAGCGTTCTGAACGGCTCATGCGTCATCTTCTCCGCCAAGCAGACGGAAACGGCAAACGCCCGTCAGCGAAACGATATAGCGCCCGTCGCCCGTCTCCGCGAAGGAGGTGATCCGGCCGATGCAGCCGACGGGAGCAAGCTGGGGCTCGCTGCCCTTTACCTCGCCATTCGCCAAGCGCGGGCTGAACCATTCCGATCAGCCGGTTGCCGGCCAGTGCCGCGTCGAACATCGCCAGGTAACGCGGCTCGAAAATATTCAGCGGAAGCTGCCCCGTAGGCAGGAGAAGTGCGCCGGTCAGCGGAAAGACGGCGATCGAATCTGGCAGATCGCCGGGCTTTAAATATCTGGCATTCCCGACTTGCATCAAAACTGGTCCCGCATTCGCCCGCGCAGGAGGAAAACGATCCTCCTGCCCTGGCTCTGAAATGTGGTGCCCTTCCCTAAAAACGCAAGGGCAGGGCTTGTAAAGTTATGAGAACAGCATCGCCGAAAGCTTGCGGCGCGCTGCCACCGTCGCCGGATCCTTGAAGCCCCAGACGTCGAAGAACTGCAGAAGCTGCCGGCGTGCGCCGTCGTCATCGAAAGCCCGGTCCTTGCGCATGATGTAGAAGCAGATGATCGGCGGCCTCGTCGCGCTTTCCTTCGACGTTGAGGATCTTTGCAAGCTTCATGCGCGCTTCGTGGTTGTCCGGATCGCGCGCGAGGTCCTGTTCCAGGAGAATGGGATCGCCAAGCTTGCGGGCCTCTTCGATCTGGTCGAGCTTCTGTGAGGACCGCCTGAATGGCCGCATCCTTGGCAAGCTCTTCCGGCAGATCGGTCAGCGCTTCGCGAGCACGCTGATGCTGGTTGGCTGCAATCATGCATTCGGCCATGCCGGCAAGCGCCTTGGCATTTTCCGGATCGGCTTGCATCACAGCGCCGTAAAGCTGCGCAGCACCGTTGACATCGCCCGCCGCCAGAAGCCCCGCCGCCTCCTCGAGCACCGCTTCGATTTCGGCTGCCTGATCGGCACCGGCAGGACCGGCGAGGCGGTCGATGAACTGGCGAACCTGGCTTTCCGGTACCGCACCCATGAAGCCGTCGGCGGGACGGCCGCCGACGAAGGCGATGACAGCCGGGATCGACTGGATGCCGAGCTGGCCTGCGATCGACGGATGGTCGTCGATGTTCATCTTCACGAGCTTGACGCGGCCCTGAGCTTCGTTGACCACCTTTTCCAGGACCGGCGTCAACTGCTTGCACGGACCGCACCAGGGCGCCCAGAAATCGACAAGCACGGGCTGATTGCGCGACTCCTCGATGACGTCCTTCGCGAAAGTTGGCGGTCGTCGTGTCCTTGATGAGGCCGCCGGCTGCCGCGGGCTGCGGCGCCGAGCCAAAGCTCGCCTTTGCCGACATCTGCGCGCCGAAGGAATTTGCGTAAGGATTATCGCTACCGCTCATTGCTATCTCCCGCCGTGCCGGTCCCCCGGCTTTTTTCTAGCGTTAAAATCGTATGTCAGGCCGTCACTTTCAAGACAAGCGGCTTATGGCCGGTCGCTTCCATGAATCGAATGAGATCGGCGCTCGCGATCGAGGTCGTCGCATCGTTGGACAGCGGATGGCAATTGATGATCTCTTCCTTCATCAGGTCGGCATCGAGCACGAATGTCACGTTGTTGCCCGTGTCGTTGATGGCGCCGAAGGCAGTGACCGCCCCGGGGATGACGCCGAGATATTCCATCAGCTTCTCCGGCTTGCCGAACGAGACCTTGCTTGCCGCACCGATCAGCGTATGCACCGTCTTGAGATCGACGACGGCATGTTCCTCGACGGTCAAGAGGTAGAACTGATCCTTCTTGTCTTTCACGAAAAGGTTCTTGGTGTGCCCGCCCGGCATCTCGTCGCGCAGCGATACCGATTCGGCCACGGTGAAGACCGGCGCATGATCCTGCGTGGTGTGGGCGATGCCGAGGCCATCGAGAAAGGCAAAAAGATCGTCTCTGTGTTTTCGGCTTGGCTTCGGTCATCGCGGCATCCGTCTTGCGCTGGAAGGAAAAAGGTGAGGCGCCCTGATTAAGTCGGCGCAACATGTTTTGCAATGTTCGCGCGTAGGCGCGTTTCCTTGGAAATGCAGCGCTTTGCAAAGCCGCTCCCGAAGCCTTGGAATTTTTCTTGGCCTTTCCGTCATTTCCCTGTTGCATTTGAAAATCGGTTGGGCCATATAGCGCCCGTCGCCGCAAGGCGGCAGCCCACGGTCCACCAACTACCCCGGACCGATGCGGATTGAGCGGGTGTAGCTCAGGGGTAGAGCACAACCTTGCCAAGGTTGGGGTCGAGGGTTCAAATCCCTTCGCCCGCTCCAGTTTCTCTCCGAAAGAAGAAATCAGCGCAACATGCGATCACGCATGCGTTGCTGTCATTTCACTCGCTCTCTTCTGTCCTCGACCTTCGTGGCGTTGCATGCCGTTGCCTCGCCGTTGCCTGTGGCGGTCAAACGACCGATCGCAGCCATTTGTCGCGCCATCTGAAAATCAATTGATTTGTGCGCAACGCATCACCATGTTGAGGCGGGGCGCAACAGTTGGTTTGATGTATGCTGCAACGAATTGGTGAGACGGACGCGGCGCTGATCGACAGGCTGCAAAGATCCGCATTCGAGTATTTTCTGAAATATTCCAATCCTGAGAACGGCCTTGTCCCGGATACGTCCATACCTGGGGTTCCGTGCAGCATCGCTGCCGTCGGATTTGCGCTCTCCAGCTACGCGGTTGCCGTCGAACGCGGATGGATGACGCGGGCGGACGCCGCAGGCCGGACACTGACGACGCTCCGCTTCTTTGCCGAAAGCCATCAGGGGCGCGAACGCCACGCGACGGGCTATCGCGGCTTCTATTATCACTTCCTGCACATGGACACCGGCCACCGTGCGTGGAACAGCGAGCTCTCGACGATCGACACCACCCTGCTCGTCGCAGGTATGTTGACGGCTGCCGCCTATTTCGATGGTGCCGGCGAGGCCGAAACGGAAATCCGCGAGCTTGCGACATTCATCTACGAGCGGATCGACTGGCAGTGGGCGCTGAACAAGGGGCAGACCGTGTGCATGGGCTGGAAGCCTGGCAGCGGCTTTCTGCGCTGGCGCTGGCAGGGATATGACGAGGCGATCCTGCTCTACACGCTGGCACTTGCCTCGCCGACCCATCCGATTCCGCAATCGAGCTACGATGCCTTCGTCTCGAGCTATTCGTGGATGCTCTTCGGCAAGCAGCCCTATCTTTATGCCGGACCGCTCTTCATCCACCTCTTCTCGCATGCCTGGATCGATTTTCGCGGAATTCAGGACAAGGAGATGGCGGCGCGCAACTGGGACTATTTCCGCAACACGCAGGTTTCGATCGCCGTGCAGCGCGATTATGCCGAGCGCAATCCCGGGCATTTCGTAGGGTATAACAAGGATATCTGGGGACTTTCCGCTTCGGACGGTCCACCGCCTACACGGCGCATGCGCGGCGGCCGCCATCCGAAGGTCCTCGGTTACGCTGCGCGCGGAGCACCGCTTGGCCCGGACGACGGCACGATCGCCCCCTGGGCGGCGCTCGCGTCGCTACCCTACGACCGGCAGGCAGCTCTCGATGGCCTGAAGGCGCTGCTTGCGACCTATCCCAACCTGCTTTGCGAAGACCGCTTTCCCGGCGGCTTCAATCCTACGGTCAAGACCGCGCGGCCGGAGGGCTGGGTGGACGATCGCTGCGTCGCCATCGATCAGGGATTGCTGGTGATGACGATCGAAAACGACCGGTCGGATTTCATCTGGAACCTGATGCGGCAATCGCCGGTGATCCGTCGCGGCCTGGAGCAGGCCGGTTTCACAGGCGGCTGGCTGGAGCAAGCGGAAACGCCAGGCGTTTCGCGAAGGACGGCTTAACGGCCGCCGAAGACATGCGCCTTTCCTGCGATATCGAGGCGAACGCGGTCGCCGCGCGCAGGCAGGGCCACGCTCGACGTCTTGATGACGATCGGCGGCAGAGCCACGCCCTCGAGCGACACCGCGACCGTGCAGGTCGCGCCCCCGAACTCTACCTCGACGACGCGGCCGCCATAAACGGGTTCGCCGTCGTCGGGAACGACGCGGATCTGCTCCGGCCGCAGCATGATTTCAGCCTTGCCCTGATGCTGGCCCTCGACGGCAACGCGACCGAGCGCGCAATCGGCAACGCCATTGCGAATGATCGCCGGAAGCATGACGGCATCGCCGAGGAACAGCGCGGTCTCGCGATCTTTCGGATGCAGATAGAGCGATTGCGGCGAACCAGCCTGAACCAGCTTGCCTTCCCGCAGCACCGCCACCTGATCCGCGAAGGAAAGCGCCTCGGCCTGGTCATGGGTTACGAGAATCGTCGTGATGCCTGCTGCCTGCAGCACGCGGGCAACCGCCTTGCGCATGTTCTCGCGAAGGCCGGTGTCGAGTGCTGAAAACGGCTCGTCGAGCAGCATGAGGCGCGGTTTGCGGCCAAGCGCCCTGGCGAGCGCCACGCGCTGCTGCTGACCGCCGGAGAGCTGATGCGGGCGGCGCGTCAGCATGTTGCGGTCGAGCTCGACCATATCCAGCAATTCGATGATCCGCTTTTCACGATCGGGGGCGCCGCGCTGGAAGCCGAAGCCGATGTTATCGGCGACGCTCAGGTGCGGAAAAAGCGCGCCGTCCTGCGAAACGATGCCGATGCCGCGCTTATGGGCAGGAACCACTGCCGAGCCTTCGGCGAGCGCTTGGCCATTCAGAACGATCCGGCCTTCATCCGGCCGCTCGAAACCGGCGATGATGCGCAGCAGCGTCGTCTTGCCGGAGCCTGAGGGACCGACAACCGCGGTACGGCTGCCGGCCGCAACTTCCAGCGTCACCTTGTCCAGCGCCTTCACCGGACCATAGCGCTTGCTGGCAGACTGGATCGTAAGCAGGGTCATTGGCCGGCAGTCCGTTTCGATTGGGCATAGAGAAGAAGCGTCAGCGGCAGCGACAACACGATCATCATCACCGCATAGGGAGCGGCCGACACATAGTCGATTTCGCTGGTCAGAGACCAGAATCTCGTGGCCAGCGTTTCAACGCCGTTCGGCGACAACATCAGCGTTGCCGTCAATTCGTTGGTGATGCCGAGTGCCGATAGCGCAACGCTCGCAGCAAAGCCGGGGGCGGCAAGCCGCATGGTAATCTGGCGCACGGCCTGCGACGGGGTACGTCCAAGACCCATGGCGGCCCGCTCCAGTTCTACCGGCGCCTGTGCGATGCTGGCGCGAAGACCGACCATGGCGCGCGGCAGGAAGAGTAGGACATAAGCGACGAGCGAGCGTCGCAAAGGTCTGGTAGAGCGGCAGCGCCACCCGCACGGTGATCGTGACCAGTGCCAGCGCCACGACGACGCCCGGAAGCGAGCCGACGTAATAATGGCAGGCTTCCAGCACCCGCTGGAAGCGGCCCGGTGCGCGAACCGAAAGCCAGGCCATCGGCGCGGCCGCGATCGTCGCCAGCACGCCGCCAGCGACGGCAAGGACGATCGTCTGAATGAAAGCATTCCCGACCGTGTCCAGCCGCCAGATGTCCGCACCGCCCAGATAAAGCCAGCGACCGAGCGTTACCAGCGGCACCCCGAGCGTCAGGACTGCAAGCACGGCCGGCAACAGGATCGCAGGCACCACGAACCAGCCGAGACGGCGGCGATCGGCGGGGCGCGCGGAGCCGGAGCCGACGCGGGCATAACGCTCGTTGCCGCGGAGCAGGATTTCGAGGCCGAGCAGGAAGAGGCAGCAGGCGACGAGCACACCGCCGAGCATGTTGGCGGCAGGGCTGTTATAGGCGGACTGGAACTGATCGACGATCGCGGTCGCGAAGGTGTCGAAGCGGATCATCACGAACAGGCCGTATTCGGACAAGCAGATGCAGCCCGATCAAGCAGCGAGCCCCCGCAGATCGCAAGCCGCAACTGCGGCAGGATCGTGCGGAAGAAGACGCGCCACGGACCGAGGCCGAGCGATGCCGCCGCATCCTCGATCGCCGGGTCGAGGCGGCGAAGGGCGGCGGCAACCGGCAGATAGAGAAACGGATAATAGGCGAGTACGGAAACGAATACGCCGCTTTGCAGGCCGCGCATCCCGGGAACGAGGCTGACCCAGGCATAGCTGTGCACGAAGGCCGGAACGGCGAGCGGCGCGACGGCAAGCCACGACCATATGCGCGGAAAGGGGATGTCGGTCCGCTCCGTCAGCCAGGCGAGCGTCACCGCAAGAACGATCGACAAGGGAATGGTGAGCGCCTCGAGGAAGACGGTATTGACGAGCAACTCGCCGACGCGCGGCCGGAACACCAGTTCCTCAACGGTATGCCAGCCCACCTCGACAGGTAACCCAGCCGATGAAGCCGAGCGGCACGAGGCTCAGGATCGCGACCAGCGTTGCAAAGGCGACGACGGAGACGTGGGGCATGCGCCTGCGCATCAAACCATCGCCGACCCGGGCGCTTCACTGAAGGGCGCGAACTCAGAAGCAAATGATCTGTTGTCTTGCAGCAAGGCCCGCGCCTTTTGTCGCTGAAAAAGGAAGGCAACCGCTTCTGTTTCCAGCGGTTGGCGGGGATCGGCTCATGCCGTAAGGTTTTCTTGAGTCAAATGCAATAGTTTTGAGCGGAACAGCCTGCGGCAGAAGGACTTAGATAAGGCCGGCAGCCGTCATAAGCTCCACGACCTTCTTGCTGTCGAGGTCGGATGCTTCGACCTTCGGCGCATTCAGATCGGCGAGCGGAACGAGCTTGTCGTTGGAAGGGGCTCGTTGCGACGGCATATTCATAGGAGTGCCGTTCTTCAGGACTATCCTGTCCGGTCTTGCTGGCGACGAACTTCAGGAATGCCTGGGCTTCCTTCATGTGTTGCGTCGACTTCAGGATACCGCCGCCCGAAACGCTGACGAATGCGCCCGGATCCTGGTTCTTGAAGTAGTGCAGGCCGACATTCTTGCTGTTTTCGCCGGTCTTCGCCTGATCGCCGAACCAGTAGTAGTGATAGATGATCGCGCCTTCGACTTCGCCGGCGTTGACGGCCTTCATGGCAACGCTGTTGCCCTTGTAAGGCGTTACGTTGTCCTTCAGACGCCTTCAGCCAGGCAGCGGTGGCGTCCTCGCCCTTCAGCTGCAGCAGCGCACCGACGATCGCCTGGAAATCGGCACCGGCAGGCGCGCACCCCAGCGGCCCTTCCAGGCCGGATCGGCGAGGTCGAGCATGGACTTCGGCAACTTGTCTTCGGTCAGCTTGGTCTTGTCGTAGGCAAAGACGGTCGTGCGGGCGGCAATGCCGGTCCACATGCCGTCGGCCGGACGGTACTGCTCCGGAACCTGATCGAGCGTTTCCTTGTCGACCGGGGCAAAGAGGCCGGCGCCGTCGACAAGCGTCATGGCCGGGGAATTCTCGGTCAGGAATACGTCGGCCGGGGAGGCATCGCCTTCCTGGATGATCTGGTTAGCGAACTGCATGTCGCTGCCCTGGCGCATGGTCACCTTGATGCCTGTTTCCTTCGTAAAGGCATCGATCCACTCACGGCCGAGGCTTTCATGCTGGGCGTTGTAAACGACGATGCCTTCGGAATCCTGCGCATTCACGCCGGAAGCCAGCGACGTCGCTGCAAGAAGCGAGGCGGCAAAAGCAAGCGCGGAAAAGCGCGGAAGAGAAATTTTCATTGATGCCCTCCATGGCGGTGTCACCCGAACTCGGGTGATACGCACCCCTATATTTTTCTTGATTGGCTTTTTCAAGTTTACAAAGGGCTACGCTCATCACAAATACTTGAAAAAAAATCTCAACTTTAGAACCATTCTATATCGCCAGAATGGCATCGATCCCGTCGTCCTCGACTTCGATGCCATGTTCCAACGCATGCCTTCGCGCATTTCCCTCTCCACGCCGCTGCGCTTCAAAGCGTCGATGACCAGCGCTTCGGCCGCGGCAAGTGTCAGATGCATGGAGAGAACCTTGGGCAAAAAGAAGGGACGATGGCGGTGTTACGTCATCGTCCCTTCAGGCTCAGTGCGGCTTTCGGTCACTCGACGTCGAACTTGACGCCCTGAGCGAGCGGCAGCGTCTTGCCGTAATTGATCGTGTTCGTCGTGCGGCGCATGTAGGCCTTCCAGGCATCCGAGCCGGACTCGCGCCCGCCGCCGGTTTCCTTTTCGCCACCGAAGGCGCCACCGATTTCAGCGCCCGACGGACCGAGATTGACGTTCGCGATACCGCAGTCCGACCCGCGAGCGGAAACGAAGGTTTCGGCTTCGCGCATGTCGTTTGTAAAGATCGAGGATGAGAGGCCTTGCGGCACGGCGTTGTGCAGCTCGAGCACCTCGTCGAAATCCGTGTACTTCATGACATAGAGGATCGGCGCGAAGGTCTCGTGCTCGACCGGACCCGTCTGCGACGGCATCTCGACCAGCGCCGGACGCACATAGAAGGCATCGGCAGAACCGTTCTCGACACGCTCGCCGCCGGTGACCTTGCCGCCTGCCGCCTTGGCTTCGGAAAGCGCCGACTGCATCTTCTCGAAGGCGGCCTTGTCGATCAGCGGGCCGACCAGAGTGCCGGCTTCGAGCGGATTGCCGATCGTGACCGAACCATAGGCCTTCTGCAGGCGCGGAACGAGCTGATCGTAGATGCTCTCGTGCACGAAGAGGCGGCGAAGCGTGGTGCAGCGCTGGCCGGCAGTGCCCATGGCGGAGAAGGCGACGCCGCGAAGCGTGAGATCGAGATCGGCCGTCGGGCAGATGATCGCCGCGTTGTTGCCGCCGAGTTCGAGGATTGCGCGGGCGAAACGCTGCGACAGGCGCGGACCGACAGCGCGGCCCATGGCCGTGGAGCCGGTGGCGGAAACCAGCGGCACCTTCGGGTGATCGACGAGAACTTCGCCGACATCGCGGCCGCCGATCAAGAGCGTCGAGAGGTTTGCCGGCGCCTGGCCGCCTTCGGCGACGAAACGCTTCAGCGCCTTTTCGAACAGCGCCTGCACGGCAAGGGCCGTGAGCGGTGTCTTTTCCGACGGCTTCCAGACGGTGGAATTGCCGCAGACGAGCGCCAGCGCCGCATTCCACGACCAGACGGCGACCGGGAAGTTGAAGGCGGAAATGATGCCGACCACGCCGAGCGGATGCCAGCTTTCCATCATGCGGTGTTCGGAACGCTCGGTGGCTATCGTCAGACCGTAGAGCTGGCGCGAAAGGCCGACGGCGAAGTCGCAGATGTCGATCATTTCCTGGACCTCGCCGAGGCCTTCGGAGGTGATCTTGCCGACTTCGATCGAAACGAGGCGGCCGAGCGCCGACTTCGCCGCGCGAAGCTCTTCGCCAAGCAGACGGACGAGTTCGCCGCGCTTCGGCGCCGGAACGGCGCGCCATTCCGCGAAAGCCTTGTGCGCCTCGTCGATCGCCTTCTTGGCATCAGCGACGGAATGCTCCTTGAGCAGGCCGATTTCCTTGCCCGTGACCGGCGAAGTGACGCGGAGCGTGCCGCCGGTATATCGAGCCGCATCGACGCCGAGTTCGGAAAGCAGTTTCTTCGTCTCGGCTGCGAGATCAAGGTTAGCAATGGTCATTGTCGTGTTTCCAATTTTCCCAGTCTTGATTTGCAGGCTTCTTCTTAAAAGCGGGCGTCGGCGAAGTGAGCGACCTGAGCGCCGGCCTCGTACCACATTTCCTTGAGCGCACGAAAACCGGGCGCGCGCGGGTCCGTCAGCGGCAAGCGGCAGGTCCGATTCCGCAATCCGCCCGAGAATATGCTGCGCCAGCGTGCGGCCGAAGACCGTGCCCGGCGCAATGCCGCGGCCATTATAGCCGGAGAAGCCTACGACATTCGGCGCGAATTTGTGGAAGCGTGGCAGCGCATTGTCGGTCATGCCGATCTTGCCGTACCACTCGCACTCGAACTGCACGTCGCCGATCTGCGGAAAGAGTTTCTTGAGGGAACGCTTCGCCCAGCTTTTGTGAACCGCAGCACCGGTATTGCGCAGCGCCCCGACGCTGCCGAAGACCAGGCGCCCGGCCTGGTCCATCCGGAACGAGGACAGGATTTCCTTTGTGTCCCATACGCCTTCGCGGCCGGGAAGGATGGACTTTCGCAGGTTGTGACTGAGCGGCGCGGTCGCCAGGTTGAAATAGGGAAGATGCACCTGCTCGCTGCGCACCTGCTCCCACGGCCCGGTGCTATAGGCATCCGTCGCGACGATGATCCACTCGGCGGTCACCTGGCCCTTCGCGGTTTTCACTGTCCATCGGCTGCCATTTCGCTCGGTCGCGATGACCGGGCTCGATGTATGGATGGAAACGCCTGCCTTGACGGCCGCATGCGCCAGGCCGCGGGCATAGGCGAGCGGCTGCAGTGTTCCCGCGCGCATATCGAGCAGCGAACCGGCATAGGCAGTGCTGCCAATACGGCGCGCGGTCTCAGCGGCGTCGAGCAGCACGACCGGGGCTCCGCGCGCAGACCATTGCGCGGCACGCGCCTCGATTTCCTTCAGCCCCTCCGCGCCGACGGCGCAATGGAGCGTGCCGTTCTTTTCAAGCTCGCATGCAATATCGTGCTTTTCGATCAGTTCCATGACGAGGCGTGGCGCATTGCCCAGAAGGTCGAGCAGGCGCTCGCCATAGACTGGACCGAGCACGCCCGGGCAGATCGTCCGGCATCACCCACATGCCGGCATTGATCAGCCCGACATTGCGCCCAGCTCCGCCGAAGCCGATTTCCTTGGCCTCGAGCAGCACGACCTTCGACCCGGCCTCCGCAAGATGAAGGCTGGACGAAAGTCCCGGTGTAACCGCCGCCGACAACCACGACATCGGCCAATACGGCGCCGTCCAGCGCCGGTGTTTCCGGCGGCTGCGGAGCGGTCTTTTCCCAAAGCCCGTGGGAGCGGGGATCATCCAGCATCGGTCAGTCCATTCTGGGCAAATATAGCGGGCACTTTAGCGCCGCGGAGGGCATTGCGGAAGCAACATCAAGCGACGGTTTTCAGTTGCAGACCGGCAATGCCCAGCATGTTCATGGCGGCGTCGAGCGAGCCCGATTGAAGCTCGGCATAAAGTTCCAGCTCGTCCTGCACGGTGGCACCCAGCGCTTCCTCGAAAGCCGCCCGGTTGGAGCGTGTCGCATAGTTCTGCTGCTGGTCCGTGCCGAGGTTGGACTGGAAGATGCCAGCCGCGCTGACCGGCAGGAAATCTTCGTAGACGATCGGATCGCAAGTCAGATAGCCGGCGGCGATCAACGCCTCGACGTCGCTCGGCAGCTTGCCGCGAGCGGCAGCCGCAAGACCTGCGGGCGTCGCCGAATAGCGGAAGAAGGCAAGATCCTCGCGGCGCATTGCGTCCCAATTGTCCGGCAGGGCCTTGAAGCGTTCGGCAAGCTCGTTGTCGTAATCGGTTGCCTTGGCACCGGCGGCGCCGACCTGCACCTCACCGCGAACGGAAGCAAGCAGCTGGTCGTAGAGCGACGCGGCCCTTGGCCGTCAGCGCAACGCCGCGCTGCTCGATTTCGCCGAAACGGGCCGTATGCGTGCCCTGCTTCTTTCCCGCTTCGTCCGCAAAGGCGATCGGCTCTTCGAGCGCCTTGAAGCTTGTCTGGCGCAGCAGGATGTCGCAGTCGCGGCGCGGCGGACCTTCGATCACGGCCTTCGGCGTGATCCCGCGTTCCGGCATGCGGCGCTGCACCTCATCGATGTCGAGCGTGCGCGGCGTCAGATGGTTGATATGCGGTCCCTTGAAGCTGACGACGTCGGCAATCAAACGATGCGCATCATGCAGGCGCTTGTAGGTTTCGGCGCTGACAGTCGCTTCACCATGCCAGCGGAAGGTTTCGAGCGCCTCGGCGACGAATTCGATGGCTTCGGCCTCCGTCAGGCCACCGGTCTGCTCATGCCGCTCGATCAGCGCAAGGGCGCGCGGCGTGTAGATCCGGCGCTTCGCCAGGATCGCCTCCGCCTCGGCGCGAAGCGCTTCGTCTTCGATCAGCTCGAGCCGTAGCAGCGAGGTGAAGACGCGGAACGGATTGACGTTCAACGCCGCCTGATCGATCGGCCGGAAACAGGTGGAATGCACCGGTACGCCCGCAACCGAAAGATCGTAATATCCGACCGCCTGCATGCCCATGACCGCGAAGAGACGGCGGATGGTGAAAAGCTCCTCCGCGGTCCCGAGGCGGATCGCGCCGTGGCGTTCGACATCGATGCGATCGAGTTCACCAGCGCGATTCAGCCGCTGGCGCAATTCGGGGTTCGCTGCCAGCACCTCTCTATTCACGTCGGCCACAAGCTCGATCAGCGTGCCGTATTGCGGCACCTCGGTGCGGTACATCTGAGACATCGCTTCGGTGAAAAGCGAACGGATGCGGTCGGTGGAAACGAAGGCACTCGGCATCAGGAACTCCGGGTCATTCCGCTTTGGCAGGATAATGCTCTTTACAAAGCCACTGGCGCCATGAATATCGACCTTTTGGAAATAGATCATTCTCAAACGGAATGAACCATGCTGCCTTCCCGACGTTTTCTGCCGTCCATTTCATTGCTCGCCGCCTTCGAAGCCGTTGCTCGGACCGGCAGCGTGACGGCTGCCGCGCGCGAACTCGACCTTACGCAGAGCGCCGTCAGCCGCCAGATCAAGGCACTGGAGGAACAACTCGATGTCGAGCTCTTCGTCCGCGAGCGGCAGACGGTGCGTCTGACGCTCGCAGGCGACAGCTATGCGCGCGAGATCCGTGAAGCCTTGCGCCGCATCTCCAGCGCATCGCTGAACCTTCGGGCCAACCCGCATGGCGGCACGCTGAACCTCGCGATCCTGCCGACCTTTGGGACCCGCTGGCTGGCACCGCGCCTCGGCCGCTTTCTGAGCCAGAACCCCGGCGTTACCATCAATCTTGTCACCCGGCTCTCCTCCTTCGATTTCCGGCTGGATTCCATCGATGCTGCAATCCATTTCGGTCATCCCCACTGGCCGGGGGCCGAGCTCACATTCCTCATGTCCGAAACGACGGTTCCCGCCTGCAGCCCGGATTTCCTGAAACAGCACGGCATCGTGAAAGCCGAAGATCTGCTCGGCGTTCCGCTCCTGCATCTGACGACCCGCCCGGACGCCTGGGAGCGGTGGTTTGCGGACAACGGCGTCGTCTTCCAGAGCGTGCACGGCATGCTCTTCGACCAGTTTGCCACCGCGGCACAGGCTGCGATCGCCGGCCTCGGCGTCGCGCTTCTGCCGACGTTCCTCATCCAGGATGAGTTGAAGCGCGGCGACCTTGTCACGGCGACCGATCTGGAATTGGAAAGCAGCGAACGCTACTATCTCGCCTATCCGCCCGAGCGGGCCGACTATGCGCCCCTTTCCGCCTTTCGCGACTGGATCGTCGCCGAAGCAAAAGCGCAGTGACGGAGCGGCTTGCATCGGCAGAGCGCTTTCGCGCATTATGTTCGCCATCAGAATTCGATCGCAGGAAATGTCCCATGAAGCCGATTTTCGTCCAGCTCCAGTGCGCCCCCGGCAAGACCTACGAAGTCGCCGACGCGATCTATCAGACGGAACTGCGTCTCGGAGCTCTATTCGACCAGCGGCGACTACGACCTGCTTCTCAAGGTCTATATCGAAGAGGGTCAGGATATCGGCAAGTTCATCAACGACAACATCGCCAATATCCCCGGCATTGTGCGCTCGCTGACGACGCTGACCTTCAGGGCCTTTTGATCCGGTTAACCTTCTTCCGCAACAATTTGCTCCGCCTGCCTCGCGCGTATACCGCACCTTAACGCATCCACTATCTGGTGGAGGCGAGTTGCGGCGCCGCGGCCGGTAGGTGGAAGATGTCAGCAGTCGAAACGGAGACCGTCCCATTGGTGCCGCAGGCAGATGCTGCGCCGCTGATCGTCCATGTCGTTCGCCAGTTCCTGCCGAACCGCGGCGGTCTCGAAGACGTGGTCGCCAATCTCGCCCGCCAGATCATCAAGCACGGCTATCGCGTTCGGGTCATAACGCTCGATTCGCTCTTCACCGCGCAAGACCGGAAACTGCCGGCTTATGAAACGATCGACGGTATCGAAGTCGTCCGCATTCCCTGGTGGGGCAGCGCGCGCTATCCGATCGCACCGCAAGTCTTCCGCCATCTGGGCGACGCCGCGCTCATCCATGTGCACGCGATCGATTTTTTCTTCGATGCGCTGGCCCTGGGCCGTTTCCTACACGGCAAGCCGATGATCGTGACGACCCATGGCGGCTTCTTCCATACGCAGAAATATGCCGCGATCAAGAAGGCTTGGTTCCAGACGATGACACGCATTTCGGCGAGTGCATACAAGCGCGTCGTCGGCTGCAGCGTTTCCGATCTGAAGCAGTTTCTGGCGATCTCGCCGAAGAAGAGCATCCTGATCGAGAACGGCGTCGATATCGGCAAATTTGCCGACAGCGCCTCCCGCAGCCCGCGGCGCCGCATCGTCACCATTGGCCGCTTTTCCGTCAACAAGCGCCTCGATCACCTACTGGATGTCGTGGCCGTCCTGAAAGCACGCAATCCCGACTGGCACCTCGATATCATCGGCTCCGAATCGGATCTGAACCGGGCGGATCTCGAACGACAGATCGAAAGCAGAAGTCTTCGGGAAACCGTCACGCTTCATATTTCGCCGGATAACGAAACCATCCGACAGATCATCGCTAACGCCTCGATCTTCGCCTCGGCTTCGGAATATGAGGGCTTCGGGCTGGTCGCGCTCGAGGCGATGAGCGCCGGCCTGGTACCGGTCCTGAACGCCAACGAGGCCTATGTCGCACTGGCGGAACGTCACCCAGAAATCGCGCTCGCGGATTTTGCCGCGTCGCACACGGCGGCAGATGCGATCGAAGCCGCCTATGACCATCTCGTCCGGGATGGCGTGGCGATACGCAGCGCTCTTCTCGCAGCCGCTCGCGATTATGCCTGGGACGTTGCCGTCGCCGAACGCTATATCGAACTCTATCGATCGCTCGCAATAGCCTAGGCGGCCTTTCCGAGGGCTTCCCGGTAGAGCCGCAGATGCTCTCTGGCGATCTCGTTCCAATTGCGATACGCAATTCATGCGCCCGGATATCAGGCGCGGGCAAGCGCTCCGCCCCGCCGGCCATGATCTTGCCGACGAGGGCTGCGGCATTTTCGGGGGAGAAAACCGGGTGCGTGACCTTCGCCAGCCAGTCCGGCGTCAGCTCGGAATGTGTCGTGAGCACGGTAATGCCATGGTCGAGACTGGCGAGCGCCGATCCGCGCTTGTTCGAAATGCCATCCGGAAAGGGAAGAAGCGCGATCGTTGCCTCGTTGAGCGCTGCCGAAACCTGTTCCGCGGGCATATTCAGCCGCAGCCGGATGGCGTCGCGTTCGGCGGAGCTTTTCACCAGGCTGACAAAGGCGGGATCGTTGTCGACCATCGCTCCGATCATCTCCGCCTGGACGGGCGCCTCCGCCGCCCGCAGCCGCGCCACCGTTTCGAGAAAGAATTCAATGCCCTTGTTGCGCGAGATCTGGCCGAAGTAGACCAACCGTTCCGGCTGCGTTGCCGGACCGCGCGGCGTCCGTTGGGAGATGTTGTTGCCGATCGGGATGACGGCCAGCCTCGGTTTGGCATGCGGGAAATAGCTCTGGAACAGCGCTCTCTCTTCGTCATTTGAAAAGATCACCCGCTTCGCCAGCAGGCTCGTCGGAAAAAACGCCGCCTTGCGCAGGATGTTGAACAGCCGGAACTCATGCAGCGTGACGAAGGCATTCGGCAGGAGCACCGGCACGGAGCCCGGCGAGACCGAGCGCCCGAGGCGCAGCGTCGGATACTGCATATGGAAGACGATATCCGGCCGGTTGCGGTAACGCCGCCGCAGCGCACCGAAATTGGCGAAGGACCACCGGTCGAAGAACTCGACCGTCGCATTCGCACCGATCTCCTGAAAGGCGGCGGCGAGCCGCTCCGCATAATCGGTGACGCCGCACATTTCGTCACGCGCCGAGGCCACTATAAGAACAACGTCCAATACACGCCACCATCAGACCGGCAAACAAGTCCATGGTGTAATGCCGAGCCTTTAAGAAGCTGTAAAGTCAGGCCCTTCACTCAGGGCTAATGGAATCTCACCCGCCTTACCTGAATTCTGGAGTCGCGCGGGCGAGAAAACGTTAAGTTTTCTGAGATACAAGACAAGCTTCGAATGGAGGCGGCAAGGCCCCGGCCTCCCCGTTGTTTTGCGTAGGTTTTTCCATGGCCAAGAGCATCATGGCAAATTCGGTGCTGAATGCCGCGGCCGGCATGACGCTGCTGGTGACCGGGTTCGCCTGCTCGATCATTGCCGCCGCGCATGCTCGGCCCCGAAGCGAGCGGAGCGATCGCCTTTTCGTTGTGGCTCGTGACGACGGGTGCGCTTGTCGCTGAGCTCGGGACCGGCGTTACTCTTCTGCGGCTTCTGCCGCAGCTGGCTGCACAAGGCTACAGCCTCCTCCAGCGGCGCGGTTTTGCGGCCTTCCTCGTGCGGCCGACAATTCTCTCCACCATCCTGCTTCTTGCCGGGTATTGCCTGTTTTTCCGGGAGGCGGAGCATCTTCACTGGATCGACAGTGCCCCCGCCGTGGTTACAGTCACCGGCTTCCTGTTTCTCTTTCAGTCGGTTGGCGCATATACGAAGAACTATCTGATTGGCGAACAGGATCTCAGCCGGTTTTTCCGCCTGACGATCATCAGTTCAGGGATACAGCTGGCGGTCGTTGCGCTTGGGGCGATCTTTTTCGGGGTTAGCGGCGCATTGGCAGGTTACATGGCCGGCCAGATCCCGATGTTCCTCTACACCTTGAGAATTGCTGCCACGCCGAAGAACGCCTGCGGCATGAGTGTCGGCTACCTCGCAAGCTCGTCACTGATGCTGTCGTTCGAATACATCAACAGCTCCATCTTTCTGAACCGCATAGAGCTTCTGTTCCTGCAGCGCTTCTGGGGTATCGAGGCGGTGGGCTTTTACGCGGTTGGCCTGACGCTCGCGAATCTGGCGCTTCAGCTTCCCGTCCAGCTAAGCGGCAGCCTTCTTCCCTATTACTCCGAGCGGATTTATTCGAACGCCAGCGGCAAGCTTCCGGTGAGCGTATTCGAAGGCGTCGTGCGCGGCATTTCCTACATCACACTTCCGATGAGCTTCGGGCTTGCCGCCATTTCCGAGCCGCTGATCGTCGCGATCTTCGGTGAACCCTTCAGACCCGCGGGCGGCACGGTTGCCCTGCTGGCATTGACCGCGACACCCTATGTCTTCATGCAGATTTGCACCCAATATCTCTATTCGATCGACCGTATCCGCGAGAGGCTGTTGATCGGCGGGTTTGCAAGCGCGCTGATGGTAGCCGGCTGCTTCGTCCTTGTGCCTGAGTATGGCGGGGAAGGCGCAGCTCTCGTGCGCTTGCTCGCCTTTTCGCTGATGTGCCTTCTGATGATGCGGCGAATGGATCTCGACGGTTCGATGCGTGGAATGTTCATCAACGTCTTGCGGGTCGCGGCTGCTTCCGCCGCATGCGCTGCCGCCGCCTATCTGATCGTCGATCATGTCAGCGGCACAACCGGTCTCATTCTCGCGATTGCGCTTGCCGTTCTTGTGTACGTGCGCGGCCCTCAGGCTGCTGAAAGCGGTGCCGAAAGAAGACGTCATGATCATGGAACAATTCGCCGGCCGTTTGCCGCGGCTTATGCATCCTATGGTCTTGCAGGCTCTGGCCCTGCTGACACCACGGCGAGCTTGAGGAGGCCGTATGATGATGAATTTCAATCCTCACAATCCCTCCGCAGACGCGCTTCCTGTGTCCGCAGCCGCGCCGGTGACCTTTGCCGGCACGATCGGCCTTTACACGCCCTGCCAGCCAGGCCGCGCGCAAGTCCACCGCCGTTCTCTTTGTCAGCCCCTGGGGTTTCGAGGAGATGTGCACCCGCAAGTTTTTCCGCATCCTGGCGGAAAAGTTTGCCGAAGCCGGCGTCGCAAGTCTGCGGTTCGACTATGCGGGAACCGGCGACGCACTGGATGTGACGGATCATAGCCGCGGCATGGCCGTCTGGCTCGAAACGGCGGAGCAGGCTGCGGCTCAGCTGAAATCGCTTTCCGGCTGCGACAGCATCATTCTTGTGAGCCAGGGCCTCGGCAGCACGATCGCCTGTCGAACCTCGCGCATAGGCTCGGCGGTGTCGAGGGCATCGCGTTGATGGCGCCGGCGATCTCCGGCCGGCTGTATCTGCGTGAACTCTCGGTCTGGTCGAAGATGATCGACGACGGAATGGGCGTTCCCGAAAGCCAGCGCCAAGCGCAGGGAGTATGGATCGCCGGCCTTTGCATGCCGGAGGAGATCGCGGCCGAGGTTCGAAAGCTCAACCTCATGAATCTCTCGAAGATCGAGGCCGCGAATTGTCTCGTACTCACCCGCCCGAACCGTTCGGCCGACGAGGATTTCGCCACCCATATAAGAGACCTGCAGCCGGCCACACGGCAAGCCGTGTATCGCGGCTATGACGAACTCGTCTTCAATCCGACGATCGCGTCGATGCCGGCGGAGACCGGCGATAGTATTGTCGAATGGGTTGAATTGATCTCCAAGCCGGAGGCCGGGGCCAAGAACCGAGCGCAGCGCCCGGCTCCAATGCCGCTGGCGACCGCTGAATTCCGCGAGACGCCGCTGCGCTTCGGCAAGACCAACGAACTTTACGGCATCCTGTGCGAGCCCACGGCTCCGCGGCGCGGTGCAACGGCAATCATCCTGACGACGGCCTACGACCGGACTGCGGGTTGGGGCCGTACATCCGTGAAAATGGCGCGCGAACTTGCCCGCGACGGCATCCCGTCGCTGCGCTTCGACACCGCGAATGTTGCAGACAGCCCGCCGACGTCCGGCGCACCGGAACAGGTGCTTTATTTCAAAGGCCAGAATGATGAGGTCACGGCAGCTCTTGATTTTCTTGAATTATGCAAGCTGCTGCCCGCCGTGCTCGTCGGCCGCTGCAGCGGCGGTTATCTCGCTTTCCAGGCAAGCCTTTGGGACAAGCGCTCCAGCGGTCTGGTCGCCGCCAACCCCTATGTCTTCCACTGGGCCGGCAAACACACGGTCGATGCGTCGCTTCGCCACGTGCCGCGTTCGCTCGAAACATACGGCCTGAAGCTGCTGCAGCTTGAGACCTTGAAGCGGCTGCTGCGCGGCGAGATCGACGGCCCACGAGCAATCAGGAATTTCGCAATCTCGGTCATGCGGCGGGCGATCCGTCACAGCCGCCCGCTGCTGGATTTCTTGCGGTTCCGGTCCGCCGAGCGGAATGCGATTCTCGAGCTTTTCCAGTCCTTGAAATCCCGCAAGGTCGATGTGTCACTGATCTATACCGCCCATGATACCGGCCTTGAGCAGTTCCATGATCACTTTGGCAAGGATGGATCGTATTTGAAGCGCTACGGCAATGTTCGACTGAACATCATACCGGAAGCCGACCACAATCTCACGCAAGCGCACGCACAGGCCTTTTACCTGCAGGAGGTCCGCTCCGTATCGCTGACGGTCGGGGCACGCCAGACGGCGCCGAAAGAGGAGCGTACGCCCCAGTCATATCGCGAAAATACGCGAACTCCCCAACGCCCTGATTTCGCCTGATGGTGCCTCACCATCCGTTGCGCTCGAAAGCGCATGCAATCTGACGCGCTTGACCATACCCGGTGCCAGATGAAACCAGTCATCGGCTGCGCGATAACGCGGCAGCCTCGAGGTGTACGGACTGCGCAAAACGATCGGCCTGCAGTTCGAGTACCCAATGGCCGCCATCCTCCACTGCCCTCGCCTCGATCGTCGCGTCATGAAACGCCTTCGACCGTCCGAGCGGAAAATGGAATGCTTCGGCAAGGACAGCGCCGTCGGCGGAGTGCAGCCGCGCCACTGTCACGTCATGCGACGGCGGACCGAAACGGAATGCGTAGGTCGTATCGAAAAAAGCGCCGAACAGGTCGGTGGCCGCGAGCTTTTCGTTGGACCTCGGCGCGAGGGTCAATGCCCGGCTGCCGCTGACTGCCCTCTGCTTGCCGTCACGCAGGCAGACGACTTCGAGCTCCACCTCCACGGTCTCGCGGGTTTCATTGATGACATGGACGTCGAGGCCGTTCGTGCCCTCATCGGTCAAAAGCACCTGAACCGGACGGAAGGCGCGGCGCATGGCGTACCAGACCGGCTTGGGCTCTCCGGTGGAATTGATGACGCCCCAGCCGGCGCCGGGCAGCAGATCCTGCAGCGTCCAGACAAGCGCGCCGTTGCAGCTGGAACCCTTGCGCCGCCATTCGGCGAAGGTTTCCGTCAGCACCTCGCCGGTGACGGCCCGGGAAAGATCGAGATAGCGCTTCGGGATTTTCGCGGCGCAACGCCGCCGGATCGAAGTCGTAAAGTTCCTTCAGGTAGAAATCGCGAACATCCTCGAAATCCCAGGACGCGCCGCGGTCCCGCGGAACGCGGGCTTTCCAGCAGCGGACTATGGACCGCCGGGACATCCAGATGCCGTTGCAGCGTCTTCTGCTGCGGCACATGGGCGAAGGCGAGGCTTTCGGCAGCGAAACCTGCACATTGGCGCGACGGGCATCCTCCAGCGGCCGCATATAGGCGCCGACGCCGTAGTAATGCGTGACGCCGGCGTTTGGCGAGAAAGGCATGGCGCCGCCATAGGGCGAGTTCGGCACATAGGGCACGTCCGGGCGCATGCGCCCCGCGATCGCCGGGATGACGTCCTCTGTAAGCGGCCCGTTCCAGAATTCCTGCGGCAGTCCAAGCATCGCCGCCTGCTGATAGATCTCGCTGCCGCCGCAAAGAACCGCCAGCGACGGGCGAAGCCTGGACGCCATGAAGAAACTGCTCGACCTCCGCATGGACATGGCCGGTGAATGCCTTGTCGTTTCGCGGATAGTCAAAATTCGCGAACATGAAGTCCTGCCACACGAGAATGCCGAGTTCGTCGCAAAGCTCGAAGAACTCCGGCGTTTCATATGTCATCGTCCCGCCAATGCGGATCATGTTCATGCCGGCGTCGGCGGCAAGACGCAGGAGAGGTTCGTAGTCTGCGCGCGCACCCGGCAGGCGCACGATGTCAGCCGTGGTCCAGACTGCGCCGCGGCAGAAGACGCGCTCGCCATTCACCAGAAGGCCGAAGCCCTCGCCATCGGCACCCCGATCGATTTCGATACGCCGGAAGCCGGTCTTTCCGAGCGGATACTCAACGCCGTCTGAAACAAGCGTCAGCTCGTAAAGATGCGGAGTGCCGTGCGTATGCGGCCACCATGGCTTGACGTCCGGCAGCTTGAGGATCGCCGAGTAGTGATTGTCGCCGATCTTCTCGAAGCCCTGCTCCACCTCGCCGCAGCGAAGCAGCATCGCCGGATTCTCGGCATTCGGTATGCAGCGACACGCTGAGGCGGCCGATGCCGCTCTCTTCCAGCACGGCGCGGATCGGAGACATTGTCGATCGAAACGACATTGCGGCGAACGAGCGTAATCGGCCTCCATGGACCGACGGCATGAATTTCAGGGCACCAGCCGGGCATATGGCCGAGCAGCGTCGTGCGAAAATTCTTGAGGCCCTGCGGCGTGATCATCTGGGGACGCCAGCGTGCGCGAGCGCCGGACTCGGCCAGGCGAGGACCGAGCGCGCGGAAGCAAAGGGCCAGATCATCGCCGCCCGCCAGCGTGACCGGGATTTCATGAGCGGTGAACATGCTCTCGGAAGAGAGGATTTCCTGACCGTTCAGAAAAACATGGCAGAGCGTCGCAAGCCCTTCGAAACGAAGGATGGCCTCACCGGGCTCGGCGTCGAAGAGCCTGCAGACGTACCAGGCATCTTTCGTCTTCAGAGGTTCGGGATTTTCGCGATCAAAGAGACCGGCGCGCTCCAGCGCTTCAGCCACGGTGCCTGGAACGGGCGCGGCAATGAACTGAGAAGACGGCGGAATGTCGCGCGGAGTTGCGCAAGCCCCAGGTTCCGTCAGAACCAGATTCCAACCCTCGGTAAGCGGGGCCTCCTCGGCGCCCACGCTCGCCAATCGCCCCCGCATGCTCAAGCCCCCGGTATCAGAAGCCGCTCGGAAATCGAAGCCATCATGGAATCCCATGCATCGGCCGCCGGATCAAGTGCCGTCTGCAACGGCTCGAACTTTCTGCGCGTGACGGCACGAGCCAGCTGGAACTGCACAGACTTCGCCACTTCGGAAATGCGCCGCGCATCTTCCTCGGCACGCCGTGAACCTCCCCGGCGAGAGCCAGGCAAGATGATCGGCGGCCAGCTCGAAATTGGCGCCGAACTGGCGCAGCGTGTTGAAGGCATATTTGTGAAAGAAGCCGAACGGCCGCTCGGCGATAGCCTCCACCTGCTGCGGAAACTGCTTGGCGAAAGCACGGATCGGATTTTCGGCCGGCCGGCGCGAAAAATGCACGTCTGAAAAGCCGGCCCGCCACGTCGCGGATATGCTTCTCGCCGGCAAACCTCTCCGGAAATTTCGCGAATTCGGTATAGGGCAGGAAAGGCGGATCTTTCTCCGCCAGATGCATCTGGAAGAGGCCGTCGAAATCCTCCCCCTCCAGCTGAAAATAGCCGGCATTGTGAAAATACTCGACCCGCTTTCCGGCAACATCGAGCCGGTTGATGGCAACCGTCGTCTTGCCATGCTCGCTGCGATAGGCCGTGCCCTGCGTGTCGGGCATGTAAAACGAATCCATCTCGATCAGGCAGAGACGGCCGCGCGCGATCTGCGTTTCGACGTGACGCTCGACGCGGTCGAAGATCGCAAGTTCGCTGACGCGAATGCCGTAGAGCGCTTCGAGGTCTTCGAGCGGTACCTTGAAGAAGGTGAACTGATCCCCTTCGAAATCCTGCGTCAGCGTAAAGCCCAGCATCGCTTCGGGCGGCAGCCCGAGCGTGTTCAGGACTTCGACCCAGAGATCGACATAGCAGTTGGTTTCAGGCCACATGCGCTCGCTGGAATGCAGCGCATGCTGGCGGTAGCCATCGGGACGGATGGCCGGGAAGACGGATGTCATCGGACGGCTCAGCCCCAGAGCACCTTGCGGACGCTGGCCGGCCATTCCTTCACGTCGAGACCGTGATGATGGAAAAGCGCCAGCGCGATCCGCTCGAGGCCGAAACCGACGCAGGCGGTGTGCGCGACGCTGCCGTCTTCGAGGTTGAGGCCCCACTTCTGGCCGAAGGAGTCCTGATGATAGTTGAAGCTCATGCAGGCCGTCGGATTGGCCGTCGAGGTGATCGGGATCAAGAGCTCGAACTTCAGGTTCTGGTCGCGCTGATTGTTGACCATCATCTTGCCGGCGCGGCCGAAGAAGGGATCGTTGGCGACGTCGATGACGACCTCGAGGCCGACCTGCTTCATCATCTCGACACCGCGATCCATCCAGCGCTGGCGGAAATCGGTGACGTGGCTCTCGGTGCCCATGCAGACATATTCGCGCATGCGGAACAGCTGCTGGCGGGCCGGGTCTTTCGACGGCTCATGGCGGAAGCAATAGGATTGCAGGTCGAAGAGACCGCCCTTCGCCGGCAGATTGCCGCGCTTGGCGATCAGTCGGATAGAGCGGATAGCAGGCAGCCGGCGTCAGCACGATTTCGGTCGCCTCCTGGCCCTTCGTCCAGTCGTCGCCGACTTCCATGCACTGCAGCAGGCTCATGTGATCGAGTTCGCTGCCGCAGAAGCTGTGCACCGTGCCGGCAAGCTGCGGGAAGCTCTTCATGTAGCCGCTCTTTTCGAAGATCGCGCGGTTCATGCCCGGCGGGAAGCGCATGGCTTCTGCGCCATCGGCGCCGCCGAATTTGTCGATCAGGCGCTCGAAGGCGGTGATCACGTCTTCGAACTGCCCGCTGCGGCCGTAGAGACCGTCAACGCCGGTATCGATCAGCAGGCCGGATTCGAAAAGCCGGTCCAGAAACGAGGTCTGCATATCCATGTGAGTCACCCCAGTAGGCTAGTGTCCTGCTTGTGGACAAGAAGCATGCTCGACGTGTTGCCGAGGATGCGGTCATTCGAAATCATGAGCTGCGCGGAATGGGCGTCGCGCAGATGGCGGCCGAGGCTGAAGGGCGTGCCGTTCTTGTAGCCCATGATGCCGCAGATCAGCATGGCGTGGTTGACGATCTCCAGGATCGTTTCCGACGAGGCAATCTTGACGTTGTTCATCGCCACCGCAAAGCCCATCGACGAGAGCTTGTCCGGATCGGCCTTCGCATCTTCATAGGCCTTGAGACCGGCAACGACGTTCGACTTCACCATCTGCAGCAGGTTGGAGACCTCGGCGAGCCGAAGCGCGCCCGGCGGCGGAGCGCCGGGAGACTTGCGGGCGGCGGCGCGCACGAAAGCCTGCGCGCGGGACACGGCATCGACCGCAATGCCATACCAGACGCCGCTCCAGAGCAGGTGCGACGAAGCAAGCATCGACTGCGCGGCGATTTCCGCAAAGGGCTTCGGCAGGATCTGAACGGCAGGCGCCTCGCCCTTGAAGAGGAAGCCGTCGGAGCAGGTGCCGCGCATGCCGAGCGTATTCCAGACATGCGTGCGCTCGAGCGTGTACTGGTCCTTGAGGAAGGCGGTCAGAACCTGATCCGAGGACGCAGCCTCTGGGTGGCTGCGCGACGTGATCAGGATCGCATCCGCATGCGAGCCGTAAGAGATTACGGTCGCGTCCTTTTCGAGGCGGCATGTCTCGCCGCTGACCTCGATGGCGCAGATGCTGTTGCGCAGGTTTCCGCCGATACCACCTTCGGTCGTCGCCGACGCGATCAGCAGTTGTTCGGCGGCGATGACGGTGCATGAAGCTCGCGTGCCATGCGCTTTCCGCGCCGTGCTCGACGAGGCTCGACAGCTTGATATGGTGCATGGCAAAGACCATGGCGCACGCAGCACAGGCCTGGCCAAGAATGGAGCAGAGTTCGGCGATTTCGGTGGTCGAGGCACCCTCGCCGCCGAGGTGGCGCGGCACCTGAATGCCGAGCAGCCGCTCGGCTTTCATCGCATCGACAGCCTCGCGCGGAAAGCGGCCTTCGGCATCGACTGCGTCGGCGTGTTTCGCGGCGATCTCTGCAACGCGCGCCGCCCTGACGGTGAAACTTTCTTCCGTGATCTTGACCGGGAAGTTCATCAGGCGACTTTCCGGCTGTCCTTGATCAGATCGACCGTCTTTTCGATTGCGGCGATACTGGCAAACGATTTGCGGTTCAGGAGATTGTCGGGAAATTCGATATCGAAGGCTTCTTCGATGCCGAGCATGAGCTGTACGGACGCAAAGGAAGTAAGACCGGCCGCGTAAAGATCGGCATCGTCGGCCACCTGATCGATAGAAACAGGAAGCTTGCCGAATTTGGCTAGCAGTTCGCGGATTGTCTTGTTCATCCTTAAAGCCTCCAAGATTGTCATGATCCCGAGCGGGCGATGACTCGCCTTCATCATGAGCATTCTCTTAGGCCGGAAAACAAAACATTCCGCTAATTTGTCTGGTTAAAGATGAGGAAGATTCGCACCCAAAATTGTAGCGAGCACTTTGCAGCAATGGCTTTTATTTTTTCACCGACAGATGCTTAGGCGCTGCTCCTGCCGCAGACGACGAAGTTGCTGTTCGAGCTGAAAGTACAGAAATGATACGATTGGCGCGTCAAACTCATGCTAACAAGCGGGGGGATAGAGATGTTCTCCGCCGCGGTAATCCGACACTGAAAAACAGCCGTCCGCCGTCTTGCGGATAGAGCTCTCTCCGATCACGGCCTTCCCGTAACCGCCTGGAATGTCAAGAATGTAGGCTGGCTGGCAGAGGCCGGAGATGCGGCCGCGCAACGACGCAACGATTTTCTGGCCCTCTTCGATCGTCAGCCGGAAATGGCTGGTGCCGGGCGCCAGATCGGGATGGTGCAGATAGTAGGGCTTGATGCGCGTCTCGACAAAGGCCTTCATCAGATCAGCCAGAACGGCGGCATCGTCATTGACGCCCTTCAAAAGCACGGACTGGCTGATCATGACGATTCCGGCATCGACGAGCCGTCCGCAGGCTGCGCGAGCCTCCGCCGTCATCTCGCGCGGGTGGTTGGCATGGAGCGCGACATACGTCGTCTTGCCGCTCGCTTTCAGCGATGCGATCAAGGCCGCATCGATCCTCTGCGGATCGACTACGGGCACGCGCGTGTGGAAACGGACGATCTTCACATGATCGATGGCCGCAAGCTCGCACATGATCTCTTCGAGGCGGCGCGGCGAAAGGATCAGCGGGTCGCCGCCGGTGAGGATGACTTCCCAGATTTCTGGATGGCTGCGAATGTACTCAAAAGCCGCCTTCATCGCCGCCGGATCCAGCGTGCCGAGGCCCTGCGGACCGACCATCTCCCGCCTGAAGCAGAAGCGGCAATAGACCGGACACACATGCACGGCCTTCAGCAGCACACGATCCGGATAGCGATGCACGATGCCTTCAACCGGGCTGTGCGCGTGATCGCCGATCGGATCGGCGCGTTCTTCAGGTGTCACGACAAGTTCGGCGGCATCCGGCACGAACTGACGCGCGATCGGGTCAGCCGGATCGGCGCGATCGATCAGCTTGGTAACGGCTGGCGTCAGGCGCGATCGCATATCGTGCGCGCGACCTCTTCCAGCGCCAGCCGATCGCCATCGGCGATCAGCCCGGCATTCGCCAGGTCATCGACGCTTTTGATCGGCCGGACGATATTCATCGGCCGTACTCCGCGACCGGCGCCCAAAGCACCTGGTCGATGCGCGAAGCGCCCGTGGCCAGCATCACCAGCCGGTCGAAGCCGAGCGCGATGCCGCTTGCTTCCGGCATGATCGAAAGCGCCTCGAGGAAATCCTCGTCGATCGGGTAGCGCTCGCCGTAAATGCGCGCTTTTTCGGCCATCTCGATTTCGAAGCGGCGGCGCTGTTCGGTTGCATTCGTGAGTTCGCCGAAGCCGTTCGCCAGTTCGACGCCGCAGGCATAGAGCTCGAAACGCTCGGCAACCCGCGGATCGTGTGCTGAAGGACGGGCGAGTGCCGCTTCGGAAACCGGGTATTCGTCGAGAATGGTCGGACGGCCGAAGCCGAGATGCGGTTCTATCTTTTCGACGAGCACGCGGCTGAAGAGATCCGCCCAGGCGTCATCGGCTGAAACGCGCATGCCGTTCCGGCGCAGTTCGGAAGCCAGATGCTCCCGATCCGTCGATCCGTCGGCGGCGACCGACGCAAGCAGATCGATGCCCGCATAGCGCTCGAACGCCTCGGCGACGGTGATACGCTCGGGCCCGGCGAATGGGTCGGTCTCGGCGCCCCGGTAGGTCAGCTTCGGCGTCTTGACGGTCTCGGCGGCAAGCGCCAGAAGCCGCACGCAATCCATCATCAGCGTCTCGTAGCTTTCGCCGGCGCGATACCATTCCAGCATCGTGAATTCCGGATGATGAAGCGGCCCGCGCTCGCGGTTGCGATAGACATGCGCGAAGCAAGCGATGCGCTGTTCGCCCGCCGAAAGCAGCTTCTTGCAGGCAAATTCCGGCGACGTGTGCAGGTAGAAAGGCGCCGCCTGCCCGTCCGTCGTCAGGGCTTCCGTCGCGAAGGCATGCAGATGCGCCTCGTTGCCCGGCGAAACCTGCAGCGTCGCCGTATCGACCTCGATGAAATCCTCGCGCTGCGAAATAGCCGCGCACCGCCGCCTGGATCGCATTCCGCCCGATCAGGAAAGGGCGGCGATCCGCATGGACGCTGGGAGTCCACCAGGGAGACGCTTTGGCGCTCGTAAGGTTCATTCGCAGCTTTCTTCGCCGGATCGGCCAACGCGGGGGTGGCGTTTTGCCGGATTTTAGGTTAGTTGCGCCCCAACGAAAAACAAATTTGCGTCTCCCGGGGATACTTCAGCAGACCCTCTACGACGCCAAAAGCCGAGTTACAAGGAAGTCTTATGGTCAAGGTCATCGCCTCTTCGGTCCGCAAGGGCAACGTTCTCGACGTGGACGGCAAGCTCTACGTCGTTCTCACCGCGCAGAACTTTCACCCTGGCAAGGGCACGCCGGTCACCCAGGTGGACATGCGCCGCATCGTCGATGGCGTGAAGGTTTCCGAACGCTGGCGCACAACCGAGCAGGTCGAGCGCGCCTTCGTCGAAGACGTGAACTTCCAGTTCCTCTACGAAGACGGTGAAGGCTTCCACTTCATGAACCCGGCGACCTACGATCAGGTTGTCGTCGACAACGACACGATGGGCGATCAGAAGGCCTATCTTCAGGAAGGCATGACCTGCATTCTGTCGATCCATGAAGGCATTCCGCTGGCGCTCGAACTGCCGCGCCACGTCACGCTCGAAATCACCGAGACCGAGCCGGTCGTCAAGGGCCAGACCGCCTCGTCCTCCTACAAGCCGGCAATCCTTTCGAACGGCGTACGCACCTTGGTGCCGCCGCACATCGACGCAGGCACGCGCGTCGTCATCGCGACGGAAGACAACTCCTACGTCGAACGCGCCAAGAACTGACTTTCAGAACGATCAAAACAAAGGCCGGCTCGATCGCCGGCCTTTGTTTTGCCTAGAGATGAGGATTGCGCGGCCGGTACTTCTTGACGAGCCGTTGATTGACCTCAGCCGCGCCCGGCATATTGGCGCTTAGATAGATGGGCGCGTCACCGGACTTCGAAAGCTCTGACGCCACTTCCGCGAAGATCGCATTCAGAACGGTCGCGCCGACCGCCGTGGACACGGGCCCGACCTTAAGGTCGCTTCCCTGGAGGTCGAGCACCGCGTCACCCGGCGGCAGGCCGTTGTCCAGTACAACATCGGCGATATCGGCAAGCCGCCGCCGCCCGTTGGCGACGGCGCTTGAATAGGCAACCGAGGTGATTGCAATCACCTTCGCCCCGATCTCCCGTCCGTAATCCGCAGCCTCGATCGGCGCGGCGTTCACGCCCGAGTTCGAAGCGATGATGATGACGTCGCCCGGGCTGCATGCCGTAGCGCTCCAGCACCGGACGCACGAGGCCCTCCGTCCGTTCGTAGACCGAGCTGATGACGGCCCCTTCGTGCAGCATCGCAGAGCCGACGAGGACGGGCACGGTGAAGGCGGGACCGCCCGCCCGGTAGTGCACCTCTTCCGCCAGCATGTGCGAATGGCCGGTCCCGAATACGTAAACGCGTTTGTCATTGCGCGCTGCGTCGAGGATGACTGCCGCAGCCCTCGCCATCGGTTCGGCAAGGCTGTTTTTCAAAGCCTCCAGGCGGCCGATCAGATCGGAAAAGTAAGCATCGGTAACCGCCGTCATCTTATGTCCTCTTGTCTCAGGCCGTTTCGCCGCTGATCCAGGTCGCCGTGACTTCGAGCGCATCCGTCAGATGCACGAGGTCGGCGCGGGCGCCCGGCGAAAGTTCACCATAACCGTCGAGCCCCAGGAATCGCGCCGGGTAAAGCGTCGCCATCCGCAAAGCTTCGGAAAGCGTCAGATCGAGATAGGTCACTCCATAGCGGATGGTCGATGCCATATCGACGTCCGATCCGGCAAGCGTGCCGTCGGAAAGCACGAGCTTCGAGCAGAAGCCGCCCTTTTCGCGCCGTACGGTGCGGCCGTTCAGCGTGAACGTATCCTTGTCGGAGCCAACCAGCGACATGGCATCCGTCACGAAGAAGAGCTTGCCCTCCCCTCGCTTGGCACGAAGCGCCGTGCGCAGCGCCTTCGGATCGACATGATGACCGTCGGCGATGATGCCGCACCACGTCGACGGATGATCGATCGCAGCGCCGACCAGACCGGGAGCGCGATGGCCCATCTGGCTCATGGCGTTGAAGAGATGGGTGACACCACGCGCGCCGGCATCGAAACGCTCTTCTGCCGCTTCGCTCGAACAATCCGAATGGCCGATGCTGACGATGACCCCGGCTTCGGCTCAGTTCGCGAACCTGCGCAACGGTCACCTGCTCGGCGGCCATCGTCACGAGCAGCGTGCCGATCGCTTCACGAGCCCGGATGAAGGCTTTGACATCCTTGTCTTCAACCGGGCGCATCAGCTCGGCCAGATGGGCGCCTTTGCGGGCCGGTGCCAGATGCGGACCTTCCAGATGAAGACCGGCGACGCCGCGGTTGGTTCTAACCGCGTCCTTCGCGGCCTCGATCGCCGCTGCCGTCGCATCTGCCGTATCGGTGATCAGTGTCGGCAGCAGCGCCGTCGTGCCGTAGCGCCGGTGCCCCTCGGCAATGATATACATCGAAGCTGCCGACGGCTCGTCGTTCAGCATGCGCCCGCCACCGCCATTAACCTGCGCATCGATGAAACCGGCGGAAAGCACGCCGCCGTCAAGCAAGATCGTTTCACCCTCGGGCAATTCGCGGCGCGATACGATGGCCTCCACGCGGCCATCGGCCACGATCAGCGCTTTCTCGTCGTGAAACCTCTCGCCGTCAAAAATCCGTGCGCCGGTGAAAATCTTGCGGGACATCAGATGGTCTCCGTGACCTTGAGCAGGTTCGCCGGCTTGTCAGGATCAAAGCCTTTGCGGCGCGTTACCGACTCGATCAGGCGATAATAGACGAGAAGTGAAACCAGCGGATCGAGCAAACCATTGCCCGTCGTCGGCACGCGCAGATTGATGCCGGGAAGCGGTTGCGCCGAGAACGGCACAGTGGTTGCGCCGAGCTTCTGCAGCCGCTCCAGCGCCTGAACGTTATTGGCATAAGCGGCATCGTCGGGCGTGAAGGCGACGATCGGGAAACCTGGCTGGACGAGGCGCATAGGGCCATGCATCAGCTCGGCCAGCGAGAAGGCTTCAGCGTGAAGGCCGGATGTTTCCTTGGCCTTGAGGGCAGCCTCGAGCGCAATCGCGAATGCTGGCCCACGGCCTGCCGTATAAAGCGAGGTCGCATTGAAGAGCACGTCTTCAGCGGCAGCAGTATCAATGCCTGCGGTCGCCGACGAGTGCCTCCGGCAGCTTCTCCAGCGAGGCTTGCAGATCGGCCGTGCCGCTGATCGCAGCCGTCACACCCGCGAGTGCTGCCACCGAAGCGATGAAGGACTTGGTTGCTGCAACGCTCTTTTCCGCGCCCGCGTTGAGCCCCAGCACGATGTCGGCCTGCTTTGCAAGCGGACTGTCGGTGACGTTGACGACGGCGATTGTCGTCGCGCCACCGCGTTTTGCAGCGTCCTGAAGGGCGACGATATCCGGGCTGGCGCCGGATTGCGACACCGTGAAATGAATGCCGCCCTTCAGCTGCAGAGGCGCACCATAGACGGAAGCGATCGATGGGCCGATGGAGGCGACGGGAACGCCGCAGGTGATCTCAAAAAGATACTTGAAGAAGGTTGCAGCATGATCCGACGAACCGCGCGCTGCCGTCGTCACTACGCTCGGGCGGACCGAGGAGAACAGCCTGGCAATTTCGGCAAAGACCGGCTTCTCCTTTTGCAGCATGGTCGCGACAACGTCCGGCGATTGGCCCGACTCCTGCAGCATCAGCGACTGGTTCTCACTCATAAGTCATCTCCAATTCTCAGTTCGGCGACAAAATCATAGGCATCGCCACGATAGTGTGAGCGGGTGTATTCAACGACGCGCTGGTCTTCCAGGCGCGAAATCCGTTCGATCAGAAGCGCCGGCGCACCGGTCTTCACGTTCAGCATCGAGGCCGAGGAAGGATCGAGCGTCACGGCAGTCAGCCGTTGCAGAGCGCGCACCGGCTTGTGGCCGCTTGCCGCCAGGGCATCGTAAAGCGATCCCTCGCCACCGGCATTGTCGCCGAGGAACTTGACCGGCACAACCGCCCGCTCGATCGCCAGCGGCAGGCCATCCGCGAGTCTGAGACGATCGAGGCGCAGGACGGGCTCCTCCTGTGCGAGTCCGAGCAGAAAGGATTCTTCCGGCGAGGGGGAAGTGATCGTACGCGACAATATCCTTGCCGCCGGCGCGCGGCCGCGCGACCGCATATCGGCGGAGAAAGAGGAAAGACGCCAGAGCGATTGCTCCATGCGCTCGACTTTGCTGGAAACGAAGGTACCGCTGCCGTGGCGCGACTCCAGCGCGCCGGAACTCATCAGGTCCCGATAAGCGGTTCGCACCGTTACGCGGCCGAGCTTGAGGGCTTCGGCAAGATCGCGCTCTCCGGGAAGGGCCGCACCCGGCTTAAGAAGGCCTTCCTGAATAAGTCCGGTCAAAGCAAGCGCCAGCCGCTTGTAGAGCGGGCCTGTCATGACCTCGCCGCGCAGACCGCGCGCATTGAGCTCAGCTACCAAACTGGTTCTATCCATGGATTGTCAATAGAACCTATTTAGAACCAATTTTCAAGTTGATTCTACGCCAAAAAAAGACCCTCGTGCGAGGCACGAGGGTTTGAGGCCATGGAACGATGATCCGGCAAGGATCAATTCTTCGTGAAAATGTAGTCCGTTTCCTGCCGCAGGACTTCGCCTGGGCGCAGCACAGCACTCGGAAAACCCTCGTGGTTGATCGCGTCAGGCCAGACCTGCGTTTCGAGGCAGAAACCGGCAAAGGGACCGTATGTGCGTCCACCGATGCCCGGTACGGCAACATTGAGCTTGAAGCCGGCGTAGAACTGCACGCCAGGCTCGGTTGTCCGCACCTCCAGCGAGACGCCGGAATTGACGCTGCGCGCCAGCGCGACGGAACGCTTGGCCGTGCGCTCTTTCGAGAGGCAGAAGTTGTGATCGTATAGCGCCTGTTCGCTGCCTTCAAACCGCTTCATCGGCGCCATTTCGCGGAAGTCGAAGATCGTGCCGGCGACCGGACGAATTTCGCCGGTCGGAATCTGCTTTTCGTCGGTTGGGAGATAGTGATCGGCAGCGATCATGATGTCGTGGCCGAGCGCATCATCGCGGCCATCGAGATTGAAATAAGCGTGCTGGCAAACATTGGCGAGCGTCGGCTGATCGGTGGTCGATTCGTAGACGATCGAGAATTCGCCATTTCCGTGCACCCGGTAAGTCGCCTGGATCGTGCAGTTGCCGGGATAGCCCGCACGGCCGTCCGGATCGACGATCTTCAAGACGACACGATCGACATCATGCTCGACGATCGTCCAGTTGCGCTTGGCGATGTTGTCGCTGCCGCCGTGCAGATGCGAAACGCCCTTTTCATTGAGTTCGAGCTGATGGGCCTTGCCGTCGAGGGTGAATTTGCCATCCCCGATGCGGTTGGCGCAGCGCCCAGGCGTGGCGCCAAAATAGGAAGAGTGGGACGGATAACTGGCAAAATCTTCGAAACCGAGCGCGAGCGGCGCATCGTGACCTTCAAGGCGAAGATCCTGAATGACGGCGCCCCAGCTCATGATCTTGGCGGTAAGGCCGCCGCCCTTGATCTCGACGCGATAGACCGCTTCGCCGTCTTTCGTCGTTCCGAAAACTTCCCTTTCGAGCTTTTCAGCCATGATCTGCCATCCGCAAGTCTGTTGGTTTCAGGCCCGCGAACCTGCATCCATTTGCTGCGGCTCGCAACTGCCAAATACAAAAGAGACGCCGCTCTGACGAGCGGCGGCGGCTGCAGGTCAAATTTTCGTGCCTATTTCATCGAGATCGTACGGCGTCGTCTGGTAGATCTCGTTGATCCAGTTGCCGAACAGCAGGTGGGCGTGGCTGCGCCAACGGTTCTGCGGTGCGAAGCGACGGATCGTTATGCGGAAAATAATTGTGCGGCATCTTGATCGGCACGCCCGCATTGACGTCGCGGAAATATTCGTCCGAAAGCGACGTCGAATCGTATTCCACATGGTTGAACATGTAGAGCCGCTTGCCTCTCTCCTCATGTGCGAGACACACGCCCATCTCGTCTGATTCCATCAGGATTTCGAGGCTTTCGGATTTCTCGATGTCTGCGCGCCGGACTTCGGTCCACCGCGAGACCGGTACCTCGAAGTTATCCGAGAAGCCGTTGAGATAGACGGACGAGGCCTTCAGGTTCTTGTGGCGATAGACGCCGAAGGCCTTTTCCTTCAGCTCGTATTTCGGAACCTTGTGGAAGTGATAGATCGCCGCCATCGCGCCCCAGCAGACGTTCATCGTCGAGTGGACGTGCGTTTCGGTCCAGTCGAAGATCTGCCGCATCTCCTTCCAGTAGGTCACATCCTCATAAGGGAGAAGTCTCGATCGGCGCGCCAGTGATGATGAAGCCGTCGAACTTGCGGTGCCTGACCTCTTCCCACGTCTGGTAGAAGGCAAGCAGATGGTCTTCGGAGGTGTTTTTGGCCTTGTGGTTTCCGATGCGGACCAGCGAGAGCTCCACCTGCAGCGGCGAAGCGCCGACGAGCCGCGCGATCTGCACCTCGGTCTTGATCTTGTTCGGCATGAGATTGAGAAGCCCGATCTGCAGAGGGCGGATATCCTGACGGATCGCCGCCGTTTCCGTCATCACCCGCACGCCCTCGTGAACGAGGGTTTCGAAAGCGGGCAGCGTATCGGGGATCTTGATGGGCATTGCGGTCACTCGATCAAAACAAATGGTACCGGCAAACAAAAAACCGGCGGCGACAAGAATCGCTACCGGTCCGCATGCGGCCCTTTAGCGACTTATTTAACGTGGCTGCAAGCCGGCCGGCCAAATCACCACGGAGCACACTAAATAGCGCCGGAGCCCCCGCGAATCAATCGCGATTCTGAAGAGGCTCGTTGAACCAGGGTAACTCACGCATTAATGACTGGTAGAATCTGTTGCTGGACAGGGCGCGTCACCATGTTAATCAAGGAGTATGGTGCGCATGGGAAGGCATAATGGCAGATGTCAAAGGCAGACCGAGCATTCAAGGGCAGGATAAAGTAGGTTACGATCTCAGCCTCGGATACCGCCTGAAACTGATGTTCTCGGCATTCTGGGATTCCAAGGTCCGCGGAAAGATCCTGTTTCTCGCGGTGATTTTGCTCGCTGTGATCTTGGCGACCACCTATGGCCAGGTCATTTTGAACCGCTGGAATGCGCCTTTCTACGATTCCCTGCAGCGCCGCGACGTCGGCGAATTCTTCCATCAGCTTCAGGTCTTCGCGTTGATCGCCGGTTCGCTGCTGCTGCTGAACGTCGGCCAGGCGTGGCTCAACCAGATGACCGCGCTTTATATGCGCGAAGGGCTGACCCGTGACCTCGTGGATCAGTGGCTGAAGCGCAAGCGTGCGCTGCGCCTCGCGTCATCGGGCCTGATCGGCGTCAATCCGGACCAGCGGCTGCACGAAGACGCCCGCAATCTCGCCGAGAGCACGACCGGGCTCACGCTCGGCCTTCTCCAGTCGACAATCCTGCTTGTCAGCTTCATCGGCGTTCTCTGGGAGCTTTCGAGCGGCTTCGTTTTCCATTTCCGCACCTACGTCTTTGCCATCCCAGGCTACATGGTCTGGGCCGCGATCTTCTATGCCGCGTCCGCCTCGGTCCTCAGCCAGATCGTCGGCCGAAAGCTGGTGAAGCTCAACGCCGACCGCTTCTCGAAGGAGGCAGAGCTCCGCTTCTCGCTGATGCATGCCAACGAGAACATGCCGGCGATTACCGTCGCCCGCGGCGAGGAAAACGAACGGCAACGGATCAATACGGACATCACCACGGTCCTTGCCATCCTGAAGCGGCTGACGATGGCGACCACCAACCTGACCTGGGTTTCGGCTGGCTATGGCTGGCTGGTTATCGTCATCCCGATCATCGTCGCGGCTCCCGCCTATTTCTCGGGCAGCCTCACCTTCGGCGAACTGATGATGTCGGTCGGCGCCTTCAACCAGGTGAACACGGCGCTGCGCTGGTATGTCGCCAATTTTGGCCCGATTGCCGAATGGCGCGCCACGCTGATGCGCGTGACCGATTTCCGCCATGCGCTGCAGGGCATGGACGAGCCGATCAATCCGAAGCATGCAATTACCTACGAGGATAACGCCGATACGCTGACGCTCAAGAATGTCACGATCGCCGCCAAGCTCGGAGAGGAGATCGATCAATGCGGCGGCTTTGCCGTCCGCGAGACGGATGTCACGATCAAGGCTGGCGAGAAGGTCATGATCAACGGCGATCACAACGTGAACCGCAAACTGCTGTTCCAGGCGCTCGCCGGCCTCTGGCCCTGCGGCAGCGGCACGATAGGACTGCCGCCGACGAACGACATGCTCTTCGTTCCGGAAATCGCCTATGTACCGGGCGGCACGCTACGCGAAGCACTGTCCTTCCCGGAACCGGAACCGCCTATGAGAAAGCGAGGCTGTCGAAGCAGCACTCGAAAAAGCCGGCCTTCACCACCTCGTAGGGCGCCTCGACACACGGGCCCGGTGGGACAAGGTGCTCGATTCCGACGAGCAGAAGGCAATCGGCTTCGCCCGTCTGCTCCTGGCCCGCCCACGCTGGATCATTTTCGACGAAGTGCTGGAAGGTCTTGAGCCGGAATGCGCAATCAACGCTGATGGCGCTGCTGACCTGCTGCCCGACTCCGACGATGATATATATCGGACGCTCCGAGGCCTATCTGGAAGCTTTCAATCCGCGCACATTGCATTTGCAGGCGCTACCGGCAAAGATCCAGGAGCCGGTCGTCCAGTCGGCGCCAGCGCCTGGCACCACCGCAGTGCCCCGCCCCGGCGCTTTGAAGCCGCAGGCTTACATCGGCGGATGATGCCGTTGAGGCCGACGGCGACCTGGCTCGCGGAGACGCTGCCGTCGGCTGCCTTCTCGCCGGTGACGATAACGCCGGCACCCGGCTTGAGATCATCCTTGGTCGCCGGCGCCAGTGTCACGATCGGCGTCGCGTCGGCGATGGTGATCGTCTTCTCCTTGCCCTGATAGGTCAGCGTGATCGTGTGGCCGTCGACGGCCTTGACCGCATTGCTGACGGTTGCATTGGTCATGTCGGTGTTCGGCTTCGCATCCCAGGGACGGTCGCCTTCCCCGGTGCCTTTCATCGAAGCCGGAAAGATCAGCACCTGGATTGCATCGTTCGGGCCGTTGCTCTTCGGCATGCGAGCCGACGCCGACGAAGTCGCCGGGCTTGATCTCATCGACCGAGGCATTCTGGATGCCGCCGACCTTCCAGCCGGCTTTCATCGCGATCTTCGTTCGCCGCCTTCGCGCGTCTTCAGCATCAGCGTGTCGCCGCTGAGGCTTTCGATCGTGCCGCGAACGCGAACGCGCTGGGCGTCCTGCGCCTGTACGGCCTGCGATGCGGCAAGCGCGACAAGACTGCCGGCGGCCAGCGCCGCAAAAATTCCGGAATGAGAGCTTGCGAGACATGTGACTTTTCCTTGTCGCCATTGCGATCGGCAATATCCCCGGCTGCCGCGGCGGCACTCTAGGCCTGCATGACGGCAACCGACGAATCAAGGAAATGTGAGCCAGGACCTAGCCTTCGAGCTCTTCCCGCAGCATTTCGAGCTCCAGCCATTCCTCTTCCATCTTCGTCAGGCTGTCGCGCAGCTTTTCCATTTCGGCTGCAAGCCGGTTGAAGGTGGCTGGATCCTTGGCGAAGAGATTGGGATCGGCCATCTTCTCTTCGCGCTTGGCGATCTCGACTTCGGCCTTGGCCATCTCCTTCGGCAGATTGTCGAGCGCGAATTTCTGCTTGAAGGAAAGCTTACCCTTGGCCTTCGGCGCTTCGGCAGCCTGCGTCGCCTGCGGTCTTCGGCTTCTCTGCGGCCTTCTCGGCCTTGCGTCGCTCCTCCATTGCGCCCTTGCGCTGCACCAGCATGTCGGAATAACCGCCGGCATATTCGATCCAGCGGCCATCGGGCGCATCGGGAACGGCGGGCGCGATCGTCGAGGTCACCGTGCGGTCGAGAAAATCGCGGTCGTGGCTGACCAGGATGACGGTCCCGGGGAAACCGGCGACGATTTCCTGCAGCAGGTCCAGCGTCTCGATATCGAGATCGTTGGTCGGTTCGTCGAGGATCAGGAGGTTGGTCGGACGCGAAAGGATGCGTGCCAGCATCAGCCGCGCGCGCTCTCCGCCGGACAGGTTCTTGATCGGCGTACGCGCCTGCTCCGGCTGGAAGAGAAATTCCTTCATGTAGCCGGTCACATGGCGCTGCTCGCCGTTGACCAGCAGGTTCTCGCCGCGTCCGTCGGTCAGATAGTTGGCAAGCGTATCCTCCGGATCGAGGTCCTCGCGCTTCTGGTCGAGCGTGGCGATCTCGAGCTTGGTGCCGAGCTTTACCGTGCCGCTGTCCGGCGAGAGCTGCCCTGTCAGCATCTTCAGAAGCGTCGTTTTGCCGGCACCGTTTGGCCCGACAAGACCGATGCAATCGCCACGATGGACGCGGATCGAGAACGGCGCGACGATCGCACGGTCGCCGAAGGTCTTGGTGATCTTTTCCGCCTCGATGACGAGCTTGCCGGATTCCTGCGCGTCGGATACACCGCCGCCTGCACGCGTTCCCTGCGGCCCCTTGTGGCCGCGATACTGCGAGCGCATCGTCTGCAGCTCGCCGAGGCGGCGCATATTGCGCTTGCGCCGGGCGGTCACGCCGTAGCGCAGCCAGTGCTCCTCGCGCTCGATCGCCTTGCCGAGCTTGTGCTGCTCCAGCTCTTCAGCCTCGAGCACCTGATCGCGCCAGGCTTCGAAATGCCCAAAGCCACTGTCGAGCCGCCGCGATGTGCCGCGGTCGAGCCAGACGGTTGCCGTCGAGACCTTTTCGAGAAAACGGCGGTCGTGCGAGATCAGTACCAGGGCGCTGCGGCTCTTCTGAAGTTCCCCTTCCAGCCACTCGATGGTCGGCAGGTCGAGATGGTTCGTCGGCTCGTCAAGCAGAAGAATATCCGGTTCGGGCGCCAGCACGCGGGCAAGCGCTGCACGGCGGGCTTCACCGCCGGACAGGCTATTCGGGTCCTCTTCGCCGGTGAGGCCGAGATGCGAGAGAAGATAGGCCACGCGATAGGGGTCGTCTCCCGGTCCAAGACCGGCTTCCGCATAAGCCTGCACTGTCTTGAAACCGGCGAAGTCCGGAGCCTGCTCCAGATAGCGCACCGTCGAGGACGGATGACGGAAAACCTCGCCCGACTGCGCTTCGACAATTCCGGCAGCCATCTTCAGAAGGGTCGATTTGCCCGACCCGTTGCGGCCGACCAGACAGATCTTGTCACCGGGCTCGACCTGCAGGTTCGCGCCCGCCAGGAGGGGCGTTCCGCCGAAGCTCAGGAAGATGTTGTCGAGTTTCAGGATGGGAGGGGCCAAAAATCAGACTCCGGAAAGATCATAGGGACGGGCAAGCACGATCGCCCGGCCGCTGCCGAGCGTGAAGCGAACCTTGCCTTCCGCGACGTTGGAAATGGTGCGCGAGGAGCCGAAGGGCAGATGGAAATCTGCGAGCGGATAGCGCGCGTTCTCGATGTGGAGACCCTGAAGTTCGCTGAAGCCCGCCACCGAAAAGAGACTGCTCTTCGGCAAGTCGATTTCCATCGAGCCGGGAAGAAGCGGAACGGCCTCTTCCTTGCCGGACGTGAGCAGAACGTCGAAGCCCTGTTCGGCGAGGCTGACGGCATAGAGCAGGTGCTGCAGCGCGTGGTCCGAACGCTCGCCGCCAAGCGCACCGGCAAGGACCAGCCGCCTGGCACCGCGCGCGATCGCCTCGGATACCGCGATCTCGCCGTCCGTGGCAGCCTTGGCCGCCGGGTAGGGTTGCTTCGGAACATCGGGAAAAGCACCTTCAAGATCGGCTGGCGTCGAGTCGAAATCGCCCACCCAAAGCTCCGGCACCACGCCGAGCGCTGCCGCATGCCGCATGCCGCCATCGGCCGCGATGAAGCGGCTGCCGATGACGGCATCGCGCAGGCGCTCGGTCAGGGTGAGTTCGCCGCCGAGCAGGATCGTGAAGGTGGATTGGCTCATGGGCATTGCCCATAGCGCAAAGCGGGGGTCAAGGGAAAGAGGCAGCGATCAGCCGGGCGTATCCTTGTCGCGCGACAGGAAGACCTTTTCATAGCCGTCCGATGAAACGCTCGAAGAGCGCCGCGAAGGCTTCGACATCCTCCTTCGGCCAATCGGCGACAATCTCGGAAATGAACGATAGCTTCTGCGCCCGGATCTCCGAAAGAAGCCGCTGTCCGAGCGGAGTCATGACGACGACGATGCGCCGCGCGTCGGCTTGCGACGCCTTGCGGCGAAGCACGTTGCGGCCGACCATATCTGCGACGACGCGGCTCGCACGCGACGGATCGATGCGCAGCATCTCGGCGATCGTGCCGACCGTGACCTCGCCGGCCGTCTGAGCCCTGCGGACCGCGTCGAGGACATCGAGATGCGAGAGTTCGAGACCGGGCGCCACGCTCTGGATCGCCAGCCGGCCGATCAGCCGGCGGCCGGTCATCAGGCGCATGCGGGTCATGCTCCGGCCGATACGCGGCACGCCGTCGGCATCGGGCGAGTCGGCGTCGAGTTCGGCAAGTCTTGGTCATGGTTTCGTTCATCGACAAACCATAACAGAACGCTGGCCAAATGAGAATATGCCTATGTCATTCATCTGCCATTGACATTTATATGCTATTAGCACATAAATTGCCGATCAAGATTGGAATAATGTCTTCATGGATATGCAAATAGCGCCCGCACCGCTCGTGACGGATCACCGGCGGCGGCTCATCCTCTTCTTCTTCCTCATGACGGCCATGTTCATGGCGATGCTCGACAATCAGATCGTCTCGACGGCGCTGCCGACGATCGTCGGCGAGTTCGGCCATCTGGAACGCTTCGGCTGGATCGGCTCGGCCTATCTGCTGTCGCTCAGCGCCGTCATGCCGGTTTACGGCAAGCTCGGCGATCTCTTCGGCCGCAAATACGTGATGATGGCGGCGATCTGCCATGTTCACCGTCGGCTCGGCCGTGTGCGGTTTGGCGGTCTCGATGAATACGCTGATCGCCGCCCGCGTTCTGCAGGGGCTTGGCGGTGGCGGCATCATGGTTTCGATCTTCGCCGTCAACGCCGACCTCTTCGAACCGCGCGAGCGAGCCCGCTACCAGAGCTATTCCAGCCTCGTGCTGATGGCGTCGAGCGCGATCGGCCCGGTGCTCGGCGGCATGATGAGCGATCTTTTCGGCTGGCGTTCGATCTTTCTGGTCAACGTGCCGATCGGCTTTATCGTGCTCACGGGCCTTGCCTTCATGCTGCCCTACCGCAAGCCGCATCGCCGCCCGAAGATCGACTATGCCGGCGCCATGCTCTTGGCGCTGACGACGACGAGCATCGTGATGACGACCGACAGCAGCGAGCTTTTCGGCTCCCTCGATTTCGCCGACAGAGCCTCGCCATCGTCGCCTTCGGCATCGTCTGCGCCGTCGCCTGGATCTTTGTCGAGCGCCGCGCAGCCGAACCGATCGTTCCCTTGCCGCTCTTTCGCAATTCGATCTTCAGCCTGCTGCTGGTGATCTCCGTCATGGGCGGCGCCATCGCCATCGGCATGGTCAACTATTTCGCCCTCTTCCTGCAGACGACGACCGGCCTTTCGCCGTCGCAAGCCGGCCTGCTCTTCGTTCTTCTGACCGGCGGCACTCGTCTGCGGCTCGCTTTCCGCAGGACGCATCATCTCGATAACCGGGCGCTACAAGCCCTTCGCGATCGCAAGCCTCATCTGCAGCGCGATCGCCTTTGCGCTGATCTCGCAGGTCCATGCGGGAACGCCGATCGCCTTCATCGGCGCGCTCATGATGCTGCACGGCATCGGCATCGGTCTTGCCCAGCAGGTGCCGGTCATCGGCGTGCAGAATGCCGCACCGGCGCGCGACGTCGGCGCGGCGACCGGCTCGGTCACGCTGTCGCGCATGGGCGGCGCGTCGATCGCCATTTCGATCTACGGCGCAATCATCGGTTCGCAACTCTCCAAGATCGGTCAATCCATTCCCGGCGTCGCCGATATCAAGGAACTGACGCCGAAGATGATGGCCGCCCTTCCCGAAGCAAGCCGCCAGGCCGTCGCCGATGCCTATGCTGCCGCCTTCTCGCCGCTCTTCATGACCTCCTGCGCCATTGCCCTGATCGGCCTTGCAGCAGCGCTCATGCTGAAGCCGGTTCAGCTGCCGCGAGCGGGCGAGGCGAAAACCGGCAGCAGCCGGCGGAAGCCGCCGAATAGTTGCAAGGGCGCCCTTCGCCCTTGTCATAAAGCCTTCATGGCGATACATCTGCCGACGCTCTAACGGGGTGCCGGATATCCGCAAGGACATCCGGCTGAGAGGCTTCGAGCCAACCCGCGGAACCTGATCCGGTTAACACCGGCGGAGGGATTAGACGCGTGACATTCGGCAACGCCCTTTTCCCGTTCAAACGAAACTCAAGGAGGAGGCGCGCCATGTCCGGCCGCACATCGATCATCTCTTCGCTGACCGCAGCATTCTTCGCCGCGACACTCGGCTTGACGGCCGCTCACGCCGCGGACAAGACGCTCACCGTCTACACCTATGAAAGCTTCACGTCCGAATGGGGACCGGGCCCGAAGGTCAAGGAAGCTTTCGAGAAGACATGCGGCTGCACGGTCAATTTCGTCAGCGTTGCCGATGGCGTCGCACTGCTTTCGCGCCTAAAGCTGGAAGGCGCCTCAACCAAAGCCGACGTCGTGCTCGGCCTTGACACCAACCTCATCACCGAAGCCAAGGAGACCGGCCTCTTTGACGCAAGCGGTGTCGATGTGAGTGCGCTGAAGGTGCCGGGTGGCTTCACCGACGATGTCTTCGTTCCCTACGACTACGGCCACTTCGCCATCGTCTACGATACCCAGACGATCAAGAACCCGCCGCAGAGCATGAAGGATCTGGTCGAGGGCGATCCTTCGCAAAAGCTCGTCATCGAGGATCCGCGAACCTCCACGCCGGGCCTCGGCCTGCTGCTCTGGGTCAAATCCATTTATGGTGACAAGGCGCCGGAAGCCTGGGCCAAACTGAAGAACCGCATCCTGACGGTTACGCCTGGCTGGTCGGAGGCCTATGGCCTGTTCACCAAGGGCGAAGCCCCGATGGTTCTCTCCTACACCACGTCTCCGGCCTATCACATGGTCGCTGAAAATACCGATCGCTACCAGGCAGCTGCTTTCTCGGAAGGTCACTATATCCAGATCGAAGTCGCAGGCCTGCTGAAGAACGCGCCGCACAAGGACCTCGCCCGCGATTTCCTGAAATTCATGGTGACACCTGGTTTCCAGGATACGATCCCGACGAACAACTGGATGATGCCGGTTTCCGCTACTTCCCAGCCGTTACCGGATGCCTTCGGCAAGCTCGTCAATCCTGCCAAGACCTTCCTGATGAGCCCTGACGAAGTCGCCAGGAACCGCAAGGCCTGGATCGACGAGTGGCTTGCGGCGATGAGCATGAATTGATGCTGCAGACTGCGGCCGAGCGACAGCGCGCATTGACCGGCGGGGCGATCAGCCTCGCCTCCATCGTGTTGTTCGTCGGCCTTGCGGCGTTCGCGCTGCTTTTTACCGGCGGCGGATCGGCCGTCGCCGGCATTCTTCTCGACCCGTATATTCTGCGGGTACTGCGCTTCACGCTGCTGCAGGCGCTGCTTTCAACCGCGCTTTCCATCATTTTTGCGATTCCGGTTGCACGCGCGCTCGCGCGGCAGCCGCATTTTGCGGGCCGCATCTGGATCATTCGTTTGATGGCGGTTCCGATGGGGCTGCCGGTGCTGATCGGCGCGCTCGGACTGATCGGCATATGGGGAAGGCAGGGGCTGCTGAATGCGTTGCTGATGCAGCTTGGGCTTGATGAACCCGTGAGTATCTATGGGCTGACCGGCATTCTTCTCGCGCACGTCTTCTTCAATCTGCCGCTCGCCTCCCGGCTGATGCTCGCCGGTCTCGAACGAGTACCATCCGAATACTGGCTGATGGCAAGCAGTCTCGGCATGCGCCCCCGCTCGATCTTCCGCTTCATTGAATGGCCGGCGATCCGCCCGCTCATCCCCGGGATCGCCGGACTGATCTTCATGCTGTGCGCCACCAGCTTCACGCTGGTGCTCACCCTCGGGGGCGGGCCGGCAGCGACAACGATCGAGGTTGCGATCTACCAGTCGCTACGCTTCGATTTCGACCCCGGCCGCGCAATCGCTCTGTCGCTTCTGCAGATCGCGCTGACCGCGATGATCCTCGGTGCAATGTCCCTTGTTCCGCCCGCCGCAGATGAGGGCTTGACCACAGGCAAGGACATCAAGCGGCAGGATGGCCTTAGCGCAAGCGCCAGATTGACTGATAGCCTGCTTTTGCTGATCACCGTGCTTTTCCTCGGCCTTCCGCTCGTATCCGTCGTCGCGGCCGGGCTGCGCGCCGATCTCATAAAGCTGCTGAGGGAGCAGATCTTCTGGCAGTCAGCCGGAATGAGCTTCGCGATCTCGCTTTCAGCAGCGCTGCTCTCCATGATCCTTTCGATGGCCATTATTCGTGCCCGGCATGCGCTCGCCTCGGCACGTCGCCGCAGCGTTGCCAGCAGGTCCTTTTTCGCAGCCATGGGCAGCGCCTCGGCGATGGTACTGCTTGTGCCACCGGTTGTGCTCGCGACCGGATGGTTCATGGCACTGCGACCTTTCGGCGATGCCTCGCGCTTCGCGCCGCTGAGTCGTCGTTCTCATCAACATGCTGATGGCGCTCCCCTTTGTCATGCGCGTGCTGGAGCCGGCCTATGTCGTGCACCAGCGCCGGACGCAGAAACTGGCGGCAAGCCTGGGTATTGCAGGCGCCGCGCGGTGGAGATTTATCGATTGGCCGGGTTTGAGGAAGCCTCTGCTCACTGCGCTGTCATTCGCCATGGCGCTCTCGCTCGGCGATCTTGGCGCCGTGGCACTCTTCGGCTCCGATGGTTTCGTCACATTGCCTTGGCTCGTCTATAGCCGCATGGGTAGCTACCGGACGAACGACGCCGATGGCCTTGCGTTGATCCTCGGCATGATTTGCCTGCTGCTGACAATCGCCGGAACCGCGGGACAGTCAAAACGGGGGAGCGAGAATGGGGGCCGCTGATCAAGCCGGGATCGAAATGCAGAACGTCCGCCTGAAGCTCGGCACGCACGTTTTTCATTTCGACTGCCGTCTCCCGGCAGGCCGGATCGTCGCCGTGAGCGGCCCGTCCGGTTCCGGGAAATCGACCTTCCTCAATCTACTCGCCGGCTTCGAGAAGCCGGATAGCGGCCGCGTTCTGATGCATGGCGCAGACGTGACGGCAGCCCATCCCGCCGAACGCCCGGTGTCAGTTGTCTTTCAGGACAACAATCTCTTCGCGCATCTCGATATCCTGACCAATGTCGGTCTCGGCATCGATCCTGCATTGAGGCTTACTGTCGACGACCGGAGAACCATCTCCCAGGCGCTTGAGAAGGTTGGCCTCGCCGGTTTCGAAAGGCGCTTGCCCGCAACCCTTTCAGGCGGCGAGCGCCAGCGGGCTGCATTTGCGCGGGCACTTGTGCGAAAGCGCGCCGTCCTGCTGCTGGACGAACCTTTTGCGGCCCTTGACCCAGGCCTGCGTACTGGCATGGCGGAGCTGCTGATCGACATGCATACGGAAACTGGCAACACGGTCGTTATGGTTTCGCATGATCCTGACGAGGTGCGGCGCATAGCCGACTATGGTGTGTTTATAGATGAGGGAACGATCGCACTTGCTGCACCGCTCACCGATTATCTCGCGCACGAAGGCATGCCTGCACTTAAGCAATTTCTGCAAGGTTGATGAATCTCGCCCTGGTAATGGCACTTTCGCCACAATTTCATCCGAGCGAGGAGAACTCCTTAACTACGTTACGGTTGCTAAATAGCAAAGGCGCTACAATTAAGCAGAGTCTCGCTATGCAATCGATGCGAAAATCAGTTACAGCAGTGGCTCGGGTATTCCCGTTGCGCAGTGCGAGACCCGGGATGGACGCCTGTTGAACCCCGTTGGAAGCGGCCGGATCGGACACGCAGCAAACTGGCCGAAAAGCAAGATGACTCGGAGAGCTAGACTGGACAGCATGACGACGTGGAAACGCCCCGCGCCCTCCAGTACCGTGTTTTCCGTGCCGAGCAGGTGGAGCCGCCGTGCGCTTCTCTTGTCCGCGGCTGCGGTAGCACTCAATAGCTGCCAGTCGATCCTCGAGCAATCATACCAGCCGACCGTCTCGCCCTCGTCCAGCCCGCAGATCGTCGACGAAGTACAGAAGAACGATCCGCGTGCCGCCATGGGCGCGCGCGAGCATCCGCGTATCGTTGCGAGCTATGGCGGTGAATACAAGGATGCCAAGACCGAACGCCTCGTCGCCCGCATCGCCGGCGCGCTGACGGCGGTGTCGGAAAACCCGAGCCAGTCCTACCGGATCACGATTTTGAACTCGCCGGCGATCAACGCCTTCGCGCTGCCGGGCGGCTATCTCTACGTGACCCGCGGTCTGCTGGCGCTTGCCAACGATGCTTCGGAAGTCGCGGCTGTGCTCTCGCATGAAATGGGCCACGTCACCGCCAATCACGGCATCGAGCGCCAGAAGCGCGAAGAGGCGGAAGTCATTGCGAGCCGTGTGGTTGCCGAAGTGCTGTCAAGCGATATCGCCGGCAAGCAGGCCCTTGCCCGCGGAAAGCTGCGGCTCGCGGCCTTCTCCCGGCAGCAGGAACTGCAGGCCGACGTGATCGGCGTCCGCATGCTTGGCCAGGCAGGGTATGATCCTTACGCCGCCGCTCGCTTCCTCGATTCCATGGCGGCCTATAGCCGTTTTATGTCCGCCGATCCCGAGGCGGACCAGAGCCTGGACTTCCTTTCGAGCCACCCGAACTCGGCGCAGCGCATCGAGCTCGCACGCGAGCACGCCCGCGCCTTCGGCCAGGAAGGTACCGTCGGCGACAAGGGACGCGACTATTATCTTGATGGCATCGACGGCCTTCTTTACGGCGATAGTCCGGAGGAAGGCTATGTGCGCGGCCAGACCTTCATGCATAGCGGGCTTGGTATTCGCTTCGACGTGCCGCCGGATTTCAGCATCGATAATAAAGTCGAAGCCGTCATGGCAACCGGGCCTGACGATGTGGCGATCCGCTTTGATGGTGTGGCGGACAATAGTAACCAGAGCCTGACGAACTACATATCGAGCGGCTGGGTTACCGGCCTCGATCCCTCTACGATCCGGCCTATCACGATCAACGGGATGGAAGCGGCAACAGCCCGCGCCACCGCGGATCGATGGGATTTCGACGTGACGGTGATACGCAACAATTCGCAGATCTTCCGCTTCCTCACCGCCGTTCCGAAGGGCAATGCCACGCTGGAGCAGACGGCGGACGTCCTGCGCGCCAGCTTCCGCCGCATGACACCGCAGGAAGCCGCAACGTTGAAGCCTCTCAGAATCCGCGTCGTCACCGTTCGCCCCGGCGAAAACGTCACGACGCTGGCGGCCCGGATGATGGGAACGGACCGTAAGCTCGACCTCTTCAAGCTGATCAATGCGCTGCCGACCGGCGCATCGGTATCGCCAGGCGACCGCGTGAAAATCATTTCCGAATAAAAAAGCCCGGCTTTTTGCCGGGCCAGTTTGTGCTGCTTGGAGTAAAGACACTGTTTCAGGCGTGAGCCGCCATGTGCGGATCCGCGTTGACAAGCGCGCTGCGCAATTTTTCCATAGCGCGGCTCTCGATCTGACGAACACGTTCCTTCGAGATACCGAGATCGGCGCCGAGCTCTTCAAGCGTTGCGCCTTCTTCGGCAAGACGGCGTGCCGCGATGATCTTCATTTCGCGTTCGTTGAGGTGTTTCAGCGCCGAGGTCAACCAGACGCGGCGGCGTTCGCCGTCGATCATGTTGGAGACCTGCTCGTCCGGCAACGGATCTTCGCTGACCAGAAAGTCCATCTTCTCGGCGCTGTCGGCATCGCCTGACACCGAAGGCGCCTGCAACGACGCATCATTGCCGGAAAGGCGCGCATCCATCGTTTGCACGTCCGCAAGGCTGACACCGAGCGCCGCTGCTATTTCCTGATGGATGGATTGAAGGGTGAGGTGCGTATCGCCTCTGGCGAGCTTGGCGCGAAGACGGCGGAGATTGAAGAAAAGCGCCTTTTGGGCGGAACTCGTGCCGCCGCGGACAATGGACCAGTTGCGCAGGATGTAATCCTGGATCGAAGCGCGGATCCACCAGCTTGCGTAGGTGGAAAAGCGCACCTCCCGCTCCGGCTCGAAACGCGCGGCTGCCTCCAGAAGGCCGACATAGCCTTCCTGAACGAGATCGCTCATCGGCAAGCCGAAATTGCGGAACTTGCCCGCCATCGAGATGACGAGGCGCATGTGAGCCATCGCGATCTGGTTACGGGCGCCACGATCTTCGTTGTCCTTCCAACGGAGAGCGAGATCATGTTCTTCTTCGCGAGCAAGATAGGGAGCCGCCATGGCGATTTTGATCATTCGCCGGTCTGCAGACATGTTCTTCATATCGGTCTCCTAAAAATCAGGCCTCGTGCCCTTGAAAGAAAACAAACAAGATTTGTCTTCGGGAGCCTCGCACCAATCCAGCGTCCCAATGCGTAAAGGCCCCGCTCCTGGATTTTTCAGGAGGGAGGCCCTATCTCTTCATCATGTGCCGGTAAGGCGGTAAGGCTGGACCTGTTTCTTCAAGTTGCCGGCCTGGCAAGATTGTGGAAAGCATGATCCGCTCCTCATCGAACGTTTACAGGAATGCGAACGTTCGACGGGCCAGGCTCCCGAATGCAGTCCGCACTTACGTGTCAGATAAACGCGGCAGCCCGGAAAAAGTTCCACAAAAAAACCCGGCTGCGAAGGCCGGGCTTTTTCATTAGAGAAAACGGAGCGGTATTAAGCCGCTTCGTCCTGCGAATCGTCTTCGTCGATAGCCTTGCCGCGCTTCGGACCCTTGTTGAGGTTCGTCTCGACGATGCGCACGGCCTCCGTTTCCGACATCTTGTTCACAGCGGCTATTTCGCGCGCCATGCGATCGAGCGCAGCTTCATAGAGCTGGCGTTCGGAATAGGACTGCTCCGGCTGATTTTCAGCACGATAAAGATCGCGAACGACTTCAGCGATGGAAATCAGGTCGCCGGAATTGATCTTGGCATCGTATTCCTGCGCGCGGCGGGACCACATGGTGCGCTTTACGCGCGCCTTGCCCTGCACTACCTTCAGAGCACGCTCGACGAAATCGGTTTCCGAAAGCTTGCGCATGCCAATGCTCATGGCCTTGGCAACCGGAACTTTCAGGCGCATCTTGTCTTTCTCGAAATCGATAACGAAAAGTTCCAGCTTCATGCCGGCGACTTCTTGCTCTTCGATAGCGGTGATGGTACCGACGCCGTGAGCGGGGTACACGATCGATTCACCGGTCTTGAAGCCGTGGCGTGCTGCTGAAGGTTTTTTCTGCTGGGTCGTCATACTAATCAAAAACTCCCTGTTACGCGTCCGGCGGCGGCCGGAGCCGGGTCAGTCAGGCCCGGATGAGACGGATTAGCTCCGTCGGGTGACTTCACTCTGGTCCCACCAGACAGAAGCAAAAGAACTGCTTGCGCGCGATCAACGATCGAACAGCCCAAGGCGTTGATATGTTACGGGAAACCGCGTACGGATTTCTTTTGCTTTCGTGATGGTTTTGGGCATGCGTCATGCCTCAAATGGATCAGTTTGAGAAATCTATCATAAAAATATGACGAAATCAATAATTTGCTTAATGTGAGCCATGCAGGCAACACATGGCACGCATTTGAACAGCGCACAATTCAAACGTTTCCGCCGCGTGGAACCCGATTTCACGGGCCACAAACCGTCAGTCGCCTGAACCGGGCTTTTCGGAGAAATACTTCTCGAACTTGCCGCTTTCGCCGTCCATCTCCTTGGCCTCAGGCAGCGGCTCTTTCTTGACGGTGATATTCGGCCAGATGCTGGCATATTCTGCGTTGATCTTCAGCCACTTGTCGAGCCCCGGCTCGGTATCCGGCTTGATGGCTTCCGCAGGACATTCCGGCTCGCAGACGCCGCAGTCGATGCATTCGTCAGGATGGATGACGAGGAAATTCTCTCCTTCATAGAAGCAGTCGACGGGGCAGACTTCCACGCAATCGGTGTATTTGCAGCGAATGCAATTGTCGGTCACGACATAGGTCATGGAGAACTCCAGGAATTTCATGCGAGCGGGGCGGGCAACCTGGAACGTCGCGCCTTTCCCCTAAGCCGGAGGACAGCGTGGCAGGCTTGGAAGCAAGCACACTCTCCGGCAAGTTGACTGTGACGTATCGGCTTTGCGGCCGGATTTCAAGAATAAACGATCTCTTGGTTCGCGGCTGAGAGACAGAGTTTTCTAATCCTCGTCCGACATCAGCCTGTCGATTGCGCGCCGCTCCTTTTTCGTCGGCCGGCCGGCGCCAGTCGCGCGGATCGCCTGCTCGTAAGGGGTGAGGCGTTTTGCCTCATCCGGCGGCGGCGACAGATCCTCGTAGAGCAGCTTCGCCTCCTCGAAAGGCCCTCGCCTTTCGCCCGGCGCCTTTACGATCAGAACGACGTCCCGGCGCTCGAGCGCAAGGTCGATACGGTCGCCCGCCTTCACGGTCTGGCTGGGTAGTTGGACGCGCTCGCCGTTGAGACGAACGTGACCCGATTGGATGTGGCTTTGCGCCAGAGACCGCGATTTCACCATACGCGCGAAGAACAGCCATTTGTCGATGCGCTGCCGCGAACCGTTTCCTGGCTGTGTCTCCCCGCGCATAGGCTATTTCTTCATCTGCTCCTTCAAGGCAGCGAGCTTTGCGAAAGGAGAATCCGGATCGATCGGCTTTTCCTTGCGCGGCGGCTTTGCCTCGAAGCGCAGCGGCTGGGAACCGCCGCGATTGTTGTTGTTGCGTTCATTGCGATCCTTGCGGTCGCCACGATCCTGACGATCGCCCCTTTGCTCCTTGCGGTCGCCACGGCCCTGATGCGGCTTTCCGCCATCGCGGCCGCGTTCCTGACGCTTTCCATCGCGGCCTTCGCCACGGTTGCCTTCGCCCGGGCCTTCACCGCCTTCGCCACCGGCATTCCGCCGGTTGCCATGCTGCTGACGTTCGCCGCCGCGGCGTTCGCCGTGACCACGTGCCTGGCGGTGGTTGTCGGTACGGCCGCCGAGGCGCCACAGAAGAACCGGCTTCGGTTCAACAGCCTCACCGGCTTCCGACGTGTCAGCTGCAGCTACTTCGACAGTCTCGGCTTCCGCTGCAGGCTTAGCTTCGGCAACCGGCACCTCGGAGGCAGCTTCCTCCGTCGTGCTGTCGGCATCGTCGTGATCCGCCTTTTCGGCCGCTTCCTCGGTGGAGGTTTCCGCCGCCGGAGCGACAGAAGCATCCTGCGTAGCAAGATGAGCTGCCGCCTCTTCGGCCGTCACGGCGTCGGCGCGATAACCAAGACCTTTAAGGATCTCTTCCATGTCCTCCAGCGTCGCGCCGAGAATCGAAAGCATCGCAGTGGTCGTCGTGAAGCGGCGGCCGTCGTAAGCGCCCTCCGGCCGGTTTGCCTGGCCCGGCTTCCACTGCAGCAGCGGACGGATGATGTCCGCGAGCCGCTCGAGAATGTCGATGCGGACGGCGCGTTTGCCGAGAAAACGGAAGCCGGCGAGCTTGTAGAAAGCGCGCTCGAAGCTCGGATCGGTGACGACGGACGTGCGGCCGGCAGCCAGCACCGGAATGAGGTCGCCATAACCCGGCTTTTCAAGGCCGTCATTTTTCAACGCCCAGAGCAGCGTGATGAGTTCAGCCGGCGCCGGCTTCAAAAGTGCCGGAACGAAGATGTGGTAGGCGCCGAAGCGAACACCATAGCGGCGCATGGAGGCGCGCGCGTCCTGATCCAGCGACTTCACCTCTTCCGTCACGTCGCGGCGGAAAAGCACGCCGAGATTTTCGACGAGTTGGAAGGCAAGGCCCTTGGCAAGGCCCTGCAGGTCTTCGGCGCGCGAAAGATCGTCGAGCGGCTTCAGAACCGTGCTGATATGATGATTGACGAAGCGTTCGACGCGGGCGGCGACGTGATCGCGCGCATTGCCCGTGAGCTGTTCGTCCGCGAGCAGGATAACGCGCGGACGCATGATGTGGTCGCTGCCGGAAAGGCGCGCAATCGGATCGCCGAGCCAGCGAACCAGACCATCGGAGCTTATCGCGAGATCGCTGTTGCCCGCAGCATGGAGGCGTGCCGCACGGGCCTCGAATTCGAGCGCCAGCGCCTTTTGCGAAGCAGCCTGAATTGCCTTGGCATCCGGTCCGTCCGCACCCGAAATGGGCGTAAACCGGAAACCGGACAACTGCCCCACATGATGTCCTTCAACAAAGACATCGCCATTCACACTGATTTCAGCTTCCAGCATCGCATTCTCTCTCAGGCGCTTCATGAGCACAGATGTCCTGCGATCAACAAAGCGTTTCGTCAACCTTTCATGTAACGCATCGGACAATCGATCTTCGATTTCCCGCGTCTTTTCCTGCCAGTGTGTCGGATCGGCAAGCCAACCGGGCCGATTCGAAACATAGGTCCAGGTTCTTATCTGCGCGATTCGCGCCGAAAGCGTGTCAATTTCGCCATCTGTACGATCCGCTCGGTGCACCTGCTCCGCAAGAAACTGCTCATTCACCGTGCCATAGCGCACGAGATCGGAAAAGAGGGTCGAGATCAGATCGGCATGCTGTGCGGGCGTGATACGCCGATAATCCGGCAGCGCGCAAGCTTCCCATAGCTTCTCCACGCGCTGCGGATTTGTCGCCAAGTCAACAACTTCCGGATAGCGCGACAGCTGCTCTAGAGCCTGCTGGTCGACGGCGGGCAAGGCACGCGTCAAGCCTTGGTCACTCGGCGGAGTTTCCAGACTTGCCCGCAACGACCGTATCGAGGAGAAATCAAGGTTTTTCGTTCGCCACTGCAAGACTTTGACATTGTCGAATTCGTGCGTCTCGATGCCGCTGTACCAATTCCTCGTCGAAAGGCTGGACCTGGCCCGTTACGCCAAGGTTGCCGTCACGCATATGACGGCCGGCGCGTCCCGGCGATCTGGCCGAGTTCGGCAGGATTGAGATTGCGGAACTGATAGCCGTCGAATTTGCGGTCCTGCGCAAAAGCGACGTGATCGACATCGAGATTGAGGCCCATGCCGATCGCATCGGTCGCCACCAGATATTCGACATCGCCTGCCTGGTAGAGCGCAACCTGGGCATTTCGGGTGCGCGGGCTGAGAGCGCCTAGAACAACCGCGGCCCCTCCGCGCTGGCGGCGGATCAGTTCGGCAATGGCATAGACCTCGTCTGCCGAGAAGGCGACGATAGCCGACCGCTGGGGAAGGCGGGTGATTTTCTTCTGGCCGGCGTAAAAGAGATGCGAAAGACGGGGCCGCTCGACGACCGTAATGCCCGGCAGGAGCTGCTGCAGAATCGGCCGCATCGTGCCGGCCCCTAAAAGCAGCGTTTCGTCGCGGCCGCGCAGATGCAGAATACGGTCGGTGAAGATATGGCCGCGTTCGAGATCGCCCGCGAGCTGGACCTCGTCGATGGCGACAAAGGCGGCCTTTGTCTCGCGCGGCATGGCTTCGACGGTGCAGACGGAAAAGCGCGCATTCGGCGGCGAGATCTTCTCCTCGCCAGTGACCAGCGCGACATTCTGCGCGCCGACTTTTTCGACCACACGCGTATAGACCTCACGCGCCAGCAGACGCAGCGGCAGGCCGATCACGCCGGTACCGTGCGCAACCATGCGCTCGATGGCATAGTGGGTCTTGCCGGTATTGGTCGGCCCGAGCACCGCGGTCACGCCGCGCCCGCTCAGTATCATGGGCTGCGATGTCAGTGTCATTGTCCATGCAAGTGAGGCGGGGAGCCTCAGGGTCAAGGGCGCTCCGTTGCCGAAGCAGACAACACATGGACAGCTGTCGCTTCAAACGCAAGAGGCAGATTTCAAAATGAGCTGCAAACTCGAGTTCAAGAAATGGCGTTAAGTCGCTGTTTTAAGATTCGGAACAGCGTGAGAACGAATCAGCGACGAATCGGTGACTCCGTGTGATTCAGCTTTTGTTCACGGCTAAGTATTGATTTTGAATCAGCTTTTCCCACTAGATGCTGAATCCCATCAGAGGTTGCAGCGCTTGGCGCGCAGGCTGCGTTAACGTCTCCTGCCGAGAGACGAATTTTGTTGGAGATGACTACGTAACTGCCGGCAAAGGCATACGCACGTGCCCTAAAGTTTCGAAGCCGGCTTCGCACTCGATCGATGCCGTGTACCGCAGGCGCGTTAACCATTGATCAAATACGGAACGAATCGCCTACGAATCAGAGACATCGGGATTTTCCGGTTTTGTTCACCGCAACATGTTGTATTTAGACATATTTTTAACCATAAAGCCAAGGCAGCAAGCTGGCTGTGCGGCAGTGCTGTCGACAGCTATGTTAAGATTTGGATGGCTTCTCTGCATTGCACCGATAGGCCGAAAATCGACGGCGTCTCATCCCAGCCGGGAACAAACAGCGCAGATGCGTGTTTATCGTCCATTCATCACGGTGCGTTGAAGGAACCAAACCATGCTAGGCACGATACTTCTTATTATCCTTATTCTGCTTCTGATTGGTGCCCTGCCGAATTGGGGTTATAGCCGTGGCTGGGGCTATGGACCTTCCGGCGGTTTAGGGTTAGTTCTCGTTATTATTATTATCCTTGTCCTATTGGGCCGAATTTAGCGGCTGGTAACCTGGGAGAGACGAAATGATGAAGAAAATTGCAATCGTAGCCGCTATCGTGAGCGCACTTGCGTCCTGCACGCCGACCGAACAGGGAACGGCAATTGGCGCCGGTACCGGCGCAATCATTGGTGGTGCGGTCAGCGACAGCTGGGGCGGCGCCGCAGTCGGCGCTGTTGCCGGTGGTCTCGCCGGCGCTCTGATCGGCCAGTCGGTCGAACGCCGCGGCTATTGCGTCTATCGCGACCGCTATGGCCGCCGCTACGAAGCACGCTGCCCACGCCGTTACTGAGAATTGCCGTTGGAAGATCCCAACGGGCGCTTCGGCGCCCGTTTTTGTTATGCTCGCCGTCAACAGCCTGTTGACAATCGGTCGTGAAAGTCAAATCTACCGCGCTTGCAGGCGGAAGGCGCATATTCCTTCTCATGAACACGGCAGACAATACGCCCGTGTCGTAAGAAAGGAACGCTTCCATGGCTCAGATCATTTTGAATTCCGCTCTCGCCGTCCTTGTTGCAGCGGCGTTTCTCACGACAACCGCTGCCGCTCTTCGCGGCGAAGATCGGGCGGTGCAGAGAGTGCCGGTCAAGGCAAGGAACAAGCGCCACCCGAATGACTAGGCGTACGCGAGCCTCTGCAGCACGCAGGCTCTAGACGAAGAACTGTCCGCCATTGGCCGTAATCGTCGACCCGGTGATGAAGCCGGCATCGTCCGACACGAGGAAGGTAACGCAGCGCGCGATTTCTTCCGGCTCGCCAAGGCGGCCGACAGGGATCTGAGGAATGATCCTCTCATTGAGCACCTTCTCGGGAACGGCAAGAACCATTTCCGTGCCGATATAGCCGGGGCAGATGGCGTTCACCGTGATGTTCTTCGCCGCCCCTTCCTGGGCAAGGGCCTTCGTAAAGCCGAGATCGCCGGCCTTGGCAGCCGAGTAGTTCACCTGCCCCATCTGGCCCTTCTGGCCGTTGATGGAAGAGATGTTGACGATGCGTCCGAAGCTGCGGTCGCGCATGCCGCCCCAGACATGGTGCGTCATGTTGAAGAGGCCCGTGAGGTTCGTATTGATGACCTCGTGCCACTGCTGCGGCGTCATCTTGTGGAACATCGCGTCGCGCGTGATGCCGGCATTGTTGACCAGGACTTCGACCGGACCGAGCTCCGCCTCGACTTTGGCGATGCCCTCGCCGCAAGCGACGTAATCGGAAACATCCCACTTGAAGGCCGGAATGCCGGTCACGTCATGGAAGGCCTTCGCCTTTTCGTCGTTGCCGGCATAGCTGGCAGCGACCCTATACCCGGCATTCCTGAGCGCCATCGAAATGGCGGCGCCGATGCCACGGGTGCCGCCGGTGACCAAAGCCACTCTGCTCATGTTTCGCTCCCCTGCTGCTAATCTGGCCTTTGATCAGGCGCTATTGAATCGTTAATTCCCACGCTATCAAAGCGCCTCGAAGCACATGGCGACGCCCATGCCGCCACCGATGCAAAGCGTGGCAAGTCCCTTTTTTGCACCACGCCGCTTCATTTCAAAAAGCAAGGTGTTGAGGACACGCGCCCCGGATGCGCCGATCGGATGGCCGATCGCAATTGCTCCGCCATTGACATTGACGATCGCCGGATCCCAGCCAAGATCCTTGTTCACTGCGCAGGCTTGAGCCGCAAAGGCCTCGTTTGCCTCGACGAGATCGAGGTCGCCGACCGACCAGCCGGCTTTTTCGAGCGCCTTGCGCGACGCAGGGATCGGCCCGGTGCCCATGACCTGCGGATCGACACCGGCCGTTGCCCAGGAAACGATGCGTGCAAGCGGCTGAATCCCGCGCTTGGCGGCTTCTGCTTCCGTCATCAGCACGGCGGCTGCCGCACCGTCGTTGAGCCCTGAGGCATTCGCTGCCGTCACAGTGCCGTCCTTGTCGAAGGCCGGCCGAAGCTTCGCCATCACCTCCAGCGTTGCGCCGTGACGGATATATTCGTCGGCGTCTACCGTCACGTCGCCCTTGCGCGTCTGGATGATGAACGGAACGATCTCGTCCTTGAAGCGGCCCGCCTTCTGGGCAGCTTCGGCCTTGTTCTGCGAGGCGACGGCGAACTGATCCTGATCGTCGCGGGAAAGCTGCCACTGGCGAGCGATGTTTTCGGCCGTGATGCCCATGTGATAGCCGTAAAAGGCATCGGTCAGGCCGTCCTTGATCATGGTGTCGATCATTTTCATGTCGCCCATCTTGGTGCCGCCGCGCAGGTGCGCGGCATGCGGCGCCATCGACATGGATTCCTGGCCGCCGGCGACGATGATTTTTGCATCGCCCATGCGCGATCTGCTGCATGCCGAGCGCCACGGCGCGCAGGCCCGAGCCGCAAAGCTGGTTCACGCTCCAGGCCGTAGCCTCCTTGGGAACGCCTGCCTTCATGGCCGCCTGGCGCGCCGGATTTTGCCCTTCTCCCGCTTGAAGCACCTGGCCGAGGATTACCTCGTCGACTTCCGCCGCATCGACGCCCGCGCGCTCGAGCGCGCCCTTGACGGCGGTAGCCCCAAGCTCGTGCGCTGGGACGGTAGCGAATGCACCATTGAAAGAGCCGACCGCTGTGCGGGCCGCGCTGGCGATGACGATGGATGAACTGCTCATAAAGGCCTCCTCGTTTCCTTCACCATATATAAGTTGAAACTGGCAAAGCTTTGGCGCCTAAGTCAAACGGCAAGACGATGGCAGCGCAATTTTCGTCACCGCTTACAAAGATGCAATTTTATGCCTTTGCTCAAAGGAGTTGCCGCATCGCACAAAGAGATTGTCACCGGGCTTCTTTTGCGTCTACAGTCTGTGGTGGAGGAATATCCATAACAATCAGACGGGGATCAGGAGACTGATATGGCCAAGAACGAGGGTCAGATAGTTATCAAGAAATACGCCAACCGCCGCCTCTACAACACAGGCACCAGCACCTATGTGACGCTGGAAGACTTGGCGGAGATGGTGAAGAAGGGGGAGGATTTCACGGTACAGGATGCAAAGAGCTGGTGACGACATCACGCATTCGGTGTTGACCCAGATCATCTTCGAGCAGGAATCGAAGACCGGAAATACGCTGCTGCCCATTTCTTTCCTGCGTCAGCTCATCACCTATTACGGCGATCAGATGCAGATGGTGGTTCCGAGCTTCCTGGAACATTCCATGCGCGCCTTCACCGAGCAGCAGGCTCAGATGCGCGAGCAAGTGACCCGTGCCTTCGGCGAAACGCCGCTCGGCAAGAACCTGCAGCTGCCGATGCAGATGGTCGAAGAGCAGGTCCGCCGCAACACCGAGATGTTCCAGCAGGCCATGCAAATGTTCTCTCCCTTCATGACGCCTCCTGCGAAGGAGACGAAAAAGGCAGAGTCGAAGGACATCGACGAGCTGAAGGAACAGCTGCGGGCGCTGCAGAGCAAGCTCGATAGTCTTTAAGGCTCAGAGCCCGATCGATACATCGCGCCCGGCGCTGCGGATCGAAACGGCAAATCCGCCGACCACGTCTATCAGCGCAATCGTCATCAGGATGAAGAACACCTGCGTTGCCGCGTCCTGCACGAGAAGGAACTCGACCAGGAAGGCGATGAAGACCAGCATCGACAACATGTGGTTGACAAGGCTGCCGGAGCCGTTGCGGGTGGCCCTCAAAAGCTCGAAAAACAGCACCGACCAGCGCCACGACGATGAAGAGATCGCCGAGCGCCATGCTCCAGATCGCACCGGAAATCATCGAAAGCACGATGACGTCATGCTGGAGCGCGGGAATGCCGCCGCTGCCCATCAAACCGACCATCGCCATATTGTAGAGAATAAACGGAATTATCATCAGCGGCACTGCAGCGATCATCTCGGCATTTCCCCCTCTTTGACGGGGAATACTGCAGCAGATCGCCGGTGCCACTTCAAGCCATCGGAAATATAATAATGCTCAAAAGCAAAAGGCCGGCGTTGAAGCCGGCCTTTTAAATCCTGGCGGACCAGAACTCAGAAGCTTATGCGCTTTCCTTCGGCGTCAGAACCTGACGGCCGCGATACATACCGGTCTTCAGATCGATATGATGCGGACGGCGCAGTTCGCCGGAGTTCTTGTCTTCGACGTAGGTCGGAGCCTTCAGTGCGTCTGCAGAACGGCGCATACCGCGCTTGGACGGGCTCGTTTTTCTCTTCGGTACAGCCATTTCTACATACTCCAATTCACAGGCAACACATTCCCGGCCAAGCTGGCGGCCGAAACGGACGTGTCGCGATTTCGGAAATTTCGCGCGCTTATACATGCCTTGAAGGGGGTTGACCAGTCCCCAAACGCATTTTTTGCGAATCTCGCGAGTCGGACGACTCAGACCTCGTCTTCAGGGACGATCCAGGGCTCGGCGCGGGCCGCAGCTTCCCACTTCAGCCAGGCCGGATGCGCCTTCACCGCCGCCATATAACTCAGCGTATCGCTGGCGGTCACGAGATCATAGACATCGAAGCGGTTGACGACCGGCGCAAACATCGCATCGGCCGCCGAAGAACGCGCCGAAGAGGAAACGGTCCGCCGGAGCGGCTGCGCAGCTCCCGCCAGATCGTCTCGATCCGCAGCAACATCGGCCATGACACCATCCGCGCAGTGCGATCTTGCCTCTTCGCGCGCCGGATGTTCATCGGGCACGCGCTGCGCAGGGCCCGGAAGCCCGACAGCATCTCCATGGAGACCGAACGCGCCACAGCGCGTTGCGCGCGATCCTTCGGCCAAAGCTCGGCTTCCGGGATAGAGCTCGGCGACATACTCGATGATCGACAGCGATTCCCAGACCCGCAGATTGCCGTGGTGCAGAACCGGCACCCTGCCCGGTGGGCGAGATTTCCCTGAAGCGCGGATTGCCTGCGGGAAAATCAAAGGGGATCAGAATTTCCTCGAACGGAATTCCAGCCGCTTCCATCGCAATCCATGGCCGGAGCGACCATGAGGAATAGTTCTTGTTGCCGATATAGAGAGTAAGCTTGTCCATGGGCCATCCGCGATTTGATTTCGAAGCGAACCTACCGGCACCCCGCGGCAGCGACCAATGAATAATTCATGCCCTAATCATAAATGCATCTGATGTAATCGCCGGAACCTTGGGCGCGGCGCTCGATGACTGCGGCAAGCCTTCGAAGGCCACGGCCAGGTTTTCCGGCATTGCGATCGATCGGGTTCGGAAGGGAAACAGCCAGAAGGGCAGCCTGGCGCCGCGACAGCTTGGAAGCCGGTACCTTGAAGTGATAGCGCGCCGCCGCCTCAATGCCGTAGACGCCCGGTCCCCACTCGGCGATGTTGAGATAGATCTCCATCAGCCGGCGCTTCGTCCAGACGAGATCCGAAACGACCGCCAGCGGCAGTTCGAGCGCCTTGCGCACGAAGGAGCGGCTGTTCCAGAGAAACAGGTTCTTGGCCGTCTGCATGGGGATTGTGCTGCCGCCGCGAGTGGCTTCGCCATTGAGCGTATCTTCGACCAGCATGCGCATTTCGCCCCAGTCGACTCCGCCGTGGAAGCAGTATTGGCCATCCTCGGACATCATCACGGACTGAACGAGAACCGGCGAGATGTCATCGAGAGAGACCCATTGCCGGTCATAACCCCGCAAGAGCACGAGATCCCGCAGCATCAGTGTCGAGACGGGGTGAATGAAAGGGATGAGATAAACGAAGATCAGGACGTAAGGCAGGATCAGAAGTCCGGCTATCGCAAGGACGATGCGCATCATGATCGATCGGCTCTGAAGCCAAGCGAACAAACGGCGATGAGCCGGCATCGCAATGCTGTCCTCTCTTTCCGGCGTTATATCCAATATGCGAGCCCGACCTGTTCCCTGCGTTCTCATTACCGTTTGCCGGGCTTGAAGGCCAGAGCGCAACCGAAAACTTGCTTCAGCCATCTACAATTCCATTGCAACCGCGCCGCCGCTCGTGCCAAAGAGCGCGCATGGACGCGAGCCCCGAAGCCTTCGAAACACGGTTGAAAACCAACGCCCGAGAAATCGAGGCGGTGCTGGATGTGCTGCTTTCCGAAGGCACACTCGACCGACGAAATCGCCCGGCCCGAAAGTCTGAGGGCGGCGATGCACTATGCGGTGCTGAACGGCGGCAAACGGCTGCGTCCGTTTCTCGTCGTGGAGAGCGCGCTTCTGCTCGGCGGAGACAAGGAAGCAGCTCTGAGAGTAGCTGCGGCGCTCGAATGCGTTCACTGCTATTCGCTCGTCCACGACGATCTTCCCGCCATGGACGACGACGACCTGCGCCGCGGCAAACCGACGGTTCACATCGCCTTCGATGAAGCCACCGCAATCCTCGCAGGCGACAGCCTGTTGACCTATGCCTTCGACATTATCGCCGCTGACGAGACGAAACTTCCCGATCAAAGCAAGGTGGCTCTGATCCTTGCGCTCGCGCGCGCCTCGGGTTTGGGTGGGATGGCCGGTGGCCAGGCACTGGATCTCGCCGCGGAGAAGAACACGCCCGGCGAGCAGGGCATCGTCACATTGCAGGCGATGAAGACCGGAGCCTTGATCCGATTTGCCTGCGAAGCAGGTGCGATCGTCGCAGGCGCGCCGAGCGATGACCGCAAACGTCTGCGCGCCTTCGGCGAAAAGATCGGCCTCGCCTTCCAACTCGCCGACGATCTTCTGGACATCACTTCGGATGCTGAGACCATGGGCAAGGCCACGGGCAAGGATGCCGGACGTGGCAAGGGCACGCTGGTTGCGCTCCATGGCATCGATTGGGCGGAAGCTGAACTACGGCGTCATGTGCGAGACGCCGGCGAACTTTTGGCGCCTTATGGCGAAGCGGCGGCAACGCTCATAGCCACTGCACATTTCGTCGCCGATCGAAAAAGCTGAAAAAAGGCGCGACCGGCCGCCCATCCCGAATGGGCGAAACGCTGCGCCGCTGGATCGAAGGCGTCGTCCGCCCTGCGGCACAACACTTGCGGCCAGCCGCATCCAGCGACCGATCTTATTCAGCGGCCGTCTTCTGGCCGAAACGCTTCTCGATATAGTCGACGACGAGCGCTTCGAAATCCGAAGCAATGTTAGGCCCGCGCAGCGTCAGCGCCTTCTTGCCGTCGATGAAAACGGGTGCCGCCGGCGTTTCGCCGGTGCCGGGCAGCGAAATGCCGATGTCGGCATGCTTGCTTTCTCCCGGGCCGTTGACGATGCAGCCCATGACGGCGACGTTCAGCGCTTCGACGCCCGGATATTTCTCGCGCCAGACCGGCATGTTCTTGCGCAGGTCGTTCTGGATGTTCTGCGCCAGCTCCTGGAAAACCGTCGAAGTCGTACGGCCGCAGCCCGGGCAGGCGGCAACAACCGGCACGAACTGCCGGAAACCCATGACCTGCAGCAGTTCCTGCGCCACCTGGACTTCGCGCGTGCGGTCGCCATTCGGCTCCGGCGTCAGCGAAACGCGGATCGTATCGCCGATGCCGTGCTGCAGAACGTAGCCCATGGCCGCCGAGGAAGCGACGATGCCCTTGGTGCCCATGCCCGCCTCGGTGAGCCCCAGATGCAGCGCATGGTCCGAGCGCTCGGAGAGCATCGAATAGACGGCGATCAGATCCTGAACCTGGCTGACCTTGGCCGACAGGATGATGCGGTTGCGCGGCAACCCGATCTCTTCTGCAAGATTGGCGGAGATCAGCGCCGATTGCACGATCGCCTCGCGGGTGACCTGACGAGCCGAAAGCGGTGAGCCCGCCTCGGCGTTCTGGTCCATCAGCGCTGTCAGCAAGTCCTGGTCGAGCGAACCCCAGTTGACGCCGATGCGCACCGGCTTGTCGTAGCGGATCGCCATCTCGATGATTTCGGCGAACTGCTTGTCCTTCTTGTCCTTGAAGCCGACATTGCCGGGATTGATCCGGTATTTCGCAAGCGCTTCGGCGCAGGCCGGATGATCGGCAAGCAGCTTGTGGCCGATATAGTGGAAATCGCCGACAAGCGGCACATCCATGCCGAGGCGCAACAGCCGCTCGCGGATCTTCGGAACGGCAGCAGCGCTTTCATCGCGATCGACGGTGATGCGCACGAGTTCCGACCCTGCCTTGAAGAGGGCGGCCACCTGCGCAACGGTGGAATCGATATCCGCCGTGTCTGTATTCGTCATCGACTGCACGACGACCGGCGCACCGCCGCCGACGATGACGCCACCGACATCGACAGCGACGGAAGCCCGGCGCGGTTTCGGATCAAAATCGCTGGCTGAAGACATGGATAGAGCTCTTGAACCCTTCAAATTCGTGCCTTTCAGGTGGATCATACCCGCTTTCTTGTCAACGCCCAACGCATCACTTTTGCTTGGCGGCGCTAGTGGCCGCCACCGGAAATGCCGTCTGCGTAGCGTGCAAGCTTTGAAAAGATCAGCACGACGACCAGCAGGACGGGCAGCGCCATGAAGACCACGCCAAAGCCGACATGCTCGGCGACGAAACCGATCACGGATGGCGCGACCAGCATGCCGGAGTAACCCATCGTCGTGACCACCGAGAGACCGATCCCGGCTTTCAGGCCAGGAATATTGCCCGCCGCCGAAAAGGCGATCGGCACCATGTTCGAAATGCCGATGCCGCAGAACGCGAAGCCGACGATGGCGATCTCGGCGTTCGGCGCGAAAGCTGCGATCAGCATGCCAACGATGGCAAAGAGCGTGCAGACGCGCAGCGTTTTGACGGCACCGAGCCGGTCGCGCACCAGATCGCCGGCGAAACGCATGATGGCCATGGTCAACGAGAAGGCCGCAAAGCCGAAGCCGGAAAGAGCCACGGAAGCATCCATTTCCTGACGGAGGTAGAGCGCACCCCAATCCAGCACCGCACCTTCCGGAACCATCGAAAAGAGTGCCATCAATCCAAGCAGCCATGGCAGAGGCTCCATCGGCAGACGCGTCTTTTCTTTTTTCTCATCCGGATGCGGCGGATCGGAAAGGATCATCGGCCACGCGATCGCAAGGAAAATCAGCGCGAGCAAGCGTGGCAAGTCCCGCATGGCCGAGGACACCGAGTTTGGCGATGACGAAACCGCCAAGGCCCGAACCGATCAGACCGCCGAGGCTCCAGAAGGCATGACAGGACGACATGATCGCCCGGCGCATCGATTTTTCAACGGCCACCGCGTTGGCGTTCATGGCGACATCCATCGCGCCGATGAACCCGCCGAACAGGAAAAGCGCGATTGCGCCGGTAACGATATTCGGCGCCAGCGTCAGCGCCAGAAGGATGGGCAGCACGCAGATCGCAGTTGCCCGCGAAACCACGCGCGATCCATGCTTGGCGATCTGTGCGCCAGCAATCGGCATCATCGTCAGCGACCCTATGCCGAACACCAGGATCATCAGACCAAGCTGAAATTTCGTCAGTTCCAGCCGTTCCGCGAATTCCGGAATCTTCGGTGCCCAGCTACCGACGACAAAACCGTTCATCAGGAACAGCAGCGAAACCGCAACCCTGCTTTTCGGCAGGAAGCCGCGCCGTACGCCGTAAACAACATTCGTAGGATTATCCATCGTAATACCGTCTTCCTCCCGCAGCCGGCGCCAAGCCCGGCCCGATAAACTAAATCAGCGCGCCTTCTGCGCTTTCACTGTCCGGCAACCCCGCTCGCGATAGGCCGCAAGCAGCGCTTCGTCGGCATCGTGCTCCACGACAAGACATTCGCACTGCACGATTGGCAGAACGCCGTACGGGGCCGCTGTTCCGAATTTTTCCGAAGTCGCGGCAACCAGAACCTTCCTGCTCTTCGATGCCGCAAACCGCTTGAACTCGGCATCCTCGAAACCGAAGGTCGTGACACCCGCCTCCAGATCGACACCGCAAGCGCCGAGAATGCAAAGGTCGGGCGAAAGCTGCTCCATGTCCCGCATCGCCTTGGCGCCGAGCGCACCGCCCACCTGCCGGTCGACCATACCGCCAATCAGAATGACATCGACGCCGCTCTTGTCGATGAGGGCGGCGGCAATTGCCGGAGCGTTCGTTGCAGCCGTCAGCGCCAGGTCGGCGGGCAATGCATTTGCGATCGCAAGATTCGTGCTTCCGGCATCGAAGAATACCGTCGAGCCCGGCGCGATCTGCGACACGGCGGCCTGCGCCAGCAGTTCCTTGCGATCGAGCGCGATACCCATGCGCTGTTTCAGGCTTCCCGCCTGCGGGCGAAACCGGCAGCGCGCCACCATAGACCCGCTCGCAAAGGCCTGCGGCCGCCATCTCGCGCAGATCCCGGCGGATCGTGTCTTCTGAAACCCCGAATTCCAGCGCAAGCTCGGCTGCGAGCACGCGGCCGTTCGCTTGAAGCTTGCCCGATATGATGCTCTGCCGCTCCTTGAGCAGCATTTCATTCGTGTTCATGCCCGATTAATCCGTCGAATTCAAACTCAGCCGCAAGATCGTGCATAAACGTATACGATCGTGCAAGCAACAGGCATCCATCACACGTTTTCTGACGACCTGAAACAAGCCGCGCCAAAAGTCGAAATAAATGAGAAAAATATTCGCAGTTGCTCAATTTATTTGCAGTTTTCTACGCTTCCAACCGCCCTATTTTCTGCGATCTATCCGTCATTGAATTCCTCCAGAATGGACACGCGAAAATGAAACTCCTCAAGACCATCGCCGCCGCAGCCCTCATCTCCGCTGCAGCCTTTGCTTCCGCCCATGCCGGCGAAAATCTCAACGCCATCAAGTCCGCAGGGGTCTTGAAGATCGGCACGGAAGGCACCTATGCGCCTTTCACCTATCATGACGAGAGCAACAAGCTGGTGGGCTTCGACGTCGAGATCGGCGAAGCGATTGCCGCCAAGCTCGGCGTCAAGCCTGAGTTTGTCGAGGGCAAGTGGGACGGCCTGATCGCCGGTCTCGACTCCAAGCGCTACGACACCGTCATCAATCAGGTCGGCATCACCGATGCCCGCAAGCAGAAGTACGACTTCTCCGAGCCCTATATCGCTTCCAAGGCCGTGCTCATCGCCCGTGCCGACGACGACAGCATCAAGAGCTTCGCTGACCTGAAGGGCAAGAAGTCCGCTCAGTCGCTGACGAGCAACTTCGGCAAGCTCGCCGAGCAGTCCGGCGCCGAACTCGTCGGCACCGACGGCTTCGACCAGTCGATCCAGCTGGTGCTCACCGGCCGCGCCGACGCAACGATCAACGACAGCCTCTCCTTCCTGGACTTCAAGAAGCACAAGCCGGACGCGAACGTGAAGATCGTCGGCCCAGCAGGAAAATGCCGACTATTCCGGCATCATCATCCGCAAGGGCGAGCCGGAACTGCTCGACGCGATCAACAAGGCGCTGGCCGACATCAAGGCCGACGGCACCTACAAGAAGATCGCCGACAAGTATTTCGGTCAGGACGTCTCGAAGTAAGCCCTTCGAAACGGCAGTTTCCTGCCGCCGACACATCCTCTATATCTGCCGAAGAGCGTCCAGCGAAACCCGCTGGACGCCCTTTCATTAAGGAACACGCCCGTGCCGCACTGGCTTCAACTGATGGCGGAATCGCTCCCCACGCTTTTGTGGGCCGGGCTGATCTTCACGATACCGCTGACCCTGCTCTCCTTCATCTTCGGCCTGGCTCTCGGGCTGATAACCGCCGTTGCTCGGCTCTTCGGCCCGGCTCCCGTTGCATCGATCGCGCGGTTCTACGTCTGGATCATCCGCGGCACGCCGCTGCTCGTGCAGCTCTTCGTCATCTTCTACGGTCTGCCGAGCATCGGCATCCTGCTCGATGCCTTTCCGGCGGCTTTGATTGGCTTCACGCTGAATATCGGCGCCTACAGCTCCGAAATCATCCGAGCCGTCATCTCCTCCGTTTCGAAGGGCCAGTGGGAAGCCGCCTACTCGATCGGCATGAACTGGCGCCAGGCCATGAGCCGTACGATCCTGCCGCAGGCCGGCCGCGTCGCCGTGCCGCCGCTCTCGAATACCTTCATTTCACTGGTCAAGGATACGTCGCTGGCAGCCGCGATCACCGTGCCCGAGCTTTTCCAGGCCGCACAGCGGATCGTTGCGACGACCTATGAGCCGCTGATCCTTTATATCGAGGCGGCGCTGATCTATCTCGTTCTGAGCTCCGTCCTTTCCGCGCTGCAGGTGCGGCTCGAGCGCCGCTTCGCGCGCTACGGCGGCATGCTGGAGGCAAATGCATGATCGAGCTTTCTCACATCGAAAAGCGCTTCGGCGATGCCGTCATCCTGAAGGATATCAGCATCCGTATCCCGGAAGGCAGCGTCACTGCTCTGGTCGGCCCGTCGGGCGGCGGCAAGAGCACGCTGCTTCGCTGCATCAACCTGCTTGAGATCCCGACGGCGGGATCGATCAGGATCGGAGAAGAGAGGCTGGATTTTGCGCCGGGCAAGAAGATCGGCTGGCAGGCGATCCAGAAGATCCGCCGCCAGACGGGCATGGTCTTCCAGAACTTCCAGCTCTTCCCGCATCAGACCGCGATCGAAAATGTCATGGAGGGCCTGGTGACGGTCCTGAAATGGCCGAAGGAAAAGGCCCGCGCACGCGCCATGGAACTGCTGACCAAGGTCGGCATGGCGCACAAGGCGGATGCCTGGCCCTCAACGCTTTCCGGCGGCCAGCAGCAGCGCGTCGCGATCGCCCGCGCGCTGGCGCCCTCGCCGCGCGTCCTCCTCTGCGACGAGCCGACTTCGGCGCTCGATCCGGAACTTTCGGCGGAAGTCGTCGACGTTCTCGGCCGGCTTGCCAGCGAAGGCACGACCATGGTCATGGCGACGCATGATCTGCGGCTCGCCTCAAAGATCGCCAACAACGTCGTGTTCCTGGAAGCGGGAAGCGTCGTCGAGACCGGCACGGCGAAGGCCATCTTCACCGCGCCGGAACGCGAGCGCACCAAGCGCTTCATCTCGACGATCAACGCCGCCCATACCTACGACATTTAGGCGGCGCGGCGCGCGGCCATCTACTTGCGTGCGCGCTGCCTTCAGCGCATTGCCCCACCAAACCAGCTGATCGAGCTGTGTTCTTGGCGGCCTCGATGAGGTGCGGATAGTCGTTCAGGCTTTTGCCGTCCTTGGCGACGGCAATGTATTCCGGAAGCGAAATGTGCACGCCGGTCTTCACCGAAGCAGCACTCATTTCGACGAACACCAGGCGAAGCTGCTCGACAGCGCGAGCACCGCCGACACCGCCGTAGCCGACGAAGGCAACCGGTTTCTGGATGAACTCGCCAAGATCGATGGCATTCTTCAAAACGGCGGTCGGCCCGTGATTGTATTCGGCAACGGTGAAGATAAAGCCGTCGAACTCACGCAGCTTCTTCTTCCAGCGCTCCGCCGTCTCGCTTTCAGCTTCCGACGCACGTGCTTCACCGAAGAAGGCCATGGGATAGTCGAGAAGATCGAGCACCTCGACCTCAAATTCCGGCCGTTTCCCGGCAATGTCGGCGATCCACTTCGCCGGATGATCGGCGAAGCGTCCGATCCGCGTGCTGCCAACGATAACGGCAATCTTGAGCTTACTCATTTCTACCCTTTCTCCAATCACAGATAGAAAGGGCGGCTTCCAAGGCCGCCCTCAAACCTTCGGCTGCCGGTCAGCCCGCATAGGCAACGAGCAGATCCTTGGCATCGATCTGATCGCCCGCCTTGACGAGCACTTCGGCAATGGTGCCGTCCTTCTCCGCGTGGATTGCTGTTTCCATCTTCATCGCCTCGATCGAGACAAGCACATCGCCGGCGTTGACCGCCTGGCCCGGCGAAACGAAGACACGGGAAATGACGCCCGGCATCGGCGCGCCGACATGGGCTGCATTGCCCGGCTCGGCCTTGCGGCGGGCGGCGGCACCGGAAGCGCCGTGCGCACGATCCGGAACCTTGATGCGGCGCGGCTGGCCGTTGAGCTCGAAGAAGACCGTGACCATGCCCTGGCTGTCGGTGGCGCTCATCGCCTGGTTGACGATGACCAGCGTCTTGCCCTTTTCGATATCGGCAAAGAGTTCCTCGCCGTCCGCAAGGCCGTAGAAATAGGCGGGCGTCGGCAGAACCGAAACCGGACCGTAAGTCTCGGAAGCCAGGGCGAAGTCGGTGAAGACCTTCGGATACATCAGGTAGGATGCGAATTCGAAATCGCTGACTTGACGCTCCAGCTTGGTTTCGATCGCCTTGCGCTCGGCATCGAGATCGGCGTCTTCGAGCAGCGAACCCGGGCGCACCGTATAGGGCTTTTCGTCTTTCAGCACCTTCTTCTGCAGGGCTTCCGGCCATCCGCCCGGCGGCTGGCCGAGATCGCCCTTCAGCATCGACACGACGGATTCGGGGAACGACACTTCCTTATCCGGATTGACGACATCAGCAACCGTCAGGTCCTGGGACACCATCATCAGCGCCATGTCGCCCACGACCTTGGACGACGGCGTCACCTTGACGATATCGCCGAACATCTGGTTGGCGTCGGCATAAGCCTGCGCGACCTGATGCCAGCGGGCTTCGAGGCCAAGCGAACGCGCCTGTTCCTTGAGGTTGGTGAACTGGCCACCCGGCATTTCATGCAGGTAGACTTCGGACGCCGGTCCCTTGAGATCGCTCTCGAAGGCCGCGTACTGATGACGCACCGCTTCCCAGTAGAAGGATATCCGGCGGATCGATTCCGGATCGAGCCCCGGATCACGCTCGGAACCGCGCAGCGCTTCGACGATCGAGCCGAGGCAAGGCTGCGAAGTATTGCCGGAAAGCGCATCCATGGCCGCATCGACGGCGTCAACGCCGGCATCCACGGCCGCAAGCACGGTCGCCGCTGCGATCCCGGACGTATCGTGCGTATGGAAGTGGATCGGCAGGCTTGTCGCGTCACGCAAGGCCTTGAAGAGAACCTTCGCGGCAGCAGGCTTCAGCAGACCGGCCATGTCCTTCAACGCGATGATGTGAGCGCCGGCCTTTTCGAGCTGAACGGCGAGGTCGGCATAGTATTTCAGATCGTACTTCGGACGCGCCGAGTTGAGGATATCGCCGGTATAGCAGATCGCCGCTTCGCAGAGCTTGTTCTCTTCGGCAACCGCATCCATCGACACGCGCATGTTCTCGACCCAGTTCAGGCAATCGAAAACGCGGAAAAGGTCGATGCCGCCCTTTGCTGCCTGGCGGACGAAATATTTGACGACGTTGTCGGGATAGTTCTTGTAGCCGACGCCATTGGCGCCGCGCAGCAGCATCTGCAGAAGCAGGTTCGGCGCACCCTCGCGGATCAGCGCCAGACGCTCCCAGGGATCCTCCGTCAGGAAGCGCATGGAGACGTCGAAGGTCGCCCCGCCCCAGCACTCCAGCGACAGCAGGCTGGGCAGCGCATGCGCATAGGCGCCGGCGATGCGGGCGATGTCATGGGTGCGCATACGGGTGGCGAGTAGCGACTGGTGTCCGTCGCGCATCGTCGTGTCGGTCACCAGCACGCGCTTTTCGTTTCGCATCCACTCGCCGAACTTCTTCGGACCGAGCTTATCCAGGAGCTGCTTGGTGCCGTCGGCAATGCCGCTGCCGTTGGTGTAGGGGACGACCGGTTTTGCGGTGTCCGCAGGCGGTCGTCGGACGGTCCTTGACTTCCGGATGGCCGTTGACCGTCACATCGGCAAGATAGGTGAGCAGCTTCGTCGCGCGGTCCTGACGCTTGACCTGCTGGAAAAGCTCCGGCGTCGAGTCGATAAAGCGCGTCGTATAGCTGTTATCCTTGAATTTCGGATGCGTGATGATCGCCTCAAGGAAGGTCAGATTGGTCGCGACGCCGCGGATGCGGAATTCACGCAGCGCACGGTCCATGCGGGCGATCGCCTCCAGCGGGTTCGGCGCCCAGGCCGTGACCTTGACCAGAAGCGGATCATAGTAGCGGGTGATGATCGCCCCGCAATAGGACGTGCCGCCGTCGAGACGGATACCGAAGCCGGAGGCCGAGCGATAGGCGGTGATCCGGCCGTAGTCCGGAATGAAGTTGTGTTCCGGATCTTCCGTTGTGATCCGGCACTGCAGCGCATGTCCGTTGAGCTTGATATCCTCCTGCTTCGGAACGCCCGATTCCGGCGTGCCGATCGCGAGGCCGTCGAGGATATGGATCTGCGCCTTGACGATGTCGATGCCGGTGACGACCTCGGTGACCGTATGCTCGACCTGGATGCGCGGGTTGACTTCGATGAAGTAGAATTTGCCGGTATCGGCATCCATCAGGTATTCGACGGTACCGGCGCCGATATAATTCGTCGCCTTGGCGATCTTCAGCGAATAGGCGGCGAGTTCCTGGCGCTGCGCTTCGGTGAGATACGGCGCCGGCGCGCGCTCGACCACTTTCTGGTTGCGGCGCTGGATCGAGCAGTCGCGCTCGAAGAGGTGCACGACATTGCCATGCGTATCGCCGAGGATCTGGCTTTCGACGTGCCGGGCACGCTCGACGAGCTTTTCAAGATAGACCTCGTCCTTGCCGAAGGCGGCCATCGCTTCACGCTTGGCCTCGGTGACTTCGCGGGCGAGATCCTTCGCCTCACGAATGACGCGCATGCCGCGGCCGCCGCCACCCCAGGAGGCTTTCAGCATGACGGGGTAGCCGATTTCCTCGGCCATGCGCGCGACTTCCTTCATGTCGTCAGGCAGCGGTTCGGTGGCCGGCACTACTGGCACGCCGACGGACATTGCCAGGTTGCGCGCCGCAACCTTGTTGCCGAGCTGGCGCATCGTGTCGGCCTTCGGGCCGATGAAAATGATGCCGGCCTTGTTGCAGGCATCGACGAACTCCGGACTCTCGGAAAGCAGGCCGTATCCCGGATGGATGGCATCGGCGCCGGAGAGCTTTGCGACCCGGATCACTTCGTCGATCGAAAGATAGCTTTCGATCGGCCCAAGATCGCGAGCAAGATGCGGGCCCCGTCCGACCTGATAGCTTTCGTCCGCCTTGAAGCGATGCAGCGCAAGTTTGTCCTCTTCCGCCCATATCGCGACCGTTTTTATCCCGAGTTCGTTGGCCGCGCGAAACACGCGGATTGCAATTTCGGAACGGTTGGCGACGAGTATCTTGGAAATGGGCAATGCACTCTCTCCTCAGAAGCGCGGACGCGGGCAATGCTGCACCCGCGAAGAAAATTCTTAACGCGCCGTTACAGAAAATACAATTTCCTTCCGGTAGAACTTCTCGAGAGCTATGTGACGAGCCCATGCCGGAAGGCGAGCGCTACCGCTTGCTGGCGGTTCTTGGCCTTCAGCTTGTCCTGCAGTCCATTCATATACCAGTCGACGGTATGGTTGGATATCTTGAGTACTTTGCTGATCTCGACCGAGGTCAGACCCTCCGCCAGATAGTGCAGGATTTCCATCTCGCGGCGTGTCAGCGGCATGTCAAGCGATGCAGCGCTCTCGAGAGCCTTTGCTTCGCCCTTGAGGTCGAGCAGCCGCCAGAAGGCTTTGCGCGCAATCGTTTCGAACAGTGAAAGCTCGACCGGCGACAATTCAACTGGCCCGCCGCCGACGCTTAGGATGCCCGAGCACGCCATTCCTGCCGTGAATGGGAAAGATGTAGCCGTCGCGCAAGCCATAGGTGTGGGCGTCCGCCATCATCTGTTCCATCCGCCGGTGATTTGGGTCCCGCCGATAGGCCGCAAGACTGTCCTTCCATCGAAATGGTCTCTGCGCCCGAGCCAGGTACCGCACCGTGGGATCTATGAGGAGCATACTTTTTTTCAATATAGGTTTGCGGCCATTTCTCGGGCCAATGCCCGGCAAGGATCAGACGCCAAATATCCTCGGTCTGCGTCAAGTGGCGTAGGAGCCCGTAATATTCGAAACCATATGAATGGACGACTCGCCGGAGTTCCTCAACGACGCTGTCCGGTTGCTTGCACTCCTCTATCACCACGAGCAACTGAACTAATGAATGAATATTCACAAATGCCCCCTGCCCGGCAATGGGCGGTCTGAAGGCGGCTATCAGCTCGCCGAATCGGTAATGGTGTCAATTACTCGACGGGTCCTACTAAATTTTATGGTGTGCTAATGCTTCGTTTAAATGCAAGTGGAAATTGTTGCACTTTCGGCCTGGCGGAATAGCTTCCGTTCCGGTCATCTCGTCGCACCCTGCGGAAAAGGCTCGTCCGAACGCTCCGTTAATCGTCGGTTCAGGTGGCTTTTTATAGCCTCGCACCATCCCGCTTTTGCAGATGCAAGCAAGAGGTACTGTCGTGTCGTTATTCAAGGTCTATGCAAGAGCTTTGCGCTATCTTGGCGCTTACAAGCTCCGCGTATCCCTGGTGGTCGTTGCCAACATTGTTCTTGGCTGCGATCACGATTGCGGAGCCTATCCTGTTCGGTCGCATCATCGATGCCATCTCGGGCAAGGGTGAGGTCAAGCCTATCCTGTTCATGTGGGCCGGCTTTGCTGTCTTCAATACGATTGCCTTCGTCCTGGTGGCCCGTGAGGCAGATAGGCTGGCCCACGGCCGGCGCGCGACTCTGCTGACGGAAGCCTTCGGCCGCATCATTTCCATGCCGCTCTCCTGGCATCATCAGCGCGGCACGTCGAATGCGTTGCATACGTTGCTGCGCGCCTGCGAGACGCTGTTCGGCCTCTGGCTCGAATTCATGCGCAACCACCTGTCGACGGCCGTCGCGATCGCGCTCCTGGTTCCGACCGCCATGTCCATGGACCTGCGCCTATCGGGCGTGCTGGTCGTGCTCGGTCTCGCCTACTGGCTGATCGGCCGTCTGGTCATGAGCCGGACGAAGGACGGACAGGCTTCGGTCGAAAACCATTACCACACCGTTTTCTCGCATGTCAGCGACTCGATCAGCAACGTTTCGGTACTGCACAGCTACAACCGCATCGAAGCTGAAACCAAGGCGCTCAAAGGCTTTGCCGACCGTCTGCTTGCAGGCCCAGTACCCGGTGCTCGACTGGTGGGCGATTGCCGGCGCGCTGAACCGCATGGCGTCGACCATTGCGATGATGATCATCCTTGTGATCGGCACGCTGATGGTTCAGGCCGGCGAACTGCGGATCGGCGACGTCATCGCCTTCATCGGCTTTGCGAACCTGCTGATCTCGCGTCTCGACCAGATGCGCCAGTTCGCAACGCAGATTTTCGAGGCCCGCTCCAAGCTTGAAGACTTCTACGCGCTCGAAGATTCCGTCCGCGAACGCGAAGAGCCGGCGGGCAACGCCGACATCAAGGACGTCAAGGGCGAAGTCGAATTCCGCGACGTCTCCTTCGGCTTCGGCAACTCGTCGCAGGGTCTGCATAACGTCTCCTTCTCGGTGAAGGCAGGCCAGACGGTTGCGATCGTGGGCCCGACCGGTGCCGGCAAGACGACGCTCGTCAATCTCCTGCAGCGCGTCTACGATCCGGACGGCGGGCAGATCCTGGTGGATGGCAACGACATCACCAAGATCACCCGTAAGTCGCTGCGCCGCTATATCGCTACCGTGTTCCAGGATGCGGGTCTGCTGAACCGCTCGATCAGCGACAACATCCGCCTCGGCCGCGAAGGTGCCAGCGAAGAGGACATGCGCCGCGCTGCCGAAGCAGCCGCCGCTGCGGACTTCATCGAGACGCGCGAGGAGCAGTACGACACCCATGTCGGTGAGCGCGGCAACAGGCTCTCGGGCGGTGAGCGCCAGCGTGTCGCCATCGCCCGCGCCATCCTCAAGGACGCACCGATCCTGGTCCTCGATGAGGCGACCAGCGCACTCGACGTCGAAACCGAGAACCGCGTGAAGGCCGCGATTGACAACCTCCGTCAGAACCGCACCACCTTCATCATTGCGCACCGTCTATCGACGGTACGCGAAGCGGATAAGGTGCTCTTCCTCGACAGCGGCCGCGTCGTCGAACAGGGCAGCTTCGATGAGCTCAGCCACAGCAACGGCCGCTTTGCCGCACTGCTTCGCGCCAGCGGCATCCTGACGGACGAAGAGGTCCGCAAGGCTCATACGACCGAAGCCGCTTAAGCAGGTTGGAAAACGAAGTTGAATGGCCGGAAGGAAACTTCCGGCCTTTTTGTTGCTCGGCTTTCCTTCGGTGCCGGCTAATCCGGGCGCGTAAATCGACGACGAACTCAGCGCTTCAGATAGGTCACGGCGGATGAAATGCATGGTAGCCGGATGGCGAGCTGGGCTGCCCTCCAGCGAGTCAGATGCTGCGGCGCTTTCTGTCCTGTCCCGCACGGCTTTCGGCCAGAGCGCGCATCTGATGCCTTTCTACCAGCGCAGCCTGAACCGCAGCCTGGAAAGACAAGACGCGCTCACGTATCTTCTCCTCACTTAATCCGCATCGTGCAAGCTCATCCGCCAGCAGGCGGCACTCCGCCTTCCAGAACGCGACAGCCGGTTCTCCATGGAGATCGTCAAGGGTCGCGGCACAGCGCTCGATGTCGCCCGGCCGGGGGCGGTTCGGAAATATCACGATTTCGCTTGCGGTCAGCGCTGCGAGATGAGTGTCGAAAGAAGATGCCATCGAATCAATCCATGTTGCCATGAGACTGTTAGGCTGGTGTTGGTTAACGTTTGCTTCTCTTCGCCGTATCGCTTACCGGAGGCGTGGCTGGAAACAGTAGCCTCTGAGCACAGCGCAAGTCCAAGCCAAGCGTCGGTATTCTGCTGCTGGGGGCATGGTTGTCAGAGGCTGCGAACCGAACACCTGATCCGGCACGGCAGCCGAAAGGGCAAGCCAGACGGCGCCGAGCAATGCCAACAGGGAATTATTTCCGGCCGTCCCGATAGAACTTCTGGTCATCGCTGACGCGGACGGGGACGGCAATCGAAGCACGTCCGCCCATCGATATGGTTTTCGAGCTTCCATCGATGCGTTTCCGCTCCAGGTGATAGGCATAAGCGAACTGAACGGCAATTCCTGCAACAACAAGGACAGGGCCAAGGATCTGGTCGTGGTTGGTAACGTAAAGCAGCACCTGCCCGACCATCGCCAGGATGGTTCCCGCAACGAAGATGTTCAATGAATGGCGGCCAATGATCGTCAGCGGATGATCCGCCGGACGGCGCAGCACACTCGACAGTGCCGGTATATTGATAATCAGATAGGCGAGCGCCAGAACATGCAGCAGTCGCGGCAACGACAGGAAGGTCTTGTCGAAACCGGTGAGAACCGGCGGCAGCCCGAGCGCAGCAAGCGAGTTCCCGAAGATCCAAAGGTGGCCGACCACCCAGGCGAAGGACAGCGCCACATAGCCCGAGGCAAGGATGAACAGGATCGGGTGCTGCGGCAACCTGCCGCCGCGCTTCACATGCATGACGGCGACGATGCCGATCGTGAATATGAACTGCCAGGACAGCGGATTGAGGAACCAGTAGTCGGCAATGAGCATGTTGTGCGGCGCAATCTGATAGATGCCTGCAAGCAGCCAGACGGCACCCGAGACACCGAGCGCCAGCAGCGGATGGGCCGCAGTTCAGGAGCAGGATCACCGGCACCATGAGCATCAGCGCGCCGTACATCGGCAGGATGTTGTTGTAGCCGATCTGGTGGCCGAGCAGCAGCAGGGCCGGAATTCCTTCCTTCAGGTTCATCAGGACGGCGAGGATATTGATCTCGACCAGCAATCCCGGCCGGTGGAACAGCCAGCCGCCGCAGATGAACAGCGCGAGCGTTATGAAGGTCGTGATCATATGGGCGAGATAGAGCGTGAAAGCGCGTTTGACCGCCTTCTTCGCCATCTCCAGGCGCTTACCGACCTTGAAGCCTGAACCATAGGCAAGGCCGACGGCAATACCCGAGATCAGCACGAAGGCTTCGGCCGCATCGGAAAAGCCGAAATTCTTCGTCGTCAGATATTCGAATATCTGGCCGGGAACGTGATTGATGAAAATCGTGATGAGGGCGAGGCCGCGCAAGACATCGAGCCTCGTATCGCGCTTTGGCCGTGCTGTGGACTGGGACATGCATCCGAGCGCCGACCGCTTTTTTCGGCATAGCCGCCATGATGTCTCTCCTGGTTCGATTTGCAAACGCGGTTGCGGCCAAAAGGGTTCCTCCTTCTGGCCGCAACGAATCGCCGGAGTGTGAGCGTGGAAAATGCTGCTATCCGAGCGGATATCCCGATTTGGGATCGGCGACTTCGCTGCCGTTGATCGACAGAGTGTAGCCGTCCGGATTGGACGATTTTGAGACCGAAATGCGGTATTTCACACCCGAATGTTCGATCTCTGCCGAGAAGCCATCCCAGCCGCTCGGCAGCGCCGGGCGAACGAAGAGACGCTTGTTTTTCAAACGGATACCGAGAATGCCTTCGACCGCGGCGCGGTACAGCCAGCCGGCAGAACCGGTGTACCACGTCCAGCCTCCGCGCCCCTTCAGCGCACCTTCGCCATAGACGTCGGCAGCGATGACATAGGGTTCGACTCGGTAGTGTTCGGCCGAAGCCTTGTCGCGCGAGTGGTTGATCGGGTTAAGGAGCTCGAAGCAGCGCCATTGCGTCGTCGCCCCGGTTGAGTTCGGCAAGCGCCATGACCACCCAGGTCGCCGCATGCGTGTACTGGCCGCCGTTCTCGCGAACGCCCGGCGGGTAGGCCTTGATGTAACCCGGATCCTTGGCCGACGTGGCAAAAGGCGGCGTAAACAGGCGGATGATCCGTGCCTCCCTGTCGACGAGACGGTTCAAGCACCGCGTCGATGGCCTTGACCGCGTGGTCCGGATCGCCTTCGCCGGAAAGCACGCTCCAGGACTGCGCGATCGAGTCGATCTGGCATTCCAGACTTTCCTTTGAACCGAGCAGGCTGCCGTCGTCGAAGGTGCCGCGGCGATAGTAGCCGCCATCCCACGCCTGCGCTTTCAAGCGCCTGTCTTCAGCTCGACGAGATGTTTCGTCCAGCGTTCGACACGAGCAGTATCGCCCCGCTCTTCGGCGTAAGGCGTGAAGGACCGCAGCGCGCCAGCCAGGAACCAGCCGAGCCAGACGCTCGTGCCGCTGGCCATCGATGCCGACGCGGTTCATGCCGTCGTTCCAGTCGCCGCCCAGGATCAGCGGCAGGCCGTTTGTCCCCTTGCGCTTGATGGCGAGATCAAGTGCCAGGGCGGCATGCTCGTAGATGCTGACCTTGTCATCCGAAACCTCCGGACGGAAGAATGAGTCATGCTGACCCTCGAGCAGCGCCGGTCCTTCGAGGAACGGCAGCTCTTCGTCGAGCACGCTCTTGTCGCCCGTGACGCTGCAATAGTGCTGGATCGCATAAGCGAGCCAGACGACGTCGTCCGAGATCAGCGTACGCACGCCCGCACCGGTTCCCGGCAGCCACCAATGCTGGACGTCACCTTCGCGAAACTGCCGGAGGCGGCGTTGACGATCTGGTTGCGCGCGAGCGACGGCTCCTGAAGGACGAAGGCCAGCGTATCCTGCAGCTGGTCGCGGAAGCCGAAGGCGCCGCTTGCCTGATAGAAGGCCGAACGCGCCATGATGCGGCAGCCGAGGCTCTGATACGGCAGCCACGTATTGACGAGATTGTTCATCGCCTGGTTCGGCGTCGAAATCTGAACCTTGCCGGTAAAGCCCTGCCAGAAGTTGCGATTTGCCTGAACGGCGTCTTCAATCGAGGTCTTGCGGATATCCGCGATCAACGCCTGAGCCTCTTCCTTCGAGGCCGTGTCTCCTAGGAAGAAGGTGACGTCACGCTCTTCGCCGGCACCGATTTCGATATCGAATGCAAGCGCAGCCGCCGGATCGCCATCAAGTTCCGTAACGCCGGAAAGCGCAACGGACGGCTTGAGCGCCTGCGGAGCCTGGATCGTACCGGCCTTACCGATGAATTCGCGCCTGCTTGCCGTGAAGCTGGACGGCTTCTCGCTGGCAGCAAAGAAGGAAACCCGGTTCGAGTAGTCGATGCTGTACTGGTTGGTCGCAAAGAGGGCACCCGTTTCCTCGTCATGTGACGAGAGAATGAAGGGCACCGTGCGCTGTGCATTGTTGCCGAGAACCCACTCGACATAACCGTAGAGCCGCAACTTGCGCGGTCGACGCGCCGAGATTGCGCAGCCGGACGCGCTGCAGCTTGACCGGCTTCTGGCGATCGACCGTCTGCGTCACTTCCAGCGCGATGTCGTCCTGCTCGCTGGAGAAGACGGAGTAGCCGAGGCCATGACGTGCTTCAAAGCGGACGTCGCTCCGCTGCGAAAGTCCTGCGAACGGTGTCATCACCGCACCGCTTTCAAGGTCGGCGACGTAGATCGCCTCGCCCGAGCGGTTGATGACGGGATCGTTCGACCAGGAGGTCAGCTGGTAGTCGCGCGAGTTGACGCTCCAGGTGAACCCGGCGCCTTCCGCGGATACGTGGAAGCCGAACTTCTCGTTGGAGATCACATTGATCCAAGGATGCGGTGTCGCCGTACTGCCGGCAAGGCGGACGACATATTCGTGGTCGCGTGCAAAACCGCCAAAGCCGTTCCAGAAGTCGAGATCGCCTTCCTCTTCGATCTCGAAGCGGCGCGGGCTTCGGCTGCACGACGTGCGCCGCACGCTTGACCGGAGTCTTGCGCTCCGCGCGCTCCATTTCCTGAAGCTCTTCCTTCGAGGGCGCAGAAAGCGCGATGGCGCGGTTGATCTGATCGACAACCTTGCCGTTCTTCGCGTGGAAGGTGACGCGCGAAGCGGCGATCAGGGCGTGATAAGTCGCTTCCTCCATCAGATCCTTGCGGACGGCAAAGATATGCTGGCGCAGACCATCGGCCTGACCAATTCGGCGCACGTTTTCGCACATCTGGTCAACGGCGTGCTGCAGGTCCTGCGCATAGGAGGAGGCGCGCTCATTCATGATGACAAGGTCGGCCGTGACGCCGCGCGAGCGAAGATATTCCTCCGCAAGCAGGGCTTCGCGAACGATATCGAGATCCATGTCATCGTCGATGCGCAACGTGAAGATCGGGAAATCGCCGGAGATCGCGAGCGGCCAGAGCGACGACTGCGACTGCATGCCAGCCTGAACGGCCGCAGCATCCGCACGCAGGTCCATGTCCGGATAAACCAGATACCGGCCAAGATGCTGGAAGGCGGCAGCCTGCTGCGACGTCACGCCGACGTGACGCATCTGCACCTGCGTCCGTGTCCAGGCCTGGACGAGTTCGTGGTTGAAGGCATCGGCGTGGCGATAGCGTTCCACGGCCTTGTCCACCTCGTCGCGGCTGGGGGCAGCGATCGTCCAGAAGATCACGCTGACCTTCTTGCCGGCCGGTACGCGGACGGTGCGGCGCAGCGAAAGAATCGGGTCGAGCGTGAAGCCGTCGGTGCCCGAAAGCGCTGCACCCGGATCGAAGGCAGCGGCATCCGCAAGGCTCCGGCCGCGGCCGATGAATTTGCGGCGATCGGTCTCGAATTCGGTCTGGCGGGAAGAACCGGCGCTGTCGACGATCAGATGGGCGATGCTCATGTTCGGTTCGTTCGGGTCGCGCTTGTTGCGCTCGGCGCGGATGACGTCGCCGCGTTTGCCGAATTCCGTCTTCACGAACATGCGGGCAAACGCCGGATGCGCGTTGTCCGTATCATCCGACGTGATCACCGGCTCCATATAGGAGGTGACTTCGATGAAGCGGTCTTCCGATCCCATGTTGAACAACGTCAGACGGCGGCCTTCCGCATCATGTTCGGTCGCGACGATGCATTCCACTTCGCTGCTCAGGTCACCGACCACTTTGGTGAATTCCGCCTTTTCGTCGGCGAAGAGCACGTTGACCTTTTCGCCTTCGACGCTTTTCGGCTCAGCCGTTGCGGACCACCATTCGTTGGTCGCCGTATCGCGCAGGAAGATGAAGCTTCCCCAACGGTCTTCCGTCGGATCGGCTTTCCAGCGGGTAACGGACAGACCGTTCCAGCGTGCATAGCCGGCACCCGTCGCCGTCAGCATCATCGAATAGTGACCGTTGGACAGGAATACGAGTTCGCGGTCACGCGAAAGCGGGTCGGCGATCTTGCGAAGCTCCGGCCGCAACAGGTCGTCCTGGATGCTGGCGGGGGTATCGGATTCGTGCTTGCCGCTCATGACAGGAATGTCGCGTGGTGCCTTTTCCTGCAGCAGCAGCTCGGCGGCTTCGATCACCGGATCGGAGTGGAAGAGTTCGCGCAGATGCCCGTTGAAGGCGACGTTGGCGACGGCCGCGATCGACATGCCGTGATGGTGGGCATAGTAATTGTAGACGACTGCGCATTTCTTGCCTTCCGGCACACGTGTCGGCGTGAAGTCGACGGCATCGTGGAAGCCAAACTTGCCGAGCGCGCCGAGCCTGCGTAGGCGCTGCAGATTTTCGAGTGCCCCCGGCGGATCGTACTGGCTGGCGAGGATCGAAGCATAAGGCGCGATAACGGCGTTGTGCCCAAGGCCGCGCTTCAGGCCGAGCGAAGGCACGCCGAAGTTCGTGTACTGGTAGTTGAGGTTATGGTCGCGGGCATTGAAGGCCGCTTCCGAAACGCCCCACGGGATGCCAAGCTTACGTCCGTAGTTCATCTGCTCGACGACGACCAGATTGTTGGTCTGGTTGAGAATACCCCCGCCACGCTCCTGCATGACCAGTGGAGGCATGAGGTATTCGAACATCGAGCCGGACCAGGAGACCAGCGCGCCGCGCGAACCGACCGGCACGACCTGGCGGCCCAGGCGGTACCAGTGCTCGGTCGGCAGGTCGCCCTTCGCGATGCCGAAGAGGCTGGTCAGGCGGCATTCCGACGCCAGCAGGTCGTAGCAGGCCTGGTCGAGCTCGCCGCTTTCGACCCGGTAACCGATCGAGAGAAGACGGCGTTCCGGACGAAACAGGAAACTGAAATCCATCGAGAAGGCGAGATCGCGGGCCTTGTCGCGGAGAGCGATCAGGCGTGGGCGCAAAGCATCGATATTGGAAAGGTCGAATGTGCTATCGGAAATATGCGCTTCGCAGACCTTCACGAGCGACTCCGCCCAGCGGGTGAGTTCAGCGCTGAGCGCCGATTTAATCTCGTGATCGAGGTTCGCTGCAAGCTTCTGGATGTCGCGTGCGAGAACCGCAAGGTTGATGACGCGGATCGAGGCGAACTCGTGCTCGCGCTTGACTGCGGCGAGTGCGTTTTGGAAGCCAACGATCCGTTCCTCCAGGCGGCGGCGGAGCGGACGGACAGTCTTGCGATCGTCCGGAAGGTCGGCCAGCACTTCGCCGAGGATACCGGCGGTATCGCCTACACCATCGAGATTGCCCTGCATATGAGCCGAAGGCGCCTCGGCCCAATCGCGGCAGGCAGACGAAATGGCGATCAGGTGACCGGCGAGGTTGCCGCTGTCGACGGCGGAAACGTAGCGCGGTCCGAGGGTCCGCAGCGTATCGGTGTGATACCAGTTGAAGAGATGGCCACGGTACTTTTCCATCTTGTCGATGGTGGCGATCGTCTGTTCCAGCCGCTCGATCGTTTCCTCGAAGGAGAACCAGCCGAACTGACGGCCGGAAACGACCGAGAGCAGATAGACGCCGATATTGGTCGGCGAGGTACGGCTCGCGACGATGACGTGCGGCGTTTCCTGAATGTTATCCGGCGGCAGATAGTTCTGTTCCGCCGTCGTGAATGTTTCGAAATAGCGCCAGGTGCGGCGGGCGATCTTTCTGAGCTCGCTCGATACCGAGTCGGCGACTTCGAGCCGGTCTTCGGTTTCCGCCGACTGGCTGACATACCAGGCAACGAGCGGCGACAGGATCCACAACACGGCAAACGGAATGCCGACAAGGAATGCATTGTCGCCGGGAAGCGCCGCAAAGCCAAGGGCAAGCAGGGCAAGCGCCGGTGCGTGCCACATGGCCTTGTAATAGGAGAGTATCGTGCCCTGCCCGCCGGCTTGAACGCTGGCGGCGGTGCGCCATTGCAGCATCAGTTTATGGCTGACGAAAAGGCGATAGAGGGAACGGCCGATCGCATCGGCCATCATGCATGCCGTATCGGCAATGAAGACGATACGAAGCGCCACCTGAGCGTTGGCGGCGCGGATATCCGACCAGACGGTATAGAGATGCGCGCGCGCAACAATATCGCTGGTGCGCGGAATGATGCCGTGGATGAGGGACAGCGTCGGCGCGACAAAGAGGCAGAAGATCAGAAGTATCTGCCATACGAGTGCGCCAAGCGGGGTCATGAAATACCAGCCGAGCACGGAGGCGAAGAACCAGGCGATCGGCGTCAGCGACCGGCGCAGGTTATCGAACATCTTCCAGCGCCCGAGAGCAGTGACCCCGTATTTCGAATTGAACATATATGGAAGAAGCTGCCAGTCGCCGCGCGCCCAACGATGCTGACGCGAGGCCTCTACTTCGTAACGGATCGGGAAATCCTCGACGAGTTCGAGATCGGTGACGAGCGCGCAGCGCGCCATCGAGCCTTCGAGAAGGTCGTGGCTGAGAACCGAGTTCTCCTCGATGCGGCCTTTCAGCGAAGCTTCAAAGGCATCGACATGGTAAAGGCCCTTGCCGGTGAACGTACCCTCGCCCGCGAGGTCCTGATAGACATCGGAAACGGTGAAGACATAGGGGTCGAGGCCGCGGTTGATAGAGAAGACGCGCTGGAATACCGAAGCGTCCTTTCCGGTCGTCAACGACGGTGTCACGCGCGGCTGCAGCACACCATAGCCGCTTTCGACCCGGCCGGTTTCTGGATTTATGACCGGACGGTTGATCGGGTGATAGAGCTTGCCGACGAGCTTGGTGACGGTATCGCGCATCAGGCGCGTGTCGGAATCGAGCGTCATGACATACTGAACATCGGCAGGCGCAATATTGGCGCCCGGCAGATAGGTCGTGTCGCTGTCGCCGCGCAGAAGCATGTTCAGCTCGTGCAGCTTGCCGCGCTTGCGCTCCCAGCCCATCCAGACGCCTTCAGACGGATTGTAAAGGCGGCGGCGATGCAGGAGATAGAAGCGCGTCTTGCCGTCATAGGCATAGCGGGCTGAAAGATTGGCGATCTCGCGGCGGGCATAGTCCAGCACTTCGAGGTCCTTCGCCGTCTCTTCAACGTCGCTGTCCGGCCAGTCGCTCAGCAGCGCGAAATAGATTTCGCCGCGCGGATTGGCGAGATAATGAACTTCGAGATTGCGGACGAGTTCGTCGACGCTGTCGCGATTGGAAATCAGGCACGGCACGACGAGAAGCGTGCGAGCGTCCTCCGGAATGCCTTCCTTGAACTCATAGCCGACAAGCCGTGCCGGTGTTACAAAGAAGGATAGCAGGGTATTGAACAGACCTGTCGCCCCCTCCGATGCGGGAAGCGAGAACATGATCAGCAGCACTGCGATTTCCAACGCGCCCATGCCCGCGTCCGCCATGAACCGCCCGACGATCGCCATTGCGATGATGGTGAGCAAGATGACGGGAGCCGCGATCGACAGCCAGTTGAATTTGCGGACTGCTCGAGCAAGATGCTGGACAATGGTCGGGCGATAATTGGCCCGCGCCTCGAGTTTTGGCCGGTGCATGCCGGTAAGGAAGCCGCCGACATTCGGTTCATGCGGCTGCGGCTCGTCGGAAGCCCTGGCTTCATCGGTCATGTCGAGCGCAAGCTGCGCGATTTCCATTTCCGTCAGCGGCGAGCGCTTGGCTAGCTTTTCGATCTGTTTGCGGTATTTGTTGCGCGATCCTGAATCGAGGACGCCGTAATCGGAATTCTCCCAAAGCAGCTTGTCGACGTGACTGACCTGCTCGACCCAGACCGACCACTCCGTGTCGTCGATCTCGCGAAGGCTCCGGATGATGTTGCCCATCGTGACATTGCCGGAGGAGAGGCGGCTGTGTTCCGCCATCGTCGCTTCTTCGGTGTCGCGGCCGAGCATTTCCAGACGCTCGTCGAGCCAGGCAATCGCGAGACTGGACGCCTGTGAGCCGTCGCGCATGCGATAGAGGAACTGCGTCGAGAAGGTATTGTCCTCAGCAAGCGGTTCCAGCGTCCTCAGATAGTCTGCAGCCTTCGCCGGATCGGTCAGGCGCACGAGCTCGTCGGCGGCTTCGTTCGCGCGGCGGCGCATGCGGCGGCTGCGCTCGACGCGGCTCGAAATCCTGCGGAGGTTTTCGACGAGCACATAACGGACGAGCGACGGCAACGCCCAGAGTTCACCGATACTGCAGCGTTTCATTCTGTCTGGAAACCGTCGACTAGGGCCGTCAGGCTTTCCTGCGAAACCGTGCTGTGGGTATGGGCGACGTAGAGCCAGGCGAGCACCAGCGTGCGCGGCATCTGGACACCGTCAACATTGATCGTCGGCAATTCGCGATAGAAGCGCCGCGGGAAGTCCCGGCGGATCTCCTGGATTGCCTCTTCGACGATGTAATGGTTATCGAGAAGCCATTCTGCGGCCGGCGTGATCGTCTCGCCTGATTCCACGTCGGCCGCGGTCGTACGATAGACGCGCAGGATTTCCTTCTCGTTTTCCTTGTGCCGCGCAAAGAAATCGAAAGGGGTAAAAGCCGGCAGCGAAACGACGCCGTTGCGGGCGACCGCCTCACCCATCGCCTTGATGTCTTCGATGGAGAGATAGGTCGAGCGGATCGAGTCGTTATGATCGATGTGCTTCGTTTCGGACTCGCGTGACAGGCTCTGAGACGGAATGGAAATGGTCATGGGTTCGGTTCTGGATCCAAACGAAGTTATGATAATTTTGGTAGCCTTTTGCACCGGCAATTATGACTGTCGCATGAACGGTCCAGAGCCTTTGCAGAAAGATGCGACGGGCCGCAGATTTTCGATACGAAACGGTTTAGGGCCCGATTTATTGCGTGGCCCGCCGGTCATAGCTGCCTTTTTGCCTCCGCCCCAAGAGGCATTCCGGAAAGTTGGACACCATCGCGATAATTCAAGTCAAGAGTCATCAATTGCGCAGCTATCCCTCACGCCGATTCTGTAGCCTGCAGTTACTCAACGAAAAATCCGGCACCCTTGTGGCACCGGATTTTTCTATTGCTGCCGCGTGGCAGTCGTGGCGATGTCGCCCGCGTGCTTGATGGATAATCGCTTCGAGCAGCCGGAGAAGTTTTCTCACGGGCGATCTGAATGCTAATCAGACCCAATGGCGGATGCCGCTGCCGGCGAAAGCTCTCGACTCGTGCAAGGCTCGGCAAGTCAGGAGTATGCCAACGGCTACGCCTCTCAGCGAGATGTTCCTGAGGTCGGGGAATATGGAAATAACAGAATGCGCCGCCGGCCAGGCGCCGGCATGGCGGCCTATCAACCGATGACGCCGCAGACCAATGCCGCAACGAAAACGAACGCCGCAGCAAACAATGCGGCGTTGAGCGCAAAATGAAGTTTGTGACGCGTCGAAGTCAGCTTCTTTGCCGGTGCGGAATTATAATGGTTCGCGTGAGTATGCGAAATACCCAGGTCTGCCATGTGTTGCCTCCGTCTTGTTTTCGTTGATGCAGCGGTCGAGCTCGCGCATCACATTCCTATATTCTCTATAATGATAGGTAGAGATAAATTTGCTTCCAGGGCGCGAAGTACGGAAAATCCAACCCGACCCTGCCGAGGGCTCAGCAGAGCGTGCGCCATGCCCAGATCAATGAACGTTCGATCGCGTTTTCTTCGCGCTGGGCACCGGAGGAAGCCTCGATCATTCGGCGGTCTTTCTCAGCGGGAATGGAAACGGCTGCCTGCTCGGTGCGTCGAGCCTTAGTCGGGGGATCGAGATATCCCATGGTCATGCCGCCGAGAAAGAACATGCCTCATCTCCATGATCACGAAAGCTAACACTCGTTAACGGGATCATGACAGATGAAAAGCCGCTGTCAATAGTCTAGCCGAATGGTCGTCTTTTAACGGTCGATTAACCTTAACATTTCAGCGCCCCAAGCTATTTCAAGCACTTGAAAAAGCTCGATCTGCACCCTTGACGAAGCCTTTGCTCGCAATCATCAAATTTTTCGTGTAGTCCTCATGGACCTCCGCATTGGCCAGTTGGCCGGAGGTCAGCCGTTCCACGACCGCGCCGTTGCGCATCACGGCAAGCCTTTCGCACATATGGGTAACGACACCAAGATCGTGGCTTACCATGACGAAGGTCAATTTGCGGTCGCGTCTGATCTGCTCCAGCAGATTGAGCACTTCGGCCTGCACGGAAGCGTCAAGCGCCGATGTCGGCTCGTCCAGCAACAGGATCGACGGCTCGACGATCAGCGCCCGCGCAATCGCCACGCGCTGCCGCTGGCCGCCGGAAAGCTGGTGTGGATAGCGGAAGCGGAAGCCGTTTCCGAGCCCAACCTCATCGAGCGCGCGCGCGATACGCTTCTCGCTGTCGTCGAATGCCGTGAATTGCCAGGGGCTCGATCAGCAAGCGGTCGATCGTCTGCCGCGGATGCAGCGAACCATAGGGGTCCTGAAACACCATTTGGACGTTTCTGTAGAAGGCCTTGCTGCGTTTTGCACCATGCAGCGGCTCACCATGAATGCGAATCGTGCCGCCGGCGACAGGCGCAAGGCCCGCCACCGCCCGAAGCAGCGTCGATTTTCCGGAGCCGGATTCGCCGACGAGGCCGAAGGATTCGCCGGGCGCTCACGGCGATGCTGACATCCTTCAGCGCATGAAAATCGTCATAGACGACGCTGAGATTTTCGACCGAAAGCGCAGCACTCATTCAGCCCACTCCGGTTTGCGGTCCAGCACCGGCAGCGGATGGCGATCTTCCCCGATTTGCGGCATGCAGTTCAAAAGTCCCCGCGTATAGGGATGCTGCGCATTCTTGAGATCCGAAGCCGTCAATTGTTCGACGATCTTTCCTGCATACATCACGATCACGCGGTCGCAGAACGACGACACGAGACGCAGGTCATGCGAGACGAAGATGAGCCCCATGCCGCGCTCGGAAACCAGTTTGTCCATGATCTTCAGAACGTCGAGTTGCACGGTGACGTCGAGCGCCGATGTCGGCTCGTCTGCGATCAGCAGCTCCGGCCCGGCGATCAGCATCATGGCGATCATCGCTCGCTGGCCCATGCCGCCCGAGACCTCGTGCGGATAGAGATCGAAGACGCGCTTCGGATCGCGGATCTGCACGGCCTCCAGCATGGCAAGTGCCCGTTCGGTCGCCTCTGCCTTGCTGACCTTCTCATGCGTTCGCAGCGTTTCGCAGATCTGCCGGCCGATCGACATTACCGGATCGAGCGAATATTTCGGATCCTGCAGCACCATAGCGATGCGCTTGCCGCGCAGGAGCCGCCGTTCTTTCGCCGAGGCCGAAAGCAGATCGATGCCGTCGAAATCGAGCGTGTCGGCCGTGACGATGCCGTGCTTGGGCGTAAGCCCCATGATTGCGCGCCCGGTCTGCGACTTGCCGGATCCCGACTCCCCGACGATGCCAAGCCGCTCCTTGCCGAGTGTAAAGGAAACGCCGCGAACGGCCTCGATTACGCCGGTACGCGTCGGGTAGCTGACCCTCAGATTCCCGACCGTCAGCAAATCCGTCATTGGCCGCTCTCCTTGGGATCGAGCGCATCGCGCAGACCGTCGCCGAGCAGATTGAAGCCCAGGCTGACGATGAGGATTGCGATACCCGGCATGCCTGCCACCCACCATTGATCGAGGATGAAGCGGCGGCCCGAGGCAATCATCGCCCCCCATTCCGGCAGCGGCGGCTGCGCGCCGAGACCAAGGAAGCCGAGACCGGCTGCCGTCAGGATGATGCCCGCCATGTCGAGCGTCACACGCACGATCAGCGACGAGATGCAGAGCGGCATCACGTGGCGGACGATGATGCGGATCGGCGAGGCGCCCATCAGCTTGACCGCCGAGATGTAATCGGAACGCCGTACCGTCAGCGTTTCCGCGCGGGCAATGCGGGCGTAGGGCGGCCAGGACGTGATCGCGATCGCGATGATCGCGTTCTCGATGCCCGGACCAAGCGCAGCAACGAAGGCGAGCGCCAGCACCAGCTTGGGGAAGGCCAGGAAGATATCGGTGATGCGCATCAGCACGGCATCGACCCAGCCGCCGGCATAGCCGGAGACCGTGCCGACGATCAGCCCGATCGGTGCCGAGATGATCGCAACCAGCACCACGACAAGCAGCGTCAGCCGCGATCCGTAGATCAGCCGCGAATAGATATCGCGGCCCTGATCATCCGTGCCGAGAAGATACTCGCCAGTTCCAGGCGGCAGGAGCCGCGCATTCTTCAGGTCGCCGACGACCGGTGAATGCGTCGCAATCACATTGGCGAAGGCGGCGACCAGTAGCAGGGCGATGATGATACCCAGACCGACGACAGCCAGTCTGTTGGCGGCGAACTGACGCCATGTCACATAGGCGCGTCCGAGACGGGCCTGCATACGCGATTGCGGGCGATCGGAAAGCAGCCATTCGCGGCGGCTCATCGGTGCTGTCTGGTTGGCCGGAACCGTCATCGGCTTCGCGTCCTTGGATCGAGCGTCCGGTAGAGAAGATCGGACAAGAGGTTGATGCCGATGAAGACCGAGCCGATGACGATCGTGCCGCCGAGGACGGCATTCATATCGGCATTCTGCAGCGAGTTGGTGATGTAGAGCCCGATGCCCGGCCACGAGAATACCGTTTCCGTCAGCACCGAGCCTTCGAGAAGACCCGCATAGGAAAGCGCGATCACGGTCACCAGCGGCACGGCGGCATTGCGCAATGCATGGCCCCAGATCACCCGTGTTTCCGAAAGCCCCTTGGCGCGCGCAGCCACGATATATTCCTGACCGAGCTCGTTCAGCATGAAGCTGCGCGTCATGCGGCTGATATAGGCGAGCGAGAAATAGCCGAGCAGCGAGGCGGGCAGGATGATGTGGCGAAACACGTCGTAGAAGACGTCCCATTGCCCCTGCATGGCGCTGTCGATCAGGTAGAAGCCGGTTATCGGCGTGAACGTATATTCGTAGACGATGTCGATGCGGCCCGGAAAGGCAACCCATCTGCAGCTTCGCATAGAAGATGACCAGCGAGATCAGCGCCAGCCAGAAGATCGGCACCGAATAGCCGATCAGTCCTATGACACGCACGACCTGGTCGGCGATGCTGCCGCGCCGGACGGCCGCTAGCACGCCGAGCGGAATGCCGATCGACCGCGCCGATCAGCGTGCCGAGGGTGGCCAGTTCGATCGTCGCCGGGAAAACGCGACGGATGTCGGTCATCACCGGGTTCGTGGTCAGCACCGAATTGCCGAAGTCGCCGGAAAGAATGCCCTTCAAATAGATGAAGAACTGCTGGTAGAGCGGGAGGTTGAAGCCCATCTCTTCGCCGCACCCGCTCGACGACATGCGTCGGCGCGCGGTCGCCGAGGATCGCGAGAACCGGGATCGATCGGCACCACGCGGCCGATGAAAAAGGTGACGGCCAGAAGTCCAAGATAGGTCGTCACGGCCGCAATCAGGAACCGCCCGATTGCTTTCGCAAGAGGAACGGCCCGGCCCTTTGCGGGCCGCGCCTCCATTTTTGTTTCGACAATGCTCAATGAACCAATCCTACCGGATTATTCCTTGGCGATCGGGCCGACATAGTTGGTGTCGAAGCTCGGACCCAGCTTGAAGTCCTTCAGGCTCTTGCGGTAGCCGGCAACTTCGATCTGCTGGAAGATAAAGACGAAGGGGCTGTTCTCCAGGTATTTCTTCTGGATGTCCTGGTACATCGCGGCACGCTTGGCGCTGTCGCGCTCGAGCAGCGCAGCCTTGGCTTCCTTGTCGAGTTCCGGCGCTTCAAAGGTGTTGCGCCATGCGAGCGTCTTCACCGTGCCGGCGTCCGAATTGTCCGGGTTCGCCGTGAAGGTATCGGCATTGGAATTCGGATCGAAATAGTCCGAGCCCCACTGGCCGATATACATATCGTGCGTGCGGGCGCGAAACTTCGTCAGCGTCTGCTTGCCGTCGCCCGGAATGATTTCGAGCTTCACGCCGGCCTGTGCCGAGCGTCTGCTGCATGGATTCGGCAATGCCGGTCACCGGCTGCGTGTTGCGCACGTCCATCGTCACGGAGAAGCCATCCGGAAGACCGGCCTTCGCCAGCAGTTCCTTGGCCTTGGCGACATCGAGCTTGAACGGGTTCTCGTTGAGAGCGCCGAGCTGACCTTCCGGCAGGAAGGTCTGGTGGATTTCGCCGATGCCCTTGATGAGCGTCGAGCCGATCGCATCATAGTCGACCAGATACTTGAAGGCCTGCTGCACTTCCGGCTTCTTCAGGTTCTCGTTCTTCAGGTTGAGGCTGACGTAGTAGATCGTGCTCTTCGGAGCGCTGGTCGTTGCCAGGTCGCCGTTCTTCGAGACGGCGTCGAGGTCGCCCGGCTCGAGGTTGCGGGCGATGTCGATATCGCCGGCTTCGAGCGCCAGGCGCTGGGCCGAGCTTTCCTTCATGTAGCGGTAGATGACGCGGTTGAGCTTCGGCTTGTCGCCATAATAATTGTCGTTGCGCTCGAGCACGACGACTTCGTTGGCGCGCCATTCGCGCAGCTTGAAGGCGCCGGATCCGGCATAGCCGGTTTTCAGCCATTCATTGCCGAAGTCGTTGTCGTACTTGTGGTCGGCATCGACGTGACCGGCTTCACATGCTCCATCACCAGCTTCTTGTCGACCACAGAGGCGACGGTCGCGGTAAGGCAGTTCAGCACGAAGCTCGGCGCGTAGGGCTTGTCGACCGTGAAGACGAAGGTGTTTTCATCCGTGGCCTTCGCCTTCTCGGTGATGTTGTCTCCGGTCAGCCCGAACTGCGTGAGGATGAAGGCCGGGCTCTTGTCGAGCTTGACGGCACGTTCGAAGGACCAGGCAACGTCCTCGGCCGTGATCGGGTTGCCGGAGGCGAATTTCAAACCGGGCTTCAGCTTGAACGTATAGGTGAGACCATCGTCGGAGACGCTCCAGCTCTCGGCGAGATCGCCGACGACCTTCGACGTGTCTTTCATGTCGAGGCGGACGAGAAGACTATAGGTGTTGCTCGTCATTTCGGCCGTCGAAATCTCGAAGGCCTCGCCGGGATCCATGGTGATGATGTCGTCGATGGCGAAGCCTTCGACGAGCGTGTCCTTCGGCGTCTCGGCAAAAGCGTTGGGCGCCGTCAGCATGAGAAGCGAAAGCGCTGCACCTGCTGAAAGAGCACGAAAGTTGCGGCTGAGTTTGGTAATCATCATTGGTCTGTTCCCCTGTTTTTGATTGATTACAAAGCAGTATTTGGCTCAGACGCTCTTCTCCTTCCACGCCGAAGCCAGGATCCGAAGCCAGTTCTCGCTGGCAAGCTTTCTTAGATTTTCCTCACCATATCCAACGTCCCTGAGAGCGGCAATCAGCTTCTGGTTGCCAGCCGAATCGCCGATTTCATCCGGAATGGTCGCGCCGTCGAAGTCGGAACCGAGCGCTACGCAATCGATCCCGACGCGGTCGACGAGGTAGTTGATATGGCGGATCATGTCGGTGAGCGGCGTGTCGCCGTCGGAGCGGCCATCGGCCCTCAACATTGCCGTCGCATAGTTGAGACCGACGAGTCCCCTGCTCTCCCTGATTGCGTCCAGCTGCTTGTCGGTCAGATTGCGCGCGACCGGCGTCAGCGCATGCGCGTTCGAATGCGTAGCGACGAGCGGCTGATCCGTCGTCTTCGCAACATCCCAGAAGCCCTTCTCGGTGATGTGGGATAGATCGATCATGATGCCGAGGCGATTGCATTCGCGCACCAGATCGAAACCGGCACCGGTCAGCCCTGGCGCCGTATCCGGCGACATCGGAAAGGCGAAGGGCACGCCGTGTCCGAAAACATTGTGCCGGCTCCAGACCGGCCCGAGCGACCGCAGCCCCGCCGCATGAAACACCTCGAGAGCCGCAAGATCCGGTCCGATCGCCTCGCAGCCTTCCATATGCATGACAGCCGCAAAGATACCGCTCTCCATGGCGTTGCGGATGTCTTTCACCGTCCGGCACAGCCGCCACGCGCCTGCCTTGTCGAGGCGGAGCGCGATCGCCGCCATCTCGGTCGCGATGCCCAGCGACGGCAGACGGTCGAGGGGTGCGGCCATCGGAGTTACATAATGCCCGTTCTGATCGGGATCGGCGAAGACGAGATCGCCCGAGGGCACATAGATGGCGCAGAGGCCGCCTGCGAGGCCACCCTGCCGGGCGCGGGGTCCGTCGATATGGCCCGATGTCGTTCCGTTCAGAAATTCGGCAACTGGATCGCCGCCATCCCTTTCATGTGTCCAAAGCCTGAGGAGAACGTCATTGTGACCATCAAATACGAACTGCATCTGTCTTCCTGCTCTGCCCCGCCGGGCAAACAACAAGCGGGCAGAATAGAAAAGCTGCCAGAATTAGCCAGCCCCTTTCTTTGAAATTTATCGTCATGGATAAAGGCGTTGGCCCAATACCGAAACCACGCCGAGAAGACCCGTTCTCAGCGCGACCACGCCAGACGAGCTCTGCGGAAAGTAATTTGATGCAGCAGGGCAGTCGGCCCGATGAAATCGTCACGACGCGCGCTTAAATGTGCGTCCGCATGCAGCGGCAAGTCGCTGCGCGTCCTCAGGAGAAATTTATGTCCATTTCCATGTACCGCCTGACTGTTCCGATGTTCCAGCGCGGGCTAACGACGCTGAAAAACTATCTCGACAAGGCCGAGGCCTATGCAAAAGATAAGGGGATCGATTCGAAGGAACTGGTCAGCGCCAGACTTGCGCCCGATATGCTGCCGCTGTCCGGGCAATATCAGCGCGCAACCGACAGCGCGAAGCTTGCCGCTCGCCCGCCTGACCGCGACCGAAGCTCCGAAATTCGAAGACAACGAAACGACGATCGCCGAGCTTCGCGAGCGCATCGCCAAGACCGAAGCCTATCTCGCCACGATTTCACCGGAAGCGCTCGAGGGTACCGAGACGAACGAAGTGACGATCGCGCCCGGCGGCAACAAGACGACCTTCCGCGGCGACGAGTATGTCGCGACCTTTGCCCTGCCGAACTTCTATTTTCACGTGGCAATGGCACACGCGATCCTGCGCAATCAGGGCGCACCGGTCGGCAAGATGGATTATCTCGGCCGCTTCGCGTAAGCCGATCAGGGCCGGCGCGTGACCGGCCCTCTTTCCGTCAGCTCGGTATAGGCGAGCGTCTGATCGAGATGCCGCGCCCGAAGCGATAGCAGCTTCTCGGCATATTCCAGGCGCGTCTGCGCATAAGCCGGATCGGGCGCAAGATTGTTGAGCTCCATCGGATCGGCCTTCAGATCGAAGAGCAAAGGCGGCAGGCCGGCGAAATGCACATATTTGAACCGCTGATCGCGGATGACCGCGAGATTGCACTGGTTCGATTTCAGGCCGAAATGGCTTTCGGCTTCGCCATGAGCAATGTCGCGGAAATCGAACTCCCAGAATGCCGCATCCCGCCATTCATCGGCGTCGCCGTGATCGATGAACGGCCGCAATGAGCTGTCCGTCGAGATCGTTTTCCGCCTCAACCCCCAGGCTGTCGCAAAGCGTTGGAAAGATATCCGCGGCACTCGTGAAGCGCTCGACAACCTGGCCTTTGACCGGCGCCTTGGGATCGCGGATCACCAGCGGAATATGATAGCTGCCGTCGAAAAAGCCGCCCTTGCCGAGTGTCCAGTGATCGCCCATCATCTCGGCATGATCGGAGGTGAAGATGACGATCGTATCGTCCCAGGCGCCGTGCATCCTTCAGCGCCTGCCAGATCCGGCCGAGCTGCGCATCCACCTCGGCGATCATCCCGTAGTAGATCGCCCTGATCGCGGCAAAGTCCTCCGCCTTCCAGTCGCTGACCTGGCCTTCGGCGCCATGGATGAAGCTGCCCTTGCCGTTCTTCGGCATCGCATAGGCGAGATAAGGGTGCAGCGTCTTCTTCCATCTCACGGCTCTGTTGCCCGCGCAAAATTCCGGCCCGTCGCCAGGCTTGAACATGTCGCCGAACGGCTCCGGCACCGAAAATGGCGGATGCGGCCGCAGGAAGGAGACATGTGCGAACCATGGCGCATCCTGTTCGCCCAGCCAGCGTATGAATTCACCGGTCGAGAAACGCGGTCTGCGTTTCATCCTTGGAATAGGCGGTCGTCTCCGCCGAAATCTCGCCGGGCGCTGCACCTGCCGGAACATGGATATCCCGGCTGACCGCGTTGCCATGCCCGCGCGCCCGCAGCCACGAAAGCCACTGCTTCTCATGCTCAGGCAGGAGCTGCCGCGCCGTGAACCCCGGCAACAGGCCTTCATAGGTCGTCAGATGCGGGTCGTTTCTGTCCAGCCCGCGCGGATCGGGCGCGGTATCCGTGTAGCCGAACAGCGTCGGGTCATAGCCAGCGCGTCGTGCCGCGAGCGCAAGGTTGTCGAAGCGGCGATCGAGCGGCGAACCGTTCCGGCAAACGCGGTGGTTCATCTGGTAAAGGCCGGTATAAAGCGTCGCCCGCGCCGGCGAGCAGGGTGCCGCACCGGCAAAATGATTGCGGAAAAGCACGCCCTCTTTCGCCAGCGCATCGACATTCGGCGTCCTGACGCAGGCATGGCCAACCGCCGAAAGGCAATCACCGCGCCATTGGTCCGCGGTGATCAGAAGGACATTCGGCCGCTTTCATGAATTGCCGCCTCAGTGCTGATTGGATCTGGAATGCCAGTTCCAGGCCGACTGGATGATCTGCGAGAGATCATATTGCGGTACCCAGCCAAGCACGTCGCGAGCCTTGTCGTTATTGGCGACCAGCGTATGCGAATCGCCTTCGCGCCGGCCGATATATTCGACCGGGAAAGGCCGCTGCGATACATCTTCGATCGCGCCGAGCAGTTCCTTGACCGTCGTCCCGGTGCCGGTGCCGAGGTTGAGCGCAACGGAATCGCCGCCCTTCAGCAGATACTCGACGGCCCGCACATGGGCATCGGCGAGATCGAGCACATGGATATAGTCGCGCACGCAGGTGCCGTCGCGCGTCTCGTAGTCGCTGCCGAACACCTTGAAGCCCTGCCGGCGGCCGAGCGCCGCATCGATCGCGAGCGGAATGGCATGCGTTTCCGGCTGATGCCACTCGCCGATCCGCCCCTCGAAATCCGCACCCGCCGCATTGAAGTACCGCAGGATCACGGAACGCAGACTTTTATACTGGTCGTAGTCGGCAAGCGCCTGCTCGACGATATATTTGGTCCGTCCGTAGGGATTGATCGGCACCTGCCGGTGCGTCTCGTCGAGCGGCACGCTCTGCGGCAGGCCGTATGTCGCGCAGGTCGATGAGAAGACGAAAGCGTTGATGCCCGCCGCCTGCGCGGCCGAAAGCAAGGTCAGCGTACCGATGACATTGTTCTCGTAGAAGGAGACCGGATCCTTTACCGACTCGCCGACCTCGATCAGGGCTGCAAAATGCAGGATCGCGGCAGGCTTGTGCTTGGCCAGCACTTCGTCCAGCCGGGCGCGATCACGAATATCGCCCTCTTCGGCGGGGCCCCATTTGACGAATTCGCGATGGCCGTTCGAGAAATTGTCGAAGACGACGGGTCTGTATCCCTTGTTTGCCAGATCGAGACACGTATGAGAGCCGATATAGCCGGCACCGCCGACCACGAGAACAGTTTCACCTGCCATATATCACCTTTGTTGCACAACGGATGTGAGAGACTTAGAGGAGATGGACGGCAAGAAAAAGAAGGAATCTGCCCGTCATGCTGCGGCGCACCATGGGAATGACGCCAAACCTTTGCGGTACCGGGCAAACACGGCGGAAAATTTTTTTGATCGACGTTGCGGTCATGCGTTGAACTCGCTTTTCGCGCTGAGAACGTGCGAAAGCGTCCGAGTGTCAGACCTGCACTCCGGGCTGGTCTCCGTCGCACGCCGTGCAGATTACCCCCACCGCGTCGGCTTTTTTCTTGGGGAGCGGCTCTGGTTGACAATGCCCTTCGTCATGCAGCCGCGCCGTGCATACCGGCTCCGATGGGACGGCCATCGGCTTTCCGTTCCGAATCACCATCAAAACGTCCGCTAGATGCCGCGTAGGCTCTCGACGCCGTGAAAACCCTCATCAAAGTCGGGCCAATTAGCGTCTTTTTCCGAGATCAGAGCCCCTTCGACCGGCCAAGCGATACCGAACTTTGGATCGTTCCACCGCACGCCGCGCTCCGACTGTGGATCGTAGAATCCGCTGGCAAGATACAACGTCTCGGTATTGGGCTTTAACGTCACAAATCCATGGGCAAAGCCGCGAGGCACATAATACGCCAGCCGGTTCTCACCCGTTAGCTCAACCCCGTGCCAACTGAGGTACGTCGGGGAATCGGGCCGCAGATCGATGATACAGTCCCACAGTGCCCCGGAGAGGCACCGGACGATCTTGACTTCTGGCGAGGGAGGGAGCTGGTAGTGCAGCCCACGGAGGGTGCCGGCTTCGGCGTTGAACGAATTATTGACTTGTACAAAGCGGCTTTCCAGGCCGGCGCCGGCCATCTCTCGCTCGCAAAATACGCGCTGAAACCATCCGCGTTCGTCCCCACGCGGCTCCGGTTCGATGACGTATACCCCGTGCAAAGGCGTTTCGTGAAACTTCATGCTGCTCAGCCTCGTATCTCCTGGCTGCGCCTTAACGACGATAGAACATTGACGCTCTGAAGCGCCCTTTAAAGTCAACGCAGAAGCAATTGCCAATATGCGCCCCCGAATTTCTAGACTATTTCTTTGCCATTCTTAGGCATGGAACGATCACCTTAAGTACATAAAGGTATTTTTATAAAAATATCTAGTACGAAATTCCGCATACATTTGTGTGGACGCGCACCGTTCGAAGACTTAGAGTATCGCGCACCATAGGATGCGCAAAGGACTTCCTAACTACTTGAATTCATGCATCATGCTTTCCGAAGATGTCGAAGCCGCAGCGGCAATGTATCATCAAGCTTCGATCGTGCAGGTCGATGAGGTCCACGACGGGACCACGGTTGCGGACGGGCCGACGGCATCCGCAAGACGATGGCCGCCTATATCGGCCTTAAGTCACGCATGGATGTGATCACCCACGAAGTCGGCAGGGATGCCTTTGCAAACAACGTGACAACGCTGCCGCCAGACGTGAGATTTGACTGTACGCCCCAGCGATAAAAACTGTTTCTTTGGGAACGTTTGCCACGGCTCGGCATCCAATCTCATCATGGAGGTGAACCATGAAAACAATACCTATGGTGCATGCAGCCGCGCGCAATGACATGACGGAGATGGATTTGGTGGCCGGTGCGATCGCGAACGACCCGACCTCGTTTCGCACAATCATGCGCAAATATAATCAACGTCTTTTCCGCATTGCTCGCGGCGTTGTGTGCGACGATGCGGTCGCTGAAGATGTGGTCCAGGAAGCCTATGTCCGGGCCTTTCAACATCTGAAAAGCTTTCGAGCGGATTCTTCGCTTTCCACCTGGCTGCATCGGATCGTCTTGAACGAGGCGCTCGGCCGGCTTCGCAAGTCCTCGCGCAACATGGAGGTGCCGCTCCCAGCTAACGGGGCGGGCGGTGACGTCGTCCAGTTTCCAAACGGCGCAGCCTCAGACGATCCGGAAAAGACGATGGCACAACGGCAGATATTGCGGCTAGTGGAAGAAGCGACGGACGAATTGCCCGATGATTTTCGTCTCGTCTTCGTTGCCAGGGCAATCGAAGGCATGAGCGTCGAAGAGACGGCGGAACTCTTGAACATCAAGCCCGGGACGGTACGGACGCGGCTTCATCGAGCCAGAGAGCTGCTGCGAAAATACATCGACAATCGCATCGGGCCGGTATTCCTTGATGCATTTCCATTTGCCGGATGGCGCTGCGAGCGGCTGACGACAAAAGTAATGAAGCGACTTGGGATCGAGGAGTAATTTTTCCGGAACCTCCGCCCTGGGACATCATCCAATGAGCGTCACCAACACAGACCGGCGTGGAAATTCGTCGCCGGAAAGAGGAGCTCTAAAATGTTCGTCCGATTGAGCGCGGCCATTGCCGCAATCTGCCTTCTCAGCCCCGCCGCTTATGCCGCAGGCCCTGCCCCGACCGATCCGCAGATCGCCCATATCGCCTATACGGCCGGCGTGATCGATATCGAAGCCGCCAAGCAGGCCGTCAAAATCTCCAAGAACAAGGAGATCGTCGGGTTTGCGCAGGACATGCTGCGCGACCACGAAGCCGTCAACCAGCAGGCGCTCGCTCTCGTAGAGAAGCTGAAGGTCACGCCTGAAGACAACGACACGAGCCGCCAGCTGACGAAGGCTGCGGCCGATGAGCGCGACAAGCTGGCCAAGCTCAAAGGAGCCGCCTTCGACAAGGCCTATATCGACAACGAGGTTGCCTATCACAAACAGGTCAATGGCGCGCTCGAGAGCCTGCTGATCCCGTCCGCCAAGAACGCCGAACTCAAGGATCTCTTGGAGACCGGCCTCAAGGTTTTCCAGGGTCACCAGCAGCACGCCGAGCATGTCGCGGCGGTCCTGAAATAGGGCAAGTGGACGATGCGAACTGGTTGCTGCGGCTGGGGGCTAGCTGGCTTGGCCCTCTTGCTGGCCTCTGTACCCGCCGAGGCCGCGACGCTGGAGGTCACCATTGAAAAGCTTGTATTCAAAACGACAGTGATCAACGTTGCCGTCGGCGACACGATCCGATGGCTCAACAAGGACGTGATGGCGCACACGGCGACCGTCGACGGTGGTTTTGATGTCGTCATCCCGCCGCATCAATCGGCCTCGACGGTCGTAACCAAGACGGGAGCGATGGATTATTACTGCCGCTTCCATCCCAATATGCGCGGTCGAATAAACGTTCGGGCGAAATAGTCGTTCCGTACAGATCAATTCCCGTGCAAGAGGAACGACATCGATGCGGCGAAAATCTGCCGCATCGTTACATCAGTTCCGTCTGCAGACATCGCAGGATCGGGATCGGTTCGGGAGCCATTTCGCATCCGCCGATGCGGGTTCCATGCACTATAGAAAACTCAAGCGATGATACGCCCGGAGGCGACCTCCGCCTGAACGACCAAAAACAGGACCTGGGTGAATGCCTCCGCGTGACGTGACGTCGGCCTGCCGATGGAGTGGAGCAAGCGACCGGTGATGCGTGTCGGCGGCCGGAACGGGCGGATCGTCAGCCCGGCAGGAACACCCGTAAGAGTCGTGAACCCATCCGTCACCGCAATACCGGCACCCGCCTGGACAAGGGCGCAAGCCGTCCAGGACTGTGTCACCTCCACGGCGATCGCGCGACGGATAGAGGCGGCGCGAAACGCCTCTTCGATAAGCGCACCGATCGGCTGGTGGCGATTGAACGAAATGAGCGGAAAGGGCGCGATCTCTTCCGGTCCCGACGACGGCATAACTGGCCAGCTCATGCGTCTCCGGCATGACGCAGACGAGCTCCGCCGTGCAGAGGTGCCGAGCCAGCGTATGGGCATCCTCGACCGGCGTCAGGACAATGCCGAGGTCGACCCGATGGTCGGCGACCGCCTCCACGACTTCCTGGTTGGACATTGTCTGGATGACCACATGTACGCCTGGATGTTGCACGCGAAATGTCGCGATGGCCTCTGCCACAAGCGTATTTCCCAGCACCGGCGTCGCCGCCAGAGTCACCATGCCGGTCTTCAGGTTCTGCAGGTCTTCGGCGAGTCGGCTGACGGCTTCTATTCCCGCTGTGGCGCGGACGATCTCGGGCAAAAGGAGACGCGCATCGAGCGTCGGCACGAGTCTCCCTCGCTCGCGCAGAAAGAGAGGAAACCCAAGGCGCTCCTCGGCCTGCTGCAAAGCCTTGCTAACGGCCGGCTGGGAAATATGCAGGCGTTCCGCCGTCGCGGTGACGCTGCGAGTCTCAATCACGCATCGCAGCAGTTCCAGGGTTCGGATACTGAGAGCCATAACCTTTTACTCATGGAGACCTATCTTTTTACCATTTGACGTTAAAGCTAGCAGCTCCCATTGTCACGCTTCAACGTGAATTAGCGCGCGGAGGCGCTGGGAGTTGCATAGCAGAACTAATTCGTCATCACACATGGCGGCCCCTGGGAGCGGGGAGCCGATGAGCTTCCGGGATCCAGTCGAGGCGGCCAGCGCTTGCCTCGATGCCTGGCGAGATGCCTTCAATACCCGTCAACCTGAACGGATCACCGCAATGTATGCGGACGACGCATTGCTGTTTGGCACCTCGCTCGCGCCCCTTTGCGTCGGACTCGCACAGATTCGAACCGATTTCCGCGGCACGCTCGACCGTGGAATTCGGCGAACGACATTTCGTCCGTCTCTCCGACGACAGCATGCTGGCCGTCGGGAACTATCGCTTTTCACGGATGCAGGGCGGACAGGAGTTTGTGACGCCCGCCCGCTTCACCTTTGTTGTCCAGCGCCGGGAAGGTGCCTGGAAGGTGCTGCATCACCACTCTTCAGCGGAACCCGGCTGAAACTTCTTCCAAAGGCATGATCATCACATGAAAATTACGGCAGTTGACACTGTTCTGCTTCAGATCCCTTACGATATCGGCGGCGGCCCGATGGCTATCGCCGGACATCCGACGGCCAAGCTCAACATCCTTCTGGTCCGCGTTCAGACCGACGCGGGCATCACCGGCTGGGGCGAAGCATTCGGACATGCGGTGGCCCCCGCCACAAAATTCGTGATCGACACAATGATCGCGCCGCTCCTGATCGGCCGGGATCCAACGAACATCGCGGCATTGATGGCCGAGGTGAGCAAGTAATCTGCATCTGTACGGACGCAACGGGCCGTTGGTCTATGGCATCTCGGGCGTCGACATCGCTCTTTGGGACATCGCCGGCAAACGCGCGCAACTGCCGCTGCATGCGATGATCGGCGGCGCCGTGCGCACCGAAGTGCCGGTCTACGCAAGCCTGCTGCGCTACGGCGAGGCAAGCTCGCTTGAGAAAAACGTCCTGGATGCGGCTGAAGAGGGCTATCGCTACATCAAGTTGCACGAGGTCGATCCAGATCTTATCGAGATGTCGCGCAAGGTCCTTGGCCCCGACATCGAAATGATGGTCGACACCAATTGCCCCTGGACGCCCGGGCAGGCTTCTGCCATGGCCGAACGCCTCCGCCCGCTAAACCTCTACTGGCTTGAAGAGCCGATCTGGCCGCCGGAAGATCACGCCAGCATGGCGCGGTTGCGCGCCAAGGGCGTTCCGCTATCCGCCGGTGAGAACGCCGGCGGTCTTCATGATTTCCGCAAGATGTTCGAACTGCAGGCGGTCGACATCGCACAGCCGAGCGTCACCAAGATCGGCGGTCTTACCGAAGTGCTGAAGATATATGCCGTGGCCGAGAGCTTCGGCGTGCGCATCGTTCCCCATTGCGCCTACTTCGGACCGGGCTATCTCGCTTCGCTGCACCTCGCGGCGTGCCTGGCGCAGGAGGCGCCGCTCGAGCGGCTTTACATGAATCTGGAAACGGCGCCGTTCAGCCCGTTCACACTACCGCGAGACGGCAAGATCACCGTGCCGCATGAACCCGGCCTGGGCTGCGATCCCGACGAGGCGTTGATCGCACGCTACCGCGTCGATTGACCGTCACCGAGAACACGAACTTTGGAGAGGAGGAGCAAAGATATGAGCGCTACCGCACACTCGATACCCCGCAAGCGATGGACACGGGTTCTACTATGCCTGCTGGCACTGTACATCATCAATTTCATCGACCGTAACAATCTCGGCTTTGCCGTCATCGGCGGCATGAACGAGGAACTCGGCATCGGCACGGCCGAAAGCGGCCTTGCCGGTGGCTTGTTCTTCCTCGGCTACGTCATCCTCCAGGTGCCGAGCGGCATCCTGGTCGAGAAATACGACGCCAATCGGCTCATCATGCTGTTGTCGATCGCATGGGGCCTGGTCGCGATGGCGACCGGCCTCGTCCGCAACGGCACCGAGCTTCTGATCCTGCGGTTTCTGCTGGGACTGATCGACGGCGGCGTCTGGACGATGATCCTCGTCGTTCTCGCGCGCTGGTTCCCCGAGAACGAGCGAAGCACGTCGAACGGCGTCTGGCTACTGTGCCTGCCGCTGTCGTTCATCGTCATGGGTCCGCTGTCCGGCGCGCTGCTCAGCCATTTCGATTGGCGCATGCTGTTCGTGCTGCAGGGTCTGCCTGCGGTCATTCTCGGTATTGTCTATTACCTGACGGCTGCAAGCCGTCCGCAGGAGGCAGCTTGGCTGTCCCGCGAAGAACGCGACTATATTCTGGCCGGGCAACAGAGCTCCCCGAAAGAGGCGTCTGCGCAGGACTACAAGAATGCGATCTTCAATCCGCAGGTCTTGTTGATGAGCGCTGTCTACTGCCTTCTGGCTGATCGGGGCGACGGGCCTCTTCATGTGGATCCCCGCGATTATCAAGACGCTGTCGGGTGCCGGCGTGACCTACACCAGTTACGTCTCGACGCTTCCCTATATCGCGGCGATGGGCGGATTGCTGGTGACCGGTCGCTTCTCCGACAGGACCAAGTATAAGAACCGCGTGGTTGCTACCGTGTTGCTCGGACTGGGGGTATTCCTGCTCCTCTCGGTTCTGGTCGACAATTACGTGCTTTCGCTTTCGTTCCTCGTCCTCGCCGGAACGTTTCTCTTTGCGCGCGCATGCGCCGTTCTGGGCCATTGCGGCAGAAAGCTTCCCGCCACACCTCCGCGGCAGCGCGATGGGCATGATCTCTCTGATCGGCAATCTCGGCGCTGTCGTCGGGCCCTACGCCGTCGGCTACATCAACGAGCAAACCGGCTCCTTCTCAAGCGGCATGCTCCTCCTGGTCGCCAGCCTCGGCGTCGCCGCCCTGTTGGCAACGCAGATCCGCGTCGAAGAGAAAAAGAAGCTGGAACTAGCCGCCACGTAGAGCGCATCCATGGAGCTGTCAGCTTAACGAGCGATATTGCCTTCTGCTCGTCAAGTGAAAATTTCTGGTGTTAGAATCAAGGGCTTGCCGCCGCGAAAATGCGGCGGCAAGCCGACTGAACCGCATGACCCGTTGCCGAAGCGACTGAGCTTGGCTCTAGTTCGGACCGATTGCGAGTTCGCATACAAATGATTGATCGCGCCCCTCCATCATTTTTTCGCGCTCGACCAGTCATTGGGTAACCGCCCACCCTGCTTGACGGCCTTTACCTCGACCAACAGCGCGTCAATTTTGCTCACGTTAGCACCCAACATGACGGCGCTAATTGGATCGTTGGGCGGTCCCAGGTTGGGACTGTTGCGATTGATAAGCACAAGGTCCGCATCTTTTCCCTTTTCGATACCAACGGGATGATGCCGCCTCCATGGCAGTCCCAGGGCAGCGCGTCCGGCCAAGATCGACGGGCCTTTGGCCAAGATTGACGGATATCCGTCGTTGTAGCCAGACACCCAAAAATCTACCCTCGAAATAGTGGAAACACCGTCACGGAAAGCAAAAATGTACCAGCTTCACTATTTCCCAGCCAACGCCAATGCAGCACCGCACATGGTTCTCGAAGAGATCGGTGCAAAGTACGAACTTTGTCTTGTTGACAGAGCAACGAAGGCTCAGAAATCCAAGGAATACCTGAAGATTAATCCGAATGGACGCATTCCGACGCTGGTCGATGGCGATCTCGTCCTGTTTGAGGCCGCCGCTATTGTCCTTCATCTTGCAGACCGGCATCCCGAGGCCGGTCTTGCTCCGGCGGTCGGCACGGCAGACCGCTCCAGGTTCTACCAGTGGCTTACCTTCCTGACCAACTCGCTGCAGGAAGAACTGATGATCTGGCAGTATCCGGACCGCCTGGCGGGGACGCAACGCTGCCGCCGTCGAAATCGTCAAGCAAGGGTCGGAAGCCCGTGCAAGCGCCTATCTCGACGTCATCGAGCAGCACCTGAAGGCAAACGGGCCGCTCTTCCTCGGCGACAAGCTGAGCGCCGCCGACTTCTACCTCGTCATGCTGTCCCGTTGGGCCCGCCCGATGGCCAAGCCGCCGCGCAGCCGGCCGGCGATCGCCAAGCTGCTCGACAAGGTCACGGCCCTTCCGTCCGTCCGCCGCGCCTATGAGCGCGAGGGCATCACCGACGAAATCTGCTGAGCAATATCAACTCGAACCTGCGCGGGCGGCGCGAAGGCTCGCGCCGGCACGGGAAAGGACTTTGCAATGACAACCGAATTCCACAGCCGCAACATGCCTGAGCGCATGGATCTTCCCTTCGTTGGCCTTGCCACTTTCGCGAGCCAGCCGGCCTGCACCGACTGGGACAAGCTCGACGGCGCCGATGTCGCCATCCTGGGCGTGCCGATCGACACCGCATCCAGCTACCGTGTCGGCACCCGCTTCGGGCCTCGCGCGATCCGCGAAATGTCGATGTTCCACGGCTTCGGCCCGGAAGGCGTCTTCGATTTCGAAGACGAGGTCACCTATCTGACCGCCGACGAGGTCAAGATCGTCGACGCCGGTGACAGCGACGTCATCTATGCCGACACCAAGCGCAGTCTCGCCAACGCCGAGCTCGCCGTGCGCGCGCTGCTCGACGCCAAGGCAATGCCCTACATTCTCGGCGGCGATCATGCGATCACCATGGCAACGATCGCGGCCTACTCGAACGAGAAGCCGATCCATATCGTCCATCTCGACGCCCACTTCGACTTCATCGACGGTCGCAACGGCATCACCTGGGGTCATGGCAGCCCGATGCGCCGTGCCTCCGAGATGGCCCACGTGAAGGGCATCACCACGCTCGGTCCGCACAATATGGCGTCGGTCAGCAAGAAGGACTACGAGGCGGCCAAGGCCTACGGCACGAACGTCGTATCGCTTCGCAAGTTCAGGAGCATCGGCGCCAAGGCGGCCCTCGCTCACATTCCGGACGGTGAGCGCGTCTACGTCTCGATCGACATCGACAGCTTCGATCCGTCGATCGCGCCGGGCACGGCGACCATCAGCCATGGCGGCTTCACCTATTACGAGGCGAAGGATCTGCTGCGCGAGGTCGCCAGGCGCTTCGAAGTGGTCGGCGTCGATTTCGTCGAAGTCTCGCCGCCCTATGACCCCTCGGGCATCACCTCGCTGCTCGCCGCCCGTACCAGCCTCGATTTCATCGGCTCGATCTTCCACGAGCGCGCAAAGCGCCGCGGCTGATCGCCGGCGGCTACCAGGAGGCTAACCTCATAATCAACAGTACCCCTGTCATTCGCCTATGGACGCGAGTGGCAAGGCCAGTCAGTCCCTTCCACGCAAGGAGAAACCGATGAACGACCAAACCAAGAGACCGTTTCTGACCCATGCATCCGGAGCTCCGGTTAGCGACAATGTCAACATCCAGACCGCCGGCCCGCGCGGCCCGGCGCTGCTGCAGGACGTCTGGCTGATCGAAAAACTTGCCCACTTTGCCCGCGAAGTCATCCCTGAGCGGCGCATGCATGCGAAGGGCTGGGGCGCACACGGGACATTCACCGTGACGCACGACATTACCCGGTACACGAAGGCGAAGATCTTCTCGGAAATCGGCAAGCAGACGCCGATGTTCGCCCGCTTCTCGACAGTGGCCGGAGAACGCGGCGCGGCAGACGCCGAGCGCGACATCCGCGGTTTTGCGCTGAAGTTCTATACCGAGGAAGGCAACTGGGACGTGGTCGGCAACAATACGCCGGTCTTCTTCTTCCGCGATCCGCTGCGCTTTCCCGACCTGAACCATGCCATCAAGCGCGATCCGCATACCGGCATGCGCTCGGCCGACGCCAACTGGGATTTCTGGTCGCTCCTTCCCGAGGCCTTGCATCAGGTCACGATCGTGATGTCGGAACGCGGTATTCCGAAGAGCCTCCGACACATGCATGGCTTCGGCAGCCATACCTACAGCTTCCTCAATGCCGCCAATGAACGAACCTGGGTCAAGTTCCACTTCCGCACCCAGCAGGGCATCCAGAACCTGACCGACGCCGAGGCCGAAGCTCTGGTCGGCAAGGATCGCGAAAGCCACGGCCGCGACCTGTTCGACAATATCGAAGCAGGAAACTTCCCGCGCTGGACGCTCTACATTCAGGTGATGACGGACGAGCAGGCACAGGCCTTCCCCTTCAATCCGTTCGATCTCACCAAGGTCTGGCCGAAGGGCGACTATCCGCTGATCGAGGTGGGCTACTTCGAACTCAACCGCAACCCCGGCAACGTGTTCGCCGAGGTCGAGCAGGCTGCGTTCACACCGGCGAATATCGTTCCGGGGATCGGCTACTCGCCGGACAAGATGCTGCAGGCCCGCCTGTTCTCCTATGGTGATGCGCAGCGCTACCGTCTCGGCGTCAATCATCATCATATCCCGGTCAACGCTCCGAGGTGCCCGTTCCACAGCTACCATCGCGACGGCGCGATGCGCACGGATGACAATCTGGGCGGCACCCCAACCTATTGGCCGAACAGCAGGGGCGAATGGGCCGATCAGCCGCAGCTCAACGAACCGCCGCTTGAAATCACCGGGGCTGCGGCGCACTGGGATCACCGCGTCGACGACGATCACTATCAGCAGCCGGGCGACCTTTTCCGCAAGATGACGCCTGCCCAGAAGCAAACCCTGTTCGAAAACACCGCCCGCGCCATGGGCGACGCAAGGGCCGAGGTCAAGCAACGCCACATCGACAATTGCGCCAAGGCCGATCCGGCCTACGGCAAGGGTGTTGCGGAAGCGGTGGCAAAATTCGCCGCTGGCAAACTCTGATGCAGTAGTGGCAGGCGGTTACCCCTCCGGCCGCCTGCAGGCGCTGCGGATGTGCTGGCGGCGGCGAAAATTTGCACGAATCGAATGTCTGAACGACAGTGAAAGCGGAATGCGCGTGATCGAATTGATCGTTCGACGGGAACTGAGCGGCTGGCTGTGATCGCCACGGCTATGGCCGTAGGACGGCGCTGCGCGCCCCAAGGAGGAGAAAGGATGGCTGCTGAGCCGAAGCCGATTGTCATCGTGGTGCCTGACAACGCCCAGTCCCTTGATGTTTCGGGGCCGTTCGACGTGTTTCTCGAGGCCAATCGCCAGGCCCCTGGCATGGCCAACTATCAAATTCGAACCTTGTCCGCACGACGCGAGCGAACGGTGCGCGCCGGGGGCATATCTCTGTTCACGGACGGATCGATCCACGATGAAGACGGCCAGATCGACACGCTCCTCGTTGCCGGCACTCCGGACTACGAACAAGCCTATGAGAGCGTTGAGTTGCACGAATGGCTCAGGCGGCGCGCTCCGTCGACGCGCCGTCACGGTTCCGTCTGCACAGGTGCGTTCTTCTTGGCGGCGGCGGGACTGCTTGATGGCCATAGCGCAACGACGCATTGGCAGCATGCCGCCGAACTCGCCGAGCGTTTTCCGGCCGTAAACGTCGTCCCGGATCAGATTTACGTTGAGGACGGTCCGCTATGGACCTCGGCGGGCGTGACCGCGGGCATCGATCTTGCGTTGAAGCTGATCGAGGACGATCATGGCCGCGAGCTTGCGCTGACGGTCGCGAGGCGCCTCGTGGTCTTCCTGAAGCGTCCGGGCGGTCAGTCGCAATTCAGCGTCCATCTTGCCGCGCAGATCGCGACCGAAGGCCGGATCCAGTCGATCCAGCATTGGATCCTTGATCATCTGCCGCTCGACCTCACCGTCAATGCGCTTGCATCGCGCGCCGCGATGAGCGTGCGCAATTTCACGCGTGTCTTCCAGCACGAGACCGGCATTACGCCCGCGGACTTCGTCGAAATGGCCCGTGTGGATTTTGCGCGCAGGCTGCTCGAAGATACGGAGACGCCGCTGCAAAGGGTGGCTGCAAGTTGTGGCTTTGCAAATCCCGACACGATGCGTCGAGCATTTTTACGCCGGATTGGCACGGGTCCAAGCGAATATCGCGATCGCTTCCGGCGGTGACGCAGCATGGGCCTCACGGCACCGCTGACTGGGCGGCAGAACGGTCACGATGCTCGCTGAGCCAGAACTCGACCGTGCCGCCGCCATTGTCGACGGCGCGATCGAGATTCATCCAACAGCCGAAAAGAAATGGCCCCGGCGCTCGAGCGTATGTGTTGGCGCGTCATTGTGCGGTGGCAAATCCCCCGACACCGAGCAGGCGCTCGACGGCATCGATGATCGCGAGCCAGCGCATCCGGCGTGCCCTTCCAGGCAAGCCGTCCGCGCTCCAGGATGATGACATGCTCGGCGAAATCCAGCGCGCTCTGAATGCGCTGCTCCACCAGAAGGATGGTCATGTCGCCGGTCTTGGCGAGCTCGGCGAAAGCCGCCATCAGCTCCTCGCAGATGACGGGGGCCAGCCCCTCCAGCGGTTCGTCGAGCAGCAGCACGGAGGGACGGCCGAGGATCGTGCGGGCGGTCGACAGCATCTGCTGCTCGCCACCGGAAAGCTGGCCGCCGAGATTCCTGCGGCGCTCCTTCAGGCGCGGAAACATGTCGTAGGCCTCTTGCAGCGCGCTTTTCGGCCGGCCTTTCAGGCCGACGAAAAGGTTCTCCTCGACCGTCAGCGTCGGAAAGATGTCAGCGCGTCTGCGGCACGTAGCCGAGACCCCGATGCGCGCGCCTGGCGCTCGGCAGCCCGGCGATGTCGGTCCGAGCCCAGGCGGATGCGGCCCGTCATAGCGGCGCGTCTGGCCGGCAAGCGTTGCAAGCAGCGTGCGTCTTGCCCATGCCGTTGCGGCCGAGCACTGCAAGCCGGCCACCGGCGGGAACGGAGAAGGAAATACCTTCGAGCACCCGCGTCGGGCCGTAGCCGGCGCGACAGATTTTCGACTTCAAGCGGCGTGGCCGGCATTGGCATAGCTCCCGAGATAGGCTTCGCGCACGCCGCGCATCCTGCGTGACATCCTCAGGCGAACCGTCGAAGATGATGGTGCCGGCCGCCAGCACGATGACGCGCTTGGCAAACCGGAAGACCAGATCCATGTCGTGCTCGATCATCAGCACGGCGAGATCGGCCGGCAGGTCGGCAAGCGCCTGTTCGATGCGGCCGGTATCGCTCTGCGGCACGCCGGCGGCGGGCTCGTCGAGCAGCAGCACCTTCGGCTTCAGGGCCAGCGCCACGGCGATCTCGAGCAGCCGCTGCTGACCATAGGCGATCTCGCTCACCTTGCGGTGCAGCGAGATCGGCAAGACCGAGTGTCGCAAGCAGCTCGCTCGGCCTCGTCCATGACGTCGGGCATCGCCAGGAAATTGCCGAACATGCGGCCGGAACGGCCAGTCTCGCTGCAGGATCGCCAGACGCGACATGCTCGGCCGGCGTCATATCCTGAAACAGTCGCGTCACCTGGAAGGAGCGGACCAATCCACGCCGGACGCGGCCGATGGCATCGATCCTGGTGACGGTTTCACCGCCGAGGCGAACATCGCCGGAATCCGGCCGCAGATTGCCGGTGACGAGATTGACGAAGGTGGTCTTGCCGGCGCCGTTCGGGCCGATCAGCGCCACGCGGTCGCCCGGCTGCCATCGACAGGCGTGACATCGTTGGTGACCGTCAAGTCCGCCGAAGGCTTTCTTCAGATTGAGTGACTTCGAAGATCGGGCTCATGAGCGCATCTCCCTGCGGCGGGCGACGATAGGCGGCGGCCGTACCGTAGAGGCCCTTCGGCGCGAACAGAACGACCGCGATCAGCAGCAGCGCCGACCATGGTCAGCCAGTGGAAGGGATTGGCGGCCGAGACATAGTCCTCGAACAGCATGAAGATGACGGTGCCGGTCAGCGCGCCGAACAGCGAACCGGTGCCGCCGAGCACGAGCATGACCAGCGCTTCGGCCGATTGCGTGAAGGACAGGCTGTCGAGGCCGACGACCTGCGTCGAAATCGCATTCAGCGCGCCGCCGACACCGGCAACGGCGCCGGAGATGACATACATCTTGATCAGCGTCGCCTTTGGCGAGGCCCCCATGGCGCGGATGCGCAGCGGATCCTGCCTTGATGCCACGGCAGAGCATGCCGAAGGGCGAGCGCACGAGGATACGCAGCAGGACGAAGACGATCAGCAGAAGCGCGACGCCGAAGACGTAGGCCGTATGCCCGTAGAGATCGAATTCGAAGCTGCCGAACAGCGGGTCGGGGGAGATACCGGACAGCCCGTCGCTGCCGCCGGTCCAGGACGATGCCTTGTTGGCGAATTCGTGGAAGAGGTAGATCAGCGCGATCGACAGCACGAGCTGCGGCAGTCCGTGGGCTCGCAGGATGACGACGCCGCAGACCAGGCCGGCAACCGCTCCGCCCACGATGCCGGCAAGCGTCATCAGCAGCGGATCATTGATGCCGTAATGCGCCGAGGCAATGCCGGCGGCATAGGCGCCGGCGCCGAAGAGGGCTGCATGGCCGAGCGTCGCCACACCGCAATAGCCGGTGACGAGATCGAGCGACAGAACCAGAAGCGCAATGGCGATGATGCGGGTCAGGAGCGCGAGATTGTCGGGAAACAGGAGATAGCCGGCATCGCGCGACAGCGACGATGACCGCCGACGGCGATGGATCGCGTCCAAGCGTACGGCGTCTGGTCAGGCGGCTGCAACGGCCTCTGTTTCCAGGGTCAGCGTCATCATTACTTCGCCCTCCCGGCAAGGCCACGCGGGAAGACGCAGATGATGGCGATGACCGCGAGATAGAAGAAGAATTCGCCGAATTCCGGCATGAGATAGCGGCCGGTCGTGTCGATGCCGCCGAGGACGAGGCAGGCAAGCAGCGCGCCGGAGATGGAACCGGCGCCGCCGACGGAGACGACGACCAGGAAAGTCACCATGTAGCGCAGGGCATAATAGGGCTCGACCGGCAGCAGTTCTGCACCCACGCACGCCGCCGAAGGCGGCAAGCCCGACGGCGACGGCAAAGCTGACGGCGTAGATGATTTCAGTGCGCACGCCGAGGGCCGCCGCCATGGCGGCATTGTCGACGGAGGCGCGCAGCTTGACGCCGAAGGCTGTCTTCTCGATCGCGTACCAGAGCGCCAGAGCGACGATGAGACCGCAGACGATGGCGAAAATGCGATGCGTGGCGATCGAGCGGAAGCCGAGATCGACGGAGCCCTGCAGGGCGCCCGGCAAGGGTATCGTCTTCAAGCGTCGGGCCGAAGACGTAGTTGGCGATGCCGATGATGCAGAAGGTGATGCCGATGGTCATCAGCACCTGCGTCAGTTCCGGCGCGCCATAGATGCGCCGGTAGAGCAGCCGCTCGATCGGGATGGAAATGATGATCGTGCCGACGACGGCCAGCAGCACCGCCGCGGCATAACCGAGGCCGAGATCGCGCGCGGCATAGGAGGCGATGTAGCCGCCGATCATCGCGAAGGCGCCATGGGCCAGATTGACGACGCGCATCAGGCCCATGGTGACGGACAGGCCGATCGAGATGACGAACAGCACCATGCCATAGGCAAGCGCATCGACGGCTATGCTGAAGACTGTCTGCTATCGCGGTGTCCATTCGTTCTTGCGCTAAACTTGGCTCCCTCCGCACAGGTGCGGAGGAAGCCGGAGCGCTTTACTTCGCCGCCGCAAGGCCCGGATCGCCCTGCTTTTCGAAGGTCTGGATTTCCTTGTTGTAGTAGGTGCCGTCATCCGCCTTGGTGACTTCGCGCAGATAGATGTTCTGCGTGATGTGCCGGCTTTCCGGATCGATCGACACCGGACCGCGCGGGCTGACCCAGGACAGGCCCTTGACGGCATCGACGGCCTTCTGCGCATCCTGCTCGCCGCCGGTCGCCTCGATCATCTTGTAGATGACATTCATGCCGTCAAAGGCGCCGACCGACGGGAAGGAAAGTTCGGCCGGGATTGCCGATCGCCTTGGCAGGCCGCTTCGACGAAGGCCTTGTTTTCCGGGGAATCGTGCGAAACGGCATAGTGGAACGTCGTCTGGATGCCGAGCGCCGCGTCGCCAAGCGCCGGCAGGTCGGATTCCTGCGTCAGGTCGCCCGGCGCGAAGAACTTGATGCCGGCGTCCTTCAGGCCGTTTTCATTGTAGGCCTTGACGAAGCCGAGCGTCGTCGGGCCGGACGGCAGGAAGGCGAAGACGCCCTGCGCGCCGGAATCCTTGATGCGCTGCATGATCGGGCTGAAGTCGTTGGTCGACAGCGGCATGCGGATCGCCTCGACGACCTGCTCCGCCCTCCTTCTCGAAGCCGGCCTTGAAGGCGTTTTCGGCATCGACGCCCGGGCCGTAGTCGCTGACGACGGAGATGACCTTGGCGACGCCGGCATCATGGGCGACCTTGGCGATCGGCGTCGAGGTCTGCCAGGTGGTGAAGGAGGTGCGCACGACCAGCGGGCTCTTGGTGACGATCGCCGATGTGGCGGCGTTCATGACGACCAGCGGCACGTTCGCCTGCTTCAGGATCGGCGTGACAGCCATGGCATCCGGCGTGAAATAGAAGCCGGCGAGATACTGCACCTTTTCCTTGACGACCAGTTCCTGCGCCAGCGCCTTGGACTGAGCCGGATCGGCGGCCGGCAGGTCGCGGTAGATGACTTCGATCGTGTCGTCGCCGACCGTTGTGCCGTTCATCGCCATATAGGCGTCGATGCCGGCCTTGAAGTTCTTGCCCTGCAGGGCAAATGGACCGGAGAATGGACCGACGACGCCGATCTTGATCGTGTCGGCATAGGCAGCACTACCCATGACGATGGCCGCGAACGCGGCGATAAGCAGCCCGTTTCATGATTTTCCTCCCTGAACGACCGGCATGCTCCCGAGCGCCGGCATCGCAATGACTGACAGAACAGTTCGCGCTAGTTTGTCATGCGAAACGGTAATGTAAAATGAAATAAATGGCCATAATTCATAATCGTATGGTTATGTATTTTGTCGCGCCGAGCCGCTGGATATTGCCCACCAGTTCAAGCGCCAGACGCAGCGACGCAGCCGTAGCCATAACCATTTGCGGCAGGATCAGCCATTCGAGCGTCCAGGCCGCACCAGATCGTTCCTGCTCGTGCACCAGCGACTGGTGGATGCCGGAAAGCTGGATGGCGTTGAAGCGGGCAAGCGAAACCAGCGTTTCGGCCGCGACCGGGTTCTGCTTGTGCGGCATCGCCGACGAGCCGCCGCCGCCGGCAAGCTCGATCTCGTCGCCGGCCTGCGCCAGCAGGGCGATGTCCTGGCCGAACTTGCCGAGGCTGCCGGTGATCAGCGAAAACAGATTGGCGAGATCGGCGATCGGCGCGCGCTGGCTCTGCCATTGCGGCGCGTCGGCAAGGCCAAGTTCCTGCGCAAGGGCAGCGCGAATGCCGGGCGCGGCGTCGCCGAGCTTTTCGAGCGTGCCGGCGGCGCCGCCGAACTGGACGCGGAAACCGCTGCTCGGTCAGCCGGTCGCGATAGCGCCTCAAGAGGCATCGCGCCACGCACGGAGACGGTCGCGAAACGGTGATCGGGATCGCCGCCTGCATGCGGGTGTCGGCCCATCAGGACGGCTGTTGCCAAACTCGCGCGTCGAGACCGTCGAACGCCTGCGGCGATCATCGAAAGCCGGCTTCGAGAACAGGAAGCTGACAGCCTTCAGGCGCAGCATCAGGCTGGTGTCGATGACATCCTGGCTGGTGGCGCCGAGATGGACGTAATGTGCCGCGATCGGCTCGCCGACCGCCTTGCGCAGCTGCCTCACGAGATCGGCGACGACGACGCCGTCGCTGGCCGTGGCCGCTCGCAGGCTGGCGACAGATCCGGCTCGAACGTCGCGCAAACGGCCTCGCGATACGCGCCGCCGCATCGTGCGGGGATCACGCCATGCGCCGCCTCGGCCTTCGCAAGTGCCGCCTCGAAGGCAAGCATGGCGCGAATATCCGCCTCGGCCGAGAAATACGATGCCATTTCCTCGTCGCCGAGGAGGCCGGACAGGAAAGGATGATCGAAGGGTGAGATGGTCATCAGCGTCTTTCTTCCGGGACCCTACAACTGCGCCGACAATCGTCGCGTTGCAAGGTTCCGTACTCCCTTACGGGTCAGATATCGAGGAACACCGTTTCCTTCTCGCCCTGCAGATGGATGTCGAAGGTATAGGTCGACCCCTCACGCGTCGCGATCAGCGTTGCGACGCGCTCGCGGTGTTCGATGCGCAAGAGCAGCGGGTCGGCAGCGTTGGCCTCGGTCTCCTCGCGGGAAATACATGCGCGTGTGCAGGCCGATATTGATGCCGCGCGCGACGATCCAGAAGGTGATGTGCGGCGCCATCTTGCGGCCGTCCTTGAAGGGAACGCGACCGGGCTTGACGGTCTCGAAGGTAGAAGACGCCGTCTTCGGCGCGGGTCGGGCAGCGGCCCCAGCCGGTGAAGTTGGGATCGGCCGTACCGCGCATTTCCGACGGGCTGTTGTAGAGGCCGGCGCTGTCGGCCTGCCAGATTTCGATGACCGCATCGCGCACCAGCGCGCCGGCGCCGTCGAAGACGCGGCCGGTGACGGTGATGCGCTCGCCGAGCGTCTTGTCGTTGACCATCGTGGTGCCGAGGTCGTTGTCGTAGACGCCACCGATGCCGCAGAAATTCGGCGTCAGGCCGATATGGACGTAGGGACCTGCCGTCTGCGACGGGCGTTTCCTTGAGGTAGCCGAGTTCCTGCACCATCAGTTGCCCTCCAGCCGGTTTTCGAACATCGTCGAGCGGCGGCCGCGCAGCACGATATCGAACTTGTAGGCGCGTGCATCCATCGGGATCGTGTTGCCCCAGTCGAGCGGTGCGATCAGCTGCTCGATCGCCGCCTTGTCCGGGATGGTGCCGACGATCGGACACTTCCAGATCATCGGATCGCCTTCGAAATACATCTGCGTGATCAGCCGCTGGGCAAAGCCGTGGCCGAAGATCGAGAAATGGATATGGGCCGGACGCCAGTCGTTGACGCCGTTCGGCCAGGGATAGGCGCCGGGGCGAACGGTGCGGAACGAATAGTGGCCGTCCTCGTCGGTGATGCGCGCGGCCGCAGCCGCCGAAATTCGGATCGATCGCCGCGAGGTAGGTTTCCTTCTTGTGGCGGTAGCGGCCGCCGGCATTGGCCTGCCAGAATTCGACGCAGCGCGCCCGGCAACCGGCCGTGCCGCGCTCGTCGAGCACCCGGCCATGCACGATGATGCGCTCGCCGATGGCGCTTTCGCCGGGCTTGGCGAAATTGTGGATCAGGTCGTTGTCGAGTTCGCCGATCATCGAATGGCCGAAGACCGGGCCGGTGATCTCGGAGATCGTGCCGTCGAGCGACAGCAGCGCGCGCTGCGGCGAGCGCAGCACCGAGGTCTTGTAGCCGGGCGTCAGCGCCGGCGCATGCCAGGCGCGGTCGCGGGCGAAGAAGGCGCCGGTCTCGGGCTTGCGGTTGGTGATGTCGGACATCTCTGCCTCTCAGGCCGCCTTTTCGGCGTCCATCTGTTCGAAAACCTGCTTGGCGATCTTGATGGCATGATTGGCGGCGGGAACGCCGGCGTAGATCGCCACATGCAGCAGCGCTTCGCAGATATCGTCGCGGCTGGCGCCGGTATTGGCGGTGGCGCGCACATGCATCGCCACCTCGTCGTCCTGGCCGAGCGCTGCCAGCAGTGCGATCGTCACGATCGAGCGCTCGCGCTTGCGTGCAGCGTCGGGCGCGACCAGACATGGCCCCAGGCGGCTTCGGTGATCAGTTCCTGAAACGGCTGGTCGAAGTCCGTCGAGCCTGACTCGGCGCGGTCGACATGGCTGTCGCCGAGCACGGCGCGGCGGGTCGCCATGCCCTGCCGGTAGCGTTCGGAAGGGGTCGGGGCTTCACTCATGGGCTCTGTTCTCCAGGCAAGGCGAAATCGATGAAGGCGCGGATGATGGCCGTCAGCGCTTCCGGCTGTTCGACGCAGGGGATGTGACCGGCGTCGCGGATGACTTCGAAGCGGGCGTCGGGAATGAGCTTGCGCGGTCGACAGCACGAGATCCGGCGGCGTCGAGCCGTCCTGGTCGCCGACGATGCAGATCGTCGGCACGGCGATCCTCTTCGCGGCTTCGGTGAGATCGGCATCGCGGATCGCCGCGCAGGTCGGCGACATAGCCTTCGACCGGCTGGCGGATCAGCATGTTGCGATAGCCGTGATAGGCGGTGTTTTCCGGCCGGCGGAAGGCGGGCGTGAACCAGCGCTCCATGACGCGCGTCGACGATGCTGCCGATGCCCTTTGTCTCGACGGTCGGCGATGCGGGCGTTCCAGCTTTCGGCAGTGCCGATCTTGTGGGCGGTGTCGCAAAGGATGAGCGCGCGCACGAGGTCCGGCCGCTGCTTGATAGAGCGCCTGCGCGATCAGGCCGCCGACGGAAAGGCCGCAGATGAAAGGCGTCGCCTGACCGATCAGCAGATCGAGCAGGCCGACGAGGTCGGATGCATGATCCTCGATCGAATAGGGCACCTGGCCGACATCGGAAAGCCCGTGGCCGCGCTTGTCGTAGAGGACGATCGCGAAATCGCCGGCCAGCCGCACGATCGACGTCGCGCCAGATGCGGAAATCGGTGCCGAGCGAATTGGCAAAGACGATGACCGGCTTGTCGGCAGGCGCGCCGATGATCTGATAGTGGATCGTGACGTCGTTGATGCGGGCAAATTGCACTGCAATCTCCTCTGCGCCACCTTCAAGTCGCGAGCGCTGATGAAGATCCTGCGCAGACCGGGTCAAATTGAATGTTTAATCTGGTTAGGTAAAATGATATTTTATGGCATTTCAATAACTCGGGAGTTATGCGAGTCGATGATCGACAGCCGCGTCAAGTTCCGCCATCTGCAGACCTTTGTCGAGGTCGCGCGCCAGAAGAGCGTGATGAAGGCGGCCGAACTTCTGCATGTCAGCCAGCCGGCGGTGACGAAGACGATCCGCGAGCTGGAAGAGGTGCTGGGCGTCGCGGTTTTCGAGCGCGACGGCCGCGGCATCAAGATCACCCGCTACGGCGAGGTCTTCCTGCGGCATGCAGGCGCGGCGCTGACGGCGCTGCGGCAGGGGCTCGATTCCGTCTCGCAGGAGCGTTTCGGCGATGCGCCGCCGATCCGCATCGGCGCGCTGCCGACCGTTTCGACGCGCATCATGCCGCGGGCCATGGAGCTGTTTCCTCAAGGAGAAGACCTGGAGCCGCATCAAGATCGTCACCGGCGAGAATGCGGTGCTGCTGGAGCAGCTGCGCGTCGGCGATCTCGATCTTGTCGTCGGACGTCTTGCGGCGCCGGAGAAGATGGCCGGCTTTTCCTTCGAACATCTCTATTCCGAGCAGGTGGTCTTTGCCGTGCGCGCCGGCCATCCGCTGCTCGAAGGCACAGCAGTCGCTGTTCGCCAGTCTCGGCGACTATACGGTGCTGATGCCGACGCGAGGCCTCGATCATCCGGCCCTTCGTCGAAAGCTTCCTGATTGCCAACGGCGTTGCCAGCCTGCCGAACCAGATCGAGACCGTCTCGGATTCCTTCGGCCGCGCCTTCGTGCGCTCGAGCGACGCCATCTGGATCATCTCCGACGGGCGTCGTGGCGACCGATATCGCCGACGGCCTGCTGGACGTCCTGCCGATCGATACGAGCGAGACGAAGGGACCGGTTGGGCTGACGATGCGGACCGATGCCATCCCCTCGCTGCCGCTATCGATCCTGATGCAGACATTGCGGGAGGCGGCCGCCGAAGTGGCGAAGCATTAGGCAACCTGTTCCGCGTGCAGGCCTCATGATATGGTCCTCGAATGCAACTGCGCATGGGGGAGCCTATGGGAAGTGCAGCCGCATTACACGGAACCTGGCGGATGGTGTCCTGGAAGCGCAGGCTGGTTGCGTCCGGCGCCGTCTCCGATGCGATGGGACCAGATCCCGTCGGTTTCCTATCCTACCAACCGGACGGACGTGTCATGGCAGTCGTCGTCAGCCGCGAGCGGCCTGCGCTGAAGGGCGATGTGCCAAGCGACGCGGAGAAGGTCGCTCTCTTCGATTCTATGCTCGCCTATGCCGGCACCTACACCTTCGAGAGCGGCCGCGTTGTCCACCACGTCGACGCCAGCTGGAACCCGGCCTGGGGTGTCAGCGACCTGATCCGCCCATTCTCCATCGACGGCAACAGGCTGGTCATCAGCGGCGCGCCAGGCGTCGACCCGACAACCGGCGAGGAAGTTGTCTACGAACTCGAGTTTCGAAAGATCTGAAGGAGCGGGCGAGCGGCGGTGGGACGCATAAGCCACCGCCGCTCTCAGTGCGCCCTTCCGTGGATGCCGGAAGGGGAGCTAGTAGGGAAGGCCGACGTAATTTTCCGCAAGCGCAGACGAGGCTGCACGTGAATGCGTGAGATAGTCGAGCTCGGCTTCCTGGATCTTTTGGTCGAAGTCCCCGGTATCGGGGAACCGGTGCATCATCGTCGTCATCCACCAGGAAAAGCGGACCGCCTTCCAGACCCGTGCGAGCGCCCTTTGCGAGTAGGCATCGATGCCCGCATTCGAGCGATCCTGGTAGTGCTCTACGAAACCCGAAAACAGATAATGCACGTCGCTTGCCGCCAGGTTGAGCCCCTTGGCACCCGTCGGCGGCACGATATGGGCGGCATCGCCGACGAGGAACAGGCGGCCGAAGCGCATCGGCTCGGCAACGAAGGAACGCAAAGGCGCGATCGATTTTTCGAAGGAAGGTGCCGTGATCAATGCCTCGGCGTGGTGGGCCGGCAGGCGGCGGCGCAATTCGTCCCAGAAGCGGTCGTCGCTCCAGTTTTCGATCTTCTCGTCGAGCGGACACTGGATGTAATAGCGGCTGCGCGTCATCGACCGCATCGAGCATAGCGCAAAGCCGCGCGGATGATTGGCATAGATCAATTCGTGATTGACCGGCGCAACATCGGCCAGCACGCCGAGCCATCCGAACGGATAGACCTTCTCGAAGGTCCGGATAGATTTCTCCGGCACTGCCTTGCGGCTTGCACCATGGAACCCGTCGCAGCCTGCAATGAAATCGCAGTCGATGCGATGCGTCGCGCCGTCCTTCTCATAGGTGACGTAGGGCGCTGCACCATCGAAATCATGCGGCACGACATTGGCTGCATCATAGATCGTCAGCGCGCCGCTCGCCTCGCGATGTTCCATCAGGTCGCGGGTCATTTCCGTCTGGCCATAGATCATGACGCGCTTGCCGCCGGTCAGCCCGAAAAGGTCGACGCGATGGTCGCGGCCGTCGAAAGCCAGCGAGAAGCCGTCATGCGGCAATCCCTCGGCATGCATCCGGACACCGGATTTCGCCTGATCCATAAGCGCGACGGTGCCTTCCTCCAGAACGCCTGCCCGCACGCGGCCAAGGATGTAGTCCTTGCCGACGCGATCCAGAATGACGTTGTCGATGCCCGCCTCGGTCAGCAATTGGCCGAGCAATAGGCCGGATGGGCCTGAGCCGATGATGGCGACCTTGGTGCGCATATGTCCTCCCGCATGTCCTTCTCCCTAAATTCTGCGGAGGAGGGCAAGCGGCGGCAATGGACATTTCACGCCAGAAATTGCACTAATCGAACATTGAGAAAGGCTGCCGCCATGAGGAAGTTCGTCCCGACCTATGAGCTCTATGGTGAAAATACCGGCCGGAAACCGGATTTCTGGCTGCATTGCGAGACGATTCCATCGCGCAGCAGCCTTCACCACTGGGAAATCCGGCTGCACCGTCACGAGAGCTTCTTTCAGATATTTTACATCAGCGCCGGTTCCGGCGACGCGATCTTCGGCACCGAGAGCCATGAAATCGCTCCGCACACGGTCATCACGGTGCCGCCGGGCCTCAATCACGGCTTCCGCTTCTCCAAGGATATCGACGGCTTCGTCGTCACGGTGCTTGCCTCTCACCTGAAGGCGCTTCCGGGCGGCCGCAGCCTGCTCGGCGAGTGGTTGGCCCGCCCGCATCTGACGACGCTCGACATGGCCGATCCCGACGCAGCCTATGTAGCGCAGACGCTGTCGCGCCTCGGTGCGGAGTTCGCAAGCCATAGCAGCGGCCGGACGGACCTGCTTGAGGCCTATGTCACTATCGCCCTGCAGCTTACCATGCGTCTATCCGGCAGCGGCGGCGCGGAAGCGGGCGACGAAAACGGCCGGCGGATGGAGCTGCTGAACGGCCTGATCCACCAGCATCTCAGGTCCCATAAGCCCGCCGCCTTCTATGCGGAAGAGCTCGGAATCTCGCCGACGCATCTCAACCGAATCGTCAAAGCCATGACGGGGCGTGGCGCCCACGAACTGATCGCCCGCCGGCTGACGGACGAGGCCAAGCGCGAACTGGTCTTCACCTTCGGCAGCGTGCAGGAGATCAGCTACCGGCTGGGCTTTGCCGATCCGGCCTATTTCTCGCGGTTTTTCCTGAAGCAGACGGGCGAGACGCCGCGCGCCTGGCGGATGGCGGAACGCGCCAAACTCGGCATGTGATCAGCGCAGCACGATGCGAAGTGCGGCTTGTGCCTCCTTGAGCAGCGGAGATGCCGCGCGACGATCTCCTCAGCCGATGCGAGGGCGGCTGCCGGGGCGCCGGGGTTGCGCGCGCGGATCAACTGACCACGATCGTTTTCGCCGGCACGGCAATCGAGCAAGGCCGGGTTCCCGAGCAAGACGCATCCCATGGACGCGCAATAGGCGGCGGGCAGACGGCTTGCGGGGGTGCGCAAGACAACGCCGCATTGTCACATTGCCAAACGGGCGCCATCCAGACATGACATCACCCTTGTCCGGACACGCCATAGCCAGCGACGACATAACTGTGATGGCATTGCATGTGGTGCGTCGCCGTTGTACCGTGCCGTCTGACAAGTGCGCAAAGTGCTCAGTGTATAGCCGGAGCAAAGCAGGTATAGCCGGAGCCAAAGTCCGGTCGCGCGTTTCAACCCGATGAATAAGTAGCCGCGGATCATGGAACTTATCGTCGCCCTTGGCCTGATCGTCTTCAAGGTCGCGTTTCTGATTGCGATCCTGCTGCTGCTGCCCTTGCCGCTAACCTGGCTGGAACGCAAGATCGCCGGGCACATGCAGCAGCGGATGGGGCCGATGCGCGTGGGGTGGCACGGGCTGCTGCAGCCGGTGGCGGACGGGATCAAGCTCTTGACCAAAGAGGACCACATCCCGGCCGAGGCCGACCGCTTCCTGTTCAAACTGGCGCCAATCCTGGCGCTCGCCCCGCCCTTTGTGGTGTTCGTCGCGATCCCCTTCGGCGAAACCGTCTCGGTCCTCGGCAACGAGATCACGCTCTACGTCTCCAACATGAATGTGGCGCTGCTTTTCGTCTTCGCGGTGATCGGGATCGAGGTCTATGGCGTCATCTTCGGCGGCTGGGCCGCCAACAGCAAATACGCTGTCCTGGGCAGCCTCAGGACCTGCGCGCAGATGATCAGCTACGAGATCCCGATGGGGTTCGCGGTCATCGGCGTGGTCATGCTGGCGCAATCCATGAGCCTGCTCGAGATCGTGCGGGCGCAAGCCGATGTCTGGAACATCGTCTACCAACCGGTCGGCTTCTTCGTGTTCTTCGTCGCCGGACTGGCCGAAGCGCAGCGCATTCCCTTCGACCTGTCGGAAGCGGAAGGCGATCTGGGGGCCGGGTTCCATACCGAATACAGCGGTATCCGCTTTGCGTTCTTCATGGTCAGCGAATATGCCATCGTGTTGCTGGTGTCGGTCCTGGTGGTGATCCTGTTCTTCGGCGGCTGGAACGGCGTACTGATCCCCTTGCCACCGCTCCTCTGGTTTGCGCTCAAGGTCGCGTTCTTCGTCTATGTGTTCATCTGGTTCCGCTTCACTTTCCCCCGCTACCGCTACGACCAACTGATGGCGATCGGATGGAAAGTCTTGCTTCCTCTGTCGATGGCGAACATAATTATAACTGGCTTGTTCTTTTAGGGGCCGTAGCGGCTCCGTAGCGAGGCGGCGATGTCGCGCGCACAGGACAGAATTGGAACATGGATCGGCTGGGCGTTCTTCGCCGATCTGGCGAACGGCTTGGCTCTGACCTTCGGCTACATGTTCTCCAAACCCGTCACCATGCAGTATCCGGACAAGGAAAAATGGTTGCCCTACTCGCGTTACCGCGGGCATCACTTCCTGACGCGCGACGAAGAGGGCGAGATCAAATGCGTGGCCTGCGAACTCTGCGCGCGGATTTGTCCCTGCGACTGCATCGAAGTCGTCCCCTACGAGGACGAGAAGGGCAACCGTCACCCGGCAAAATTCGAGATCGACACGGCCCGGTGCCTGTTCTGCGGGCTGTGCGAGGACGCCTGCCCGGCGGACGCGATCGCGCTTGGCCAGCAGTACGAATTCTCGAGTTTTTCCTCGCGCGACCTGGTGATCGGGCGTGACGATCTGCTCGGCAAGCCGGGCAAGGCGGCGACCGGCGGCGGCGTGGTCGCTGCGCGCCTGAACACCGAACAGGACGTTCTGGTCGAGACGAGCGAGCCGCAGGGGTACAACTGGTGGCGGAATATCCGACGAACGTGAACGCGCGCCAGCCGTCAAGCCGGAGCGCGCAGACAGGAGGTTCAGATGCTTGTCGGCGAAATCATGAAGAACAAGGGTGTCGGTGTCATCGCGGTCACTCCCGATCAGACGATGGTGGAAGTCCTGCGGCTGTTTCGCGACAACAATATCGGCTTCGTCGTCGTCAGCCGTTCGAACGGCGAATACCTGGGTACGCTGTCGGAGCGGGATTGCTGCAATGCGGTGGCGGAATACGGAACCGAGGCGGCGATGATGCGGGTCGCGGACATCATGAACCGCAATGTGGCGACCTGTTCGACACGGGATTTGCTGCCCGTCGCGATGGGGATCATGACCCAGCGGCGTACGCGTCATGTGTTGGTCATGGATGGCGACGACGTTGTCGGCGTGGTCAGCATCGGCGACGTGGTCAAACACAGGCTCGACGAAGCGCAGCGCACGGAGCAGGATCTGCAGGATTACATCTGCGGGACCAGGTATCACTGACGAGACCCGTCAGGGTGACAGGGTCGGAAGCCACCGGCGGTGCCTTGGCCGAGATTCTCGGCCCCCGCTCCGAGCCCGGCTACGGCGGCGATTCCGAAGGTCGCCTGCGCCTTTTCAACCTCCACCGGACATGGGTATTCGCCCCGCCGCATCAGGCTGTTGAGACGCAGGGCTCTGTAGTTTTCGGGAACGAACACGAGGCCCCTGGGAAAACGCTTGTTGACCTTGAGCTGCGCGGTCAGTTCGCCCTGGGCGGATCGCACGACCACCTGATCGCCATCCGAAAGGCCAAGCTGCGCGGCATCCTGCGCGCTCATCTCGACATAGGGGTCGTCCGCGACCGTATTCAGGATTTCCGAGCGTTCGGAAAGATATCCGTTGTGGAACAGGCAGTTGCCGGTGATCAGCATGAGCCGGCCGGTTGCAATCGGAGCAGGCGGCGGCGCGAAGAACTCGCCAGCCGGCGGCGCAAGGACCGCCTTGGTGAATGCTCCGTCGGCGCCAAGCCCGTCCTGCGTCAGCCCCTCGATAGGCCGGAACCAGCCGGGCAATCTCGTCGAAAATTTCGCCTTGCGTCGACGGCCGCAACGACCTGGCTGCGAAGCGCCGCGACGAAGTCGAAGATCGCCAGATTGCCCCGCGCCTCGAAGACGGGTTCACGGAACTTGCGGACCTTCTGGATCCGGCCTTCGTTGTTGGTGAAGGTGCCGGATTCCTCGCCGTAACTCGCGGCGGGCAGCACGACATCGGCCAGGCCCGCCGTATCCGTGAGGAATGCGTCCTGCACGATCAGGAGATCGGCGGCACCAAGCGCCCGCTGCACGAACTCCCGGTCGGGATAGGACGATCAGGGGGTCGCTTCCGGCAATATAGAGCGCGCCCATCCGCCCCCTGTCGCAGAGCTCCAGCATGGCGTCGAAATCCGCGCCGGGTTCGGACGGGATCTCGGCGCCCCAGGCCCGTTCGAGAGTTGCGCGCGCCGCATCATCGGCGACCGCGCGCAGCCCCGGCAGCGCCGCCGGCAGAACCCCCATATCCCAGGCGCCCAGCTGGTTGGCACGGTCGAAGAGGAACTGCATCGCCAGGTCCTTGCCGAGCAGGCGGAGAACCTGCAGCAGGTTGTTGAGCTGCTGCAGCGTCGCGCGCGCCAGTCGGTGATCTCAGGAGGTCGACACTGACAAGCACGGTGACGCTCCGGCCTTCCAGCAGCGCGCGCGGCCAGACGGTCCGGTTCGTCACTGCCGGCGGCCGCCGCTGGCCCGCCGATTGCCGCGCCGATGTCCGCAAGAACGTCGCCCGGCAAGGCCTGACCAGCCGCCGCCACGAGACCGGCCACCACCGCGGCAAGGCCCGCAGCCTCACCGCCCGGCGGAACGCGAACGACCGCCCGGGCATCGGCGTCCAGACGGGATGGCCGCGCCGAGAGCATGAGCAATCCGGTCTGCCGCCGCCGCGCGCCGTCCCGCAGCAGGTATTCGGTGACCGGGTTTTCCTCGGTCACGTTGCCGCCGACGACGAGCACGCAGTCGTTGCCGATCACGTCCTCGAGCGGCGCGCGGCTGTAGAAGCCCGTCACCAACGGACCGAGCGTATCGAAGGGCGTGGACCAGCGCGACGAGCAGTCAATGTTGTTGGTCCGGAACACCGTCCGCATCATTTTCTGGAACTGATAAAGCATCTCGTTGGGAAGGCGCGGCGAGGCCAGCCCGCCGGCAGCCTTGTCCCTCGACGGCCGACAGGCGCCGGCGCAGGTAGTCCCCCGCTTCGTCCCAGGAAACCGGAACGAGGGCGCCATCACGACGGATCATCGGCCGCTTGATCCGGTCCCGGCTCGCGACGAAATCGAGGCCGAAGCGTCCCCGCACGCAGAGCGTTTCGCGGTTGAGCCCCTCGTCCCACTTCGAGCGCACCCGCATGAACTCGCCCTTGCGCGTGCCGACCGTCAGCTGGCAGCCGGTGCCGCAATGCGGGCAGACCGTGTCGGTCTCGGCCAGATCCCAGGGCCGCGCCTTGTAGCGATAGGGGAAGCTCATCAGCGCGCCGACCGGGCAGACCTCGACGCAATTGCCGCATTGGTCGCAACTCGCGAGACTGCCCTCGAAGCCGGTGACGGCGGTATCCATGCCTTTTTCGACGGTGCCCAAGGCGACCGCGCCGACGACCTCCTCGCACATCCGGACGCAGCGCTGGCACTGGATGCAGCGGTTGACGTTCATGATGATGACCGGGCTGAGACGGATGTCCTCGGAGTGGAACACACGTTTGTCATCGCGGAACTGGCTTTCGCGGGGCCCGTAGGCCATCACCATGTCCTGAAGCTCGCACTCGCCGCCCTTGTCGCAGATCGGGCAGTCGAGGGGGTGGTTGGCGAGCAGCATGTCGAGCATGGACGAGCGCGTTTCCTCGATCAGCGGCGTGTTCGTCCGCACCACCATGCCGTCGGTGACCGCGGTGGCGCAGGACGGCTGCAGCCTGCGCTGCCCCTCGATCTCCACCAGGCACATGCGGCAGGAGGCCAGCGGCGGCAGCCGCTTCATATAGCAGAAGGTCGGGATGTCGATGCCCAAACGCTCGGCGGCCTGCAGCACCGTCGAGCCAGCCTCAACTTCCAGCGTTTGTTCATCGATCGTGACGCTAACCATGGCTTCCTCGCAGTCCTCTCCCCGCGCACCTCAGTGAAACGGGCACCTCCGCTCCTCGATATGGGCGACGAATTCATCGCCGAAATGCGCGAGTGCCGCCCGCAACCCCATCGCCGCGCCGTCGCCCAGGGCGCAGAACGTATTGCCGAAAATGCCCTTGCAGAGCATCTCCAGCTGCTCCAGATCGCCCGGTGCGCCCTGCCCCGGCCTCGATCCGGCGCAGCACCTTCACGACCCAGTTCAATCCTTCCCGGCATGGGGTGCACTTGCCGCAGGACTCGTGGTGGAAGAACTCGATGATCCGGGTGGCGACCTTGACCATGCAGGTCGAGTCGTCGATCACGATCACCCCGGCCGAGCCGAGCATCGAGCCGGCGGCAGCCAGCAAGTCGAAATCCATCCCCACCTCCAGCCCGTGCTCCGGGATGACCGGCGCCGAGACCCCGCCGGGGATCACCGCCTTGATCTTGCGCCCCGGCAAGCGGCCCGCCGGCGTGGTTCTCGACCAGTTCGCGCAGCGGTATGCCCATCGGCAACTCGTAGAGGCCGGGTTTGCGCACCTGCCCGCTGAGGCAGTAGAGCTTCGGGCCGGGGCTCTTGTCCGGGCCGATGCCCCGAAACCAGTCCGCGCCCCCGCATCACGATATGCGGCACGCAAGCGAGCGTCTCGACATTGTTGATCACCGTCGGGCTGGCGTAGAGCCCGGCGACGGCCGGAAACGGCGGTTTCAATCGCGGCTGCGCCCGCTTGCCCTCGAGCGAGTCGAGCATCGCGGTCTCCTCGCCGCAGATATAGGCGCCGGCGCCGCAGTGGATATGCACGGCGAAATTCGAAATCCGAGCCCAGAATGCTCGTTCCCAGATAACCCTTTTCGTGGGCCTCGGCGATCGCCTGCTCCAGGCGACGGATCGCCGTCACATATTCTCCGCGGATGTAGACATAGGCGGTTTTGGCCCCGATCGCGTAGGCACTTACCGCCAGCCCCTCGATGAGCTGGTGCGGGTCGCGCTCCATGATGATCCGGTCCTTGAAGGTGCCCGGCTCGCCCTCGTCGGCGTTGCAGCACAGATATTTCGGCTTGTCGGCCTGCTTCGGCACGAAACTCCATTTCATGCCCGTCGGGAATCCGGCACCGCCGCGACCGCGCAGGTTGGACTGTTTGACGAGGTCGATGATCTCGTCGGGCGTGTGCTCGCGCAGCACCTTCGCCAGCGCCTGGTAGCCGCCGCCAGCCTCGTAGGTCGACAGCAAATGACCATCCGGCACGTCGATATTCTTGAGGAGAACCGGCTCGAACATGGCGCTACTCTCCCGGCGGTTGCGCAGAGGCGTGCTCAACGCTCGCTGCCCGCCCCGCTGTCGCCCGAAGACTGTCCAGCAGTGCGTCTATCCGCGCGACATCAAGGTCGCCGTGGTAGTCGTCGCCGACCTGCATCACCGGAGCCATCTCGCAGGCACCGAGGCACTCGACGGTCGAAAGCGTGAACAGCCCGTCCGGGGTGGTGCTCGCCCTTCTTGATCCCCAGCACCGTTTCCAGATGCTTCAGCAGGTCCTCGGATCCGCACAGCATGCAGGAAACATTGTCACAGAGTTGCAGGTGGAACATGCCCACCGGCTCGGTATGGAAGAGCGTGTAGAAGGTCGCCAGCTCGTAGACCCAGATCCGCTCGACGCCGAGAATGTCGGCGACCTCTTCCAGCACCGGACCGGGCAGATGGCCATGCTCCTTCTGCGCGATCAGAAGCGCGGGCATGATCGCCGAGCGCTGGTCGGGATACCGCGCCGCCGCCTCTTCGATCTTTTCGCGCATGGTCATCGCGTCCAAATCCTCCTGCTACTTGTCCACCTCCGCCATCACGGGGTCGAGGCTGCCCAGCACGGCGATCATGTCCGCCAGGTAGCGGGCGTTGGTTACCCCGAAGAGTGCCTGAAGGTTGACGAACGAGGGTGCCCGCACCTTCATGCGGAACGGTTTTGGCGACCCGTCGCTGATGATGTAGAAGCCGAGCTCGCCCTTTGGCGCCTCGATCGCCGAATAGACCTCGCCCTTCGGCACCTTGAAGCCATAGGCCGACAGGTCGAAATGCTGGATCAGCGCCTCCATCGAGCAGTGCACCCGATCCTTGTCCACCGGGAAAGCGATCGTCGGCATGTCGATCTGGAACGGCCCCTCGGGCATCTGGTCGAGGCATTGCTCGATGATCCGGATGCTTTCGCGCATCTCGTCGACCCGGCACCGCCAGCGCGCATAGCAATCGCCCTCGTTGCGGGTGATGACGTTGAAGTCGAGCCGGTCGTAGATCTCGTAGGGCTCGTCGCGGCGGATGTCCCAGTCGACGCCCGAAGCGCGCAGGTTCGGACCGCTCAGGCCGAGATCGATGGCGTCCTCGGCGGAGATCACGCCGATCCCTTGCGTGCGCTTCAGGAACACCCGGTTGTTCTCGAGCAATCGCTCGTAGTCGCGGATCCGGTTCGGGAAGATGTCGCAGAACTCCCTGATCTTGGGGAAAGAACCCGTCGGGCAGGTCCTCGCGCACGCCGCCGACCCGGCAGAAGGAGGTGTGCATGCGCGCACCGGTGATCATCTCCAACAGGTCCATGATCATTTCGCGCTCGCGCATGGCGTAAAGCAGCGCGGTCATGGCGCCCAGGTCCATCGGCAGCGCGCCGGTGATCAGGAGATGGCCGGAGATCCGCGCCAGCTCGGCCATCAGCACGCGGATATACTGCGCCCGGATCGGCGCTTCTATGCCGAGGAGTTTCTCCACCGCCAGCGCGAAGGCCAGGTTGTTCGACGGCGGACAGAGATAGTCGAGCCGGTCGGTCAGCGGAAAGATCTGGGTATAGGTGAAGCTCTCGGCCAGTTTTTCGGTGCCGCGGTGGAGGTAGCCGATATGCGGGTCCACGCGCTCGACGTACTCGCCGTCCAGTTCGAGGACGAGCCGAAGGACCCCATGGGTGCTGGGGTGCTGCGGGCCGAGGTTGAGAAGCACTTCCTTGGTATTGAGCGCTTCGTCTTCCGGCCTGCTGAGCTCGGTGACTTCGGTCATCTCAACTCTCCGGCGTGGAACGGCCTCCTTATGGAATGTCCCTGGTGGCAAGGTCGGGCTGCGTCGGCGGCGGGCCTTCGGCACCGAAGGGGTTCAGCTTGTCCTTGTAGCCCCGCAGCGGGAAGTCCTTGCGCTGGGGAAAGCCCTCGAAGCCTTCCCACATGTAGATCCGGCGCAGATCGGGATGCCCCTCGAACCGGATGCCGTACATGTCCCAGGCCTCGCGCTCATGCCAGTTGGCGGTCCGCCAGACTCCCGTCACCGAGGGAACCTGCGGGGCGGATCGCCAAGCCGGCACTTGATGCGAACGCGCCATTTGTTCGGCAGCGAATAGAGGTGGTACACCGCCTCGAACCGCGGCGTTTCGGGATAATGATCGACCCCGCAGATGTCCGACAGGAAATTGAACTGCAGCGCCGGATGTTCCTTCAGAAACCGGCAGAACTCGACGATCATGTCAGGCGGAGCGGCGAAGGCGTGAACGCCATGCGCGAAGCCAAGATCCTCGATTGCTCCCCCGAAGCGCTCCGTGATCAGGGCTGCGATTGAGAGAGCGTCTCCACGCTCATGACGCTGCGACCCGGTCCAGAGGAGTCCCGGCCAGCGCTCGGGATTTTTTGATCTTCTCCTGAAGCAGCAGGAAGCCGTGCATCAGCGCCTCGGGCCGCGGCGGGCAGCCGGGCACATGCACGTCGACGGGCACGAAGGTTTCCGATCCCTGCACCACGGCGTAGGTGTTGTAGACCCCGCCCGAGATCGCGCAGGTGCCCATGGCGATCACCCAGCGCGGCTCCGGCATCTGGTCATAGAGCCGTCGCACGACGGGCGCGAATTTCCGCGTCACGGTGCCGGCGATAATCATCACGTCGGACTGGCGCGGCGAAGGCCGGAACACCACGCCGAACCGGTCGAGATCATAACGCGCGCAACCGGCCGCGATCATCTCGATGGCGCAGCAGGCAATACCGAAGGTCTCGGGCCACAGCGCCGACCTCCGGCTCCAGTTGATGACGCTGTCGGCCGTGGTGAACAGCACGCTGTCGCGGAACGCATTGCTTACGCCTCCCATTCCAGCGCTCCTTTCAGCCAGGCGTAGGCGAAGCCCACGATAAGCAGCAGCATGAAGACGAACATCTCGACATAGCCGACGATCCCGATGTCTTTCAGGACGACGGCCCAGGGAAAGAGGAACATCGTCTCGACATCGAAGACCACCAACAGGATCGCGAGCATAAAGAACTGCACCCTGAAGCGGCCCCCGGCGGCCTCGCCCGCCGGGTCCATGCCGCATTCATAGGGCATGTTCTTCGCGGGATAGGGATTGGACGGGCGCAGCAGCGAGGAGACAAACAGCGTCGCCCCCGTCACCAGAACAATTCCGGCGACCATGAAAAGAACCGGCAGGAATTCCATTGCAGTCATAATTGCATTGCCTCGGTCACCCACCGAGGGCTTTGCTCAGGCCGCGACCGACCCCGCTCGGGACCGGTAATGCGGTCGCCCCGGGAAGCGACTTGGGCAATCCTTTCTTGCACTGTCAGTGTATTCCGTCGGGTGGATCATTGCAAATCCAATAGATCAGCCGCCAAACACCGAATGTTGAGCAAGCCTCAGAAACCACGACGGAAATAGGCCGATGCCGATGGTGCCGGCGGCGGTGAAGGCGAGCGTGGCGCCGACCAAGGGCGTCAGCGCCGGGTCGAACGCCCTCTTCGGCTCGCGCATGTAGATCACCATGACGATGCGGATGTAGAAGTAGGCGGCGACGACGCTCAGCAGCACTGCGATCACCGCCAGCATGACGAAACCTCGCTCGACGAGCGCGACCAGCACGTAGAACTTGGCGAAGAATCCGGCCGTCGGCGGAATGCCGGCCAGCGAGAACAGATAGAGCAGCATCAGAAGCGCCAGCCCGGGATGCGACTTGGCGAAACCCGCGTAGTCTTCGATAACCTCGCCCGAGAAATCGCCGTTCCGCATCATGATGACGGTGGCGAAAATGCCGAGATTCATGAAAGAGTAGATCAGCAGGTAGAGCATCACGCTGGCGATCCCGTCCGCACCGCCCGCCACCACGCCGAAAAGGGCGAACCCGGCATGGGCAATGCTGGAATAGGCCAGGAGGCGCTTGAAATTATCCTGCACCAGCGCCACGAAGCTGCCGAGCGCCATCGTCACCACCGCAATGACCGCGACGATGATCCAAACGTCCGAGGCTGCGACCAGCGGGTTGAGGAACACCCGCAGGATCACCGCGAACCCCGCCGCCTTGGGGCCCACCGACATGAAGGCGGTGATCGTCGTCGGCGCGCCTTCATAGACGTCCGGCACCCACATATGGAACGGCACCGCACCGACCTTGAAGACCAGTCCCGCGACGATGAAGACCACCGCCAGCAGCAATCCGGGATCGAGCGGATCGCCGGTCACCGCCGCAGCCATCCCGTCCAGTTGCGTCGTGCCGGTAAGTCCGTAGATCAGCGAAACGCCGTAGAGGAAAATCCCGGTCGAGACCGCGCCAAGGATCACGTATTTCAGCGCCGCTTCGTTCGACCGCCGCTCTTTCCGCAGGAAGCCGGTCAGCACATAGGTGCAGAGCACCAGCAGCTCGAGGCCCACATAGATCGACATGAGATCGGTCGCCGAGGCCATGATCATCATTCCCGAAAGCGCAAAGAGCAGCAGGACATAGTATTCGCTGCTCCCGATCCCTTCGATATCGGCGTATTTTCGCGAAAGGAGGAATGTCAGAACGGTGGCTATGTAGAACACGAACTTGAAGAAGACCGCAAAGCGGTCGGCGACGAACATGCCCGTGTAGGCCGGCCGCACTTCGCCCGCCAGCATGAGTGTCGCCAAGGCGGCAATCAGCACGACCGCGACGGAAGCCCAGACAAGGAAATGTTCCTGCCCCTTCCGCACAAGCTGGCCCAGGATCAGCAGGATGCAGGCTCCGGTAATCACCACGATCTCGGGCAGGCTCGCAAGGATCGACTGGAAAAGCGCTTCGGCGGTCATTGGCCGCTCTCCTCACCGTGCACCTGCACCAGCAGATGCTTCACCGAGGCGTCGATGATATTGAGAAAGGGTTTCGGATAGAGCCCGACCCAAAGCACGAGGACGGCCAGCGGCAGGGTCGCCGCCATCTCGCGGCCGTTCACGTCATGTATCTTGAACCGGGCACTGACGCTCGGCCGGACCGAGCGCAACTTTCCCGTACATGCCAAGCAGATAGGCCGCGCCGAGCAATGCGCCCAAGATGGCGGCCGCGCCGACGGCGAGATTGGCCGCAAACCCGCCCGACAGCACGAGCAGCTCGCCCACGAACGAATTCGTGCCCGGCAGCGCCATCGATGACAGGGTGAACAGCGCAAGAAACGCGGTATAGACCGGCGCCGCCTTCATCAACCCGCCGTAGTCCGCAATGCTGCGCGTATGCGTCCGCTCGTAGATCAGGCCGACGAACAGGAACAACGCGCCCGTCGTTACGCCATGATTGAACATTTGCAGGATGCCGCCCTCGAGCCCGCGGAGGTTCAGCGCAAAAATCCCCATCGTCACGAAGCCCATGTGGCTGATGCTGGAATAAGCCACCAGCTTCTTCAGGTCGTCCTGCGCCAGCGCAAGAAACCCGCCATAGACGATCGCAAGCGCCGAAAGCGCCAGCATCAGCGTCGAATAATACACCGACGCCTCCGGCAGCATCGGCAGCGAGAACCGCAGGAATCCGTAGGCGCCCATCTTCAGGAGCACTCCGGCGAGGATGATGCTGCCCGCCGTCGGCGCCTGCACATGGGCGTCCGGCAGCCAGGTGTGGACCGGGACCATCGGCACCTTGACCGCGAAGGCGACCAGGAAGGCGAAGAACAGCCACGACTGGACCCGGAACGGCAAATCCTGCGCTGTCAGGGCGAGAATGTCGAAGGTCTCGCCGCCGTTGAAATAGAGCACGATGACACCGATCAGGAACAGGACGCTGCCCGCCAGCGTGTAGAGGAAGAACTTGAAAGCCGCATAGACCCGGCCCATCGCCGCCCCAGACGCCGATGATCAGGTACATCGGGATCAGCATCGCCTCCCAGAAGACGTAGAACAAGAACAGGTCGAGCGCGCAGAACACCCCCAGCATCAGCGCCTGCATGGCCAGCAGGCTGACCATGAACTCCTTCACCTTGCGGTCGATCGCGACCCACGAGGCGAGCACGCAGATCGAGCCCAACAGCGCGGTCAGGAACACGAAGAGCGCGCTGATTCCGTCGATGCCAAGCGCATAGGTGATGCCCGAGCGCCGGCACCCACGGGCGCCTCTCGACGAACTGCATCGCGTGGGTCGTGGTATCAAAGCTGGCCAGCATGGCGATGCAGAAAGCGAGGTCGAGGACGGTGACACCCAGCGCTGTCCACCGCACCGCATCGTCGCTGCGGAGTAACATCAGAACCGCTGCCCCGGCGGCGGGCGTGAAGACGATGAGGCTGAGGAGCGGTAATCCCATGGGCACCCCCTACCGCCACGCCACGGCGAAGACGGCGGTGGCCGCGATCACACCGACGATCATCGCCAGCACGTAATGGGTCACGACGCCGGTCTGGAGCCGCCGCAGCCGCCCGCCGCCGCGCAGGATCGAGCGGGCGACGCCGTTCACGACGGCGTCCACGCCGGTGAGATCGATCCGCAGTCCCGCCCGCGCCGCCCCATGCAGGAAGGGCAGCGCCGCTGTCTCCGACAGGTTGCTCACCGCCTGTTCGTAGCGCGCCAGCGGTCTTTCGGCGAGCCACATGAAGACCCGCGCGCCCTTGCGATAGAACCAGTCGGTGTCGAGGCTGATCGTGTTCTCCGGGTCGAGCGCCCTGAGGAACAGCACGAAGCCCAAGGCGGTGAACATCAGCACGCCAAGGCTCTCGGTGACATGGACGCCCGTATAGGGTTCGAAGTCGACCGGATAGGGCAGAAGCGCATAGAGCGGCTGGGGAAATACCCCGATCGCGATGCAGAGCACCGCCGCCATGCCCATCGCAACCAGCATGTTGCGCGGCGGCTCCCGCGCCTCCAGTTTCCGGTCCGTGCCGAAAAACATGTAGTACGGCAGCTTGAGCCCGGTGTGCAGGAACGTTCCCGACGACGCCATCGTCAGCGCCAGCACCACCAGCGCCCGATGATCCGCTCCGGCAGCGGCAATCACCATCGATTTGGTGACGAAGCCCGAGAAGAATGGAAATGCCGAGATCGCGAAGGCGCCGACCATGTAGAGCGCAACGGTCAGCGGCATGGTCTTGTAGAGCCCGCCAAGCTCGGTGAGCTTGCGACGCCCGGTGACGTAGATCACTGCTCCAGCACCCATGAACAGGAGCGCCTTGTAGAGGATATGCGCGAAGGCATGGCTGATGGCCCCGTTCACCGCCATCTCGGTCCCGATGCCGATGCCCGCCACCATGTAGCCCACCTGGCTGACGATGTGATAGGCCAAGCAGCCGCCGGCAGTCGTTCTCCAGCACCGCGTAGATGACGCCGTAGAGCGCCATCGCGGTGCCGAGCCAGACGAGAAGCTCGGTCCCCGGAAACGCGCGCGCCAGCACATAGACGGCGGTCTTGGTGGTGAAGGCGCTCATGAACACCGCCCCGGTGACGGTCGCCTCCGGATAGGCGTCCGTCAGCCAGGCGTTGAGCGGCGGCACCGCCGCGTTGAGCAGGAACCCGGCAAGGATCAGGTAGGCGCCGACGCCCATTCCCCACGCGATCGGGCCGAAGAGCAGCGAGCCTGTCGAGAGCCCGTAGAGAATGACGCCGCCAAGCAGGACGACGCCGCCGGTGATATGGACCATGAGATACCGGAACCCGGCGTTGATCGCTTGCCGGCCGCCCTGGGCGAAGACGAGATAGGCAGAGGCAAACGCCATGCCTTCCCAGAACAGGTAGAGCGTCAGGTAGTCGCCGGCGAACACCACGCCGAGCGCGCTGCCGACGTAGACGAACGCAGCGACATGCTGGCCGGGGCGAGGCAGGTGCAGCGCGTAGACCGTTCCGATCAGAGCCATGATGGTGAAAACGGTGGCGAAGACGATGCTCAGCTTGTCGACCTTCGCGATCAGGATTTGCTGCCCGAGGAACGACGCCGCGCCGTAGGTTGCCCGGCTGCATCGTCAGCACGGCGAGGATCGCCAGCGCCGGAATCAGCAGCAGATAGAGCTTGCGGATCGATCCGTTCAGGAACGGGATCGGCAGGGCGCCAAGAATGAATAGCAGGGCGGGATGGACGAAATCAGTCATAGTAGTCCTCGCGCCGCATCAGCCCGCCCTGATGGCCGAGGAACTTGGAAACGAAGATCAGCAGAACGCAGGATACGAAGCCATAGACGGCCGACCAGCCCGGCAGGCGGTCCCACAGGTATTCGGCGTGTTCGCGGGGGACCAGAAAGTCGGCGACGACGATAAGAACGAGCGCCAGATAGAACAGGCGGCGCCGCTGACTGGCATATTCTTCGTCACCAAAGAAATCGACCACGCGCTTTATCATCTGACCACTCCGTCCGCCAGGGTGAGAAAATAGCCGGGGAAGATGCCCATCGAGCACCGACAGGATCGCTGTCGCGACCAGTGGAATCGTCATCATCGGAATTTCACGGACCGTCGCCGGGCTCTCCTCAGCCTCCGTCCCGAAAAAGGCGACATAGCTGACCGGCAGGAAGTAGGCGGCGTTCAGGACCGAGCTTACCAGGAGCACGACCAGGAACGCGATCTGCCCCGCCTCCACCGAGCCCAGCGTCAGATACCACTTGCTGACGAAGCCCGCGGTCGGCGGCACGCCGATCATGCTCAGCGAGGCGACGAAAAATGCCCCCATCGTCCAGGGCAGCCTGCGGCCGATGCCGGCCATGTCGCTGATGTTCCGCTTGCCGGACGCGCAATAGATCGAGCCGGCGCAGAAAAAGAGGGTGATCTTGGAGAATGCGTGTGCCGCGATGTGGATGATCCCGCCGACCATCGCGACCGGCGACAACAGAACCGCTCCCAGCACGATATAGGAGAGCTGGCTGACCGTCGAATAGGCGAGCCTGGCCTTCAGGTCGTCCCGCGTCAGGGCGTAGACCGATGCCATCAGGATCGTGAACGAAACCAGATAGGCCGTGGCGATGCCGAGGCCCAGCTCCCCCACGAGCTCGACGCCGAAGACGTGGAACACGACCCGCAGCACGCAGAACACGCCCATCTTGACCACGGCCACGGCATGCAGGAGCGCGCTGACCGGTGTCGGGGCCACCATCGCGGCAGGCAGCCAGGCGTGCATCGGCATCACCGCGGCCTTGGCGAAGCCGAAGAGATAGCAGAAATAGACGACCGTCAGCAGCGGCGCCGAGGCATCGACCTCCGCCAGCAGCCCCCCCGCCACAAAGTCGAGCGACCCCGCAATGTGGTAGGTCAGTGCCAGCGCGGCGAGAAGCACGCTTTTCGAGGCGCCCATCAGATAGACAAGGTACTTGCGGCTGCCCGTCCATGCCTCTTCGTCCTCGTGGTGGTAGACGAGCGGATAGGTAACGAGGCTGAGCATCTCGTAGAAGATCACCAGCGTGAACAGATTGGCGGCGAAGGCGCCCCCGGCGGCGGCCGCAAGACTGCTGGCGAAGCAGGCGAAGAACCGGGTCTGCGCGTGCTCGTTCAAGTGCCGCATGTAGCCGATGGAATAGATCGCCGCCACGATCCACAGCAGCGACGAGACGGTGGCAAACACCATGCCGAGCGCATCGACCCGGAAAGCGAAGTCAATCCCCGGCAGGATCTCGAACAGGCGCAAATCGACCGTCCCGCCCGAAAGCACGGTGGGCGCCATCGAGACGACAATCGCGAACATGGCGATCGCGGCCAACGGCGAGACGATATCGCGGAGTTTCTCGCGGTTGTTCAGAAGGAGAATCGCAAGGGCCGCCAGACCTGCGACGGCGACGGCAAGCAGCGGCCGGATCGATATCACCGGGTCCGGGCCAAGCCGCTATCCTTTCATCATGGTCACGTCGTCGACCTTGAGGGTGGACTTGTTCCTCACGAGGGCGACCAGGATACCGAGGGCGACGGCAACCTCCGCCGCGGTGATTGCGATGACGAAGATCGCGAAGATCTGCCCGCGGAAATCGTCGTAGTAATGCCCGAAAGCGATGAAGTTGATGTTGACGGAGTTGAGCAGAAGCTCCAGCGACATCAGCACGACCAGGATATTGCGCCTGAGCAGCACGCCCGCCGCTCCGATCACGAACAGGACCACTCCGAGCACAATATACCACGAGAGCGGAACCATTACGTCCGACTCCTTCCGCGCCAGGACGATGGCGCCGACGAGGGCGGCCAGCAGGATGACCGAGGCGACTTCAAATGGCAGGAGATAGTCGGCGAAAAGCGTCGTGCTGAGCTGCCTGATCTGATCGCCGCCGCCCATGGCGACGGGCTCCGCAACCGAAAAGCGGTCGCTCCAGAGCACCAGCACAAGCATCTCGACCCCAAGCAGGACGACCAGCACCAGAGCCGGCAGGTTGCCGCCCGGCAAGAACCGCTGCAACACCGCTTCGCGCACGTCGATCATCATGATCACGAACAGGAAGAGGACCATGATCGCGCCGACATAGACGAAGATCTGGATCACCGCGAGCAACGGCGCCTCGAGCAAGACGAAGATTGCCGAGATCTGCAGGAAACACGCCATCAGCGCCAATGCGCTGTGAACGGGATTCCGCGCCAGGACCAGCGGCAGGGCCGTGATCACGGACACCGTAGCGAACAGAAGAAAGAACCCCTGATCCATCGACGCCGACCCTCCGACGCGAACTGTCACGCGGCGCGAGACGATCGGATTCGAGATGGCGCCGCACTCACAAATTGTGCCCTAGTATCGGATTTTTCACAAGATTATTGTCAGCGGCGGAGCAAAACCGGCCGGTCCGGATGTGGCGAAGGCCGCTCGCGAAGCGCCCTCTTTCGATGGTCCCATAGCGAGCCGGTGAACCCGCTCGGACCGGTCGGCCTTGGAATTTCCGCCGTGGCCGTAAGAAAGCGGCTGATGCGCGCCAGAGCAAAGCCATAACCCGACATCTCGTAACGTTGCCCCCAACCGCGAAGTCCCCTCGGTGTTCGGCACAAAGCGGAGAAAAACGCCCGTGACATCACGCCGGCGCATCGTCCCAGCCCTTGGGCAGATTTGGAGCGATTATCGAATGCCAGCGTCGATGAGATCGACCAGCGCGTCGATCGTCTGCGGCGTGACGGTACCGGCGCCAGTATTCACCAGCAGGCCAGGCATCTTGTACTTGGCCGTCAGCACGCACTGCAGGACAGGCAGAAAGCCCTGAAGATAGAGTTGCTGATCAAGGGTCGCCGAAATGTAGCCCTCCTTCAGCCCGGCGATGGTCGCCGGGGCGAGGTCGATTCCGCCAACGATGATGTCGCCGGGCTTCTTGCCGGCCTTCTGCAGTACGTCGGCCAGAATGCCGGTGATCGAGCCGTGCTGCGTGCCGATCGCCTTCAGGTTTGGGTGGCTCTGGATGTAGGCTACGAGTAGCGGCACTGCGAGTGTGGTGTCGCTGTTGACCTCCTGGCTGATGTCAAGGCGTTCGACCTTGAGGCCAGCCTTCTCGAGCGTGTCGGCCATGCCCTTGCCCGACTGGCTGCGCTCGGCCTGACTGAAAGGGTCATAGACCAAGGCTTCATCGCCGGCCTTAAGGCCCTGGGCGAGCATGGCATTGGCAGCGATCGTGCCGCCGACATACAGATCGACTCCGGCATAGCCCATGCCCTTGGCGCCAAATTCGCTCTGAAGGTCGCTCATAGGTGAATTGCCGACGGTGACGACAATGCCCTGGTCGACGGCCGCCTTGACGATGTCGTGGAAGGCGACGCCTCCGGGATGACCCATGATCTCGATACAGGTGGGCTTGGCGGCAACGGCTTCCTTGAATTGATTGATCATCGTCTCCGGCGCCCAGGCCGAGAACTGCTCCTTCAGTTCGACGCCGAAGGCGGCAGCTGCCTGGGCGGCGCCGGTCTGGCGGGCGAGCGTGGCGCCGTCGCCGGGGTTGCCGCCCATCTGCATGTACATGGTCAGGCCGGCGCCGATCATTTCGGCGGCCGACGCCGCCCCGACACCAGTCGTGAGCGCGGCGACAGCCGCTCCTGCAAGTCGGATTCTAGTCAATCGCATGGTCGTTTTCTCCCTACCCCAACCGCCTTGCTCCGCCTGGCGCAAGGCAGCGATCTCATTCGGCCGCGCTGGGGCGGCGGAATCCTATGGGCGTCGCCAGCGCGCAAATAATGCGGCGCGACGCTGCGGTTCGTCGACATAGAGGTAAAATATGATTGATACCAGAAAGACGAGGCCGCGTACAGTGTTCACCCACGCCCCGGTCAGGCCCGTCGCCACCAGTCCGGGCTCGATCATGGCGATAATGAAGCAGCCGAAGATGGTGCCGATGATCGTCGCGCGGCCGCCGAAGATCGACGTGCCGCCGATCAGGACCGAGGCGATCGCGATCAGCAAATAACCCTGGCCTTGGTTGCCGAAATAGTTCTTATTCTCAAGTGTCAGCATGATTGCCGCGCAGCCGGCCAGCGCGCCCATCAGCGTGAACAGCTTGATCTTTTCGCGGTCAACGTCGATGCCGACCACCCGCGAGACGGCGTTGAAGTCGCCGATGAAGAGGGTGTGCTCGCCGAAGGTATGCCGGTTGAGGATGAACCAGAGGACGACGACGATGATCGCGGTCCACAGCCCCTGCACGGCGATCTGCTGGACCCAGTCGGCGCTTGCCGTTCCGGCGAAGGGGCGCCCGACGATCCACTGCCACACCGAGCTTTGCTCGGCGGTGCGCAGCGCGTAGGACCGCCCGCCCGAGATCACCGTCGCCATGCCGTACCAGAAGAACTGGGTGCCCAGGGTGGCGATGAAGGACGGGATGCCGATCTTGGCGACCAGCAGGCCGTTGAGTAAACCGACGAACACGCCGGAGGCGATGGCGACCAACACTCCGAGCCATTGCACGACTTCGACGGGGAGCGCGGACGCCAGTCCGACCCAGCCATGTTCAATGAATACCCCGGTTATCCAGCCGTGCCCGTCCTTGAAGAACCACGCGAAGACGAAACCGGAGAAACCGAGGATCGCCGGGAAGCACAGATCGATCTCGCCGGCACCGATGATGAACGTAAGGCCGACGGCGAGGAGGATGATCGGCGGCAGCGTCGTCAGGAAGGTCGTGTAGATGAAAGGTTCCAGGAACACATTGGGCGCGAGATACATGAAGAGGATGAGCAGGAACACGAAGACGACGAAAATCGGCAGTCCTTCGATCCTCAGGAACAGCGATGACGTGTTCTGTCTGGCCATGATCTTGGCGACGCCTCAGGTTTTGTGCTGAAGATCGATTAGGTATTTAGTGAGATTGGTCACCGACATATCCTTGGGCGCCAACTCAGCAACGATGGCACCGCGGTCGAGTATGACCAGCCGGTCGGCGACTTCGTGGACATGGGCGAGATTGTGCTCGATGTAGATGCAGGCCCGGCCGGATTCCTTAATTCGCTTGACGAAATCGATGACCTTGCGGACCTCGGCGACACCGAGGGCTGCAGTCGGTTCGTCAAGGACAATGAGGTCGGCGTTGTAGTGCATGGCGCGGCCGATCGCGATGCCCTGTCGCTCACCGCCAGACAGATTGGATACGGTAGAATCGACGGTAATGCCGACACCACGGAAGCCGATGGTGTTCTTCAGAATCTCGTCGGCAATCTTTTTTTCCTTCTTGATGTCGATAAATCCGAAGCGATTGGTTATCTGACGGCCAACGAAAAAGTTCCGCCAAAGTGGTTGTTTGTCGGCTAGCGAGCGATCCTGATAAACGGTTTCGATCAGGAGGTCGTGGGCCATGCGGACGGAGAATTCCGAGAGATCCACCTCGCGATCGCGGATGAAGATGCGGCCGGATGTCGGCGCGAGAACGCCAGTCATCACCTTGATAAGGGTGGACTTTCCGGCGCCATTGTCGCCGATAAGTCCGACGATCTCGTTGCGGCCGATGGCAATGTCGATATCGCGGAGCGCCTCCACGGCACCGAAGAATTTGCCGACCTTCTCCAGCCGCACGATCGACTGAAAGTCTTGTTCCCGGACAGTTCTGGCGGCAATGTCAACCTTTGACAAAGGCCTCTTCCTTGAAGAGTTCAGAATAAATGCCATCGGCAAAAGGCAAATGCATTGGCGTCACCGGCGCTCACGATTGACAGCCTGGCCGCGAACATCCCGTTCATCGCGGTGACTGGTCTCGACCACCCAGTTCGGCTGCGCCGCAAAAATACGTCTCTGAATACCAAAGTGAAGAGGCCGGGAGTGGCATCGCGTTCAGTCGTGTCGCTGTCGCAGGCCATGATAGGCCTCGCCGTTCGCCAACGCTTTTCGAGGAGAATACCGCTGCTTTCGCGAATGGCCAAGCCACATCTGTCATGAACTTCAACGCACGTTGG
>CAWIRO010000010.1:0-315291 GCA_963838565.1 uncultured Alphaproteobacteria bacterium
CCGTCGTTCCGGTCCCGGCGTCGTAGATGCGCATCAGATCGGCGGCGCGGATACGGTGCGCAATGGCCCCGAGATGAGGGTAGCGGGAGATGCCGGTCGAGAATTCCTCTCGGCCGTCCTCCTCGACGCGGACCTCGCCGAGCAGTTCGGTCTCGATCCTGAAATAGTTGTCCTGCCCTTCGCCCCAGGCATGCTCGCCGGTGTTCATGGCATAGACGAGCGCAACGACGCGGTTCCTGCCGACGCTGATCGAGATCAGGCGGCCGACGGACCAGAGTTCGGTGAGATCGGTGCCTCCGGCCTCTGCGACGGCGGCGATGGTTGCGCGGGCGCCGCTGCACGCGACGACACGGCCGAGAAAGCGATTCCCGGGCGTTAGATTGTCGCGGCGGTCATGCTCGCCGGCATTTCCTGTCGTCTGCAAGTCGTTGTCGGGCAACGGCCTACTCCCTGCGTTAGCAGGTGATCATATGATTTATCCTTTAACAAAATCCTTCCGTCCCTTGTTTTTAAATGGGATAGCGGACGCTGCAGCCGTTGTACGACATCGATTTTTTATTTCTGAAAGCGTTGACGCTGCGAAATTTTCTGTCTATCAATTGCGCCCATGAAAATCGCAGCAGTTCTTATTGTGGTGGGAAAGCGCATGGGCAGGATGGTGTAACTATCCGGCATAGCCACCCATGCGCTAGACGACAGGCTCCCTCAGGGGCCTTTTTTTATGCCTGAAACTCAGGCTTGCCGACCACAAACCTCAATCCCAGCAGTCAAAACGGAACAGAAACATGACGGGCACGGACAACCAGACGGCAGACAATCGGATGACAGGTGCGGAGATTGTTCTCCGGGCGCTGAAGGACAACGGCGTCGAGCACCTCTTCGGCTATCCGGGCGGCGCTGTGCTGCCGATCTATGACGAGATTTTCCAGCAGGACGACATCAAGCATATTCTTGTCCGCCACGAGCAGGGCGCCGGCCATGCGGCCGAAGGCTACGCCCGCTCGACCGGCAAGGTCGGCGTCATGCTGGTAACCTCGGGTCCGGGCGCCACCAATGCCGTCACGCCGCTTGCAGGATGCGCTGATGGACTCGATCCCGCTCGTCTGCCTGACCGGCCAGGTGCCGACCTCGCTCATCGGTTCGGATGCGTTCCAGGAGTGCGACACGGTCGGCATCACGCGCCCCTGCACCAAGCACAACTGGCTGGTCAAGGACGTCAACGAACTGGCAGCCGTCATTCATGAGGCCTTCCGCATCGCCCAGTCCGGCCGCCCGGGTCCGGTCGTCGTCGATATTCCGAAGGACATTCAGTTCGCGACCGGCACCTATACGCCGCCGTCCGATCATGCGATCCAGAAAAGCTATCAGCCGAAGGTTCAGGGCGATCTCAACCAGATCCATGCGGCAATCGAGCTGATGGCCAATGCGCGCCGTCCGGTCATCTATTCCGGCGGCGGCGTCATCAATTCCGGTCCGGAAGCCTGCAAGCTGCTGCGTGAGCTGGTGGAACTGACCGACTTCCCGATCACCTCGACACTGATGGGCCTTGGCGCCTATCCGGCTTCAGGCAAGAACTGGCTGAAGATGCTCGGCATGCACGGCTCTTACGAGGCCAACATGGCGATGCACGATTGCGACGTCATGGTCTGTATCGGCGCACGCTTCGACGACCGCATTACCGGCCGCATCAATGCCTTCTCGCCGAATTCCAAGAAGATCCACATCGACATCGACCCGTCCTCGATCAACAAGAACGTCCGCGTCGACATCCCGATCCGCGGCGACGTCGCTTACGTGCTGGAAGACATGGTCCGCCTGTGGCGTGCTCTGCCGAAGAAGCCGGAGAAGGGCCATCTTGATGACTGGTGGACGAACATCGCGCGCTGGCGTGCGCGCAATTCCTTCGCTTATACGAAGAGCAACGATGTCATCATGCCGCAATATGCGCTTGAGCGTCTGTACGAGCTGACCAAGGATCGCGACACCTACATCACGACCGAAGTCGGCCAGCATCAGATGTGGGCCGCGCAGTTCTTCGGTTTCGAACAGCCGAACCGCTGGATGACCTCGGGCGGTCTCGGCACGATGGGTTACGGCCTGCCGGCAGCGCTTGGCGTCCAGATCGCACATCCGGAAAGCCTTGTCATCGACATTGCCGGGGATGCTTCGATCCAGATGTGCATCCAGGAAATGTCGGCAGCCATCCAGCATGATGCGCCGATCAAGATCTTCATCATGAACAACCAGTACATGGGCATGGTCCGCCAGTGGCAGCAGCTGCTGCACGGCAACCGGCTGTCGAACTCCTACACGGAGGCGATGCCGGACTTCGTCAAGCTCGCGGAAGCCTATGGTGCGCGTCGGTCTGCGCTGCGAAAAGCCGGAGGATCTCGATGCGTACCATCCAGGAGATGATCGACGTCAAGAAGCCGGTCATCTTCGATTGCCGCGTCGCCAATCTCGCCAACTGCTTCCCGATGATCCCGTCGGGCAAGGCGCATAACGAGATGCTGCTGCCGGATGAAGCCACGGATGAAGCGGTCGCCAACGCGATCGACGCCAAGGGCCGTCAGCTCGTTTGATATCGAAGGTGAGGAAGCCAAGACAATGAACGCACATCTACAGCCGACAGGCTCCGCCTACTTCATCTCGCCGGAGACTGCAGCCATCGAGAACCATACGCTTTCGGTCCTCGTCGACAACGAGCCGGGGGTCCTTGCCCGTGTCATCGGCCTTTTCTCCGGCCGCGGCTACAACATCGAAAGCCTTACGGTCTCCGAAACCGAACATCAGGCGCATCTGTCGCGCATTACCATCGTGACGCGCGGCACGCCGCATGTGCTCGAGCAGATCAAGGCGCAACTTGAGCGCATCGTGCCGGTGCACCGCGTCGTGGATCTGACGGTCCGCGCCCGCGAACTCGGGCAGGAGCGTCCGATCGAGCGGGAGGTAGCGCTTGTCAAGGTGACGGGAACCGGCGAAACCCGTGCCGAGACGCTGCGTCTTGCCGATGCTTTCCATGCCAAGGTGGTCGACGCGACGGTCGAGCACTTCATTCTGGAAATCACCGGCAAGTCTTCGAAGATCGACCAGTTCGTGGCGATCATGAAGCCGCTCGGGCTGATAGAGGTCTGCCGGACCGGCGTCGCCGCGATGAACCGCGGCCGGCAGGGCATGTGAAGCGACGTCTGGCTCGCCTTCGGCAGCCTGAGGGGCTCAGAGCATTTCGAGCGCCGATTTCCGCGCCGGCGGAGGGAAAGCGGCGTCGAGGGTCGCCCAGTCCTCGTCGCTGATATCCAGCGAGACGGAATCGCGGTTTTCGGCGGCGCGTTCGGCATTCGAGGTCTTCGGAATGGCAAGCACACCATCGCGCTCGAGAAGGAAGGCGAGGGCGACCTGCGCCGGTGTCGCCTGATTGGCCTTGGCGATGCGGATCAGTTCGGGATTGTGCAGAATGCGGCCCTGCTCGATCGGCGAATAGGCCATGACCGGAATGTTGCGGCTCTGGCACCACGGCAGGAGATCATATTCGATGCCGCGGCGCGCAAGATTGTAGAGAACCTGATTGGCGGCGACGTGTCTGCCGCCGGGAACGGCGAGCAGCTCTTCCATGTCGCCGAGATCGAAATTCGAAACGCCCCAGGCGCCGATCTTTCCGGACGTCCTTCAGATCCTCGAAGGCCTCGACGGTGTCGGCGAGCGGATGCTCGCCGCGCCAATGCAGCAAATAGAGGTCGATCTGGTCGATGCCGATGCGGGAAAGGCTCCGCTCGCAGGCCTCGATCGTGCCCCTGCGGCTGGCATTCCACGGATAGACCTTGGTGACGATGAACAGGCCCTCGCGCCGGCTCTTGATGGCGCGGCCAACGATGCGTTCGGAGTCGCCTTCGCCGTACATTTCGGCCGTATCGATCAGCGTCATGCCGAGTTCGATGCCGGTCCTGAGGCTGGCGATTTCGCGCTCGGCTTCCGACGCCCGCTCACCCATGTTCCAGGTGCCCTGGCCGAGAGCCGGGACTTCGATGCCGTTCGGAAAGGTGATCGTGGGTATCGGGTCGTTCTGCATGGCTAAATCTCTTCCGTTTTCAGTGCAAAGATTGCGCGGACACGTCATCTTTCAAGCAATCCTGTCACCGTGACAATGATTATCTGGCATCGGGAATACAGGTCGGTTAGCTGCCTAATCGACAGGGATCGACGTGGTTGATGACGATCCACGGGAGGTCCCATGCCGCTGGATACGTTTCTGGCTCTCGTTCTTTTTGCCTTCACGACGTCGATCACGCCCGGGCCGAACAATATGATGCTTTTTGCATCCGGGGTGAATTTCGGTTTTCGCCGAACGATCCCGCATATGTTCGGCATTGGCGCCGGATTCTTCTCGCTACTTCTCGGCGTCGGTCTCGGCCTCGGGGCGCTGCTGCACACGGTGCCTGCCGTCTATACGGCGCTGAAATTCGCGGGCGGCGCTTATCTCGTTTGGATCGCGTGGAAAATCGCAACGTCGCGGTCGCTGAGCGAAGGCAGGGGAAGCGACAAGCCGATGTCGTTCCTAGCGGCCGCCGCCTTCCAATGGGTGAATCCGAAGGCCTGGGTCATGGCGGTAACGGCGATGGCGACCTATACGAGCCCCGACCTCTATCTCCTCAGCGTCCTGATCGTCGGCCTTGCCTTTGCGGTGGTCAACGTTCCGAGCGTGTCCACCTGGGCCGGTTTCGGTTCCGCTCTTCGCGAGTGGCTATCCGATCCGGTGCGTCTCAAGTGGTTCAATATCACCATGGCAGCGCTCCTGGTGCTGAGCCTCTGGCCGATGCTGAAATAGCAGGAAGGCATCAGAAGGATCTAGAAGCCGCTGATGCCAAACCCGCCGACACCACCTGACTGAACGATGATCGTCGGGTCGGTGAAGTTGCGGTAGCCCAGGAGAGGAATGTCGCAGCGGGCATCGAACTTGCCGATGGGTGCCGTGCGCGGGCAGTTTTTCGCGGACTTATAGGGATGTCCGGGGATCTGATACTCGCCCTCTTTCAGAGTGTGATAGTCGTCTGCGCTTGCGCAGGCAGCGAATGCAGCGCCTAAGGCGACTGCAGGGATAATAATCATCCTGTTCATCGCAGTACCCTCTGTGCTTGCGAGAGTGCGCAGAATATCACGCCACCCGATTTGGACCTCGGGAGCAAAGGGATTAGCTCCGCCGTGCTTGACGTTACGGCAATTCAATTCGTCGCCCGTGAAGGAGCCGCGCGACACAGGATTACAGGTGACGTGGGGGCAGGCATGTGGAATGGCTTGGCGGGATGCCTTAAAGCGCTTAAGATCAGTGTCCTACTCCGGGAGGACGTTACCTTGCACGATCACCATGATCACGACCACGATCATCATCACGACAACCGCTACTCCGATATGCAGGCGCGCGTTAAAGCGCTGGAGACGGTGCTGACGGAAAAGGGGCTGATCGATCCGGCGGCGATCGATACGATTGTCGAGACCTACGAGACGAAGATCGGCCCGCGAAACGGTGCACATGTCGTCGCCAAGGCCTGGAGCGATCCGGAGCTTTTCCGAATGGCTGAAGAAGGATGCGACGGCGGCGATCGCCAGCCTCGGCTATACCGGGCGGCAGGGCGAGCATATGCGTGCGGTGTTCAATACGCCGGAGACCCATAACCTCGTCGTCTGCACGCTTTGCTCCTGCTATCCCTGGTCGGTGCTCGGCCTGCCGCCGGTCTGGTACAAGGCGCCGGCCTATCGCTCGCGGGCGGTCATCGATCCGCGCGGCGTGCTTGCCGAGTTCGGCGTGACGCTGCCCGCGGAGAAGAAAATCCGCGTCTGGGATTCGACTGCCGAACTGCGCTATCTCGTCATTCCCGAACGTCCCGAGGGGACGGAAGGTTTGAGCGAGGAGCAGCTCGCAGGTCTCGTCAGCCGCGATGCGATGATCGGGACCGCAATTGCCTCCAACCCGGGAGCAGCCGCATGAACGGGCCGCACGATCTCGGCGGGCAGATGGGTTTCGGGCCGGTCGCGCCCGAGAAGGACGAGCCGTGTTTCCACGCCGAATGGGAGAAGCGGGCGCTCGGCCTGACGCTATCCTCCGGTGCCTTCGGCGCCTGGACGATCGACGAAAGCCGCCATGCGCGCGAAAACATCCCCCCGGCTGACTATCTCTCCGCAAGCTATTACGAGATATGGACGCGGGCGCTGGAAGTCGCTGCTCGAACGGCACGGATTCGTAACGGCCGCCGAGATAGACGCCGGGCATAAGCAGACTGCCGGAGCGGTGCCGAAACGGGTTCTGAAGGCGGATATGGTTGCCGGCGTTCTGGCGCGCGGCGGCCCTTGCGACCGCCCGGTGGAAACGGCTGCGCGCTTTGCCGTCGGCGACAAGGTGCGGACGAAGAACTTCAATCCGCAAACGCATACCCGGCTGCCGCGCTATGCGCGTGCCAGGAACGGCGTGGTCGAGGCGGTGCAGGGCTCTTTCGTGTTTCCGGACGACAATGCGCACGGCAAGGGCGAGAATCCGCAATGGCTCTATACCGTCGTTTTCGACGGCGGGGAAATCTGGGGCGAGGACGCCGATCCTTCGCTGACGGTTTCGATCGATGCCTGGGAGAGCTATCTTGAGCCTGTGTGAGACGGCTTCGCCGCTGACGCAATCACCGCAACTGCCGAAATCGACCGACGGCGAGCCGGTCTTTCCCGAACCCTGGGCGGCCGAGGCTTTCGCAATGACGGTGCATCTGCATGAGCGGGGGCTTTTTGCCTGGAGCGAATGGGCCGAGACGCTTTCGGCCGAATTGCACAAGCCCGGCCGGGCGGTGGACGGCAGCGACTATTTCGACTGCTGGGTCGCCGCGCTTTCCGCGCTCCTCGTCAGCAAGGGCATCGCCGATGCCGGCGCCATCCTTTCGCTGCAGGAGAGCTGGCAGCGTGCGGCCGAGGCGACGCCGCATGGAAAGCCGATCGAGCTTTCGAACGATCCGCTGCGCTGAGCGTCACGACGGAAACTGCTTGTAGCACTCCTCGGCCACCTGCCGCAGCATGTCGCGCGAAATCTCGCCGGTAACGGCATAGCCGAGCTCGCCGTCGATCCAGTAGAAAGTCTCGACGCTGTCGGCGGAGGCGAAGCGGAAGCTCGTCGTGCGGTTTGCCTTGTTGCGGCCGACAAGCACCGTCAGGCGTTCGCCCGCCTGGTTCTCATACATGAACATCGCGCCCGGCTTTCCGTCCACCGGCAGCAGCCGTCCGCCGACGAGCCGGAAGCCGAGGGACTGCAGGTCCGGCACTTTCAGGTTCGGGATCGAGAGACGCTTGCCGAGCCAGGTTGCCAAATGCGCTTCCTCGTTGGCGAAGACTTCGACCGGGTGGCGGACCTCGCCTGCATAGACCAGGAAGGCGTTCTGCGCCTCTTTCGGCAGCGTCTCCGAAGAAGCGAGCTGGAGTTCCGGCTTTTCGAGGAGCGGCGGGCCGTAGTGACCGCTAAGAGCGCCAAGCACGAAGAGGGCGACGGCGGCTGCGGCAATGGCCGAACGCCTTGGCCAAACGGATGCGCCATTCTCCGGATCGACCAGGAGGATGTCGCTTTCCTTGGATTTCTCGTAAGGCGCGAACATCGATCGGATACCGGCGTTCTGCGCTTGCCATGCCGCCACTTTAGCGGCGTCTTCGGGATTGTCCTGCAGCCATGCCTCGATGCGGGCGCGGGCGCTGTCGGGCAGCTGCCCGTCGGCATAGGCGTGGAGGTCCGCTTCGGGCACGGTCGGGTTGGTTTCGTTCATTTCGGTCTCCGAAGCGTAATCACATTATCGGCCTTCATTCGTTCTCCAAGCCGTTGGCGCGCGCGCGACAGGCGCGACATCACGGTGCCGATCGGAATGTCGAGGGCAGTTGCGACCTCGCTGTAGGTGTAACCTTCGATGACGACGAGCATCAGCACCGCGCGGTTTTCCTCCGAAAGGCTGTTCAGCGCATCTTCCAGCCGCAAGCGTTCCAGTGGATCGGCGGCTGTCTCGGGCGAGGGCAGATCTTCGGCACTATCGAGTTCGACCATCATGCTGGGAGGGGTCTGGCGGCGCGTGTTCCGGTACAGATTGGTCATGATGGTCAGCGCCCAGCCGCGCAGGTTCAGGCCGCGCCATTGCGAACGGCGGGCAAGCACTTTCTCGACACAATCCTGCAGCAGGTCCTCGCCATCGGCGTCCGAGCGGGTGAGGCTTCGCGAATAGCGCCGGAGCGAAGGAAGGAGGGCCAGGATCTGGCCCTCGAATGTTTCGGGTGCAGGTGTCTTCACGCCGTTCTACTCAGGGTTTGGCAAGGTCCCAGTTGCCGCCGACGCCATCGCCGGTGATGTCGCCTTTCTTGGTATCCTTCACCCAGTAATAGAGCGGCATGCCGTCCTTGGCCCATTGCTTCGTGCCATCCTTGCGATCGATGATCGAATATGCACCTTCTGCCTTGGCACCGCTAGCTGCCATCAGCGGCGGCCAATTCTTGGCGCATTGGTCGTAGCAATTGGAAACGCCCTTGGCGTCCTTCTTGAAGGTATAGAGCGTCATGCCGTTTTCACCGGCGAGCACCTTGCCCTTGGCCGACTCGACGGTCATGACCGGCTCTGCCGCGAAAGCGGCCGTTGCCGCCGCAGATGCGACGGCGAATGCGATCACGAGTTTTACGGATTTCATCTGGGTTTCTCCTCACGTTCGGCAGGCTTTCTTGCTTGCCTGATATGAGACACGGGGAGGGGGGATTTTATTCCATGCGGAGCGTGAGATTTTGAAGAGCAACGATGGATGCGGAGCATCCGAGACACGGCTGCTGCCGGATTTCGCCTCAGCCTTGAATCGGGAGTATTTCTCGTCTAGATAGCGGGCAACCGATCATTCCGACAGGATGTGTGCAGCAATGGATTCCAACCCGACCGCAACGCCAATTCGCCTTGCCACCGGGGAACTTCGTATCCATGCCTGCATCCATCACACTCTCCAATCTGTCGTGGTCCACGCCTGACGGCCGGCCGCTTTTCTCCAATCTTGATCTGAGCCTTGGCGCAGACCGCACAGGTCTGGTCGGCCGCAACGGCGTTGGCAAGACCACGCTTCTCAAGCTGATCTCCGGCGACCTTCAGCCTCAATCCGGCGCGGTCATATTCGGCGGCACCTTGGGCGTGCTGCGTCAGAGCGTGCAGGTGCAACCTGAGGAAACGGTTGCCGATCTCTTCGGTGTCACGGAGGCACTGGCCGTTCTTCGACGTGCCGAGGCGGGCGAGGCGACAGCCGAAGAGCTGGCCGCCGCCGACTGGATGCTGGAGGCACGCATTGCGGCGGCCCTCGACCGCGCCGAGCTTGATGCTCAGCCCGAGACACGTCTTGCCGCGCTGTCGGGCGGGCAGCGCACACGGGCCGGGCTTGCCGCGCTGATCTTCGCGGAGCCCGATTTTCTCATGCTGGACGAGCCGACCAACAATCTCGATCGCGAGGGCCGTCAGGCGGTGATCGGCCTGCTGGCGAACTGGCGAGGGGGCGCTATCGTCGTCAGCCATGACCGGGAACTGCTCGAAACCGTGGACGCCATCGTCGAACTGACCTCGCTTGGAGCCACGCGCTACGGCGGCAACTGGAGCCAGTATCAGGACCGCAAGACCCTTGAGCTGGCGGCTGCGCAGCACGACCTTGCCGATGCCGAGAAGCGGGTGGCCGAGGTTGCCCGGAGCGCGCAGGCGACAGCCGAACGGCAGGCGCGAAGAGATCGGACCGGCAGGGCGAAGGCCGCCAAGGGCGACATGCCACGCATCGTCGCCGGCGGATTGAAGCAGCGCAGCGAAGGCACGAGCGGCGACAACGCCCGCCTTGCCGAACGCCGGCGCGGGCAGGCGCTGGAAGATGCTGCCTCCGCCCGCGACAAGATCGAAATCCTGCAACCCTTTTCCGTCACGCTTCCGCAAACCGGACTGCCTGCCAGCAAGGTCGTTCTGACGATGGACTCGGTGACGGTGGGTTATCGGCCGGACCGGCCAATCCTCAGCGAATTCTCTTTCGATATCACCGGACCGGAGCGGATTGCCGTCACCGGTCCGAACGGCTCGGGCAAGACGACATTGCTGGCGCTCATCACCGGAGAGCTGAAGCCCTGGATCGGGACGGTTTCAGTCATGACGAAATTCGCGATGCTCGACCAGCGGGTGAGCCTTCTCGATCCGTCGATCTCTATCCGCGACAATTTTCTGCGGATGAACCCGCACGCGGCTGAAAATGCCTGCCGGGCAGCGCTTGCCCGGTTCATGTTCCGGGCCGATGCGGCGCTTCAGGTGGTATCGACGCTCAGCGGCGGCCAGTTGCTGCGGGCTGGTTTGGCGTGTGTGCTGGGAGGATCGAAGCCGCCTTCGCTCCTGATCCTCGACGAGCCGACAAATCACCTCGATATCGACTCGATCGTAGCGGTCGAGAGCGGATTACGCGCCTATGACGGGGCACTGCTGGTCGTCAGCCATGATGAAGTCTTCCTCGAAGGGATCGGGACATCACGTCGATTGGAATTGCCTTCGCGACCGCAGGATATTGCAGGCGTCCAGTCCTCATAACCGGTTTCGGTGTTCGGGCGACGATTGGCCGTGTCTCCTACGGCCCATTCACCAGCTTCAGGATGAGCTGTTGGATGTTGCCACCTTGACCCATCTCTACGCGATCGAAGTCCCGGCCCTGCTGGCGCTGGTGGCCGGAGAGCTCGCCGAGACGCGTCTGGAGAACCGCTCGGATCTTGCGGCAGTCCGGATCGTCAGCAGCGGTAAGACCGAGGCTGTAGGCTTCGATCTCCTTGACCATCTGCTTGATGGTTTCGCCGTGCCACCGTTCGTGGGTTTCGACGCCCTCAATGAAGCTTTCCCAACTCGCCTTCGTCGCTAACGGCAACGGCGTTGCGGGCTTCGGCAGCGTGTAGGTGATGATCAGCTTCGGACGCGCCGTCGTCAGCTTGCAGGACCTGTCCGGCTGCGGCTCGTATTTCCTAGTCCAGGTGAGCTTGAAGGTCGTATGCGCGATGACGCGTCCGAGGCCGGCCGGCGGTCCTTGTTCGCCGATCGATGCGTAGAGTTCGGCGCCGGTCGTTCCGCTGATTGCATATGGCTTGATCTGTTCAACGGCTTGCCACTCCGCCTGTGCGGCCGCCGGCAACGCTAGGGCCACCATCGACAGACAAAGCCGAATGCCTCTTCTCACACGAATCCCCTTCAACTGGCCGGGTGACACTAACGGGCGCAAAATCCGCGTTCAAGCGGCCCGAAAGCAGGCCGTCAAGCGGCAACAACCGGCGCGCGCACTTTTACGCCTTGCTTCGCGGCCGCGAATCCTGCCAAGTCGCCCCATGCAATTCGCTCCGCAACAGGATGAAGCCCTGAAGGCCGTTTCGAAATGGCTGAAGGAGGGCAGGTCGCCGCTCTTCCGTCTGTTCGGCTACGCCGGAACGGGCAAGACGACGCTTGCCAAGCATTTTGCGGAGAATGTCGATGGCGACGTGCTGTTTGCCGCCTTCACCGGCAAGGCGGCGCAGGTGCTGCGCTCGCGCGGCGCCAGCAATGCCAAGACCATCCACTCGCTGATCTACCGTCCGCGCGGCGAGGAGGCCGTCGAGGACGAGGAGACCGGCAAGACCTCGATCGCGCCGATGTTTGCCATCAACCGGCAGAGCCCGGTCGCCAAGGCTGCACTGATCATCGTCGACGAATGCTCGATGGTGGACGAGGCGCTCGGCAAGGACCTGATGAGCTTCGGCACGCCGATCCTGGTGCTCGGCGATCCCGGCCAGCTGCCGCCGGTTTCGGGCGGCGGCTACTTCACCAATCAGGAGCCGGATTACCTGCTGACGGATATTCACCGCCAGGCGCGCGACAATCCGATCATCAAGCTTGCCATGCAGGTGCGCGAGGGCAACGAGATCATGCATGGCGACTACGGCACCGCCCAGGTGATCTCGAAGAACGAGGTCAACCAGGCGCTGGTGCTCGATGCCGATCAGGTGCTCGTCGGCACCAACCGCACGCGCCGGCGCTATAACCAGCGCCTGCGCGAACTGAAGGGCTTTAACGCGGACTATCCGCAGACAGGCGACAAGCTCGTTTGCCTGCGCAATGATCCCGCTAAGGGGCTGCTCAACGGCTCGCTCTGGCAGGTGATGACGTCGTCGAAGGAGACGACGAAGCCGGGCATCAACCTGCTCGTGCGACCGGAAGACGACGACATGGATCGCGGGGCGGCCAAGATCAAGCTGCTGAAGCAGGCGTTCGAGGATGTCGAAGGCGAAATCCCGTGGAATACGCGCAAGCGCTATGACGAGTTCGATTACGGCTATGCGCTGACCGTGCACAAGGCGCAGGGCTCGCAGTGGAACAATGTCGTGCTCTTCGATGAAAGCTGGGCCTTCCGCGATACGCGCGAACGCTGGCTTTACACCGCAATCACGCGTGCGGCGGAAACGCTGACGATCGTGCGGTAACGCGCGGAAACGGTGGTTGCCGTCGCCCAGACGTCAGACGTTGACAATTCCGAGAAGCACCGCCTTGGCGATAGCCTGGAAGCGGTTGTTTGCGCGGAATTTCAGGATGATCGCGGATTCGAGCGCCTGTGCTTCGTCGTGCTTGAGATCGAGTGCGCGGGCGATGCGCTGCGTCGAGAAGCCTTCGGCCATCAGGGTGAGACAGCGCAACTCCTCATCTGAAAGGCTGCAGAGGTCCTCGTTGTCGTTCAGCGGCGGCATCTCGCTGTTGGCATCGGCGTCGAGCAGATCGCTGACCTGCTGCAACTGACGGTGCAGCGTCGACATTTCCGCCGTCAGCTCGCGCTTGCGGATAGTCAGTGCCTCGCGAAACATTGCTTCGGCTTCTTCCTGCGAGGACGCACGGCGCAGCTCGTCCATCAATTCCTGGATGACGGCGATCGGCATGCCGGACTCGCGGCAGACGTTGATGACGGCCATCCGCATCACATCGTCCTCGCCGTAAACGCGCATCAGGCCGATGCGGTTTGCCGAGAGCAGCCCTTTCTCTTCGTAGAAATGCAGTGTCCTGTGCGTGACCCCGAATGCATTCGCCATCTCGGCGATAGGCACCGGTCCCTCAGGCAAATCCGCCGGCAGCGCGGTAGACGGCAGGAACCGGTATTTGGCCCGGCCTACCGACGCTTCACCGCCGGCGACACGTTTGGTACCATCTGGCATGAACCCTCCCGGGGCATAAAGTTGCACCTCATGCGGTTTGCCAGTTGCTTCGAAAGCGCTGTGGAGTGGTGTTCCTCGATTATCATCGTCAAGGAGAAGCAGTACGCGGCGTACTGACTCGATACCTATTCTTCACGGTATGCGTGACCGGTCATCTTTTAAAGTGCCAAAAATAATCGGTTTTAAATGCGATAGCAACGCAGTTCCGATAGCTTGATGCTACGCAATTGGACTGGATTGACGGCAATGCCGGCAAATCTTCAAATAAGACCGGTAATACTTCCGGCGGTACACCCTTTGCGCCGGAGCGCGCCTATCAAAGATTCGCATGCGGCCATGAGCGAATCTCGTTGGCCTCGGCGGGTCCATTGGCATAAAAAGCAGCTCACGCATTCCGCATCGAATGGATCACCGACATGCCGACAACGCTTTCCGTCAACCTCAATGCCATCGCCATGCTGCGCAACCGGCGCGATCTGCCATGGCCGAGCGTGGAAGGGTTGGGGCGCATCGCCTTGCAATCGGGCGCCAGCGGGCTGACCGTCCATCCGCGGCCGGATCAGCGGCATATCCGCTTTTCCGACCTGCCGGTGATTCGCAACCTGATCGACGACGAATTCCCGGAGGCCGAGTTCAATATCGAGGGCTATCCGACGGAGGAATTCCTCGAACTCTGCAAAGGTGCGGCACCCGAGCAGGTCACGCTCGTGCCCGACGATCCATCGCAGGCGACCTCCGACCACGGCTGGGATTTCCGCAAGCACCAGGCCTTCCTCACGGATGTTGTTGCAAGGCTGAAAAAGATGGGAACCCGCGTCTCGCTTTTTGCCGACGGCGACGGCGATGCCGAGGCGGTGAAGATCGCCAAGGCGACGGGAGCCGACCGGATCGAGCTTTATACCGGTCCCTATGGCGGCTGCTATGACGCACCGGAGCGGGCAGCGCCGATTCTGGAAGCGCTTGGCAAGACGGCGGATGCAGCGCTTGCGATCGGCCTCGGGGTCAATGCCGGCCATGACCTGACGGTCGCCAACCTGCCGCCGCTCGTGAAGCGCATTCCGAAGCTCGCCGAAGTATCGATCGGCCATGGCCTCACGGCCGATGCGCTGGAATACGGCATGGCGGAAACCGTCCGCCGCTTCTGCCGCGCTTGCGGCCAGAAGATCTAGAAGGCAGCACTTCCATTTTTACCTCATCCCTGTGACGAGCACAGGAATGAGGGAGAAACAGAGGCTATGCCAGCAGAGCAGCCTTATGGGCGATGAGGAAATCCTTCAGCCGCCGCGGCTCCTTGCCGGTCAGCTTTTTGAAGTCTTCCGTCACGATATCGAAGTTGCCGGCACGGATGTTGGCATCGGCTGAAACCAGCATGTCGGCGAGGAAGTCTGGCAGGCCCGCACTGCGCATGCCGTGGCCGAGTTGCTCGTCGTTAACCGGGACGGCTTCGAGCGGCTTGCCGACGCCGTCCGCGATGCTGGCTGCACTGCTTTCGGACCCAGCGATTGTGCGCCGGTCAGAGTGTAGGAACCTTGTAGGTTTCGAGCAGGTGATGGATGACGCGCTGGCCGAGCCGGCCGGCCGCGCCGGTGACAAGAATTGTTTCGTTCATAGGGCTTCCTCTAAGTGGTCTCAAAAAGAGAGTAGCTCTACAATAGGAATTGACTTCAAGGCTGTAAAGAAGGCAGTTTTTTCGCTGTAGGTTACCAAAGAGGAACCACCCGTGCATGAACGGCGCCGTCCTGAATCTGAAGAGCAAGCCGGCTCCCGGCATCCGCCGAGAGATTGATCTCGGAGCTCTCGATTTCAACAATTGCCCGGTCAGGGATATGATGCAGCAGATCGGCGGCAAGTGGTCGACGCTGATGCTGGAAGCGCTCGCCGCGCGCCCTTATCGCTTTGGCGAGTTGCGGCGGAAGATCCCTGATATCTCACAGAGAATGCTGACGCAGACGCTGCGCGACCTGCAGCGCGAGGGCTATATCGAGCGGGAGGTGTTTCCCACCAAGCCGCCGAGCGTCGAATACCGCATCACAGAACTCGGCCGCTCGCTTTACGGCGCGCTGACACCGCTTTTGAATTGGGCGGAAGCGAACCATGATGCCGTTCGCGCCGCCCGAGTTCGTTTCGATGCCGCCGAAAGCTGAGACGCGGCTTACTTGCCGCGTCCCTCGGTGAGGAAGAGCAGGAAGGCGAAGGCGGGGAAGCAGAAGCCGATCCAGGCTGCCATCGTCCATCCGCCCGTCGCATAAGCCCAGCCGCCAATCGCCGAGCCTAGAGCACCGCCGGCAAAAAAGGTTGCCATGTAGAGGCCGTTCAACCGGCTGCGATGGTCGGCGCTGATTGCATAGATCGCGCGCTGGCCGCAGACGAGGTTGGTCGTGACGCCGAAGTCGAGAAGGATTGCGGCGGCCGTCAGGAGGGCAATGGCCAGCGTCGAGCCGTCCGTGGCGAAATGGCCAATCAGGAAAGCTGACATGCCGAGCAGCATGGCGAGCGTCGAGGCGGCTTTCGTCAGGCCGCGATCGGCAAGACGTCCGGCAATCGGCGAGGCGATGGCGCCGGCAGCACCGGCAAGCGCAAAGAGCGCGATGCCGTTCTGGGTAAAGCCGAATGCCGGGCTTGCGAGCAGCAGCGGCGTGGTCGTCCAGAACAGGCTGAAGGCACCGAACATCCCGGCTTGATAGAGTGCGCGGCGCTGAAGGATGCGCGACGTCATGGCAAGGTGCAGCATTGAGGCGAGCAGCGTGCCGTAGCCGAGCCTTGTATGCGGGACGCGAACCGGCAGAATTGGGCGCAGGATCGCGACTAGCCCGACCATGATTGCCGCCGTGACGTAATAGACCATGTGCCAGGACGAGGCCTCGGCGACGAAGCTCGCAAAGGGGCGGGAAAGCATGATGCCGCAGAGAAGACCGCTCATGACGTTGCCGACGACGCGGCCGCGTATCGCATCCGGCGCCATGTGGGCGGCGAAGGGCACCAGAACCTGCACCGCGACGGAAGACAGACCGATGCACAGCGAGGCAAAGAGGAACAGGCTCGGCGTCGATGAGAATGCGGCACCGATGAGCGCTACGGCCGACGCAAGGATCAGCACCAGCACGAGGCGGCGGTTTTCAAGGAGATCGCCGAGGGGGGCGATGAGGAGCAGGCCAAGGCCGTAGCCGATCTGGGTCAGCGTCACGATCAGGCCTGTGGCTGCCGGCGTGAAGCCGAGGTCGGCGCTGATCAGACCTGCCAGCGGCTGACTGTAATAGAGATTGGCGGCGACAAGGCCGCAGGCGGCGGCGAAAAGGAATGTCATCAAAGGCGAGATCGTCCGGGGAATGGCGGTCTCGTGCGTGGCGGTTGAAATGCTCATAAAAACTCCGGTATGCGGATCTGGGAGGATCGGTCTTAAAGTCTTTTGGCGCCACCCGCTTCTTGCGGATGGTCTGTATCAGTCGAGAAGTTTCATTGCGGCTTCCGCCACGGCATTCATGTCCTCTTCGGTGCGGCCGGTCTTGCCCACAACGCGCATGCCCTTGGTCAGGCAGAGCAGCGCGCGGGCAGCTGTCGCCGCGTCGAGCGTTTGGGGGATCGAGCCATCGGACTGGCCGAGATGGATGAGTTCCAGAAGCAATTCCTCGTTTGCAGCAAAGGCAGCGGCGACGCGCACTGCAGCCTCCTGATCGAAGATCGCAAGCTCGTTGGCGCTGCCGACGACAAGACAACCCCGCTTGCCGGATTCTCCGTGGGAGGAGATGGCGTAGGAGGTCAGAATTTCACGGATCTTGTCGCGACCGGTCTCCACCTTCGCCATACGGGCATCCAGCAAAGCGCGGCGTACTGCGCGGTAGCGGTCGAAGGCGGCGAGAAAGATGCCGCGCTTGTCCTTGAAGGCCTTGTAGACGCTACCGGACGCAAGTTCCATCGCATCCGTCAATTCGCTGATCGAGGCTGCGTGATAGCCGCGCTCGGAAAAGACGCTAAGCGCCTTGTCGAGCGCTGCGTCCATGTCGAATTCCCGCGGCCTGCCGCGCGATCGGCTCTGCTCGCTGATGGTTGCTGTGATCATGGTTCGTCCGATTAGGAAATGATCGTTTCCAAATCAAGTGAATTTTTTGCAGTGCAGCAGGTTAGAGATCCAGAACCCAGGTTTGACCGTTTTCCTCGGGGCCGAACATGCGGTGTCTCTCTTCGGAGACAAGCCGGAAGCCAGCCTTCACGTAAATGCCGCGAGCGGCCTCCAGTACGTCGTTGGTCCAGAGCGAAAGCTGGCGATATCCCTTCGCCTTGGCAAAGCGGATGCATTCATCGACGAGCATCTTGCCGAGGCCGAGCCCTCGCGCGGCCTTGTCGACATAGAGCAACCGCAACTTGGCAATCCCATCGCCGCCATTCGTCACAAGCACCGAGCCGACATTGATGCCGCCGCGTTCGGCGATCCAGCAGTATTCCATCGCCGGGTCGAAATTGGCGAGGAAGCGGCCGGCCACTTCGGCGACGAGGCCCTCGAAGCGCATGTCCCAGCCGTATTCCTCGGCATAGGCCTTGCCCTGGCTCTGCACGATCCAGCCGATGTCGCCGGGCCGGTGGGCGCGGATGATCGCAGGGTTCGGCTTGGAGTTCGGGTCGAGCAGCGAGCGGATGGTCTGCATGGCGTTGATAACGCGCTGCGGCTCGCCGAGGGCAAGCGCATCGAAACGTTCAGCAATCTGTACATTCGAGCGGCGCCCAAGCTCCTGAAATTGTTCATGTCCCTTTGCGGTGACTTTGATGATCTGGCTGCGCAGATCGGCAGGGTCGGCTTGCGTCTCGACGAGGCCATCGTCGCGAAATCGCTTCAGGATGCGGCTGAGATAGGCGGGGTCCAGATGAAGGTCGCGTGCCAGCGCCACGGCGCTTATGCCGTCATGCGAACCGATCTCGAAAAGCACCCGCGCATCCGTCAGGGTGAAGGGCGTGTCGAGATAGGCCTTGTTCAGGACGCCGAGGAAGTTGGTATAAAAGCGGCTGAAGTCGCGCGCGGCTTCGACAAGGGCGGAATCGTGCATGACAAAATCTCCCGATAGGAGACATTGTCCTGCATTTAATTGACTGAGTCAATTAAATTGGATGCTACGCTGCTGCGGTTTCGTCGCTCCGCTCTTCGCCGATCGAAAAATCGACGGCAGCCGCTGGCATGGATCGCGGTGGTATCGAAGCCGGGCAGGGGCAGCTTGTTCGGATCGAGGATCAGGCAGATCTCGGTGCAACCGAGAATGATGCTGTCTGCGCCCTTGGCGCGCTCGCGTTCGATGATCTCCATCAGCTTCGCCCGCGAGCTGTCGAGGACTTTTCCGGCGCAAAGCTCATTGAAGATGATGTCGTGAACGGTGGTGCGGTCGGCAGCCTCTGGGACCATGACGTCGACACCCAGGCTTTTCATGCGATCCGCATAGAAACCATGCTCCATCGTGTAACGTGTCGCAAGCAGCAGCGGACGCTTGCGTCCCGCAGCCTTCAGCGAACGAGCCGTCTCATCGATGATATGGATCAGCGGAATCGAGATACGCGATGCAACCTGGTCGGCGATCAGATGCATGGTATTGGTGCAGATGAGGATGCAGCGGGCGCCGGCGATCTGCAGGCGAAGCGCGGCATCGCCAAGGCGGGCGGCAGCGGCGTCCCAATTGCCTGCCTTCTGCATCGCGACGATCTCTTCGAAGTTGACGGAATGCATGACAAGTTCGGCGGAAGCCAAGCCGCCCAGGCGCTCGCGAACCATCTCGTTGACCAGACGATAATAGACCGCCGAGCTTTCAAAGCTCATGCCGCCGATCAGGCCGATTGTCTGCATTTTCCGTGCTCCACCCTTCGGATTCGAATGCGCAAAGCATGCCTCAGTCTTTGCGCCGAATGTTTGCATTCTTTGATCGTCTTTACATTCTGTCTCTATGATTTTGTGCATTTTTCTCATATCGTGCAAAAAATCGGCGCCAATATGAAGTTTAGCAATGCTTGATGATCGCGACAGGAAGATTCTTGACCTTCTGCAGACGGATGCCGGTATTTCCGTCAGCGATCTCGCGGAGCGCGTAGCGCTTTCGGTTTCAGCCTGCTCGCGGCGGATCCAGCGCCTGGAGGAGAGCGGTCATATCGCCCGGCGCATCGTCGTGCTCGACCGCGAAAAGATGGGGGTGCCGACGACGGTCTTTGCTCTGATCAAGACGGCGCATCATTCCGACGAATGGATCGAGACATTCCGCAAGGCGATCAGCGGCATTCCGGAAATCGTCGAAGCCCATCGGCTGACAGGCAACCAGGACTACATCCTGAAGATCGTGCTGCCGCGCGTCGAGCATTACGATATCATCTACAAGCAGATCGTCCGCAAGATCGAACTGTTCGACGTCTCGGCGTCGATCTCCATGGAGTTGCTGAAAGGCGGTACCGCGATCCCGGTCAGCTATGCCGGCTGAGGCTGCAGGGCAGCTATGCCGAGCCAGAAGTTGAAACCTTTCTGTCAGAGGCGACATTTGCCCACAGCGAAATCGCGAAAGGGGTATGTCATGAGCGAACATCGTGTCGTCGTTGTCGGCGGCGGTTTCGGCGGGCTGCAACTCGTCAATGAGCTCAAGGGTGCGGGAGCGAAGATCACCCTGGTTGATCGCCGCAATCACCATCTCTTTCAGCCGCTGCTCTATCAGGTCGCAACGACGATCCTCTCGACATCCGAAATCGCCTGGCCGATCCGCCAGCTTTACAGCGACCGGTCCGATGTCACGACGCTGCTTGGCGAAGTGACTGGGGTCGACACGAATGCGAAGATCGTTACCTTACGGAATGGCATGACCTTACCTTACGATACGCTGGTGCTTGCGACCGGCGCGACGCATGCCTATTTCGGACATGACGAATGGGCGCCCGTCGCGCCGGGGCTAAAGACGCTCGAGGACGCAACGACGATCCGCCGTCGCATGCTGCTCGCCTTCGAGCGTGCCGAATTGGAAACGGACCCGGCCGTCAGGGATGCACTGCTGACCTTCACGATCGTTGGCGCCGGCCCGACCGGGGTCGAACTGGCAGGCATCATCGCGGAGCTTGCGCATTACATCTTGCCGGATGAATTCCGGAACATCGATACACGCAGGACCAGGGTCGTGCTGGCGGAAGCCGGGCCGCGGATCTTGCCAAGTTTTGCCGAGGAGCTTTCCGCTTACGCCAAGCAGGCGCTGGAGAAACTCGGCGTCGAGGTTCATCTCGGCGAGATGGTGACGAACTGCACGGCGGATGGCGTGATGATCGGGGAGAGGTTCATCCCGAGCCGGACGATCGTATGGGCCGCCGGGGTCCAGGCGTCGCCTGCCGCGAAGTGGCTGGATGTTCCGGCCGATCGGGCGGGGCGCGTCGAAGTCGAGAAGAACTTGACGGCACCGGGCCTCCCGGACGTCTTCGTCATCGGCGATACGGCCTCCGTGAAGCGGGAGGATGGTTCGCCGGTACCCGGTATTGCGCCTGCCGCAAAACAGCAAGGCACCTATGTGGCAAAGGTCATCCGCGCGCGGATTGCGGGGAAAACCATGTCAGCGCCGTTCCGCTACCGGCATCAGGGCAGCCTCGCGACCATCGGCAAGAGTGCGGCGATCATCGATTTTGGCAGCATCAAACTGAAGGGATGGATTGCCTGGTGGGTATGGGGCATCGCCCATATCTACTTCCTGATCGGGACGCGGTCGCGGTTTGCCGTCGCTTGGAACTGGCTCTGGATCTTTCTGAGCGGCAAGCACAGCGCCCGGCTGATCACGCAGAAGGAAAGCATGCGGGAAGAGAATCAGGCGGAATGAAAGGCGGCTCCGGAGAGCCGCCTTCGGTGTCGTTACGCTGCCAGCGAGGCGATATCGATGACGAAGCGGTAGCGGACATCGCTCTTCACGACGCGCTCATAGGCTTCGTTGATATCCTGGATGTTGATCTTCTCGATTTCGGAGACGATGTTGTGCTTGCCGCAGAAATCGAGCATTTCCTGCGTTTCCTTGATCGAGCCGATCATCGAACCGGAAAGGCTCTTGCGGCCGCGGAATGAGCGAGAAGGCGTGCACCGGTACGGCATGTTCCGGAACGCCCAGCAGCACCATCGAGCCGTTGACCTTCAGGAGATTGAGATAGGCATTCCAGTCGATCGCTGTGCCGACGGTGCAGATGATCAGGTCGAAAGTGCCGGCGAGCTTCGTGAAGGTCTCCGCGTCGCTGGTCGCATAATATTCCTTGGCGCCGAGCTTCAGGCCGTCTTCCTTCTTCGAAAGCGTCTGGCTCAGAACGGTGATGTCGGCGCCCATCGCGCGCGCCGAGCTTGACGCCCATGTGGCCTAGGCCGCCCATGCCGACGATCGCGACCTTCTTGCCGGGGCCGGCATTCCAGTGGCGCAGCGGCGAATAGAGAGTGATGCCGGCGCACAGCAGCGGGGCGGCAGCATCGAGCGGCAGATTGTCGGGGATCGAAAGGACATAGCCTTCCTTGACGACGATCGAGTCGGAATAGCCGCCATAGGTCGGCGTCTTTCCGTCGGCTTCAAAGTCGTTGTAGGTCTGGACGAGGCCCGGCAGATACTGTTCGTTGTCCAGGTCGCGCGTTGCGCAGCCGACGCAGGAATTGACGAAGCAGCCGACACCGACGTGATCGCCGACCTTGAACTTCGTTACCTTCGAGCCGACGGAGGTGACGACACCGGCGATTTCGTGGCCGGGCACCATCGGGAAGGTGGAGTTACCCCATTCGCCGCGTGCCTGATGGATGTCCGAATGGCAGACACCGGAATATTTGATGGAGATGACGACGTCGTCGTCATTGGGTTCGCGGCGTTCGAAGGTGAATGGCGTCAGGGGTTTGGACGCGTCGGTAGCGGCATAGCCTTTTGCAATAGCCATCTGAGACTTCCTTTGGTTGGGAGGGGACGAAAGGGAGGCGGAACATGCATCGGATGGCGGCGCAGGCGTTAGAGCGATCCTACGAGCTTTTTGCATGATCCTGCAAAAATTTAGGGCGCCACCGGTTTCATGCGTCAGTAAGTCATCCTAGATAGAGGCTGCTCCCGAGCGCTATACGATACATAGGCTTCCATATGACATTGCCTTTCAACCCCTACCAGGAAATCGCTTCCATCGCCGCACGCCATACGCCAGGCGAGGGCGAGTTTGCGACGGCCATCGACAGCCTGCTTTTAAGCCGCCGCTCGCGACGGACGGAGCCTTTTCATTCCGCTTACCGTCCATGTGTGGCTCTGGTGCTCCAAGGTGCAAAGAGCGTTAGGCTCGGCAGGGAAACGTTGAACTATGCGACCGGCGATTATCTTCTGACCTCCCTCGAACTGCCGGTCGCGTGGCGCGTTACGGAAGCCAGTCAGGAGACGCCCCATCTATGCTTTGCCATGGCAATCGACGTTGAGAAGGTCGCAGCGCTCCTCCGGCGCGTCGACATCCCGCGGCCGTCCGCCGACACCGACGGCATGCGCGGCATCGTGGTCAATGTTGCTCCTGCCGAATTGCTGGATGCTGCCATCCGTCTGGTGCGCTTGCTCGATCGTCCGGCCGAGATTCCAGCGATGGCGCCGCTGATCGAAGAAGAAATTCTCTACCGCGTGCTGACCGGCCCCGACGGGCCACGGCTTTTGAACATCGCCCTGGCTGAAAGCCAGAGCAACAAGATCGCCCGTGCCGTCGCCTGGCTGCGCGAAAATTACGCCCGCCCCCTGCGCATCGAAGATGCTCGCCGATCACGTCGGGATGAGCGTCTCTTCCTTCCATCACCATTTCAAATCGGTCACCGCGATGACGCCGGTGCAATTCCAGAAGCAGCTCCGCCTGCACGAGGCGCGGCGGCTGATGCTGGTCGAGCGGCTGGATGCCGGGACTGGCAGGACATCGCGTGGGCTATCAGAGCCCCTCGCAGTTCAGCCGCGAATACAGCCGCCTATACGGACTTTCGCCGCTGCGTGATGTCGACAGCCTGCGTGCGGCCGCGGCGGAATAGGCGTGCCGCTTTCACCATTCGAAAAATTGGTTTCGCCCCGTCATGACCTCTTGACGGGCGATTGTGTCTGCGCGATAAACACGCAAGAACCGTACCGTACGGTACGTACTTGGGAGTGCATATCGTGTCCGTGGAAACCTTGGAGCCCAGCGAATTTTCACCGCGTCAGAACGCCGTTCTGGAGCAGGCTTTGCAGCTTCTCGTGGATGGCGGAGAGAAAGCCCTGACGACTTCCGGCGTGGCGCGCGCGGCCAACTGCTCCAAGGAAAGCCTCTACAAGTGGTTCGGCGACCGCGACGGCCTGCTTTCGGCCATGATCGCCTATCAGGCGAGCAAGGTGCGCACTTTCGAGCGCAACGGCGAACGCCTGACGGCTGCGAGCCTGCATGACCATGTTGTGACCTTCGCGCGGGACTTGCTGGAAGTCCTGGCCGGCGATGTTTCACTGGCGCTGAACCGGCTCGCGATCGGCCAGTCGAACCGCGACGGCTCGAAGCTTGGAAAATTGCTCCTGGAGCGCGGGCGCAGGCAGATCGACCGCCGCGCCATGGCGCTGATCGACGCCGGCAAGCGGGCAGGGCTTCTGCGTTTTCATGATGCGCGACGAGGCATATCACACGCTTTACGGCCTGATCGTTTCCGACCTGCATGTGCGCATGCTGCTCGGCGAGCCGGGCCTCAAGGATACCGCGCGGCAGGCGGAGAGGGCGGTCACCGCCTTCCTGCGTCTCTACGGCACGGAGAAGGTTTTGGCGGAAATGCCGGCGCTGAGCTGAGTTCCGCTATTCTACGTCAACAAGACAAGCAAAAGGGAAGGAACTTCAAATGCGCGTCTATTACGATCGTGATGCCGATCTCAATCTCATCAAGTCCAAGAAGGTCGCCGTCATCGGCTACGGTTCGCAGGGCCGCGCCCATGCGCTGAACCTGAAGGACAGCGGCGCCAACAACGTCGTCATCGCGCTCAAGGCCGGTTCGCCGACGGTCAAGAAGGCCGAAGCCGACGGCTTCAAGGTCATGACCGTTGCCGAAGCCGCCAAGTGGGCCGACCTGATGATGATGGCGACCCCGGACGAACTGCAGGCCGACATCTACAAGTCGGAAATCGCCGGCAACATCCGCGACGGCGCTGCCATCGCTTTCGCACACGGTCTCAACGTCCACTTCGGCCTCATCGAGCCGAAGGCTTCCGTCGACGTCGTCATGATCGCGCCGAAGGGCCCGGGCCACACGGTTCGCGGCGAATACCAGAAGGGCGGCGGCGTTCCCTGCCTCGTTGCCGTTCACCAGAACGCTTCCGGCAATGCGCTTGAACTCGCTCTCTCCTACGCCTGCGGCGTCGGCGGCGGCCGCTCCGGCATCATCGAGACCAACTTCCGCGAAGAGTGCGAAACCGACCTCTTCGGCGAACAGGTCGTTCTCTGCGGCGGTCTCGTCGAGCTCATCCGCGCCGGCTTCGAAACGCTGGTCGAGGCCGGTTACGCTCCGGAAATGGCCTATTTCGAATGCCTGCACGAAGTGAAGCTCATCGTCGACCTGATCTATGAAGGCGGCATCGCCAACATGAACTACTCGATCTCGAACACGGCCGAGTGGGGCGAATACGTCACCGGCCCGCGCATCATCACCGAAGAGACCAAGGCCGAGATGAAGCGCGTCCTCAAGGACATCCAGACCGGCAAGTTCACCTCCGAATGGATGCAGGAATACCGTTCCGGCATGGCCCGCTTCAAGGGCATCCGCCGCAACAACGACGCCCACCAGATCGAGGAAGTCGGCGCCAAGCTGCGCGGCATGATGCCGTGGATCGGCAAGAACAAGCTGGTCGACAAGTCGGTCAACTAAGCGGTTTGGGCTGCTTGAATTCGAAGGGCCGGGGCGAAAGCTCCGGCCTTTTTATTTTCGCTGCTCTCAGATAAAGCCAGCGCGTCGGCTTGTTGTCGTAGCCACTGCCGTCGGCTTCATCGATGCTGATGTTCTGCCAGCCGCCGACCGATAGCAGTTCCGAAAGCCACTCGGCCGACGGATAGTTGTAATAGCGGCCGAAACCGTCGTGGCCTTCTGCCGTTCCCGCCTTGAAGCTTGCGTGGAAGACGCCGCCATTGTTCAGCGCGCGGCGGATGCGGGCAAGCACGCCGGGCAGGTCCACTCGTGGTACATGCAGCAGGCTGGCCTCGGCCCAGACGCCATCGAACTCGTTCTCCGCGTCGAGCGCTTCGAACTGCATGACCTTCACCGGTCTGCCGAGTAGCTTCTCCGCCTGCTTGGCCAGTTCGGCCGAGCCTTCCGTCGGGATCACGTCGAAGCCTTTCGAAAACATGTAGGCGCTGTCCTGTCCACCGCCGCAACCGAGTTCGATGATTCGGGCGCCGGAAGGAAGGGCAGTGAGAAACGCATCGAGCCGCGCCGCGGGAAGCTTGCGGTTTCTCGAGGCATAGACCTCGGCGTTTTCGTCATAGAATGAAGACGTCATTAGGTCTTCTCGAAATAACTGAAGCGCGATTGGCCAAATCCTTGAAGTGAGCAGTCTCAGCCTAAAATAGGCGGCATCATGCGCTCAATGCCGTTGCAGGATAATGGCACTGCCATAGCGAGTTGTGAGCGACGTCGAAGCCGTCCGCCGCTCGTCGCGCAAGCGCGGTGATCGAAGCGGTACTCGTATCGATCGCGGAATGTGGAAAGCTTGACAAGAAACGGTCGAGGCCTCTTCGCCAGCGTTCTCTCGCTCCAGAGCCACGTTTGCAATCTCGATATTCCACGCATCGCGGAGGCTGGAAGCATCGGAAACCTCCGGTTTTCGACTGAATGTATGTTTTGGATACCAATGTAATCTCGGAACTTCGGCGTAACAGGCCGCTGGCGCTTTAACCATTCATTCAATAACCTTGCTGAGGACTCGTTATCAAAATACGGTCGATCCTGCCGGTGAAATCTCGGGTTTGCGCCTTTGCGAGGCCGCGGAGATCGTTCAATCCCGGTACAGGCATCAGCAATACGCCTTTGCCTTTCGGAATAAACACGAACTTCGTCCCGCCGACCAGTGCTTGCTGGTCGCGGCATCTTCCTTGGGAATGGAAATCTGAAATTTCGTGGACAGAGTTGCGGTGGCCATTCTTACCTCTGCTTTATCGATATGGGCAAGGTAAGAATACAGCATAGATCAGTCAATAGTCGCTCGATTTTCCTTCGTCTCGCTATTCCGGTCCTTAATCCTTTCGAATACAAGACCTGAAACTTGTCACGATGACAAGAAAATAGGTCAGTATTGTTGACATAAATACCGCCGGGTGGTCAGATGGCGGCTATAGAAAATATGAGGAAACGCCCATGTTGAATTGGGACAATATATTTGCGACCCGTTCGTCGCGCATGCGTGCATCGGAAATCCGTGAGCTTCTGAAACTTCTCGATCAGCCGGACATCATATCGTTCGCCGGCGGCATTCCGGATCCGGCGCTGTTTCCCGATAAGGAATTCAAGGCTGCCTATGCCGATATTTTCGATAGCGCTGCCGTCAACTCGGCGCTGCAATACTCCGTCAGCGAAGGCTACAAGCCGCTCCGCGAATGGCTGATCAAGCAGATGGCGGCGCTCGACATCCCCTGCGACCTCGACAACGTTTTCATCGTTTCGGGCTCGCAGCAGGGTCTCGACTATCTCGGCAAGCTTTTCCTTTCGCCGAACGATACGGCGCTCGTCACTTGGCCGACCTATCTCGGCGCGCTGCAGGCCTTCAATGCCTATGAGCCGTCCTATGACCAGCTGACGCCGAACGGCAACCGCACGCCGGATTCCTATCGCGCGACGGCTGCTCAGAACGGCGGCAAGGTGAAGTTCGCCTATCTCTCCGCCGACTTCTCCAACCCGACCGGCGAGACCGTCGATCGCGCGGGCCGCGAAAAGGTGCTCGAACTCGCGGAAGAACTCGATATCGCGGTGATCGAAGATGCCGCCTATCAGTCGCTGCGCTATGACGGCGATGCGATCCCGCCGATCCTGGCGCTGGAGATCGCCAAGAAAGGGCACATCAACGACACGCGGACGATCTACTGCGGCAGCTTCTCGAAGACGCTGGCGCCCGGTCTTCGCGTCGGCTTCATCGTCGCCAACGCGCCGGTCATCCGCAAGCTCGTGCTGATGAAGCAGGCTGCCGACCTGCATTCCTCGACGATCAACCAGATGGCGATCACCCAGGTTGCCGAGCGCGGCTTCGATGCGCAGGTCGCCAAGATCAAGGCTGCCTACAGCCATCGCCGCGATTGCATGCTGGCGGCGCTGGAAAAGCATATGCCGGCCGGAATCAGCTGGACGAAGCCGGAAGGCGGCATGTTCATCTGGATCACGCTGCCGAAGGGCATGGATGGTGCGGCGCTGCTCGCGAAGTCGATCGAGACCACGAAGGTCGCCTTCGTGCCGGGCAGGGCCTTCTTTGCCGATGGCTCGGGCGAGAACACGATCCGCCTCAGCTTCTCCTGCGCCAACGATCGAGATGATCGAGGAAGGCATCGGCCGCCTCGGCAAGCTGATTGCAAAGGAAATCGGCGGCTGAGCGCCGCCGATCCCTTCCAAGCCTATTTCTTCAGGTGCGGGGCGAACAATTCCATGTCCGCCTCGCCCAGCCGGTCTTTCGCCGTATTGAGCTGGTGCCAGTAAGGATAGATCACCGGCGGTACGCTGACATCGTCGAGGCGCTTGCGCTCTTCGTCCGTCAGCTTCAGCTCGGCGGCGGCGAGGTTGTCCTTGAACTGCGCTTCGGTGCGCCCGCCGATGATGACCGAGGTCACGGCCTTGCGGCCGATCAGCCAGGCGAGCGCGACCTGCGCGGCCGACACGCCGCGGCTTTCGGCGATCGAGACCAGCGCTTCGACGATGTTCCAGAGGCGGTTTTCGTCGCGGATCGGCGGTTCGGTCCAGCCGGCGAACTGGCGGGTGCCCTCCGGCGTCTCCTGATTGCGGCGGTGCTTGCCGGAGAGCAGGCCACCTGCAAGCGGGCTCCAGACCAGGACGCCGAGCCCCTGATCGACGGTAACCGGCAGCAGCTCGTATTCGGCCTCGCGGGCTTCCAGCGTGTAGTGGATCTGCTGGCTGACGAAGCGCTGGTATTTGTACTCCTTGGAGACGCCGAGCGCCTTCATGATGTGCCAGCCGGAGAAGTTCGAGCAGCCGATGTAGCGGACCTTGCCCTGGCGCACGAGCGTGTCCAGCGCTTCCATCGTCTCTTCGAGCGGCGTCTGGCCGTCCCATTCGTGGAGCTGATAGAGGTCGATGACATCGGTCTTCATGCGCTTCAGGCTCGCCTCGCAGGCGCGCGATCAGATGCTGGCGCGACGAACCGGCGTCGTTCGGCCCATCGCCCATCGGGAAGCGGGCCTTGGTGGCGATCAGCACGCCGTTCTTGCGCTGGCCGCCGAGAATCTCGCCAAGGATTTCCTCGGAGGCGCCGGCCGAATAGACATCGGCCGTGTCGATCAGGTTGACGCCGGCATCGAGGCACATATCGACGAGGCGGCGGGCTTCGGAAACGCCGAGATCGCCGACTGTTTTTGCCCAGCCTACGCCGCCGAAGGTCATGGTGCCCATCGTCACGGTCGAAATCCTGAGGCCCGAGCGGCCTAGCTGACGGTATTCCATTGTCGTTCTCCTGATTTCGAAAATTGAAAATTCGAAACGCGGGTTAGAAAATAGCGGGGAACCGTCATGGTCAAGTGCAACTCACGCCTCATGCATTCCGCGGGGCCATTAGCCGACTGTCACAATCATGTTATTCGGCCTGTCTATGGAACGGCTCATGTTCGATCATGAGGGAAATTGCCATGAAGAAGCTCACCGTCTTTGCCGCACTGCTGGCTGCCGGTCTCGCCTCCGTTTCGGCTGAGGCCGCAAATCTCGTGCTTTATACCAGCCAGCCGAACGAAGACGCCCAGGCGACGGTCGATGGCTTCATGGCCGCCAATCCGGACATCAAGGTCGACTGGGTCCGCGACGGCACGCCGAAGATCATGGCCAAGCTGCAGGCCGAGATCCAGGCTGGCAACCCGGTTGCCGACGTTCTCCTGATCGCCGACGTCGTGACGCTCGAGCGCCTGAAGGAAGACGGCAAGCTGATGGCCTACAAGTCGCCGGAAGCCGCCAACTACGACGCCGCGCTCTATGACGCCGACGGTTACTACTACTCGACGAAGCTGATCACGACCGGCATCATGTACAACACGTCCGCTTCGATGAAGCCGACGAGCTGGAAGGATCTGACGAAGCCGGAAGCCAAGGGCCTCGTCACCATGCCGAGCCCGCTTGCTTCGGGTGCTGCGCTGATCCACGCACAGACGCTGGCTGCCGTTCCGGGCCTCGGCTGGGATTATTACAAGGCGCTGGCCGATAATGGCGCGACCGCTGCCGGCGGCAATGGCGCGATCCTGAAGTCCGTCGCTTCGGGCGAAAAGGCCTATGGCATGGTCGTCGACTACCTGCCGATCCGCGAAAAGGCCAAGGGCGCTCCGGTCGAGTTCGTCTTCCCGAGCGAAGGCGTTTCGGCCGTCACCGAGCCGGTCGGCATTCTCGCCAGCGCCAAGAACGTCGACGCCGCCAAGAAGTTCGTCGACTACGTTCTCTCCGAAAAGGGCCAGGAAGGCTTCCTGAAGCTCGGCTACATCCCGGCCCGCAACGGCATGAAGCTGCCGGACGGCTTCCCGGCGCGCGACACCATCAAGGTTCTGCCGATCAACGCCGCCGAAGCGCTGAAGAACACCGACAAGGACCTGAAGACCTTCTCGGGCATCTTCGGTTCGAACTGATCGACTCCATGCAGGGCTATGTACGTCCCGGAAACAGCCAGCCCGTCTGGCTGTTTCCTTTTATTGTCAGTGTGGTTCTTTTCCTGAGCGTGCTGCCGCTTGGCGCGGCTCGCGATCGTCGGCATATCCGCCTTTGCCAATGGCGGCGTGATGGCGGTTCTGTCCGACCCCATGGTCTGGTCGGCGATCTATTACACCATCGTCACGGCGATCCTCGGAACGATCATTTCCCTCGTCATCGGCTGCGGTTTCGCCTTTCTGCTGACGCTGACCGATATCCGCGGCAAGGGGCCGCTCAGCTTCTTCTTCGTGCTGCCGATGATGATCCCGCCGCAGGTGACGGCGCTTGCCTGGGTGCAGATGTCCGGGCCTCGAGCCCGCTTCTGAAGGCCCTGCACATCGCCCCGCCGCTCGGCTCGCCGCAGCCGCTCTATTCGGTCGGCGGCATCGCGCTGCTCTATGGCGTGCAGCACGCGCCGCTCGTCTATCTGGCGCTGAGGGCAGGGCTGATGACGCTGCCGCGCGACGGCGTCGAGGCGGCACGGCTTTCCGGCGCCTCGAGCCTGCGGGTCTTCCGTGACATCATCCTGCCGCTGTCGCTGCCCGGTGTCATCGCGGGCGCGGCGATCTCGTTCGTCTCCTGCACCGGCAATTTCGGCATTCCCGCCATTCTCGGCATTCCGGCTTCGATCTTCACGCTGCCGACGCTGATCTTTTCCAAGTTCACCGCCTTCACCGGCCGCACCTTTGGCGATGTCGCGCTGCTTTCGGCGATCATCGCGCTGATTTCCGTCGCCGGACTTGCGATCCAGGACCGGGCGCTGCGCGGGCCGCGACTACCGGGTGATCGGGCTTTCGGGCGCGACGGCCGCCTTCGAGCTCGGCGCGTGGAAGCTGCGTGTTCACGCCGCTGCTCTGGATCGTCCTGTTCTTCATGCTGGCCGCGCCCTTCTTCGCGCTGGTCGCAGGCGCGCTCGTGCCGGCCTATGGCGTGCCGCTGACCTTCAAGACCATGACGCTGCATGCCTTCGAGGAGATCCTCTTCCGGCAGGCGGTGACGCGCACGGCTTTCGTCAATTCGCTGTCGCTCGCAGGCGGGACTGCGGTCGGCCTGCTCTTCGTGACCGTGCTTGCGGCCTACGCGCTGACGCGGCGCAGGGATGCTGCTCTCACGGATCGTCTCCAGCCTGGTCGAGATCCCCTATTCGCTGCCCGGCATCGTCATGGCGGTGTGCTTCATCCTTGTTTTCGCCGCGCCGATCCCGGTCCTGAACGTGACGCTCTACGGCACGATCTGGATCATCCTGATCGCCTATTTCTCCTCCTTCTTCGCCGTCAGCCTGAAGCCGGTCGTCAGCGCCTTCCACCAGCTCGATCCGGCGCTGGAGGAGGCAGCGCGGCTTTCCGGCGCGGGCTTCTTCCGGCGGCTGCAGGGATATCATCGTGCCGCTGATTGCGCCGGCCGCCGGCGCCTCCGTCATCCTCGTCTTCCTGATTGCCTGCAACGAGCTGACGATTTCCGCGCTGCTCTGGTCGGCGGGCACCCAGACGCTCGGTGTCGCGATCTACAATCTCGATGACAGCGGCAGCTCGGATCTTGCCTCGGCGCTTTCCGTGCTCGTCGTCCTGATGGTCGTTTTCATGATGCTGCTTCTGGAACTGCTGGCGAAGCGGCTGCCGAAGGGAGTGGTGCCTTGGCGAAGCTGATCCTCAATCACGTCAGCAAGGATTTCGGCACCGGCAAACCGGCGGTCAGCGCGCTTTCGCTCGACGTGCGCGAAGGCGGGTTCCTGGCGCTGCTCGGGCCTTCCGGCTGCGGCAAGACAACGGTGCTGCGCATGATCGCGGGCTTCGAGACGCCGACCGACGGCTCGATCCATCTCGGCGAGCGGCTGCTTGCCGATGCGTCGCAATCGCTGCCGCCGGAACGGCGCAACATGGCGATGGTCTTCCAGTCCTATGCGCTCTGGCCGCATATGAACGTCGCCGACAATGTCGGCTATCCGCTCAAGGTGCGCGGCATTACGGGCGAAGCCTATCGCCAGAAGGTACGGGATGCCCTTTCGACGGTGCGGCTTGCGGATTATGCCGAGCGGCGTCCGGCCGATCTTTCCGGCGGCCAGCGGCAGCGCGTGGCGCTTGCGCGCTGCCTGGTGACATCGCCGGATGTGGTGCTGCTCGATGAACCGCTCGCCAATCTCGACCGGCACCTGAAGCAGGAGATGGAAGAGACCTTCCGCGAGTTTCACCAGCGCTCCGGCGCGACGATGGTCTATGTGACGCATGACCAGAGCGAGGCGATGGCGCTGGCAACCGACGTCGCCGTGATGTCCGAGGGCCGCCTGCTGCAGGTGGCGCCGCCTGCCGAGATCTACGCACGCCCCGAGGGCCGGATGGTCGGCGGATTGGTCGGGCGAGGGGCGATCCTGACCGTGCAGTCTCCTGCCGGTGACAAGCGTGATCTTGATTGGAATGCGCTGCAGACCGTCATTGCAAGCGAGCCGGGCGAGGGGCCGCAGGTCGATGTGCTCGTCCGTCCCGAAGATGTCGTGCTTGGCGGCGAGGGCATTCCGGCAATGGTGGAATCGGTTCTCTACGAAGGCGAGCGCTATGCGCTGAAACTCACGCTTGCGGACGGCCGGTCGCTGCGCGCTTTCAGCCGCACGGCGGTTCGGACCGGCGAGGTGTTGAAGATTGCGATCCGCGCGGCTTGGCGGCTTTGATTCGCTGCCGCCTTCCCGAACGCCTCTTTCGTGTCTAGTAATAGCGTAACGCCAACCGGAAACGCCCGATGTCGCTTCGCCTTGCCACATTCAACGTCGAAAACCTGATGACGCGTTTCGACTTCACCGGCTTTCGCAATCAGCTGCGCCAGGATCGCGTCATCAAGCTTTTCGAGGTGCAGAGCGAAGGCGTCTATCAGCAGCTCGAGCAGGCGCGCGTCATCGCGTCCACCGACGACACCCGCCAGATGACGGCGCTGGCGATCGCCGACGCGGACGCCGACATTCTCTGCCTGCAGGAAATCGATAACATGGCCGCGCTGCAGGCCTTCGAATACGGCTATCTGTTCCGCATGGTCGGAAACGGCTATCGGCAGAAATATCTTGTCGAAGGCAATGACAGCCGCGGCATCGATGTCGCGGTCCTGATGCGGGAGGAGACGCGCGACGGGCAGAAGATCGAGCTGCGCGATATCAAGAGCCATGCGATGCTGACCTATCGCGATCTTGATCTCTTCGACGAAAAGCTGGCGCTGACTAGCCGTATCGACGACAAGATCTTCAAGCGCGATTGCCTGGAGCTCGACCTTTTGATCGGCGGCGTCCCCATTTCGCTCTACGTCGTGCATTTCAAGTCGATGGACGGGCCGCGCACCAATGGTGTCGACAGCAGGCATGCGACGATGCCGGTCCGCCGCGCGGAGGCGTTGGCGGTGCGCCGGATCATCGAGAGCAGATTCGGCGCCGGAAAGACCGCCAACAAGAACTTCGCCATCTGCGGCGACATGAACGACTATCAGGAGCGCGTCGACGTCATCGGCATGCGCCGCAGCGGTTACCGTTTCGAGCATCAGAACGAGACCGAAAGCGCGCTCGATGTCTTCAGCCATGATGGCTTTGCCGAGAATGTCGCGCGCCGCCGCGATCCGCTCGACCGCTGGACGCTTTATCACGCCCGCGGGCCGCGAGGAGCAATGGCTCTGCCAGCTCGACTATATCTGGCTGTCGCCGCGCGCTTGCCGGAATGAATGCTCAGCGAAAGCCGGAGATCATCCGCAACGGCCAGCCTTTCCGCACCGTCTTTCCGCCCGGCCAGGAAGTCGAGCGCTATCCGCGCACCGGCTGGGACCGGCCGAAAGCCTCCGACCATTGCCCCGTTGTGATGACATTGGATTTGAGATGAACATGCATCATTCAGAAGATTTTGCCGGCTGGCCGCCGGAGCGGGCCGTGTTTCCGATCGCCGGACTTGACCTTAGGGTTTTGCCCGGAGAGCACCCGCTCCATGCCGCCAAGCGCGAGGCTATAGGCGAAAACTGGGTAAAGGAGACCGCGGCAAACCCAGCTTTGTTCGACGGACGAATGATCTTCCAGAAACGGCTCTCGCTCACCGACCAAGGCATTGCCGGAGAGAGTCATGTCATCCCTTTTTCGACCTTCATGTGGTGGCGCAAGCAGCCGGATCGACGCGGCGGCATCCACCTGTTTGCCTTTCCGGTGCTGGAGACGTCGGACGGCGCGCTCGTGGCCATACGCATGGGGGCCCATACCGCCAATCCTGGCCAGGTATATTTCGCGGCCGGTTCGCTGGAGCCGGAGGACGTCGTGGACGGACGTTGTGATCTCGAAGCCAACATGCGGCGTGAAGTACTCGAGGAGACTGGGCTCGATCTCAAGGATGCACAAGCCGGCGAACGGTACTTTGCAAGTCATATCAGACGCACCGTCACGGTTTTGCGTCTCTTCCGCTTCGAATTGAGCGCCGACGAAATGATAAAGAAGATCCATGCCCACATGCTGGTTGCCGAGGACAAGGAGATTGCCGGGGCGGTTGCGATCCGGTCCGCCGACCACACAGCCTTTCCCTATAATGTCGCCATGCTTCCGGTCATCGATTGGTATTTCGCTGCCCGAAACGAAGCTTAGTGCCTTGCACTCGTTTCGGCGGTCGGGCAGGTTGCAGGTTCGATGACCGAGACAAGGAGGCCGATGTGGCGCGCAGCTACAGCGTCTATGACGTGTTCACCGACCGCAAACTCGCCGGAAATCCGCTGGCCGTCATCTTCGACGGCGAAGATTTGAGCGACGACGCGATGCAGTCGATCGCCCGCGAGATGAACCTTTCGGAGACCGTCTTCGTACAGGCATCGGCCAATCCGGCTTACACGGCCAAGCTCAGGATTTTCACGCCCGGTCGCGAACTGCCGTTCGCCGGTCATCCAACGGTCGGTACGGCGATAGCCCTTGCAGAGCGGGCGCACGGCCGCGACATGACGCTGGATCTCGTTTCGGTGCTTGAGGAAAATGTCGGGCCTGTGCGCTGCGCGGTACGTCTGCGGAGGGGCGAGGCGAGCTTTGCCGAATTCGATCTGCCGAGGAAATCGCAGCAGATCAATATGCCGCTTGAAAGGCTGGGCATCGCCAATGCGCTGTCGCTGAAGTTGACGGAGATCGGTTTCGAAAATCACGTGCCGTCGATCTGGAGCGCCGGCGTGCCTTTCCTGCTTGTGCCGATCCACGACGTCGGTGCGGCGAAGCGGCTGGAGTTCGATCCGCAGCTCTGGGAGAAGACCGTGCCCTTTGTCGATGGCTCGCTGGCCTCGGCCTATGTCTATTGCCGCGCCGGCATGAACCATCCGGCGAGGTTCCACGCCCGCATGTTTGCGAGCGGCATGGGAATATCCGAGGATCCGGCGACCGGCTCGGCTGCGGCGGCACTTTCGGGAGCGATCCACCATTTCGACCGGCTGCCGGATGGGCATCATCCGATGGCGATCGAACAGGGTGTCGAGATGGGCCGGCCATCCTTCATCCATCTGCATGTGGATGTCGAAGCCGGGACAATCTCCAACGCCCGGATTGGCGGGCAGGCGGTGCGCGTTGCAACGGGCACGCTCGACCTTTGATTTCATTGCATTTCAGCCATGCGCAAAAATCTTCGAAATTAATCGAAGAATTTTCGGCGCATGACGCTGGACAAGGTGAGCGATCCTGTTTATACGCCCCGTCACAGCGCGCAGCCAAGCGCGAACGGGTGATTAGCTCAGTTGGTAGAGCAGCTGACTCTTAATCAGCGGGTCGTAGGTTCGAGCCCTACATCACCCACCATTTTTCAATTTAAAAGCATTAGGTTACGAAAAAACCGTGAGGCAAAACAGGCGTTTTGTGAGGCGGTTATGTTTCCGGTATCGCCTCACGTTTCCTCTGCCGCATAACGGCCTCAATGAATGCCATTCCGGCGCATGTCGGTAAGCGCGAATTTCTGCGCACCTTCTGCTGCTGAGTGCTCTGAGGCATGAGGTGTCCACCAAAATAGGTGGACACCAAATCATGGATGAAGATGCTCAAAAACTTCAGGTGCGGCTCGTTGGGCGGGACGGTCGCCGTCGATATGACCCTGCCTCGAGAGAGCGGCTTGTCGCAGCGTGTTTAGAGCCCGGCGTCTCGGTATCACGCCTGGCGCTCGAACACGGGGTCAATGCCAATCTCGTGTCGGAAATGGATAAAGAAGGCCAGAGCAGGTCCGTCCTTTGCCTGCGGCTCTCGGCGTTCGTTCCGGTTCAGGTGGCACGGATGTAGCCTGCCAGTGCAGCGCAGCGGCTGGATATGCACTCCACTCCTGAAGGCGAGCGCCGACGAAACCCAAAGGATCAAGCGGCTGTCTCTCCGGCCAAGGTGAGCGCGTCACTGCCGAACGGGGTGAGCCTGACGCTGGAATGCAGCGATGTCGATGGGCTGGCAGCAATCATAGGAGCGTTGGGTCATGTTCAGACTGGGCGCTGATCTCAAGGTCTACCTGCATCGGGAGCCGATCGACTTCCGCGCGGGCATCAACAGCCTTGCGGTTCTGGTCCAGGAGATGATGGCGCTGGACCCGTTTGCTCCTGCGGTTTTTGCCTTCTGCAATCGCCGTCGTGACCGGATGAAGCTGCTGTTCTTCGATCGGTCGGGCTTTGTGCTGGTCCTGAAGCGGTTGACCGAGGACAAGTTCCGATGGCCCCGCCGTGAGGTGCCGGTGTTGATGCTCACGACCGAACAGCTCCACTGGATACTCGACGGCATCGATATCGACGCGATGATCCGCCATCCGGTGCGGCAATATCAGATTGCCGGCTGAAGGTGGCGAATTGAGCTGTTGACGCGACGAGGCGGTTCAGATTCAAAAATCGAATGGTATCGAACCGGCGATCCGAGCATTGCAGAGCTGATGGCGCAGTTGGCGGCCAATGCTGCCGAAATCGCCGCGCTGAAGGCCGAGAAGGAAGCGCTCTCGCGACGCGTCGTCAAGCTGGAGGAGGAGCTGGCGCTTGCACGGCTGCATCGTTTTGCGCCACGCAGCGAAAAGCACATTGATCGCATCTTCAACGAAGCCGAAGAGGCTGCGGACGAGGATGACAGTGAGGAAGGCGATGTCGTCGATCTTCCGGACACAGGCCTGCCGGCGGTCGAAGGCACGACGGGAAAGAAGCGTGGCCGCAGACCTCTGCCGGAAGACCTACCGCGCGAGCGTGTCGAATATGACCTTCCCGACGATCAGAAGGCTTGTCCCTGCTGCCATGGTCAGATGCATCGCATGGGCGAGGCTGTTACCGAGCAGCTCCATATCGAGGTCAAGGCAAAGGTCCTGCAGAATGTGCGGTTCAAGTATGCTTGCCGTCATTGCGACCGCACCGGGATCAACACGCCTGTCGTGATCGCGCCTATGCCGACGCAGCCCCTGCCGGGCAGCATCGCAACGGCCTCGACGCTGGCCTTCGCGCTCGTTCACAAATACGTCGACGGCACACCGCTCTACCGCGTGGCGCAGACATTCGAGCGTGCTGGCGTTCCGATCAGCCGCGGCGCTCTCGCTCACTGGGTGATCGGCTCGAGCGAAAAGCATCTGCACCGCATCTATGAGGCTCTGAAACTGCGGCTTCGATCGCAGCCCCTCATTCATGGTGACGAGACGACGGTCCAGGTGCTGAAGGAAAAGAACAGAGAGGCCACCAGCACGTCATACATGTGGGCCTATCGCAGCGGCGAGGACAGTGACGAGCCGATCGTGCTTCTCGACTATCAGCCGGGCCGCGGCCAGATACACCCGCAGGCCTTCCTCGGCGATTACCGCGGCATATTGATGAGCGATGGCTACACCGCTTGGCGCACATTGAATGGCGCGACCCATGTCGGGTGCATGGCTCATTCCAGACGACGCTTTGTCGATGCCTTCAAAACCAGAAATAAAGGTGGCGGCCCGCCCGAGCAGGCCCTTCGGTTCTTCGAACAGCTCTACCGGATCGAAAAGCAGGCGCGAGACAAGAAGCCTGACACTGGTGAGACGAGGCCGACTGCATTCATCGCTTTCGTCAGCAGCACAGCGTGCCTGTGCTAAACGCTCTGAAGGTATGGCTCGATGACATCGCGCCAAAGGTCTTGCCGAGCACCAAGCTGGGCGACGCGATGTCCTACACCCTGAACCAATGGGAGTATCTGACGCGCTACACCAGCGATGGCAGGATGCCGATCGACAACAACATTCTGGAACGCGATATCAGAGTTTTTGCGACCGGAAGAAAGATCGTGGCTGTTCAGCGATACCGTCGACGGAGCCAAGGCCAGCGCGGTGATCTACAGCCTGATGCTGACCTGCCGCGCATGCGGCGTCGAGCCTTTAGCCTGGCTGCGCCACGTCCTTACCGAGTTGCCTCGACGCGCTGCTGACGCTGATATCGACGACCTGCTACCGTTCAACTTCGCCAAAATCGAAACCGACTGACCATATGCCGTTGCCAACGCAATGGTGATCGGTCCAAATCGCCGGCATCAATGTGCGACGAAAATCGCGCTTACGCATGTCGCGCTTGGTCTGTTCCTAGCGCTGCAGATTTGCAGTCTCACACGGTCGGCATTGCGCCCGCGGGCTCGGCGGGAGCGGTCTCATTCTGTGTCGATGGCAAAGTGAACTGAAACACGGCGCCGCAAGGCTCATTGGCGCTTGCCCACAACCGTCCCCCATGCACCTCGATGATCAACCGGCAGATCGCCAGGCCCATGCCGAGGCCCTCCGCTTTCGTCGTGTAGAACGGCTCGAAGACGCGTTCCGCACCTTGCGGATCGAGACCAATGCCGACGTCCTTCACCGCGACCAACACCGCCCCGGAGGCCTCGGGCCGGGAGGCAATCAGCAGCTCGCGCGGCCGGTCCGTCACCGCCTTCATCGCCTCGATGCCGTTCATCATCAGGTTGAGGATCACCTGCTGCAACTGCACCCGGTCGCCCGCCACGGGCGGCAGGTCGTGCGCCAACCCGGTCCGCAGCAGGATGCGATGGCGGCGCAGCTCGCCTTGGAGGAGAGCGAGCCGCATCCTCGATGAGGCCGTTCAGGTCCACACGAGCCCTAACGGTGGCCGTCTTCTTGAGCAGCGCGCGCACCCGCCCGATCACCTCGCCGGCCCGGTGACCGTCCCGGACGATGCGCCCCAGCGTCTCCCGCGCCTCGTCGATGTTGGGCGGCTGACCGGCGAGCCAGCGCAGGGCCGCATTGGCGTTGGTGACGATGGCGCCCAGGGGCTGGTTGACCTCATGGGCGATGGAGGAGGTCAGCGCCCCCATCGTCGTCACCCGCGCGACATGCGCGAGCTCGGCCTGCACTTTCTGCAGCGCCTCCTCGGCCCGCTTGCGGTCATCGATGTCGACGACGAACCCGTACCATTTGAGAATGTTTCCGTGTTCATCGCGCAACGGCACGGCACTGTCCAAAAACCAGCGATATTCGCCGTCAGTAGGGCGGCAAAGACGCATCTCAGCCGAAAATGTCTGGCCTGTGGCTAGGGACGCCCGCCACTTACTCTCGTGTTGCTCACGGTCTTCGGGGTGAACTGCGGCTCCCCAGTCCCATCCCAACGATTCCTCCGGAGAGAGGTCTGTGAACTCCTGCCAACGCTGACTTATGAAATCGACATTGCCGTCGGGCAAGGCGGTCCACACCATCGCAGGCACGGTTTCGATGACTTGGCGCAGCTCTTCTTCACTCCGCCGGGCCGCCTCTTCGGCGCGCTTGCGCTCAGTGATGTCGTTATTGGTCTCCAGGATCGCGGCGGGATTGCCCAGAGCATCCAGTTGCACGGACCACCGGCTGGCCACGGTCGCCTGCGTGCCGTCTTTCTTGGTGTGGACGAGTTCGCCTTCCCAGCGGCCAGTGCGGAGCAACACTGCCGTGATCTCTTCGAGCGGCTCGGGGAAGATCGTCTGCATGAGCTGGTGAGTGACCTTGCCAATAGCCTCCTCTTTTTTCCATCCGTACAGCTCCTCCGCACCACTGTTCCAATAGGTGATGACGTCTGTCATGTCGCGCACGAAGATTGTGTCGTGACTGAGGTCGAGGAGTCCGGCCTGTTCGCTGAGCACCATTTCTCGCGATCGGCTTTGCACGGCGAAGAAGGCGGTAATGCCAATCGCCGCAAGGCTGAGAAGGCGGTTCGCAAGGGCGGCGGCTGGCGATGCGCCGTGCTGCACTAAAAAATAGCTCAGCACCGCCAGCGCCATGCACCCTAAAGACACGAGAATAACACCACGCTTCGGAAGAAACCTGGCAGATAGCAGCACAACGCCGACGTACAGCATGGCGACGAGGATTTCCGGGTGGGTAAAGGTGTCAAGAATGAAGATTCCGATAGCGATGCCAGCTATAATGACTGGAAGAACACGCCACGGGACCATCGCCAGCGACGTCGAACTATTCAGCACTTGGTTCTGCTTAAGCTGCATGTCGCGCCTCGCTAGGGGACATGCCTACGGTCCTAGCGCGCCAAGCGCTCGGAACTTCCCCCTGCTAATTTAGCAAGATGACGCTTCGAGTTCCAGTGCGCTCGAGGGCAGCTGCGCCTCCAAGACGACAGAACCACCGATAGCCAAGGCCCAGATGAACCTCTTCGCACAACTGCCATTCCGACCGGATACCGATGCAGTAGCCGATGACCTCGTGCCGTAACACAAGTGAATCACGCTGCTTCAAAAGGTGCGGTGGATTTGACCTATGAGCATGCCGTCGCCTTCAGGCGAAAATGCATTCGACCTGGCCGAGCGGGCCAAACTCGGCAGCAAGATGCTGACCGGCCGTGACCTGCAGGATCGCGGTGCAGGATCCCGTCGTCACAACGTCGCCCGGCTGAAGCAGGTGGCCGCGCCTGGCAAGTTGTTTCGCCAGCCAAACCAATGCCTCCAGGGGGTGTCCGAAGATTGAGCTGGTCGAGCCGGCCACAGCGGTGCGTTTGAACAGGAACGCATTGAGGTCGATTTCACCCAGCGTTTGCGGATCGCCGATTTTGGCATAGTCGCCCCGAATGGTGGCGACATGCAATGCGAAGTCGGCGATCGCCGCATAATCTCCCGGATAGCGGTGCCGCGTGCGGTAGCCGATGATCCCGATCGATGGCTGACACCCGAGTATCGCATCGGCTGCCGTCGTGCGGTCGATCGCTTCGCCATGATCGGGATAGGTTCGAAGCATTGTGAAGGCGACTTCGCACTGGGCGCCAATAGTGCCCGGCGGCAGTCGAAACTCAGTACCGCTTTGGTGATAGCCCGATGTTGGGACCTCGGAAAAGATCGGCTTCGACAGCCCGAGCGTGCGCCGGCTCGCCTCGCTGCTGCCGACGATCGCATATCCCTTCCGCTCGAAACCCAGGGCATTGAGAGCGGCGTTTTGGATTTCCATTGCCTCGGCATCAGATGAAATCTTGTCGAGCGGCAAGTCGCAGACAGTCTCGCGCCTGCGACTCTTCGCGAGGATTTCAGCGGTGGAGTCCTTCAGCTCGAAGTACATTCTTCCATGCCTCCGTTGTTCACCGACATGCCTTGCTAGGCCAAGCCGTTAGCCAACAGTTAGGCTCGACCGCATAGCTATTCCATTAGTCTGGAAGAGCGATCGCATAAAAAAATCATAGGCAGTGAGCAAAAAACTGCGCTCACTACAAGATTCTTATGAACTCCCCGGCCTTCCGGAATGGAAATCCTATGCCGCTCAGGTCTAGGTCAGACCGAAGGGGAATCTTGAACTCATGTCAACGAAACCTTCCCAAGCCCGGACGAAGGTTGGCGGGCGCAAGCTTGCCGCCGGTCTGATGGCGCTCTGGATCGTCGCGGCATCGGCGACTTTGCTTGGTTTGCTCTACGGCCGGACGTGCTCACAAACGGTACTGGAAGCGCTGCCCTTCTGCACTGCCATGCGGTGAGCGGGCGAGAGCATCCGGACCTTCACAAACCTGTAGAGGAAATTCATGAAGCCCCAAACCAAGCCCTTCGTCGTGGAAATCAAGTCGTCTCGTCGATTGGACAAGAACCAGTTGAAGCAAAGCCGGACGGAGGCTGTTCCCAATTCTATGGCTGCCAAGCCCTCCAAGGCGGCGCGGGCACAGGACTGTCAAAAGTCAGGCTGTGATCGATAGAAAATCAGGAGGCGAGCCGATGGTAAGCCGAAATCTGCCCTTTGAATATTTCGTCCTTGGCAATGTCCAGCTTGATGGAGCCGTCGTAGCGCATGTTGGCGGCCGACCGATACGCGACGCTGTAATCGATGCCAGGGGCAGTCGATATCGATTTGTCGGATTGGCGCGTCGGGACGGCAGCGGTCGTCTCGATGTCGAAGCTCTGCGGGCGGGCGAGTGGATCGTTGAGCCGAACCTTGTCTACGCAGCAGAGGAAAATCCGATTGCCAGCAGCCTCGATGCACGGCTGGGGAAAAACATCACCGTTTTGATGTCAGGCGACTAACAGGCTTTCGCAGAAAGCTCTCGGGCGGCGAGCGGCGGCAGCTGCGGCTTGCGATTGGGATAGTGAGGTGCGCCAACGGGTTGTGCAACGCCGCTGTCGATCTATACCACGAGGGGCATAAGACAGCCGAAGAAATAACGTCGCGGCTGATCGATGCCTACACATGGCTCGGCGTCGATTAAGGCAGCCAATTCACCAATCGCTGAAGTCACGCCCGGTTGTGAGCGATGCGGCGGTCGATGAGGGCCTGCAGCGCCTTAGCTTGCTGCTCGCTCGCCGCCCTGATTGCTTCAAGATGCTCGATGATATTCGCGAAGCCAATCACAATCGCGCCCGACACAAATACCGGGAGGGCAACGACGAGGAAGTAAACCGAAAGCCCTTCGTTGTTTACCTGAGGGAGGGCCATCAGCAGTGTGACAACGACAGGGCCGATGAACAGAACCCCACCTACAGCTTTGAGAAACTTGTGCATCCTGTCTTTTCCTTGTTCTCCTACTCCTCTGGAGAGCATCTGCCCCTTGGAGCTATCGCCGGCGCTCCAGAACACCGTCCCGACTATATAGTAGTTTTCATCCGACGCATTTCGCCCGTGTTCGGACCTTGGGCGAGGTCAGACAAGTGGCTCCATAGCCGGCTGCTCCCGAATAAAGGGCAACCTCGAGCTGAGTTCCGAGGTGGTTCCCGTCCGCTAACATACGGTCAAAAAAGGCGCTGCCGAAGCAGGGCTGTAGTGTCGCCGTTGGAAGGAGGATCGCGCACGAACCGAGGATTACGCGGTGACCGCCGGATCCCGGTATTCCTAAAATCTGCCGCGGGCTCAACATACGTGTGAAGGCCGGGCCCCGCAGCCGGCGACTTTGTCACGAGTGGGTTCTAGGCTCAATCGGCTCCCAGATGCTTATTCTGCGGGTCTCGGGCATCAGGAATAGGGCGAGCATGAAGCATACGGCAGGAACCGCGATCGAGTGGATCAGCGCGTAGCCGATGCTGCCGGTGGCCGCGAAAGCCGCCGAGGTGATGAACGGCACCAATCCGCCGCCCCAGCCGTTGCCGATGTGATACGGCACCGATACCGACGTGTACCGAATCCGACCTTGGAAGTATTCTGCCGCAAGCCGAAGAGAAGGAACGCAGCTGTCAAACCGATCGACTCGTAGGTCGGGATCAAGCCGATCGCGCCCGTGCCCAACCCCATTCCGCTGAGCGTAATGAGGAACGTGTATTTGCGGCCGACGCGTCAGCGCATCAATCCTGCCGAACGCAGGGCCCTTTCGATCACCGCCTGAATGTCTCCCGGCCGATCCGGCTGTGGTCGGCTGGCTGCACGGTCTGGTCGGGCGGACTTGGCATCATCAGCCCTTTCCCGCCGACGCTGGAACGACGGGGTCAGGCCCCACGAGCGGGCGATATGGAGGGTAGAGGAAATTCCTGCGTCCAGCATGTATGGCGCGGTGTTTTCGTAGCCCGATGCGACGTCGAGCGGTGTCCCGTGGTCCATGCCCTCTACAAGGTAAAGCTCGATCGCCTCCCTGCCGGACCGGTCTTGCCAGACCAGCCTTTGGTGCCCGTCGACCGTTTCCCTCAACGACGGGGAGGAGGGGAGGCCGTGGACGCCGCTCCATTGAGCGATGATGGCATGGGCGTTTGCCTCCGCGACGGTCCTGTCGCGCGTGCCGTGCCAGACCGATATCGTCGGCCAGGGCCCGCAATGAGGCGAGGCCCCGGACAACCGCTTCCGCAGGTTGTCCGCATTGGGAATGCCGTGTCCGCGCATGCGGTCGAAGGCCTCCGGCACGGACGTAGCAGCGGCGTAGGGAAGGCCGGCGATGATCGCGCCGCCGGCGAAAAGCTCGGGATAGGCGCAGAGCGCGGCGTTCGCCATCGCACCGCCCGCCGACAGTCCGGTGATGTAGACCCGGCGACGGTCGATGCCGTGTTCGGCAATCATCGTCTCCACCATCTGTCGTATCGACTGCACCTCTCCCTGGCCGCGGCGGATGTCGCTGGGGTTGAACCAGTTGAAGCACAGGTTGGGGTTGTTGGTATGAACCTGCTCCGGATAAAGGACCGCGAAGCCGAAGTCCTCGGCGAGCTTCGACCACCCGGACGCGTGATCATATCCGGCGGCGTTCTGCGTACACCCGTGGAGGACCACGACCAACGCCGGCGGTTCGCTCAGGCCCTCTGGAACATGGTACCATGCTTCCAAAGCGCCGGGATTTGCACCGAAACGCTGGAGCCGGGACAGCTTCGATGTTGGCGCAGTGGTGTGGCCGCTCTTACCTGTACGAAATCTGGCAAGCCGCTCGAGTGTATCGGAAAGGGAACGCATGTCGCCTCCTGGCCTGTCGCCGGATGGCGATCACGGGTGCAACGCGGCAGATCGCCTTTGGTTGCTGCACTGCACAATATTCTAATCCGACCGCCCTGTCGTTTAAAAATGACGTGTTCGTGCCAACTTCATGGGTTTCGTCAAACTCGCCGCTATAAATCGCCACCACGGCCTAAGCCGAGCTTCGCTCAAAACCGACGACGATCCAGCTCTGTTATTCCTTAAAACATTGGGCAATCGCGCCAATCAGCACGACAGCGGAAGCCGCGCCCGGATCCATGTGGCCGATCGATCGGTCGCCAAGCCGCGACGCCCGGCCTTTGGCGGCGACCATCGATTTGGTGTCCTCTGCGCCTTTAGCTGCCGCTTTCAAGGCAGCGCCGAGGCATTCGGACAATCCGGCACCAGCCGCTCGTGCCGCCTCGCAGGCTTGAGCAGCCGGTATCCAGGCATCGATCATCGTCTTTCTCGCCAATCTCGGCCTTGCCGCGATCTTGAATGCCGTCTCGCCATAGCGATGAAGGCGTCGACGAGATCCTCATCAGAAAGAGACCGACTTTGCCCTTTACTGCGGCGCCAGCGCGCATGAAGGCGGTGGCGTAGAGCGGACCGGAGGACGCGCCGACAGCGTTGAGAAAAGCTTTCGCCGCGGTATTGAAGACGAGCGTCGGGTTCGCTCGATCGCTGCCTCCAAGGCGGCAACCGCCTTGGCAGCCGCCGAAAAGCCGAGTTCCATGGCGATGCCATGATCGGCGTCGCCGATCACGCCATCGAGTTCGCAGAGCCGGTCCTTCTCGCTGCGCCATCGCGTCTGCGATGGCCGCAAACATGCCGCTGCAGCGTTGTCGACGGATTGATCTCAGTCATCGGAGTTACTTACCCGACCGGAACATCGCGCAGTCGCAGGGATGGTCGATCAGTCGCTGCAGTTCGTCGTCAAGATGCATCAGCGTGATCGACGCACCCGCCATTTCCAGCGAGGTGCAATAGTTGCCGACCAGCGACGAATGGATGCACGATGCCCGCGGCATCGAGCCGCGTCTTGACCGGCCGCATCATGATGTAGAGTTCCATCAGCGGTGTCGAGCCGAGCGAGTTGACAAGCACCGCCACACGATCGCCCCGCTTCGCGCATTCATTTCACCGAGAATCCTGTCCAGCAAGTTCGTCGGTGACTTCGTCGGCTGATCTCAATGGACCGCGAGTAATGCCCGGCTCGCCGTGTATGCCCATGCCGATTTCCATCTCGTCATCGCCAAGCTGAAAGTTCGGCTTGAGGGTCTGCGGCAGCGAGCAGGGCGAGAGCGCAACGCCCATCGTGTAGGTACGGTCGTTCGCCCATCGCGCGACGCGCTCGCACCTCGTCGAAGGACATACATGAGATCGCAGGCCGCACCTGCCGCCTTGAAGATGAAGACATTGCCGGCAACACCGCGGCGACTTTTCCCGCTGATCGGCGGGCGCGGAGGCGACATCGTCGGTCGTCAGCACGGTGCGAACCTCGATATCGTCCATGGCGAGCATTTCGGCTGCCATATCGAAATTCATGACATCGCCGGCATAGTTGCCATACATGAAGAGGACGCCGGCGCCGCCATTAGCTGCCTTTGCGCATTCCATGATCGGATCCGGAGGCGGCGAGGCGAAGACATTGCCGATTGCAGCGGCATCGGCGAGACCCTTGCCGACAAAGCCTAGAAAGGTCGGCTCGTGCCCTGAGCCGCCGCCGATGACCAGACCGACCTTGCCCTGGCGTGGTCCATGCCGCGCCACGATTGCTCGCGGCATTCCGTCAACGGCATAGACATGGCCCGGATGCGCCGCCAGAATGCCTTCCAGCATCTCGTCGACGGCATCGGCGCCTGAGTTGATGAGCTTCTTCGTCTTCACGCCATCCTCCCCGTTGTGTCCTGACGGGACTACATGCCGGCCCGCAGGAGCAATATCAATCCATGACCGTGAACGACACCCGCTGGCAGAGCGTGAAATGTCAACTTGAACGACCAGGGCTCTCGCTCAAAACGACGTCACAGCTCCTGCCACCGTTCGCTCATCAGATGAGATCAGGCCGTTTCGGGTTTCTCCTCAAGCCTCAGCGTGCGGTATACTTCGCGTCGACATGGTTGATAGCCGCAACGTTGCCGGCTGAACGGCCATGCTCATCGAAAGTCTGCGCAAGGAAGGCATCCGCGATCGACTTAGCGAGCTCGGTGCCGATGACGCGCGCACCCATGGTGATGATCTGCGCATTGTTCGAAAGGGCCGCACGTTCGGCCGAATAGGTGTCATGGGTCAGCGCTGCCCGAATGCCCGGCACCTTGTTGGCCGAGATGCAGACGCCGATCCCCGTACCGCAGACAAGGATTGCCTTGTCGTAGGTGCCGTCGATGACCCCCGAGGCGACACGGTCCGACAGGTGCGCGTAAAAGGGATCGGGTCCAGCGTTCGTGTGCGAGACTTCGTGTACCTCGTGGCGGTCCTTCAGGTGATCGGCAAGAACCTTGGCAAGGCCTTCACCGGCGCTGTCTCCTGCGATGGCAATTTTCATTTTTTTCCTCAGAGTTTGGTGGCGCATTTGCCCAGGATGTCGAGATAACCTTCGACATTCCAGGCAGAACGGCCGATGAAAAGCCCGTCGATATGCGGGCTCGATATCAGTTCCTCGCAATTGCCCGGATTGACCGAGCCTCCGTAAAGGCACGGAACAGGGCGCCCCAGAACGCTGGTCGCGACCGCGATGATCTCGGCGTGTCGCGCATCCGCATATTCGGAGGTGGCTGGAATTCCCTTCTCTCCGATGGCCCAGACGGGCTCGTAGGCGAGAAGAATCTCAGCGTCTTTTTGTTGTTCGGAGAGTTTCGAAAGAGCGCCGCGCACCTGAGCCTCCAGAACCGCACTTGCCCGACCCTCCTCACGGTCGACCATCGTCTCGCCGATGCAGATGAGAGGGATCAGTCCATGGCGGACGGCCGCTGCAGTCTTGAGGCCCACGGTTTCGTCAGTTTCACCGAAATGTTCGCGACGCTCCGAGTGGCCGAGTTCGACAATGTCGAGATTACAATCCTTTAGCATCACAGGCGAGATCTCTCCCGTCCATGCGCCCTGATCTGCCCAGTGCATATTCTGAGCGCCTACCTTGATTGAGGTCTCCGCAAGCATCGACTTGACTTCTCGTACAGCGGTGAAAGGCGGAATGACGAAGCGCTGTATCCGCGGATCCTGCTCGGCATCAGCTGCCAGCAGCCCGCTTGCGAAGGCGCGGGCCTCCGCCAGCGTCTTGTTCATTTTCCAGCTGGTTCCAATCCAGGCTCGAGGTGAAGCGGTCATGTGAAATCCTAAGTCGAAGCTATGGTCAGGGTCACGCCGGCCCGCTCAAATTCTTCCAGAGCGGCCGGGTCCGGAGCGCAATCGGTAATGACGGCATCGAAATCCGCCAAGTCCGCCATAACATGCAGAGCCGTGTGACCGATGCGTTCATGGTTGACGAGCAGGCAGGTTTTGGTTGCCGAGGAAATCATCGCCCGCTTGGCTCGAACGACGTTGTCATCCATATGATAGGCGAGCCTGCCCGAAACTGCCGGGGTCGAAATAAAGGCGATATCGGCCCTGAGGCGGAAAAGCGCCTCCTCGGTCACCACGCCGAGAAACGCGTTAAACTTTGCCGAATAGATGCCACCGAGCGCAATGAGGGTAATGCCGCTTTCACCCTTGAGCCTCTCCATGATCGCCGCGTTATTCGTGATCAGCGTCAGCGGCCGCTTCTGCAGCAACATTTCACCCAGAACAGCGGCCATCGACCCGTCATTCACCATCACCGTCATGCCAGGCTCGACAAGCTCAAGCGCGCACCGCGCCATATTCAGCTTTGCTTCATTTCCCTGGCGTTCGCGAATACGGAAATCGCTTTCGAACTGCGTGCCGGCGTCTATCGTTGCGCCACCTCGAACCTTACGCAGGACACCAGCCTGTTCGAGGTCGTCGAGGTCGCGATGAATAGTCATTTTGGAAACGGTGAAGCGATCCGCAAGATCCTCGAGGTCTACGGTCTTATTCTCGACGAGCAGATTAATGATTGATTGCTGCCGCTCTTCTCGCTTCATCTCATGCTCAACCTGTTTGCGCTAAAATAACGAAAAAAACGCACAAAGCAACACAAAAAATGTTAAATTGCAATCACGCTATGTTGCTTTCCGCCTCACTTCGGACGTTCGGCACAACCTCTTCGCTGACCTTCAGGAGCGCCTGAGCCGTACGCTCATCCGTGATCAACCCAAAAAGGCGGCGGCTGCTCAAGATAGCGCGAATGGCCGCAACCTTTGACTGGCCGCCGGCCAATGCAACCAGTCTTTCCGTCTTGGTCTTTGGAAAGGATGCAGAGAGCGTTCGCATCGTCAGCGCGGTATCGAGAATGCGGCCAGTGGCGTCAAAAAAATGTCCGAGAATTTCGCCAACCCCGCCTGCGGCAGCGATGTCTTCGATCTCACGTGGCTCCACCATGCCTGAGAGGACGAGTTGTGCTTCGGCGTCCACGGTACCAAGGCCAACGAGTTTGAGGTCGGCATTGTTGGCTAGTTCCAAGACCTCCTTTACACCGCGTTGCGCCCGCAGCACCTCTCGGTCTTCTCCTGTGTTTGCGAAGAAGGGCACCGGCATCACGTAAGCGTGCGTCCCCGTCTTCTCGGCTATGCGATGCATCACGTCGTAGGGATTTGCGCCGAAATTTCTCGTCAGCCCGCCCAACAGAGACACAAAGCGGAGACCTTTGGCATTGACGCGCGGCATGTACTGGACAGCTGCCGACAGCGTGCGTCCATGGCCAAGGCCGATCACCTTGTTGTCGCCCCTTTCGATTTCCCGCTTCAAGAACCCTGCGCCGGCGTGTCCCAGCGCGCGGAGGGGGAGGCCCTCCTCACCCAAGTCGGGCGCCACCTCGCAATATTGCAAGCCAAAGCGCTCGGCGAGTTTCGTTTCCAGCTCGACGCATTCAACAATGTCACCATCGATCGTGACTTTCACGACGCCCTCGGCGACTGCCTTCGCGATCAAGCGATGAGCTTTTACAGACGGCAATCCTAAACGCCTTGCAACCTCGGACTGGGTCAGGCCGCCGGCGTAGTGAAGCCAAGCAGCGCGTACGGCAAGCGTATCATCGGCATCCGTCATCAACCGCTCCTTTTTGGTCTGTCGCACATCGGTCCCTGCTTCTGTTTTGCCGGTAACGTTCCCGCGGCTTTGCGCCGGCGCCTGATTGTGTCGGTGCCGGCGATGGCCGAGACGAAACGCCGATCATGCTGATGCCTTTCTAATTCTCCTCATCAGATGTTTAAGTCGTTTACCCCGGTTTCGATGTAAGGCGCCCAAAAGGCAACGCTTTCCGCAATCTGGGATACGACTTGGCGATCGTTAGGCTCTCTTTCCTTAAAGGAAAGCTCAAGGCAGATTTCATTGTCTTCCGCGCCACCTTCGGCAAAGGCCCCAAGCAGCGGTTCGGGTTGAATACGGCCCTTCGCATTGAATTCCGCCGTAAACGGCCTATGGCCACCCTTGTCCATCAAACTCTGCTTGATGTGAATGATCGGGGATATCTTGGGCACTGCGCGAGCCCAGGCATAGGGATCATAGTCATCGGGATTGGCCGAAGTTACATCGCCGTGATCAATGTCGGCCATCATCCACATCGGCAGTGCGAGATTTTCCGCCGTCAGCCGGCCCTGAAGCGAAAGGCACCCCGCGATGGTCTCTCCAAACTCGCGCCCGACACTCATCGGTTCCCAGAAGACGTATGAAAGTCCTGCAGCGCGGGCGTGCTCGGCTACCTGCGCCCAACAGTCGATCGCGATCTTGATGAGTTCCTCCCGGCGAGCCGGATCGTCAAAATCCTTATAGGTAAAAATCGCAAATTGCGTGCCCACCGACTGGCCGCCCAACTCGGCAATGATATCGGCGAACGTCTTGAACCATTCTATGTAATAGCGCCGGACATCGGCATCGGGGTGACCGAAGTGGTTCAGGCGCCCATAGGGTCCGGTCATGCCGGATGTCACACGAACACCGGTCCGCTGAAGCGCCGCATTCATGGTTCGAGTGAGCCGACGGATCACGGGCGCCTGCCAGCTGGGATTGATAAACTCATGAGTAAGCTGAAGATCCCTAATCCGCAGGTCGCGGGCAACCGTCTCGATCAGATCGTCCGGTTCGGCGAAACGGTTCACCAGGGGATTGGTATTGAGTGAAAGCGTCAATGGCATTAGATCGGGTCCTCGTGCAGCGCAAATGCTTCAGGCGGCTAAGGCTAATTGGGTTTCGAACCAAGCCGAGAAATCTGCTTTTTCCTGCCTCGTCATGTGCAGGCCCTCCTTGGTACGGCGCATGAGGATATCCTCCGCCGTCTGAGCCCATTCAGAAGCAACCAGATAGCGCGCCTCGGCCTCGTAGAGGTTACCGCCAAAGTGGCGGCCGAGGTCGGCAATCGATGTGGCCTCTCCGACGACCTGACTGGTCCTGGCGCCGTAAAGACGGCCATAATGATTGACGAGGCTGCGCGGCATCCATGGATAGGCTGTGCGTAGGGAGTTCGCAAAGGCCGGATAGTCGGCGTTCGGAATTTCGCCGCCCGGCAGGGACGCCTCACGAGTCCAGTCGCCGCCCATGTTTGGGAAAAACTTTGCGAGTTTCTGCAGGGCGTGCTCGGAAAGCTTGCGAAAGGTCGTTATCTTGCCCCCGAAGACGTTGAGAAGCGGCGCCCCGGCCGTTTCGTCGAGATCGAAAACGTAGTCACGGGTGACGGCCGAGGGATTGCCCTGTCCGTCATCGAATAGCGGCCGGACGCCCGAGAAGCTCTCGATGACGTCCGAACGGCGCAGCTTCTCCTTGAAGTAGCGGTTTACGGCAGCGATCAGATAATCGATCTCCTGCTCGTCAACCGTTACCTCTTCCGGCTTGCCTTCATAGGGGATGTCTGTCGTGCCGATGAGCGCCATTTCACCTTCGTAAGGATTGATGAAGATGACGCGCTTATCGTGGTTCTGGACCAGATAGGCATGCTGTCCGCTCCAGAATTTCGGAACGATGATATGGCTTCCTTTGACAAGCCGAACATTGCGACGGCTATTGGAACCGGCGACACGGCCGATGATATCGTTGACCCATGGGCCGGCCGCATTCACCAGGACCCGCGCGCGAACGGTTCGCACCTCACCGGAACGCTGGTCCCGCATTTGCACGATCCAGTTTCCGTTGTCGCGGCGGGCACTGATACAGGCCGTACGCGTGAAGATTTTTGCGCCTTTTCCGGCAGCATCAAGTGCGTTCAACAAAACGAGGCGCGCGTCGTCAACCCAGCAATCCGAGTATTCAAAACCTTTCCTGTACTGGTCGAGAATCGGCGCACCTTCCGGATCGCGGTGGAGATCCAGCGAACGAGTGCCGGGCAACCGCTTTCTCCCTCCAAGGTGATCGTACAGGAAGAGCCCGAGACGAACGAGCCAGGCCGGTCGATCCGTCGGGCTGTGGGGCAGGACGAAGCGCATCGGCCAGATGATGTGACTTGCCGAATTTAGCAGGACCTCGCGTTCGATCAGCGCTTCGCGCACAAGGCGGAACTCGTAATATTCGAGGTAGCGCAGACCGCCGTGGACGAGTTTTCCGGAGCGTGACGACGTTCCTTCCGCCAGATCGCTCTTTTCGCAGAGCATGACGGAAAGACCCCGACCGGCTGCGTCGCGCGCGATTCCGGCGCCGTTGATACCGCCGCCGATCACGAATAAATCCAATACTTCGGATTCCGTCATTTCATGCTCCTTTGGATGCCTGTTGCATCAAGTCACTCCGCTTCCTCAGCGCCGATCACCTTCGCCTCGGGCGAGTTTGTCCCACGCCGGCGCTATTGCATGCCGCACTTGGACGTAGGCAGAAAACAATCGCTCGAAACGGGATACCTGTTCCGAATCCGGCGCTTCGGGACATTCCAGTAGGGGGGTCACCCATTCTGCAATACAGTCGTCCATGTTGGGGTAGGCTCCGATGGCAACCGCCGCCATCATCGCAACGCCAGCGGCGCCTGCCTCCTCGCGGCGGGAGATGCGAACCGGAGCGCTGACCGCAGCAGACAGAGAACCTCGCAATGCGCGAGAGCGCGCCGCTCCACCCGTGATCCGCAATTCGGTCGGCATGTCGCCCATTGCCGCGTAGCAGTCACGGGTTGCCATGCCGAGACCTTCGACGACGGCCCGCAGTAGATCCGGAAACCCGTGTCGCGTTGAAAGCCCAGTGAAGCCGGCGCGCGCGTGCGCGTTTACGAAGGGTCCGCGTTCTCCGGCCTCGGAAATATAAGGGTGATAAAGAACCGATCCTGGGCGGCTTTCGGCGAACCAATCATCAATCCGGGCAATGAGATCTGCATGAGCCACCGGCGTTCCCGTCTGCGACATGAGATAGGCCGCAACTTGAAGAAGCCAGTCAATGTTGATCGTTGCACCCATATTCGTCTGAACCTGGGTAACGATTCCGGGGAGGGGTAGGGTGATCACATAACCCGTCCCTTCCGCGTTGAGCTGGACGTCTGCGACCGACTTGGCGCGCATATGAACGCCGGTCGAACCAATCGTCGAGCAGGCTGCGTTTTTGCCGCCGGTTCGCACGCCTGCTCCAAGCGCGGTCATGACCATGTCCACGTATCCGAGACAGACCGGCGTTCCGGCCAAAAGCCCGCATGCGTCTGCGGCCTCTGGAGTAAGAGAATGGACGACTTCGGTTCCCTCGACGATCTCCGGTAGGAGCGATCGTCTATGCTTGAGGCCGAGCGCCTCGATGACGGTCGAGTCGTACTGGCGCGTTCGGAAATTGCCGAATGTGAAGCTCGCTTCCGACGGATCGGTCGCCCGAACGCCGGTCAGATTGAGATAGAGCCAATCCTTGCAGTGCAGTGCGGTTTCGGCCCGCTCGAGAATCTCCGGCATAACGCTGTCCATGTGGGCGAGTTGTGCCCCCTGCTGGCAGGTATTGAGACCTGTACCGGTCGCTTCAAAACGCGCACGATTCTCTTCCCGCCTGCTCAGGCGGCTGACGGTCGCGGCCGCACGCGCGTCGAGCCAAAGCCAAGCATCGCCGACCGGTGTGTTGCCGGAGCCGACGAGCCAAGTCCCATCTCCTTGTCCGGTCACTGCGATTGCGGCTGCGCGCGTGGCAAGGTCGGACACCTTGTCGGAAAGGCCGCGCAATGCGGTCACACAATCCAGCCAGGTCTGAGCGAGTGACTGGGTTGCAGAACCATCGTCCCCCGTTACGTATTTGTTGCGTGCTGATGCCGAAGCGATCTGGCGACCGGAAAGCTCAAACGCCACGGCCTTGATCACCGAGGTTCCGGCGTCGATGCCTATGATGACCTGCTCGCTATTAGGCATCCTGAGGTTGCCCTGCCACAAGGAAGCATACCGCGGCCCGCAACGATCCTGTCAATTTCATCTCTTCGTCCCCGATCGACCTGATGCACGATGAATGCATCATTCGTTCCACCCTAGATGACGCGCGGCGCGTTCATCCTGCGATCGGCACATTCCGGTAGCCGCGAATGCAACGCCCGAGCCTCCCGCCTTCCGCATCTGCCTGCGCGGTTCGCTTGGATCTCGCCGGGAAGCTGCCACATACAAATATAACATAGAGATACCATCATGCCAGCAAAATTTTTCTGGAGTTGAAATTTTTTTCAGATAAAATAGATGATGTGAGGGTGGTTTTAAGTGGGTCATTCTGTGACGGGCACGCGACTCCTAGGCAGACGATTGATGGAATATCCTGCTTGGCAGGCGGTCGAAAAGGACCGGCTTTGATAAGCCTGATGCGGGAAAAAGAATTATATTTCAACAGTTTGCAACCGTTACAAAGAAGATGACGTTTCGTCAAATCCCATTCAGCAGCCTTCATTGTTACTGTGGCGCCCACACAGAATGCTGGCCGCGCACGCGGTTCGTCCGTCGAAGCTCGCGCTTGCCTGCGACATTCCACCTCAATAGAAAGCCCATTGACAGAGGGTGAGAACATAACATATTTTGCGTGCTAAATAACACTGCGCTATCACGACAATTGAATTGATCCGATGGTGAGTGGCGATCCGGGCGGTTGGAGGAGACCAGCGCCTATATGCCGAGGAGGATGCCCATGAGTATTTTTTCCAAGCTGCGATTTATGGCGCTGCGAGCATTTGCAGTGCTTGCGCGATTTGATCGATGAAGCCCCGCCTCGGCCATGGTGACCGCTTTCACACCAGAGACGCCACAGCCGCTCCTCTCCCCACGCACAGCGTAATCCGACCAGCAACGCAAAAGGTCGTCCGAACATGAGCACGCAGACTGAATACGTAGCAGCCAAACCAGATGGTAAATTGAAAATACTGACAAGCGTCGCGGCGGCAGTGATTGTCGTTGGAGCAATCGGGCTCGATACTACAGTGGTGAGGATCGGATCCGAACGTGACGTCCGGGAACAAGCGTTTTCGCCTGCCGCTTATGGGGCCCAGGAGTTCCCCAAGATCAAGGGCGATGTCGAGCAGCGCGCGGTCGATGCCATTGAGCTTTCGAACGCGATTGCGGCTGACAAGAAGGCGGCTGGCGAAAAATACGGGGTTGCTACCAGTACAGGACCGGTCATCCCGGTATCCTTCACCGGCCTCGTCGGCACGCGCAAGTCCAATTACAACGAGATCAAGATTGACGGCCTGCCTGCCGACATGATGGTCCGAGTGCAGACCGGTCCGGCGATCAACGGAACCGACCTGCGCGACGCCACCGGTGCCATCGAATTCGGTCAATTCACCAATCAGATTCAGTACCAGGACGCTGGATCGGCCATCAATAATGAAATGAAGACGTCTGTCCTCGCCGGCATCGATCCCGCGACGCTTTCAGGCAAGACGGTGACGGTCGTCGGCGTCTTCAAGCTCATCAATCCCAAAAGCTGGCTCGTGACTCCGGTTAAGGTTGAAGTGAAATGAGTCAGGCATCGCGTGTTGAGGGTAAGAGAGGCGAGGTCGTCCTTGCGGCGCGCAATATCGCAAAGTCCTATGGCAATGTTCATGCGTTGAAGGGTGTGAACTTCGACATCCATCGTGGCCAGGTCACCACTCTCTTTGGTGAAAACGGAGCCGGCAAATCAACGCTGATGAAGATCCTATCCGGCGTCGTTCAGCCGAGTTCAGGCGAAATCATCCTCGACGGAAACCCCGTAACCTTCAGTTCTTCCACTCATGCGCGCGAGTGCGGGATTTCGATCATTCATCAAGAGTTGAGTCTCGCGCCGAACCTCAGCGTTCGCGACAACATCTTCATGGGCCGTGAGATTCTGAAGGGAGGAGTTGTCGACTTCGTTGAAGAGGAGCGCCAAGCGCGCGCGCTCATGGAGGAACTGGAAGAAGACATTGACCCACTTACACTTGTTGAAGATCTGCGTCTTGGCCAGCAGCAACTCGTGGAGATCGCCCGCGCCTTGTCGGTTAACTCGCGCATCCTAATCATGGATGAACCGACGTCGGCGCTCAGTGCCACCGAGGTGGAAGTTCTATTCAAGGTTATCCAGGATCTGACGAGTCGCGGGGTCTCGATCGTCTATATTTCGCACCATCTCGAAGAAGCTTTGCAGATCACCAATCATGCGGTCGTACTTCGTGACGGCAAGATGACCGCCTATGCCGAGCGTAGAGATATCGATCTCGAATGGATCGTTCGCAATATGGTGGGCGACAATTTCGATCTGGGAAGCCCGCCCGACCGGCCACGAGATTGGCCGCGTGGCGCTTTCGATCAACGAACTGAGCGTTCCCGGCCCGTCGGGCGCCGCCTATAATGTCGGTCGACCGCCTGTCACTGCAGGTTCGGTCCGGCGAGGTCGTCTGCATCTACGGTCTGATGGGCGCCGGCCGCACCGAACTGCTTGAATGCGTCGCCGGCCGACTAAGGTCAAGCGGTGGCCAAATCCTCCTTGAAGGGCGCGACGTTGCCGGTCTGAGCATCGCCGATCGCATCGCAAATGGCTTGGTGCTGGTCCCCGAAGATCGGCAGCGAGACGGCTTGGTTCAGACCATGACGGTTGGGTCGAATCTGTCACTGGCGAGCATTCGCGCTTTCACCCAAGGGCTCTTCACCTCCAGCCGACGCGAACGGGAGCTGATCGACGACGCGATCAGAAAGGTCCACGTCAAAACGGACGGAGGAGGTGCCCCGATCGGTTCGCTTTCTGGCGGCAACCAGCAGAAGGTCGTCATCGGAAAGATGCTCGCCACCGAGCCGAAGGTCATCCTCCTCGACGAACCAAGCCGCGGGATCGACATCGGCGCAAAGGCGGAAGTGTTCAAGCTGCTGGCAGAGCGTGCAAAGCAGGGCTTGGCGGTGGTCTATTCGACATCGGAAGTCGCTGAATGCCTCAGCATCGCGCATCGCATCATTGTCATGCATCGCGGCAAGATATCAGCCGAATTCGGTTCGGACGTCACCAAAGAGAAGATCATGGCCGCCTCTGGCGAAGCAGTGATCGCGCACTAGCCCGGAACTATGGAGCACTGATTATGTCAGTCACGAATATAACCGAAAAGAAAACAGTGGCGAATGGGCAAGGGCGCAATACCAATTTCGTGCGTCTGATTCTGGAGGGGCGTGCGTTTTTTGCGCTGATCGTAATCATCGCCGTCTTCTCCTTCCTGTCGCCATACTATTTCACCTTGAACAACTTTTTGATCATGGCTTCGCATGTTGCGATCTTCGGCATTTTGGCCATCGGAATGCTGGTTGTGATCCTTAACGGCGGTATCGACCTGTCGGTCGGCTCCACGCTTGGACTTGCCGGCTGCATTGCCGGATTCTTGATGCAAGGTGTCACCCTTGAGTGCCTTTGGCGTCATCCTGTACCCGCCGGTCTGGGCCGTCGTTGTCATCACATGCGCGCTCGGCGCCGTTGTGGGCGCGGTCAACGGCGTATTGATCGCCTACCTGCGCGTGCCGGCCTTCGTTGCCTCGCTCGGTGTACTCTACGTGGCCCGCGGCATCGCGCTGCTGATGACCAATGGTCTGACCTACAACAATCTCGGCGGGCGCCCGAGCTTGGCAATACCGGCTTCGATTGGCTTGGCTTCAATCGCCTGGGTGGTGTCCCGATCGGCGTCATCGTGCTTGCCGTCCTGGCGATCATCTGCGGTCTCGTTTTGAGCCGTACTGCCTTCGGTCGCTGGCTATACGCCTCTGGCGGCAACGAGCGCGCGGCCGACCTATCTGGTGTTCCGGTCAAGCGGGTCAAGATCACCGTCTATGTGCTTTCGGGCGTGTGCGCCGCGATTGCCGGCCTTGTCTTGTCTTCCCAGCTCACCTCGGCCGGTCCGACCGCAGGCACCACCTACGAACTGACCGCGATTGCAGCCGTTGTCATCGGTGGTGCAGCGCTCACCGGTGGACGCGGCACTGTCCGTGGCACGATGCTCGGCGCCTTCGTCATCGGCTTCCTTTCCGACGGTCTCGTGATCATCGGCGTGTCGGCCTACTGGCAGACGGTTTTCACCGGCGCCGTCATCGTTCTGGCAGTCCTCATGAACAGCATCCAATACGGACGCCGGGTCAAATCGACCTGACGGACGCGACTGAACTTGTCCACGACGGCCTGATCTTGAACAAATCGCCGATTGCGGAAAGCACGACCGGTTCGCCGGTAATATCTGAGCTCATCGAAAGGGGAGAGAGACTATGTTTAGAAAAGGTATGCGTATTCTTCTGGCGGCGGCGGCGGTTGCGCCGATTTTTGCAAGCTCCGCATGGGCGGCGGGCATGATGACGATCATCGTCAACGATCCCTCCAACCCCTACTGGCTGACGGAAGGCAATGTCGCAAAGGCCACCGCCGAAAAGCTCGGCTACACGGCCTCGGTGAGTGCTCACAAAGGCGACACCAACACCGAGAGCAACCTGATCGACACGGCGATCACCAACAAGTCGGTCGCGATCATCCTCGACCCTGCGAATGCGGACGGCTCGGTCGGCGCAGTGAAGAAGGCGGTGGCCGCCGGCATCCCGGTCATTCTGGTCAACGCCGAAATCAACCAGGAAGGCCTTGCGAAGGCGCAGCTCGTGTCGAACAACGCTCAGGGAGCCGCTCTCGGCGCCCAGCAGTGGGTCGAAAGCGTTGGCCAGAAGGGCAAATACGCCGAGCTGTTCGGCGCTCCGTCCGATAACAACGCGGCAACCCGCTCGAATGGCTACGAGACCGTTCTGACGCAGTATCCGGATCTGAAAAAGGTTGCACAGGAAGTTGCCAACTGGGATCGTACCCAGGGCCACAACAAGATGCAGTCCATGCTCCAGGCTAATCCGGACATCATCGGCCTGATCTCGGGAAATGACGAAATGGCGCTCGGCGCGATCGCTGCGCTGAAGGAAGCCGGCAAGCTTGCCAATGTCAAAGTTGGCGGCTTCGATGGTTCTCCGGACGCTGTCGCCGCGATCAAGGCCGGCGAGCTCCAGTACACCGTTCTGCAGCCGGTCGCCGTTTTCTCTGAGGCGGCCGTCAAGCAGGCCGACAGCGTCATCAAGACTGGCCAGACCGGCGCTAAGAGCGAAAAGCAGCTCTTCGATTGCCTGCTGATCACCAAGGATAACGTGGACAAGTACACGGGCCCGTTCGTTCTCGCCCAGTAATCATACGAGGGGACGCCGGCAGCGGCGTCCCCTTCCTCTTCCATGCGGGTCTCATGAACGCTCATTGCCGTGACGAAGTGGGGAAGGCGGCACGGCGCAGCCGCTCCTTCGGCCTCCTGCTTGGCCCTGGCACCGCATTCGCAGTAGGAGTCTGACATCTACGGAATTTGGCAGAGAGGCTAACGTGACACAGAAGACAAGCGTAGGAGCACTCCTGTCGGACGAGTTGCCAAGCGACAGCCGGCACACCCGCCAACTCGTCCGCCGGCAAATGATTGCAGAGGCGGTCATGACGGAAGGCTCGATGCGCATCGAGGATCTGACCGATCGCTTCGGAATAAGCCTGATGACGGCGCACCGCGATGTCGACGAACTGGTCAGCCGCGGTTTTTTCAGAAAGACGCGTGGCATCGTCACGGCCGCCGCAACCAGCCTCATCGAGTCGAGCGATGTCTATCGTTCGAGCCGCCAGTCGGCGGAGAAAAGGATGATCGCGAAAGCAGCGATGCAATTTGTCGAGCCAGGGCAGGCGATCTTCTTCGACGACTCCACCACGGTACTTCAAATGGCCGCCCATCTGCCGGCCAAGGTCCCGCTGACAGCGATCACAAACTCGCTGACCCTCATGAATGCGCTGAAGGGAATGCACGATGTCACGCTTCTGGCCCTCGGAGGTCAGTATTACAACTGGTGCAATGCTTTCATGGGACGCATGACGATCAACGAAATCAACAGGCTCAGGGCGGATGTGGCATTCATTTCCATGTCGGCGATCAGCGACGACATCGTCTTCCATCAATCCCCGGAGCTGGTCGATACCAAACGGGCAATGTTTGATTGCGCCGTCAAACGCATCCTTCTCGCCGACCACACCAAATTCGAGCGGCGCGCGTTGCACAGCTTTGCGGCGTTGACGGAATTCGACGTCGTCATCGTTGATGACAAGACGCCAGCCATTCATGTCGATCGCATGCGATCCAAGGATATCAATGTCGTCATTGCCAAGAACGACGAAGCCCGGTCCTAGACCTGCGCTTTCGCGATACCGTCGCCCGACGGTTAAAGAGCATGCTGGTCCGTCGTTTCCACCAGTGGGAGTAACCTGAATGCCGAGTCTGCTCGGAATTGATAGCGGCTTGACCGTGACCAAAGCGGTGATTTTCGACGTCGACGGTACGCCGATCGCGGTTGCGCGCCGGCGCGTTACGCAGTTCATGCCCAAGGCCCGCCATGTCGAGCGGGATATGGACGAACTTTGGAACGCGACAGCCGACGCAATTGCAGAGGCTGTGAGCCTCAGCAAGCGCCCGGCCACCGATATTCAGGCGATTGCGGCCACCGCTCACGGTGACGGCATCTATCTTCTGGATCGGTCCCGCAGGCCGCTCGGGCGCGCGATTCTGTCGCTCGACAGCCGGGCGGGATCTGTCGTCGACCGATGGCTGGGAAGCCGCATTGCAGACGATGCCGTAAGGCTAACCGGCCAGCTTCCGCATGTCTCGGCGCCGTCGGCCCTTCTCGCCTGGATCAAGGAAAGGGAACCCTCCCGTTTCGAACAAATCGGTCATATTCTAAGCTGCAAGGATTGGCTGCGCTTCTGCCTTACAGGCGAGATCGGTACCGACCGAACGGAAGCAAGCACGTCTTTCACCAATGTTGAAACCCAGGATTATTCGGAAGACGCGCTTCGGCTGTTCGGGCTGGATCACCTGGGCCATGCCCTGCCGCCGGCTTCTCGTTCGGACGACGTTGTCGGACATGTCACTCGTGCTGTCGCAGAACGCACTGGTCTGGCGGAGGGGACTCCTGTGGTTGCTGGCCTTCACGACGTGACGGCGTCCGCCTTGGGGGCCGGGGGGTATGCTTCTGGTGTCGTCGCCGTGATAGCCGGCACCTATTCGATCAACGAGACCTTGTCGAGCGAACCCAGGGTCGACAGGCGGTGGTTTTGCCGTAATGCCATTGCGCCCGGGCAATGGAACAACATGTCGATTTCGCCGGCATCGACGGCAAATTACGACTGGTTTCTCGACAAACTGTGCAACAGTGAGCGCACGCGCGTCGAGGCGACCGGACAGTCGGTGCATGCGTTGCTTGCGCCCGAGATCGAAGCAGCGTTCAGCCGCCCATCGACCGCGATTTTCCACCCCTATCTCTTCGGCTCTCCCTATGGCGCCTCGGCGAGCGCGGGATTCTTCGGGCTCGGTGGGTGGCATGACCGGGGCGACATGTTGCGCGCTGTCCTGGAAGGCATCGCCTTCAACCATAAGATCCATGTCGACGCACTGTGCGACGGCTTCGAATTTTCGGAGGCAAGACTTGCCGGCGGTGTTTCGCGTAATCAATTGGTCGTGCAAATGTTCGCCGACGTTCTCGGCATGCCGGTAACCGTGACCCAAACGGACGAGGCTGCCGCCTGGGGCGCTGCCCTGTGCGCAGGCGCGGGGATCGGCCTTTATGCCGATCCGCAAAGCGATCCGCGCGACGGCGGCGCGATCGCCAGGACCTGCTATCCCGATCCAGCCCGCAGCGCGGACTATCAGGTTCGATATAGCCTCTTTCGCGAGATCGCCGACGCGATGACACCGATCTGGCCGAAGCTCGGAAACCTCGTCCCGGCCGAAACCCAAGAGTAGAGGATCGAAGTCGCCGCACGCACGGTGCTTCCAGACAGTTCACCAGGACAATAATTCAATGACCGATATCGCCACCGATCTGGAACAGCGTTTCGCGCGCCTTCAAGAAAACGACATTGACGTCGTCATTCTCGGGGCAGGCGTCAATGGTGCGGGATTGTTCCGCGATCTAGCCTCCCAGGGCGTCAACTGCCTCATCGTCGACAAGGCCGATTTCGGTTCGGGGACGAGCGCTGCACCGTCACGACTTATCCACGGCGGTCTTAAATATCTCGAGACTGGTGAGTTCGGATTGGTCGCCCAATCGACGCTCGAACGGAATCTGCTCCTTAAGAACGCGCCGCACTGCGTCGAGGCGCTGCCGACTTTCATTCCTGTTTTCTCCTGGACGCGCGGCATATGGGCGGCACTGAGGACTCTGACGGGCTCGACCACTGCACCGCGGAGCCGCGGAGCGGTGCTAGTGAAGATCGGGCTCGCGCTCTATGATTTCTTCGGATCGCGCAACCGCGTCATGCCCCGCCACAGGCTTGTGCTGAAGAAGAAGGCACTGAAGGAAATGCCGCATGTCACGCCGGCAATCGTCGCCGGAGGTATCTATTATGATGCCAAGATCAGCCGACCGGAGCGGCTCGTCTACGAACTCGTCATGGATGGGCTTGAAGCGAACGGAAAATCGCTGGCAGCGAACTTCACGACGCTGATTTCGTCTGCGGACGGAAACGCTCACCTTCCAGCGATCGAACGGAAGTACTTTTTGCGTTTCTCCGAAACTCGTCGTCAACGCAGCCGGCCCGTGGATCGACCGTGTCAATGAAGCGCTCGGCGCGCCGTCACGGCTGATCGGCGGCACGAAAGGATCGCATATCCTGCTCGATCACCCGGAGCTCGTTCGCAGTCTGAACGGCCATATGATCTATTTCGAAGCGGATGATGGCCGCATCTGCCTCGTTTACAGCTATTTCGGTCTCGCCCTCGTCGGCTCCACAGACATCCCGTGTGACGACCCCGATAACGTCCGGTGCGAAGAGCCAGAAATCGAATATTTTCTGGACAGTCTGAGATCCCTCTTGTCTGGGCTTCGCTTTGAGCGGGAGCAGGTGGTCTACAGCTACAGCGGCATCCGCCCTTTGCCGGCGTCCGATGCTTCTTCCCCGGGCCTGATCAGCCGTGACCACTCCGCCCCGGTGATCGGAGCCGCAGGCGGGACGGCCTTTCCCGATCATCTCTCTTGTCGGGGGCAAATGGACCACGTTTCGCGGTTTTGCCGAAGAAGTTGCGGATCTCGCGCTCAAACGTCTTCAACGCGTCCGGAAGCAATCCACGCAGCACCTCGCCATCGGCGGCGGCAGAAATTTTCCGGCCAGCCCTGCCGCTAGAGTGGATTGGATACGAGCGACTGCGACAAAAACGGGTGCAGACCCGAAGAGAGTGGACGAGCTCTTGGCGCGGTATGGCACCACGGCTTCGGCGATCCTTGAATACCCGTCAGTGTATAGCGATGCCGAGCGCCTTTCTGGGGCTGCCGACTACAGTTTCCTGGAAATCGATTGGATCGCGCGACAGGAGCTCGTCGTTCATTTGTCCGACATCGTGCTCAGGCGCACCACACTTGCGATCGAGGGAGCGCTGACGATGGGATGCCTGCGTGAGATTGGCAGGATCGCCGGGGCGGCTCTTGGATGGACGGAGCAACGGCTCGCCGCGGAGATCGAGGACGTCGTGATGTCGTTGAAGAGCTTCCACGGTCAGAGCCTGGATGAAACGGCCGGCAACAGCGCAGCGGACGCGCGCGCGTCCGCTGACGTTTCGCTTTCAAGAAAAAATCGGGTCTAGCACGCCGGACTTATAGCGCTTTGCCATTTCCGAAACCGGAAGCGGTCGGATTTGCGAGGCCTTGCCGGCCGTTCCAAACTGCTCGAACCGTTCTTTGCAGAGCTTCGTCAGCGCCGCCATTGCCGGTTTCAGATATTTGCGCGGATCGAATTCACTGGGGTCTTCCTGCAGAACACGCCGGATCTGGCCGGTCATCGCCATTCGGCCATCGGTATCGATGTTGATCTTGCGGACACCATTCTTGATACCGCGTTGTATTTCCTCGACCGGCACACCCCATGTCGGCTTCATCTGGCCGCCGTACTTGTTAATGATTTCCTGCAACTCGAGCGGGACGGATGATGAGCCATGCATCACCAGATGGGTATTCGGCAGCTTGCGGTGAATCTGCTCGATCACATTCATCGCCAGAACCGTGCCGTCCGGCTTGCGGCTGAACTTGTATGCACCGTGCGACGTGCCCATGGCAATCGCTAGCGCATCGACCTTCGTCTCGCGGACGAATTTAACCGCTTCGTCCGGATCGGTCAGAAGCTGATCATGCGAGAGCTTGCCTTCGGCTCCATGGCCGTCCTCGGCTTCGCCCATACCGGTTTCCAGCGAACCTAAAACGCCGAGTTCTCCTTCGACCGAGACGCCGCCGAGATGGGCCATGTCGGTGACCATTTTGGTGACGCCGACATTGTAGTCCCAATCGGCCGGCGTTTTGGCATCCGCCTCGAGTGAGCCGTCCATCATCACGGATGTGAAGCCGGCTTGAATGGCTGTCATGCAACTGGACGGTTCATTGCCGTGATCCAGGTGCACGCAAACAGGGATGTGGGGATAGATTTCGACGACTGCATCCATCATGTGTTTCAGCATGATGTCATTGGCATAGGCTCTGGCGCCGCGCGAAGCCTGCATGATCACTGGTGCATCGACGGAATCGGCCGCCTCCATGATGGCGAGGGCCTGTTCCATGTTGTTGATATTGAAGGCGGGTACGCCGTAGCCTTTTTCTGCGGCGTGATCGAGCAACTGTCTCAACGTAATGCGTGCCATCAAGCTCTCTCCTTATGAGCAACCGTAATTGGGTTCAAGATAAGTGCATAGATCGTCATCTTAGCGAGGATCGGTTGAAAACCGAAGCATTGCCATGGCCTCAGCGCATATAAAAGACCGGCTCGGCGTCGCGCGCAAAAGCGGTCGGCATTCGCACACGCCCAATCCTCAAGAACTGTCTTGACGGACTGGGCGTGAATCCGGGCAGGGCATTGTTCAGCGTCAAAGCAACGGCTGGCCCCACTACGCCTTCTTCAGCAGGCATTTTGCGCGCGAAACGATCGCGTCTGCGGTAATGCCAAATTTCTCGTAGAGCGTTTCGGCCGGTGCTGATGCACCGAACCCATTCATGCCGATGACGTCGTTTTCGCTGTCAACATAGCGCGTCCAGCCGAATTTGCCGGCCGCTTCGACTGCGATACGCGGCGCGCTACCCAGAACGCTGTCGCGGTACTCTCTGGGCTGCGCTTCGAAGAGGTCCCAGCATGGCATGGAAACGATCGCAGCCGCTATTCCTTGGCTCTCAAGCTGCTTTGCTGCCTCGACGGCCAGAGAGACTTCCGTGCCCGTTGCAAGCAAAGTGACGTCGCGGGCTCCGACCGGCTCCCGCAGCACGTAGGCACCATAGGCCGAAAGATTGTCGGACCCTGAATCGGTCCTGAGTTGCGGCACGTTCTGGCGCGACAATGCAAGGACCGAAGGCGTCCGGCTCGCTTTCACCGCCAATGACCAGCATTCCAGTGTCTCAATCGTATCGGCCGGCCGGAAGACATGGAGGTTCGGGATCGCCCGAAGACTCGCGAGATGTTCGACCGGCTGGTGCGTCGGGCCGTCCTCTCCAAGCCCAATCGAATCATGGGTCATGACGTAGATCACGCGCGTTCCCATAAGGGCCGAAAGACGAATGGCATTGCGCGCGTAGTCGGAGAAAACCAGGAACGTGCCGCCATAGGGGATGAGCCCGCCATGGACGGCAATGCCATTCATGGCGGCGGCCATGGCGAACTCGCGCACGCCGTAACTGACGTAGCGGCCGCCCTGATCCGCGCGAAAATCGCTGTCTACAGCGGGAACACGCGTCAAATTGGAGTGGGTCAGATCCGCCGATCCGCCGATCATTTCAGGCAGGGCAGCGGTTATAGTCTCAAGCGCAATCTGGCTTGCCTTGCGCGTGGCAACCTTCTGCGGCGCTTCGATCAGACGCGCTTTCGCTGCTGCAACCGCGGTGTCGAAACTTGATGGAAGCGCGCCTGAAATGCGGCGGTTGAACTCTGCCTGATCGGCGGCGGGCAGGGCTTCCAGACGTTTTTGCCATTCCGTCCGCAGAGGGCCGCCGCGCCTGCCGATATCACTCCATGCCGAGAGCAGCGGGACCGGAATCTCGAAAGCAGCAGCTTTCCAGCCGATCGCCGCCTTTGCGCCCGCGGCTTCAGCCGCGCCCAGCGGCGCTCCGTGCGAGGAGCTTTTGCCTGCCTTGGTCGGAGCGCCAAACCCGATGACCGTCTTGAGGGCAATCAGCGAGGGTCGGCTCTTTTCCAACTTCGCCTTCCGCAGCGCAGCGTCGATGGCTTCATGGTCATGCCCGTCGATGCTTTGGACGTGCCAGGCGCAGGCTGCGAATTTTGCTGGGATATCGTCGCTGAACGAAAGGCTCGTGGCGCCGTCGATCGTAATGTTGTTGTCGTCATAAAGGACAATCAGCTTGCCGAGCTGCAAGTGGCCGGCCAGCGAGACGGCCTCCTGTCCCACGCCTTCCATCAGGCAGCCGTCACCACAAAAGACATACACATTATGGTCGACGACGTCATCGCCGAACGTCGCCGCAAGGCTGCGCTCGGCAATTGCCATTCCGACAGCGCCGGCCAATCCCTGTCCGAGTGGACCGGTGGTGGTCTCGACCCCGGGGGTGTGGCCATATTCCGGATGCCCGGCCGTCTTCGATCCCCACTGCCGGAAATTCCTCAGCTCCTCGATCGTCATTCCATCGTAGCCGGCCAGATGCAGGATGCTGTAGAGGAGCATCGAGCCGTGACCATTCGAGAGAACGAAGCGATCACGATCCGGCCATGCCGGATCGGCGGCATCAAATTTCAGATGATTTGCAAAAAGCACCGCCGCAGCGTCCGCCATTCCCATCGGCATGCCTGGATGACCGGAATTGGCGGCTTCCACTGCATCAATGGATAGAGCCCGGATGCAGTTCGCAAGCTGAAAGAGTTCTGCCGCTGGTCTGATCATCGATTCTCCTCAACGTAAATCCGCTGAAGCGGCCATATCACGCATTGGGATTAATTAACAACAAAAAATAACAAAATCACACCGATTTAGATACTTTGTTGTATATGGCGTGAGAAGGATTGATGGGGTCACGTGGTTCGAGATGCATCCGGCTGCGCGCTGACGCCATCGGTCGGCGCGCAGTCAGATCTGTCCTATACCTGGGCGAGGGCGAGGCTTGCCCGAGCCGCAAGAATAGCTTTGCAGGCATTTGCGGCCTCTTGTCCCTTGGTGACAAAATGATCCTTGAAGAAGCGAATGTGCGCTTCCGTCTCCTGGAAATTGTGGGGGGTGAGCACCGCCGAGAGAATCGGCACGTTCGTATCGAGCTGAACCCTCATCATCGCATCGAGCACGGTCGCCGCCACGAAATCATGGCGATAGATGCCGCCGTCGACGACAAATGCACAGCCGACGATCGCCGCGTATCTTCCTGTCTTGGCAAGCGTTTGGGCATGAAGCGGAATCTCCAGCGCACCGGGAACGTCGATGATATCGACATCGGTGCTCGTTCCACCTTGAGCTTGCCACGCTTCGACGAACGACGTGACACATTGATCGACGATATCCGCGTGCCAACGGGCACGGATGACGGCGATCCGGTTTTGGTTAGGTTTGGTTGCGATAGTCATGTTTTCTGCCTTTCAAGGGTCGGCCGGTATGCTGGCTGTTTCTTAAAGCCGCTGAGAGCGGCCCAAATTTCCCTTGGGCGAACAAGCACTAGACGCCCTTCCTGCGAAAGGCCTCACCTGCATGCTCTCTTCCATCCGGACTATACCGTCGGCCCCGGCCTTTCACCGGATCTGCTGACCCTCCAAATGCTGGAAGCGCTTGCGGGCTCCGGGATAACGCCCGATACCGCCGGTGGGGAATTGCACCCCGCCCTGAGAACGCGGCGACCTTAAAGCGAAGGATCTGGAGAACGCAAGATGCAAACCGCCAGGCGTTGCATTGCTCCGAGAACTGTCGCGATTGTCCAAGGCGGGTCCGTCGATATTGATCGACGCGCCGTTCTGCGCCGGTGGTTAACGCTTATTCAAGCATCTTAATTTAACTAGCTATTCATCGAACGGAAGGCGGTGTAGATGGCAGTGCAGCAGTGGTCAGCGGACGGAATGATCGCGGGTGCGGACCGCGAACAGCCGGTGCTGTCGCTCTTCGAGCAGACGCTCGACAACCTTCCCGACGGCGTGATGCTGGTCGGAGCGGACCGTTCGGTGCTCTATACCAACAAGGCCTTCGAGCGGCTGTGGGGCTTGACCCCGCAGATGCTTGCCCACTGGCAGCATATCGTCGACCACATCGGAAGTCAGATGGACGATCCCAGGCAGTTCATGCAACAGGTCGTCCGACTTTACGGAACGGGCGAGGACTCGGACGACGAGTTGCACCTGCGCGACGGCAGGATCATTTCGCGTCGCAGTGTTCCCTTCAATTGCGAAGGCGAAGGTTTCGGCCGAATCTGGATCTATACCGACGTGACGGAAGCCTGGAACGCCAAGATCGATGCGCTTACCGGCCTCAGGAACCGCCGCGCCTACACGCGCTACTTTCCCAAATTCGCCGAGGCTGCGGATGACGGACTGGTTAAGGCCGTTGCCCTCATGGATGTCGACAACTTCAAGGCGTACAATGATACTTATGGCCACGCGGCCGGCGATGCGGTGCTGCGCCGGATCGGAGCGTTGCTGTCACCTCCGATGGTTGGCGACGAAATGGCCTTCCGGATCGGCGGCGAAGAGTTCCTGATCGCCTGCAAGAGCAAGACCGAGGTCGGGGCCATCGACTTTTTCGAATCGATCAGGTGCGGCCTGAAGAAAGCGGCCATTCCGCATTCAGGCAATGGCAGCGAGAAGGTGGTGACGGCATCGCTAGGGCTGGCTCTGTTCAGGGGGGCGCAGGATCCGGGAAGCCTGTTCGAAGCGGTCGACTTGGCGCTCTACAAGTCTAAATCATCCGGTCGCAATCGGATGACACTGGCTCAGTGATCGCCTTTGCAGCTTTTGCTCGTGACGTTGGACGGAAGACCACCGCGAACGCAATCACGTCGAACGCTTCAACAAGCTTAGATCGGCCCGATGAAGGGACCACTGGTCAAGCTGACCGCTGAAAATGGAAAATCCGGCTCTTCGAGTGGTTCGCCTTCGAACGAAGTTCGTCAGCGCCACGCGAAGAGCCGGATCTATTCGTTCAAATTATTCGGCGATGCCGAGCGAGGCGAGGTAGGCGGCCGACGCCGGGATCTTCGACTTGTCCTTGATCTCGATGATCAGGCGAGGATTGCTTTCGAGCTTCGAAAGAGCCGTGAAGATCGAGCGCCACTGGATGCTGCCTTCGCCGAGGCTCCAGTGCCGGTCGGCGTAACCGTCAGCGTCCTGCAGGTGGACGTGCTGCAGGCGGTTGCCGGCGGCGATGACGTAGTAATCCACCGGCGGAGCACCGGTCGAGCCGTGGGCGTAGTGGGCGTGACCCGTGTCGATCGATACTGCGACGGCCGGGGAGTTGAAGCTGTCAGCGAGCGCCACGCGGATATTCGGATCGATGTCCTCGATGTTTTCGATGACCATCGTGCAGCCGATGTCCTCGGCCTGTTTGACGGCTTCGCGCATGGTCAGGTGGCAATGTTCGACGATGCGCTCGCGCTCGCCGGCATTGCAATCGAGATTGTTGTAGGACCAGGTCGTGTAAGGGCTGTGGACGACCATCTGCGTGGCGCCGATGGCGGCGCAGACATCGAGGGCCTGCTTCAGTCGCTTGGCGACGACGGCGCGGATGTCCGGATCCTGCGAGGCGATGACGAAACCCCAGAACGGACCATGGATGCCGAGGCGGCCCTGATAGCCGTCCAGCAATCTCTTGGCGCGGGCGGCAAGGGGCGCCCAATCGCCGTTCAGCGTCGTCGCGTCCACGAAGCTCTGCAACTCAAGGTCGCGCTGCTTTTCGAAGAGCCAGTCGCGGTGAATTTCGAGATCGTTGATGGTCATGGCTGCGCCAACGATAGGCAGAGAGGTCATTGGTATGCTCCAATTATCAGAGGTATAAGGGAGGAGGGCGGTAATGCCCTTGGAATGGTGCAGGCGCTATATGACCGGCATTTATGTCGGGGATATTACATTGAGCCCGCTTTTGAACGCGGCGCACATGCCAGGCACGTGTGACTGAAATGTCATAAAAACTTGTGTTTACAGTCATGAGACTGAAACAGTCCGCCTGCAAATAGTCTTGCGAAAGCGCTGGCTCCGGACGCGGATGCCACGGTCGCTTTCGGCTGTCTGACAGGCGGCGGAGAAATTCCGCGCTGCATCTTTGGTGCGGACGGCCAATCGTTTCGCAGGACTTGTCGCGCCATCATTGTAGGGCGCGGTGCGGGTAGGGATCAGTTTACAAGATGCCGCAATGCCGGCTGGCGGGGCAATGACCTGTCACTATGAATGCAACTTATACGAGAATAACGCAAGGAGATGTTAATGCCGAATATTACTCGCCGTAGCCGCACTTGGACTGGCTTCCGCCGCCGCCGGTTCGCTGATTTTGCCGCGTTTCAGCATTGCGCAGGCTGATACGCGTCCTTCCATCACGATCGCCGTTCAGAAGGTCTCGAATTCCAACACGCTCGACGTTCTGCGCGAACAGTCGAACGTCGGCGAGCGCATCTTCTTTGGTTCGCTTTGGGAAGGCCTGATCGGCCGCAACTGGCGCGGCAGCCTCGAAGCCATTCCGATGCTCGCCACGGAATGGCGCCGCATCGACGACAAGACCGTCGAACTGAAGCTTCGCCAGGGCGTCAAGTTCCACAATGGCGACGAGACTGACCGCCGAGGACGTCGCCTTCAGCTTCGGCAAGTCGCGCATGTTCGGCAATACTCAGCCTGCGACCGGCAAGACGATCTTCATCGACGGCGACGTCATTCCGACGAACCGCACGACGAAGGAACTGCCACCGGAAATTCCCGCCGTCGCGCGCCGCGCCTTTCCGGCGCTCGAAGGTGTGCAGGTCATTGACAAATATACGGTTCGTTTCGTCAATGCGACGCCCGACGTCACGATGGAAGGCCGCATTTCGCGGTACGGCAGCGAAATCATGAGCCGCCGCGGCTGGGACGAGGCTCCGTCCTATCTCGACTGGGCTCGCAAGCCGATCACGACCGGCCCCTACATGGTCGCCGAGTTCAAGCCCGACAATTCGCTGCTCTATGTCGCTCACGACGAATACTGGGGTGGCCGTCCGCCGCTCAAGCAGATCCGTTTCGTCGAAGTGCCGGAAGTCGCCTCGCGCATCAACGGCCTGCTCTCCGGCCAGTATGACTTCGCCTGCGACATCCCGCCGGACCAGATCGCCGGCATCGAACAGAACGCCGCATTCGAAGTACAGGGCGGCACGATCCAGAACTACCGCCTGACGGTGTTCGACAGCCATCACGCCCAGCTGCAGAATCCGCTCATCCGCCGCGCCATCACGCATTCGATCGACCGTCAGGCGATCGTCAACTCGCTGTGGCTCGGCCGCACGGTGGTTCCGAAGGGTCTGCAGTTCGAAACCTACCGTTCCGCCAACATGTTCATCGACGGCTGGGATGTTCCGAAGTTCGACCTGGATCTGGCCAAGAGCCTCGTAAAGCAGGCGAACTACAAGGGTGATCCGATCCCATACCGCCTTCTCAACAACTACTACACCAACCAGGTGCCGACGGCGCAGATTCTGGTCGAGATGTGGAAGCCAGGCGGGCCTCAACGTCGAGATCCAGATGACGGAAAACTGGCAGCAGATCCAGGAAAAGGGTCCGGGCCGCGCAATCCGCGACTGGTCGAACTCGGCTCCCTTCAACGATCCGGTCTCCTCGCTGGTCGCCCAGCACGGTCCGAACGGTCAGCAGCAGCAGACCGGAGAATGGATGAACGCCGAGTTCAATACGCTCTCCAACGAACTCGAGACGTCGACCGACCGTGCCCGCCGCAAGGTCGTCTTCGCCCGCCTGCTCGAAATCGCCGAACGCGAAGATCCCGCCTACACGGTTCTCCATCAGAACGCCGTGTTCACGGCCAAGCCGAAGTCGATCAAGTGGAAGGCTTCTCCGGCCTTCGCCATGGACTTCCGCCCGGGCAACTGGGCCTGATGAAAATGCGGGCCGGATGACAGCATCCGGCTCGCACTCGTTCTGAACGTCGCATGGTCCTGCGCACTGCCAGCAGGGCGCATCGGCGACGGAGATAGGAGAGCGGTCATGCCACTCGTCGAGATATCGAACCTGAGGGTCGCATTCAGCGGCGTACCGGTTCTGCACGGAATTGATCTTGCCATAGAAAAAGGTGAGGCGGTCGGCCTTGTCGGTAAATCCGGCAGCGGGAAGTCGGTAACCTGGCTGGCAGCACTCGGCCTTCTGCCGCAAACGGCTGAGGTTTTCGGAGAGGTCCGGCTGGGCAGGGAGCAGCTCATCGGCGCTCCGCGGGCGAAGCTGGAAAGCATCCGCGGCGGCCGGATTGCGATGATCTTCCAGGACCCGTCGAGTTCGCTCAATCCGGTCATCCGGGCGGGAAGGCAGATCGCGGAGGCGATCGAACTGCACCGCGGCATGACTGGCCGGGCAGCTCGAATCGAAGCCATCGGCCTGATGGAAATGGTCGGCATTCCCGATGCCACCCGTCGCTTCGACAATTTTCCGCACGAATTTTCGGGCGGGCAGAACCAGCGCCTGATGATCGCCATGGCGCTTGCCGGAAAGCCGGATCTTCTGATTGCCGATGAGCCGACGACGGCGCTCGATGCGACGATCCAGGCGCAAATCCTGGATCTCCTGATTTCGATCCGCGAAGAGACAGGCATGGCGATCGTCTTCATCAGCCACGATCTCGGCGCCGTATCGCAGATCTGCGAGCGCGTGTGCGTCATGTATGCCGGGCGTATCGTGGAGAAATGCTCGACCGAAACCCTGTTCCGGTCTCCGAGCCATCCGTATACGCGCGGGTTGTTCGACGCGATCCCGCGGCTCGACGCCGGTCGTGAGCGGCTCATGCCAATTCCCGGAACAGTGCCGCAGCCAGGCCGAATGCCCGGCGGCTGTTCCTTCGCTCCCCGTTGTACCCGTGCGTCCGATCGCTGTCACAACATCATCCCACGGCTCGAGACGGCGGGCGGCGAGCGGGCTACCGCCTGCTTCCATCCCATCGGCGAGGGGATCGCCCCATCCAGGCCGGATGCGGCGGCAACCAGACAGGGAGTGGTCGTCGCGTGAGTGAACATCAGTTGATTGAAGCCAGCGGATCTGGTCAAAACCTACCGTACGCGGCGAGGACTGTTCGGAAAGCCTACGGACGTACGGGCCGTCGACGGCGTCTCCCTGTCCGTCGCTCCGTCCCGGACGCTCGGCATCGTCGGGGAGTCGGGCTCCGGCAAGTCCACGACCGGACGGCTGCTGCTCGGCGATCGAGGAGCCGACCGAAGGATCGGTGCGCTTCGATGGCGATGCCATGCCGCGGCTCGGGACGGCAGAGTGGCGCGCGCTCAGAGCGCGCATGCAACTCGTCTTCCAGGATCCGCTTGCCGCGCTGGACCGGCGCGTCCCGATCGGCACGCAGATCGGGGAGCCGCTCTCGATCCACGCCGTCGGCACGGAAGAGGAGCGGCGGGAGCGCGTGGACAGCCTGCTTTCGGCCGTCGGACTGCGCCGCGACCAGGCGGACCGCTATCCGCACGAGCTTTCCGGCGGGCAGCGCCAGCGCGTCGTCATCGCCCGTGCCATCGCGACCAATCCGCAATTGCTCGTGTGCGACGAGCCGGTATCGGCCCTCGACGTTTCCATCCAGGCCCAGGTGATCAACCTGCTGCGCGATCTGCAGGAAACGCGTGGCATCGCCATGGCATTCATCAGCCATGACCTGAAGGTCGTGCGCAATATCGCCGACCGTGTCGCGGTCATGTATCTCGGCCGGATCGTCGAAGAGGCGCCATCGGAAGAAATATTCCGGCGGCCGCTGCACCCCTATACGCAGGCGCTGGTTTCGAGCGTGCCTGTGCCGGGAACGGCGTTGCGCGATCGCATCATCCTGCAGGGTGAGCCGCCGAACCCGGCGGCGCGGCCGAAAGGCTGCGCGTTCCATCCGCGCTGCAGCCTCGCCGTCGAGCGGTGCCGCATCGAGACGCCCGCTCTTGTCGCCGTGGAGGCGGGACGCACGGCGGCCTGTCATCTGGTGGCATCCGCATCCGAATCAAAGCTCATGGAGAGCTGAACAATGTTCCGTTTCTTCTTCGTCAGAGCGTTTCGCGCGCTGATGACCATCATCCTGGTCGTGACCTTCGCCTTTGTCGTTCTGCGCATGTCGGGTGATCCGGCGGTCATCATCCTGGGTCCGGAAGCGCCGCACGAGGCGCTCGTCGCCTTCCGCAAGGAGTGGGGCCTCGACCAGCCGATCTGGATCCAGTATCTGCGCTATTTCGCGGCGATCGCCAGGGGAGATCTGGGCATCTCCATGCGCGACGGTCAATCCGCGATCCAACTCGTACTGGACCGCGTTCCGGCAACCCTCGAACTGACGCTTCCGGCCCTTATCCTCAAGCTCGCCATCGGCGTTCCGGCAGGGGTCTATGCCGCACTCCATCGCGACAGCACGACCGACCGCGCCGTCATGGCGAGCGCCGTCGTCGGCTTCACCATGCCGAGTTTCGTGCTCGGACTGGTGCTCGTGCTGATATTCTCGGTGACGCTCGGCGTGCTGCCTTCCGGCGGACAGGATAGCTGGGTGCATGCGATCCTTCCGATCGTCACCATGAGCATCGGCGGGGCAGGCATTCTCGCGCGCTTTGCGCGCAGCGCCATGATCGAGGTCCTTGGGCAGCCCTATATCCGAACGGCGAGCGCCAAGGGCACGAGCTGGCGAAACGTCGTCTGGGGTCACGCATTGCCAAACGCGGCCATTCCCATCGTCACGATCGCCGGCTTCATGGTCGGGACGCTGATCGCCGGTGCCGTCGTCGTGGAGTCGCTGTTCTCCTGGCCCGGCGTGGGCAGACTCCTGGTCGTGGCCGTCTCCAATCGCGATCTCGCGGTCGTTCAGTGCATCCTGCTGCTGGTGGCCGCGACCATGGTGCTTTCGAATTTCGTGGTCGACATCCTCTATGGATACCTTGATCCGCGCCTGCGGAACAATTCCATCAGGCACTAACATCAATCTGCCGTCAGGAACTGGCATAAGGAGCGGAAAATGGCTCATATCTCTGCCCAATCTTCCGTGCTGACGAGCACGGCGAAGCAAAAGAAGAAGCGGACGGTACCAATGCTCGTCATGGTCGGATTCATCTGGATCGCGGCCATGGTTCTGATCGCGCTGGCGGCGGACTGGATCGGGCCCTACAACATCACGGCCTTCGACCTCAAGAACCGTCTGGCGTTACCCGGTAATCCGATGCATCTTCTTGGAACGGACGAACTCGGCCGCGACGTCCTCTCCCGCCTCATCATGTCGATCCGGGTCTCCCTGCTCATCGCGTTCGGGGCGACCTTGATCTCCGCCTTTGTCGGGACCTTGCTCGGCTTTCTCGCCGCCTATTTCCGTGGCGCCGTTGAGCAATTCGTCGTCATGCTCGCGGATTTCCAGGCGGCGATGCCCTTTCTCATCATGGCGCTTGCCGTTCTCGCCTTCTTCGGCAGTTCGTTGCCGCTACTGATCTGCCTCATGGGTTTCTATGGATGGGAGCGCTACGCGCGCATTGCCCGCGGCCTTGCCATCGCGGCAAGCGGACAAGGCTATGCTGCGGCGGTAACGCAACTCGGCGCTCGCCCGACGCATGTTTATCTCAAGCATATCCTGCCGAATATCGCCTCGACCCTTATCGTGTCCATGACGCTGACGTTTCCGGAAATCATCCTCATGGAAAGCAGCCTTTCCTTTCTCGGACTGGGCGTTCAGCCGCCGATGACCAGCCTCGGCAACATGGTCGGCTATGGGCGCGAATATCTGACGCGCGCGCCGTGGATCATGCTGGCGCCGTCCTTCGTTATCATGGTGACGACCCTTTCGATCAGCATCACCGGCGACTGGCTCCGCGACAAGCTCGATCCCACGATCTCATAAGGCAGCAATGTCTCCGAGAGGCGACCGCACCCGGCTCAGCGCAGTTCTTGCCAGCGCGGCCGGGTGAGGGACATACTCGGGGCGCGTCTGACCCGGCACTCTTTTGACCGCCGGCGGGATGAATGCGAGGAGGAAAAGCCGATGCCTTTATACCTGACCCGGTTCAGTTATACGCCAGCGACATGGGCGAAGCTCATGAGAATCCTGAGGACCGCCGAGTGGCTGCCACGCAGTACATCGAGGCGGTCGGCGGAAAGTTGCACGGTCTCTGGTATGCCTTTGGCGACCACGACGGATACAATTTGTGGGAAGCTCCGGATAACGTCTCGATGGCAGCCACGGCGATCGCGATCAGCGGCGGCGGAGCGGTGAGCTCTTTCCAGACGACCGTCTTGCTGACCGTCGAAGAGACGCTCGCCGCCATGCAAAAGGCATCGTCGATCGCGTACCGGTCGCCGGGAGAAGAAGGCTAGAGCGCTCAGCCCATCTGACAGCGCTTCCCGGTGAGCGTTTTCTCACCGAGGACTTGCTTCGAGCGAAGCGAGAACCTCTTCCGCGGCCCTTACGCCGCTCTGATAGGCTCCGTGAGCCGTCGAAAAGTCGGTCGGGTTTGTCGCTTCTCCCGCGAAGAAGACGCGGTTGTCGAACGGACGGCCAAGGTCAAGGCGAGACCTGTGCGTATCCCGGCAAAGCATGGCTGTAGCCGCCGCCGATGGACGGCGTGTCCGACCAGCAGGACGAGGCGAGGGGACGAAGCAATGGACGGACCGACGAGCCGAAAAGCGCGACAAGCTCTTCTACAGCTTGCGCGAACGAGGCATCCGGCCCGCGTGCGGCTGCGGCTCTCGCGCCCGCCCCGCCGAGGAAGCACTCGATCACCGGCCGGCCGAACGGGCGGATGTAGTAGGCACCGGTTTCCGGATTGTGCGGATTGCCGATAACGTGGCTCTCCGGCGCAAAAGGGCTATTTCCGACGATCTCCAGGAACAGCTTTTCATTGTTGCCGAGGGGCAGGCGGCTGCCGCGTCCCGCCATGGGTCGAGTTCCGGCGGCAGCGCGATCGAGCTTCCCGCGAGCACGTTGGTTGAAACCGTCAGGATCACAGCGCGAGGGCGAAGGGCACCTTTCGGCGTATGAAGCTCGATGCGGCGTCCCGCCAGGCGCAGCTTTTCAACGGAGGCGCCGAGATGCACCTGTATCCCTGCGGGGATGGCAGAGGTGATCAACGTGCCGTAGCCGTCCGGAAGACGCCAGTTGCAGTTCGTGGAGGCGCGGTTATAAGCCGCGTAGTCTGCCGCTGAGATGCGCTCTAGTTCGTCGCCGCTGATGTATCCGCTCAATGCCTGAAGATAGGCAGACCAAGGACTGCCGGGATCCAGCGCATCCGACGCCCGGTCGCTTGCCGGCGGCGCCGTGTTGATCCGATCCGTCCAACGTCCAAAGGCTATTCCGGCCGCCTCCTGTTCCTCCTGTGAGAAACCGAGATCGCGGAATTGCTCGCCCCAGGCGGTCGGACCGCGATCCACCGCGAATCCTGTGTTTTCGGCGATGCGCGTCCAAGGATTGCGGTCGGCCGAATGGAGCCAGCCGCAACCCAGATCGACGGGACCGCGGAGACGTCTTAAGGGTCCATGCACGGCCGCCGGTCCTTGGCAGGACCTCCAGAACGGATATGGACAGACCGCACCCCACGAGACGGCGGGCGGCACCGACGCCGGCAGCACCCGCGCCGACGATCACGATATCAGGTTCAGAGTTCATCCTGCGTTTTCGCCTATCGCTGGCTGGCGGTCACTGACGCCGGCAAGAGCCGGTGAGACGCGCCTTAGGCCATTTGCGCCGGAGTGCGATCCATCGTCAAGTCTCTCCGAGGTAGTCGCGGTCTTCGACCTTCTCCAACCAAGTAACCACCGTGCCGTCCTTCATCTAGCCGATTGCGATATGCGTCATCGCACAGTCCGGGAGGCTCCGCCGCCGCAGCAAGGTTCGTTCCAGAGAACCCAGAGCGATAGCGAAGCCATTGCCTGCTATGTCGGCGGAAGCGTTCCGAACAGGGCGACGAGAGCGATGACGACTACGCCGATTGCAATCTCGGTCACGGTTCCGGCCGCAAGCAGCCTGGTGTCGTGGTGCCGCGCGATCGCAGGAACGACGATGTACCGGTTCGTGAGCGCAACCAGCGTCATGACCGCGACCAGCGCGATCTTGATCGCGAGGAGTTCCTGATACTCCACCGCCCAGTCCATCGGCAGACCACCCAGGATTAGCAGCGTGTTCGTCAGGCCTGTCGCAATGACAAGGGCGACGGCGAGATGACCGGCCGTGGAGAAGCGGACCAGGGCGGTCCGCGCGTCCGATCTCGTCGAGGGATCGTTCAGGCGCCCGACGATCATGAGAACCGGCAGGAGCGCGCCGAACCACGCGCCGCCCGCAAGGACATGGAGGACGTCATTCAACTGATGGAAGGTTCGCCTGAGACCGTCGTCGATCACCGCATGACCAGTCAGGGCCATTCCGCCGACAAGCAGTGCCGACAGGAGGAGGATGGCCGATAGCCGGCTACGGACCGGGAGGAAGCCCGCGAACAGAACCGCGAACGCGAAGGCCGCCTGCCACAGCCACGCGGTTCCGACGGTGGTCGCGAAGGCGACGTCCCACAGCACGCTGGGATCGACCGCATCTCTCCAGCCGTCGCCGATCTCGGCAGCGCGCGCCGGCAGCGTCGCTGCGGTGGCAAGCGCGATCAAGACAGTCGATATGACGCGGATCGTCAGCAACCGCTCCCATATCTGCCAACGCAGGTCAGGCGGGACGAGGACACGGAGATACGCCGCGCTGCCCCAGAGAAGCAGAACGGCGCTGTTGAACAGGAACCTGCAGACGACGACAGCGCCGTCCGGGCCGGTCACGGTTTTACGGTGAACGTATAGGAGCCGTTCACCTTATGGCCGTCCGCGGAAAGGACATGCCATTCAACGCTGTAGGCACCAGGCTGCAGCTTGCCCGAGACAGGGACCATCAAGGTCTTGTCGCCGTCCATGAGCATGGCGTCGCCGAGCTTCACTTCCTGGCCGTCAGGCCCTGTAACCTTGATGCCGCTGAACTTGAGGTTCACTCCTTCGGTGAAGGTGAGGTCAAGCTCGGTCGGCGCCGCGGCGGTCGCCTTGTCGGCCGGGACGGAAGACTTCAGGTGAGCGTGGGCGAGAGCCTGGCTGGAAGCCATGGCGGTCGTGATCGCCGCGATGGCGAGGACACGGGTATATCGTGACATGAATGTCTCCTTGGTGAGGATGATGTAGGTCTGCGGGAAGAGACGGCGACATTGGACCGCCGTCAAATCGGTCGGTGGCCGATCACAGGTTTGGCGGCACGCTCCGCGCAGCCCGCGCGGCATCGATCGCCGGTCCACGCCGAGTAAGCGGGTTCAGACGACGATCGGATTGGATGGAGGCGCGCGGGGGGCCGTGTTCGGCGTGAATAGACGCCGGTATAACGTTCCGGTACGGACCGGCAGAACCGGCGCGACCACAAAGCGAACGTGATTGCCGTGGAGATCGGCTGGAACCGGCAGCAGGATCGACGAGCTGATGCGGCAGGCTTCACAGCCCTGCGAATGCGCTTTGTCGTGCTGGCCCTTTTCCGATCCCTCGGAGACGGTCACGCACAATGTTGGAAGGGTGCTGTCCGGAAGGACATATTCCGCGAAGTCAGCGGGACTGACGTCGGTGGATGCACGGACGGGGACCTGATGCGCGAAGCCAACGAATACAAGCGCGATTACGCACAGAATGCGCACGACGCAGCGTTCGATCATCTTTCCGCGAACTCTCATTGTTCCCCCGCCTTCGAGGCGCGACGATCCTGATAGCTTCATGTGGCAGGAATCTCAATGCGGCAATTGGTCAATCAAGCTCTTCATCCTGCGAACCCGGCGACAAGCGACCAGTTATCAGCATGGGCATCAGTTTGGAGTGCGACTAGGCATTCGTGCCCGGCAGTCCGAAAGCCTGCTGGAAATAGCTGCGAAATGCCAGCATGGCCGGAGTGAATTCGCAGTTTGCGCGCCAAGCCAGGCCGACATCCATCGGAGGGACAGGGTCCTGGATGTTCACGGTATCAATGCGCCGTCCTTCGAGCGACCAAGGACGGTGCACCATGTCCGAGAGGATAGCGACACCAAGGCTGTTTGCGACCATCGACCTGACCGCCTCGATGGACGACTGTCCTGCAGACAGGACCTTTCGGCTGATACGGCGTTCTGCTCCAGTATTTCAGCGAGGAGTGGGCGGCTTCATCGACGGTCAGCATGATGTACGGCTCTTCCGCGATATCGCGCAGACCGATGCCGTCGCGACGCAGCAGGCTGTGACCTGCCGGAACCCAGAGCCGCCTCACGGAGCTTAGCAGCGTCTCGGTCGTTAGCATCGGATTGAGGATGTTCGACGTCAGCAAGACCGATATGTCGTAGCGGTTGGTCAGCAAACCTTCCTCGATCGACTCGCGATTGACCTCGTAGAGCTGGATCCGCAGCTTGGGATAGAGGCGACGCATGCGCTCGATGTGCAGGGGCAGGAAATAACCGATGACGGTGTAGGTGGCGGCGACGATCAGCTCGCCCTCGATGTCGCTGCTGACCAGATTGAGATGCGTCGCCTCGTCGACCTTCGCCAGGATCTCATAGGCATGGGAGAGAAACTGACGTCCGGCGGTCGTCAATTCCATGCCTTGCGGCGTGCGGTCGAAGAGTGACACGCCGACTGTCATGTTCGAGATCCTTGATTGCCGCTGTGACGGCCGATTGTGATATCGACAGGTTGATGGCCGCATGGGAAATCTGTCCATACTCGGCTGTTGCGACGAAGTAGCGAAGCTGCCGCAGGCTGAGGCTCATGAAGTTCCTCCGATCAGTTTTTCTGAAAATCGAATCAAAAAATTAGATATTGAAGATCCAAAAACGAGCCGATTTTCGATCTCTTTACGTGCACAAGTTGCTAACTTATTGATATTATTATACGTATTTCGATGCGATTTTGTGCATGGATATCAATTTATCAGATATTGATGCTTTGAAAATTGTATTTTTCAAGAATGGCGCTTTCACTCATAACGTCATGGTCCATGATGGTCCCGATCGGGACGCAGGAGCGAGGTCATGAATTGAAGGAAGTGGTCGATATCAATTGCGACATGGGAGAGGCCTTCGGCCGCTGGCGGATCGGCGATACGCAGTGACGAAGAACTCATTGCACTGATCAGCTCCGCCAATATTGCGACCGGCTTTCATGCCGGCGATCCCAATCTGATGGACGAAACGGTGCGACTGGCGGCCGACCATGGTGTCGGTGTCGGGGCTCATCCCGGTTACAACGACTTGCAGGGTTTCGGCCGCCGTAAGATCAATGGCACCAGCCGCGAGATCGTCAACGATCTGATCTACCAGGTCGGCGCGCTGCGTGAGTTTGCCCGACGTCACGACGTCCCGGTGCAGCATGTCAAAGCCGCACGGCGCGCTGTACATGGAGCTCGCCGCTAATGCCGATCTTTCGCAGCTCTTCATCCAGTATATGCGCACGGTCGGCGCCGAACACGCTCGTCTTCTGCATGGACCGTTCGGCGACCATGCCTTGCCGCGCAGGAGGCCGGCCAGCCGGTTGCTCGCGAGTTCTATGCCGACCGTGATTACGACGATAACGGCTGGATCGTCTTTACCCGGGACGCCGGTCGTCCGGATCCGAAGGCAATCGCCAGGAAGGTGCTGTCGGGCCTGCATCGAGGGCAAGGTTCGCACCGTCAGCGGCGCGGATATCGATATCGACTTCGAATCCATCTGTTTCCATTCCGACACACTGGGAGCGCTCGATATCGTGCAGTCAGATGCGCGAGGCCCTTGTCGCCGAGGGCATCCGGATTGCACCCGTTTCGCAGATATCTGAACAACGACAGCTGCGCGGAGGCCCCATGAGCAAGCTTGAGATCAGATCGCCCCTTCCGGGAACCTTCTACAGGGCTTCGTCTCCGGACGCTCCGCCGTTCAAAGCCGACGGCGATACCGTCGCGGACAAGCGATACGATCGGCCTGATCGAGGTCATGAAGACTTTCCAGGAGATCCCTGCCGGGCTTGACGGCAAGAACATCACCTTCCTGGTCGAGAACGAGGAACCGGTCATGGCCGGGCAGGTCATCGCGGAGGTGGAGCCATGACGATCCGGTCGGTTCTCATCGCCAATCGCGGCGAAATCGCCGTCCGCATCATCAGGGCGGCAAAGGCGCTCGGCATCCGCACCGTGCAGGTCCATAGCGCAGCCGACGCCGAGATGCTTGCGGTCAAGCTCGCCGACGAGGCGATCAATATCGGCTCGCCGGCACCGAAGAAGTCCTATCTCAACATCGAAGCCGATCATCGCCGCAGCCAAATCGGCCGGTGTCGATGCCGTTCATCCCGGCTACGGCTTTCTGTCCGAAAACGGCGATTTCGCCGATGCCGTCGAGGCGGCCGGCATGATCTTCATCGGCCCAAGCGGCGATGCGATCCGCCTGCTCGGCGACAAGGTCGCCGCTCGCGAAGTGGCCGCACGCGCCGGTGTGCCGACAGTGCCGGGAAGCGACGGCCGCGTGTCTCGATATCGATGCGGCCGCAGTCGATCGCCGACGCGCACCGGCTTTCCTGTGATGATCAAGGCCGCGGCCGGCGGCGGCGGCCGCGGCATCCGCATCGTCCAGTCGCTGGCCGAGCTCGAGCAGCAGTTTCCGCTGGCTTCGGCGGAAGCGGCTGCCGCCTTCGGCGATGGCGGCCTTTACATGGAGAAGGTCATCACCCGCGCGCGCCATATCGAGGTGCAGATTTTCGGCGACGGCGAGAATTTCGTTCACTGCTTCGAGCGCGAATGCTCGCTGCAGCGCCGCCGCCAGAAGGTGTGGGAAGAAGCGCCAGGCCTTCCTGCTCCCGCAGGATGTGCGAGAACGCCTCTGCGCCAGTGCCGTGGCGCTCGCGCGCGAGGTCGAGTATCGCGGTGCCGGCACGGTCGAATATCTTTACGACGAAGACAGTCGCGAGTTCTACTTCATCGAGGTCAACACCCGCATCCAGGTCGAGCATCCGGTTACGGAAATGATCACCGGCATCGATCTGGTGCAGGAGATGTTCAAGGTCGCAGGCGGCGCGCCGCTGTCGGTGTCGCAGGCGGACATCGAGGCGCGTGGCCATGCCATCGAGTGCCGCATCAACGCCGAGGATCCGGCCAAGGACTTTCATGCCGTCGCCGGGTACGATCACGAAGCTGTCGATTCCGGAAGGCGAGGGCATCCGCTTCGATACGATGCTCTACGAAGGCTACACGATCCCGCCCTTCTACGATTCGCTGCTCGGCAAGCTGATCGTCTGGGCCGAGGATCGCGACGCCTGCCTGAAACAGGCTGGCCACCGCACTTGGTCGGTCTCAAGATCGAAGGCGTTACCGACGACGATTCCGCTGCATCTGGCCCTCGCCCGGGATGCGGCGTCGCAAAGGGAGCGTTCCATACCCGCTTTCTCGAATCCTGGCTGGAAACCGACTTCGCTCGCGCTCTGGCGGCATAGCCGCGGAGGTTGCCTGATGCCTGCACGCTATACATTCGGGGGTGACGAGCATCTCTTCGTCGAATGCAGCGACGAGATGTCTCTCGAAGCCTTCTTCAAGAGCCTGTCGATGGCGACCGGCGTGCGCGAGAGCAACATCAAGGGCGTCACCGAAATCTGCCCGGCCAACGCCTCCTTCCAGATCAAGTTCGATCCGGATCTCATCAAGCCCGGACGACATCCTCAGCGCGAGGTCAAGGCGATCGAAGGGGCGGCCGAAAAGTCCGAGCCGGTCATCAAGACCCGCATCGTCGAGATTCCGGTCTTCTACAACGATCCGTGGACACATGAGACCCTGATGCGCTTTCGCGAGCGCCATCAGGAACCGTCGGGAACCGATCTCGACTATGCCGCCAGGATCAACGGCTACGGCGCGGTCGACGACTTCGTCGCCGCTCATTCCGGCTCGCCGTGGTTCGTCTCGATGGTCGGCTTCGTCGCGGGCCTGCCGTTCATGTACCAGATGGTCGAGCGGCAGCGACAGATCGAGGTGCCGAAATATCTGCGCCCGAGAACCGACACGCCGCGGCTGACGGTCGGCCACGGCGGCTGCTTCGGCTGCATCTATTCGGTGCGCGGCGCAGGCGGCTACCAGATGTTCGGCATCACGCCGATGCCGATCTTCGATCCGACCCAGACCGACGAGCTATCTGCGTGACTTCATGGTGTTCTTCCGTCCGGGCGACATCGTGAAGTTCAAGCCGATCGATCGCGACGGTTACGATCAGGCGGTCGAGGAGGTCGACAAGGGCACGCTTCAGCCCGCCGATCCGCGAGGTCAGGTTCGATCTCCGGGAATTCCAGAACGATATCGACGGCTACAACGCCAAGCTGGAGGGCATGCTCAATGGCCATTAAGGTTCTTGCATCACGGCCTTTCGACCACGGTCCAGGATCTCGGCCGTCCGGGCTACTTCCATCTCGGCATCCCGGTCGGCGGCGCCATGGACCGCTATGCGCATGCGGGCGGCCAATCTTCTCGTCGGCAATGACGAAGGCGCAGCCGGTCTCGAGGCCGTCTTCATGGGCCCGAAGCTCGAATTTCACGACGATGCGCTGGTCGCCGTCACCGGCGCCGACATGCCGGTCAAGATCGACGGCGTAGCTCCAGCCAGGCTGGACGGCCCTCAAGGTCAGGGCCGGGTCAGGTCTGTCAGCTTCGACTTTCTGAAGTCCGGCGCGCGCATCTGCATCGCAGTGTCGGGCGGCATCGACGTGCCGGACGCGCTCGGCAGCCGCTCGACCTATCCGATCGGCGCGCTTGGCGGCTACAAGGGCAGAGCAATTGCTGTCGGAGATGAACTGCCGGTGGGTCAAGGCTCGCTGGCGAGCGAAGGAAAATCGGTCGCGGAAGAACTGCGGCGCAAACCGGCGGAACGCCCGCCGAATTGCGGGTGTTGCCGGGGCTCTACTGGGACCGGCTGACCGACGAAGCCAAGCGCGAATTTCTTCGCCGACAGTGGAAGGTCGCGCCAGAGGCCGATCGCATGGGCTATCGCTTCCGCGGCGGCCGCAAGCTTGAATTCGTCGAGCGCAAGCAGCCTTTCGGCGCCGGTTCGGATCCGTCGAATATCGTCGACAGCTGCTATCCCTATGGCTCGATCCAGGTGCCGGGCGGAACGGAGCCGATCATCCTGCATCGAGACGCCGTCTCCGGCGGCGGCTATTTCATGGTCGGCACGGTGATCTCGGCGGACATGGACCTGATCGGCGCAATTGCAGCCGCACACACAGACGCGGTTCGTCGAGGTGACGATGGATCAGGCTCTGACAGCACGCCGGGAACGTGCCGAACTTCTGGAGAAGCTTCGCTCAACTTTCAACTGACGCTCATCGAGCAACAATGGGGAACGAAAATGAAAAAACTGGTGAAACTCATACTCTCGTCTTCAGCCGTCGTCGCAGGCATGACGGTCGCGGCCCATGCCGATAACTGGTATCCGTATCCGGCACAGAAGATCGAACCTCCCTTCGCAGCCGACGGGAAGTCGGTCGACGTAGCCTATACGCCTCTCGAAAAGGCGGAGAAGCCCTGGAAAATCTGCGTTTCCTTCCCGCACATGAAGGACGCGTACTGGCTGGGCGTCGACTACGGCGTGGTTGCCGAGGCAAAGGACCTCGGAGTGAAGCTGAACGTCGTGGAAGCCGGGGGCTACACGGAGCTCGCCAAGCAGATCTCGCAGATCGAAGACTGCGTGGCCGGCGGCGCTGAGGCGGTCGTCATCGGTGCGATCTCCTTCGACGGCTTGAACAATCTCGTCACTGAGATCACCAAGAAGGGCATCCCGGTCATCGACGTCATCAACGGCATTTCTTCGCCGAACGTCACCGCAAAGTCGCTCGTCTCGTTCTACACGATGGGACACCAGACCGGCGAATATCTGGCGAAAAAGCACCCGGCCGGCAGCGACCCTGTCAAGGTCGGCTGGTTTCCGGGACCGGCCGGTGCCGGTTGGGTCGAGGCCGCCAACAAGGGCTTCATGGACGCCGTGAAGGGTTCGTCCCTCAAGGTCCTCGATCCAAAGTTCGGCGATACGGGCAAGGAAGCTCAGTTGAAGCTTGTTGAAGACGTTCTCCAGGCTGAACCGGATGTGAAGTATATCGCCGGCACTGCCGTGACGGCCGAAGCCGCTCAGGGGCTTATCCGCGAGCGCGGTCTGAAAGGGCAGGTCGATTTGCTTGCCTTCTACATGACGCCCGGCGTCTACGAGGGCATCAAGCGCGGTCTCATTATGGCATCTCCTGCAGAACTCCATGGTCATCCAGGGACGCGTCGCGGTCGACCAGGCCGTTCGCGCGCTCGAGAAGAAGGACCTTGTCAAGCACGTTGGCCCGAAGATTTTCGTGCTCGATTCTTCGAACATTGCGACCGTGCCGCAGACGAACATCCTGCCGCCGGAAGGCTTCAAGCCTGAATTCAACGTCAACTGACAAGAGCAGCCCCGGCCTCGGGCCGGGGCTCCCTTGTCGGAGAAGAATCTTATGCAGGATTTGAAGCAACCGCTCGTCGAGATGACGCAAGTCACCCGGACGTTTCCCGGTGTGACGGCGCTCGACAACGTCGATTTCCAGCTTTTGCCGGGTGAAGTGCACGTCCTCTTCGGCGAGAACGGTGCGGGAAAATCGACGCTGATATCCGTTCTGTCAGGCGTCTATCCGCAGACTTCCGGAAGCGTGAAGCTGGCGGGCGAGGAAGTGACCTTCTCTTCTGTCGCCGATGCAAAGGCGAAGGGCGTCGCCGCGGTCTTTCAGGAATTCTCGCTGGTGCCGACACTGAGCGTTGCCAAAAATATCTTCCTTGGCTCGGAGCCGATGATCGGGCCCTTCATCGACCGCGGCAAGATGGAGCGGGACGCACGCAAGCTGTTCGATGATCTCGGCTTCAACATCGATGTCCGGGCGCCGGTCGCGTCCTCGTCGCGCGCCGAGCAGCAGATGACCGAAATCGCCAAGGCGATCCAATCGAACGCCCGCGTCCTCATCCTCGACGAACCGACGGCATCGCTTACGGAACGGGAAACGTCGACCCTCTTCCGGATCGTCCTCGAAGCAAAGGCCAGAGGGGTCGGCATCGTCTATATTTCGCACCGCATCCAGGAGTTTTCGGTCATTGCCGACCGGGTTACTGTTTTGCGCGACGGCAAGCTGATCGGAACCGTCGCTATTGCCGACACCACACCGACCGGCCTTGTCGAAATGATGACGGGCAGGGCAGTCGGGGAAATCTATCCTCCTATCGCACGGACCTCCCATAACCCAGTGCTCGATGTCGATCAAGGGTCTGAAGGCGTCGGGCGTCAACGGCGTGGACATCGACATACGGGCAGGAGAGGTCCTTGGCGTGGCAGGACTTCGTCGGCAGCGGAAAGTCGCGCGCCTGGCGTGCCGCACTGGGCCTGCTCCCCATCGAGGCCGGTGCAGTCATGCTGAACGGCGAGGACCTTACCGGAGCGGCGACCCGAAAATTTCTCCGTCAGGGCGTATTCTACCTTCCGCCGGATCGGAAGTCAGAAGGGCTCATGCTCGGAGCGACTGCACGGCAAAACATCAATCTCGGACTTCTGTTCAGAGATGACATCGTCAATGGTGCCGGCCTTTCCCCCCGCCGCCTCCATGCTCTGTCTTCCGGCATCGCCCGCAAGGTCGATCTTACGGACGCGTTCATGGCGCGTCCGGTGGCCAACCTGTCCGGCGGCAACCAGCAGAAGGCGCTGTTCGGCAAAGGCTTCGGACAGGACTACGACATCTATATCTTCGATGAACCGACTGTCGGCGTCGACATGGGGACGAGAGCATCTCTCTATCGGCTGATCAAAGAACTCGCCGAAGCGGGAAAGGCAGTCGTCGTCATATCGTCCGATCTGCCCGAGGCCATGAATCTGGCCCACCGGTTGCTTGTCTTTGCGGGCGGCAGGATCTCCGCGGAGTTCGACCGGTTCGCAGATCAATGAAAACAACGTGTTGAAAGCGTTTTTCGATACAAAAGGGGAAGCGGCATGACCGTCAGAACTCAAACTACGGTCGATGCCGAAACCAAGCCGGCATTCTCGCCTTTGCGCATTCTGAAGACACTGTTCCTGCGGGCGGGCGTGCTTCCGTTCTTCCTGATCGCCGCTCTTGTGGTCTTCTCGATCGCCTCGGCGCAGTTCCTGACGGTTCAGAACCTGACGAACGTGGCGCGCCAGTCCGTCTATCTCGTGCTGGTTTCGCTCGGGCAGATGCTGGTGCTGATCACCGGCGGCTTCGATCTTTCGGTCGGAACCGCAATCGCGCTCACATCCGTCGTCTCTGCGTCGGCCATGGTGGCAGCATCAGCCATGTTCCCGGACGCGGTCTGGATCGTGATTTCGCTGGGGCTGATCGCGGGCTTCTGCGCCGCGCTTCTGATCGGCATGCTCAACGGCCTGGGCATTGCCGTCTTCGGTGTTTCCCCTTTCATCATGACGCTGGGCGTTCAGTCGGTGGGAGCGGGCATTGCCCTCTTCATTACCGGTGGCGTTCCTATCGCCAATCTGCCATTCGAATTCGGCGACTTCTTTGGCTTCGGGCGCATAGCGGGCGTTCCGGTTCCGGTGCTCGTCGCCATTGCTGCGATTGCTGTGATGTGGGTCGCTATGAACCGCCTGCGCATCGGGACGCAGATCTATGCGGTCGGCGGCAACATCAAGGCAGCCCATCTGTCGGGCATTCATACGAAACGAACGCTCTTTGTCGCCTACCTCGTGTGCGCGTTACTCGCCTCGCTGGCAGGTATCCTTCTGACGGCACGCGTCGAAAGTGGCGAGACGAATTTGGGTGGCACGATCGCATTGGAATCGATCGCCGCCTGCGTCATCGCAGGTGTTTCTTTGAGAGGTGGGATCGGGCGCGTGGAGAACGTCGTGCTCGGAGCCTTCTTCATCGTGCTCGTTCAGAACGGCATGAACGTGATGCAGATCGGCTCGTATATGCAAATGGTCTTGCTCGGGAGCCTGTTGATACTGGCGGTCGTCATCGACCAGCTTCGCTACCGGATGCTTCTTGGTAGACGCTAACGTTGCGGGCAGGAAGCGTTTGTGCTCAAGCGGGCGAAGAAGGTAGCCGCGGCTACATCGCTTGCCCGCGTCGGATTGAGCGAAGCAGAGGCCGAACGGCGCGCACGCCGCGGCGGTAGTCAGCGGCTCCATCGGAATACCGCCACACTTGTTACTCCCACTGTTCGTTTTCCGGTTACAAACTATCTACGACCGATAACGAGCGATGAGCAGCGAATGCAATCGCGCTTCAGCCACGAGGCGCGGGAATTCGCCCAAATCAGGAGGTTTCAAGAGCCATGACTACATCAGCCGAGAACGGACGGAAAGGCGGACAGCCTGCCATGCACACACCAGCGGTCGTGTCGCCGCAGGCGTGGGAGGAGGCCCGCAAGCTGCTGCTCGCGAAGGAAAAGGCCCAGACCCGCGCCCGTGACGCCCTGGCCGCCGAGCGCCGGCGAATGCCGTGGATGGCCGTGGAGAAGGCGTATGCGTTCGAGGGGCCTGCGGGCAAGGCCAGCCTGCTCGACCTGTTCGACGGCCGGCGTCAGCTGATTGTCTACCGCGCCTTCTTCGAGCCGGGAGTGTTCGGCTGGCCCGACCACGCCTGCCGGGGCTGCTCCATGGTGGCCGACCAGGTCGCCCACGTCGCCCACCTGAACGCCCGCGACACCACCCTCGTCTTCGTCTCGCGTGCGCCTCAGGCGGACATCGAGCGGCTGAAGGAGCGGATGGGCTGGGAGATGCCATGGTTCACCCTCACGGACAGCTTCGACGCCGATTTCGGCGTGGACGAGTGGCACGGTACGAACGTGTTCTACCGCGACGGCGACCGCGTGTTTCGAACCTACTTCATCAACAACCGCGGCGACGAGCAGATGGGGAGTACATGGAACTACCTCGACATCACGCCGCTGGGCCGGCAGGAGGTCTGGGAGGACTCGCCCGAGGGCTATCCTCAGACCCCGACCTACAAGTGGTGGAATTGGCACGACAGCTACGTCGAGGGCGCAGCTCCCGACAAGAAGTGGGTCGAGGTATCGGACGCCGGAGAGGCGGCGTTCCGGAACGAACCGGCGAGCACGAAGCCATGAGCCGTGTTCTGGTCCTCGAAATGCACGGCGCGAAACCACCAAAACGGAAAGCTGTCTCAGGTACTAAGCACTACGGGTGACTGCCACCTTCGTTGCGACCGTGTTTAAATTCGCCCGCGTTGATGCGATACTCCACAGGAGGAACCAGATCGATGACGCGTCACTTGCGAATTCCGGCTGTGTTGCTGACACTGGCACTCATCAGTGCCGGACCGGCTGACGACGGACGCTGGTATGCTGGCGATTATTCGTTCTCCGATGAGCTTGGCGGCTTCCGCATCCTGTCAGTTAAAGGCTCAGGGACAAAAGCCGATCCGATCGAAATCAACGAGGAACTCGACTCGGCCACCCCCGTCACTCTGGTGATTAGGGCTGCAAAGCCACTGCAACATCACGGGTTTCCTGAGGGTGCCTTCCACCTGCGCGTTGTCGCTCTGAACGATAGCGGATTGGCCTGGATCGAGTTCGAATTTGAGCTTCAAGAGATTCGTGGCAAACCAAGCGACTTCTATGACGGTCTGTCATTTGATCAGACCAACCGCAATCCGGACCTGATTTCGTCCGACCGGTTTCGCCGTTTCGAGAACCACTTCGAGAGCTTTGATCGGCTGCGCTTCAACAGCGGCCACGTTGATCCCCTAGACCGAACGGCGTTTGGCTTTTTTATCACTGACGTCACGCCGGTTCCCGAGTTCTACCTGGTGCAGGACCGCGCGTACCCTTCTCGTGAGGTACGTGTCAAAGCGGAAGCAAGGGCCAACTCTCAGTGCGCCGAGATTGCGCAGAGGCCCTGGTAGTGAAAACCTCGCTGAGACGACATGGAAGGCATGGGCAACGTTCGTTCTCTCTGTTGCCAACTCGGCAGCAGGCCAAGCCGTCATCTTTTTGAAACATTTATTTCGGATAAGGCTGTTGTGTAGCAAATGCAACAAACGGGCACTCGGATGACGGATCGAATGAGCGCGGCGGAAAGTTCCCTTGACGAGCGCATCGAGGCAGCACTCCCTGCCATGTCTCCGGCAGAACAGAAGATGGCGTCATTCTTCCGCACGCAGAAGGAGACGGTTCTCCTGGCCTCGGCCGCCGAGATCGCGGAAAAGGCGGGCACCAGCGACGCAACCGTCGTGCGCACCGCCCGGTCGCTCGGCTTCGACGGTCTGTCCAGCCTGCGCGAAGCAATTCTTGCTGATCTTACCGGTGGAGGACCCGAGGGTCGCCTCAAGCGCACGCTTGAAGATCTGAGCGAGGATCCGGATGGCGTTCTTGGTCACGTGCTGAGGGCCCATCGTGAGAGCCTTGAGGTGATGGCTTCGCCGGATTTCTCGGATGCCTTCAGGCGCACCGTTCAATTGCTCTTTTCGGCCCGCCGGCGTTTCGTCTTCGGCATCGGTCCCTCCGGCAGCGTCGCGGACTATGCTGCCTTGCAGTTCAACCGGCTCGGGTTACCGACCACGGCCCTATCCGAGAGCGGCAGTCGGTCTGGCCGACCGTCTGCTGACGGTCGGGGAGGGCGATGCGATCCTGATGATCGCCTATGCGCCCATCTATCGCGAGGTCTCGGTTCTTCTCGATCACGCCGAGGAAAACAACGTTCCGGTCGTGCTTGTCGGCGACAGCCTCGCGCCGTTTGTGCGCAAACGTGTCGTCGAGGCTCTGCCGGTACCGCGCGGCAGGGCGGACCATCTTGCCATGCACGGCGCTACCATCGTCCTCATCGAGGCGATGATCGTGGCGCTTGCGGCGCAGGATCGCTCGGCGGCGCTCGCCTCCTTGGAGAAATTCGGCGCCCTGCGCGGCGCGATCGACAAGCTCTGGCTGAAGAGAGGCGTCAGAAAATGAAGTATTGTATAATAAAATATGTCAATCGTGTAATATAACTGAAATATTAATGTGATAAACTTGCGGAGCATTCTTTGCCTCCTAATAATCAAAATTTAAGGATAGAGAAATGAGCAAGTATTTATTCGCTGGCGCGCTCGCATCCGCTCTGTTCGGTGCGATCGTTCCATCAAACGCTGCCGACCATCTCGTCGTCTACTCGGCGCTGGATACTGTCGATCCTGCCACCAAGGCGTTCACCGAAAAGACCGGCATTCAGGTCGATCTCGTTCGGCTTTCGACGGGCGAACTGCTCGGCAAGGTCGCGGCTGAAGGCAACAATCCGCAGTTCGACGTCCTCTGGGTCGAGGGTTCGGCCGTCATGAACCGACTGGCCGAGCAGGGTATCCTGAAGCCGGAACCCGGTCTTGCCGACAAGGCGGACTTATACCGATCTCGGCCGCCGTCTCGTGCCGTCGAGCCAGGCCTATTTCCCGGTCACCGTCACGACCACCGCGATTGCCGTCAACACGAAGAAGATCGGCGATGCCGCAGCCGCCGAAAACCTGGGCCGATCTGGAGAAGTTCGCCGGAAAGGTCGCTGCCAAGGACCCGAACCTTTCCGGACCGGCCTTCCAGTGGCTAGCCGGCTATTTTGCCGCCAAGGGCGTCGATGCCGGCAAGGCGGAGCTCGAGAAGATCCTGACCAACAAAGCGCTCAGCGGCATTCCGAGCGGCGGCGCTGTCAACAAGTCGCTGATCACCGGCGATGCCAGCCCTGGCGATCCAGCAGGACAGCTCGATCTACACGCTGATTGATCAGAAGGAGCCGGTTTCGATCGTTTATCCGTCCGATGGTGTTATCGCGATCCCGTCTGCCGCCGGCATTGCCTCGACCTCGACGCATGAGGACCAGGCCAAGGCTTTCGTCCAGTTCCTGCTGACGAAGGAAGGCGAAACCGCCATGCTGCAGGCCGAAGAGCGGCGACAGCTACTTTGCGCACCCTCATCAACGGCGTGAACGGCAAGGGCACCCGCGTCGACAACACTTCCTCCTGGCACATCCTCGACGACAAGGCCGCATCCGCTAACGAAACCGAATGGAAGCAGTGGTTCCGCGACCAGTTCGTTCCCTGATTTCAACCGAAGGCGCGGCGGAGACGCCGCGCCTCCATCAATACGAGACGTTGAGGCGATCGGTGCTGGAATGACGATCTGTTGAACATTGGTCGACGGAATTGGGGAGGCGGCGCGCCACTCCTGTGGCTTGTCGCCTTCGTGCTGATCGGCCTGCCGCTCATCCTGGTGCTGGCCCAGGCGGTCCTGCCGAAGCTCTTCGATCCGGTCGCGCCGAGTTTCCAGCCGGAGCTTCACGGCGATCGGCCGCCTTGCCGTTTCTCCCGTCTGTTGCGCGGCATTCTCAGCACAATCCTGCTCGGACTGGTCGGCGCCGTCATGTCGACGGCCTGGGCAGCGGCACTGGCGCTTATCCTGACATTGACCGATGTCCGCTTGCGCGGGCTGTGGCTCGCGCTTCCTTGGATCGTGTTTGCGACGCCGAGCTATCTTAAGGGCCTCGCCTGGGTGCTGCTGATGTCCCAGGGCGGCTATCTCGTCTATCTCGGCCTCTTCACGCCGGAAGGCGCCTCTGCCTTTTTCGGGCCGCCCGGCCTCTTGATCGGTGATGGCGTTCTCGCTTGTTCCCGGTTCCCTATTTCATCGTCCGTTCGCGACTGCAGGGGCTTCGGCGGCGAGTTCGTCGATGCGGCGCGCATGGCCTCGGCGCGGCCGCGCCAGACGATCAGAAGGATCGTCGTGCCGATGCTTTTGCCGGCAATCGGCCTCTCGCTGCTGACGACCTTTGCGGAGATCGTCGGCGATTTCGGCATGGCCAATACGATCGCGCGGTCGATGAATTTCGGCCTGCTGACCTATAACATCTATGCGGCGACGGCGAGCTTTCCGGTCGATTTCGCCGCCGCCGGCGCGCAGGCGCTGCTGCTTGTCGTGCTCGTTTCCGGTTCGGTCGCCGCAACGGCATTCAGCGGTGCGCATCGCGAGACCCGCTTCCTGTCCGGCCGCAACAGGCAGCTCGTCCGAATACCGGCTCGGCGTGCCTGGCAGCCATTGACGGTCCTCTGCCTTGCCATGCTTTCGCTCGGTGCCGCGATCCTGCCGTTCTTGCGATTGTCGTGCGCGCCTTCACCGTCTCGCTGACCGATGCGCTTTCTCCCAGGCAATTTCTCCCTCGCGGCCATGCGGACGGTATTCGACACGACGAACGTCGCCGGTCAGGCCCTCGATCTGGAGCTTCGTCTACGCCTTTTTCGCAGCGCTGCGTTGCGGTCGCCTTCTCAACGCTGTTTGCCTACCGGATTTCGCTCGCGTCCCGCGACGACCCGCCTGCTTTCCGCCGGCCTCGCAATGGTGACCGTCGCCATTCCCGGGCATCATTCTCGCCTTCGGCTACATCCTTCTCTACAACCGCCTCGCCGGCTTCCGGGACCTCGGACTCTACGGATCGCGGCTGCTGCTGGTGATCGGCTATGCCGCCGCCGCGCTGCCCTACTGCCTGATCTTCCTGTGGGCGGCGCTCGACCGGCTCGGCACCTCGCTCGGCGAGGCATCACGGCTCTCCGGGCGCCGGCCCGATGCAGCATTTGCGACGGATTGTCATGCCGCTCATCCGCAGAGCCATCGTCGTTGCCTTCGGCGTCACGATGGTTCGCTCGCTCTTCGAGCTGCCGATGTCGCAATTCCTGATGCCGAGGCTCCGGCCCGGCGCTGCCGGCCCTTATCGTCAATGACTTCACGCAGGACCGGGATGCAGTTGCCTGCGCTTTGGCGCTGACCGCACTTTGCGCCGTCGGCATCGTGGCTGGAATTGCCGACGCTGTTTCGAAATGAACGCAATCCCGCCAAGGAGGCCGGATCATGACGCAGCCCGCACTGGAATGTTCTTCCCTCGTCAAATCGCTCGGCGGCAAGGTCGTTCTGAACGATCTGGCCGTATCCGTTGAGCCCGGCGAGGTGGTTGCCCTCGTCGGAGCCAGCGGTTCGGGCAAGTCGACCCTGCTGCGATCGATCGCCGGTCTTATCTCGCCCGATAGCGGTGAAATCCGCATTCAGGGCGACCTGATGTGGTCGCGCCGAGGGGAGGTGCCTGCAGAGGACCGCAATGTCGGGCTGGTGTTTCAGGACTATGCCCTGTGGCCGCATATGTCCGTGCGCCAGAACTTGAGCTTCGGGCTCGAGGTGCGCGGGCACAAGCGCGAGCGAGATCAAGCAGACGGGTCGACCATGCTCTCGAGATCACGCAGCTCGAGCCGCTGGCGGCACGGCGGCCGAACGAGCTTTCCGGCGGACAGCAGCAGCGCGTGGCGATCGCCCGCTGCCTCGCGATGCGGCCGCGCCTGTTGCTGCTCGACGAACCTTTGAGCAACCTTGATGCGGCGCTGCGTGACGATCTACGGTCAGAGATGATGCGGCTCATCCGCGCCGAAGGCATGACGGCTGTCTATGTGACGCATGACCAGGTCGAGGCCATGGCTGTTTCCGACCGGCTGGCCGTGATGGACCGGGGATCGATCGTGCAGTTTGCCTCGCCGCAAGACATCTATGCCGCGCCGGCCAATGCCTTCGTCGCCCGCTTCCTCGGCGGCTTTTCGCTGATCAGCGGCACGGCCCATGACAACCGTTTCGCGGTCGGCAACAGTGGCGGCATGCTCAGCCACAGCTCTGCTGGAACGAACGGCCCGGCCATGCTTGTCGTCCGCCCGGAGGACGGCCGGCCGGTGGCCGAGCATCCCGACAACCATCTGACTGGCGAGGTTGTCGACAGCGCGTTCCACGGCCGCTGTTGGCGTCTGCAAGTGAAAGTCGGTTGCGACCTTGTGCGACTGGATTGGCCGCACAGGGAGGCTCCGGGCTCGGCTCTCGCCTTCTCCCTTTCGCCGGAGCGATGCACAGTGCTTCCGGCCTGATCCGCTTTATTGAAAGACTGACAACGGACAAATGAAATGACAACAATAACAAGTATAGGCTCGACCGTGACGGCGGCCTTCCTCGGTTCCTTCGTGGAGGTCGTCGAGGCCTTCACCATCATCCTTGCCGTCGGCGTGACGCAGAGCTGGCGTCCGGCCTTCATCGGCACCGGCCTCGCCCTTGCGGTTCTCGCCGTTCTCGTTCTGGCGCTCGGGCCTTTGCTCGGCCTGATCCCGATCGACCTCATGCAATTCATCATCGGCACGCTGCTGATCCTGTTCGGCCTGCGTTGGCTCAGAAAGGCAATCCTTCGCGCCTCCGGCTTCATCGCACTCCATGACGAGGAAAAGGCCTTTGCCGCCGAGACCGACAGCCTGCGGCGGCAAGCAGCAGACCGCCGGGCGGATTTTCTCGCGGGAACGGCTGCATTCAAGGCCGTCCTTCTCGAAGGCGTCGAGGTCGTCTTCATCGTGATCGCCACCGGCGCTGGTCAGGGCATGCTCGGCTACGCCAGCATCGGTGCGGCGGCCGCCTGTATCCTCGTGCTTCTCATTGGCCTGTTCGTCCACAAGCCGCTCTCCGCCGTGCCGGAAAACAGCCTGAAATTTGTCGTCGGCCTGCTGCTCAGTGCCTTCGGCATCTTCTGGGTGGGGGAGGGCATCGGCGCTGAATGGCCGGGCGCTGACCTTTCGCTGCTGCCGATTTTCGCCGTGCTGGCAATCTTTTCCTTCGTCGCAGTCAGGATGCTGCGCCAGTATCACAATTCCCGCATGGAGCCCGCTGCCCGATGAACATCCTCAAAATCGCTTTCAAGGAACTCGTGGGAATGTTCATTGACGATGGCGCTCTGGCCCTGTTGTCACTCATCCTGATCGTTGGCGTCGGGCTTGTCGTGAAGCTGGGCTTTGCCAATGGCCTCGTCGGCGCCCTGATCCTGTTCATCGGATGCTTGCTCATCTTGGCCGAGAGCGTCTTGAGAGCGGCCAGGACCAAAGTCCGAAGCGGGAGTCGGAAAGCGTAGGCGCTTGTCTGACGTACATGCGTCACGCCTTCATGGGCCAGAGCGGCAGGAAGCGCCAGTTTCCGTGAATTCGTCAGGCTGCTGTCGATCAATAATCCGCGACTTCGACAAGCAGCTCGATTTCGACCGGCATGCCCAGGGGCAGGCTGGCGACGCCAAGGACGATACGGCCCGAGAGCATGCCCGGTGCCGAAGACCTTGACGAGGAGATCGGACGCTCCGTCCGCGACCTTCGGATGGTCGCGGAAGTCGCCGACGGTCGCGATGTAGACGCCGAGCTTCGCCACGCCGGTTATCTTGTCGAGCGAGCCGAGATGGGCCTTGGCCGCCGACAGGGCGCTGAGGCAGGCAATCTCCGCCGCCTTTCGTCCGTCCTCCGCCGTCAGCGCGCCACCGACGCGTCCGATGTATTGCGGCTCGTGGCCGACGACCGGCAGCATGCCGCTCAGAAAGAGCAGATTGCCGATCTTCACGGCCTTCGACATAGGCGCCGAAGGGCGTGGGCGGCGGAGGCAGCGCGATGTCGAGGTCGCTCAGCCGCTGTTCCGCGCTGGCTTGCGTGCTCATTGCCACGGTTCACCATCTTCCCAGATGTGCGCCGCCGTCGACGTGCAGCACCTCCCCGGTTATGCGCGGCGCCTCTGTCAGGAAGAGAACGGCATCGACGATTTCCTGGACGCTGGAGATGCTGTGCATCGGCGAGAGCGTCTTCAGAAAGTCCTTCGGGTTGTCCTTGTGCAGCGGCGTGTCGACGACGCCGGGTGCGACCGTGTTGGCGCGGATTTGCTCCTTCGCATATTCCATGGCGATGTTCTTCGACATGGCTTCGATGCCGCCCTTGGTCAGCATGGCGACCGAGGCGTTCACGCCGGCGATCGGGTGATCCACCATCGGCGTGGTGATGCTGACGATGCTGCCACCGCTCTTCTGCGCCAGCATCTGCCGCACGACGCGCTGCGTGAGATGCAGAAACCCTTCGAGATTCGTCGCCGCGAGGCGACGGTAATCTTCGATCGTGTAGTCGATGAAGGGCTTGGTGAAGAAGATCCCGGCATTGTTGACCAGAGCGTCGATCGAGCCGAACCGGCGCACAGCGCGGTTTCGACGACAGTCTTGGCCGTGTCCGGGTCGGCGATGTCGCCATCGACGCGGGCCAGGCGGTCGGATGCGTTGATCTCCGTCGGACTGGCTGACCCGCCGCGAGGTCGCGACGACGTTGTAGCCCTGTTCGAGAAAGGCGTTGGTGAGGCCGGCACCGATGCCTTGAGAGGCGCCGGTGATTACAACTGTCTTTGTCGTTTGCATGCTGGTCTCCTACAAAATAAGGCAGCGTCATGCTGCTTCGACCCGGATGTCCGGGTCGATGGGAAAGGGGTTGAGGTGGTCGGGTATTTGCTCATCGTCGTCAGTGCGACGCCGATGAGCATCTCCATGTGAGCGAAGGCTTTTTAGCCTGCGTCGGGAAAGGATCCCTGGCGATGACAGTCGGCTTATCGGAAGCCGAACCGTCTTTGGATGCTCCCGAGGGTTTCATTCGACCCTTGGGAGGGGACCGCTCGATCTCGTTAGAAATCCTGAACGGTCGGACGAATGACGATCTCGTTGACGTCGACTGCAGCCGGCTGCTCGATGGCATAGGCGATGGCCCTGAGCGATGGAGTCGGCGGGAATGGCCATCTTGTAGAAATCGACGACGGCGCTGCGCTGTCCTCGTGTTCCGAGCCGTATTTCAGCTCGGTGTCGACGGCGCCGGGCGAGATGATCGTGGTGCGGATGGCGCCGCCGACCTCGTGCCGCAAGCCTTCGGAGATAGCGCGTACGGCGAATTTCGTGCCGGAATAGACGGTACCGCCGGGGCTGAAGACCTTGATGCCCACGACCGATGCGATATTGACGAAGTGGCCGGACTGCTGCTTCTCGAAGACCGGCAGGGCCGCGGCGACGCCGTAGAGCAGGCCCTTGATGTTGATGTCGATCATGCGATCCCATTCGTCGGTCTTGCGGAGCGAGAGCGGCGCGATCGCCATCAGCCCGGCATTGTTGACCATGACGTCCAGCCGGCCGTGCTGGCTAACGACGTCCTCGACGAGCCTTTCGACTTGGTCCTTGTCGGTGACGTCGACCTTATGGACGGAAGCCTTGCCACCGTCGCCTGGATCTCCGCTGCGATTTCATGCAGCTTCTCGATCCGTCTGGCTGCCAGGGCGACGGTCGCCCCCTTGGAAGCCAGGAGCTTGGCGGTTGCCTCACCGATCCCGCTTGAGGCGCCTGTGATGATGACGATCTTGTCTGCCATTTGATTTCTCCACGAGTTGGATTGCTTCGCGACGATCAATATGGCCGATGCGCCATTTCTCGATTAGATGGAAATATCTGGAATCTCTTTTGCACCCATGCAAATATCGCGGCATGGTCGATCTCAACGACATCGCCGTTTTCGTGAAGGTTGCTCAGCTCGAGAGCTTCAGCCGCGCGGCCCAGTGCGCTCGGCATGCCCGTCTCCACCGTCAGCCGCAAGGTGACCGCGTTGGAGCAGCAGCTGGGCGTTATCCTGTTGCAGAGGTCCACACGCAAGCTCAGTCTAACGGCCCAAGGGCGCGCATATTTCTACCAATGCAGCGAGCCGCTGAACCATCTCTACGATGCGGAAAGGGTCCTAACCCAGGCTCAGAAGAAGCCGGAGGGTCTTGCTGAGGATCACCGCGCCTGTCATCGTGGGGCAGGATCCCTTCTATGAATTCCTGTCGTCGTTCCTGAAAACCTATCCGCGCATCCAGGTCGATCTCGTGATCAACGAATTTGTTCCTCGATCTGATAGCGGAGAATATCGACGTCGCCATTCGCTTCGGGGAATTGCGGGATTCGACCATCGTCGCCCAGCGCATCGGAAAGAGCGTCCGTTACCTTGTCGCCTCGCCGGACTATCTGCGCGATCGCGTCGCCGCCTTCGAAACCTGAAGACCTGCGCCAGCATCAATGCATCCTGTTGAACGGACGGAACAACGAAGCCGAGTGGCATCTCGTTAGCGGCAAGAAATCCATCAAGCTGCATGTGTCCGGACCGATTGCCAGCCGTGATCTCGAGGGGGTGAGTGCCTTCACGTATCGTGGCCACGGCATCGGATTCTGCCCTCCAACTATTGCGATGCTCAGATTGCCAGCGGTGAACTCGTGCGTCTCCTGCCGGAATGGTCTTCGCCGGAAATCTTCGTTCATGCGGTCTATCCGACGCGACGATTTCTTCCTTCAAGGCTGCAGGTATTTCTTGAAGAATTAAGAGCCTGGAAAAGCCCATTGTGGATACCGCTTCGAGACTAACTCTCACCTGCCTCGTTGCTCCACAATGAATTGGAAAAGGGCAGAAGGTTTCCCTTCCGCCCTTTTCATTACTTTTACGCGTGGCGAACTAACATTTGCCGTCGGAGGGCGCTTTTGCGACATTTCCCTGTCGCACTGACATTTTCAGTGTCCGTCCGCCTACAACAACACAGTTATGTGACGTGCCACTGGGATTGACATTCTTTGCACCGAAAACATTGAGTTTTTTCCAGTCTCAGCGCCATCGCTTTTGACACTGCGCCAAGAACTTGTGACACGGATTTCTATCTCGAAGTCGTAACGTGCAGCAAAGCGGCACCACGCGCAGGCAGCGGTTGCTGATTAGGGGCGTCGTAGCGCGCCACGGCATTTGAGAAACTCCGTGTGTTCATCAAATGCGGAGCCCATTATAGACCTTTCCTAGGCGCAGTTCTGGGAACCGTCTTCCCATCAACCACCGCGACTGTCTCGGAATCAGCTTTGCAGCCGCTGGAATTCAAAAATGCTTCGATGAGCCAGTAGTCAAGGTTCAACCTATTGATATGGAAACCCTGTCTCTGGGCTTTAGCAGCACTTTATTCGGTGGTTGAAGCGACGTGATCGCGTCACCGGATTATCGGCTCGCTTTCGCAAATGTCTGTGCGAGTGTCGCGTCGGTGCTGGGCCCGACGAACCTTGCCAGAATATGTGCGCCCCATTGGGCTGTCGTTGGTTCTTCGTGAACGAGGACCCGAAGGGTCAAGGACATCGCACAGCCTGGCGGCATCGCTATTATGAGATCAAGCCGCCGCTGCGTCTCGTACGATTTGCCAACCGCCCGCGCTCACGCAGATTTTTCTGCAGTTCTGGATCTTCGATTGCTTTGCGATCGTAGAAGACGGTTTCAATCTCGGGCGGAAACACCTTGGTGATGTGCGGAGCGTGTCTTTTAAGAAGGAGGTTCAGCGCTCGACGTGATAGCCCGTGCTTATCTGCGACCTCTTGGCCAACAATGTACCTCGTTCTGAACTCGTCAAGATCCATCGGGCGAATGCCCCATACAAAATTTCTGATGCTTAGAGTAGTCTCATCGAGACGAGCCCCAGGTAGAAATCGGTATTTTACCAGGTCTGCAACGCACCGCTTGGAGACCCCGAGTAGTTCGGCCGTTCGTTCTACGGTTAGTATAGGCTACTGGGCCAGTAGTTAATATCAGGCCAATGATCGTGCTCTCGCAACGAATTCGGATTCTTGCGCTGGAAGAGAAGTACTCATCGTCAGGGTGGGTAGGGCGCTAACGGATCTCCTGCAGCCTGACGAAGAGAGAGGTCCTTTCATCAGACGGAGCCAAGTAGGCTGAGCTGGTGTAGCCTCCCCGTCCTAGACGTCGTCACAATGTCTCCGTGATCAGGCCTCGGCAACGATTTCGTCGTAAAAATTCGATCTGCCGCCCGTCGAGCTCCTCGACGATCCGTTCCTTCGTCTTCGAGCTGCGGAAAAGCTGATAATGGGCTGTTCTAGTCTGCCGGCATGCTCTCGCCACCAACGACAAAGCTTGTACCGCAAGGTTTCGCGCAGCGTCGCCGACAGGGACCTCGCGGTTGGATCGCGTGAGGATCAGGGACGCCGCGTACAAGACGAACCAGTGCCCGTAGACTAGGAATTGAAGACTCCCCGCCGGCGTTCTTAGCCTCTCTCTGTCGGAGTTGATATGGTCGAGAGCCTACGGCCAGATAAGGCTGGACTATGCTTTCAAAGCCAATCTGACCGGGGCTCGAGGCAGTGTATTACAAGATCGGCAGTGCCATCCGCAATGCCGGCGGTCACGACGGCAGTTATCTGGGCGCGCAACTCAGTTCCGCCCGGTGAAGACCGGAATTTTCGAGGGATTTCAAACTCGGCCTGCGGTCACCCGAGCTTTGTCCAAATAAGGTGAGTATCGGACAAGAGGCGAGGTTCCCCAAAGGCTATGACATGAGCGTCCACCCCCAAAGGTTACCAAATGTCTGACAACCCGATCGAGATGATGTTTTCCCGCAGACAAACATTGCTGGCAGGCGCAACGCTTTCCGCAGCAATGGCCATGCCATCTCTTGCCTTTTCCGCTACCACCCCCACCAAGATTGAAGGAATACTGCCCATGACCACCGGCTTCGTCGAAACCAAAGACGGCGTCCAGATCTACTACAAGGACTGGGGTCCGAAGGACGCCCAGCCGATCGTTTTCCATCATGGCTGGCCGCTGTCTTCGGACGACTGGGACGCGCAGATGCTGTTCTTCGTTCAGCACGGTTATCGCGTCGTCGCTCATGATCGCCGTGGTCACGGCCGCTCCTCGCAGGTCAGCGACGGTCACGACATGGATCACTACGCAGCCGACGCATCCGCAGTCGCCGAACACCTGAACCTGAAGAACTCCGTCCATATCGGGCACTCGACCGGTGGCGGTGAAGTCGCCCGTTATGTCGCCAAGTTCGGTCAGCCGCAGGGCCGTGTCGCCAAGGCCGTGCTGGTCAGCGCCGTTCCTCCGTTGATGTTGAAGACCGAATCCAATCCGGGCGGCCTGCCCATGGAAGTTTTCGACGGCATCCGCAAGGCCGTCGCCGACAATCGTGCACAGCTCTTCGTCGACTTCCCCACCGGCCCGTTCTATGGCTTTAATCGTGAGGGCGCGACCGTTTATCAGGGCGTGATCCAGAATTGGTGGCGCCAGGGCATGATGGGCAGCGCCAAGGCCCACTATGACGGCATCAAGGCCTTCTCCGAAACCGATCAGACCGAGGATCTCAAGAAGATCTACGGTCCCGACGCTCGTCCTGCATGGTGATGATGATCAGGTCGTTCCGATCGCCGACTCCGCGGAGCTCTCCGTCAAGCTCCTCAAGAACGGCACGCTGAAGGTTGCCGTCGATGTCGGGCGAAGCAGGTTCGACATCAAGGACCGCGGCCATGGCTATATTTTCGTCGACGATCAGCCTTGCAACTTTGTGCCTTACGATGACTCTGCTTTCCGATCTATCTCAGTATTTCGAGGTTTCAAAACAAGCGATCGAGATAAAGTTGAAGAAGTCAGGATTGCTTAATGATCGGAGGCGGGGGAAAGACAGTCTTCCTACTGCGCACCTCTTAGGAGCACTGGCATCGCTCAAGCGGTGATGCTCAATTTATCCCATGCCGGCATGTGGCGCAGTTGATGGCGCGGTGGTTTAAAGCCCTGCGAGGCACACCTATTTCATTTCCAGATACGATCTGGAGTTTGCGTGGCGCGAACCCTCGCTCCCGACGCCCGACTGCTCCAGCCTCCGAACGGCGACGCTTCGGACGACATGCGCCTTGTGTTTATGCCGACGGCGGTTTGGTGACTTTTTTCTCGACGTCGGCAAGGGTAAGAAAGATAGCTGGGTCGACCCGTACGAGCCCGAGGCCCTTCGTCGTTTTCATAGTGGCTATGAAACGGTTGTCGTTACTCTCCTCTATAACAAGTGTACAAGACGCCGGAGGCATACGCACCAGTGTCGAGCGCGATCCGATTTCCATGCACCTCCGGACGACCGGACTTCGTCTCCGAATGTCCGTGAACGACGGTCCTGCCGAAATCGTAGCCGCTCTTTAGGAAGTCCGAGCGGATCGTCCTCATATCCATCTCAGTCTGGTCGGCCAACCGATATGTCGGGTGCCGCGTCATCGTCATCGCCCACGACGCGAAGATCGTGAAGTCGTTCGCCAGAGACGAAGGAGAAGGTGTTCGGCCAGACCTTGAACGTCGAGCCGAACGTCGAGGAAGCTTTCGAGGAGTTCGTCCGTTCCCACAAGGAAGCGGCGAAGCCGGACCCGCTTGGTGGTCGAGGGCGGGACTCTCTTGCGATGTTTCGAGAAGTCGGAAGCCGACTCCTGCGAGTCCTGCGCCACGTTGTGGAGGACGTCGGCCGGCTGGTAGCGGCGCTGGACAGGAGCCGGACCTCTCGCGAACTGAGACCGCAATGGTCGAAGAGCTGGTGCGGCTTTTTCCGCCTTGGCGATGAAGTTCGCTCCAACAGACTGCAGCGAGCGGATCTCTAAGGCGCGGGGAAAGAAGAATATATGGCTTTCGGTTGAACCGCCAAGCCAACAACGGCGGCGAGGCTGGCCGCCACCGATGTGTCGTCGCCTCCGGACGTTATAAGTCCGTCAATATCGCAAGCACGCTGTTCAGCGACCAGACCTTGATTGAGATGTTGTTCGACGGCCAATTCGTTGTCGAACACGTCCGGGAGGAAGGGCGGCGTCTAGCGCTTTTCTCTGGTGCAGTCTGCTCGTCGATAGCTTCAGCTTCATCCGACATGGCGCACCGCCCCTCGCTTCGAGCGGCTGAAGCCTTCCCACAGAGAACAGGGGAAGTCATGGCCTGAGTTGTGAGTCATTAGGACGCGGTAATTCTTCACTATTGCCTTCATGCCAAGCTACTCTCGAAGTCTATCTCTTTCAAAATCAAGTGCGCCTAGATCGTTACTTGGTCGAAAAAGGCGGATTTGTTGCGTATCGTTACTCTTTCATTTTCGCTTCCGTCTTCGGAGGCTTTTAAAAGGCTATCTCATTCAGGTTGTCTAAGGTCCGGAAGGCCGCATCGAATGTTGCGGCCTTCGCGTTATTGCGTCACTTTAGTGGCTATCCGTCAAAATCGTTGGCTGCCTACAACAAGTTACGTCCTTTCCACTCAGCTGCACCCGCTCGTCGCGCCGCATGTGTCGCACTTCTCGCAAGTCCCATTCCGCACCATCGTGAAGTTCTGGCACTCGGAGCACATGTTGCCCGTGTAGCCCTGCATGATGGAGCGGGCGCGGCGTTCGGCTTCGAGCTTCTTGGCTTCCGACTTGGCCGATGCCGCGTCGGCTGCGGCCTTGTCGGAGAAGAGGGCGGTGGCGGCTTCGGCGGTTTCGTCGCCAGCTTCTTCGGCGATCTCTTCGGCCAGTTCCTTGGCGCGTTCCTCGTAGTCGCGCTTGAAGGCGACGATTTCGGAGGTGGAGACGGCGACCGCCGGCTCGAGCTTGCGGGCGGCAGCTGCCGGCAAAGGCGGTGACCGTGCCGCCGGAGGAGGCGCGGGCAGGGGCGGCGGTGGCCGCACCCTTCGGCTCGCCGGCTGCCTGGCGCTCGCCGTGCCGGAAACCAGCGTCGGCTTGTAGCCGCGGGTCCAGCCGGTGGAGACGAGATTGGTCTTGCCTTCCTGGATGCCCTTGCCGAGCGCCGTGTTGGAGAAGTCCGACGTATCGACATGGGCCAGGTCGTGGCGGCCGAGATAGGAGACGGCGAGTTCGCGGAACACGTAGTCGAGGATCGACGTGGCGTTCTTGATCGCGTCGTTGCCGATGACCATGCCGGCCGGCTCGAACTTGGTGAAGGTGAAGGCCTCGACATATTCTTCGAGCGGCACGCCGTATTGCAGGCCGAGCGAGATGGCGATCGCGAAGTTGTTCATCATCGCACGGAAGGCAGCACCTTCCTTGTGCATGTCGATGAAGATTTCGCCGAGGCGGCCGTCGCCGAATTCGCCGGTGCGCAGATAGACCTTGTGTCCGCCGACGGCGGCCTTCTGGGTGTAGCCCTGGCGGCGGTTCGGCAGCTTTTCGCGTTCGCGGGTGACCCGTTCGATCACGCGCTCGATGATCTTCTCGGTGACGGTGACGGCCTGGGCCGCGGCCGGCTGCTGCAGCAGTTCTTCCAGCGCATCCTCGTCGCTTTCGTCCTCGATCAGCGAGGCGTTCAGCGGCTGGCGACAGCTTGGAGCCGTCGCGGTAGAGCGCGTTTGCCTTGAGGCCGAGCTTCCAGGAGAGCATGTAGGCGTTCTTGCAATCCTCGACGGTCGCATCGTTCGGCATGTTGATCGTCTTGGAGATCGCACCCGAGATGAAGGGCTGGGCAGCCGCCATCATGCGGATGTGGCTTTCGACCGAGAGGTAGCGCTTGCCGATCTTGCCGCAGGGATTGGCGCAATCGAAGACGGCGAGGTGCTCGTTCTTCAGGAACGGCGCGCCTTCCAGCGTCATCGCACCGCAGACATGGATGTTGGCAGCCTCGATGTCCTTCTTCGAGAAGCCGAGGTGGTCGAGCAGGTTGAAGCTCATGTCGGCGAGCTGCTCGTCGGAGACCTTCAGCGTCGTCCTTCAGGAAGTCGGCGCCGAGCGTCCACTGGTTGAAGACGAACTTGATGTCGAAGGCGCTCTTCAGGGCGGCGTTGACGGCCTCGACCTTCTCGTCGGTGAAGCCCTTGGCCTTCAGCGTCGAGGGATTGATGGCCGGCGCCTGGTTCAGGTTGCCGTGGCCGACGGCATAGGCTTCGATCTCGGCGATCTGGCTTTCGCGAATAGCCGAGCGTGCGCAGCGCTTCCGGAACGGCGCGGTTGATGATCTTGAAGTAGCCGCCGCCGGCGAGCTTCTTGAACTTCACCAGCGCGAAGTCGGGCTCGATGCCGGTCGTGTCGCAATCCATGACGAGGCCGATCGTGCCGGTCGGCGCGATGACGGTTGCCTGGGCGTTGCGGTAGCCGTGCTTTTCGCCGAGTTCCAGCGCCTTGTCCCAGGCAGCCTTGGCATGGGCGACGAGATCCTGATCCGGGTTTTCGGAGTGGATGAGCGCGACCGGGTTGACCGACAGGCCCTCATAGCCGGACGTCTCGCCGTAGGCGGCGCGGCGATGGTTGCGGATGACGCGCAGCATGTTCTCGCGGTTCGGCTTGAACATCGGGAACGGGCCGAGCTCGGCAGCGATTTCGGCCGAGGTCGCATAGGAGATGCCGGTCATGATCGCGGTCAGCGAGCCGGCGATGGCGCGGGCTTCGTCGGAGTCGTAGGGAATGCCGGACGACATCAGCAGGCCGCCGATATTGGCGTAGCCGAGGCCGAGCGTGCGGTATTCGTAGGAGAGTTCGGCGATGCGGCGCGACGGGAACTGCGCCATCATCACCGAGATTTCGAGCACGACGCGTCCACAGGCGGACGGCATGCTCGTAGTCGGCGATGTTGATGCGCTTGGTCGCCGCATCCTTGAACTGCATGCAGGTTCAGCGAGGCAAGGTTGCAGGCCGTGTCGTCGAGGAACATGTATTCCGAGCACGGGTTGGAGGCGCGGATCGGGCCGGCGGCCGGGCTGGTGTGCCAGTCGTTCATCGTCGTGTTGAAGTGCAGGCCCGGATCGGCCGATGCCCAGGCGGCGTAGGAGATCGACTCCCAGAGGTCGCGGGCCTTCAGCGTCTTCATGACCTTGCCGTCCTTGCGGGCGGTCAGGTTCCAGTCGCCGTCGTTTTCGACGGCGCGCAGGAAGTCGTCCTTGATCGAGACGGAGTTGTTGGAGTTCTGGCCGGAAACGGTGAGGTAGGCTTCCGAATCCCAGTCGGTGTCGTAGGTCTTGAACTCGATGTCCTTGTAGCCCTGGCGGGCGAACTGGATGACGCGCTGGACGTAGTTTTCCGGAACCTGGTCCTTCTTGGCGGCGCGGATTTCGCGCTTCAGGGCCGGGTTCTTGTTCGGGTCGAAGCAGTCGCCGTTGTCAGCCTCGCAATTGACGCAGGCCTTCATGATCGCCTTCAGGTGCTTGGCGACGATCTTCGAGCCGGTGACGAGGGCGGCAACCTTCTGCTCTTCCTTGACCTTCCAGTTGATGTATTCCTCGATATCCGGATGGTCGATGTCGACGACGACCATCTTGGCGGCGCGGCGCGTCGTGCCGCCCGACTTGATGGCGCCGGCAGCACGGTCGCCGATCTTCAGGAAGCTCATCAGGCCGGAGGAGCGGCCGCCGCCGGAAAGCTTTTCGCCTTCGCCGCGCAGATAGCGAGAAGTTGGAGCCGGTGCCGGAGCCGTACTTGAAGAGACGCGCTTCACGCACCCAGAGGTCCATGATGCCGCCTTCGTTGACGAGGTCGTCTTCGACCGACTGGATGAAGCAGGCATGCGGCTGCGGATGCTCGTAGGCCGACTTCGACTTCGTCGAGCTTGCCGGTGAAGGGGTCGACATAGAAATGGCCCTGGCCGGGGCCGTCGATGCCGTAGGCCCAGTGCAGGCCGGTGTTGAACCACTGCGGCGAGTTCGGCGCGACGCGCTGGGTGGCGAGCATATAGGCAAGCTCGTCGCGGAAGGCGGAGGCATCTTCTTCGGACGAGAAATAGCCGCCCTTCCAGCCCCAGTAGGTCCAGGTGCCGGCGAGACGGTCGAAGACCTGGCGCGCGTCGGTTTCGGAGCCGTACTGCTCGTCCTTCGGCAGATCCTTCAGCGCCGCCTCATCGGCAACGGAGCGCCACAGGAAGGAAGGAACGTCGTTTTCCTCGACCTTCTTCAGCTTGCCGGGAACGCCGGCCTTGCGGAAATACTTCTGCGCCAGAATGTCGGCCGCGACCTGCGAGAACTGCGCGGGAACGTCGATGTTCTCCAGGCGGAAAACGATCGAACCGTCGGGGTTCTTGATCTCGCTCGTCGCCTTGCGGAATTCGATGTCCGCGTAGGCGCTCTGCCCTGCCTTTGTGAAACGGCGTTCGATGCGCATGTCCCTTGCACCTCTTGTTTGCGCGCCCCATCCCCGTTGACCAAGGCGCAAGTTTCCTCGTCCGGCCGCGCGCCGGAAGACGCGCAGCCAGTTTTCGTTTCCGTATCTGTGACAGGAGTGTCATCTCGGAGATGACTTCCTGTATCTTGTGGTGATGGTGGCTGCAAACACTAAATATAGTATTAACAGCTTCATTATCGCCAGCCCCGGATGTCACTTTTTGGAGAACAAAATCGCGCACAAATCCCCTCACGGGCAAACATCCGTCATGGATGCAACGCCCTGAATTCACGCTTGAGTTTTGAAAAGAACCGGCCTCGTTAATTCCGGTTCAGTTACCGCCGCAACATCGCAAAGCATTAAGTGAGAAACAGACGATTCCGTCAAGGGGTGGTCGTTAAGGAAGTATTCACCACAACATATTGTGGACGGCGCTGTGGAGACTGGGGAAAAGCCTAGAAGCGCCTGATCCTCAGGGGCTTTGACGGAGGTCAAGCGCCTGAAAAGCGATGCTGCAGAGAAAAAGTCGGCCGAAATTCAAATCTGCTAGTTGTATTTCCAATTGGGATCGGGATTGCGAATCGGAGACCACTCAGAGCGGGTCGAGAGCGAGCGCAACCGTTGCAATCGCCGATCGCCGTTCCAACCTCGTCGCGTATGGTGAAACCCTGTGCCTCGAGACTCTGCTTGGCGTCGATTGCGTTCGGCGCGATCGACGAATGTCTCGTCCGAATTCGCGCACGAAGGTGTTCAGCTTTCGTCCACTCTGCCGGAATGGCACGGCGCGGTCAGCGCGGTCCCTTGGCAATCGGCTCCTGGTAGGTGAAGCCCATGTCCCAAGGGAAGTAGATCCAGGTGTCCTGGCTGACCTCGGTCACGAAGGTGTCCACCGTCGGCACGCCGAGCGGCTTTGCATAGACGCAGGCGAAATGCGCCTTGGGCAGCATGGCGCGCACTTGCACCGCCGTCTTGCCGGTATCGGTGAGATCGTCAACGACGAGGATGCCTTCGCCGCCATTCTCTTTGAGTTCCGGCGCGATACCCTTCAGCACCACCATATCGCCCTGGTTCACATAGTCGTGATAGGAGGCGACGCAGACCGTTTCGATCAGGCGGATATTGAGTTCGCGGCGAGATGATCGCCGCCGGCACGAGGCCGCCGCGGGTGATGCAGACGATGCCCTTGAATTCCTTGTTAAGGCCGGCGATGCGCCAGGCAAGCGCGCGGGCATCGCGATGGAACTGATCCCAGGAAACGGGAAAGGCTTTATCGGGGAGGGACATTGAACTGCTCCGCAGGCATGAAGAGGCAAACCGCCGGCGATCAAACGCAGTCCGTCAAACGCAAATCGCGCAGCCGGAACTGCGCGAGAGGAAATGCCGGAGGCCATCGCCGGTCGCAGCAATTAGCGGAATTTGCGGGCAAAACGCAAGTCCCTACCGCTTCGTCAGCGGGAGAGCAGGGTCAGCGCCGTCATCGATTGCAGCAACAGACTTCGTCGTGCCGCCGAAGATCATCTGCCAGAGGCGCGAATGCGTGTAGGCGCCCATGACCAGAAGATCGATGCTGCTGTCGGAGAGGCGGTTTTCAATCACGCTGGAAGCGCTCTTGCGGGCGCTTTCCGCGACCGCGAGCGTGGCCTTGACGCCATGGCGGGCAAGCGTTGCGGCGATCTCGGCTCCGGCCAGGCCCGCGGTCTGCGTCGGCGTGTCGACCGGATCGACGGAGAAGACTTCGACTTCATCGGCCGCCTTCAGGAACGGCATGGCATCGAACGTCGCCCGTGCGGCCTCTTTCGAGCCGTTCCAGGCGATCATCACGCGTTTGATCGGCTTCGGCTGGCGGATGATGTAGGGGATCATCAGCACCGGACGGCCGCTTTCGAAGAGGAAGCTGTCGACATCGACCTGGCTGTCGGACGGCTTCGAGGGGTCTGCCTGCGAGGCGATCAGGAGGTCCGCGCTACGGGCGCTCTCTATCAGCGGCGCCGAACCGTATCCCGTCGTGGTGGCGAAGCTGCGCCATTCGAACGATACGCCTGAAGCGCTCGGCTTTCTGACGAAAGATGCGCTCGACCTCGATGGTCTCGGCCTGCGCCATATCCTGCAGTGCCTGAAGGGCGACCGGATCGGGAATTTCCATCGGCGCGACCAGCGGGACTGCCGAAATGGTTTCGGCATGCAGCCCGATGACGTGGGCGTCGTTTTCGGCCGCGAGGGCAAAGGCAAAATCGGCGGCTGCGCGGCTGTTGTCGGCCGTATCGAGAATGGCGAGTATGGTTTTGTAAGACATATCAATTCTCCTGGGCGGCTGAAATAAGCTTCTACAAGCGAGGAAATGCATTCGCTGACGGAACGGTTCCTTGCGAGTCAAGGGTAATCCCTGCATGCGCGGCTCCTAGGCTTCGGCGGAATGGCTTTCCGCAATCTCCCTGGCTTTACGAATGTCCTCGATCATCGCGTGAACCTCGGCGCCCGCGGCGTCGACGGCCGCTCTGCGACCGGCCGCGCACGACGATCTCCGTTGAAAATTTCTGGCCGATGTAGCGCGGATAGGAGCCGATGCTGGTTTCCGGATGGGCCTTCTGGATGGCGGCGAGCGGCGTGCCGATATCGCCTTCGGCATAAGGGCAGGAGATCGCCAGCGAAAGCACGCGCGTGTCCGGTGCGAAGCGTCGGCAGAACATTGTCGAGCATGGCCTGGAACACCTGCGGCACGCCGGCCATCACGTAGACGTTGCCGATGACGAAGCCGGGCGCGGTCGAAACCGGATTGGCGATGTGCGCAGCACCACGCGGCATGCGTGCCATGCGCTGGCGTGCTTCGGTGAATTCCATTTCGCGGCGCTTGTACATGTCGCCGAGCAGTGTCATCGCGGCTGCGTCGTATTCGCAAGGAACTCCGAAAGCCTTGGAGACCGCATCCGCGGTGATGTCGTCGTGCGTCGGGCCGATGCCGCCGGAGGTGAACACGTAGTCATATTTGCTTCGAAGAGCATTCAAAGCTTCGACGATCGCATCCTCGTCGTCGGCGACGATTCGCACCTCTTTGAGATCGATGCCGGACAGCTGCAGCATATCGGCCAGATGGCCGATGTTCTTGTCCTTGGTTCGGCCGGACAGAAGTTCGTCGCCGATGGCGAGCATGGCGGCGGTGACGACGGGTTCATTGCTCATGAAAAGATTTCCGATGGTGGGGCTTCGTCTATAGGTAGCGCCCTTTTGCGCAGTTGCAAACGCCGCTCGTCCCAAGGCGCGATGGAAACAGCAAGTGAATTTTTGTCTACATTCGGGTGAACACTGAGTTCCTCCCGCACGGATTATGTTTGCAGGAACGCACTGGTAAAACTCCAGCTCGGCATCAGCTCAACCAATGCCTCAAGGGAGTTCATCATGGCGAAGGTTCTCGTTCTCTACTATTCGGCCTATGGCCACATCGAAACCATGGCATATGCCGTTGCGGAAGGTGCCAGATCTGCCGGCGCCGAGGTCACCGTCAAGCGCGTTCCGGAACTGGTTCCGGAAGAAGTCGCCAAGGCTTCCCACTTCAAGCTCGATCAAGCTGCTCCGATCGCGACCGTCGAAGAACTTGGCGATTACGATGCGATCATCGTCGGCGCGGGAACGCGTTTCGGCACCGTTGCATCGCAGATGCGCAACTTCTGGGACCAGACGGGCGGCCATTGGATGAGCGGCAAGCTGGTCGGCAAGATCGGCTCGGCGTTCACCGCGTCCGCCACGCAGCACGGCGGCCAGGAATCGACGATCCTCGGCTTCATCCCGACCTTTCTGCACCAGGGCATGGTCGTTGCCGGTCTTCCCTATGCCTTCCAGGGGCAGATGGGCGTGGATGAGATCAAAGGCGGCTCGCCCTACGGTGCATCGACGATCACCGGCGGCAGACGGCTCGCGCCAGCCTTCGGCGATCGAACTGGAAGGCGCAAAGTATCAGGGCGCACACGTCGCAAGGCTCGCCGCAAAGCTTGCCGGATAAACAATATCAAAACAGAGAAACGGCGCAGTTCATTCCCGCGCCGTTTCTTATTGGAAATCGTATAGCCAGCTAATGAATCGCCATAGATGTCGCTGTATTGATCGTTGTCGTGTCCGGGCCGTTGTAGGTGTCGATCAACAGCGAAGCGATCTCCTCGGTTGTCCTATGTCCGTCATTGTAGAGATCGATGGCGGCGCTGCACAGCACCTGGGTGCACTTGTCGTTCGCTAACACCCCGTAGTGTCGATACCAAGCCTGAACGGCCCGAGACAGCATATTGAAATCGGCTTCGCGTATTGGCCGGTTATAGGTGAACATCCAAAACCCCCTTAAAACCTAGACAGGCAGGCATAGTATTCAGCTTATATAAGTGGTCAATGATGTACTGCGTTGCGTTCGTTTTCGTACGTTGCCTGTTCCACAATCGTCGAATGGGCCGTCCTCATGGTTCAAGGACGTGCAGGAACACTTATGGGCTAGGGAAGTTTCCTTCAGTAGGCGCGGAAGCCAAGAGGAGGAGACCGTGTTGATAATCCTGATCGGTGCTGCCCTCGTGATCTGCGGCACATTGCTCCTGTTCCGGGAGGCACTCGGCCGACGCCCCCTCAGCGATCCTCACCGATCCTCCTTTACCGACACCAAGCGGACATTGGAGCCAAGCGGACAGGGGCTTGGATTTCTGGGACTGACGAGGAATTGGCTGGGTCTGGGCTTGATCGCGGCCGGAGCGGCTCTCTTGATACTGGTGGCTTACACGTAGCGCTTTGCGCCGGTGTTCGGAACCGTACTAGTACTTTTGGGCGAGTTTGCTGTGGTTGCGTTATCTGGCATTCTGCTACCGGGACACACAGAGATCGTGGGTCCACCTGCCGCAGGGTTTTGAAGGTCCCTACGGCACGAGGTGCGACAGGGCTCGCTTTCCAACCCTTCGGCGAGCCCTCGTCGTGCCTTTGCTACTCCTTCAGGCTGGCCGCAGCTGTGAAACCTTCGCTCCCGTATGCGCTGGTAACCTCAATAGGTGTCTTCATGATGATTTCACGATGCGGGAACGGGATGGAAATACCGGCTGCCTTGAACGCGTCCCACAAAGCCATGAGTACTTCACCGCGAACGTTCGTCAGTCCGTTGCTCGGATCGGAGATCCAGAATCTCAGCTTGAAATCGAGCGATGATGCCCCAAAGGCTGTCATCCAGCAGACCGGCTGGGCGTAGGTGCCGGCAACCCGCGGAATGGTTTTGGCAGCCTCGATCGCGATGCGAACAACCTCGTGCGGATCGCTGTCATACGAGGTTCCGAAGTTCACTTCGATGCGGACATAATCACTGGAAAACGACCAGTTCACGACCTGCTGAGAAATGAAGTCTTCGTTTGGAATGAGGTACTCCTTGCCATCTCTCGTGATGACGGAGACGAAGCGAGAGCGCAGGTCGCGGATCGAGCCAAAGGTCTCCCCCAGCGTGATGGTGTCGCCTGGTTTGATGGATTTATCGAGAAGGATGATGATTCCGGAGATGAAGTTGGAGACGACCTTCTGCAGGCCAAAACCGATGCCGACGCCGACTGCACCTGAAAAGACCGTGAATGCCGTCAAGTCGATGCCTGTTGCAGATAAGGCAATGGCGCCCGCAAAGACGATAAGTCCTATCTTGACCAATTTGCTGATGAGGACCTTCAAGGATGGCGTGAGATCCGTCGACTTCTGTATCCAGTTCGACGACATGTTACCGATCAGAACCGCGAGCCAGATCATCGCGACAGAAAGGACGACGGCCTTCAAGACAAGCAACATCGAAAGCCGCACCGCACCGAGATTGACGGCAGCACCATCGAGCGCTGTCAGAAGCGCGCGATCCAGCCCAAGCGCGTAGAGTGCAAAGTAGAGCCAGCCGACGGCGGCAACCACACGCGCCAGCATCTGGTTTCTGATTATGCGCGTGAGTACCGAGATGACGAACCACGCCACCACCAGCGTGAGGGCTGTCGCCACGAGCCATCGGTGCGAGGGCCATGCAAATTGCAGCAGGACCACATCCGCAATCGCTAGCCACACAATCAGAAAGAGCCAGCGAAGTCGCCGCATGAAAGCGATGATGACGCGAAGCAGATCCGGATTTCCCTTGATCGTACGTGCGCGAGATTCCACTGCCGGCTCTATCCGTTTGGCCAAAAAACCGGAAAGCAGGTAACCGACAACGATCAGGGCGGACTGATAGAGCGTCCACTCGTTAAGAAGGAAAGTCTGCAGCCAAGATCCGGCAGCGTTGACCGCCTCTACGAAATCCATCGTCTTTCTCGTCGTGGTTCTCCAAGATAACCAGCGGGGACGGGGTTTTGTTCAAAATCGCGAGGTCGACTTGCCGTGACATAACGAGATTTATCCCTCGGTCGGTTGGCCCGAGGTCCCGCTGATGCTGACGCCTTTGATTTCTGTGTTTGCCGTAGCGCTCGGCGTCTACGCTCTGTTTCTTGGTGCGGGCGACGGGGATCGAACCCGTACAGCCAAAGGCCGAGGGATTTTAAGTCCCTTGCGTCTACCAGTTTCGCCACGCCCGCATTCCCGCGAGTCACCACTCGTGGGGCCGTTGATTAACATCAGTTCAGGCGATGCGCTACCTCCAAAACCCTGCGTCACCACTCACATAATCCGGCGCGCAACGGGTAGAGATGGTTGTTGTTCCCGAATACTCAACGGCCTGAGGTCTATCCCTGAGCGGGTACGGTTTTGATCCTCTGCTTGATCTCCATGCGCCGGTAGACGGCGCGGCCGGCGAGAATGCCGAGCGTGGCGCCGGCGGCCTTGACGACCACATCGTGCAGACGCGCATGACGTGTCGGCGACAGGTATTGCAGGAATTCGATGGCAAGCGCACCGAAGATCAATAGGAGTGCGACGAGCTTCCAGTGCCGCGGATAGGCGATCGCGAAAACGAAACCCGCGACGACATAGGCAAGCGCGCGGTCGCCGTCGACAGTCGTGATCGTATGCGGCCTGAGGTCGATCGGCGAAACGGTGACGAAAATGATGGCGGCAAGCAGCAGCCAGGCGAGCGGTCGAAGGAGACGTGAGGTCATCATACTGTCATGTTTAGCAGCATTGCCAAGGGAACGCACCGGGCAACAGCGATAAACCGCCATCGCGCTTAAAAAGCCTTCCGCAGAGCAGAACCGAAAGGCCGCTAAACCGGCTTCTTTTACCAGCCGACCTATGCCATAGCGGTGTCCGGATACAGGAATGGACCGATGACCGTTACACGACAGGACGTGGACCGCGCTGAAAAAGAGTTGCGCAGCCTCTTTCCCGCAACACCGCTGCAGCTCAACGACCACCTTTCGGCCCGCTATGGTGCTGAAATCTGGCTGAAGCGGGAAGATCTGTCGCCCGTCCGTTCCTATAAGATTCGCGGCGCCTTCAACTTCTTTCGCAAAGCGATTGCAGAAGGCGGCGGCGAGCGCGTCTTCGTCTGCGCTTCGGCGGGCAATCATGCGCAGGGCTTTGCCTATGTCTGCCGTCACTTCGGGGTGCAGGGCGTTGTCTTCATGCCGGTGACCACACCGCAGCAGAAGATCGACAAGACCCGCATGTTCGGCGCGGAGTTCATCACCATCAAACTCTACGGCGATTTCTTCGATCAATGCTACCGGGCTGCGCGTGAGCACGCGGAGGCTGCCGGAGGCGTCATGGTGCCGCCGTTCGACCACGAGGACATCATCGAGGGACAGGCAACAGTCGCCGCGGAGATCATGCAGCAGCTGCCCGAGGGCAGGGTGCCGGACATGCTGGTCCTGCCGGTCGGTGGCGGCGGTCTTGCTGCGGGCATCACCGGTTATCTTGATGGTTCCGTGCCGAAATCCACCTTCGTCTTCACTGAGCCCGCGGGCGCGCCAAGTCTCAAGCGGAGCATGGAGGCAGGCGAGGTGGTAACCCTTGCGAAGGTCGACAATTTTGTCGATGGCGCAGCCGTCGGTCGCATCGGAGATCTCAATTTCGCGGCGCTCAGCGATTTTTCCGCGGAGCAGGTCATGCTGATGCCGGAAAACGCGATCTGCGTGACAATTTCGGAAATGCTTAATGTCGAGGGCGTGGTGCTGGAGCCTGCAGGCGCAATGTCGCTGACGGCCATTGCCGCGATGGATCCGCAGGCCATCCGCGGCAAGACTGTCGTTGCCGTCGTCTCCGGCGGAAATTTCGACTTCGAGCGGCTGCCGGACGTCAAGGAGCGCGCCATGCGCTACGCCGGCCTGAAGAAATATTTCATCCTGCGGATGCCTCAGCGCCCCGGCGCACTTCGCGATTTCCTCAATCTGCTGGGTCCTGATGACGATATCGCCCGCTTCGAATACCTCAAGAAGACGGCACGCAACTTCGGCTCGGTCCTGATCGGCATCGAAACCAAGGCTCCGGAGAACTTCGCGACCCTGATTGCGAATTTTGAAAAGGCAGGCCTGGGCTTCGAGGACATCACCGAGAACGACATCCTCGCCAACCTCATCATTTGACTTTGCGGGCAGCAGCGGCGCGTGTTAAATGCGAAACATGGCTTCGATCTTTTCCAGTATTATCTCGATCTTTTCCGGCGGCAAATCCGCCGAGGGCAGCAGCGCCAGCCCGAAGGGCGAGCCGCAGCTTTACGGCGATTGCGCCATCTATGCCGAGCCGCGCAAGGAAGGCAGCCAGTTCCGCCTGGCAGGCCGCATCGAGAAGACGGTCGGCGGCGAGGTTCTGGTGCGCAATTTCATCCGCGCCGACGTGTTTTCCTCTTCGGACGATGCGATCGAATGCACGGTGCGCAAGGCACAGCAGATCATCGATCAGCATGGCCCGTCGCTTTTCGGTGACGGCGAAAAGGAGCGGCAGGTCTAGGTCCCTGACGCTACTGCTCTTCTTCAAATTGTCATTGGTGAGCGGCTATGGGCCGCGAACACGTCGCTGGGCGAATTGCGACCGCCGACGAAGACGGCGTGAGCTTCACCAGCGTTCTCTCCGCGTCGGATGAACGGCTCTATCAGGCAGAAAAGCGGCCGGAACTGTGTCTTCGGCCGCCCGGGTCTTGTCAAGGTCAGCTAGGTTGGCGCTGAAGGAGGACGGCCGGTCAGAGCCGGCCGTTCGGAAGCGATCAAGCCGTTAAGCAGCGAGCGCGATCTCTTCGGCGCGGGCCTTGGCGGCACCGATCGCCTTTTCCGCAGCTTCCGGACCGAAGGCGAGACCTTCGACATAGATCGTTTCGATGTCGGTGATGCCGAGGAAGCCGAGCACCGACTTGAGGTACGGCACGGCATGGTTCATGCTGAGCGGCCGGGCCTTGCGGAGTAGACGCCGCCGGAGGCGAGAACGACATAAACCTTCTTGCCGGTTGCGAGGCCAACCGGACCGCTTTCGGTGTATTTGAAGGTGCGGCCGGCGCGGGCCACGTTGTCGATCCAGGTCTTCAGCGACGAATAGATGTTGAAGTTGATGAGGCCGGTGCCGATGACGATCGTGTCGGCGGCGAGCAGCTCGTCGACCAGCTCATCGGAGGTCTTCACGGCTTCGGCTTCCTCGGCGGTGCGGGCTTCGGCAGGCTTGCGGATTGCGGCGGTGAAGAGGTCGTCGATATGCGGCAGCGGATTGGCGGCGAGGTCGCGGCGGACGACGACGCTGCCCGGCTTCTGGGTCTTGAGCTTGCTCAGCAAGATCGGCGGCGATCGTCGTGGAGAGCGACTCGGCGCGCGGGCTGGAGGTCAGAAGAAGGATGGAAGACATCGGCAAATTTCCTTTTCGAATTGGGTCTCGGCCGCCGTTTCAGGGAGGGTCGGCGGCTGCTTCGAGAGGGAAAATAGGTCTGGCCTGCTATCGAAAAAACTGGGATAATGTCGATCAAAATTATCGATGGATTGGATAGTAATGCTTCCGAACCCGACCTTGGACCAATTGCAGGTGTTTCTGACCGTCGCCGAAACCGGCAGCTTCTCGGCGGCGTCCCGCGCTGCTCAACCGCGCGCAGTCGGTCATCAGCTACACGATCGCCAATCTCGAGGCCCAGCTCGAGATGCCGCTCTTCGAGCGGTCGGGTGCGCGCCAGCCGAAGCTGACCGATGCCGGCAAGGCGATGCTGGAGGATGCACGCCGGCTGACGACCGATCTGCAGGTGATGCGCGCCCGCGTCAAAGGCCTGAAGGAAGGACTGGAAGCGGAGGTTTCCGTCGCGATCAGCGTCATGGTGCCGTCGCTGGCGGTCGTCGACGTGCTGCGGCGAGTTTCGTGACGAATTTCCCTCCGTGGCGCTCAATCTGACGGTCGGCGAGCTCGGCACGGTGATGGATCTGGTCTCAAGCGGGAAGGCGACCATCGGCATCGGCGGGGCTGTTCTGAAGCAGGACGATTCGCTTGTTACGGAACGTATCGGTCATTCCTTCATGATGCCGGTCGCCTCGCGCGATCATCCGCTGGCGAAGATAGGCCGGCCGCTGACGCTGGCGGATGTCCGCGAGGAGATGCAGCTTGTGGTGACCGATGCTTCGGGCCTGACGAAAGGCCGCGATTTCAACGTGCTGTCCTACAAGACCTGGCGTGTCAGCGACATCGCCACCAAGTATTCGCTCATTCGCGGCGGGCTTGGGTGGGGCGGTCTCCCGGCGTCCCTCATTCACAACGATCTGAAATCCGGTACGCTGGTGCATCTCGATCTGCAGGCCTATGAGCAGGGTGACTACCCCGTATATGCCATGCGCAGGATCGCCAGCCCGCCGGGTCCGGCAGCCACCTGGATGATCGATGCATTCCGCGCTAGGCTTTCCGAATGCCCCAGCCATGCCGAATTCACGGCATCTCTGAACGAGATTGGAGCGCCCGAAATGCCTCTCGCAGCGGAGTAGGCGAGGCCTTGCAGCCTCGCCCGCTTCACCAGATTTAGAGTACCAGCCGGAATTTCGAAAAGCCGTCGCTTCCTTCGCCCGCTTCCTCGATCTTCACGCCCTTGACGTCGGCCAGGAACTGCTTGGCCTTCGGGCCGCTTTCGAAAATCGCGGTCGTTCCCGGCAGCGGCTTGAAGGTCCAGTTGCCGTCGGCCGAGGGATTGATGGTGCCCTGGTCGTGGATGTAGCGGACGATGACGTCGCGGTTGGTGTCCGGCGCCTGGAAGACGACCTTGTCGGAGGCGATCTCCGGGAATTTGCCGCCGCCGCCGGCGCGATAGTTGTTGGTGACGACGACGAATTTCTGTGCCGGATCAATCGGTTTTCCGTCGAAGTGCAGGTTCTGGATGCGGTTCGAGCTCTGCGTTGATCGCCTTGCCGTCATTGTCGTATTTGGCGCGGCTGCGACAGGTCGATCTGGTAGGTCACGCCGTCGATGACGTCGAAGTTGTAGGACGGGAAGTCGGTGTTGAGCAGCGCCGCGTCCTTCGCGCCGGGCTTCGACCTGTGTTGAACATGCCTGCCGACATTTCCAGCCAGTTCTTCACCTGCGCGCCGGTGATGACGACGGCCTGGACGGTGTTCGGATAGAGATAGAGGTCGGCGACATTCTTGATGGCGACGTCGCCGGCGGGAACATCGGTGTAGTAGTCCGCGCCGCCGCGGCCGCCGGCCTTGAAGGGAGCGGCCGCCGAAAGCACCGGCAGATCCTTGAACTCGGTGTCCTTCAGCATGTGCTTGATGTACCAGGTCTGCGCCTGGCTGACGATCTGCACCGACGGATCGTCGGCAACGAGCGCGAAGTAGGAATAGAGCGGCGCCGACGTCTTGCCGACCGGCGTGCGGACATAGGCGAGCGTCGCCTCGTGCTCGGCCTTGGCCGCTTCGATCACTTCCTTCTTGTCGGCGACGTCGGCGACGATCTTCTTCTTGTCGTCGCGGTGATAGATCGGCCGCGCCTCGGTGGTGAAATCGACGATCTTCCAGCTCTTGCCGTCCTTTTCCAGAAGCAGGTCGATCAGGCCGAGATGCGAGCCCCAGAAGCCGGCCATGACCGCCGGCTTGCCGTGCAGCGTGCCCTTGACCGGATCGGCATTCTCGATGCCGTCCCAGGTCTTCGGGCCGGGGAAGACGAGGTGCTGGTGGCCGGTGAAGATCGCGTCGATGCCATCGACGCCGGCGAGATAGAGCGAGGCGTTTTCCATCTTCTCGGTCTGGCGCCGCGCCGTCGATGCCGGAATGGGAAAGCGCGATGACGATATCGGCACCTTCTTCCTTCATCACCGGAACCCAGGCCTTCGCGGCCTCGACGATGTCGCGGGTCTGCGCCTTGCCTTCGAGGTTCTTGATGTCCCAGAGCATGATCTGCGGCGGCACGAAGCCGATGAAGCCGATCTTGATCGGGCTCTCGTTGCCCGGCGCCGTCCTTGATCTGTCTTTTCGACGATCATGTACGGCTTGAAGAAGAGATCGTCCTTCTTCGGATCGGAGGCGAGCTGCCCCTTGGTCAGGTTGGCGCAGACGAACGGGAAATTCGCGCCGCCAAGCACCTTGAACATGAAATCGAGGCCGTAGTTGAACTCGTGGTTGCCGAGCGTGCCGACGGTCGTAGCCCAGCGTGTTCATCGCCTTGATGACCGGGTGGACGTCGCCGTCCTTCATGCCGTGCTGATAGGCCATGTAGTCGCCCATCGGATTGCCCTGCAGCACGTCGCCGTTATCGATCAGCAGCGAATTTGCCGGCTTCGGCGCGGATGGCGTCGATGATCGTCGCGGTGCGCGCCAGGCCCATCGTGTCGTTCGGCTTGTCGGCATAATAGTCGTAGGGGAAGACGTTGACGTGAATGTCGGTCGTTTCCATGAGCCGCAGATGCGCCTGATTGGCGGCGGCGCGCGCCGCGAAAGGATGCAGGAGAACGAGCGCGGAAGTTGCGGCAATGCCGCCGAGCAGCGAACGTCGGCTGATTGGCGGCAGTTCGAGTATGGAAGACATGAAAACTCCTTCGAAAATCAAGCATCAGCTGCCCGAAGGCGAGACTAGGATGATTTGGAAAGGAGTAAACCCTGAAAATGACAGGGCTTCAGCGTGTCAGAACCGGCTTCACTTCCTTGTGGAAGAAACGGAAATAGGAGGAGACCTGCGCCCGGGCGTTGGAGTTCGGATCGAACTGGATGCCAAGGCGGCCGTTGTGGCTCCAGCGGATGATGCCATGGAGCGTTCCCAGGTCGTCTGCCAGGATCTGTACGCGGCTGCCCGATGCTGCATGGATCGGCGATCTGATTTCGACCGCCATGCCGCTGACTGACATGTCAAGGATGCGGGCGTCCACTTCCTTGTTGAGGTAGCGGACCTTGCCGAATATGCGGCAATGCTTGCGATCAGCCTTGCGGGTAACGATATTCAAATTTCGCATGCTGCTGCTGCTCCCAATTGAAACCGGAGCCCAAGATATCGCGAAAAGATTGAAAATCCTTTTATAGCAACTGCTAAAACTATGAGGGAACCTCTACCTTCGGATGTCACGCCCGGCGGGCTACCACGTGCTCGCGCCAGATCGTGAAAATGCCAGCTGCGACGACAATCACGGAGCCCACGATCGTGTTGAATGTCAGTGTTTCGTTATAGATGGTAACGCCGATGATGGAGGCATAGACAAGCTGCAGATAGGTCAGCGGCTGAACGGCTGCGGCATCGAGCATGTCATAGGCGCGGATCAGGAAGTAGTGGCTGGAGATGCCGGTGATGCAGAGAAGCGCCATCCAGCCCCAGTCGCCGGCCGACATCCAGGTCCAGTAGAAGGGACCGATGAGTGTCATCGTTATGCCGCCCGCCACCCCGGTATAGAAGAAGCTGGTCATGGAAGAATCGTCGCGGCTGACGAGGCGGGTGGCGATGACGTAGAAGGCGAAGAGGAAGCAGGCCGAAGATAGCAAGCAGCAGCTTCGGATCGAGGAAGCCGCTTTCCGGTTTCAGGATCAGAAGAACGCCGGCGAGGCCCGCACAGATTGCCGTCCAGCGGCGCCATCCGACGCGTTCGCCGAGCAGCGGCATGGAAAGCAGGGCGATCAGGATGGGCGTGCCGGCAAAGATCGCCTGCGAATGGGCAAGGCCGATGATCGCGAAAGCAGCTGATCGCTACGACGACCTGGGCGGCGAGCACCACGCCGCGGAAGACCTGGAGAATGGGCCGTTTTGTGCGTGCTGTCGCCTTAAGCCCGCCGCGCATTCTCGAAGCGAGCAGGATCGTGAAAAGCGCAAAGGCCCAATAGCGGATCATCGTCACGAAGACCGGCGGGTAGACTGCTCGCCAGATGCTTCGAGATGCCGTCTTGCAGGGAAAAGATGGTGATCGCCAGGAGGACGAAAATATAGCCTTGGGTCTTGGATTTCATGTCTTGCCATAAAGGCGGGAGCGGCCCGCGTTCAATCGAACCTAGGTCAGGTTTCCTGCTGCTTTGCAAGGCCTCAAAGGCCGACATTCGGCCGGTCGATGATTTCGCGCAGCGCGAAGCTGGAATTGATCTTGACGACGTGGGGCAGGGCCGAGAGCCAGTCGCGGTGGATGCGTTCATAGTCTTCGAGATCGCGGGCGGCGACGCGCAGGATGTAGTCGTATTCGCCCGACATCAGATAACAGACGAGCACGTTCGGGCAGCGCTTCACCGCCGCCTCGAACTCCGCAAGCGTCTTTGCGAACTGGCCGGACAGCGAGATGTGGACGATGGCCATCATCTTGTAGTCGAGCGCCTTGTGCGACAGGCGCGCATGGTAGCCGCCGATGACGCCGCTTTTTTCGAGAATGTCGAGGCGGCGCGAGCAGGCGGAAGCCGATAGGCCGACCTTCGTCGGCAAGGTCGGCATTGGCTGATGCGGCCGTTCTGCCTGAAGTGCCCTCAGAATCGCACGATCGATGGCATCGAGTTCCGCCATTCGAAGAATCCTTCGAAAAATGTAGTGATTGACGCAATAATCTTCGAAAATCGGGCTCCACTGCAAATACTCTTTGCAAGGACATTTCGCGCGTCCGGTGTTCTGATGTGTCCTATCAGTAACAGCTCCGCGCAAGCGGACATAAAATGAGAGGAACGCGAGATGCGTGTCGGTTGCCCGAAGGAAATCAAAAATCATGAATATCGTGTCGGCCTGACACCCGCTTCGGTTCGTGAATATGTCGCCCATGGCCACGAGGTCTGGGTCGAGACAAAGGCAGGCGCCGGAATCGGCGCGGACGACGCTGCCTATATCGCCGCTGGCGCGAAGATCGCCGCCTCGGCCAAGGATATTTTCGAGAAGTGCGACATGATCGTGAAGGTCAAGGAGCCGCAGCCTTCCGAATGGGCGCAGCTTCGCGACGGCCAGATCCTCTATACCTATCTGCATCTCGCGCCCGATCCGGAACAGACCAAGGGGCTTCTCGCCTCCGGCGTGACCGCCGTCGCCTACGAAACCGTCACCGACGAGCGCGGCGGCCTGCCGCTGCTGGCGCCGATGTCGGAGGTCGCCGGTCGCCTGTCGATCCAGGCGGGCGCCACCGCGCTGCAGAAGGCCAATGGCGGCCGCGGCATCCTGCTCGGCGGCGTGCCGGGCGTGCTGCCGGCCAAGGTCGCGGTCATCGGCGGCGGCGTCGTCGGCCTGCATGCCGCCAAGATGGCCGCCGGTCTCGGCGCCGATGTCAGCATTCTCGACCGTCGCTGCCGCGCCTGCGCCAGCTCGACGACATCTTCAACGGCCGCGTCCATACGCGCTTTTCCAGCATCGAGGCGCTGGAGGAGGAAGTCTTCTCCGCCGATCTCGTCATCGGCGCCGTGCTGATCCCCGGTGCCGCCGCACCGAAGCTCGTCACCCGCGAAATGCTGTCCGGCATGAAGAAGGGCGCCGTCATCGTCGATGTCGCGATCGACCAGGGCGGCTGCTTCGAGACCTCGCATGCCACGACGCATTCCGAGCCGACCTACGAGGTCGACGGCATCGTCCACTACTGCGTTGCCAACATGCCGGGCGCCGTGCCGGTCACCTCCGCGCAGGCGCTGAACAATGCGACGATCAGTTATGGCCTGGCGCTCGCCGACCGCGGCCTGCGGGCCATCGCCGAGGACAAGCATCTGCGCAACGGCCTCAACGTTCACAAGGGCCGCGTCACCAACAAGCCGGTCGCCGATGCGCTCGGCTACGAGGCCTACGCACCGGAAAGCGTGCTGAACGTAGCGTAAGCGTCCATCACGGAGTGTTAGATGAAGGCGCCGGTCTCGCTGACAGGCCGGCGCCTTTTCCTTGTCGATCCGGCACTGGTAGCAATTGTTGCGCGCCGAGCGGACATGCACATAGGCGATCTCCGGACGGCTCGAGCAGCTCGGCCGCATAGGACCGGATATCGTCGTATCGGCGTCACCGCGCCGGTGCCGTAGACGATGCGGTTGTTCGGCGCTGTAGCCGCGCACGATGAAATCCGGGCTCGTCGTCAGGACCGGCGGCAGGACTTCTCGGCGGCATAGCGCTCGCAGCGCTTCCTCGTGCAGGAAGATCGGTCCGGTTTCGGCATAGGGCTGCAGCTCCGGGAAAGGGCCGGTAGGCGAAGACCAGCAGTTCCTCGCCCGCATCGATATTCTCCAGGCAATGGCGGCAGGGATGGCCGGGACCGTCGGAAACCATCGTCTCCGGCGCGAGGCCATAGGCGTCGGTACCGCCGTTCCAGAGGTGTTCGGCGTCGGCGGTGGGCATGGCGGTAAAAGCGGATGTCGGTCATGGCAAATCTCCTTCGTGATTGCCATGCAATGCGCCTTCCAGACGGCGCTCGAACCACCCGATTCTCTGCCGGGTCAGCTCTTCTTCGCGATCTCCAGCAATTCCTTGTCGCTGAGCGGCCGCACGATGCCGGTGCCGGTCGAGACGGGGGAGAAGCCGAACATCTGGTAGAGCTGCAGCGCGCGCGGATGATCGAGATTGTTGGTCGTCGTCGTGACGCGCTTCGGGTTCAGCGTCCAGATCGGCATAGAGCGCCTGCAGCAGGAACCACTTGCCGATGCCGAGGCCAAGCGCGTGTTCGATCAGGCCGAAATGGCAGAGCTCGATCGTATCCTCGTCCTCGCAGAAATATTCGTAGAAGCCGGCAGGCGCGCCGTTGACGTAGAGCACGCTGATATTGTTGCGCTTGTCGTGCAGGGTTGCCGCCAGCTTCTCGTCGCTCATGCGCAGCCGGTCGACCCAGTGCCAGCGGGCGCCGACCTGCCGGTAGAGGTAGCGGTAAAAGGGCAGCGGAATTTCCGGCGCGCGCATGATCGCCGTCTGGATATTGACCGGCACCGGCAGGCTCGCCTTCGGCGGCGCCGTCATTTCCAGCCGGGTGATATGAGCCTTGAGCGAGCGAGGCGTCTTTGCCATGGAGGTCTCAGGCCTTGACCGGCATCCGGCGGGCCGGTCACGACCGGCGTATCGTCGCGGCTGCCCCATTCGGACCAGGAGCCGTCATAGAGCTTGTTGTCGGTATGGCCGAGCGATTCCAGCGCCAGCGTGATGATCGCGGCGGTGATGCCGGAGCCGCAGGAGGTGACGACCGGCTTGACGAGATCGATGCCGGCATCCTCGATCGTCTGCGCAGTTCCGGCAGCGACTTGAACTGGCCCTGATTGGCGAAGACGCCGGACGGCAGGCTGCTGGCACCGGGCATGTGGCCGGAGCGCATGCCGGCGCGCGGTTCGGGCTCGGTGGCGGCAAAGCGGCCGGCGCTGCGCGCATCGGCAATCTGCAGCGCAGCCGCTGGAGACGATGTCGCGCATCGTGTCGAGCGTCACGACGCGGCTTGCGTCGAAATTCGGCTTGAAGGTCGCCGGCGCGATTGCGGAACGTCGGTTTCCAGCGGGCGGCCTTCCGCCTTCCAGCCGTCGAGGCCGCCGTCGAGCACGAAGACGTTCTTCGCGCCCATCACGCGGAACAGCCACCAGACGCGCGGCGAGGCGAACATGCCGAGGCCGTCATAGACGACGATGCGATCCGTCTCGCTGATACCGAGCTTGCCGACTTCCGCGGCGAAATATTCGGGCGAGGGGATGGTGTGCGGCAGGCCGGTGGAATGATCGGCGATCTTGTCCTGATCGAAGCGGATCGGCGCCAGGAATATGGCCGCTGGCATATTCGGCGTCGGCATCGCGCTTCTGCGCCGGCAGATAGAAGGAGGCATCCAGGACGCGCAGGTCCGGCTTGCCGAGCTCGCTCTGCAGCCAATCGGCGGAGACGACGAAACGGCTCTTCTCTTCGCTCATGGTGATCTCTCCCTGACTGTGTCAGGCTTCGTCGCCGGGCGTGCCGAAGCGAATGCGGAAGCGCCGGTTCTCCTTGCCCTTCTTCTCGATCTTGGCGATGTGGATCTGGCCGACTTCCTGCGTTTCCGAGACATGTGTGCCGCCGCAGGGCTGGCTGTCAATCGGCGGAGTTCTCGCCGATGCAGACGAGGCTGACGCGGCCGAGGCCCATCGGCGGGCGCACGTTCTTCGATTTGACGATACCGGGATTGGCCGCCAGCTCCTCGTCGGTGATCCACTGGACGATAGACCGGGATGGTTCTGGCTCGACGAGTTCCATCATCTTCGCCGTCACCTCGTCCTTGTCGATCGTCTCGCTCATGTCGAAATCGACGCGGCTTTCGTCCTCGCCGACGGCCGCACCGGTGATCGGATAGGAGCAGACGACGGAGAGCAGGTGGCAGGCCGTGTGCATGCGCATCAGCCTGTAGCGGCGCGGCCAGTCGACATGCAGCACCAGCTTTTCGCCGACCGCCGGCCGCGGCTGCGCCTTCGAGCGGCACATGGATGATGATGTCCTTGCGTCGCCCCGTGCTTCGTCTGGCCGAGTTCGATCTTCGAGCCGTCGGCGCGCTCGAGAAAACCGGTGTCGCCCGGCTGGCCGCCCGACGTCGCGTAGAAGCAGGTCTGGTCGAGCTCGATGCCCCCGTCTTCGTGAATGGCGGTTACGACCGCCTCGCATGTCGAAAGATAGAAATCGTCACGATAGAGGGCATTGACTGGCATGGGGTCTCACGCTGCTGGTTCGTAAGGTACTGTGTATATCCGGACTTGCCGTCAGCCAGGCCGGAACAGGCAGGCCCTTCGACGTCAGGAAATCCGGATTGAAAAGCTTCGACTGATAGCGGTTGCCGTAGTCGCAGAGGATCGTCACGATCGGTATGACCCGGTCCGAGATCCTTGGCAAGGCGTACGGCGCCGGCAATGTTGATGCCGGTCGAGCCGCCGAGGCAAAGGCCTTCGTGTTCGACGAGATCGAAGACATAGGGCAGCGCTTCGGCATCGGAGATCTGATAGGCGAAATCGGGCGTGAAGCCTTCGAGATTGGCGGTGATGCGGCCCTGGCCGATGCCCTCGGTGATCGAGGAGCCGGAGGATTTCAGTTCGCCGTTCTTGTAGAATTCGTAGAGTGCGGCACCTTCGGGATCGGCGATGCCGATCTTGACGTCCTTGTTGAACGCCTTGAGGCCGGCGGCCACGCCCGCCAGCGTGCCGCCGGAGCCGACCGAGCAGATGAAGCCGTCGACCTTGCCGTCGGTATCGCTGCCAGATTTCCGGCGCCGTGGTTTCGATATGCGCCTGGCGGTTGGCGACATTGTCGAACTGGTTTGCCCAGATCGCGCCGTTCGGCTCGGTCTTCGCCAGCTGCTCGGCAAGCCGGCCGGAGATCTTCACGTAGTTGTTGGGATTCTTGTAGGGAACGGCAGGCACTTCGACGAGTTCGGCGCCGAGCAGCTTCAGCGCGTCCTTCTTTTCCTGGCTCTGCGTTTCCGGAATGACGATGACGGTGCGATAGCCGAGCGCCTTGGCGACCACCGCCAGCCCGATGCCGGTATTGCCGGCCGTGCCTTCGACGATGACGCCGCCCGGCTTCAGCAGTCCCTTCTTCTCGGCGTCGCGGATGATGTAGAGCGCGGCGCGATCCTTGACCGACTGGCCGGGGTTGAGGAACTCCGCCTTGCCGAGAATGGTGCAGCCGGTCGCCTCGGAGGCGCCCTTGAGCTTGATCAGCGGCGTGTTGCCGATGGCTTCGAGGACGGAGGGGTGGAAGGTCATGGAATCTGCCTCTGTTCGGAACTGTACTTTAGGAACGGTCTTTTCCCTTCACAAGGCTGGGTTGGCAAGAAATGCTATTCCATGCCTCAGGCTGCCGCGATAAAATTAGACTTCTGCTTTAAAAATCCCGCCGGCTTGCAGTTTGTGGCGGGCTGGCGACGATTGCTGCCCACAGCAGCCGGCCGGGATCGCATTCGGCTTTCGAAGCGCTGATTTCAGCATACCGAATTTCCGCCCTGATCATCGGCGATCCGATCGGCCGAAAGCAGCCACAATAGCATGATAAATGGACGAAACCGGACGGCCGAGGCACTGCGGCGTTTACGTATCGGGTCGCCAGCCAAGGAGAACTATCATGCGTGAATTCGTCGCCCGACCCGAACATGGAGTGGTCTGGATTTCCGGCGCGAGTTCAGGCATCGGGCGAGCGCTGGCGCTGAAACTGGCCGGTGAAGGGTACAAAGTCGCCGTCACCGCGCGCAATCACGAAACGCTTGCCGAACTGCAGGCCGAAGCAAGCGGGCTTTCCGGCAGCATCATCGTTCTCGACGGCGACGTGACCGATCCCGAGGATATGGAGCATGTGCTCGCCTCGATCGAGTACGAACACGGCGCGCTTGCCTTGGCGATCTTCAATGCCGGCGTCTACTTGCCGGTGCATGCCGAGGAACTGAACCGCGCGGATTTCGAGACGCAGCTTTGCCGTCAATCTCTCCGGTGTCGTCAATTGTCTCCTGCCGGCGGTCCGGCACATGAAGGCCAAGGGGCAGGGGCAGATCGCCATCGTCTCGTCTGCGGCCGGCTATGGCGGCTTGCCGACCAGTGCGGCCTACGGCGCGACCGAGGCGGCCCTGATCAACATGGCCGAAAGCTTGAAATTCGATCTCGACAAGATGGGCATCCGCATCCAGATCATCTGCCCCGGCTTCACCGAGCACTCGGCGGCAGCCAAGCACCATTTTCCGATGCCGTCGCTGGTTTCACCGGAGGAAGCTGCCGAGCAGATTGCGGCGGGCCTTAAATCCAGTAGCTTCGAAGTCAGTTTTCCGAAGCGCTTCACCTTTATGTTGAAACTCCTTCGGCTCATGCCCTACGGCATCTATTTCCGGCTGGTGAACCGCTGGACCGGCTGGCGCAACCGTCCGCTATCGTCTTCCGGCCACCATCCGGCGACACCGCATCCTGCGGAATAATTAGGTTTAAGCGGCAGGCGAGGCGCGGCGAACGATGCTGCCCCCATTACTGAGATAGCCTGATTACTGCATCAACTGCGGATCTCCTCCATCTTCTTCTCGAGCACATCCGTACCCATTTTTGCTGCGGATCAGCCAGAAATTCGCGGCGGCGAAGCCTTGCGCCGAGCGCGCACCTCTATACCTATATATGCGTCCAGTGCCGCCCTCACCGAGGTCTAATCATGAGCAGTATCAATACAATTATACGGTCAATCGTGGCCGTCCGTTCCTTAATTCCGGAAGATGCCTTCACGGCTTCAACGCTGGGTACCCGGAGGGAGGGTAGCGGTGTGGTGATCCGGGAGAACGGGCTGGTGCTTACGATCGGCTATCTGATCACCGAAGCTGAAGAGGTTTGGTTGACGCGCAATGACGGGCATGTCGTTCCTGCCCATGCGCTTGCCTACGATCAAGAAACCGGCTTCGGCCTGGTGCAGGCGCTTGCGCCGCTTGGCGTTCCGGCACTGGATTTTGGCAATGCGGCCAAAGCCAAGCTCGGCGACGCGGTCGTGCTTGCAGACGGAATTGGTCAATTCGTGCAGGCAAACATCGTCGCCAAGCAGGAATTCGCTGGCTATTGGGAATACTTGCTGGACGAGGCTATTTTCACCACGCCGGCCCATCCCTCATGGGGAGGTGCCCCACTCATCGATTCAGATGGGAGACTGCTGGGTATTGGCTCGCTTCGCCTGCAAATGAGCCACGGTGGAGAGATCGCGGACATCAATATGGTCGTGCCAATCGACTTGTTGCCGCCGATTCTCGACGATCTGCTCAACCGGGGCCAGGTCAACAAGCCGCCGCGGCCCTGGCTCGGGGCTTTCTCCGCCGAGAGCAACGGCGATGTCGTGGTTATGAGTGTTGCCGAGGGAGGTCCGGCCGCTCAAGCGGGTTTGCGCCAGGGCGACATCATCTCGGAGGTTCGGGATGGGGAGGTTGAAGGTCTCGCCGATTTTTACCGCAAGGTGTGGAAGAGCGGCGCTGCCGGCGCGGAGATCCCGATGCGGGTGTTGCGCAACGGCCGCGAAGCATGGCTGCGCGTCAAGTCAGCCGATCGCAACAGCTTTCTGCGAAAGCCGCACCTGCAATGAGCCGCACCGGTTCAGCGGTGATTGCAAGATGACGAACAAGCAATCGCTAGTGTAGGAACGATGAAGCGATATCGTTGCGGGGCACTATCCCAACATATGGGACAGATATGCCCGAAGATTTATTGTCGCCGGATGCTATGTCCCATATTAGAACATTTCATGGATGAGGGGCGGCGCAACGCCGGCTGAAATCCTTCTCGCCGTTGCTGATCGTTCCAGTGCGGGACAAGGGTTCCGCCTTAAGGATTGACGGTTCGTACACTACGACAAGCACTTCCAGCATCCCGTCCCTTGTCAGCAGGATGGCATCATCGCAAATGGAAGACGGTCATTCCTTGTGCTGGGTCCCCGAGTCTCCTCATGAAAATCATAGAGTTAGCCAGTTCTGAGTCCGATCCGATTTATGCGATCGGCGATGTTCATGGGATGGCCGGCTTGCTCGAAGATCTGCTGGCGACGATCGACGAAGATGCGGAGAGAGCCGGCGCGAAGCCGAGGGTCGTCTTCCTTGGAGATATCGTGGATCGGGGGCCTGAAAGCCGGCGCGCCATGGAACTCGTTCATGCCACTCTCCAAGCGCGGGAGGGATCGCACCTGATCCTCGGGAATCACGATTATCTGTTTCGCAAGGCATTGACCAATCGCCTCGGCGATGCCGGGCTTGATCATTGGATGGAAGCGCTGGGTGGGCAGGAAACCCTTCGCTCGTATGGCAACCGCAGGCCAGGCTGGGCCGGGGGGTTGCCGGATCTGTTGCTTCCTCGATATGCACATCATCTGGCCTTGCTTGATCAGGCGGCAGACATGGTCATCGTGGACGATTATTGCCTTGTCCACGCCGGCGTGGATCCAAAGAGGCCGCTTGGCGACCAGGACGAACACGATCTTCGTGAGATACGCGAGGTTTTCCTCAATGCCTCTGATCCATTCCCGAAGGTTGTCGTGCACGGCCACACGATCACGGACTCGGAACTTCCCGAAATACATTCGAACCGAATAGCGGTCGATACGGGTGCATATTGCACCGGGCGCTTGTCGGCCGTCGTCATCGCGGGCGATACCGAGCCTCGCTTTCTGTATGTTTCGCTTTCCGACTAGGTGTGGTCGCGGTGGTGAGTGAGGTGTCCTTCCTTTCATCCACCCGCGCCAGGCGGCGCATCGTTCTCGAAAACGTCCCGATACTGAATGGTCTGAGTTTCGTCCGTGTCGACGGACAAGCCTACCGGCCGCATTAGCCGGACGCCAGGGCCGCCCGAGCCGGAGTAGTCGCCGTCCAGGAAGGCGATGCCCGCAGCTTCGAGGGCAGCCTGGATCGCATCCATGGTAGATTGCTTCGCGCCAGCCCCGTTCTCAATACGGTTTACCGTGTTCGCGGTGATGCCTGATTTGGCGGCAAGATCCCGCACGCCCCAGCCAAGAGCGGCACGTGCCATTTTGACCTGTATCCCCCTCATAGGTACCTGCGTAAATTCGTGGTCAGGGTCGTCGGTATTTAAGATGATACCGCACGAATGCGATACGACAAACGCAACGTGGATGCGCCAGTTGCACGTTGCCGCACTCGGCAAGCCCACGTCCCTTAGCCGGCCTCACCAGCCCCTGTCTCAGCCGCATCGTAAGATACTGCAGCTGGAAATGCCTGACCCGAAAGGCGGTGATCGAAAGTATAGCTATCGCTCGAAAGGGGAGGCCTTTACCTCTTGAACGCGGTTGTTCAGACCCAATATTTTCTATGTCCATTCATCCTGAAAGGAGGAATGACCATGCTAATCAATGATGTCCCCTGGCGAGATCCGGTAGCAATCCGCTTACAATGCGGACTTGACCGCACATTTCATACCGCCTTCGACGCCCTCGATTTTCTTGAGAACGAGTGGCCCTTGCGTCATGGTGAGCGGTACGAACGAGCAATCAACAAATGCCGTGGAGCAATCAGCCGGGCCGTTCCGGCAGAGGTAGCTCGCGAAGCCTTTTTTGCGGCTTGCATCGAGGCAGGCATGCCCGCGGTCGCCGGCACTATCGCACCACGCACCGAACGGCAGCTGAAAACGGCCAACAGGGCGTAATTCATCGCCGTCGGCACGGCTGCCGACGGCTATCCTTCGTGTCTCACGCTGCGCGATCTCTCGTCGGTTCCATGGTCATTGGTTCTGATCGATTGAATATGCCGGTCGCCTGTCCGCGTAGTCAGGCTTTGGAGCTAGGAGCGCTCCGATCACGATCACACAACCCGCCGTGATGACGGCGCCGATGTAGAATACAAATGCGAGGCGCTCTCCGTTGGCGCTCATGGCTGAATCCTCTGATCTAGCGAATATAACAGCCGACGCGAATGGTTGTTCCTTTGTGTGGAAGAGATCGTTCCGGGACCGAATTTCGCGCCGCCGGAACGACTCGCCCACTGATTCGTTTGAGTCGGGTGATTCGTCGGAGGACTTCGTGATGGAAGTCGATCATCGAGCCTTTCAACCGGTCAGCATCAAAGTAGGCGGCCGCTATCGCGTCGTTGCAACGGTCACGGATGCGTACAGGCTCATGGTGACGGAATGGCCCTTGAAGGAGGCGCCGGCGCTCTATCGAGCCGAGGTTACGTGTCTTGACGCGTTTAATGACGTGGCGACACCCGAGGACGTTCGGAAGAAGTTCCTGATCGCCGCCAACGAGGCGCATCTTCAATATATGGTGTGAGACGCTGCGCCTGCTGCATTGACCGGCCGAGAGCGGAGCCATGAGGAGTCCGACGGTCAGAGCGCTATGATTAGGTGGAGAAGGATGGGAAACGGATCTTAGCGGATCCGTTTCCCGCTCTCAGCAAGTTAGCTGAAGAAACTGGCTCCCCGGGCCGACTCCAAGCCTATGAAATTGCTGTCTTTTCTGGAAATTCTTCAATGCTAACACTATATATTCCAGTGTTTTTGGCCATCTCATATAACCATGATGACCTTACTAGCAAGTCGGGCAAATTAGGAGCAGCGTTAGGAGCAGAATGGCGCGCAATCTTCTTACTGTGACTGAAATTCGTAACGCGACAAGACGGTGACGGCCTTTGGCTTCACGCTTTAAAGAGCGGAAACCGTCACTTCGTCTTCATCTATATCAGAAACGGGCGTCGCCGAGAAATGGGTCTAGGAACCTTCGGCACTGGAACGGGCCAGGTGAGTTTAGCGGCGGCGCGCGCTAAGGCCGATGAGATTCGAACCCGTTCAAGGAGATGGAAGAGCGCCACGTCAAGGTGACGCCTGTCACTTTCGGTGAGATCGCCGATGAATACATCTTGGCAATGCAGACGAAGTGGCGCGGAAAACAAACATTGCCGGCTTGGCAGCGCTTCAGGGGCGCTTTGTTCCTGCCGTTTCGCTGGGGGATCGACGCGTCGCTTTCGTCAGGTCGGAAGTGATCGCATGGATTGAGGCGAAGATCGCTGCCCGCGCCGCCTAAATTTTTGTCCGCCCGTTGACGGAATCCGTCGTTTCTAACTTTAGGCTTTGAACAACCCACCATCATGATCATCAAACCAATTGTCGACCGGCCGAGCGCCGGCGAGAGGAGACCTATGCGCACTTTTACCCATGAACCGCGAGCGCACCGCGTGATCCGCGAGCGCGCTGCCGCATTGCCACGCATCCGCGGTTATGCGGTCGCCATCGACTTTCTCGACGGCTATGCAGCCGACGCCCGGTTGATCGACCAGTCGCCGGTGCTGTTTCCGGAAAAGGCAGTACTGACGGAAGGCGAAAAGGGTGATCGGCGACGGTTCGGCTTCGTCGAATATGCAGGAGAGGACAAGCCGCCGCGTCCTGGCTTGATGCGCCACGTAGGTGACGCATTCTTCGCTGATCGCCGAACCGCCGACTTCGTGTGGCAGGCCGTCATTGAGAAGATCGAGAACGACGCGGCTCACGTTGATCGCGTTGAGGCGGGCGTTTACCGGCGATGAGAGTCCTTTCGCTCACCCCCGCCGCCGATCCGGGCGGCGGTTCGCTGAAGCTCGCTGCGACTTTCGACCTCCAGATTTCAGACACTGTCCGTCTCTATGGCCTCCGTCTGCTTGAAGCGCCCGACGGCCGCCGCATCGTTTACGCCGCCCAGGCAGGCAGTCGACGAACCGCCACGTTCGATCCGCTTCTCGCGGAACGCATCACCAACATGGCATCAATCATTTACGATGGGGCACCTACCGCCAATGACCTTTCCCAGAGCAAAGCCTGAGCCTACCTACCTAAAGGCTAAAGATGTTGCAGCAGCACTCGGCGGAACGGCCAGAGGCAATCAGATCTCAGCGCCAGCTCCTGGCCATTCTCGTCGTGATCGTTCTCTTCGCATTCTCGTCGATCCTTCGGGCCGGAAGGTTTTATCGTCCATCCGCTGGCCGGCGAAGATCCGATCGAGATGAGAGACACCGCCAGCCATGCCTCATCAGATTGGCCAGATCGACCACACGAGGGTGCCGAACACAATGATGAAAGCGACAACAGCTCCAGAACCTAGCCATCCCATATTGGCGTCGTGATAGCCGACCCAACGAAAAAACCAATCCGGGCCCTGATCATCGCTTTGCGCCATACTTCGGCTCCTCACCCGAAATAACTTTGAGCGTTCATGGAGCGCAAGAATGGCGACCGAGCTGGATCGCATCCGGGAACAGCTTCGCATTCAGCGGGAATTGGCGCGGTGGAGCTGAACTCGTCTACGACGAGGCTCGCTGCGGTTGGGTCAGAGAAAGCGAGCCCTGTCGCACCTTACACCACAGGCAGCCCTATGGCATTTGGAACTATGTTCTTTGTGCCTCCCAACAGAATGGCAGATAGCTCAACCGAAGCAAACTAACCCAGAGGTGCATAATAAGACCTGACCCTGCAGCGCTTAAGGTGGGCTGCGTTGCAGGGCCAGGAGGCCCGCGGCCGTCTGAAATACCGCGATACCCGATGCTTCAACATCCAGGACGTCCGGATGTTCCAGTCCGCTAGTGTACGTCTTGAAGGCTGTTGAAGATGCTTCGCAAACCGCTCAGGTCATGGACGCAACAGCCAGGCGAAGAACAGCAAGGCGATGAGAAGCCAAACTACTAACCCCAGCACAATGAAAATGACAATGAGTCCACACCCCGGGCCGTTTGTCCTTCTCGGATGGCGGTCAGGCTCGCTCATTGACGGTATTCGTCTCTGGATACTCCCGCTAGGCAGCGCACACGTGTAAACTCGTTGTGACCGCGCGGCACCAGGATGAAGGGCATCATCACTGGTCGTTGAGCAGGAAGATCGCCGCGCGGCCACGCCAATAACGATCGGCGTTCAGCGGGCGTTCCAGTCCGGTAGCGTACGGTCAAGAAAAGCCCCGCCGAAGCGGGGCAATCTGATCCAGAGGACCGCGCGGCTTTCCGTGATGGAACGGAATGTCATAAAGCCGGGTTACCTCTGGATGCGGCGCAGGTGGTTACACGCTGCGATATCCACCGTCTTCTTGCTTGAAACGATCGATCTGGTTCTGCGCCTTGAAGTAGGCTTCTCTCCAAAGCGTGAAGTGCACAGGATCATTCTTGGGATTGTAGGGGTTGTCCCCTAGGTACTTGCCAGTCTTGGGCGCCAGCGAACCCGAATGTCTGGCTTGCCAGTGGCTTGCTTTGCTTTCGTCGGGGATTGTGGAAACATCCTTGCGCCCCAGTACCGTACGACGGAGTTCTGTTGGAAGACCTTGGATCGCAAAGCGAGGAAGTGAACCGGCGAAAGCAACGGCCTCTTTCTTGGGTTTCCCGAAGTGTCGATCAAGCTGGATGGTAAGGTCGGCGGGAGCCGTCATTCCCTCTCGAAAGAGGCGGATCATCAGCTTGGTTGCGAGGTTGAAGCGCCGAGGCTGTGTAAGAAGTATATCGTCCGTATAGCCGGCATCGTTCAAAACGCCATGCAGCATGTTCATATTGTCGTCAGTCAGATTTTGGGTGGAAATTTCGGAAGACATCACGTCCTCCTTTCGGTCGGGGCTAGGGTCTGGCGGCCCTCAAACAGCAGCGCCCGTAATGATTACTGCTGGAGGCCGGACCATGCGCCCCTGGTGGAAACAAAGCAAACGGTATGTTCGAATATGCAAAATAATAGCTCCGACTGCCAAGTGACTAGTGACCGCGTGTGCATTTCTGTTGGCGACGTGCCGAGACAGTTGGGGAGCATTCAGGCATTGGTCTTTGGGCCGTGGCTATCAGGCGATCTTGGGCGCAACGAGAGATCCCACGACGAACGGACGCGCGAATTTGATCTCGGTTTCTGTTGTTCTCATGGCAGGCTCGGCAAGGCTTGACGCTGGCGCGACAAACGTTCGCGGCGAAGCCGGGAAGTCTTTTCATTCCGGTCAACTTTCTCTTCCTCTGTGATAGCCTTGGAACGAATGGTCGTTTGGTCCGGACTGGATGCGCTTCTGTGGAATTCATCCATGCGGACAAGGTCGCTGCGCCAAATCATTGTGGCTCTCCGTTGCTTTTTGGAATTTCCCCAGCCGCACCGATTGCTCCTCCTTCATTCTCCCAGGATGCAAGTGCATCCGGATCGGCCCGTTGCTGGCGCGATATCGAGGCGGGGTAGTCCTTCAACGAGATGGTGCCCGCTTCGATGCGGCGAATGATCACCACTTCCTCGTGGTGATCCGGCCCTTCTGCGGCTTGCATGTCGGATGTGGCATAGTCGGCGCGCTTGAGAACTCGCCGGAGTGTCGAGTGTTCGCTGTTTATGGTGCGCGCTCCACCAAGGGAGGAAATCGTCACCACAGCCAGCCCTCCAGGATCACATATAGAACGACGGCGAAGCTTAGAACGACCAACGTTCTGATCGTTGTGTCGTAGCCGTAGTCGCGAAGATGATTGATTATGGAAGACATCACGTCCTCCTTTGATTGGGGCGAAGGGCATAACCCTTTTACGGCAGCGCCCGCTTCAAATGCTGCCGATAACACACAATGCGCGCCGATTGGGTTTTAAGCAAGGCGCTTGTAATAGTGGTCGCCTAATAACACCAGTCGTTCTTGATGCCCCGGCCGCCACTCTCGAGCGAAGCCTTCCTTGAAGCAAGCGTCTTGCCGATTTCTTCACCGTTGGCGCGATAGATATTCACCAGCGGCCGGTGGCTTTGTGTTGCGTCCACCGCGCCGCTCCATTCGATCCGCAAGCCCTTTTCAGCCAAAAGCTCTTTCAGCCTTCCCTTGGCGATTAGCGCCAGCTTCCGTTCCTTGATGCACTTCGCGTGCGATCCGATCTCCGGCGTATCGATGCCGGAGACGAACGGAACACCTTCCCCCAGCAATCGCATGTTCTGACCGTCACATTTGACGGTGTCGCCATCGACGCGATCAGCGAGGCGCAGACAATCAGCTTCCCACCGTGCGGCGGCAGCCCGCGATAGTTCAACGGCTGATGCTTCCGGCAATACCAGAGCGTGACGCTCGCGCTTTCTTCAAATCCGTAACAGCCCCATTCCGTGCAGCGGATACCGTTTGCGTCCTCATGGTCGCACAGATGGTTCTCGTGGATGTTCGCGCCTGGCGCCGATGTGTGCCCGTCGTTCAGCATGTCGGTCCCTACCTCGGCGTTTCAACAACTACCACCGGGTTCTCCCGCTTCATTGTCATGCGCGTGGCGCTTTGCGGCCGGCATGAACATCGCCAATCATCAAGTTAATTTCGGGTACTGAGCGTTTAACTGTGTTAGATTACTTCAGAGGCGAAGTATTGCCGATCTTTAAAGATCGACCTTCGAGATAGTTGGATATGTCGCCTATGGTCCAAAGCCCGTCCGTCGGTGGAGGCCATTAATTTCCGCAAACACGGCATTGAGCGGTTTCGCGATAACACAAATGAGGAGGAAAATAATGGCCGATTTTAGAGACCGCAAAAAGGCAATGGAAGACCAATACTTCCAGGACGCCGAGAGGACCCTCAAGCTCAAATCTCGTCGCGACAGGCTTTTGGCGAAGTGGATCGCAGGCCTCATTGGTCGGGATGACGTTGCAGGTTACGCCGATGAAATCACTGATGCCCGCTTCAAAGGTGGTGGGGACGCTGGAGTTCTCTCGAAAGCTCTATCTGATCTTCAAGCGGCAGGTCACAACATCAGCGAGCAGGACGTTGCAGCAAAGATGCGCGAATTTATGGTCGAGGCCGCTGAACAGCTTTGAGCACAAATGGGCGACTAGCTGGTTTCCCGCTTCATGGTCATTGCTCTCAGAGCGGCTTCGCTGCAGCATAAACATCACAGCCATCTTCCAACTGCCGCAGGCAGCTCAGGCGCTCCGACAGTCTGAGCTCTCGTGGCAACAAGTGGATGATATTCAGCTTTTAGCTGCAGGGGCGAACAGACTTCAGGCCTTCGTGTCTCACTCAGGCGATCAAGCCTCTCCTCAGCGAAGCCGATACGCCGGTTTGATCCCGGCCGCGCAGGCGCCGTGATCCCGCACAGCCGAACCTCCCCCTCGATCCCATGCCCGGCACGCGTCGAGCCGTGCCTTGCGCTGGCGAAGCCGAAGCGCTGGGTCTACGAGATCAAATGGGACGGCTACCGACTAGCGGTGCACATCGAGCCGTCAGGCGTGCGCATCCTCACGCGTGGGGCAAGCTGACCGACGACGATCTGGACGTCATTAACGGTAACCGCGAACAACTGGAAGGCCGCATCCAGGAGCGTTATGGCTACGAGAAGGATCGGGCCAAGAAAGACATCGACGACTGGTATGGCCGCCAGACGTGGTAAGGTCCAGTTGAAAAAGCGGTGGGCGGCAGAAATGCCGCCCTTTTTCCTGGCATAGCTTCTAGGGTGCTAAAGGCTTCTACGCGAGAGGAAGTAGCGTCGGCCGATGACTCCCGACCGGACTTCCAGCGAGCCCTTCCATTACAAGATTTAGGGGCAGCCGTTTTCGATACAGGTATATGACGCTCCTACCGGTAACCATCACCTCGGGATGATGACCCTTCCAATCTGTCTAGCATTTGCAAGAGAAGGTCGGCGCAAACCTTTGTCGGTTCGTCGTCGGCACACTTGATGTAGATTTTGACGTCGCCATCCTGGATGTGAAAACGCGCGGCCTTTGATGGCGGAGGCGGCGGCGGACGATCACGCATCCGTCCCCTGCGCCAATCAGAGCGCGGGCGGCCCTCATCTGACGGGACTGCTTGCGGCCCCGGCGGAGTGGATTTAGGGTCCGCAGCTGGGCTATCTGGCGGCGGAGGCGGCGCATCACTGGGCTGCTGGGCGAAGCTTGCGCCGGTAGAGAATGCCAGCGTTAAGGCTGCAATGGAAAGGATGGGTTTCATTGATGGGTCCTCAGATTTCGCACGTGAAGGAACGCGCCGCAGCAAGCTTGGTTGCAACAATACTTGGTGACGAGTTTAATAATGGCCGTTATCGTGGACGCAGGCGGCTTACCACCAGTAGCGGTAGTCCCTCTCCGCCGATGACCTCCCCATCAAGTAGCCAGCAGTGAAGGCGAGGGCGCCGATAGCCAGGACGATGCTCGTTGCGGTGCGTGGGTGATCAGCTGCTCCAGCCGCTACAGCACTTGTCTCGCGCTTCACCGCGTCAGCGGCATTCTGCGCTACCTTGCGGACACCTGTCGGCGGTTCTGTCGGCGTACCGGTGAAGCCGGCTTCGAGTTCTTTCGCCATGTCGTTCTCCTTTTGTGAAAGAGAACTGACGGGGAGGGCGTAGGTTCCGCCACTGTGCCGAAGGATGGAGCCAGCGGCGGAGTCTAACCGCCAGCAAGAAAATTCAGATTAGGAATAAAATTAGGAGCCGGTTCAATCAAGAACCGGCTCCTAAAACAAAATCAGCAGTTAGCTGAAGAAACTGGCTCCCCGGGCCGGATTCGAACCGGCGACCTGTCGATTAACAGTCGAATGCTCTACCGCTGAGCTACCAGGGATCACCGCTTGGCGCGGCGTGAGTGGGCTAATACAAATGCTTGTTCGATTTGCCAAGCAGTTTTTTCAAAAAAATGACATCCGCTTGTATTCGTGATGTTTGTCCCCATCTCCTCTGAATGACTGACGACAAAGACAGCAGCAAAAACACGGCGCGAAAAGCGCTTCGGCATTGATCATACAACGGGAAGGCTCGTTCTTGGTTCCCTCCACATCCCGCTACCGCGCTCGCGCATAGCCCGCGTCCTCATCGGCCTTCTGCTGATTGTATGCGGTATCCTGGGCTTTCTACCCATTCTAGGCTTCTGGATGCTGCCGCTCGGCTTCATCGTTCTTTCGCACGATCTGCCGATTATGCGAAGATGGCGCCGCCGCTTCTCCGTTTGGTGGCACAGACGGCGCAACCCCGCGGGCTGATCGATCGGAACGCCCGGCGGCTCTGAACGTGATTTCAGAAGCTGCTGGGACATTTTTCGGAGATGGCTCTTGCGATTTTTCTAGTATGGTTCTAAACGCACGCCACGGTTCAATTATTTGTGCCTGTGAGGCCTCGTGGCGGAGTGGTGACGCAGAGGACTGCAAATCCTTGTACCCCGGTTCAATTCCGGGCGAGGCCTCCAAATTTTTCCACGCAAAATCAATAGCTTAACGAAAAAATTCCGAACCGTCCGGAATTTCATGTCGCGTCATGTTGCAACTGGATTCACTTTGTTTTCAACGGTTATCGAGAGTCCCGGCGACTCCACGCGACATGACGGCACCAGCACCGTATCGCGCAGCGCCTCTTTCACACCATTCACTTACGGGCTCCGTTTCCGGCAACACCAAAAGCTTTCTTAAGTTTATCGAGCATGTTTGTTTCCTCGGGCGGATTCATCTGCTTTTTAAGGGCGACACGCGCTTTCTCGGAAACTTCAAGGTTCTTGGTCAAGTTGCCAGAGCTGTCGATGATGGTGCGGTGATAGCGAAGCTTTTTAAGCTGCTCCGCGTGATCGCATCCAGGAAGAGTAATCAGGCAGATCAACTCATGGAAAATGTTATTTTCGAATTGCACCGACGGATCCTTCGGTGGATGGACCTCGGCAGCGTAGTCGTGCTGATTGAAAGGGGAGGCCAGCGGGTGAATGCGCGGATCGGCCGAATCGGTGATCGATTTGTGCGCGTGCAGCGAGAAGGTTATAGGCAGCCCTTCTTGCTTCAGGTCACGCAGCATCAGCCATAGTTCCAACGACGTCATCCGATTAGGATGCCCGTACCAGTCCGACCAAAAGAGTTTGAAGCCACGCTCGAACAGGTATGGGTCGGCATCAAAATAGGGCTGCTGGATATACACGAAATCACTGGAAATAGTGCAGGCTTTGCGGATAAAGGCCTTTACATCTTTGGGGTTCGGCACATGCTCCAGAAAATGCGACAACACCACGAACCGCACCAGCTTCTCATCCGGTATGTCATGGATGTTATACGAGATAGCGTCGTACCCGGCGGCGATCGTCTGTTCAACCTTGGATTGATCAATATCTATTCCCAAACCGCGATGACCGTCGAAACGCTTTTTGGCGAAAGCGAGCGATCCTCCCTTGGAGCAACCGAAATCGATGTAATCAATAGCGGCTCTTTCAATCAGATTCCTGAAGTGCGTAACTTCCGCGAATTGCCCGTTATCGTTCTGCTCCTTCACTGGCAGCTCCATCGTCATGTGCCTTGAAAAACGCGGTGTTGCTGGAAGCAGCTTCAGGGCAGCTTCCGACTGCCCGGCAGCGCCAATAGCGTGATCGGCGCAAGACCGCCGCGTAACGCTATCGGGTCTTCCCGCTGTCCAGCAGCCCGCAGCAGAACAGGCCGACGAGCGCCGCGATGATGAAGAAGTCGAACAGCGTGAAATATTCGAAAAAGGCAGACATCGTCTGCTCCTCCTCTGTTCCTCCGGATCCAAGACATAGCACGAGCCGCCTCGTTGATCCAAGAGAGAGTTGCAATGGCGGCGGCGCCGGGCAGCAAGCTCCTTCAGGCGGATTCTTGCCGCCGCTGCTCACTTTGCCTTGAAAGCATACGTCGCGGAGATTAAGAGACGAGAGACAATGCCGCGTTCAACGGGCGAGAGGATATGATGGATTTCGAAGCAGCACGCGTTAAGATGGTCGACAACCAGATCCGCACGACGGACGTCACGTCGCATTCCGTGCTGATGGCCTTCCTGACGGTGCCGCGCGAGGCTTTCGTGCCGGAGAAGTCGAAGGCTGCTGGCCTATGTCGACAATGATATCGAGATCGCTCCGGCCGCCGCCGGCAAGCCGGCTCGCTTCCTGATGGAAGCGTCGCCGCTGGCGAAGCTGCTGCAGCTCGCGGCTATCACCAAGGACGACTCCGTTCTCGAAGTCGGCTGCGGCACGGGCTACGCCTCGGCGCTGCTGTCGATGCTTGCCGGCTCGGTCGTCGCGCTTGAATGCGACGAGGCGCTTGCAGCCGAGGCAAGGAAGAACCTTTGCCGGCTACGCCAATGTCTCCGTCGTCACCGGCCCGCTGGAAAACGGCTACGGCGCTGGCGCCCCCTACGATCTGATCTTCGTCAACGGTTCCGTCGAGGAAGTGCCCGCATGCCCTTCTCGAACAGCTCGCGGAAGGCGGCCGCCTTGTCACCGTTCAGGGTTACGGCAATGCCGCCCGCGCCACGGTCTTCGTCAGCGAGCGCGGTGCCGTTTCTGAAAACGTCTTCTTCAACGCTTCCGTCAAGCCGCTGCCGGGCTTTGCCAAGGCTCGCGAATTCGTTTTCTGAGCCGCATTTCGACTGATTTCGTGAAGCGGGCGCTTCGAGGCGCCCGTTTTGTTGTCTGCTGTCAGACACAGCTTTTCAGACGGCCGCCATAGACCGCGCAACAAAACTGTGCATCGGGCGCATTCATTTGATTCGCGATGATTTTTTTCACTCCTGGGGTATTCTAAGGTCTGCGGTGATTCGGATGCCCACTCCACGCAATCCGATCGTTGTTTCGAGGATAACGGGGATAAATATGGCTCAGCCAAGTGTAGTGCGTGAACCGTCCATGGAAGAGATTCTGGCGTCGATCCGCCAGATCATCGAAAGCAATGAGCCGGGCGCGGGCAAGGCGATTTCGCCATCTCTGCCGCCCGTTTACGCCGCCGACGATGAGGAAAGCGACTCCGATATCCATCTGACGGTCGACGAGGCCTATGCAGGCGTCGAGTTCCCCGAGCCCGTCATGCCGTCCCGATCCGCGTTTCGTCGCGGCCAATTCCGCAGGCACCGTCCCGAGCCGGAAGCGCCGGCGCGCGCCATGTCGCTTGCCGATGTCGCTGCCCGCGTTCGCGCCGCCTCCGAGCGCGGCGCCGCGCAGCCGCCGCAGCGCGAAGCTCCGCCGCGTCTTCCGCCGGGCCGGAAGCGCGCCCTGCGCCCGCGAGCCGAGGCGCCGCCGTGCCGCGTACCGAAGCCATCTCGGCAGCCTGTCGTTGCTCCGCCCCCGCGCCGCAATGCCCGCACCGGCCGTTAGCCGAGGCCAGAGCCCGCCGAAGTGCCGCGGCCGCTCGCTGCGGAACCTGCGCCACAGCCGCAGCGCTGTCGTCCAGCCGAGTCAGCCGCAGCTGACAGTCGAATCCTCGTGCCGAGCATTGCCGGAAGAGCCCCAGCGGCCTGATTTCGCAAAGCGCGGGCCTGCAGATCGCCCGCTCGTTCGAGGAGCTTGCCGCCGCGATCGACGGCGCCGAGCGCCGCTCGCTGGACGAGATCGCCGAGGACATGCTGCGCCCGATGCTGCGGAATGGCTGGACGACAATCTGCCGACGCTGGTCGAGCGACTGGTGCGCGAAGAAATCGAACGCGTGGCGCGCGGTCCGCGCCGCTGATCGGAACCGATCTTTCCTGCAGCAAGCCGCTCCGGCCTCCGGGGCGGCTTTTTTATTGACTTGACGGCAGCCATCCTATTTACAAACCCCCATCCTCGAACCTCCGAAGTTTGGTCACAAAATGCTCGACAAGACCTATGATTCCGCCGCAGTCGAACCGAAAATCGCCGCGAAATGGGATGAGGCGGATGCCTTCCGCGCCGGCGCGAACGCCAAGCCCGGCGCCGAGACCTTCACGATCGTCATCCCGCCGCCGAACGTGACCGGCTCGCTGCATATGGGCCATGCGCTGAACAACACGCTGCAGGACATCATGATCCGGTTCGAGCGCATGCGCGGCAAGGACGTGCTCTGGCAGCCGGGCATGGACCATGCCGGCATCGCCACGCAGATGGTCGTCGAGCGCCAGCTGATGGAGCGGCAGCAGCCTGGCCGCCGCGACATGGGCCGCGACGCCTTCATCGACAAGGTCTGGGAGTGGAAGGCCGAATCGGGCGGCCTGATCTTCAACCAGCTGAAGCGCCTCGGCGCCTCCTGCGACTGGTCGCGCGAGCGCTTCACCATGGACGAGGGCCTTTCGAAGGCCGTTCTCGAAGTCTTCGTCACGCTCTACAAGGAAGGCCTGATCTACAAGGACAAGCGTCTCGTCAACTGGGACCCGAAGCTGCTGACGGCGATCTCCGACCTCGAAGTCGAGCAGATCGAGGTCAACGGCAATCTCTGGCATCTGCGCTATCCGCTGGAAGACGGGCGTCACCTATCAGCATCCGATCGCCTTCGACGAGGACGGCAAGCCGACCGAATGGGAAGACGCGCGACTATCTGGTCGTCGCGACGACACGCCCGGAAACCATGCTCGGCGATACCGGCGTTGCCGTCCATCCGGACGACGAGCGCTACAAGTCGATCGTCGGCAAGCATGTCATCCTGCCGATCGTCGGCCGCCGCATTCCGATCGTCGCCGACGAATATCCGGATCCGACGGCGGGCACCGGCGCCGTCAAGATGACGCCGGCGCATGATTTCAACGACTTCGACGTCGGCAAGCGCACGGCCTGCGCGTCGTCAACATCCTGACGCATCGACGGCAACGGTCACCATCAAGGACAATGAGGATTTCCTCGAAGGCCTCGACAATCCGGCGGCGCTGCACGGCGCCTGGGATCGAGCTCGAGGGCAAGGACCGCTTCGACGCCCGCAAGATCATCGTCCGAATCTTCGAAGAGGCCGGCCTGCTCGACAAGGTCGAGCCGCACAAGCACACGGTTCCGCACGGCGATCGCGGCGGCGTTCCGATCGAGCCGCGCCTGACGGAGCAGTGGTATGTCGACGCCAAGACGCTTGGCCAAGCCGGCGATCGCATCCGTTCGCGAGGGCCGCACCAAGTTCGTTCCGAAGAACTGGGAAAAGACCTATTTCGAATGGATGGAGAACATCCAGCCCTGGTGCGTTTCCCGCCAGCTCTGGTGGGGCCATCAGATTCCGGCCTGGTATGGTCCGGACGGTCAGGTCTTCGTCGAAAAGACCGAGGAAGAGGCGCTGCAGGCCGCGATCCAGCACTATCTTTCGCATGAAGGCCCGATGAAGGCCTATGTCGAGGACTTGCTTGAAAACTTCAAGCCGGGCGAGATCCTCACGCGCGACGAAGACGTGCTCGACACCTGGTTCTCTTCGGCGCTCTGGCCGTTCTCGACGCTCGGCTGGCCGGACAAGACGCCGGAACTTGCCCGCTACTATCCGACCAACGTTCTCGTCACCGGCTTCGACATCATCTTCTTCTGGGTCGCCCGGATGATGATGATGGGCCTGCATTTCATGAAGGACGAGGACGGCAATCCGGTCGAGCCGTTCCACACCGTCTATGTCCACGCGCTGGTGCGCGACAAGAACGGCCAGAAGATGTCGAAGTCGAAGGGCAACGTCATCGATCCGCTCGAACTGATCGACGAGTACGGCGCCGACGCGCTGCGCTTCACGCTGGCGATCATGGCGGCGCAGGGCCGCGACGTGAAGCTCGATCCGGCCCGCATCGCCGGCTACCGCAATTTCGGCACCAAGCTCTGGAACGCCACGCGCTTTGCCGAGATGAACGGCGCCAAGAGCGATCCGCATTTCGTGCCGGAAGCCGCCGAACTGACGATCAACCGCTGGATCCTGACGGAACTTGCCCGTACGGAACGTGACGTTACCGAAGCGCATCGAAGCCTACCGCTTCAACGATGCGGCCGGCAGCGCTCTACCGCTTCGTCTGGAACCAGTTCTGCGACTGGTATCTCGAACTGCTGAAGCCGGTCTTCAGCGGCGAGGACGAGGGCGCCAAGGCGGAGGCGCAGGCCTGCGTCGCCTACGTTCTCGAAGAGATCTACAAGCTGCTGCATCCCTTCATGCCGTTCATGACGGAAGAGCTGTGGGCGCATACGGCAGGCGAGGGCAACGAGCGCGACAGGTCTGATCTGCCATGCCGAATGGCCGGCGCCGTCCTATGCCGACGATGCCGCAGCCGACGAGATCAACTGGCTGATCGATCTCGTCTCGGGCATTCGCTCGGTGCGCTCGGAAATGAACGTGCCGCCGGCTGCGACTGCGCCGCTGGTCGTCGTCGACGCCAACAGCCTGACGCGCGAACGCCTGTTCCGCCATGACGCGGCGATCAAGCGGCTTGCGCGCGTCGAGGCGATTTCGCTTGCCGACAGCGCGCCGAAGGGTGCTGCGCAGATCGTCGTCGGCGAGGCGACGGTCTGCCTGCCGCTCGGCAGCCTGATCGATCTTGCTGCCGAAAAGGCACGTCTGGAAAAGGCGATCGCCAAGATCGAAGCAGGAGATCGCGCGCATCGTCGGCAAGCTCTCGAACGAGAAGTTCGTCGCCAATGCCAATCCGGATGTGGTCGAAGCCGAGCGCGAGCGCCTGGCGGAACTCGAAGGCCAGATCGCAAGCCTCAAGGTGGCGCTCTCGCAGGGTCAGCGAAGCCGGCTAAGACATCGGCATAGCAGCGAGTACTCTAAGGCGCGCGGCCTAGCCGGCGCGCCTTTTCATGTCGCGCGCTGATTCGTGTCGATCATCGACTGAACACTGCCGCTTCGGCGACAGCATTCGCAGCTTCTCGAATGTCACGCAACTGGATCGGCTGCCAGGGTCGAAAAACGCGACTGTTGTCCGATTGATACAGGTTGCGTTGCATGATGGAATGATGATCCAAAAATAACCCTAAATGATTAGAGTATTAGGATAAAATTTTCCTAATCCATGACAATTTTGACGTGCTCGTCAATTTCTTACGTAAATTAGTCAACTCGCAGCATTGTGGCGGCAAGATGGCGCACGTTGCCAATTCGTGGCAATCGCTTTCAACAGTGCGTCGTCACAGAATGCTCGAGTGGGGGAGACACATATGGCATCTCGTATGTTTTCCAAGGGGCGCAGCGTCGCTCGCCATCCTTTCGATCGTTCGCTATCGCCGTCCTTTGCGGGCGGTCTGGAGCGCGGCGGCTACAATATCGACCTGCTGTTCGATCCAGTCGCGTTATGCTGTCGAGTCCGGCGTGACCTATGTCATGCCGCAGCGCAAGCTGAAGAATGTCGAAGGATATCAATCCGGCGACCGAGCGGCAATCTGAATGGCGCGTCCGACACTCGGCTCGATGATACCGAGAGATTATGCGGTTCCTTATATCGGCGTGAAGGCCGGCATTGGCGATGACGTCGACTGCATGGCCGATTATTCGGAGCCTTCGGCGCGCACACCAATCCGGGCTCTGAACTGGGCCGGCGCCAACAACGAATATCGAGACCAAGATCAGAACGCGACAACTACGCGTGCGACCTGCTCTTACAAATTCGATGTGGGTCCGGGTCAGTTTCGCTTGATCGGCGGTGGCTTCTATCAGGAGGTCGAGCGGTTTCAAGGAGCGCCTGGTCACCGATCTTCCGCCTGCCGGCTTCCGCCGTCTATGACGGCATCGGTCGTCTGGATCTCGATGGTGCAGCGGCTGGGGCTGGCGCGCCGGCGTTGCCTACGAAATTCCGGAATACGCCTTCCGCGCCAGCCTCGTCTACAACAGCCGGGTCAAGTACGACAATCTCAGAGGAACGGTCGATCTGACCGAGGTTCCGCTTCTGCCCGTCCGTGCGTTCGTTCGGCACGCGGCACCGATGTCTCCGGTTCGGCTCGATGCCCGGACTCGCTGGAACTGAAGCTGCAGACCGGCATCGCGCCCGATTGGCTCGCCTTCGGTTCGGTCAAGTGGACGAATTGGAGCCAGTCTGCAGGTCGATCGCGCTTCTGCCCGACATCCACGCGTGGCATCCCTCCGGCAGGCTGTCGACCGACTCAGCCTCGATCTGCTCTATCGCGACGGCTGGACGATCACCGGCGGCGTCGGTCACAAGTTCAATGATCAAGTGGAGCGGCGCCGTCAGCCTGACCTGGGATCGCGGCACCAGCCAGGGCTACGGCATCCAGACCGATACTTGGACGCTCGGCGCCGGCGTTTCCTACACGCCGACCGAAAATGTCGAATTCGCGCTTGGCTGGAGCTCTCGGCCTGCTGACGAGCGGCGAGTCCGGCACCGTCGACGTACAACGGCGTCACCTACGGCAACGACGTCACCTACGAGTTTCGGCAACGATCTGGTCGACTGCACTTTCGACGTCGCATGAAGGTCAAGTTCTGATCCTGACGATGCAAGTCAGAATCCAGAAAGCCCGGCAGCATTCGCCGGGCTTTTCTTTGCTGCACTGTATTTCAAGTCATCACTTAATCATGCGCAAATTCCTCCCATTTTGTGACGATTCCGCAACAGCATTTTTTACGACAGTTCACATATGGTGGCCGCGGGGCGAAATTGTCCATTTCCCGCCACAAACAGGGCGCAGCGATATTTGCGGGCGAGGAAATGGCAGGCGTAAGGTGCGTTTTTAGAAGTAAGATGGGTGGGATTTTTTCCGGTACGGATCAACGCGAGCGAGAGCTTCGGTGGTGCTGCTTCTTCAGCTCGCCATCAAGCTTGTTCCGCAACGTATTTCCCCTCGAAAACCTCGTTCGAACGTCGCGTCTTTACACTGTCCTTTGCCCCGGCATGCGGCCGCCTCTGCAGCGGTTGGCCGGCAGCGTGATCGGGCCACTACCGGTTTGGTCACATTTTACGGGTACGAATATTCAGAAGGCGGAAAGGCGGTTGTCCGCTCCGCAGGAATGACGCCGCAGGCATTGCAGGCGGGCCAGGCCGGAAATCGGGTGGCCGATTGCGATGCGCAGGAAATTCAGGCTTCGAAGAAGGGCCAAAGGCTGGATGCGACGCGGGCTAAAGGGGCCGTTGAGCCCGCCGCGGGATCGCTCGCCTGGAGGAATACGCCGGGGAGCCGGGCAGCGGAGTATTTGCTGCCGTGGCGGTCTGCGATGGAAGCGAAAGAAATCGAGTGAAATGCTGACATCCGAGTTCAGACTGTTCAGATTGACGCTTATGGGGCTGTCTATCGCGCTTTCCGCGGCGATATCCTCCCCGGCCAGCTGCATTCGACATCAATGCCGGCGTCACCAAGGAATCCGGGCCTTTCGATCTCTTCAAGTTCGGCTTCAAGGCCTACAAGAACGGGCAGAAGGAAGAGGCGGTCGAAGCCTATAAATACGCCGCCGAAAAGGGCCATACCGGTTCGCGCTGGGCGCTCGCCAACATGTATGCCGATGGCGATGGCGTCGCTCAGGACGATTTCGAAGCCTTCAAGATCTACAGCGAAATTGCCCAGCAGGGCGTCGAGCCCGGTTCCGAAGATACCGGCTTCTTCGTCAACGCGCTGTTTGTCGCTCGCCAACTATTACAAGCACGGCATTCCGGGCAGCCCGGTCAAGATCGATCTCAATCAGGCCCGCCAGCTCTATTTCCAGGTCGCATCGACCTTCGGCGTTGCCGAGGCGCAGTTCCAGCTCGCGCAGATGATGCTTTCGGGCGAGGGCGGCAATCGCCAACGTCGCAGCAGGCCAAGAAGTGGCTGAACCAGGCCCGCAAGAGCGGCCATCCCGGCGCCATGGCGGTCTTCGGCAACATCCTCTTCCAGGAAGGCCAGTCGGCGCGTGGTCTGGCCTGATGACGGCGGCGCTCGATCGTGCAAGCCGAAGGATTGCGGCTGGATGGAAGTCGCTTCAGGAGCAGGCCTTCTCGTCGCCAACGAAGAGCGATCGCCGCACGGCCGTCTCGCTGTCTCACAACATCGCGTCCAGGCGCGCGACTGAACGCTCAGCGTCTTACGCAGCGAAATCGAAATGGGCGACGACCGGAACGTGGTCGGACGGCTTTTCCCAGGCGCGCACGTGCTTTTCGATCGCTGCCGACGTCATGCGATCGGCCGCCTCCGGCGACAGCATCAGGTGATCGATGCGGATGCCGTTGTTCTTCTGCCAGGCGCCGGCCTGATAATCCCAGAAGGAATAGAGCTGGACGGCGTCCGTCGTGGCGCGGACCGCATCGGTGAAGCCCGAGATTTTCGAGCCGGCGGAAAGCCTCGCGCGTCTGCGGCAGGAACAGCGCATCGTTCTCCCAGACCTTCGGATCGAAGCAGTCGTGCGGCTCGGGGATGACGTTGTAGTCGCCGGCAAGGATGAGCGGCTCCTCATAGGCGAGGCGCTCGACCGCGAATGTGCCGCAGACGTTCCATCCAGGCGAGCTTGTAGGGATATTTTTCCGTATCGACGGGATTGCCGTTCGGCAGATAGAGGCAGCAGACGCGGAGGGCGCGGTTGCCGGGAAGCGAGAATACGGCTTCGATGAAGCGGGCCTGCTCGTCGAGCGCGATCGCCGGGCAGGCCGCGGTTCACTTCGTCCGGCTTGATCTTGGAAAGGATCGCGACGCCGTTGAAGCCCTTCTGGCCATGCGTTTCGACGTGATAGCCGAGCGCCTCGATCTCGAGCCGCGGGAAAGCCTTCGTCGATCGTCTTGATCTCCTGCAGGCAGACGATATCGGGATCGGAATCCTTCAGCCATGGCACGAGGTTGTCGATGCGCGCCTTGACGCCGTTGATGTTCCAGGTGGCGATTTTCATGGAGGCTGTTCCTCTGCGCTTCGTGGCCGATCTTTTATCCGCAGCACACGACCTTGGCCACCCGGCCAAGACGATAAACCGGCCGAAAGCGATTGCTTCGGCCGGTTCAGTTGTGGAAATAGCAGGAGCGTCAGATCGAGAAGCTCGTGCCGCAGCCGCAGCTTGCGACCGCATTCGGATTCTTGATCTGAAAGGATTGGCCGAGCAGGTTGTCGACGAAGTCGATTTCCGAGCCGGCCATGTAGACCAGCGACAGGCTGTCGATCAGCACCTTGGCGTTGTCCTTCTCGACGACGATGTCATCGTCACGCGGCGTCGTCGGCGAGATCGAACTTGTAGGAAAAGCCGGAGCAGCCGCCGCCTTCGACGGAAACGCGCAGCGCGCTTTTGCCGGCCTCGGCGCCGACGATCGCCGCGATTCGTTTTGCCGCCGCGTCCGAAAGGGTTACACTTGCGTCCGTCATGTTTCCTCCTGCCGGGGTCAAGATCCGGAGAGAATTGATACTGGCCGCTGAAGCGTTCAAACGGCTGATATCAAAAGAATTTATCATGATGCGTTGCCGAAACGCATTATCGGCAAGACGGCTAAGAAAGCGCTTCTTTGCCGTTTATCCTGCGGCTATAGGTATGAAGAGCGCAAAGCGGCGTCAATGGGCAGGCGTCGCGCGATGTTGAATGACGGTGAAAAATGACGATCGACAGGCATGCATTGGGTTTCGGAAATGGCGAACGGGCGATCTACGCCGCCGATCCCTGGACGATCGCGCGGACGGCTTTATCCCGAGAGATCGCAGCCCGACGCGCTCCGATTTCCAGCGCGACCGCGACCGCATCGTCCACACGACGGCCTTCCGCCGGCTGAAGCACAAGACGCAGGTCTTCATCGCGCAGGACGGCGATCATTACCGCACGCGGCTCACGCATACGATCGAGGTGGCGCAGATCGCCCGTGCGCTGGCGCGCGCCCTGAAGCTCGACGAGGATCTCGCCGAAGGCGTGGCGCTCGTCCACGATTTCGGCCACACGCCGTTCGGCCACACCGGCGAGGACGCGCTGCACGAGGTGCTGTTGCCCTATGGCGGCTTCGACCACAACGCCCAGTCGCTGCGCATCGTCACCAAGCTGGAGCGCCGCTATGCCGAATTCGACGGCCTCAACCTGACCTGGGAGAGCCTCGAAGGCCTGGTCAAGCACAACGGCCCGCTGCTGACGCACGGACGGGCAGGGCACGCGCGGCCCGGTGCCGCAGCCGATCCTCGACTATTGCGAGATCCACGATCTCGAGCTCGCGAGCTTCGCCAGCCTCGAGGCGCAGGTGGCGGCGATCGCCGACGACATCGCCTACAACACCCATGACATCGACGACGGCCTGCGCTCCGGCTATCTGACGTTCGACATGCTGGAGGAAATCCCGTTTCTCGCCGGGCTGATGGCCGAGGTCCGCGACGCGCTATCCGCGATCTGGAAGCGAGCCGCTTCACGCATGAGATCATGCGCCGGCAGATCACGCGCATGGTCGAGGACGTGATCGCCGTCGCGCAGGAGCGCCTGGCGCGGTTGAAGCCGCGACAGTGTCGACGATATCCGCGCTGCCGGCCGGAGCGATCGCCACCTTCTCCGAGGAGATGTCCGAGACCGACAGGCAGATCAAGAAGATGCTCTTCAAGCGCATCTATCGCCATCCCGGATATCATGCGCATCCGCGCCGGTGCCGCGCAGATCGTCACCGATCTCTTCCCGCCTACATGGCCAATCCGCAAGGAGATGCAGAGCCACTATTGGGTCGACCACATCGCCGGCCTGGCCGATGCCGCCGAAGGCGCGCCATGTCGGCGATTATCTGGCCGGCATGACCGACACCTATGCAATCAGCGCCCACAGGCGGTTGTTTGACCACACTCCCGGATTTGCGATAGGCAGCGGCGGCGCCAGCGGCACGACAGAGGCCTGCGGCACAGCCTATGCGTGGAAGAGTGCGATGAACCTTTTCACCGACTTCGAAGCCAGAATTAAGAACGCCCTCGAACAGATTGATATCGTGCAAGGAAAAGCGATCCGAGCTCGATTTCGGCCGTATCGGCGTCGAGCCGCCGCGCGATGCCAGCCACGGCGATGTCGCGACCAATGCGGCGATGGTGCTGGCAAAGCCGCTCGGCACCAACCCGCGCGCGCTCGCCGAAATCATCATCGCCAAGCTGAAGGAAGATGCCGACGTCGCCGAGGTCTCGGTCGCCGGTCCCGGCTTCATCAACATCAGGCTTTCGGTCGGCTACTGGCAGCGCCTGCTGGCCGTCGATGATCGCCGAAGGCGACCGATTACGGCCGCTCGACGCTCGGCGCCGGCCACAAGGTCAATGTCGAATATGTCTCGGCCAATCCGACCGGACCGATGCATGTCGGCCATTGCCGCGGCGCCGTCGTCGGCGACGCGCTTGCCAACCTGCTTGCGCTTTGCCGGCTACGACGTGACCAAGGAATACTACATCAACGACGCCGGCTCGCAGATCGACGTGCTGGCGCGCTCGGTCTTCCTGCGTTACCGCGAGGCGCTCGGCGAAAAGATCGGCGAGATCCCGGCCGGTCTTTATCCCGGCGACTATCTCGTTCCGGTCGGCCAGGCGCTGGCCGACGAGTTCGGCACCAGGCTGCGCGACATGCCGGAAGACCAGTGGATGCCGATCGTCAAGGACCGCACGATCGACGCGATGATGGTGATGATCCGCGAGGATCTGGCTGCGCTCAACGTCCATCACGACGTCTTCTTCTCCGAGCGGACGCTGCATGCCAACGGCGCCGGCCGCGATCCGCACCGCGATCAACGACCTGACCTTCAAGGGCTATGTCTACAAGGGCACGCTGCCGCCGCCGAAGGGCCAGTTGCCGGAAGACTGGGAAGATCGCGAGCAGACGCTGTTCCGCTCGACGGAAGTCGGCGACGATATCGACCGGCCGCTGATCAAGTCGGACGGCTCCTACACCTATTTCGCCGCCGACGTCGCCTACTTCAAGAACAAGTTCGACCGCGGCTTCGACGAGATGATCTATGTGCTCGGCGCCGACCACGGCGGCTACGTCAAGCGGCTGGAGGCGGTCGCGCGCGCCGTTTCGGACGGCAAGTCGAAGCTGACCGTGCTGCTTTGCCAGCTCGTCAAGCTCTATCCGCAACGGCGAGCCGGTGAAGATGTCGAAGCGCTCCGGCGACTTCGTGACGCTGCGCGACGTGGTCGAGGAAGTCGGCCGCGATTCGGTGCGCTTCATGATGCTTTATCGCAAGAGTTCCGAGCCGCTCGACTTCGATTTCGCCAAGGTGACGGAGCAGTCGAAGGATAATCCGGTCTTTTACGTGCAGTATGCGCATGCCCGCTGCATGTCGGTCTTCCGGCAGGCGAGGGAGGCTTTCCGGACCTCGATTGTCGCCCGCCGATCTTGCGCAAGCCGTCGCTGGCGAATCTCGGATCCGACCGAATTGCAGCTGGTTGCGAAGCTTGCGGAATTCCCGCGAGTTGTGGAGGCTGCGGCCCAGTCGCAGGAGCCTCATCGCATCGCGTTTTACCTCTATGATCTTGCCAGTTCCTTCCATGCACACTGGAATAAAGGTAAAGATCAACCGGAATTACGATTTGTTAACGATAAGAACCGAGAATTGAGTATTGCCAGACTTGGGCTGGTGTATGCTGTCGCTTCGGTTTTGAAGTCGGGACTTGCCATTACAGGCACTGCCGCGCCGGATGAAATGCGATAACGTCACCATTTCCCCACAATGCGCTGGCATTTGACTGCGTTAGGTTTGCGAGTGGGATGGGTATGGCTGACAAACAATTGGCGTATGATGCGCGGAAAAGACGGATCTCTTTGCGGATGATGATCCGCTCGCCGAACTTGCCCGAATCGTCGGCTTCGAGCCGCGTGTAGCCGCAAATACGGTTCCGGAGGCGCCCCGGCAGGAGCCGGCGTTCGATCTCGAGGACGAGCTTCTCCGCGAGTTCGAGCGTTACGATGCGCCGCGTCCGCTCGCTGCGCTCGATCGCCCGGCTGAGCCTGTCGCTGAGGAGTATGACTATCCCGCCGCTGACGCCATTGTCGAGCCGGAACCCGTCGATCCGCTGCCCGCCGCCTCGCCGATCTCGGAGGAGGCCGCCGTTCTCTCCGCCGCCGATTGGGCGGCTCCTGAGCGTCCCGAGTCCGCTTCCGGTGGTGCCCGCGATCTGATCGAGGAGCTTGAGCTTTCGATCGGTGGTGCCGCCGTTCAAAACCCGCAGGCTCCCGCCAAGGCGCCGCAATGGGCTGCCGCAAGCATCAGGCTTCCGCTCGCAAACTTCCACGCGGTTCGCCGTGAGCCGTCAGTTGAAACGCCGGTCGAAGCCGTTGCTCCGGCCGAAGCAGTTGCTGCTTCCGAGCCGCAGCCGGAGCCTGTTGTTCAGCCCGAACCCGCTGCAGAGCCGGTCGCCTTTGATGCTGCCGAGGAATTCGTAGCCGCAGCCTCTCAGGGCTTTCCAGCCGAACTCGATCGCCATGAGGAAGTGGCGGCGCAGGAGGCTCCTGTGGAGCCGCCCGTTGCTGCAGAGCGCGCCCCTTGAGGTCGAGCCGTTCGATCTGATTGCTGCCGCCACGGAAGGAGCCGTGCAGGCGGACGCCGCGCTGACGGACGCTCTTCCTGCGGATCAATCGATCGCCTTCGATCTCGATGACCTGCTGGCGGATGTCTCCCGTTACCCCGTGCTTCAGCGCGCGCCCACGGAGCCGGCAGCCGGCGCCCGTTGCGGCATTCGAGCAGTGGGAGCCGCTGGTCGTCGCACCTGCCGCTGTTTCAACTGCAGCTCCCGCTCGTTGCCGAAGCCAAGAGTAGCCGCCGAGCCCCCAGCATCGCAAGCGGGGCGACAGCGAAGATCCATTTGCTGGCCATGACTTCGAACTCGATCTCGAGGGCATCGAACTCGAACTCGCCGATCTTGATTTCGCCGAGCCTGCGACGCAGCAGGTGCCTGCGCGGACACCCGCTCCGGCGGCCGTTGCGGCAGCCCCGGTCGCCGCTATGGCGCGGCCGGTGGCCGCTGTGGCACGGCCGGTTGGGCACGTTGACGCCGCTTCGGTTTACGAAGCACCGGTTCCTGCCGCTGTGAGAAGCATTCCCGTCGCGGAAGACAGTGACGAAGAACTGCCTTTCGATGCAGCGATGATCGCCGAGGCCGACCAGTATCCCGAGGCGGTCGAAGATATGCATGTGCCGACTGCTGCCTCCGGTGGAGCAGCCTGCGCCGGTTGCGCCGGCGAATGACTTCGATTTCGACGTCGACGCGGAAATTGCAAGCCTCTTCGAAACGCCGGCCCGACAGCGCCGGCACCGACCGCAGCGGCTTGGGCTCCTGCGGCGGCCGCCTGGACTCCTGGGGCCGCGGCCGCGGTTGTCGCAGCTGCTCCGGCGGCTTCGGCAAGGCAGCAGCCGACAGCTGGGCCTGACGAATTTGAGCGTGCGCTCGAGGAGGATTTCCGCCGCAGCGTTCGCGAACCCGTTCGATCGTACCGAGAGCGCCGGCCGAGGTCCGTATCCAATCCGCGAGCTGAAGCCGAGGACATGAGCCGCGCCCGTACCATGAAGCGGCTGCTTGCGGCCGCGGCGCTCGTCGTCGTGTTCGCGGGTGGCGCATACGGTGTCTACTCCGTCGTCAACGACGGGGGCCTCGGCATCGCTGGCGGCGGCGAGCCGCCGGTCATCCTGGCCGACAAGGAGCCGGTCAAGGTCGTACCGGAAAATCCGGGTGGCAAGACCGTGCCGAACCAGGACAAGGCGGTCTATGACCGCGTTGCCGGCGCGACCGAGGCACCGAAGCAGAAAGCGCTCGTTTCGTCGGATGAAGAGCCGGTCGATGTCGTTCAGCGCACGCTGACGCCCGAAACTCTGCCGGAAGATAACGAGAGCGCCGTCAACGATCTCCGGTCAGCGACTCCGGTCGAGGATACGCAGGACCCGCGCCTGCTCCCGAGCGGGGACACGGCGGACAATACCGCCGCGACGGAAGGCGATGCAAATGGCGATCGCCGTGGCCGTTTCCCCGCGCAAGGTTCGCACGATGATCGTCAAGCCGGACGGCACGCTGGTGGCCCGCGAGGAGCCGGCCGAACCGGTCGACCAGCCTGTCGCTCAGGCGCCCGCGACTGCGACCGCAGCCAGCGGCTCGGCGGCAAAGCTCCCGACGAGCAACGAGGTTGCCTCTGCCGACGTCCGTGCGACGCCGGTCCAAACGACCCCGGTCGCACCTCCGCCTGCCGCTCAGCAGCCTTCCCAGTCTGGTTTGCAAGAGGCTGCTGCGGCAGATGCCGCGCGAGTGTCGAGAATCACGCCGGTCCGCCCCGGCTCAGACGGCGCCGCTCGCTGGAAAGCCGGCCGATACGGCACCGGTTCCGTCCGCCCGTCCGGCCGAGCAGGCGGTCAATGTTGTCGGCACCGTTACCGATAAAGGCAACGTCCGTCCAGCCGAGCAGCAGCCGAAGCCCGCCGAAGTCGCATCGGCCAAGCCCGCTGCCACCCAGCCGCAGCAGGCTGCCCCGACCGGTGGTTACGGCATGCAGATCGCCTCGCTGCCGTCCGAAGCCGAGGCGAAGAAGTCCTATGCCAGCCTGTCGAAGAAATTCGCCAGCGTCCTCGGCGGCCGCAGCTTCGAAATCCGCAAGGCCGAGATCGCCGGCAAGGGCACGTTCTATCGCGTCCGTATCCCGGCCGGCTCCAAGGACGAAGCGGCAGCCCTCTGCGGACGTATCGCGCCGCCGGCGGAACTTGCCTGATCTCGAAATAAGCGGTCGACGTCAGTCGATTGCGGAAAGCGGCGGGCAGATGGCCCGCCGCTTTCTTTTTGCCTGCTATCCTGTGAATGGCGCTTGACGCTTACTCGCATTTCGCGGGGCCGGCCTCTATGATTCGAACATGACCGAATCAAAAGCGATGATCCTCGGCTGTAGCGGCCTTTCCATCACCCCCGAAGAGAAGGCCTTCTATCAAGGCGGAGCGGCCGTGGGGCTTCATCCTCTTCGGACGCAATATCTCCGAGCCGGCGCAGATCGCCGATCTTGTCGCCGTCCTTGCGCGATAGCGTCGGCTCGCGATGCACCGGTGCTGATCGACCAGGAAGGCGGCCGCGTGCAGCGCATCCGCCCGCCGATCCTGCCGCATTATCCGTCCGGTGCAGGCGCTCGGCGATATCTATCGCCGGGATCGCGAGCAGGGCCTGCGCGCCGCCTGGCTGATGTCGCGGCTGCATGCTTTCGATCTGCTGCAAGTTCGGCATCAATGTCGATTGCCTGCCGGTTCTCGACGTGCCGGTCGAAGGCAGCAGCAACGTCATCGGCAACCGCGCCTATGGCGGCGATCCCGAAGACCGTGACCGAGATGGGGCGCGCGGCTGCCGAAGGCCTCAAGGCCGGCGGCGTGCTGCCGGTCATGAAGCATATGCCGGGCCATGGCCGCGGCTTTGCCGATTCGCACCACGAACTGCCGGTCGTCACTGTCTCCGCGCGATGAGCTGGAAGCGCATGACTTCCCGCCCTTCGTCGCGCATGAAGGACGAATTGATGGCAATGACCTGCCACGTCGTCTTCACCGCCATCGATCCCGACAATCCGGCGACGACCTCGCGCAAGGTGATCGACGAGCGTCATCCGCGGTCATATCGGCTTTCAAGGGTCTGTTGCTGTCCGACGATACCTCGATGAATGCGCTTGCCGGCACGATCGGCGAGCGGGCGGCGAATATCATTGCAGGCGGATGCGATATCGTGCTGCATTGCAACGGCATCATGGATGAGATGCAGCAGGTCGTGCGCGAACGTGCCGGTATTGGCCGGTGCGGCGCTGGCGCGGGCGAAGGCGGTGGAGGCAGGCTTCGCCGCAAGGCCGATGCGCGCAGACGAGGCGGCGATCCGCGCCGAATTCGACGGCATGTTTGCGATCGCGTAGGAGCGAACTGCAGGGACTGGGCGTGTGAACAACGGTGAACGGCACGGAGAAGACACCGGCGGCGGCGACGCCGATGGACAAGCTGTGGCAGGATAACGGTGCCGAGCGCGGCATGCCATGAGCCGGCGCTCGTCATCGACATCGCCGGCTTCGAAGGCCCGCTCGACCTTCTGCTGCATCTCGCCCGCAACCAGAAGGTCGATCTGTCGCGCATCTCCGTGCTGGCGCTTGCCGAGCAGTATCTGCTGTTCATCGAACGCGCCCGCCGCATCCGCATCGAGCTTGCCGCCGATTATCTCGTGATGGCGGCGTGGCTGGCCTATCTGAAGTCGCGGCTGCTCATTCCGCAGCAGAGCAAGGACGACGGCCCGTCCGGCGAGGAGATGGCGGCGACGCTGGCCTTCCGCCTGAAGCGCCTCGAGGCCATGCGCGAGGCGGCGACCGGGCTCGTCAACCGCAACCGTCTCGGCCGCGACGTCTTCGCCCGCGGCGCGCCCGAACATATTCCCGACCGGCAGCGAGTCCGCCTACGACGCGCAGCCTCTACGATCTTCTGACCGCCTATGCGTCGCTTGCGCCAGCGCCAGGCGGTCACGCAGGTGACGATCGAGCGGCGCAGCGTCTGGTCGCTCGCCGATGCCCGCGAATTCTGACCCGAATGATCGGGGAGATCACCGACTGGACGGCGCTCGAGCATTATCTGCTGCGTTACATGACCAGTCCCGAGCGAGCGCGTCACCGCCATCGCCAGCGCCTTTGCCGCCTCGCTGGAACTCGTGCGCGAGGGGCAAGCTGGAGATCCGCCAGGACGGCGCGTTCCAGCCGCTCTATATGCGCCGCGGGCCGAACCACGCGACGCTGCGAGGCTGGCGGAATAGGAGAGGCGCGAGCGTGATCGACCCGGAGAACGACCAGCACATGGACGACGAAGCGGATGCGCCGACAGCCTCGGTTGTTGATGCCCAGGTCGTACGTGGAGGCCGAGCGCATCGCCGAGGCGCTGGTCTTCGCCTCCGCCCAGCCGGTTTCCGAAGGCTTTATCGCCGACCGCGTCTGCCGCGGGGTGTCGATGTGCCGCGCATCATGCTGCGGCTGAAGGAGCCATTATGCGACGCGTGGCGTCAATCTCGTGCAGGTCGATGACGCCTGGGCCTTCCGCACCGCTGCCGATCTCTCCTTCGTCATTCGTCGCGATGAGAACGAGGTGCGGAAGCTGTCGCGCGCCGCACTCGAGGTCCTGGCCATCATTGCCTATCACCAGCCGGTGACGCGCGCCGAGATCGAGGATATCCGCGGCGTGCAGACCTCAAAGGGGACGCTCGACGTGCTGATGGAGGCGGGCTGGGTTCGTTTTCGCGGACGCCGGCGCACTCCCGGCCGGCCGGTGACGCTCGGCACGACACGCGATTTCCTCGATCATTTCGGCCTGGAGGAATTGCGCGATCTGCCCGGTCTCGAAGAATTGAAGGGGGCCGGGCTGCTTTCCGGCCGTATTCCCGCTAATTTCAACATTCCGTCGCCGCTGATGAGCGACGAACTTGACCGAGGACGAGGATCCGATCACGCAGCTGGACCTCGAAGAACTTGGTCTTCTGGCGCCACGGCGGCGCCTCGGAAGATTGAGCCGAAATCGGCGTACTGTGCTTTTCGGCGATCCGGCAGCGATAAAGCAATGGTCAGCATTCGCCAGTCTCGGTTTTGCCATTAGCGCTGCGAAGATGGAATCTTGTCATCAGTTGGAGATGTTCGGACCCGCGACATTAGCGCTCGCATCCACATCTGCGCGAGCAGTACATTTGATGTTTGAAAAACGATGTCGGAAACGTCTTACATCGGGACAGACATTGCAATAGGGAGTATAGCGCAATGGGTTCTTTTAGCATCTGGCACTGGCTGATCGTTCTGGCCATCGTGCTGTTGTTGTTCGGCCGTGGCAAGATTCCGGAACTGATGGGTGACGTTGCCAAGGGCATCAAGAGCTTCAAGAAGGGCATGACCGACGACGAGGCGACGCCGGCCGACGACAACGTCGCGAAGACGGTCGAACACAAGGCCGACGAAATCGAAATAATCATGTCCGGGTACCGTCAGGGCTGAGCCTGCTCGCCTTCGGCCGTCAGGAGCCTTGCATGTTCGATATCGGCTGGACCGAGCTTGCTCGTTATCGCGGTCGTTCTGATCGTGGTCGTCGGTCCGAAGGATTTGCCGCCGATGCTGCGCGACATTCGGCAAGATGACGACAGCGTGCCCGCAAGGTGGCGGGCGATTTTCGCGCGCAGTTCGACGAGGCGCTGCGGGAGGCGGAGCTCGACGATGTGCGCCAGACGATCAGCGATGCGCAGAAGCTCAATCCGGTCAACAGCATTGCGCGAGGCGATGAACCCGCTTCGCCAGATGGGCAACGAGATCAAGGCCGATCTGCAGAAGTGCGACGACGGTCGACAAGCCCGCGGAACCGAGACCAGCAGAGCGCCGAGCCGTGCCGTGGGATTGCCGGAACGCCGTCGATCGTCCGCAGCCAGCGCGGAAACGCCGATCCGGTCGTCGCCTGCGCCGGTATGACACCGCAGCCGGCCGCGCCGCTGGAGCCGGTCGTCGCCGAGAAGCCGAAAGCAGTCCGCAAGCCGCGGGCCAAGCGCCGTGCCGAAACAGACGAGGCTGTCGCTGCGGTAGTTGCACGTCTGCTGTCGCGGAAAAGCCGAAGCGCGCGCAGCGCAAGGCTGCAGCCGCCGCCAAGACTGCTCCGCGCCGGAAGACAGCAGCCGCTGCGAACAAGACGACGCCAAGAAGAAGGATGAGGCATGAGCGGTGATATCGAAGACAAGCCGCAGCCGCTGATCGAGCACCTGATGGAACTGCGCACGCGGCTGATCTGGTCGATCGGCGCGTTTTTCGTCGCCTTCGTCGTCTGCTTCTCCTTCGCCAAGCATCTCTTCAACTATCTTGGTCTACCCCTACAAATGGGCTGTCGATCTGGGCCGGTCTCGATCTCGGCAAGGCGCGAGCTGATCTACACCGCGCCGCAGGAGTTCTTCTTCACGCAGGTGAAGGTCGCGATGTTCGGCGCCCTGGTCATCGCCTTCCCGATCATTGCCGCGCAGATCTACAAGTTCGTGGCGCCCGGCCTCTACAAGAACGAGCGCGCGGCCTTCCTGCCGTTCCTGATCGCGTCGCCGCTGCTGTTCCTGATGGGTGCGGCGCTCGTCTATTTCTTCTTCACGCCGATGGTCATGTGGTTCTTCCTGACGATGCAGCAGGCGCCGGCGGCGAGGGCGCAGGTCGCGATCCAGCTGCTGCCGAAGGTCTCGGAATATCTGAGCCTGATCATGACGCTGGTCTTCTCCTTCGGCCTGGTCTTCCAGCTTCCGGTCATCACGACGCTGCTGGCCCGCGTCGGTCTGCTGACCTCGCAGTGGCTGGCGGAAAAGCGCAAGTTCGCGATCGTCTCGCCTTCATCGTCGCCGCCGTGCTGACGCCGCCGGATCCGATGTCCCAGATCGGCCTTGCACTGCCGACGATCCTTCTCTACGAGATTTCCATCTACGCGGCGCGACTCGTGGAGCGCCAGCGTGCCCGGCAGGCGCTCGAGGAGGCGACGAGATCGGCGGACGTTGCCAAGACGGACAGCGTCTGAGCGGCATATCCGGATCGTCCTTCATGAACGCCGGTCGAATATCCGAGGCCCGGTCAGGCTTTGGCCGGATCATGTCTGTTGCAACGACCTGGAACGACGATGCTCGATATCAAATGGATTCGTGAGAATGCCGAGGCTCTCGATGCAGCACTTGCCAAGCGCGGTGCCGAGCCTCTTGGCCGCAAAGCCTCATCTCGCTCGATGAAAAGCGCCGCTCCGTCGTCCAGAAGGTGCAGGACATGCAGTCGCGCCGCAATGCCGCCTCCAAGGAGATCGGCGCGGCGATGGCGCAGAAGAACAGCGAGCTTGCCGAGAAGCTGAAGGCCGAAGTCGCCGAGATCAAGACCTCGCTGCCGGCGGCCGAAGAGGAAGAGCGCGTCAGCTGACGGCCGAGCTCAACGACGCGCTGTCGCGCATTCCGAATATTCCGCTCGACGACGTGCCGGTCGGCAAGGACGAGCACGACAACGTCGTCAAGCCCGCCGTCGGCGACAAGCCGCGCTGGAACCACAAGCCGAAGGAGCATTTCGAAATCGGCGAAGCGCTCGGCTACATGGATTTCGAGGGCGCCGCCAAGCTCTCCGGTTCGCGCTTCACGATGCTGACCGGCCAGCTTGCGCGGCTCGAGCGGGCGCTCGGCCAGTTCATGCTCGATCTGCACACCGGCGAGCACGGCTATATCGAAGTCAGCTCGCCGCTGATGGTGCGCGACGAGGCGATGTTCGGCACCGGCCAGCTGCCGAAATTCGCCGAGGACCTCTTCAAGACCACGGATGGCCGCTGGCTGATCCCGACGGCCGAAGTGACGCTGACCAACCTGGTGCGCGAGCGAAATCCTCGATCAGGAGAAGCTGCCGCTGCGCTTCACCGCGCTGACGCCGTGCTTTCCGCTCGGAAGCGGGTTCTGCCGGCCGCGATACGCGCGGCATGCTGCGCCAGCACCAGTTCTGGAAAGTGCGAGCTCGTCTCGATCACCGACGCCGAAAGCTCGATCGCCGAGCATGAGCGCATGACCGCCTGCGCCGAGGAAGTGCTGAAGCGTCTTGGCCTGCATTACCGCGTCGATGACGCTCTGCACCGGCGACATGGGCTTTGGCGCGCGCAAGACCTACGATCTCGAAGTCTGGCTGCCGGGGCAGGATACCTATCGCGAAATCTCGTCCTGCTCGGTCTGCGGCGATTTCCAGGCGCGGCGCATGAATGCGCGCTACCGCGGCAAGGACGACAAGAGCACGAAGTTCGTCCACACGCTGAACGGCTCGGGCACCGCCGTCGGCCGCTGCCTGATCGCCGTCATCGAAAACTATCTGAACGAGGACGGCTCGGTCACTATTCCGGACGTACTGTTGCCCTATATGGGCGGCCTGACGAAGATCGAACGGGCGGCTGAACCGCGTTGCGGAGGGGAGCGATGCGCATTCTGCTGACCAATGACGATGGCATCCATGCCGAAGGCCTCGCCGTACTCGAGCGGATCGCCCGCACGCTCTCCGACGATGTCTGGATCGTCGCGCCGGAAACGGATCAGAGCGGCCTTGCCCATTCGCTGAGCCTCTCCGAGCCGCTGCGCCTGCGCAAGGTCTCGGACAAGCATTTCGCGCTGCGCGGCACGCCGACCGATTGCGTCATCATGGGCATCACGCAGGTCATGGACATCAAGCCGGACCTCGTGCTTTCCGGCGTCAATTCCGGCTCCAACGTCGCCGACGACGTCACCTATTCCGGCACGATCGCCGGCGCCATCGAAGGCACGCTGCAGGGCGTGCGCTCCTTTGCGCTGAGCCAGGCCTATCGTCCATGCCGATGGCGCGCGCATCGTGCCCTGGGAGGTCGTCGAGACGCATGCGCCGGCTCTTCTCGAGCAAGCTGATGATGTCGATCTGCCGGACGGCACCTTCCTCAATCTCAATTTCCCGAACTGCCGGCCGGATGACGTGCCGGGCACCGAAGTCACGTGCGCAGGGCAAGCTCGCTTTCAACCTGCAGGTCGACGAACGCTCCGATGGCCGCGGCTTTCCCTACTACTGGCTGCGCTTCGGCGAACGCAGCGGCGACTTCCGCGCGGGCACCGATATTCACGCACTGAAGCAAAACAAGATTTCGGTAACACCTTTGAAACTCGATCTGACGGATTATTCCGTGCAGGACCGCGTGGCGCGGGCGCTTCTGGTACGGAGTAGCGGATTGAGCACGCACGTCTGGTCGAGAAGGAAGGTTTTGCGGCGCTCGTGCTGCGGCTGCGGGCCGAAGGCATCTCCGACATCGATCTGCTGACTGCCGTCGAGCAGACGCCGCGCTCGCTGTTCGTGCCGCCGCAATTTGCCGACGATGCCTATTCCAGCCGGACGATCCCGATCGAATGCGGCTGCCTTCATGGAAGGCGTCGATCTCGCCGTCCGCATCCTGCATCAGCCTCAAGGTCAAGCCGGGCCAGCGCGTTCTCGAAGTCGGCACCGGCAGCGGCTTCACCGCCGCCGTCATGGGCCGCATCGCCGAGCGGGTGCTGACGATCGATCGCTACAAGACGCTGACGACCGGCAGCGCAGCAGCGCATGGACACAGCTCGGTCTGCGCAACGTCATCGTCCGCCAGGCCGACGGCAGCGTCGGGCCTGCAGGGCGAGGGCACCTTCGACCGCATCCTGGTGACGGCCGCCTTCACCGCCATGCCGCGCTTCTATGCCGACCAACTGGTTTCGGGCGGATCGATGATCGCGCCGCTGATGATGTCCGAGAACCGAGTGCCGCATGGTCCGGCTGACCAAGACCGGCAGCCGCTTCGAACGCGAGGAGCTTTTCGACGTTCCCTATCTGCCGATCGTGCCGCGGCTCGCCTCCTCTGCTTTGAGGCCTATTCTGGATGACGTCTCCAGGCTCGCCGAAGGCCGTGATTTTCACCCGTAACTATGGTTATCAATTCCTCAAAAAAATACGTGCTGATTCCAGTGCTTTAACCGCGTGGTAAGACTAACGCGCTTTAATACGACCCACAAATGGTTGCGTTCTCAAGTGGGTCGAGTCATGCGTTTCAGTCTTTCGCCAAACTTCGGAAAGTCGGCCGGTAATCTCTTGGTGGTTGCTCTTGCTGGCGAGCACCGCAACCGGCTGTAGTTCAGATGTGACACGCTTCGGCGGTCTCTTTGCGGGCTCGGTCAGGATCAGATGACGACCGGTTCGGTGCCGCGCCGGAACATGAGTGGTCCTGCAGGGTGATCCGGTGCCGCGCGCCGATCTTGCCAGTCCGGCGGCTGGCGCAGCCGGATTATTCGCAGCGGCAACGACGCGATGACCCAGCCCTATCCGATCGCCGGCCCGGTATACGATCCATTCCAGCGCCGCGATCGACCGCGCCGTTGCGTCCGCTCCGGTCCTGTGCAGCGTTCCGAGCTTGCCGCCGCCGCGGGCGCGTCGCCTGCGTGCCCTCCAGGGGCAAGAGGTCGCTCTCGCGCAGCCGTTCCCGGCCGCTCCGCTGGCTGAAAGCTCAGCGGCGCACGGCCGGCTCTGCTCCGAAGCTTGCCGCCCGATCCGATCACGACCGGCACGACGCCGAAGGTCTTCCGGCTGGTCGGCGGTCAATGCGCCGTCCGTCACGCTGCGCCCGGGGGAAAACATCGCTGCACTCGCAGCCGCTACGGCGTTCCGGAAAAGGAAATCCTGCGCGCCAATAACATGAAGATCGGCGCTGCCGCTCAAGCCAGGCCAGACGATCCTCATTCCGACCTTCAACGGCGGCCGCAACGCCGCCAAGGCTGGCGTCGCAGGCGGCCGATCTTTCCAAGGGCGGCAAGATGCCGCAGCCGGCGAAGGCGCCGGAGCAGAACGTCGTCGTGCTGCCGGCGCAACGGCTCTGCTGCGCGACAAGTCGCAGGCCGGCTGCCGATGCCGCCGGCAAGCTCGCTGCCGGCGCCGGCAAGGATCCGAATGCCGGCGCCGGCACCTATGTCGTCAAGCCGGGAGACTCGCTCGCCAAGATCGCCAAGGAGACCGGCGCCAAGATCGACGACCTCAAGGCCGCCAACAACCTTCCGCAAGCTCGATCCGCATCGGCCAGACGCTGAAGATCCCGAACGGCTCCACGCCCGCCGATCAGATGAAGACCGCGTCGATTCCGGCCAGAAGTCAGAACCGAAGCCTGCTTCAGCCCGCTGCGGTCGCAGACGGCTTCCGCCCAGCCCGCTTCCTACAAGGCGCCGGTTGCCGACCCAGACGGTCGATGAAGTCGAGAAGAAGTCGGATGTCGCGTCCGCCGCACCGGAATCGACCGGCATCGGCAAGTATCGCTGGCCGGTTCGCGGCGCGGTCATCGCCGGCTACGGCGCCAACGTCAACGGCAGCCGCAACGACGGTATCGACATCTCGGTGCCGCGAGGGCACGCCGATCAAGGCCGCTGAAAACGGCGTGGTCATCTATGCCGGCAACGGCCTGAAGGAGCTCGGCAACACCGTTCTCGTCCGCCACGACGACGGCACCGTCACCGTCTACGGCAATGCCGATACGCTCAGCGTCACCCGCGGCCAGAAGGTCCAGCGCGGCCAGACGCTCGCCGCCTCCGGCATGAGCGGCGACGTCAAGCAGCCGCAGGTCCACTTCGAAGTCCGCAAGAACGCAGCCCCGGTCAACCCGATGACGTTCCTTGAATAGGTAGTGCGTCTCAAGGAGTCTGCAAAAAGCCCGGCCACCAGCCGGGCTTTTTGTCGTTTCGAGGCGTTAGAGCGGCGATCAGTCCCGCTCCAGCACGATGCGCATGCCGTCCGGCGAGATCCTGGATATACTGCCACGCCACGCGGCCGGAGCGGGCGCCGCGCGTCGTCGCCCATTCCAGCGCTTCGTGCGTGCATCTGGTCACGATCGAGCGTCAAGCTTGAAATGATCGGCATAGCCGTCGATCATCTGCAGATAATCTTCCTGGCTGCATTTGTGGAAGCCGAGCCAGAGGCCGAAGCGGTCGGAAAGCGACACCTTTTCCTCGACGGCTTCCGATGGATTGATCGCCGTCGATTGCTCGTTCTCCATCATGTGACGCGGCAGCAGGTGGCGGCGGTTGGATGTGGCGTAGAACAGCACATTGTCCGGCCGGCCTTCGACACCGCCGTCGAGCGCCGCCTTCAGCGACTTGTAGGCGGTATCGTCGTGATCGAAGGAAAGGTCGTCGCAGAAGACGATGACGCGATGCGGCGCGTCCTTCAGGATGTCGAGCAGGATCGGCAGGCTGGCAGATATCCTCGCGATGCACTTCGACCAGCTTCAGCGAGACGCCGCTGTCGCGGCGCACATCCTCGTGCACCGCCTTGACGAGCGATGACTTGCCCATGCCGCGCGCGCCCCAGAGCAGCACGTTGTTGGCGGCGAAACCCTCGGCGAAGCGCAGCGTGTTCTCGTGCAGAATATCGCGCACATGGTCGACGCCGCGGATGAGCGTCAGCGCCACGCGGTTCGGCCGCGCGACAGGCTGCAGATGGAGCCGGGCCGGCGACCCAGACGAAGCAGTCGGCAGCGTCCCAGTCGTTGACGGCCGGTGCCGGACCGGCGAGCCGTTCGATGGCGTCGGCAAGCCGCTTCGGACTTCCGCAAGGATCAGCGCATTTTGAGTTCTTCGGTCATCGTATTTCCTCCTGAATGTTGGTCGGGAAAGCCGTTGAATGTTCTCTGTACTGCCGGGTAGCATGGCTCTTTCCACAGCGGAAAGGCTATGAGACCGGGAAAACGGTACGGTTCGCGGCTGTTTTTGTTGCATTCGTCGATGCCGCAACTATATTCCGGCCACCTGAAACGCGGGCGCCGTTCGCCGCAAGGCGTTCAAGGGAGTTATCGATGTTTATCACCAACGGCATTCGCCCAGAGCGCGACAGATTCCGCCGCAAGCGCCTTCGGCGGTTCCGGCTTCGAAATGATCATCCTGTTCGTGCCGCTGATGGTCGTCTGGTACTTCCTGCTGATCCGTCCGCAGCGCGCCCAGGCGAAGAAGCGTGAGGAAATCCTGAAGAACATCCGTCGCGGCGACCAGATCGTCACCGGCGGCGGCATCGTCGGCAAGGTGACGAAGGTCGTCGACGACAAGGAACTGGAAGTCGAAATCGCCGAAGGCGTCCGCGTCCGCGTGGTCCGCAGCGCCATCTCCGAAGTTCGTGTCAAGGGCGAACCGGTCAAGGCAGACGCTGCGTAAGTTCGCGGTCAGGCAGGACAAGCCGGATCGGAAGAGTGTCGAGACGCGAAATGCTCGCATTTTCCCGCGTTGGAAAACCAGCTTCTGATCTGGCTGATCGTCTTTGTGGCGGCGGTCGCTGGCCGCGCCCAATTCTGTTCCGCGAATCGCGCTTTCCGCTCTCCGAGCTGGCTGCCCCACAAGCGGGTAGCGCTCGGTCTCGATCTTCAGGGCGGCTCTCATATCGTGCTGAAGGTCGAGCGCTCCGATCTCGTCAAGGAGCGGCTCGAAAGCACCGTAGCAAGCGTGCGCGGCAAACTGCGCGAGGCGGGAATCCGCTATACCGGTCTTACAGGCACCGGACAGACCATTCAGGTCCGTATCACCGATCCGAACCAGGTCGATCAGGCGGTCACCGTTTTGACGCCGCTGACGGCTACGGCCGCCGGCGTCTCGGACTCCGATGTCACGCTCTCGAAGGGGAACGAAGGCCAGCTGACGCTGCAGATCACCGGCAAGGCGATCGACCGCAGCCTCGCGACGGCCTTGACGCAATCGGTCGATATCGTCGGCCGTCGCGCCATGGAGGCCGGCGGGATTGATCCGGTCATCGAGACCCGCGGGCCGGATCGATTGACCGTTCAGGTGCCGGGCCTTGCCGATCCGCAGAGGTTCAAGGACCTGTCTGAGCCAGGACGGGCGGCTATCCTTCCACCTGATCGACAGCAGCATGTCACCGCAGGATGCGATGAGTGGCACCGTCCCGGCACGTTCGCGGATTGTCTATTCGCAGGATGACCCGCCGAACGGCATATCTGGTCGAGCGCAGCCGAAGTCCTGTCGTCGGCAGATCTCCGACGATTTCCAGATTGAGCCGGGCGACAGCGAAGACAGCTCCGTCCTCACCTTTCGCTTCAGTCCCGAGGGCGCGAAGCGATTTGCGCGAGCTGACTGCAGAAGAATATCGGAGGACGGTCGTTGGCCGTTCTATTGGACGATCAGGTCATTGCTGCGCCCGTTATCAACGAGCCGATCACTGACGATACCGGCCGGATACCGCTCGGCTATTCTCCTGAGGAGGCAGAGGATCTCGCCGCAATGCTCCGTTCCGGCGCGCTTCCTGCGACGCTGACGATCGTCGAAGAACGGACGATCGATCCCGGCCTCAGCGGCATCTTCCGATTCGCTCCGGCCTGATCGCCGGCGTTATCGGCGCCGTTCTCGTGGTTGGCGCTGATGATGGCGTTCTACGGGGTTCTCGGCGTGATTGCCGCGGCGTCGCGCTCGCAGTCAACATCATGATGATCCTGGCCGTTCTCAGCTTGCTCGGCGCCACCGCTGACCTTGCCCGGGGTTGCCGGCATCGTGCTGATGATCGGCATGGCAGTCGATGCCAATGTCCTGATCTACGAGCGCATCCGCGAAGAGGTCAAAGGACGGCATGCACCTCGTCGACGCAATCGGCAGTGGGTTATTCCAGAGCCTTCGCGACGGTCGTCGATGCCAACATCACGACGCTGATCGCCGCCGCCATCCTCTTCTATCTTGGAAGCGATGCAATCCGCGGCTTCGCGGTGACGCTTGCGATCGGCATTTTGACGACTGCTTTCACCGCTTTCGTCTTCACGCGTCCGCTGGTCGTCGCCTGGGTGCGCCGCCGGCGCCTGAAGCATCTGCCGAAGAGCGTGCACACGGACGTCTTCGACGGCACGCATATCCGCTTCATGGGCATCCGCCGCTACATCTTCACCGCGCTGGCGGCCCTATCGCTCGTCTCCATGCTCGCCGTTACGCACGATCGGCATGAATCTCGGCATCGATTTTACTGGCGGCTCGATCATCGAGGTGAGGTCGAAGCAGGGCCATGCTGATCTGGAGGATATTCGCGCGCGGTTGAGCGAACTGAACCTCGGCGAAATCCAGGTCAGAGCGCCTCCGCGATCGCCTCAAGCGCCATGATCCGCGTCGAATGCGCAGGACGGCGGCGAAAATGCCGAGCAGTCGGCGGTGACGCTTGTGCGCGGCGAGCTCGCGGATCGACTATGATTTCCGCCGCGTCGAAGTCGTCGGCCCCGCCGTCTCCGGCGAGCTGACGAAGACGGCAACGCTCGGCGTGCTTGCCGCGCTCGCTGCGATTCTCATCTACATCTGGCTCCGGTTCGAATGGCAGTTCGCCGTCGGCGCGATCGTCGCGACGCTGCACGACGTCATTCTGACGCTCGGTCTCTTCGTGCGTGACCGGCATCGAATTCAATCTGACGAGCATCGCAGCCTTGCTTGACCATCGTCGGCTATTCGCTGAACGATACGGTCGTCGTCTACGACCGCATGCGCGAAAACCTGAGGCGCTATCCGCGGATGCCGCTGCCGATCCTGATCGACGCCTCGATCAACCAGACGCTGTCGCGCACGATCCTGACCGCGGCGACGACGCTGCTGGCGCTGCTCGCGCTCGTTCTCTTCGGCGGCGAGGTCATCCGCTCCTTCGCCTTCGTCATGCTCTTCGGCGTTGCCGTCGGCACGTTCTCCTCGATTTATATCGCGGCGCCGGTACTGATCCTCTTCAGGCTTCGGCCGGAAGACCGTCCGACGAGGATGAGGACAGGCGGCGGCCGACGAAGCATCCGGCAAAGGCCGCAGTGTAGTCATGGCAAAAGGTATCGAAATCCGCGAGGCGCATTTTCCCGGCCGCGCACCGATCGACACATACGGCAATGGCGGCTTCCGCTTTGCCGACATGTCGCATCGCGGCTCGCTCCTCTGCCTGCCTTCCGGCATCTACGGCTGGGACATGGACGATGGTCGATGCCGCTTTCGGCCGAGAATTTCCAGAAGGTGCTCGATGAGGCGGCCGACATCGAGGTTCTGCTGGTCGGCACGGGCACGGAGCTTCGCCGCCTGCCGGCGGAGCTGAAGGCTGCGCTGAAGGCCCGTGGCATCTCGTCCGATCCGATGAGCACGGGTGCTGCTGTCCGCACCTTCAATATCATGCTGTGCCGAATCCGCGCGCCGTCGCCGCGGCTCTGATCGCGGTCTGACGAGATGACGGACAAGCGACAGACTGCGAGCAACCAGGATATTTGCCTGGCGATGCTGCGCGACAGCGATCGCGATCGCTATCTCGCCTGCCTGCTGTCGCCGGAGGACAAGCGCGGCGCGCTGGCGGCCCTCTACGCCTTCAACGCGGAGCTTGCCCGCATCCGCGATCTCGTGCACGAGCCGCTGCCCGGCGAAGTCCGCATGCAATACTGGCGCGATCTGCTGGAGGGCAGTGCGCACGGGTCGACGGAGGCCAATCCTGTCGGCGCGGCCCTGCTGAGCGCGATCGAGGCACACCGCCTGCCGCGCCAGACACTGTCGACATGATCGATGCCCGCATCTTCGATCTCTACGACGATCCGATGGAAACGCGCACCTCGCTTGAAGGTTATGCCGGCGAAACGGCGTCGGCGCTGATCCAGCTTGCGAGCCTCGTCTTGTCGCCGGAGGAGGCCGCGACAATCCGCCGAAGCGGCCGGCCATGCGGGCGTTGCGCAGGCGATTGCCGGGCATGCTGCTGCTGATGCCGCTGCATCGCCGTCGCGGCCAGCTCTATATTCCGCTGCGAAATTCTGAGCGCGACCGGCCTCGACCGCGACAGCTTCCTTGGCAGGCAAGGACAAAGCACGCATTTCCGCAGCCATCGAGGCCTTCGCCGGTCTCGGCCGCGATCATCTGGCAAGGGCCCGGGCTGCGGCGCATCTCACCTGCCGTTTTCCCGGCCTTCCTGCCTGCTACGCTTGCCGAGCCGGTGCTCATGAAGGCGCAGAAGGCCGGCGCCTCGCTCTTCGAGCAATCGCTGCAGCAGCCGCAATGGCGCCGTCAGCTGCAGCATGACGCTGGCCACTGATGCGCAGGAAAATCTGAATCTGTTCACACTCGCGCAAGCCTCGGAGTGTTAGGGGCGGATAACCGCTAAGCTGGAATTGGAGAAACGGCGTTGAGCATTATCGTCTGGTGCATCCTTTTCGCCATCGTGGTCCTCTTGGCCTTCGTCGCCACGCGCATGGCAGCCCGGAACAAGGATGAAGAGGGCTTTCACGACACCGGCCTCGCCATCCTCGAGTTCAACCGCGCCTTTCCGGACGAGGCGATCCGCCAGTTCCAGGCGACGGCCGACGGCCAGGCCGTCTTCGTGCGGCTGCATGACAACAAGGCGGGCTTCATGCGCAGCATGCACCGGCACTTTGCCTGCCACTGATCGAGCCGGGCAGGGTGCGCGTCGTCAGTTCGGAAACGGGCAGGGGGCTAATGATCGATTTCCTCGATCACCCCCATCACAACGGCGCCTTCGAATTCGCTTCCGCCAAGGAAGCCTCCGAAGTCTCGCTTTGGCTGCTCGGCAACTATCTCGCCGACGCCGATCTTGCGCTGCCGGCAGCCAACAGCCGGCGGCCAACAACCAGTAATGCTCAGGCGCTCTCGGCATGTCGCACGCTCTGGCCGAGCCATTCGGCGCAATCGGCAAGCGCCCGCTTGGCGATCAGCTGCCGCTTCATGATCGTCTTGTCCTTGCCGCGGAAGCGCTTGACGCCCTCCGGCTTGACGATCGAACCCGGCTCCAGTTCCGGAAACAGACCGAAATTGATGTTCATCGGCTGGAACGAGCGCTTGCCCGGTTCCTCGTCGGAGACGAGATGGCCGCCGGTGATATGGCCGAGCAGCGAGCCGAGAGCGGTCGTTGCCGGCGGCAGCGAAACCGCTTCGCCCTTGCGTTCGGCGGCGGCGAAACGCCCGGCCAGCAGGCCGACGCTGGCGCTTTCGACATAGCCCTCGCAGCCGGTGATCTGTCCGGCAAACCGCAGGCCAGGCCGGGACTTCAGCGTCAGCGACGGATCAAGCAGCGTCGGCGAGTTGATATAGGTATTGCGGTGCAGGCCGCCGAGGCGGGCGAATTCGGCATTCTCGAGGCCCGGGATCATCCGGAAGATCTCCGCCTGCGCGCCATATTTCAGCTTCGTCTGGAAACCGACCATGTTGTAGAGCGTGCCGAGCGCATTGTCCTGGCGAAGCTGCACGACGGCATAGGCCTTGACGGTCGGATTGTGGGCATTGGTCAGGCCCATCGGCTTCATCGGGCCGTGGCGCAGCGTCTCGCGGCCGCGTTCGGCCATCACCTCGATCGGCAGGCAGCCGTCGAAATAGGGCGTGCCTTCCCATTCCTTGAAGCCGATCGTGTCGCCGGCGATCAGCGCATCGACGAAGGCATTGTACTGCTCCTCGTCCATCGGGCAGTTGATGTAGTCCTTGCCCGTGCCGCCGGGGCCGACCTTGTCGTAGCGCGACTGGATACCAGCAGATGTCCATGTCGATGCTTTCGCGATAGACGATCGGGGCGATGGCATCGAAGAAGGCAAGCGCATCCGCGCCGGTTTCCGCCTGGATCGCGCTTGCCAGCGACGGCGCCGTCAGCGGCCCGGTCGCGACGATCGCCAGATCCCATTCCTTCGGCGGCAGGCCGGTGATTTCCTCGCGCACGACGGTGATCGAGCGGATGGCTCGTGGATCGCCTTGCGTCACCGCGTCCGAAAAGCCGTCGCGATCGACAGCGAGCGCGCCGCCGGCCGGCACCTGATGCCTGTCGGCGCAGGCCATGATCAGCGAACCGGCCAGGCGCATCTCCGCATGGATGCACGCCGACGGCATTGCTGGTCGCATCGTCGGAGCGGAAGGAGTTGGAGCAGACGAGTTCGGCAAGGCCGTCGGTCTTGTGGGCATCCGTGCCGCGCACGCCGCGCATTTCGTGCAGGATGACCGGCACGCCGGCGTTGGCGATCTGCCAGGCGGCTTCCGAGCCGGCAAGGCCGCCGCCGACGACGTGGATGGGAGAATAGGAAGAGGTCTGTGTTCATGCGCGGCTGATATCACGCCTGGCGAGAACAGGGAACTCCCGGACTGAAAAGAGCAGGGCTCAGGCCGGTGCAAGTCCCTCGGCTCCGCTTTCGCCGATTTGGCTGCGCCGCGATGTCTTCTGCAACTGGCTGCCGTAGCTGGTTCTGCGCGGCTGGGATCGCGGCCTCAAGTTTTATGTAAGTAACGTTTTTAATTCTCGTCGAAGCTAACGAAATACCAAAAATAGTTTGTGATTTATTATTGGCACACCAATACCATTGCGAGGCAAAAATACTGGACGTACATACCCCGGATGCCAGCGTCGATTGGCAAAATGCAACCGGAACAATAAGAAATATCACTTCGGATTCACGAAAACTAACACTTTTGGGCCATTTCCTTCCCGGTCTGTTCATATTACCATAATTAAGAAATGTCTAACTAACCTACGGCAGAAACCTAAGACCACACCTATTTGGGCGTCTTCGCAGGATCGCTCAAAGGCAGTCTGTAACGTGTAGCGCTAGGGGAGGCGTAAATGTTCATGACGGCGTCAAAGACGGGGGATGCCGACCAAAGCCGAAAGTTCGGCCCGGCCGGAGACACAATACTGGTCATTGCGAACGCGGATTTGTTCTCTGAATGCCTGGCAGAGGCTTTGGCGAAAAAATTTGCAGGCTGCGAAGTCGTCAGCAAAGGCTATTCAAAGGCCATGCTGGAAAATGATGCAAACGATGCCAAACTCGTACTCTTCTATCATATACCGGGGTCCGAGCTTAACGAGGCGCTTCAGATCGTGCGGGAAAATCACCCCTCGACGTCGATCGGCCTGGTTATCGAAGCGATCGACATGCTGGAGCCGTATATAAACCGGCTGGTTGAAGCTCGGGTTATTGACGGCGTGCTGCCGCTCAATCTTCGCTTGGACGTTTTCATGGCGGCAGTCGATCTTCTGATGAAGGGCGGCGAGCATTTCCCTTCGGCATTGCTCAACCGGCTCACGAACCAGGCCGCACAGCCGGAGAAGTCGCTCTACGAGACAAAGTCCGTTGCTGCAGCTGGCGCGGGCGCTCTCAAGCTTCGCCAAGGCGATCTCTCCGCGCTCACCACGCGCGAAGTGCAGATCCTGGATCTGATCTGCAAAGGTACGCAGAACAAGATCATCGCCGATGAGCTGCATCTCTCTGAAAATACGGTGAAGGTGCACGTGCGGAACATCTACAAGAAGATGAATGTCCGCAACCGTACCGAGGCTGCCTCACGCTTCTTCAGCAACGAAGCCAGCAACGGATCGGGCAGGTGGCGGAACTAAGTCGGTCCGCTCGTTGGATCGAAGGTCTCGGAAGCAGCGCGACTTCCGAACCCGCTTGGTGTCCAGATCCGCGGGGCGGCAATAAACTTTAGCGCCCGCCTATAAGCAGATGCAAATCCACGGGGTTAACCGGGATTACGCCTGTCCCGCCAAGCATTACAAGAGTAATCAATTCGAAATAACCCGCTATTTTCTTGTGACGATAAATCAAGGCGTCAAATCATCAACCGTAAATAGACTTGAATTGGCACTCGGCTTCACGATGATCGGCGCCGGGGCCAAGCCGGCAGAACCTGAAAACGAAAACGGCGCCAAACGGCGCCGTTTTGGTGTATTACGCTCGCCGTGATTAACGGAACGAGCGGGATGCGATGTTGTGAATCTCGCGGCGGCTGATGCCGATATCGGAGAGCGTCTGGTTCGAAAGGTTGCCCAGCTCGCTGAGCGTACGGCGGTAGCTAATCCAGCTCTTGGCAATGCGGATCGGGTTCATTGTCGTCTTCCTTAGAATGTTGCTTCGCGGGCGGCGCCATCGCCGTCTCTGCGGTTGACATTCATATAGTAGCTCTCTGTGATTTTGTGCAGTGCAAAGAAAAGGCATCTGCTATGCGTTTGTGCAATGTGGTGCACGCAAAATGCGCAGGAGTCTTTTTTTAAGCGGTCGAGGGGCAGGGCGTTTCACCGCAACTATTGAGAAAGTGTAAATTGCGACAAAAGAAAACGCCCGTTGCTGAAGCACCGGGCGTTTTTGAAGACGGAGATCAGCTTGGGAGGGCGCTGATCGCCTGAATTAGCGGGCAACTGCCTCGCGAGCAACGCGATGGATGTCCGAACGGTCGATGCCGAGGTCATGCAATTCGCGGTTGGTCATGCGGCCGAGTTCAGTAACCGTCTGACGGTACTTGCGCCAGTTGTTGAAAGAGCGTGCGAAGTTCATGTTGATCCCCTTTCCTAGGGCTTGCGATCTGCCAGCTGCTGCCTATCAGCGCTGGCTCTCTGTTTGATGACCGGAATATATGTTGCGGTGCAAAGCACTAAAAGACACAAGATTTCAATCCACCTATGCGTTAAGCGCAAGCCTTTGGGCGGGAATGGCATGTTTCGCCGCTTTGTGGTCAACGAATAGGCAGAATGATTTTCACTAGTCCAGAATTTGGCTATCAGCGCTCAAATCGCCGCCAGTTTGGGACACCCACCGATCCCGCCGCTTTCAAAAATGAGATTGGACGACGTCGCCCTTCAGAGTGACTTGTTGCGGCAATGTCCCAGCGCCTCCCTCGAAAGGTCGGAGCTGAAGATTTCCCACCTTGCCAGGCCCCTGCACTCCGAACGTCCCAAAAGTCAGGACACTAATCGTTTTAATGTCGCGGTAAACAAAACGCCCACCGGGGGAGGATCCGGTGGGCGTCATGATGGTGACTGACAACTGGGAGGAGGAGTGTTGTCAGTCTTTCGGAGGGCGCTGGGAGGAGGAGTGCGCTGCTCCGAATTTCGTTACGGACATCATATCCGCAGGCTTCCGGTAAACCGGGCCGGGCCGCCACGCCTCAGCTCGTTGACCACCTAAATAGTATGGCTATTGATTATTGTGCAGTGCAATATTTTCATGATGGTCATGCGAAATGCGCATACCTTTAAGAGAACGCTTTGGATATCTAGCTCCGCGCCGTTAGCGGTTGGTTAAAACCCGCGCCAGGTTCGTACAGGGAAGAATCTGGATGTTCGGGGTTAGGAGATTGCGAAAGACGCTGTCCCATCTATAACGGCAGGTAGGGAAGACCGTTGAAAACGGGACGGAGGCAACAATGTATCGGGGACGGTTGGAGCGGGATCTTTCGCTTTGGGTGGAGAAGGGCCTTCTGCCTGAGGCGACGGCTGAACGGTTGCTTGGTGAATATGACAGCCGGCCGGCGAGCTTCAGTCTCGGCAATGTGCTGATGGTGCTCGCCGCGATCTTGCTGGCGGCTGCAGTCCTGTTGCTCGTTGCATCCAATTGGGAAGCTATCCCGCGACTGATCCGTGTCGGCGCGATCCTCGCCTTGATCTGGGCCGTTCATCTTGGTGCGGCGCTCTTCCTGGCTCGCGGGGCTTCGGCAGTGGCCAGCGGCCTGCTCGTCATCGGCGCCCTGAGCTTTGGCGGCGCAATCTCGCTCATCGGCCAGATGTATCATCTGTCGGGTGACGAGCAGACGGTGATGTATCTCTGGTTCGCGGTTGCGGCGGTTACCGCAGCGCTGTTCCGGTCGAGGGCCGTTACAGCCACAGCAGGCTTTCTGTCCTGGGCCTCCTTTGCTGTCTATCTCACGACCTTCGATACCCGTTGGGTCGGCATCGATCCATGGGCGCCACCCATCATGGCAATGATCATCATCGCGCTGGTCCGCTTCACCGGCGCTGATCGTGCGCGGCATCTTGCCTATCTGCTCATCGTCGGCTGGCTCGCCTGGCTTTATACATTGCATGAGCAGATTGCCGTCGCGCTCGCCTTTGCGATTTGCGGGATGGGCGTCTTCCTGGCACTCAGCCTGCCGCCGTTGCGCAGTTCCCGTCTTATCAGAAGCGCGGGCGCAGCACCGGCGTTTTACGCGTTCCTGATTGCCGCCATCGGGCTTCTTTTGCTTCATATCGAGGTCGACGATGGCTGGCGGCTCGTGCTCCTGGGCGTACTGACGCTTGCCGCAGCCGTGCTCGCGATCGCATTTCAGGGGCGGGACAACGGTGCTGTGCGTTATCTTGCCTATGTCATGTTTGCTGGCGAGATCTTCTATCTTGGTTCGGTCACGGTCGGCTCGATCCTCGGAACATCGAGCCTCTTCCTCCTGTCCGGGCTGCTCGTGGCGCTTGTCGCCTGGGTGGTGATCCGTCTCGAGCGGCGCTTCGCTGCGAACTCCACAGAGGTGACGCCAATGAGCGCATTATCTTCAAAGCTTCGGTCCGGCAAGGGCTATCTCATTGCTGCAGTCATCGCCGCGGCGCTTCAAACGATCATTCTGGGCTATGTGATCGAAAGCCGGGCGGCCATCCTGCGCAGCGGCGCCGAAGTGCTGCTGAAGACCGCGCCCGTCGATCCGCGTGATCTCCTGCGCGGTGACTATGTCGTGCTGAACTACGAAATTTCGTCGGTGCCGGCGCGAACGGTTGTCGGCGAACTGCCCGCCGAGGCGGGGGAGCAAACGATGTGGGTCCGGTTGAAAAAGCAGCCGGATGGCTTCTGGGGCATCGCCGAATCGTCGTTCCAGCCTGCTGTCCGAACAGCCCGAAAGCGTGGTGCTGCAGGAGCCTTCCTTTCTACAGCTACGGTGTGAGCGCCGCCGACAATATCCGCGTCGAATATGGGATCGAGCGCTACTATGTGCCGGAAGGCCAGGGCAAGCCGTTGGAGGACGCCCGCCAGGACGGCAACGTCTCGATTTCCGCGCGCGTCTCCGCCGATGGCACGGCGCAGATCCGCAGCCTGCTCGTGGACGGCAAGCCCGTTTATGAGGAGCCGCTGTACTAACTTCGCGTTCGGGAAAGGCGTGTCGCGGCCCGCTAAAATCCCTGTCATTTGCCCTTCATTTTTCCTTTGCCTCCACCAAATCGGGTGATATAGAGACGCCGCGCTCCGGAAGGCCTCATGTGCAGGCATATGCATGCGGTTTTGTGAACGCGGGTATGGTGAAATTGGTAGACACGCCAGATTTAGGTTCTGGTGCCGCAAGGCGTGGGAGTTCAAGTCTCTCTACCCGCACCAAAGCTGGCTTGCAGGACGGGAGACCGGAAACAGGTCTCGGCCCGCCGAATTACCCGAGCAGGACGGCGCCATTTCCCTTTGGTGCGGATGCATATGGAATTGAGAAAAGCCACGCGCGGCAAGATTGACCGGCGTCGTGCTCATCGAAACGAACGGCGTCTGGGCACGGCCGCCACGAAATGAAGGTAGGAAGACATGCAGGTTATCGAAACGCTCGCTGAAGGGCTGAAGCGCGAAATCAAGGTCGTTATCCCGGCCAAGGACATGGAAGCTCAAGATGAACGAGCGTCTTGCCGACGTAAAGGACAAGGTGCGCATCAACGGCTTCCGTCCGGGCAAGGTTCCCGTTGCTCACCTGAAGAAGGTCTACGGCAAGTCGATCATGGCCGACCTCGTCAACGAGATCGTTCGCGAGCAGCCGACCGCAGATCCTGTCCAGCCGCGGCGAAAAGTCGGCGACGCAGCCGGAAATCGCGATGACGGAAGACAAGGACGAAGCCGACAAGATCCTCGCCGCCGAGCAGGATTTCGAATTCACGCTCTCCTATGAAGTGCTGCCGCCGATCGAACTGAAGTCTGTCAAGGGCATCAAGGTCACCCGCGAAGTCGTCGATATCTCCGACGACGAAGTCAACGAGCAGGTCCTCAAGGTCGCCGAAAGCGCCCGCTCCTACGAGACCAAGAAGGGCAAGGCCGCCAACGGCGACCGCGTCACGATGGATTACGTCGGCAAGGTCGATGGCGAAGCCTTCGAAGGCGGCACCGATCAGGGCGCCGAACTCGTCCTCGGCTCCGGCCGCTTCATCCCGGGCTTCGAAGACCAGCTCGTCGGCGTCAAGGCTGGCGACGAGAAGACCATCACCGTGACCTTCCCGGCCGACTATCCGGCCAAGAACCTCGCCGGCAAGGAAGCCACCTTCGACGTCACCGTCAAGGACGTTGCTGCTCCGGCCGACGTCGAGATCAACGACGAACTCGCCACCAAGCTCGGCCTCGAATTCGCCGATCGCCTGAAGGAGATCGTCCGCGGCCAGATCGAATCGCCAGTACGGCTCGCTGACCCGCCAGAAGGTCAAGCGCCAGATCCTCGACCAGCTCGACGAGATGTACAAGTTCGAGACCCCGCAGTCGCTCGTCGACGCCGAATACAACGGCATCTGGAGCCAGGTGAACAACGATCTCGCTCAGTCCGGCAAGACCTTCGAGGACGAAGACACGACCGAAGAGAAGGCCACGCGAAGAATACAAGACGCTCGCCGAGCGCCGCGTCCGCCTCGGTCTCGTTCTCTCCGAAATCGGCGAAAAGGCCGGCGTCGAAGTGAGCGAAGACGAAATGCAGCGCGCGCATCTACGAGCAGCTGCGCCAGTATCCGGGCCAGGAAAAGCAGATCCTCGACTTCTTCCGCAGCCAGCCGGGTGCCGCCGCTTCGATCCGCGCGCCGATCTTCGAAGAAAAGGTCATCGACCACCTGCTGACCGAGATCGACGTCACCGACAAGAAGGTGACCAAGGAAGAGCTGCTCGCTGACGAAGAAGGCGAAGGCTCCGACAAGGAAGCCAAGAAGGCCGCTCCGAAGAAGAAGGCTGCCGCCAAGGCTGAAGCTGTCGCGAAGGCGAAGAAGCCGCAGCTCCGAAGAAGAAGGCTGCTCCGAAGAAGAAGGCTGCCGAAGACGACGCCGAATAACCGGTACCTTCGATTAGAAAGCAGGCCCTGCCGTTTTCGGCAGGGCTTTTTGTTTGCCTTCATCTGCCAGGCGCGGCACCCTCGACCGGCGGCTGTTCAGAATTTTTTGATTTACTATTTAATGACTTGCAGCCGTTTGAGTTGCGGCCACAACTATAAATTGCATCATAGGCAGGAGGAACCCTTGACGTTCCAGAGCAGCGCTGTAGCACCGGAATCACCGGACGTCGCCACAGGCGAATCAGGATTTTTTACCTGGGAAATGGCAACCGATCAGCTTTATGCGGACGGGGCAGTCGCAGAAATGTTCGGGCTTGATCAAAAGGCGACGGAATGCGGTTTGCCGCTGGAAACCTATCTGCAGCGTATCCACCCTGAAGACCGGGCCGGCGTCGCAGCGGAGATCCAAAAGGCGATAAATACGGCACGGCCGGAGCAGCAGAGTTATCGCGTTGCGCAGGCCGATGGCGATTATTCCTACGTGATGGTCTTTGGCCGCTGCTTTCGTGATCGAAACGGCGTCCCGACGCTTTACGCTGGCATAATCTGTCCTGTTTCGGACGAACCGGCGTTGACCAAGCCGCTCGTCCGCTACTGCCTGACGGCCTACGAGATTGCCGTGCAGGAGGGCAACGAGGCCGTCGCCCAACATCTGCTGGCGGCGCTCACCGAATTGGATTGGCTGCCGCCGGAGGGCGTATTGCCGAACTGACGGCGGTTCAGAGTTCCGACTTGATGTCGCCCATGCGGTTCCAGGCATCGAGGCCGGCGATCTTGTAGGCTTCGGCGAGCGTCGGATAGTTGAAGGTATTTTCGACGAAATACTCGACGGTGCCTTTGAGGTTGAGCACCGCCTGGCCGATATGGACGAGTTCGGTCGCGCCTTCGCCGACGATGTGAACACCGAGCAGCCGCCGTGTCTTCAGCGAGAAGATCAGCTTCAGGAGGCCCGGTGTCGAGGCCCATGATGTGGCCGCGTGACGTCTCCCGGAAACGGGCGATGCCGCATTCGTAGGGAATGCCGCGCTCCTTGCATCTCTTCCTCGGTCAGGCCGCAGGTCGAAATCTCCGGAACGGCGTAGATGCCATAGGGGAAATATTTCGGCGGCTCCTTGGCAATCGCGCCGACGGCGACGCGCGCTGCAATGCGGCCCTGTTCCATCGAGGTGGAGGCAAGGCTCGGGAAGCCGACCACGTCGCCGGCCGCGTAGATGTTCGGCACGGAGGTCTGGAAAGTCTCCGGATTGACCTTGAGACGGCCGCGGCTGTCGGCTTCGAGGCCAATAGCCGGCAGGTTAAGCGTATCGGTGGCGCCCATGCGTCCGGCGGCAAACAGCACCATGTCCGTCGTCAGGCGGCGGCCGTTGTCGAGTGTCAGCTCGCACCTTGCCGTTATCGAGCTTCTCCACCTTCTCGGCCTTCTGGCCGAGCAGCAGCTTCATGTTGCGGTCGCGCAGCTGGTAGGTGAAGTCCTCGACGATTTCCTTGTCGATGAAGTCGAGCATCGTCGATTTCGGGTCGATCACGGTTACTGCCGTATCGAGGGCGCTGAAGATCGTCGCATATTCGATGCCGATGACGCCGGCGCCGATGACGACCATGGAGCGCGGCAGTTCTTCGATGTCCAGAAGTTCGTCGCTGTCGATGAATGGTCTTGCCGTCGAAGGGCATGTAGTCCGGACGGAACGGCTTCGTGCCGACGGCAAGCAGGATGCTGGCACCACTCACCTGAATGATCTCGCCGTCATCCTTGATCTACCTGCAGCGTGTGAAGGATCGATGAAGCTTGCCTTGCCGCGGATATGCTGGACGCGGTTGCGGGCAAACTGATGTTCGAGCACTTCGACTTCGTGGTCGAGCGTGATCAACAGGCGGCGGCGCAGATCCTCGGCGCTGATCTCTTGCTTGACGCGGTAGGCGCGACCGTAGAAGCCGCGTTCGCGCCAGCCGGAGAGATTGAGCGCCGTCTCGCGAAGCGTCTTGGACGGGATGGTGCCGGTATGAACCGAAACACCGCCGACGCGCTTGCCCTGTTCGATCACCAGGACTTTCTTGCCGAGCTTCGCAGCCTGGATAGCGCCGCGCCGCCCTGCCGGGCCGCTGCCTACAACAACAAGATCATACTGGAACATCGCTCTGCACCCGGATTGGAATTTGGAATCATATTGCGACGCAAAATGTCGCCCGTCCACGGGTAGCTGATCAATGTTACAGATTGTTTTACGAGTGGGTGTCAGGAACTCCGAACCCCAAGGATGGTTCCATTTTCTCGAAAGTCCGGTCCATGGCGAAAGCGCGGCTGAACGAGAAGGGCACGTGCCCGTAGCGCAGCGACAACTGGCCCTCGGCAGCCGACTCTCCCTTTCCGGCGACAGCCGCGAGGTAGAGAGCGGAAGCGAGCCCCGTACGGTCGGCGCCAGCTTGGCAATGGATCAGCAGCGGCTTTGGCGCATCCCGCATGATGGCGATGAGCTCCTTGGCTTGCTCCGGGGTCAATTCCCTTCCGGCTGACATTCCGAAATTGATATGAACGATGTTCAGCGCCTTCGATTCCTGGACTTCGTCAGTGTACCATTTGGCGTTGTTGGATTCGCCGCGCAGGTTGAGGATCGTCTTGATGCCATACTGCTTTTCGAACTGTCCAATCGCTTGCGCCGATGGCTGCGACGAGCGGTAGACTTCGCCCGCGATGACCGTTCCAAAGTTGTTTGTTACCTGCAGATAGAGATAATAACCGCCACCGGCGAGCAAGAGCAGGCCGAAAAGTCTTAGCACCGCCTTCCCGTAGCGGGAAATTCGGCGCGGAAAAGGTTTTGTCATCGGATGCCTCTGGCTCGCAAACGCTGCCGGCGAGGCAGCATGTGCTCTTTGCGAGCCGAAGCTGACAGCCACCTGAATGGCGGCGCTTTTGAGTGCTCAGATGAGCCGAAGGCCCTTGAGACTGGCATGGCCGTCCTTGCCGATGATGATGTGATCGTGGACGGTGATGCCGAGCGGCTTGGCCGTCTCGATGATCATCTTCGTCATGTCGATGTCGGCGCGCGATGGTGTCGGATCGCCGGACGGATGGTTGTGGACGAGGATGATTGCCGTCGCCGAGAGTTCGAGGGCGCGTTTGACGACTTCGCGCGGATAGACCGGCGTATGGTCGACCGTGCCGCGGCCCTGCACTTCGTCGGCAATCAAGGCGTTGCGCTTGTCGAGGAACAGAATGCGGAACTGCTCGCGCGTCTCATGCGCCATGGCGGCATGGCAGTATTCGATCACCGACGACCAGGAGGCCAGCACTTGCTTGCCCTTGAGTTCGCTTTTCAGCGTGCGATGGGCAACGGTCGAAATCAGCTTCAGGTCGAGCGCGACGGCCTCGCCGACGCCTTTCACCTCCTGCAGCAGCGATGCCGGCGCGCCGAAGACGCCGGCCAGCGAGCCGAAACGGTCGAGCAGCGCCTTGGCGATCGGCTTGGTGTCGCGCCGCGGGATCAGCCGGAACAGCAGCAGTTCGAGGATTTCGTAATCGGCAAGCGCGGTATCGCCGTGATCGCGGAAGCGGTCGCGCAGCCGCTCGCGATGGCCATGATAATGCTCTTCGCTTCGCCAGTGCCGCAGGCAGTGCCTGCTTGCCGAGCGCGGAGCGGTTTGGCCGGCTGCTCGGCGAAGAACTGCCGCTCGTCGGCGGGTGACATGGTGGTCTACGTCGAAAGGCAGTTCATTGTTCGTGTGAGAAACAGGACCTTTCGCCATCAGCGCTCACCCGTTCAGCCGGCAGGCCGGGCCGGTCGAGGCCGCCGGGCGACAGCGTGAAGATTTCGCAGCCGTTGGCCGTGACGCCGACCGTGTGTTCGTATTGCGCCGAGAGCGAGCGGTCGCGGGTCACCGCCGTCCAGCCGTCGGCCAGTACCTTCACATGCGGACGGCCGAGATTGATCATCGGCTCGATGGTGAAGATCATGCCTTCCCGCAGTTCCGGACCTTCGTTGGCGCGGCCGTAATGCAGGATGTTCGGCGAATCGTGGAAGAGGCGGCCGACGCCATGGCCGCAGAAATCGCGAACGACCGAGCAGCGCTCGCGCTTCGGCATAGGTCTGGATCGCTTCGCCGATCGCGCCGGTGCGCGCACCCGGGCGGACAGCGGCAATGCCGCGCATCAGCGCATTCATGGGTGACTTCGAGCAGACGTTCGGCGGCACGCTTGATCTGCGCCGACCGGATACATGCGGCTGGAATCGCCATGCCAGCCGTCGAGCACGAAGGTGACATCGATATTGACGATATCGCCCTCGCGCAGCGGCTTGTCGTTCGGAATGCCGTGGCAGACGACGTGGTTGATCGAGGTGCAGGAGGATTTGGTATAGCCGCGATAGTTCAGCGTCGCCGGATAGGCGCCGTGATCCATGCCGAATTCGAAGACGAAGCGGTCGATCGCGTCGGTCGGCAGCCCCGGGCTGACGATCGTCGGCGAGTTCATCGAGGCAGCGGGCTGTGAGCTGGCATGCCTTGCGCATGCCTTCGAAGGCCTCGGGGTCGTAGAGCCGGATGGCGCCGGTATTCTTCGGCGGCGCGGAGGAGGCTTCGATATAATTCACCATTGAAGGGCCTTAGCGGAGATTGCTTTCATCGTACATAATGCAGCTATGCCGCGTTCGTCCATCACGATCAACCGCAAGCACGAGATTTGTGTCACCTCGAGATGACGGCACGCCGTTCCGTTCACGCGATGGATGCCACCCGTGCTTTGCTTCCTGCATTTCAACTCGGACGGGGCGCTGGAAATTGCCGCGTTGAGTAGAGGTGTATGGCGCTTCCCAGCGCCCCGTTCGGCGGTTTTTATCCGCAACTCCGGTCTCTCTGCTCGGATACCGGCGCCTTGTTGGGGCGCAAGGCCAGGGGCGGGAGCGGGTGCTCCTGTCCCCGGCTTGCGGAAGGCGCGGTGTTGAAGCCGCGCCAGCCGCCGGTCCGTCTCTGTGCCTCACAGGCACGCCCGGAAATCACCCGGCCTGGCATTGCTGCCCGACCGCCGTCCCGGAGGGAGACCATTTTCTGCGGACCCCGGAGGCGGGAGCTTACGTCGTTCTCCTGCAGCCGGCGCCGGTCCCGTCTCGCCGCGACGCCTCGCGGTGTATCCGTGACGGAACGGCAGGGATTATCGCATGGGGGGAGAGGGCGCCGACGAAACGGCGGCGCGGCGATTGATTTTGCTGGCTTTTCGGCGTTTGTCATGCGCAGGGTTGCCCCATGTGCGCCCTCATTCCTGTGCTCGTCGCAGGAATCCAGCGACGGCGCGCCGGCACCGTGAATGAACCTTCTGCGCCATCAAATGAGTTCCCGCGCCCAAGGACTTGGGCGCACTGGATTCCTGTGACAAGCACAGGAATGAGGGAGGGGCGGCCGGCGCGGTTGGCAGATGTGCCTGGATTATGTTGGGAGGTGCCACGCTCTCCGGCAATTGTCTCTCCAGGTTTCGACAACCCCTGATAACAAGATGGTATTTCACAGGTGCAGCTGCTATCTCTGTAGTTGCGTAGTTGCCCATGGCGGATTTGGAGGAAACAGGGATGTCTCTGCTTGCCTTGCATCACGTATCGATCATCACCGCTGATCTAGGAAAATCACTGCCTTTTTATTGTGATGTATTCGGCCTCACCGAAATTCCTCGGCCTGATTTCCCGGCCGCAGGCGCTTGGCTCGCCTGCGGCAGCCAACAGATACATCTTGTCGTGCATCCCGAAGGTACGTTCCGCCAGAGACCCGTGATCGACCGTAACGATTGGCACTTCGCGTTCCGCACCAATGATTTTGAGCGGGTCGTTGAACGGCTGACAACCCTCGGCTTTCGGGAGGATCTGCCTGAAGACGATCCAAAGCGTCTGCTGGTTTTCCGCTCTGGTCCAACCGGCTTCCCACAGCTCTACCTCCGCGACCCCGACTTAAATGTCGTAGAGATCAACGGAGCGCCATAGAGAGCCGCTCCTGGCTCCTGTTCCCGCTCGTTGTCGCCCGTCCGCACTTCCGCGGGCGATTGCCTTCGGTTGGTGCACTGGTGGCACTTGCTGCCAAATTCCCCAATTTGCCTTAAGCGAACGAGCATACGTGATAGCGCCAGCCCGTTTCGCCTTCGGTGCAAATCCCGCATATTCATACGGATGCAATCAGGCTAGCTTCGCTGGGTGAGCGGGGAAGGGGAGGATCATGAGCGAAACGCGACGCAAGTTGACGACCATATTCTCCGCTGACGTGCAGGATTATACCCGCCTGATGGGCGCCGACGAGGAAGGCACGCTCGCAATGCTGAAGCGGTACCGCGATGCGATGTCGCGCCTCATCGCGTTGCACGGAGGGCGGGTGATCAATACCTGGGGTGACGGACTGATCGCCGAATTTCCGAGCGTTGTTGAGGCCGTGCGGACCGCTGTGGACGTTCAGAACGAACTGGCCGGCATGAACGCTGCGCGGCCGGCGGACGGGCGGATGCTGTTCCGGATAGGCATCAATCTCGGCGATGTGATTGTCGATGGCGACGATATCTATGGAGACGGCGTCAATATTGCCGCACGGCTGCAGGCGTCGGCAGCCGCAGGCGGTATCGTGATATCGAACACCGTCTACGATCAGGTCCGCAACAAGGTGACCGTCGGGTTCGAGTTCCTCGGGCCGTTGATGGTGAAGAATGTTTCTGAGCCCGTGCCGAGTTATGCCGTGCGTATCGGCGAGGGTCCTGGCAACGTTCCGTCGCCGCAAGCTGCAACGTACCGTCCGGAGGCCGCGCCTGCGAGGTCCACACAGCAACCTGCGCCGAGAGCCTGGAAGATAGTTGGCTTGTTCGCAGTGGCGGCGGCTGCACTGGTTGCAATCAACCTCCTGTCCTGGCGAGGTGTTTTCTGGGCCGCCTGGCCGCTCCTTGGCCTTGGCTTCCTCTCGGCAGTGATATGGGTTCGGGCGCAGAATCGTCTTGATCGGCGATTGCCACCCTGATTGCCGTTGGGATCGGTATCGTCGTAATCAACCTTCTCTCGTGGCACGGGACATTTTGGGCGATATGGCCGCTTCTGGGTATAGCCGTTGCTGCCGGCGTTCGGTGGGCGACACGCAGCTGATTGGCACGCGTGGCAGGATGCCGGCTATCCTATCGAGACAAGTGCGGGAGAATAGCCGGTGTTGCACTCGGCGGGGCGAAGCCAGCCGGCGCTCAGCTTCGCCTTGAAAACAGCGACGCGAGGGTAGGGCGCGAGGACGGCGGATTTTTCAGGCTCGGCACGACCACGAGGCGTTTGACGTCTCCGCGCTTGAAGGCGGCGAGGAAGCGGCGGTAGTCCTTAAAGGACACGCAGCCGTTGGAATCACCGCGCTTGCCGAGCATGTAGGTATGAGCGAGCAAGCCCACTCGGCCGTGGATCTGTTCCGGGCCTCCGACGGGATGAAGGCGGATCGCCTCGACCCCGTGAAACAGGCTCTCGCGCATGGTGAGGTCATAGGTGTGCGGCGGCGTCGGGCCTCGCATTTTCTGATCGACGTAGCGCGGGTTGTCGCGCATGGCACCGAGGCCGGAATGCGCTTCGAGCCTTTCGCCGCTTGGCAGATAGACGGTGCCGGCTGCAATGTCATAAATCGCGACGCCGTTGCGGGCGCCCGGCACTAGCGTCGGCTTGGCGAATGCAGGCATGTCCTCGCCGTCACCTGTCGTCGGCGCATAGGCAAGCGCGGGTTCGGCGGCAACCGGGTCAGTCTTCGGCTTGCCCGGCCGGGTCATCGGCAGCGGAATGTCGGTGCCGGGCGCCATGACGAGACCGAAAGGCGCATCGGATGTTGCCGTCTCAGCGGAGGCGGTTTCGACCGGGGCTGCGGCAGAAGCAGGGTTGGCGGAAGCCACGTCGGCAGCCCTCACGGGGCCGGAGGCTGGTTCGACCGGCTTGGCGGCGGCGGTTTGGATTGAATGAGCAGGCTCCGGAAGTGGCACCGGAGCCGCGAAAGCCGCAGCGCTCGCAAGCACCTGCGCCTGCTGCCTCAATGCCGAAGCCATCTCGGCTCCATTGTTGCGCTTGGCGAGCAGCGACAAGCCGCGGCGCTGCATGAGCGCGATCATGTCCTTGGAGCTTTTCGGCGAATTCTCGGCAACCATGCGGTCCGAAACCGTCGTCTGGCCGGGGAGGCGGGAGAACTTGCTGACGTGGATCAACGGGTGCGCGCGGGTGGCCGCAGGGTTAGCGCGGTTCGGTGCGATCGCGACGTCGGCGATCAAATTTGCGACCGGCGGGCGCGGCATTGCGGATGTATGCATTGTTGCGACAGATGCGATCACCCAGGCGGATGCCGAGGCGGCGATACCAATGGCAACAGTCCCGGGGATGAGCCGGAGAAGTCTGGCTGGCCAAAAAAAAGTCCAGCCGAAAGGGTTGACGCTTTTACACGTCTCGACAGCAAACGCCATATTACTCGGTTTCCCTACGCGTCACACCGGCGCTACGCGGGACGCTTCGCCGGAGCCGCTAATGAAGCAAGAGGGCAGAAATGAGGCCCGATCAACTTAGCGGCTGTCAGGAAGCATGACGCACTATGGTAACTAATTCCTTTACGCAATCCGCTATGTGTTCCAAAAACGAAGCCAGGTGGAGCGGATGCCTTTCTTTCCGCTTGAATATTAGCAAGTCGTGTAATTCGTTCTCCCGTCTGTTATCGTCGCGACGCGAAGGGTGGCAAAAAAGGGGAACCAAATGTCTTCCGCAGTTGAATTGCGCGAGAGCGAAGTCTCTCCGGCTTCAATGGTTGACGCGATGTACGCGTACTGCAAGACCGCCGCGATCAAGGCGGCAATAGAACTCGAGCTGTTCACGATGATCGGCAGCGGGAGCCGAACGGCGGGGTCGCTCGCGGCTGAAGCCGGCGGTGCCGAACGTGGATTGCGTATCCTCTGTGACTATCTAGCCGTCGCGGGCTTTCTGACGAAGAGCGGCGACAGCTACATGCTGACGCCCGCGAGCCAGACTTTTCTCGACCGGCGTTCGCCCGCCTATATGGGTGCGGCAATTGAATTCCTCATATCTCCGGAAATGCTTTCGCTGTTTCTGGACGATCCTGCGGCGAGCGTTCGCAACGGCGGGTCGCTGGGCCTTGCGAATATCTCGGCAGACAATCCAATCTGGGTGAAGTTTGCCCGCGGGATGGGCGCCTTTACGGGTGGGAGCGCTGCCGGCGTTACGGCGGAGGTGAAGGCCTGGGCCTCGCCGCCGAAGAAGGTGCTGGATATCGCCGCCGGCCCGGGAGCTTTCGGCATCGAGATTGCCAAGGCCATCCCTACCGCGCGGATCGTTGCCCTGGACTGGGCGTCGGTGCTCGCCCTGACCAAGGAGAACGCATCGAAAGCAGGCGTTGCGGACCGGTTCAGCTTTATCCCCGGAAGCGCCTTCGAGGTGGATTGGGGCGAGGATTACGATCTCATTCTGCTGCCGAACTTCCTCCACCATTTCGATATCGAAACCTGCGTTGGTCTCCTGAAGAAGGCTCGCGCCAGTCTCGGTGCCGGGGGCAAGGTCGTCGTCGTCGAGTTCGTGCCGAACGATGACCGCGTTTCTCCCTGATTTTGCGGCCGCATTCGCCTGGGTGATGCTGGCGACGACGCCGAAGGGCGATGCCTATCACGAAGAGCGAATTGTCGGAGATGGGACGGCGCGCCGGGTTCGGCACCATGGTCACGAAGGAACTGCCGCCATCGCCGGCAACCTTGATCATCTTTGAATAAACGCTCTTCCGGCGAAAAGAACGGCGGACGCTATGCCCGCTCCATGACATAGCTGCCGGGGGCTTCCTCGATGGCGTTGAGTGCCGTGCCGCCGGGTTTGCGCGCAGGGACGCGTCTTGGCGTCCTTCGCTTCGATCCAGGCCTGCCAGTGCGGCCACCAGGAACCGCGGGTTTCCTCGGCCTTGGCGAGCCAGTCGTCGTATTCGCCCTTGGCGGGGCCGCCGGTCCAGATACTGATATTTGTTCTTGTCGGGCGGATTGACGACGCCGGCGATATGACCGGAGCCGGCGAGCACGAAATCGACCTTGCCGCCGAAGAACTGACTGCCGAGGAAAACGGATTTTGCCGGCGCGATATGGTCTTCGCGTGTCGCGAGATTGTAGATCGGGATCTTCACGTCCTTGAGCGACAGCGTCTTGCCGTCGAGGATCATCTCGCCGGCGGTCAGCGCATTCCTGAGATAGCAGTTGCGCAGGTAGAAGGCGTGGTTGGCGGCCGCCATGCGGGTGGAATCGGCGTTCCAGAACAGCAGGTCGAAGGGCATCGGCATCTTGGCCCTTCAGGTAGTTGTTGACGAAATACGGCCAGATCAGCTCCGAGGCGCGCAGCATGTTGAAGGCCGTCGCCATCTTCGAGCCGTCGAGATAGCCGGTTGCCTTCATCTGGTCTTCGAGCGCCTGCGAGCTGCTCCTCGTCGACGAAGACCTTGAGGTCGCCCGCATGGGTGAAATCGACCTGGGTGGTGAACAGCGTCGCGGTCCGGATGCGCTTGTTCTTTTCCTTGGCATGCAGCGCCAGCGTCGCCGCAAGCAGCGTGCCGCCGACGCAATAGCCGATGGCGTTGACGTCCTTTTCGCCGGTCGCCTTCTCGATCGTTTCCAGCGCGAAATCGATGCCCTCGCGGGCATAGGCCGTCCAATCCTTGCGCGGCATGGCGGTCATCGGGATTGACCCAGGAGATGACGAACACCGTCTGGCCCTGGTCGACGCACCATTTGATGAAGGATTTCTGCGGGTTGAGGTCGAGAATGTAGAATTTGTTGATCCAGGGCGGGCAGATCAGGAGCGGGCGCTTCAGCACCGTCTCCGTGGCGGCCTCATACTGGATGATCTGGCAGATCGTCGTTCTGGGCGATGACCTTGCCCGGCGTCAGCGCCATGTCTCGGCCGACGGCGAACTTGCGTCATGTCGGTCTGGCGCAGCTTCAGGTCGCCGTGGCCGGCCACGATGTCCTCGGCCAGCATTTTCATGCCGCGCACCAGGTTTTCGCCGCTGGTGGCGACCGTTTCGCGGTAGAGCTGCGGATTGGTGGCGACGAAGTTGGTCGGCGAAAGGGCGCGCGGTGATCTGCTTCACGTAGAAGGCGGCCTTGTGCTTCGTGTGCTCGTCGAGCCCTTCGGCTCGCGCGACCATCTTCTCCGCCCAGTCGGCGGTGATGAAATAGACCTGGCGCAGGAAATCGAAGAACGGGTTCTTCTGCCAGTCGGCGATCGGAAAAGCGCTTGTCGTTGCGCGGCACGGCTCGGGCTCGCGGACGGTCTCGCCGCTGCATGCGCTGCATCGAGCGCGTCCAGACGCCGAAAAAGCTGCTCATCAGCTGCGTCTGCGCCTCGAAGGTGCGGCGCGGATCGGACATCCAGTATTCGGTGACCTTGGAGAGCGTCTTGACCATGTCGGTCATCGGCTCGGCGAGCCTGTCGATTGTCTCGCCGCTTTCGCGCGGGGCAAGCCAGGCGGAGGCCGCCTTGCCGAGGTTTTCCGAGCGCGCGGGCGAAATTCATCGCCATCGCCTCGGGATCCTTGACGATGTAGGGATCGACGGATTTCGGGCTCGAAGACCTGGAGCCTTCCGTCCTGTGTCCTGCTCGCTGTCGGTCACGCATTCTCCTCCCGGCGGCAGCAATCGTCTTCTGTTAACTCAGTTGTACATCGTCCGCGATCAAGAAAACAAGTTCCAACGCAAGCCCGCCCGTGCTATTGCTTTGTCGCTGCGACAAATTTAACAGTCGCTAGGGCATCAGGATTTGGAAGATCTGGCATGACGACGAACGGTATCTCTGGCATTGCAATCGCAACCCGCATGGCATCTCGTCGCCGCGGCCGCGGCGGCGATGCTTGCCGGATGCACGTCGACGCCGGAACAGAAGGCGGCCGCCGACGCGCGGCGAGCGGCGCCGACAGCTGTCGTCATGCCGCCGACGCAAGGGCGAGGAGCCGACGGAAAGCAGCCTGTCCCGTTATCCGGATGGCTATCCGGGCTTCGGCGCGCCACTGACGGCGGCAAACACCCAGATGAGCAACGAGGAAGCCGCGAGCCTTCAGAAGCAGCTGACGGCGCTCAGCCGCCCAGCGCAAGGCCGGCACCATTTCGCGAAGCCGAGTATCAGCGGCGCGTGGCGGAATTGCAGAAAGCTTGCCGCCGAGCACGGCCCCGACACGCTTTCTGCAAATCGGCAATTAGCGCTTGCCTTTCAGGCGATTTGGACGCAAAGCCTTCCGCAGTTGGCGGGAGAGGTGATTTTCCCGATAAAGACGCGTCTGTTGCGGCTGTTCGTCAAAGATTTGCCGCCTGACGAAAGTCTGATGAATACGGCGCTTGCGATTCTGAAGTTCGTGTCGCAGGCAGCCGGAGATCGAACGAACTTCGAGCGCGGCCATGGTGGCCGCATTTCCATGGGGAAAGAAATGGAAGAGTTTCACAAAGTCCGGCGTTTGCCGCCTTACGTTTTCGAACAGGTCAACCGTTTGAAAGCGAGCGCGCGAGCGGGCGGGGCCGATATCATCGACCTCGGCATGGGAAACCCTGATCTTCCGACGCCGCAAGGCGATCGTCGACAAGCTGTGCGAAGTGGTCCAGGACCCGCGCACGCATCGCTATTCCTCCTCCAAGGGCATTCCGGGCCTGCGCCGCGCGCAGGCCGCCTACTATGCCCGCCGCTTCGGCGTCAAGCTCAATCCGGATACGCAGGTCGTCGCCACGCTCGGCTCCAAGGAAGGCTTCGCCAACATGGCGCAGGCGATCACCGCGCCGGGCGACGTCATCCTCTGCCCGAACCCGACCTATCCGATCCATGCCTTCGGCTTCCTGATGGCAGGCGGCGTGATCCGCTCGATGTCGGTCGAGCCGGACGAGAGCTTCTTCCCGCCGCTGGAGCGGGCGGTTCGCCATTCGATCCCGAAGCCGCTGGCGCTGATCCTCAACTATCCGTCCAACCCGACGGCCTATGTCGCGACGCTCGATTTCTACAAGGACGTCGTCGCCTTCGCGAAGAAGCACGACATCATCGTGCTGTCGGATCTTGCCTATTCGGAAATCTATTTCGACGACGAGCCGCCGCCGTCGGTTCTGGAGGTTCCGGGCGCGATGGATGTCACCGTCGAGTTCACCTCGATGTCGAAGACCTTCTCCATGCCCGGCTGGCGCATGGGCTTTGCCGTCGGCAACGAGCGCCTGATCGCGGCGCTGACGCGCGTGAAGTCCTACCTCGACTACGGCGCCTTCACGCCGATCCAGGTGGCCGCGACGCATGCGCTGAACGGCGACGGTTCCGACATCGCGGAAGTGCGCAACATCTACAAGCGCCGCCGCGACGTGCTGGTCGAGAGCTTCGGCAAGGCCGGTTTCGAGGTGCCGCCGCCGGCAGCGACCATGTTCGCCTGGGCGAAGATTCCGGAGAAGTTCCGTCATCTCGGTTCGCTGGAGTTCTCCAAGCTTCTGGTCGAGAAGGCCGACATCGCGGTCGCGCCCGGGCATCGGCTTCGGCGAGCAGGGCGACGACTACGTCCGTCATCGCGCTCGTCGAGAACGAGCATCGCATCCGCCAGGCGGCGCGCAACATCAAGAAGTTCCTGTCGACGGCCGACGAGACGATGCACAACGTCATCTCGCTGAACGCTCATCGCTGATACCATCACTGCAACGGCAGCCGCTTTCCGGCGGCTGCCGCTCACAAGACACTGTCAGGATCGATCCATGGCAGATGCCCTCAAAATCGGCATTGCGGGCTTGGGCACCGTTGGTGCTTCGCTCGTCCGTATCATTCAGAGCCGCAGCAACGAGCTTGCCGTCACCTGCGGCCGGCCGATCGAGATCACGGCCGTCACGGCACGCGACAGGAACCAAGGATCGCGGCATCGACCTGTCCGGCATCGAGTGGTTCGACCGGCCGGTCGATCTGGCTGAGAAGGCCGATATCGACGTTTTCGTCGAGCTGATCGGCGGCGCCGAACGGCGCGGCCAACGCCTCCGTGCGCGCGGCGCTCGCGCGCGGTCTCCATGTGGTGACAGCCAACAAGGCGCTGCTTGCCTATCACGGCGTCGAACTTGCCGACGATCGCCGAGGAGAAGGGCGCGCTGCTGAATTTCGAAGCGGCCGTCGCCGGCGGCATTCCGGTCATCAAGGCGCTGCGCGAATCGCTGACCGGCAACACGATTTCGCGCGTCTACGGCATCATGAACGGCACCTGCAACTACATCCTGACCAAGATGGAGAAGGAGGGCCTGTCCTTCGCGGACTGCCTGAAGGAAGCGCAGCGCCTCGGCTATGCCGAAGCCGATCCGGCCTTCGACATCGAGGGCAACGACACGGCGCACAAGCTTTCGATCCTGACGACGCTTGCCTTCGGCAACCGCGATCGCGGCCGACGACATCTATCTCGAAGGCATCACCAATATCTCGATCGAGGATATCCATGCGGCGGCCGATCTCGGCTACCGCATCAAGCTGCTCGGCGTCGCCCAGCGCACCGAGAGCGGCATCGAGCAGCGCGTGCATCCGACCATGGTGCCGCTCGAATTCGGTCATCGCCCAGGTCGACGGCGTCACCAATGCCGTGGCGATCGAATCCGACATTCTCGGCGAACTGCTGATGGTCGGCCCCGGCGCCGGCGGCAATGCGACGGCATCCGTCGGTGCTCGGCGATATCGCCGACATCGCCAAGAGCCAGCCGGGCGCACAGCGCGTGCCGGTGCTCGGCCATCCGGCAAAGTCGCTGCGAGCCCTATCGCAAGGCGCAGATGCAGAGCCACGAGGGCGGCTATTTCATCCGCCTGACGGTGCTCGACCGCACCGGCGTTTTCGCAAGCGTCGCGACGCGCATGGCGGAAAACCACATTTCGCTGGAATCGATCGTCCAGCGCTCGAAGCAGCATCTGGCGCCGTCGCACCACCAGACGATCATCCTCGTCACCCATGCGACGACGGAGGAATCGGTGCGCAAGGCGGTCGCCGCGATCAAGGGCGAAGGCTATCTCGTCGGCGAACCGCAGGTCATCCGCATCGAGCGCCCGAAGGAAGCCTGACAGCTTCCTGCACTCTTCGCGGCACCCAGCCGGCGTTGTCCGCGTGGAGCCGCTTCGATCCGGTTTGCGGATGCCGCAAAATCCGCGTACGAACGGTCACAAGCATGGGTGATCGATGGCAGTCGACGTGCCAGATCCGGTGCAGCGGGCGTTTCTGGGTGTCGAGCACTCCGTCACCGGACAACCGCTGGGTTTCGCGGCTCGATCAGGCCGGCCAGAACCGCGCGCTTGCCATGGCGCAGATGCACGGCTTGCCGGACCTGATTGCCCGCGTGCTTGCCGGGCGCGGCGTCGGCGGTCGACGAGGCGGTGGCATTTCTCGATCCGACGATCCGCAGCCTGATGCCGGATCCCTATACGCTGACCGATTGCGAGAAGGCCGCGCAACGCGTCTGCTGCGCGCGATCAAGGCGCGGCGAGAAGCGTCGCGATCTTCGGCGACTACGACGTCGACGGCGCCGCCTCCTCGGCGCTGATGTACCGCTTTCTCACGCATTTCGGCGTCCAGGCCAACATCTATATTCCCGATCGCATCTTCGAAGGCTACGGCCCCAATCCGGCGGCGATCAACCAGCTGATCGACAACGGCGCCCAGCTGATCGTCACCGTCGATTGCGGTTCGACCAGCCACGAGTCGCTGGCGGCCGCCGAGGCGCGCAACATCGACGTCGTCGTCATCGATCACCACCAGGTCGGCGCACGAGCTGCCGCCTTGCCATGCGCTGGTCAATCCGAACCGCGAGGACGATCTTTCGGGGCAGGGGCATCTCTGCGCCGCCGGCGTCGTCTTCCTGGTGCTGGTCGCAACGCCTGCGACAGCTGCGCGAGGCGGGCGACAAGCGCGTTCTGCTCGATCGATCTGCTGCCTGGCTCGATATCGTGGCGCTGGCGACCGTCTGCGATGTCGTGCCGCTCAAGGGCCTGAACCGGGCCTATGTCGTGAAGGGCCTGGTCGCCGCCCGCCATCAGGGCAATGCCGGGCTTGTCGGCGCTGTTTCGCAAGGCGGGGCTTGGCGGGCCGGTGACACCCTATCATTTCGGCTTCCTGATCGGCCCGCGCATCAATGCCGGCGGACGCATCGGCGATGCGGCGCTCGGCAGCCGGCTGCTGACGCTCGACGATGCCGGCGAGGCCGAGGCGATCGCCGCAGAAGCTCGACGAACTCAACCGCGAGCGCCAGGCGATGGAAGCCGCCATGCTGCAGGAGGCGGAGGCCGAGGCGCTGGCCGAATACGGCAACGGCGACGGCGCCTCCGTCATCGTCACCGCGCGGGAGAACTGGCATCCCGGCATCGTCGGCCTGCTTGCGGCGCGGCTGAAGGAGAAGTTCCGCGCCCGGCCTTCGCCATCGCCTTCGATCCGATCGGGCAGGGGAACCGGCTCCGGCCGCTCGATCAACGGCTTCGACATGGGTAGGATGGTGCGCGCCGCGGTCGATGACGGGCCTGCTCGTCAAGGGCGGCGGTCATGCGATGGCCGCGGGCCTGACGGTCGAGCGCGCCAATCTCGGCAGGCTGCGGCACTTTCTTCACGGAGAAGGCCGAGAAGACGGTGGCAGGCCTCGTCGCCAACGAGACGCTGAAGATCGACGGCGCGCTCGGCGCCAGCGGCGCCACGATCGGAACTGATCGACCAGCTGGAAACGGCCGGCCCCTACGGCTCGGGCCATCCGCAGCCGATCTTCGCCGTGCCGGCGCATCGGCTGCGCGATTCGCGCGCATGGTCGGCGAGAACCATGTGAAGGTGACGCTGGAGGCGCAGGACGGCTCTCGCCTCGACGGCATCGCCTTCCGCGCGGCGGAAACGCCCGCTCGGCAACCTGCTGCTCAATTCCCGCGGGCGCAAATCGCATGTCGCGGGAACGCTCGGCGCGGACCACTATCAGGGCGCGCGCCGCATCCAGCTGCGCGTCTGCGACGCGGCGCCGGCGAGATAGCTCACGAGGCGGACGTCAGCTTCGACAGATACTGTCCGTAAGCGCTCTTGCCGAGCTTTTCAGCGAGCTTCGCAAGGTCGTCCTGCGAGATGTAACCCATGCGCCAGGCGACTTCCTCGGGGCAGGCGACCTTGAAGCCCTGCCGCTTCTCAAGCGTGCTGACGAAACCCGCAGCGTCGAGCAGGCTGTCCGGCGTGCCGGTGTCGAGCCAGGCATAGCCTCGGCCCATCAGTTCCACGAAGAGCTGCCCGCGCTCGAGATAGGCGCGGTTGACATCGGTGATCTCCAGTTCACCGCGCGGTGACGGCTTCAGGTTGGCAGCGATATCGACGACCTGCTGGTCGTAGAAATAGAGGCCGGTCACCGCCCAGTTCGATTTCGGCTGCTTGGGCTTCTCCTCGATCGACAGCGCATTCATCTTCGCGTCGAAGCCGACGACGCCGTAGCGCTCCGGATCGGTGACGTGATAGGCGAAGACGGTTGCGCCTTCCTCGCGGCTCGTCCCGGATTTCATGATTTCCGGCAGTCCGTGCCCGTAGAAGATGTTGTCGCCGAGCACCAGCGCGGAGCTGTCGCCATGCACGAAGTCGGCGCCGATGATGAAGGCCTGGGCGAGGCCGTCCGGGCTCGGCTGTACGGCATAGGTCAGCGAAATGCCCCATTGCGAGCCGTCGCCGAGAAGGCGCTTGAAGGCTTCGACGTCGTGGGGCGTGGTGATGATCAGCAGTTCCCGGATGCCGGCGAGCATCAGCGTCGTCAGCGGATAGTAGATCATCGGCTTGTCGTAGACCGGCATCAGCTGTTTCGAGACGGCCTGGGTGATCGGATGCAGGCGCGTTCCCGTGCCGCCGGCGAGAATAATTCCCTTCATGCCCTCTCTCTAAATGCCTTTGTTCAAAAGGTCTTGCGTGACAATCTTCATCGACTGCTTCCAGTCTGGCAGGCGGATCCCGTAGGTTCTGGCCAGCTTGTCTCCGTTGAGACGTGAATTGGCGGGACGCTTCGCCGGTGTCGGATATTCCGCCGTCGTGATGCGCTCGACGCCGATGTTCTTGCCGCCGGATTCATGAAGCTCGGCGAAGATCTCTTCGGCGAAATCCGCCCAGCTTGCCTCGCCGCTGCCGGTCAGGTGAAAGGTGCCGCGCAGAGATGGCGAGGGGTCCGTCACGATACGGGCCGCGATCGCAAGGATCGCGTCGGCGATGTCGAGCGCCGAGGTCGGGCATCCGGTTTGATCGGCGACAACGCGAAGATGATCGCGCGTCTCGGAAAGCCGCAGCATCGTTTTGAGGAAATTGGCGCCAAAAGGGGAATAGACCCAGGCGGTGCGCAGGATGACGTGGTTCGGGTTCGCCGCCGCCACCGCCTGCTCACCGGCGAGCTTCGAGCGCCCGTAGACGGAGATCGGCCCCGTCGCATCCTCTTCGGAATAGGGCGACGCCTTGTCGCCGCTGAAGACGTAGTCGGTCGAAATGTGGACGACCGGCACCCCGAGCTGTGCGGCCGCCTCGGCAACGGCGCCGGCGCCTGCGGCGTTGACGGCAAAAGCAAGCTCCGGCTCGCTCTCGGCCTTGTCGACCGCCGTATAGGCGGCCGCCGAGACAATGACGTCCGGGCGCAGGCTCGAGAAGGCGGCTGCGATGCTTGCGGGATCCGCAAGGTCCATTTCCGGGCGACCGACGGCGATGATGTCGACGCCCTTTTCGGCCCCGCACCTCAGCAGCGATTGGACAACCTGGCCCTGTTTGCCGGTCACGGCGATGCGCATCGCTTATCGTTCCTTGAAAATGCCGAGGCGTTCGCCGGAATAGACGTTTTCGCGAAGCGGCCTCCACCACCACGCATTTTCGAGATACCAGTGCACGGTTTTCTCGATGCCGGTTTCGAAGGTTTCCTGCGCCTTCCATCCGAGTTCGCCTTCGAGCTTCGACGCATCGATCGCATAGCGTGCGTCGTGTCCCGGCCTGTCGGTGACATAGGTGATCAGACGCGCATGCGGCGCCGTTGTCCTTGTAGATGCCGTCGAGGATGGCGCAGATGCGATGAACGACATCGATGTTCCTGCGTTCGTTGCGGCCGCCCACATTGTATTTTTCGCCGGGGCGGCCCCTGGAGGCGATCGTGAACAGCGCGCGGGCGTGGTCTTCGACATAGAGCCAGTCGCGGACATTCGCGCCGTTGCCGTAGACCGGCAGCGGCTTGCCCTCCAGCGCGTTCAGGATCATCAGCGGAATGAGCTTTTCCGGGAAAGTGGTAGGGGCCGTAGTTGTTGGAGCAGTTGGAGACGACGACCGGCAGGCCGTAGGTGCGGTGCCAGGCGATCGCCAGATGGTCGCTCGCGGCCTTGGAGGCGGAGTAGGGCGAGGACGGATCGTAAGGCGTCGTCTCCTCGAAGAGACCCTCGTCGCCGAGCGAGCCGTAGACTTCGTCGGTCGAGACATGCAGGAAGCGGAAGGCGCTCTTGCGGCCTGCGTCGAGGCCATCCCAGTAATGCCGCGCGGCATCCAGCAGGCTGAATGTGCCGACGACGTTGGTCTGGACGAAATCGGCTGCGCCCGAGATCGATCGATCGACGTGGCTCTCGGCGGCGAGATGCATGACCATGTCCGGGCGGAAGGACGCCGAATGCTTCCTGCATCTTGCCGCGGTCGCAGATGTCGGCCTGCAGGAATTGATAGTTCGGAGCCAATTCGATGGATTTCAGCGATGCCAGATTGCCGGCGTAGGTCAGCTTGTCGACATTCAGCACCTCAGCGCCGATCTCGCTGACGAGATAGCGCACCAATGCCGATCCGATGAAACCCGCTCCGCCCGTGACCAATATGCGCATGGTGGATCAATCCTTGGGGTGCGTTGGTGAATAGGAAAAATGGCTCGGAACGTCGGCGAGCCGCGGCAGCGTCCTGTCCTTGTCGGACAGAACCATGTCTTTCTCGTCCACCGGCCAGCGGATGCCGATCGCCGGATCGTTCCATGCGATGCCGCGATCATGCTGCGGGCTGTAGGGCGCGGTTACCTTGTAGCTGATGACGCTGTTCGGCTCGAGCGTTGCGAATCCATGCGCGAAGCCGGGCGGCACCCAGAGCTGCACGCCGTTTTCCGGCGAGAGCTCCCGAGACAGCCATTGGCCGAAGCTTGGCGAGCCCGTGCGGATATCGACCGCGACATCCAGGATCCGGCCGGCAAGGCATCGCACCAGCTTGCCCTGCGCGAAGGGCGGTGTCTGGAAATGCAGCCCCCGGACAGTGCCGGGCTGTGCCGAAAACGATTCGTTGTCCTGAACGAAGGTGACGTCTGCCACATTCTCGCGGAACCAGGCATCCTTGAATACTTCTGAAAAGTAGCCGCGATGATCCCCGAAGCGTGGCGGTGTGATAGCCACGACACCCTCGATGGCCGTCGTCTCAATACGCATGACGCACCCCCTCTGCTGCCTTCATCAGGCAGCGGCCTTCATGACGCTCATCAGCATGTCCGCCTGCGAGCGGCTCTGCATGGCCGCAAAGCCCTTCGCGGCAATGGCATCGCGCTCGGCAGCATCGGCAATCAGCTGATGGCAGCGCTCGATCATGCCGTCATACGGCTCGATTGCCAAGCCGCCGATGAACGGCTCAAGGTCCGGATCGCCAACGTCGCCTTCCGTCAGCACGCAGACGCGGTTTGCAAGGAGATAGGAAACGCGCACGATTTCGAAGACGCCGCTTTCATAGTGATGGATATTGATCACGACCTTCGCGCGTGCGATCGCCGCGTCCCGTTCGGCGCCGTATACGTTGAACAGATGGGCGACCTTGAGCCCCGACCGCTGCAGGGCTTCGAGAATATCAATTCTGCGCTGATTGAGCGAGCCATAGAAAAGGACGTCGATGTCCTTCTCTTCCGATTGCTTGATCTGCGTCAGACGTGCGGCTGTATCCGATCTCCATCACGCGGGCGTGGGTGATGCCTTTTGCAGCAAGATTTTTGCAATTGCGCGGACTGTAGTCGAGGACGGGAAGGTTCTTGAGGATCGATAGATAGCGCGAATTGATCCAGTCGCTTTCTTCCGACACCTGCTCCAGATTGATGAGCACAGTATCTCGTGGCAGATGCGGGAGGATTTCGACGGGGAGAAGGTTGCCGCCATAGATGATCGGCGCGCGCCCTCCGAATTTATTCATGTCTCTCACGATCGGCGCGGAACCGCCAAGGTCATGGAAGGCGCCTCGCAGTGCAAGGGCTACTTCGTCGAACGCATGGCTATGCGTATAGTTCTGCGGCGTCACAATCCATATGCAATGCCTGTTGCGATGCGCCCGCCAGCCGCCGGCAAAGGGTATCAGCCGCTGCGGCACCTGCTCGGCGCCGGCCGTTGAAGGGGCGGCAGCGAGAGGCTTTGCGTCGTGTGCGTTCATAACAAGGTCCTCCAGGCAGGCTTGGCGCCATTCGATCTCTCACTGGAGTATGGGTGCTAACTTGCGCCACGCTGGTCAGATTCCGCACCGAAAGGGCTCGACGTAATTAGGCTCGGACAAGCTTCTTCCTGATGCATGGCGGCACAGCTTGTCGCTGGTACTGTGTATGGCGAGGAATTCAGTTCCCCTATGCAATCAGTTGCGTGGAGTTCAAATCGAATGGCCAGATCGCCTACTGGTGAAGTTGCGTATCGAGTAGGCGGCTTGTGGCATTGTGTTTGCGGCCGCCGCTGAAGCGCTGGTCAAGATGAAAGTGGCACGCCCTAGGGGAGTCGAACCCCTCTTCCCAGAATGAAAATCTGGTGTCCTAACCGATAGACGAAGGGCGCTTCCTTCGTGGTGGCGCCCTTATAGTCAGCACCTTTGTGCACCGCAAGCGGCAAAATGCGAAAATATTGCGATAGCGCAGATTTTTTAGAGGCTTGTGGAAAAATGGGAAATCGGCATCTCCACTATCACCGGCAAAAGACAAGCAGCCTCTTATGCGGGAGCGTGGCTTCAACCGAGCCTTTCCGGCATCGCCTTAAGACCGAAGCGCCGGACGCGATCAGCAACCACAGCGACTGCAGGGCTCCCGGAACCTGGAAGGCTCATCGATTTGCAGTCGGTTAAAAAGCCTTCATGTGGTGCGAGGTGGTACGCCCTAGGGGAGTCGAACCCCTCTTTACAGAATGAGAATCTGTCGTCCTAACCGATAGACGAAGGGCGCAGCTCACACAGACATCAGATAAGAACGCCGAGCGTTTTGACAAGCACGGCACGATCAATGCAATCAAGGAGAAAAGTGGCACGCCCTAGGGGAGTCGAACCCCTCTTCCCAGAATGAAAATCTGGTGTCCTAACCGATAGACGAAGGGCGCTTCCTTCGTGGTGGCGCCCTTATAGTCAGCACCTTTGTGCACCGCAAGCGGGAATTTTGGTTTTCTTCAAAAAAATGACATGAAATCCGAGGTCTCGCGAGAGGCCGAATATCCGATGTGAATCAATAGGCTGTCGGCTGTTTCTTGTGCGGACATGACTGCCCTGCCGTAACGGTATGCGACAAATCGCGGTTTCGTCAGATCGCTGGTCCGTGCAGCGTTCGCCTCTGTCCGGCACCGCAGCCCCAGTTCCAGTCACGGCTCTTGCCGGTATCCACATGGATGGAATCAGTGTCGCAATAAGTGCCCACGCCGCCACGGTCCGGTAGCGAGCGAACATAGGCGGCGATGTCCCATTTGGACACGCCGGCGATCTGGATATCGGCGGCATCGCAGGTCTTGTGCATCGATTCTTCGGCGCCGCCGACCAGGCGGTTGTGCTCGGGATCGCGGTATCCGGAAGTGACGATGACCGGCTTTCCGAAATGGTTTTCGATCGTCTTGATGACATGCAGCAGATTGGGTTTGAAGCAGCCGACTTCCACAGTGCCGTTCTGGATATGCAGGCCGTTCGGCGCGACACGGGTCATGCCCGGCAGAGACGCCTTCTGGAGAAGCGCGGAGAGGCTGCCGACGAGGTTCTGTTTCGGCGCGGCATAGAGCGCGTTCATCGATCCGCCGGTAAGGCTGCCGGTGGCAATCGCCGCCGTCTCGCCGGAGGATGCAGACTTCGTGCCGGTGTTCTCGGATGATTGCTGCGGTAAAGGCTCGCCCGCCTGCGGCGGCAGGACAGGCTGGGGCGGAGCGCTGAAGACGCTGCTGCGCGCGGCGTCGACGCCCTGAACGGGTGCATAGGCGCTGGCATCGGCCGGCTGCACGATCGTTGAGCTGTTGTTGTTTTGCGGCATCGCCGGCTGGGCCGAAAAGATGCTCATGGCGTTGCGCGTTGATGCGGGTCGGTTGCATCGCCATGCCGCCGATATTGGCGGGCTGCATGGCGGCTGCAGCGGAAGGCATAGCTGCGGCATTCGGATCCTGCGCAGCCGTCGCCTGCCGGGCGCCGGATACATTCGTGACCATCGGATCTCGATAGGTGCTCTTGGCGGCTTTGCCCGGCGTGTTTGCAGCAAGCTGCCCTGCCGCCGGATCGGCAGGCGCGGCGGCAGCGGAATCAAGAGCCTTCTGGTTCGATACGCAGCCGGATAGCGCAAGTGCCGCGGCGGCAATCAGAAGCGCGCCCATGGCGCGTATTCGCTTTTCGAGAGTGAGCAAGCGACCGGTCTCCATTGAGTGCGGAGAACGCCTCAATGTGCCGTCCTTCGCTTCGAGTCGGCCGGAGAGTGCCTGCGGGTCAGGCCTGCGGCAAGTGCGAAGCGGGCGCTAGGACCCGAAATCGCAAATGCTGCAAGCCTCGCTAAAGCCTCGGTCTTACCAGGCGCCGGTATTGCCCATCGAGAGCCACGGCTCGGCCGCTGGAAGGCTGCCGCCCTTCTGCAGGATTTCGATCGAGATGCCGTCCGGCGAACGTACGAAGGCCATGTGACCGTCGCGCGGCGGACGGTTGATGGTGATTCCCTTGTCCATCAGATTCTGGCAGGTCGCATAGATGTCGTCCACCTCATAGGCGAGATGGCCGAAGTTGCGTCCGCCGGTGTAATCCTCGGTGTCCCAGTTGTAGGTGAGTTCGAGGCAGGGGGCGCCATTTCTCTCGCGCATGCGTCGATATCCTCGCTTGCAGCGAGGAAAACCAGCGTGAAGCGGCCCTTTTCGTTTTCGTAGCGGCGGATTTCCTTCAGACCGAATAGCGTGCAGTAGAAGTGCAGCGACGCATCGAGATCTTTGACGCGGACCATCGTGTGGAGATAACGCATTCTATTTCCTCTCTAATGTTGGCGGGCGATCTTGATGCGCAGACGCCAGCTTCAGGCAAGACTCGGCGGATTAAAATGAGCAACTGGGAATAATCGAAAACTAGGACTTGCGCTTATCCGTTACCAAGATGTTAATCTTGATTTCAAGAATCAGTTAACCGTAACAGTGTGACGCGTAATCGAGGGACTGGCGACATGGCTGACAGGATTTCATCGAAGGAATTCGCCGAATATCGACGAGTTGTCCGGGGATGCCGTCGATCTCGTCGAAATCACCGGTGTCGTCAAGTGGTTCGACGTCGCCAAGGGTTTCGGCTTCATCGTGCCGGACAACGGCATGCAGGACGTTCTGCTGCATGTCACGTGCCTGCGCCGCGACGGTTACCAGACAATTCTCGAAGGTACGCGCATCGTCGCGCTGATCCAGCGCCGCGAGCGCGGCTATCAGGCCTTCAAGATCCTCTCCATGGATCAGTCGACCGCCGTCCATCCGTCGCAGCTGCCGCCGGTGCGCACCCATGTGCAGGTCACGCGCGACGAGCGGTCTCGAGCGCGCGCTGGTCAAGTGGTTCAACCGCACCAAGGGCTTCGGCTTCCTGACGCGCGGCGAGGGCACGGAAGACATCTTCGTGCATATGGAAACGCTGCGCCGCTTCGGCCTGACGGAACTGCGCCCCGGCCAGGTCGTGCTCGTTCGCTTCGGCGACGGCGACAAGGGACTGATGGCGGCGGAAATCCATCCGGATATGCCGAGCCCGGCCAGCCGGTCGCACTAGATGTCAGGCGGCTCCACAGTGAATATGATCAAAGGCGCCGTGTTGGCGCTTTTTTTCATCCTGACGGCACCGGCGCTTGCCCAGCAGCAGATGCCTTTCGACAAGGAGCCGCTGGTCATCCAGACGGCCGCCGGCAAGATGCTGAATTTCACGGTCGAGATTGCCGCCACCAATGAGCAGCGGGAATACGGGCTGATGTTCCGCAAGGAAATGGCCGAGGATGCCGGAATGATCTTCGACTTCGGCCAGTCGCGGCGGGTGACCATGTGGATGGAGAACACCATTCTGCCGCTCGACATGCTCTTCATCGATAGCGGCGGCACGATCCGTCACATCAAGGAGAATGCCGTTCCCTATTCGCGAGAGATCATCGATTCGATGGGCGAGGTGAAATACGTCGTCGAGCTGAATGCCGGTGTCGTCAAGAAGCTCGGAATCAAGGTCGGCGACAAGGTCGCGAGCCCCACGACGACGAAGAAGAAGTAAGCGGCAAGCCGAAGCGCCGCGATTCTCTCCGAATTTCTGCTTTTTCACCGGTTTGGCATTCGCCTGAAGCAGCCGTTCCATGAAGAGCGCCATTTTGCGCTTGATGGTGCCGTAGGTCCCAAGCTCGAAGTTGCAGTGATAGCAGGTGATGATGTCGCTATCGAGAGGCTGCGGGCGCGGAAAGTTCATACGGTCTTGCCGCACTTGGGGCAGGGTACTTCAACTTGCATTACGGCTCCTGCGCGCTGACCGATGAGCCGCCTGCGGGAGGTGCCGCATGGCGGCTGCCCGACCTAACCCGTTCGGCACGAGGTTGTCACCCATGTCTTAGGTACAAGCTGTTACCTATGTCTTCGGTATGGACACGAAAAGTTTTGGCGACCCCTGCAGGATTCGAACCTGCGACAACCTGCTTAGAAGGCAGGTGCTCTATCCAGCTGAGCTAAGGGGCCGATGCCGGCCGCTGCGATGTGCGGCTGGCAACAGCGGCATGTCTGAACGTTCAATGTGTCCACGGCTGAGTGCGGGTAAAGCGGAAATTATCGGGGTAGGAGACCATCTTGCGGGTCGGATCCTTCGGCGCGATCACGCGGTATTCGATGCCGTTGCGCTTGGCATAGGCTTCGGCCAGTTCCTGCGTTTCGAAGGTCAGCTTGACCTGCTGGCGCGTATCGCCGGAAGAGGTATAGCCCATGATCGGGTCGATCTTGCGCGGCGTCTCCTGATCGAATTCCAGCACCCACAGATGCGTCTTGGCCTTGCCGGACTGCATGGCGGTCTTGGCTGGACGGTAGATCTTGGCAGACATGCTGCAACGCCTCCGGATATGCGAGCCATGCCCGCTGAAATTACCCTTCCACCCGTCTCCGGAATGGTCTTCATCGCTTCTATAGCGCGAAAAGATGAAATTTGCTTAGCCGCGAATCCCTTCACTTTCAAGCAAAAAGCAGACACGAACCAAGTTCGAATGCGGCCTGCCGAACGGTGTGCGGCAAGGCGGCGCGATCCCCTCGCGTCCAGCCAAGGTACGGCCACGTGGAACCGCACCTCTTATTCGGCAATCCCATGTTGAAGACGGCGGAAGATGCGAATTAGATATTGCGGGGCCGGGATGAAGCGTGTAATGCCCCATCTCACGGAGTGTAGCGCAGTCTGGTAGCGCATCTGGTTTGGGACCAGAGGGTCGGGAGTTCGAATCTCTCCACTCCGACCATTCTTTGAAATGTCCGTACCGGAGACATAGGTAACAGCTTGTACCTAAGAATGGGTGACAACCTCGTACCGAACGGGTTGTGGATGGTTTGCAAGGTTCTCTGTTCCAAATCGATATATCCCAGATCATCGTGCATGACGCTGACGAGCCAAATGCCGTCGTCGACTTCGAAGTTGCAACCCAACGCGTCGAAAAACCGGAATTTTAACCAGACTATTTAGCCAGGGCTATAGTGTGACAGGTTCTATTTTAACGTGCAGTGAGCAATCGACCGAGGTATCGCCTCTCATCGTTGCCACAGCAACAGATCGGTATTTCCTTGAACTTGCTGGCGTTATGCTAATGTCGCTTGTATCCAAAGGTGAATTGGATCACGCGAAGCTTATCGTGTTCGCTGATGGTCTACGAAGCGAAGACAAAGATAGGTTACGCGCTTGTGTCCGTGGGAGAGCTCTCTTTTTTATTGACCTCGATCGTCATGCGCTCCGCAAATTGCAAGGTGTCAGGACCACTGCGGTTTGGGGCCGGACGGTATACGCCCGGCTGTTGATGCCAGAGTTACTCGGCGTTCAAAAGGGTCGATTGCTGTATCTGGACGCTGACACGTTGGTGTTGGAAAGTCTCAAGGATCTCGTGTCCGTTGACATGAGGGGCAATGTGCTCGCCGCAGTGCACGATCCGGCGACAAAGGACAACGATCGTCTTGGATTGAGCCCAACGACGCTTACATTCAACTCGGGTGTCTTGCTCGTCGATCTCGACAAGTGGCTCAAGCTCGAAATCGGACGCCGGTCGGTGGACCTCGCAAAGCAGCGTGCAGCAAAAAGGCTGCCTGCCTATGATCAGGACGTCTTGAATATCATCGTAAACGGCAATTTCTTGAGCTCGATGGTCGATGGAACGTGACGTATCGAGCGACTGCACGCAGGCCCGCTATTGCGCATTTCACCCATGACAAGCCGAATAGCACACTCTGCCGGCACGCTTATCGTGAAAACTACCTGCAGGTGCGTAAGGAAAGCCCTTGGGCAGGAAGACGCCTCCAAACGAAGTGGGACAAACGGCTTCATCGATGTCTCTTCGCAACTCGCAAGAAATTAAAAGGCATTTTCGTTTCCGCTCCATAGGGTATCGCTCAGGCCATTCGCGGCCGGGCCGCAAGACGTTCGACGCGGCCGGATAGTCCTGATCCCGGCGGCGGCCATTGTAGTTGCTAGCGGCCGCGCCTGTCACGCAGTTGAACACCTCGTCACGTCGCGACGGACGTGACGATGAGATCGAGTGAAAACAAAATCTTAAAACCTTGTGCGCAAGTATGCGAACTGCCGTATAACGCTAGGTCAGGCATGAAGCCCTTCTCCATTATCTCCAGGCTCGCTGAGCGTCTGCCGCTGCTCCCGTCCCGGCGGAGTGACGCAACCATAAGACAGCTCGAATTCGCTCTGGCCGAGAAGGAGCGTCTGCTGAAGGAGCAAGCAGCCGCTCTTGCGCATAGTCGGCAAGATCTTCGACCGTTCGTCTGAAGCAGCGAGAATCGGCGTCTGGGAGTGCAGCCTGCCGGACAATGGCCTGGTGTGGACCGACATGGTTTACGAGCTTTTCGAGCTGACGCCTGGCACTGAACTCGATCGTGCCGAGATCCTGAAATTCTACTCGAAGGAACTATCTTGAGGAACTGACAAGGCTTCGCACGCAGGCCATCGACGAGCGCGGCGGGTTTAGCATGGATGCCGAGATACTGACAGCCAAGGGCAACAGGCGCTGGATCCGCATCACAGCGACCGTCGAATGTGAAGACGACGTCCCTGTCCGCATCTTTGGCATGAAGCTGGACATCACCGCCGAAAAGATGATGTTCGACCAGATCCGCTATCTGGCTGAGTTCGACATCCTGACCGGATTGCCAAATCGCGCGCAGTTCCAGTCTGCACTACAGCGCTTGTCTCTGTCGTGCGGTGGCGCGGCCCTGCCGCCCTTCTTCTCATCGACCTCGACGGTTTCAAGGGCGTCAACGACACCTTCGGTCACCAGGCTGGCGACGACTGCCTCAAGGAGGCCGCCGAGAGTTTGCTGATGGCATGTCGGGGGCCGAACTTGTAGCGCGTCTTGGCGGTGACGAATTCGCCGTCCTTGTCAGCGGCCAAGACAGCGTCGATGCCGTCTCCGATCTTGCTGCACATGTCGTCGCATGCCTTAGCCGGACGGTCGAGAAGGACGGAATTCGCATGCATGTGGGCGCATCGGTGGGCGTTGCACTTCTTGACGCGTCAGCGCCCACGCGACATTTTCATGAAAGCCGACACCGCTCTCTATGAAGCCAAGACTGCCGGCAAGAACCGGTTCCAAATATATCGGCCTTCGAGTTGGGAAGCCGGCGATGAACGCCGCCTAAGACGATCGCTTGCTCAGGTCGACAGAACCGGCTCCACGCCGCTCCCAGGGTGCGGCGAAGACGCAATGCGACTATACGAGAATTGAACTTCTCAGTGACTGCCTGCCTTCTTGCTGGCGAGCAGCATCACATAGTCTTCGGCGGCGTCTGCGAGGGCGAGTGCCACCTCTGCAGGCTCCCAGCCATGCTGCTGTAACCGCTTGACCATTTCGAACATTGCGGCTTCGACTTCCGTTCGGCAGTTGAGAGGCCGCTCCGGTCTGCTGTTTGCATGCTGAGGACTTTGAATGTCCATCACTGTTTACCCCCGTTTCAAATCTCGTCTTACGCACTGAGCATTACATAAGTTTAATGCTTAATGCAAGAGTATGCTTAATCAACAGTTGACGCAGGCAGTTGCATGATGTCATTTGACTCGGGAGCATGGACCGGTTGCTGGACGAATACTGCTCTCTGCCGGCAGTCACCGCCATTTTTCAGCGGTCATTCGAGCGAACGATCGGACGGTAGACGCGATTTGAGATCATCAGGCTGCGGTCTGGCCGGATGATGTACGTCTCCTCGACCTCGCGGCCTCTGTTCGTAAAATGTGTGAGGGAATGCAGAGCCTATCGGCGATTTCGTCAGTTTTGTGCGGGGCTGGCCGTTATAGGTGATGCTGCCGGGAATGGGGGCCAGGCCCGGGCCGGAAATGTCGCCTGCGGCGGTGCACCCCGCAGTTAATGCTACCGCAACAAGAACTGCGGCAAGTTTGGCTTTCATCGGAGCGCTCCGTGGCGGATTGGCTGACCCCGTTAAATAGTGATTCGTGCTCGCTTTTCTATGGTTGAACGAATATCGCCTTCCGGACGCAGCGAAGGAGCGCGCTTCATGCCGCTGGACGAGAGAGCCGCCGGAGGTCCTTTCCGGCGGCTCTTCTTCGAAACGGTTCTTCCGCTCAGTGCAGGATCTGGCTGAGGAACAGCTTGGTGCGCTCGTGCTGCGGATTGTCGAAGAATTCGGCCGGCGAGTTCTGTTCGACGATCTGGCCCTGGTCCATGAAGATGACGCGGTTGGCGACCTGGCGGGCAAAGCCCATTTCGTGGGTGACGCAGATCATGGTCATGCCTTCTTCGGCAAGGCCCACCATGGTGTCGAGCACTTCCTTGATCATTTCCGGGTCGAGCGCCGAGGTCGGCTCGTCGAACAGCATGATCTTCGGGTTCATGCAGAGCGAGCGGGCGATCGCCACGCGCTGCTGCTGACCGCCGGAAAGCTGGCCCGGATATTTGTTCGCCTGCTCCGGGATCTTGACGCGCTTCAGGAAGTGCATGGCGACTTCTTCGGCCTGCTTCTTCGGCATCTTGCGCACCCAGATCGGCGCCAGCGTGCAGTTTTCCAGGATCGTCAGATGCGGGAAGAGGTTGAAGTGCTGGAACACCATGCCGACTTCGCGGCGCACTTCGTCGATCTTCTTCAGATCGTTGGTGAGTTCGATGCCGTCGACGATGATCGTGGCCCTTCTGGTGTTCTTCCAGGCGGTTGATGCAGCGGATCATCGTCGATTTGCCGGAGCCGGACGGGCCGGCGATGACGATGCGCTCGCCGCGCATGACCTTCAGGTTGATGTCGCGCAGCACGTGGAAATCGCCGTACCACTTGTTCATGTTGATGATTTCGACCGCGACATCCGTGGCGGAAACGGTCAGTTTCTTCGGTTGGGCTTCAGCCATGATTTTTTCCCTCAGTTCTTATCGTTTGTGGCCGGTGTCGAGATGGCGTTCCATGAAGCCTGAATAGCGCGACATGCCGAAGCAGAAGAGCCAGAAGACGAAGCCGGCAAAGATCAGGCCGGTCAGCGGCGTGACGGCGCTCGCCCAGTTGGCGTCCGAGAAGTTCAGGCGGACGATGCCGAGCAGATCGAACATGCCGATGATCGAGACCAGCGACGTGTCCTTGAACATGCCGATGAAGGTGTTGACGATGCCCGGGATGACCAGCTTGATCGCCTGCGGCAGGACGATCAGCCGCATCTTCTGCCAGTAGCCGAGGCCGAGCGAATCGGCACCTTCGAACTGACCCTTCGGAATGGCCTGCAGGCCGCCGCGGATGACTTCGGCCATATAGGCGGAGGCGAAGATCGAGACACCGATCAGCGCGCGCAGCAGCTTGTCGACCGTCCAGCCCTGTCGGCAGGAACAGCGGCAGCATGACGCTCGCCATGAACAGAACGGTGATCAGCGGAATGCCGCGGATGATCTCGATGAAGATCGACGCAGACATCCGGATGACCGGCATTTTCGAGCGCCGGCCGAGCGCCAGCAGGATGCCGAAGGGCAGCGAGACGGCGATGCCGACGAAGGAGAGGATCAGCGTGACCATCAGGCCGCCCCAGAGCGGCGTTTCGACGATCTCGCAGGCCGAAGCCGCCGTAGAGCAGGAAGAACGACATGATCGGCAGCACGACGAAAAGCAGGATGGCGTTCAGGCCCTTGCGCGGCACCGACGGGATCAGCATCGGCACCAGCAGGAGCGACGAACAGGATGCCGACGAGCGTCGGACGCCAGCGCTCGTCGAGCGGATAGCGGCCGAAGATGAACTGGTCGAACTTCGCACTGACGAAGGCCCAGCAGGCGCCGCTCCAGCCGTCCGGCTGGATGCCGCCCTGAACGATCGTTGCGCAGAACGTGCGGTCCGGGCCGGTCCAGACGGCCTGGATGAACAGCCAGTTGATCATATGCGGCAGCGACCCAGGCAAGGAGCGGCGATGGCGAGCACCGTCAGCACGACATCCTTCGGTGTTGCGAGGAGGTTCTTCGGATCCAGGCGCATGCGCCTTTTCGCCGGCCGGCGGCGGCGTTGCGGCGCCAGCATGGCTGTTCTGACGAAGGAGTTGATTGGATGACCGACATCTTATCTCTCCACCAGTGCCATCTTGGCGTTGAACCAGTTCATGAACAGCGACGTGACGATGCTGAGCGCGAGATAGACGATCGATCCAGATGCATGACGATTTCGATCGGCCTGGCCGGTCTGGTTGAGGATCGTGCCGCCGACGGCGACGAGATCCGCGATAGCCGATGGCGATGGCCAGCGACGAGTTCTTGGTCAGGTTGAGATACTGGCTCGTCAGCGGCGGAATGATGATGCGCATCGCCTGCGGCACGACGACGAGGCGCGTGATGGCCGACGGATGCAGGCCGAGCGCACTGCGCCGCTTCGGATTGGCCCTTGGCTACGCCGCGAATACCGGCGCGCACGATTTCGGCGATGAAGGACGCGGTATAGAAGGATAGCGCCAGGAAGAGCGACATGAATTCCGGACCGACGACCGATCCGCCCGTCAGGTTGAATTTGCCGGCGACCGGAATAGTCGAAGGACAGCGGCATGCCGGTCACGAGGAAGGTCAGCAGCGGCAGGCCGATCGATCAGTGCCGATCGATACCCAGATGGTATGGAACGGCTGGCCCGTCGCCGCCTGGCGCTTATGCGCCCAGCGCGCGATGAAGAATGCGGCGATGACCGCGATGAGGAAGGCGATGCAGACGGCCCACATGCCGGTCTCGAAAATCGGCTTCGGGAAGGCGAGGCCGCGATTGTTGAGGAACATGTTCGAGCGGCAGATGCCAGCGATTCTCGCGGCTGCGGCAGCACGGCGAGAACGCCGGAATACCAGAAGAAGATGACGAGCAGCGGCGGGATGTTGCGGAACACTTCGACATAGACCGTGCACAGCTTGGCGATCAGCCAGTTGCTGCGACAGCCGGCCGATGCCGACGATGAAGCCGATGATCGTCGCGGTGATGATACCGGTGACGGCGACGAGGAGCGTGTTCAGGAGGCCGACGAGCAAGCGCGCGGCCGTAGGTCGAATCGCTCGAATAGGAAATCAGCGACTGACCGACATCGAAGCCGGCGCGTCCTTCGAGGAAGTCGAAGCCGGAGGCCGTGTTGCTGCGCGCGAGATTTTCGATCGTGTTGTGCGACGATCCACCAGATCGACACCGACAAGCAACGAGCGACGGTGAGGGCCTGGTAGAAGATACCCCGGACTTTGGGGTCGTAAATCGAGCCGATCGGAATGTCCGCCGGTCTCAGGCAAATGTGTAGCAGTCAATTGCGTCATGCCGAGCCTATTCCCCTGTGCGCCCTGTTTCGGGCTTTTTTTTTGGAAGAGGAAAGGCGGCTAGCCGCCTTTCCCGATTGTCAGTCGGTCGCGTTAGCGAACCGGCGGTGCGTACTGGATGCCGCCCTTGCTCCACAGAGCGTTCAGGCCGCGCTGCGATCTTCAGCGGGCTGCCCTGCGCCGATGTTGCGCTCGAAGACTTCGCCGTAGTTGCCGACACCCTTGATGATGTTGTAGGCCCAGTCGTTGGTCAGGCCGAGGTCGGTGCCGATCTTGGTGTCGGCTTCGACGCCGAGGAAGCGCTTGATGTCCGGGTTCGGCGAGTTCTTCATCTCGTCGACGTTCGCCTGGGTGATGCCGAATTCTTCGGCGTTGACCAGCGCATAGTGCGTCCAGGAGACGATGTCGAACCACTGGTCGTCACCCTGGCGAACGGCCGGGCCGAGCGGCTCCTTGGAGATGATTTCCGGCAGGACGATGTGCTCGTCCGGGTTCTTCAGCGTCAGACGCAGCGAATAGAGGCCGGACTGGTCGGTCGTGTAGACGTCGCAACGGCCGGCGTCATAGGCAGCGTTGACTTCTTCGAGCTTTTCGAAAACGACCGGGTTGTACTGAAGGTTGTTGGCCTTGAAGTAGTCGGCGAGGTTGAGTTCGGTGGTCGTGCCGGTCTGGACGCAGACGGCAGCGCCGGAAAGTTCAAGCGCCGACTTCACGTTCAGGCTCTTGCGAACCATGAAGCCCTGGCCGTCGTAATAGGTGACCGGACGGAAGTTGAAGCCGAGCGCGGTGTCGCGGTTGATCGTCCAGGTCGTGTTGCGCGACGAGCACGTCGACTTCGCCGGACTGCAGCGCCGGGAAACGGTCCTTGGCAGAGAGTCGGCGTGTACTTGACCTTGGTCGCGATCGCCGAAGACGGCGGAAGCGACGGCCTTGCAGAAATCGACGTCGAAGCCGGCCCAGTTGCCGGAGGCGTCAGGCTGCGCGAAGCCGAGAAGGCCGGTGTTGACGCCGCACTGGATGAAGCCCTTTGCCTTTACGTCTTCGAGCGTGGTTGCCGAGGCGGCCGAGGCGCCAAGTGCCAAAACTGCAGCGCCGATGAGCGGCGGACAGAAGCTTATTTTTCATTTTTCCCAACCTTTTTCTGTTGTCTTATCTTTTCGTGCGAGGAGCCGCGCCCGAAGCAAGCCACTGCGCCCCCCAATTCTCGACACCCTCCCGGCGCGAGTGTGTTCTATCACAGTCGCAAATGTCACTACGGTCAAGTGTCGCGCGCAATTATTGCGGCAGAAATTCAGCATTTTGGCTAGATTGCGCCGCATGTAATAGGCATTTGAGCGATGAAATGGGCACGGTTTTGCGGAAAAATCTCGCGAAAATCGCTGATGTATCTGCGCAGGTTGCGATCCGGATCGTCTTTGCATGACCGTTGTCCGGGGTTGACCGGCTCGCGGCGGCGGGTCCAAAAGTTCGGCTTTGCATCACTTCGCCAAAAGGCTATTCCACACATGAAAGACAAAGACAGCTTGCTGCAGAACGCCGGCATCAACACGCGCCTGACCCATATCGGCAACGATCCCTCCGACTACTCACGGCTTCGTCAATCCGCCGGTCGTGCATGCCTCGACGGTGCTGTTTCCGAACGCCAGGACGATGGAGACGCGCGCCCAGAAATACACCTACGGCACGCGCGGCACGCCGACGACCGATGCGCTCTGCGAGGCGATCGATGCGCTGGAGGGTTCGGCGGGAACGATCCTCGTGCCGTCGGGTCTTGCAGCCGTCACCGTGCCGTTCCTGGCCTTTCTGTCCGCCGGCGATCATGCGCTGATCGTCGATTCGGTCTATTTGCCGACGCGGCATTTCTGCGACACGATGCTGAAGCGCCTCGGCGTCGAGGTCGAATATTACGACCCGATGATCGGCGCCGGCATCGAGCAGCTGATCAAGCCGAACACCAAGCTGGTGCACACCGAGGCGCCGGGCTCCAACACGTTCGAAATGCAGGATATTCCGGCGATTTCGGCGGTCGCCCACCGGCACGGCTGCGTCGTCACCATGGACAATACCTGGGCGACGCCGCTCTATTTCAGGCCGCTCGATCACGGCGTCGACATCTCGATCCATGCGGCGACCAAATATCCGTCCGGTCATTCCGACATTCTGATGGGCACGGTTTCGGCCAATGCCGCCCATTGGGAGCAGCTGAAGGAAGCGAATATCGCGCTCGGCATCTGCGGCGCGCCGGATGACGCCTACCAGATCCTGCGCGGCCTGCGCACGATGGGCGTGCGTCTCGAGCGCCATCAGGAAAGCGCGCTTGACATCGCCAAGTGGCTGGAGGGCAGGGAGGACGTCGCACGCGTGCTGCATCCGGCCCTGCCGAGCTTCCCGGCCATGATCTCTGGAAGCGCGACTTCAAGGGCTCGAGCGGCATCTTCTCCTTCGTGCTCGCGGCCGACAGCCCGGAACAATTCAAGCCGAAGGCGCATGCCTTCCTCGATGCGCTGCAGATCTTCGGTCTCGGCTATTCCTGGGGCGGTTTCGAGAGCCTTGCCGTGCACGTCAATCTCAACGACCGCAGGATCTGCAAGGCGCCGACGGAAGGTCCGGTCATCCGGCTGCAGATCGGACTGGAGGATGTGGCCGATATCAAGGCCGATATCGAAGCGCGGTTTTGCGGCGGCGAACGCCGTCTGATCAGCTCGATCGCGCGGCTGGTAGCCGTAGATCCAGTCGAGATCGGCCGCGAGGCTTTGCGGCGGCCGCAGCGACAGGACGAGATCGCGGCCGAGCCGGATCGGTCCGCGGGCGTGATAGGCAAAGCGATTGAAGGCGCCGCGCTGCGAAGCGCGCAATGCGCGGCGCCCGCTGTCTTTCGAAGCGATCGCAGCGCTTCGGCGAGGGGCCGTGCGCGGCAACGCAAGGCTGCAAGCTCGAAGGCATCCTCGATCGCCATCGCCGCGCCCTGGGCCGCAAACGGCATCATCGCATGAGCCGCGTCGCCGATCAGGACGGTATCGCTTGCCGTTGTGCCAGCGGCCCGGCGCTCGCTTCGTAGAGCGGCCAGAAGGTCGGCTCGACCGTCGCTCGAGCAGCGATGACGATCTGCGGGTGCCAGCCGGAAAAGCGCGTCAAGCAAGCTGCTGCCGCTGCTGCTCCGTGCGGCTGCGTTCCCAGTCCTCGGCGCGACTGTTGCCGGCGGTGATGGCCACGATGTTGAAGCTGCGCGGTCTCCTTCAGCGGATAGCAGACGAGATGGGCCGACGGCCCGAGAAATGCCGTGACGTTCGTGCGGTCGAGGAAAGCCGGCGCCATCTGCCTCGGCGATCGTGAAGCGCCAGGCGATATTGCCGGAAAAGCGGCGGCGAGGGGCTGCCCTGGATCGCCTGCCGCAGCTTCGACCAGACGCCGTCGGCACCGATGATCAGGTCGCGGCCTGCGCGCCGATCATCCGTGCGATGCGTGTTGCCGGGTCATCGATCTCGCTCGCCGAGATGAAGGCGGCAGAGCGGATTGGCCGTCGACGGCATCGAGCAGCGCCTTTTGCAGCGTCGCCCGGTGCAGGACGCCATAGGGAGCACCCCAGCGCTCGCGCGCGAAATCGCCGCAGGGACGGAGGCAATCGGCCGCAGCGATGTCCCGGAGACGAGCCGGATCGCTTGCGGTTCGAGCCAGACGCTTTCGAAGTCGCGGCGAGCACGCCGAGCTTCGTCGAGGATGCGCGATGCGTTGGGGGAGAGCTGCAGGCCGGCGCCGACCTCGGTCAGCACGCTGCGCCTGTTCGAAGATCTCGGAGCGGATGCCCTTGCGCGCAAGCGCCAGAGCAGCCGTCAGGCCGGCAATGCCGGCGCCGATGATGGCGGCATGTTTGACCGGCATCTGCATGTCCGATCCGGTGCGTCGGACGACTCAGGCCGCCTTGACATGGAAGATGCAGCCGGCCGGTTCGTCTGGTCCGCCTTGAGCGCGGCGTTGTAGCGGTAGAGCGTCGAGCAGTAGGAGCAGACCTTCTCGTTGTCGTCGCCCATGTCGATGAAGATATGCGGATGATCGAAGGGAACGGATGCGCCGGTGCACATGAATTCCTTGACGCCGATTTCGATCACGCGGTGTCCGCCATCGTTCTGGAAGTGGGGAATACTGTGGCCGGCCATGTCTGCTCCGTCGCGTAATGCTTGTGAAATGTGCGCCGGACCATTGATAAGCCTTCGCCGCAAAAGTGTAGTGCCAAAGATGCCGCGGCCGTGCAGTTTTTTGGCGAGCGCGGGGTTCACCTCACGCTGGCCGCTAAAATATGGTCCGCGCCAAAACAGGACGGCTCCCATGAATCTGAATACGCCTGCCTTTTCCAGCTTCACCCATGACGGCCTGAAACTCGCCTATTTCGACGAGGGCGACCCGACCGGCGCGCCGATGCTGCTGATCCACGGCTTTGCCTCGACCGCCAATGTCAACTGGGTCATCCGGGCTGGCTGAAGACGCTGGGCGATGCGGGCTACCGGGTGATCGCGCATCGACAATCGCGGCCATGGCGCGAGCGACAAGCCGCATGATCCGAAGCCTATCATCCGCTGGATCATGGCCGAGAGATGCCGTCGCGCTGCTCGATCATCTCGGCATCCCCGAAGCCAATGTCATGGGCTATTCGATGGGCGCGCGCATTTCGGCCTTCCTGGCGCTCGCGCATCCGGATCGCGTGCGCTCGCTCGTGCTCGGCGGCCTCGGCATCGGCATGGTCGACGGCGTCGGCGACTGGGATCCGATCGCCGATGCGCTGCTTGCGCCCTCGCTCGACGATGGTCACCCATGAGCGCGGCCGCATGTTCCGCGCCTTCGCCGAGCAGACGAAGAGCGACCGCAAGGCGCTCGCCGCCTGCATCCAGGGCTCGCGCGACCTGCGTAGCGCGGCCGACGATGCGGCACGGATCGATGCGCCGACGCTGATCGGCGTCGGCACCAAGGACGATATCGCCGGTTCGCCGCAGGAACTGGCGGCGCTTATGCCGCATGCCCAGGCGCTCGATATTCCGGGCCGCGACCACATGCTGGCGGTCGGCGACAGGGTGTTCAAGAAGGCCGTGCTTGAGTTTTACGCGAAGGTCGGGCGAGCGGTGACCGCCTCAATGGCCGCATCACGGAAAATCGTTTTAAAGCGTCATGTTCCGAGCGCCCATTTATGTCTAGCGGCGATTTGCCCTATATCATGATCGATCCGACGGACAACGAAGGAGAGCTGGCAATGGTCGCCAAGACTGACATTCGCCCCTGAGCTCGAGCCCGTGAAGGTCATGGATCCGATCTGGGACAGCCTGCGCGAGGAGGCGCGCGTCGCCGCCGAGCAGGATCCGCTTGCTTGCGGCCTTCCTCTATTCGACGATCATCAATCACCGTTCGCTGGAAGACAGCGTCATCTATCGCATCTGCGAGCGGCTCGATCATCCCGACATGCAGGCCAACCTGCTGCGCCAGACCTTCGACGAAATGCTCGAAGACTGGCCGGAATGGGGCAGCATCCTGCGCGTCGATATCCAGGCCGTCTACGACCGCGATCCGGCCTGCCGCGCTTCATCGAGGCGGTGCTCTATTTCAAGGGCTTCCATGCGATGCAGACCCATCGGCTGGCGCATTGGCTGCTGAACCGCGGCCGCCGCGATTTCGCGCTCTATCTGCAGAGCCGGTCCTCCAGCGTCTTCCAGACGGACATCAATCCGGCTGCGCGCATCGGCAAGGGCATCTTCCTCGATCATGCGACCGGCCTCGTCGTCGGCGAGACGGCGGTGATCGGCGACAACGTCTCGATCCTGCATGGCGTGACGCTCGGCGGCACCGGCAAGGAAGGCAGCGACCGTCATCCGAAGATCGGCAATGGCGTGCTGATCGGCGCCGGCGCGAAGATTCTCGGCAATATCCAGATCGGCAATTGCTCGCGCGTCGCGGCCGGCTCGGTCGTGCTGAAGGAAGTGCCGCCGAAGACGACGGTTGCCGGCGTGCCGGCCAAGGTCGTCGGCGAGGCCGGCTGTTCGGAACCGTCGCGCATCGATGGATCAGGTGCTCGGTCGCCGATATCTGAGCGCCGGATAAGCCTGCGGATTTGCGGGACAGCGAGCGCGCAATGCCGCCGCGGTCTTTACACCGCTGCTTTTCCTGTGCAAGAAGCGGCCAACTCAAGACCGCTCATGGAGATGAAGCTGTGAAGCCCGAAGAAATCAAGAAGCTCGACGCCTATTTCAAGCGCACGTTCAACCCGCAGATGGTCGTCAAGGCGCGTCCGCGCAAGAACGATTCCGCGGAAGTCTATCTCGGCGACGAGTTCCTGGGCGTCGTCTACCTCGACGACGAAGACGGCGATCTTTCCTACAACTTCTCGATGGCGATCCTCGACGTCGATCTCTAAGTCGCTACCTTCGATTTCTGATCGACATGATTCGACTATCCGGCCCTGCCATTTCAGGCCCGGGTTATTTTGATAAGATCAAGCTGATATCATGATTCATATTTTCGCCGAAATGCGGCTGATTTTGCGATCGCTCAGAAGCGGCACAAGCGATTCCGCCAAAATGAACATGTTTCTTCACAAGGCGCTGATGAAGAGGCTATCGGAAAACGGCGGCAAGGTTCCGGCAGATCTGCTGGATTGACGCGCGGTCTCCGTAAAGCTCGACAACGAAGGCTTCGCGAATTCTTCGAGAAGCCTCAGGTTGCGGGCCGCTGATATATATTTGCGAAATCAATGAAGATGTACGTAGCTCGTTCCTCATCTGCGCATTAGCTACTGGTTATGCAACTTAAGAGTGATTGTGCATCGCACAAAACTACTTGACTATTTGTGCGTTGCACCTAACTTTGCTACGCTGGCCAGCAACACAAGGAGGATGGACATGTTCAATTTCGACGACAGCCAACAAGAAGAGCAAGGAAGCCATGGACACGATGCTGAAGAGCTATTCCGACGTCACCAAGGGTTTCCAGGCGATCGCCACCGAAGCTGCCGACTATTCCAAGAAGTCCTTCCAGGACGGCGTTGCGCATTTCGAGACGCTCGCCGGCGTCAAGAGCGTCGAAGCTGCTTTCGAACTGCAGACCAGCTACGTGAAGTCGTCCTATGAGGATTTCGTCGCCGAAGCGACGAAGATCGGCGAAATGTATGCCGATCTCGCCAAGGACGCCTACAAGCCCTACGAAGCGCCGGTTGCCGCTCGCTGCGACGGCTGCCGGCAAGGCCGCGGCTGCCGTCACGCCTGCTGCATAAGCGCTTGCGCCATAAGCGACAGTGCTTGAAAAGAGACCGGCTGCGCATCGCGCGGCCGGTCTTTTTCGTTTCCTGATCGCGACTCTGAGCACGTCGGACGCGGGACTTTTTTAATCTTGCGTCCGTCCTGGCGACGAATTGTGATTGCAGTGCCGAAGCAAGGGGCTTAAAATCGCACCAAAATGAACTAAGTTAGGGGTTCGGATATCCGGCCGCGGTAATGCAGTCCGTCCTCGGAATGCATCTCTGCCGGATGATCGAGGAATGAAGGAGAATGATCGCCAAGCCGATCCGGATGCAAAACGACAGCGAAAGGGACGGGGACAACGGAAATCGCGGCACCTCGGTCATCACTCGCACCAAGCCGAAGACCAAGAAGCCGAACCTCTACCGCGTGCTGCTTCTGAACGACGACTACACGCCCATGGAATTCGTGATCCATATTCTGGAGCGTTTTTTCCAGAAGGATCGCGAAGCGTGCCACCCGCATCATGCTTCATGTTCACAATCACGGCGTCGGCGAATGCGGTGTATTTACATACGAGGTAGCCGAAACGAAGGTGAGGCAGGTGATGGATTTCGCCCGGCAGCACCAGCATCCGCTGCAATGCGTCATGGAAAAGAAGTGAGGATCTGAACGTGCCAACATTTTCGCCTAGTCTTGAGAAGGCGCTGCATCAGGCACTGACCTACGCCAACGAGCGGCATCACGAATATGCGACGCTGGAACATCTGCTGTTGGCCTTGATCGACGATGCCGATGCGGCAGCTGTCATGGGCGCGTGCAATGTCGATCTCGACGCGCTGCGCAAGACGCTGATCTGAATACGTCGACAACGAACTCTCCAATCTGGTCACCGGTTATGACGAGGACTCCAAGCCGACCTCCGGCTTCCAGCGCGTCATCCAGCGCGCCGTGATCCACGTCCAGTCGTCGGGCCGCGAGGAAGTGACCGGCGCCAACGTTCTCGTCGCGATCTTTGCCGAGCGCGAAAGCCATGCGGCCTATTTCCTGCAGGAGCAGGAAATGACCCGCTACGACGCGGTCAACTACATCTCGCACGGCATCGGCAAGCGGCCGGGCTCCTCCGAGGCCCGTACGCCACGCGGCGCCGAGGAGAGCGAATCCGAAAGCAAGCCGACTGCATCGCGGCGAGCAGGAAGAGGGCGGCCCCAAGAAGCAGCAGGACGCGCTGAAGGCCTATTGCGTCAACCTCAACGAGAAGGCCAAGAGCGGCAAGATCGATCCGCTGATCGGCCGTCACGCCGAGGTCAGCCGCACGATCCAGATCCTGTGCCGCCGTTCGAAGAACAACCCGCTCTATGTCGGCGACCCCGGCGTCGGCAAGACGGCGATCGCCGAAGGTCTCGCCAAGCGCATCGTCGAAGGCAAGGTTCCGGAAGCGCTGGCTGACGCGACCATCTTCTCGCTCGACATGGGCACGCTGCTCGCCGGCACCCGTTATCGCGGCGATTTCGAAGAGCGCCTGAAGCAGGTCGTCAAGGAACTGGAAGAATATCCGGGCGCCGTGCTGTTCATCGACGAGATCCACACGGTGATCGGTGCCGGCGCGACCTCGGGCGGCGCGATGGATGCGTCGAACCTGTTGAAGCCGGCTCTGTCTTCCGGCGCGATCCGCTGCATCGGTTCGACCACCTACAAGGAATACCGCCAGTTCTTCGAGAAGGACCGGGCGCTGGTTCGCCGCTTCCAGAAGATCGACGTCAACGAGCCGACGCATCGACGATGCCATCGAAATCATGAAGGGCCTGAAGCCCTATTTCGAAGAGTATCACCACCTGCGATACTCGAACGACGCGATCAAGTCGGCCGTCGAGCTGTCGGCTCGCTACATCACCGACCGCAAGCTGCCGGACAAGGCGATCGACGTGATCGACGAGACCGGTGCGGCGCAGATGCTGCTGCCGCCGTCCAAGCGCCGCAAGCTGATCACCGAAAAGGAGATCGAGGCGACGATCGCGACGATGGCCCGCATTCCGCCGAAGACCGTGTCCAAGGACGACGAGGCCGTTCTCGCCAATCTGGAGCAGGAACTGCGCTCGGTCGTCTACGGTCAGGATACTGGCAATCGAGGCTCTTGTCGACCTCGATCAAGCTGGCGCGTGCGGGCCTGCGCGAACCGAACAAGCCGATCGGCTCCTACGTCTTCTCCGGCCCGACCGGCGTCGGCAAGACGGAAGTCGCCAAGCAGCTTGCTTCGTCGCTCGGCGTCGAGCTGCTGCGCTTCGACATGTCGGAATATATGGAGCGCCACACGGTCTCGCGTCTGCTCGGCGCACCTCCCGGCTATGTCGGCTTCGACCAGGGCGGTCTCCTGACCGATGGCGTCGACCAGCATCCGCATTGCGTGCGTGCTGCTCGACGAAATCGAGAAGGCGCATCCGGATATCTTCAATATCCTGCTGCAGGTCATGGACCATGGCGCGCTGACCGACCACAACGGCAAGAAGATCGACTTCCGCAACGTCATCCTGATCATGACGACCAATGCGGGCGCATCGGAAATGGCCAAGGCCGCCATCGGCTTCGGTTCGTCCAAGCGGACGGGCGAGGACGAGGAAGCGCTGAACCGGCTCTTCACGCCGGAATTCCGCAACCGTCTCGATGCGATCATCCCGTTCGCGGCGCTGCCGACCACGGTCATCCACAAGGTCGTGCAGAAGTTCATCATGCAGCTCGAAGCGCAGCTTGTCCGAACGCAACGTCACCTTCGACCTGCAGGAGGACGCGATCGCCTGGCTGGCCGAAAAGGGTTACGACGAAAAGATGGGTGCCCGTCCGCTGGCCCGCGTCATCCAGGAACATCATCAAGAAGCCGCTGGCGAACGAAATCCTCTTCGGCAAGCTGAAGAAGGGCGGCGTCGTCAAGGTCACGGTCGGCCCGAAGGAAGACGGCAAGCCCGGCATCATCCTCGAGGCCATCTCGGAAACTGCGCCGATCAAGCCGAAGCCGGAGGCCGAAGTCGTTCGACGCCGAAGGTCGATGGCGAGGATGACGGCGAGCTGAAGACGAAGGCAAAGCGCCAAGAAGGCGACGGTCCAAGAAGCGCACGGCGAAGAAGCCGACGCTCCGAGATGCGAGGAAGCGCGCCGCGGAAGGGCAGCACGGTGCCGAAGGTGCCGCGCAAGAAGTAGTTGTCACCGGCAGGTGAATGATTGAAAAAGGCCGCAGCGATGCGGCCTTTTTCGCTGTTTCGGAGTCTGTGTGCGCAAGGCCGCCCCCTACGCAGCCCTCATTCCTGTGCTTGTCACAGGAATCCAGTGCGCCCAAGTCCTTGGGCGCAGGAGACTCGGTCAGACGATATGCAAAGAGTCATTCCACGGCACGGACGCGCCGTGGCTGGATTCCTGTCACAAGGACAGGAATGAGGAGAGGGTGGGTGGCGCGCTGGTGCAAAACGATGACATGGAATGTGTTGGGACGGTACCTACACTCTCCGGCGATCAGCCCTCATCCTGAGGTGCAAGCCCGCAGGGCGCCGCCTCGAAGGGCGAGGGCGACGTGATGTGGCGCGGCTTTGCTCCTCATTGTGCCCATGTAGAGGGTGGCGCTGAATCCGGCTCCCGCGACCCTAGTTCCCCAACTCGCCTTTGATCTTCTCGGCGTTCGCAGCCAGGACCGCGCCGTCTTCCATCTTGCCGGAATGCGGCTTCAGCGGCAATGCCCTCGTGGCGCGGGATGACGTGGAAGTGCAGATGGAACACCGTCTGGCCGGCCGCCGGTTCGTTGAACTGGGCATGATCAGACGCCGTCGGCATCGAAGGCGTCCTTGACGGCGTTCGCGATCTTCTGGACGACGGTGATCGGCGTGGCGAAGCGTCGCCGGATCGGCATCGAGAATATTGCGTGATGGTGCCTTCGGCACGACCAGCACATGGCCCGGCGCCTGCGGCATGACATCCATGAAGGCGACCGTATGCTCGTCCTCGTAGATGCGATGCGACGGGATTTCGCCGCGTCAGGATCTTGGCGAAGATATTGTTGTCGTCATAGGCGGCGCTGGTCATCTCGGTCTCCTCGTCTTCCGTGATCAGGTAGCGCGGCACAGGCGCGGCGTCAATCTCTCTGCCGCTCGCCTTTGCGGAAGGGGCTGTGCTCGGCGAGGATCTCGCTCATCTGCTCGACGTCCTCGCGCTCGCGCTCGAGATAGTCGGCAATCGCGCGCCGCAGGCCCGGCATGGGCGATATAGTGCGCCGAATGCGTTGTCACCGGCAGGTAACCGCGCGCGAGCTTGTGTTCGCCCTGCGCGCCGGCTTCGACGCGCTTCAGGCCCTTGGCAAGCGCGAAGTCGATCGCCTGATGATAGCAGACCTCGAAATGCAGGAAGGGATGATCTTCGATGCAGCCCCAATGGCGGCCGTAAAGCGTGTCGCCGCCGATGAAATTGATCGCGCCGGCGACATAGCGGCCGTTGCGCTTGGCCATGACCAGCAGGATGTCGTCGGCCATGCGCTCGCCGATCAGCGAATAGAATTTGCGGGTCAGGTAGGGCCGTCCCCATTTGCGGCTGCCGGTGTCCATGTAGAAGGCGAAGAACTGGTCCCAGATGCGCTCGGTAAGATCGCTGCCGGTCAGCCAGTCGATGCTGATGCCGTGTTCGAGCGCAGCGCGGCGCTCCTTCTTCAGCGCCTTGCGCTTGCGCGAGGCCAGCGTTTCGAGGAATTCCTCGTGGTTGGCGTAGCCGTCGTTGATGAAATGGAACTGCTGGTCGGTCCGGTGCAGATAACCGTCGGTCTCGAAGACGGGAATTTCGTCTTCCGGCACGAAGGTGATGTGGGCCGACGACACGCCGAGGCGGCGGACCACCTCCTTCAGGCTTTCGGCGATGGCGCTCTGGATCGGCCGGCGTTCAAGGCCTTCGGCGACGAGCAGCCGCGGGCCGGTCGCCGGCGTGAAGGGTATCGAGCATTGCAGTTTCGGGTAATAGCGCCCGCCGGCTCGCTCGAAAGCATCGGCCCAGCCATGGTCGAAGACATATTCGCCCTGGCTGTGGTTCTTCAGATAGCCGGGGAGCGGCGCCGATCAGCTCGCCGTTGTCCGTCTCCAGCAGACAGATGATGGCCGAGCCAGCCGGTTTGTGCGGTGGCCGAGCCGGATTCCTCGAGCGACGAGAGAAAGGCATGCGAGACGAACGGGATTGTAGGCGAGCGCCGTGCCTGTCCTTGGACGCCCCGGACAAGCCTGGACCAGCTCTCCGGGGAAATGTTCTGTGAAGGAACGTTCGACGCGGATGGATAATTCGTCTGTCATGAAATGAGGGCGGGGCTTTCCCTTGGATCGAAACCTTCGAACGTCATCTGGTCGGCATTGGCGAAGGTGTGCTTGCGCGCCGCTTCGTCGCGCACCGTCCAGGTGATGACCGGAATGCCCGCTGCGCGCTGCGCCGTGATGAAGGGGTTCGGCAGGTCGGCCATAGAAGTAGGAGATGAAATCGAGCCCAAGCTGCATCGCTTCGTTCATGTTCGACGAATGTCTCCGGCTTGTTGCCGCCGGCGGTCAGGCCGAGCGGGTAGGGCGCGTTCAAGTGCCTTGAGGTCCTTGCAGCAGCCAATGGTCGAAGCTCATCAGTGCGACATGGCCCTCGTAGCCTTCCAGCACTTCGAGGACGGCTTCGGCAAAGCCTTCGTCGTCGCGCCTCGCGGCCCTTGAGTTCGAGGACGAGCGGCACCTTGCCCTTCACGAGCTCGAGCAGCTGCTTGAGCGTCGGGATCTTGTCGGCTGGTGCCGCCGACCGAGAGCAGACCGAGTTCGCCGGAGGTCCGCTCGCGGATATCGCCCTTGATGTTGCAGAGACGCTGCAGGTCGTCGTCATGGAAGACGATCGGCACGCCGTCGGAGGCATAATGCAGGTCGCACTCGATGGCGAAACCGGCTTCGACCGCGCGGGCAAAGGCCGAAAGCGTGTTTTCCCAGACGAGCTTGTTCATGTCGTGATAGCCGCGATGGGCGACCGGCAGTTCGGTAATCCAGGCAGCGTTGGTCATTATGCAATTTCCATGATGGCATCGATTTCGACGGCGGCGTTAAGCGGCAGGGCCGCCATGCCGACGGCGGCGCGGGCATGCTTGCCGGCGTCGCCGAGAACGCTCGGCAGATCAGGTTCGAGGCGCCGTTGATGACAAGATGCTGTTCGACGAATTCGGGCGCGGAGGCGACGAAGCCGTTCAGCTTGATGACGCGCTTGATGCGGCCGAGATCGCCGCCGAGCGCAGCCTTCGCCTGGGCGAGAATGTTGATGGCGCAGAGTTCGGCGGCACGCTGGCCGGCGGCAACGTCGACATCCTTGCCGAGATGGCCGGTGACGGCGACCTTGCCGTTTTCCATCGGCAGCTGGCCGGAAATATAGAGAAGATTGCCGCTGATGACATAGGGAACATAGTTGGCAGCCGGCGCGGCGGCCTCCGGCAGGGTTATCCCCAGTTCCTTCAGGCGGGCCTCGATTTGCGTCGGACATTTTCGTCTCCGCGTTTTTGTTGTCAAATCTTCAAAAATATGCATCAAGACTAGAATTTTCCGCATATGACAGTGTTCGGCCTCGATTTGGCCGAAAGCGTTCTTATAACATCGCGGCGAGTCCAACAGGAGATAATGAATGTTCCGCTCGAGTCTTGCCGCTGTTCTTCTTGCAGGCGTTTCGGCGTCGACGTCTCTGGGCGGCCGCGCCGCCCATGCGCCGCGACCGACGTCGGTCTCGTCGCCCATCGGGCGTCTACGATCTCGAACTGAAGGACGCCTCCGAGCGCTCCGGCATCGCCGGCATGTACGGCCGCATGGTCTATGAGTTCGACGGCTCTGATTGCGACGGCTTCACCACCAATTTCCGCTTCGTCACGCAGATCGACACCGGCGATAGCGACGCGCGTCAGCGACCAGCAGACGACGACCTTCGAGGATCTGAAGGACGGCAAGTTCACGCTTCGAGACGAAGTCCTTCACCGACGACCAGCTCGACAAGGAAGTGCACGGCGCAGCGACAGGACGAGCCGGATGGGCGTCAAGGTCGATCTGACGCAGCCCGCAGAGCCAAGGAGCTCGCAGCTCGCCGAGAGCCGCTTTCCGACAGAGCACATGCTTGACGTGATCAAGAATGCCAAGGCCGGGCAAGCACTTCTTCGAGGCTCGCGTCTTCGACGGTTCCGACGATGGCGACAAGGCGTTGGTCGACGACGACCGTGGTCGGCAAGCAGGAGACGCCGGTCGCCGGGGATGATGCCGATGCCGACAAGGCCGGCGCCTTCGCCAAGACGGCCTTCTGGCCGGTGACGATCTCCTATTTCAACGAGAAGCACAAGGGCGATGCGCATGCCGGTCTACCGTATGTCGTTCAAGCTCTACGAGAACGGCATTACACGCGATCTCACCATGGATTACGGCGATTTCGTCCTGACCGGCAAACTCGCCAAGCTGGAGATGCTGGATAGGAAGGCCGAAACCTGCAAGTGAACTGCAGGCTGGATTGAGGCGCATTTTAGATGAGGTGTTATGCCTTGCTTCTCTTTTTCTGGTGCATAATGGGAGTGCAGGACAAACGCTGTCCTGCGTACAACTGCCGCCGCTGACGGCGACGGGGCCGACAGGGGAGCGGCGCGTATGATGAGCTGGTCATGGATAGTGCGTTCAGGTCTTGCAGTGGCAGTTGTAGCTGTCACCGCCGCAGTATCGGGCAGCAACGCGATGGCGGCCGGTTGCCGCGACACGCCTGAGTCCGGCGTTGACTGGAGCGAATGCAACAAGAAGAACCTGATGCTGGAAGGCAGCGATTTCGGGAAAGCCACGCTGGTCGGCACGGATCTGACGCAAACCAGCCTCAAGAATGTGAACCTGACGGCGGCCAACCTCGAGAAGGCAACACTGGTGCGGACCTGGCTCGAAGGCGCGAAGGCTGACAATGCCAAGTTCGACAAGGTCGAGGCTTACCGCGCGGTGTTCCAGTATGCTTCGGCGCAGCGCTCTTCCTTCGTCAGCGCGGAGCTGCAGCGTGCGGATTTCACCGGCGCGCAGCTATCCGGCGCCAATTTCGAAAAGGCCGAGCTCGGGCGCGCGAATTTCGAAAAGGCGGTTCTGACAGGCGCGAGATTTTCGCTCGCCAATCTGTCCCGTGCCGATCTCAGCGGCGCGACCCTCGGCGGTCCAGTCGATTTCGATCGCGCCTTTATGTTCCTGACGAGGATAGAGGGCCTCGATCTTTCTGCTGCGACAGGGCTTCAGCAATCGCAGATCGAACTGGCCTGCGGAGATTTGTCGACGAAGCTTCCTTCCGGCCTCACGGCCCCGACGGACTGGCCCTGTCCATCAGACTGAGTGGGACCCAAACGACAGCAAATGGAGTAATGTTCCGCGGAAGGCGCCGACATGAATTTCACATTTGCGGTTGGCGACATACACGGCTGTCTGGAGCCGTTGAGAGAGATGCTCGACCGCATCCGGGCATACGCGCGCGCCGGCACAGTGGTTTTTCTCGGCGACTATGTGGACCGCGGTCCCGACAGCAAGGGCGTTGTCGATCTCCTGATGACTGGACCGGGCAGCGAATCCTGGCGATGGATATATCTGAAGGGCAACCACGAGGACATGATGCTGCGTGCCTATGCCGGCGATGACGAATATATCTGGTGGCTCGAAAACGGCGGGCTCGAAACCGAGCTTTCCTATGGCGGCAGGGTAGCCCTGGGCCATTTGGTGTGGGCGAGTGAGCTGCCTTTGATGCACGTCGATCGTCATCGTATTTTCGTGCATGCCGGCGTTGTTCCCGAACTCCCCCTCGATATGCAGAGCCCGGACGACCTGCTCTGGCTGCGGGTTCCCGATGATTATTCGACGGACTATTGGGGAAAGCATCTGTGCCATGGGCACACGCCCTCAGATCGGAACCCCGTCACCATCGGTAACCGGACGAACGTCGATAGCGGGTGTGTATTTGGCGGGCCGCTTTCGTGCGCCGTGTTCGAAGATTCGCTGGCCGGAGGCCCGATTGAGTTTATCGAAGTGCAGGCTTGAGCGACCGTTGAGCCAACGCGATTTGAGGTTGCCGTGGCACGATGCCATTTGAGACAGCTCTACGCCGGTTTTTTCAGCGAACGCCTTGCATTTCCGGCCAATCGACGGTAAGGGCACGCGCATTCCACACGTAAGGCATGGGATTGTCCGGGAGAAATCCGGACCGTTCCGCCCGGTGGCATCTTCGAAGAAGATGCTGTTCGCCTTGCGGAGGTTCAACCGGAAAAGGAGTAAAAGGCATGGCATTGCCTGATTTTTCTATGCGCCAGCTTCTGGAAGCTGGCGTTCACTTCGGCCACCAGACTCATCGCTGGAACCCGAAGATGAAGCCGTACATCTTCGGCGATCGTAACAACATTCACATCATCGACCTCGCACAGACCGTTCCGATGCTGTCGCGCGCCCTGCAGGTCGTCAGCGACACTGTTGCCCGTGGCGGCCGCGTTCTGTTCGTCGGCACCAAGCGCCAGGCATCCGAGCTCATCGCTGACGCTGCCAAGCGTTCGGCCCAGTACTACGTCAACTCGCGCTGGCTCGGCGGCATGATGACCAACTGGAAGACGATCTCCAACTCGATCCAGCGTCTGCGCAAGCTCGACGAAATCCTCGCATCGGCGACGCCCAGGGCTTCACCAAGAAGGAACGTCTGAACCTCGAGCGCGAGCGCGAAAAGCTGGACAAGGCTCTCGGCGGTATCCGCGACATGGGCGGCACGCCGGACCTGATGTTCATCATCGACACCAACAAGGAAAAGATCGCGATCGACGAAGCCAAGCGCCTCGGCATCCCGGTCGTCGCGATCATCGACTCGAACTGCGATCCGGACCTGATCGACTATCCGATCCCGGGCAACGACGACGCTTCGCGCGCCATCGCTCTCTACTGCGACCTGATCTCCCGCGCTGCCCTCGACGGCATCGCCCGTCAGCAGAGCTCGTCCGGCCGCGACCTCGGCGCTTCGGTCGAAGCTCCGGTCGAGCCGACTCTCGAAGAAGCTGCCGAAGCCTGATACAGGCCGGGCGGACGGTGTGGTCCGCCGCACGCTTGACATAGATCGGGAAAGGCCGTTTGCGACTTGACGAAGTTCGAGCGGCCTTGTTCTTTTGCAGGGCGCAGGCCTCGAGCGCTGGCCGCCACGATACGAGTTTCGCGTATGACGCGTCTTCATCACGCTGTCATACATACAGGGTACATTTCGTGCCTCAAATCCGGTGCCGCGCCGGCACTCTGCGCGGCGCACCGTATGAACCGACAAGAGGAAGCTAATGAGCGAGATTACGGCTGCAATGGTGAAGGAACTGCGCGAAAAGACCGGCGCAGGCATGATGGACTGCAAGAAGGCGCTGACCGAAACCAATGGCGACATCGAAGCCGCGATCGACTGGCTGCGCGCCAAGGGCATCTCCAAGGCCGACAAGAAGTCCGGCCGTACCGCCGCTGAAGGCCTGATCGGCATTGCCAGCGCCGGCCACAAGGCTGTCGTCGTCGAAGCTCAACTCCGAAACCGACTTCGTTGCCCGTAACGACGCCTTCCAGGATCTCGTTCGCGGCATCGCCAACGTTGCCGTCTGGCGACCGACGGCACGGTCGAAGCCATTTCGCGCTGCGACCTATCCGGCAACCGGCAAGTCCGGTCGCCGATACCATCAAGGACGCGATCGCAACGATCGGCGAGAACATGACGCTGCGTCGCGCGGCCCTGCTGCGAAGTCGAGCACGGCGTCGTCGCGACCTACATCCACAACGCTGCCGGCGACGGTATCGGCAAGCTCGGCGTTCTGGTCGCGCTGAAGTCGATCGGCGACAAGGCCGTTCTGACGTCGATCGGCCGCCAGGTCGCCATGCACATCGCTGCGACCAACCCGCTGGCCATCCGCGCCGAAGAAGTCGATGCCGCCGTCGCCGAGCGCGAACGCAACGTCTTCATCGAGCAGTCCCGCGAATCCGGCAAGCCGGAAGCCATCATCGAAAAGATGGTCGACGGCCGCATGCGCAAGTTCTTCGAGGAAGTCGCCCTTCTGTCGCAGGCTTTCGTCATCAACCCCGACCTGACGGTCGACGCTGCCATCAAGGAAGCTGAAAAGGACAGCCGGCGCGCCGATCGAAGTCACCGGCATGGCCCGCCTGCTGCTCGGCGAAGGCGTCGAGAAGGAAGAAACCGACTTCGCAGCCGAAGTCGCAGCTGTCGCCAAGGGCTGATTATCAACCATCATAGATTGGTGAAAACGCGCAGGGCATCGCGTGACAACGCGGTGCCCTTCGTGTATCCGGCATTCATCATGCGCAATCAATTACGAGGAGCCACGATGTCGTCAGAGCCTGTCTACAAACGCGTTCTGCTCAAGGCTTCCGGCGAAGCGCTCATGGGAAGCCAGGGGTTCGGCATCGACGTCACGGTCGCGGACCGCATTGCCTCCGATATCGCCGAAGCGCGGCACATGGGCGTTGAAGTCGGCGTCGTCGTCGGCGGCGGCAATATTTTCCGCGGTGTCGCAGTCGCCTCCAAGGGCGGCGACCGGGTGACCGGCGACCACATGGGCATGCTCGGCGACGGTCATCAACGCGCTGGCGCTGGCGACCTCGCTGCGCAAGCTGAATATCGACACGGTCGTGCTTTCGGCGATCTCCATGCCGGAAATCTGCGAGAGCTTCTCGCAGCGCGCGACGCTCTATCATCTGTCGCTCGGCCGCGTGGTGATCTTTGCCGGCGGCACCGGCAATCCGTTCTTCACCACCGATTCCGCCGCAGCCCTGCGCGCCGCCGAAATGGGCGCGGAGGCGATCTTCAAGGGCACGCAGGTCGACGGCATCTATTCTGCCGATCCGAAGAAGGATCCCGACGCGACCCGCTTCGACCGCCTGACGCACAGCGAAGTGCTCGAAAAGGGCCTTGCGGTCATGGATGTCGCGGCCGTGGCGCTTGCGCGCGAAAATTCCATTCCGATCATCGTCTTCTCGATCCACGAGAAGGGCGGTTTCGCGGAAATCTTGACCGGCGGTGGCCTCAAGACCATCGTATCAGACAATTGACTATGAGGACGGCGCTGCAATCGGCGCGCGCGTCGACTAGACGGGAGCATTGACCATGAGTGAAGGTATTGACCTCAAGGAACTGAAGCGCCGCATGGATGGCGCGATTTCCGCATTCAAGAGCGATATCGCATCGCTGCGCACCGGCCGCGCCTCGGCCAACATTCTCGATCCGGTCACGGTCGAGGCCTATGGTTCGCGCATGCCGCTGAACCAGGTCGCCAACATCACCGTGCCCGAGCCGCGCATGCTGTCCGTTTCCGTCTGGGACAAGTCGATGGTCAGCGCCGTCGAGCGCGCCATCCGCGAATCGAATCTCGGCCTCAACCCGATCGTCGATGGCCAGAATCTGCGCATTCCGTTGCCGGAACTCAACGAAGAGCGCCGCAAGTCGCTGGTCAAGGTCGCCCACGACTATGCCGAAAAGGCAAGGTCGCGATTCGCCATGTCCGCCGCGACGGCATGGACGGCCTTAAGAAAGCCGAAAAGGACGGTGTCATCGGCCAGGATGACGAGCCGGGCGCAGTCCGAAAGTGTGCAGAAGATGACGGACGAGACGATTTCCGAAATCGACCGCTTGCTTGCCGACAAGGAAAAGGAAATCATGCAGGTCTAAGGCTCTGCCCCTTGTCGCCTCCTGAGAGACCGGACGGCAAATGTCGGAAACCGCATTCTTGAGACATGTCCCAGAGCATGTTGCCATCATCATGGATGGCAACGGCCGTTGGGCCAAGCAGCGCGGCCTGCCGCGCACGATGGGTCATCGCAAGGGTGTCGAGGCCGTGCGCGAGACGGTGCGCGCCGCCGGCGACGTCGGCATCAAATATCTGACGCTCTTTGCCTTCTCCTCGGAGAACTGGCGCCGGCCCGAGGCCGAGGTCACCGATCTGATGGGCCTGCTCAAGGCCTTCATCCGGCGCGATCTCGCCGAACTGCATCGCCAGAATGTGCGCATCCGGGTGATCGGCGACCGCGACAATCTGCGCAGCGATATCCTGCCGTCTGCTGCTCGAGGCCGAAGAGACGACGCAGCGACAATACCGCGCTGACGCTGGTTATCGCCTTCAACTATGGCTCGCGCGACGAGATCGCCCGCGCCGTGCATGAGCCTGGCCAGAGGATGTCGAGGCCGGACGGCTGCGGCGCGGGACATCACGCCCGAGCTGATCAATGCCCGAGCTCGATACGGCCGGCATTCCCGATCCCGATCTCATCATTCGCACCAGCGGCGAGGAGCGGCTTGTCGAACTTCCTGCTCTGGCAGGCCGCCTATTCCGAATTCATGTTCGTGCCGGAATATTGGCCGGATTTCAGCCGCGACTCTTCTTCGCCGCGCTCGAGAACTATGCCGCGCGCGATCGCCGCTTCGGCGGCCTTTCGCCGCAGCGCGGCCGCGGTCGGTACCTGATGCAGCAGGAACTGCAGGCTGCGCATCGTTTCCGGCATCGTTCTTGCCGTCGTCGTTCTTGCGCGCGACCTGGTATGGCGGCATTGCGCTTCCGCTTGCTGTCGGCGGCGATTGCGCTGCTCGTCTATTATGAATGGTCGACGATCACCCGGCTTGCACGAGCGCGATTGCCGGCGCAATGCGTTCGGCTGGCTGGCGCAGGCGGCGATCGCCAGCTGCGATCCTGCTCGACGGCAGCTTCGATTTTGCGCTGAGCTTGCTGGTCGTTTTCGTCGCATTGCCGTCGGCTTCGTGGTCGCTCGCGGCACGAGCAGCTGGTGGCTTCCGGCGGCATCTTCTATGCCGGGCTTGACCGGCATCGCGCTTGCCGCGATCCGGGGCGACGACGATCGCCGGCCTGCATCGCGATGCTCTTCATCTTCGCCGTGGTCTGGGCAACCGACATCCTCGCCTATTTCGTCGGCCGCGCGATCGGCGGGCCGAAGCTTGCGCCGCGGATTTCGCCCGGGAAAGACCTGGTCGGGCGCGATCGGCGGTGCGGTCTCCGGCGTTATCGCCGGCAGTGCTGTTGTCGTAGCTTCTTCATCCGCGGAGCGGATTGGCTGCATTGCGGCTGCGTCGCGCTCGTGCTGTCCGTCTGCAGCCAGATCGGCGATCTGTTCGAATCCTTCATCAAGCGCCGGTTCGGCGTGAAGGATTCCAGCCGTCTCATTCCCGGCCATGGCGGCGTCATGGATCGCGTCGACGGACTTGATTTTTGCCTGTTTTGCGGCGTTCTTGCTTGCTTGATCGTATTTTCGCTGACAACGGCGGACGAGACTGGCGCCGCTGGGCGGCATTCTGCTCGGCGTCTGATATAATGCGCGCAACCTGACGGAAGGATTGCATGGATAGCGCTGACCGGCATACTTCGGCTTTCTTGACGGGCTATATCATCCCGTTCTTGCTGGTGCTGTCGCTGCTCGTCTTCGTGCACGAGATGGGTCACTATCTCGTCGGCCGCTGGAGCGGCATCCGCATCCTCGCCTTTTCGGTCGGCTTCGGTCCGGAACTTGCTCGGCTTTACCGACAAGCACGGCACGCGCTGGAAGATCTGCGGCCATTCCGCTCGGCGGCTACGTCCGATTCTTCGGCGACGAGGATGCCTCGAGCAAGCCCGATATCGACAGCGCTCGACGCAATGTCCGCCGGAGGACCGCGCCCGTACCTTTGCCGGCGCCAAGCTCTGGAAGCGGGCGGCGACCGTCGCTGCCGGTCCGATCGCCAATTTCCTTCTCGCGATCGTGATCTTCGCCGTGCTTTTCTCGATCTATGGCCGCACGGTCGCCGATCCGGTCGTCGCCGAGGTCAAGCCGGACAGCGCTGCCGCCGAAGCCGGCATCCTGCCCGGCGACCTGCTCGTCGCCATCGACGGCAGCAAGGTCGACGACCTTCGACGACGTGCGCCGCTATGTCAGCATCCGCCCGGAACCGCCGATCATCGTCGACGATCGAGCGCAAGGGCGAGAAGCTCGACCTGCCGATGGTGCCGAAGCGCACCGAGATCACCGACCAGTTCGGCAACAAGATGGAGATCGGCCTCATCGGCATCGTGACGAACCAGGAAGCCGGCAATTTCCGCCTGCAGACCTTTACGCCGCTCGAGGCGCTGCGGGCAGGGCGCGATCGAGACCTGGCACATTGTCACCGGCACCTTCAAATATATCGGCAATCTCGTCGACCGGCCGGATGAAGGCCGATCAGCTCGGCGGGCCGATCCGCGTGGCGCAGGCTTCGGGCCAGATGGCAACCCTCGGTGTTGCTGCCGTTGCTGCAGCTCGCCGCGGTTCTTTCTGTTTCCATCGGATTACTCAATCTGATGCCGGTTCCGGTACTTGATGGCGGGCATCTGATGTTCTATGCGATTGAGGCCGTCAGGGGAAAACCGCTGGGGCTCGGCGCACAGGACATCGCTTTCCGGATCGGTTTTGCGATGGTGCTGTCACTGATGGTGTTTGCGACCTGGAACGACATCAGCTCGCTAGGATAGGCTGATGGGCGCAGGTGTAGAGGAAATTACCGATTTATTTACGATGTTTCAAAGCTGTAGTGGCCAATGGGTCACGCTTTGAAATGAAGTAAACAGAAATTAACTAGCTCCCTTGCTTGTATGTGAAAAGCGGTTAAAACGACACACGTGACCGGAATCGGGTTCGCCAGGCGCTGCGGGACGACTGGGAAAAAGGTAAGAAGTTAAAATGAAGGCTGGTTCAAGATTTTTGAACGCAGTGTCGGCGGTTGCGCTGTCTGCTGGTGTTGTTGCTTCGGGCGCTGGTGTTGTCACGCTTGCTTCTGCTATCTGTCGCAGAAGCCGCAGTGATCCAGCGGATCGATGTTCGTGGCGCCGAGCCGCGTCGGCGCGGAGACAGTCCGCGCCAACATCACGATCGCCCCCGGCAAGAGCTTCTCGCAACGCTGATATCGATGCTTCGGTAAAGCAGCTTTATGCCACCGGCTATTTCTCCGATGTCAGCATCACCGTCTCCGGCAGCACGCTGGTCGTTACCGTCAAGGAAAACCAGCTCATCAACCAGGTCGTCTTCAACGGCAACCGCAAGATCAAGGACGACAAGCTGCAGGCCGTCGTTCAGACCCATCGCTGCGGTCCTTACAGCGACACCGCAGATCCAGGCCGACATCCAGGCCATCAAGGACGCCTATGCCGCGATCGGCCGTAACGATGTCCAGGTGACGACGCAGATCGTTCCGGTCGCGCGAAGGCCGCGTCAACCTGGCCTTCGTCATCAACGAAGGCGATCGCACGAAGATCGACAAGATCAATTTCGTCGGGCAACAAGGCCTACAGCAGCGGCCGTCTCGCTGCGGTGATCAGCACCAAGCGAATCGAACTTCTTGTCGTTCCTGACCCGCAAGGACGTCTACAACGCCGACAAGCTGCAGCGCCGACGAAGAAGCGCTGCGCCAGTTCTACTACAATCATGGCTATGCCGACTTCCGCATCGTCGTCCTCGATGCGACGCTGGACGAGCCGACCAACGAATACACGCTGACCTTCAACGTCGATGAAGGTCAGCGCTACAACTTCGGCGACATCAACGTCGAGTCGACCGTCGAAGGCGTCAATGCCGAGGAGCTTGAAGGGCCTGGTCAGCACTCACGAAGGCGATGTCTACAGCGCCAAGGACGTCCAGACAGTCGATCGAAGCGATTTCCAAGCGCGTCGCGTCGGCCGGCTATCCGTTTGCCCGCGTCACGCCGCGCGGCAATCGTGACCTCGGCAACCACACGATCGGTGTCGAATATCTCGTCGATCAGGGCGAGCGCGCCTATGTCGAGCGCATCGAAATCCGCGGCAACACCCGCACGCGCGACTACGTCATCCGCCGCGAATTCGACATGAGCGAAGGCGATGCCTTCAACCAGGAAATGATCACCACGGCCAAGCGTCGTCTCGACGCGCTCGGTTACTTCTCCTCGGTCAATATCACCACCGCAGCCGGGCAGCGCGTCCGGACCGCGTCGTCGTTATCGTCGATGTTGCAGGATCAGTCGACCGGTTCGTTCGGTATCGGTGCCGGTTATGCGGCCGGCAGCGACGGCGGTCTGCTGCTGGAAGCCTCGATCGAGGAAAAGAACTTCCTCGGCCGTGGCCAGTACATCCGTATCGCTGCAGGTGGCGGCACGGAAGGCATCCGCACCTACAACATCTCGTTCACCGAGCCCTATTTCCTCGGCTATCGTCTGGCTGCCGGCTTCGACATCTTCAAGAACGAAACGCTCGAGCGACGACAACTACGACTATCGGAAGACAGGCTTCTCGCTGCGCGTGACCGCGCCGATCACCGAAGACCTGGCGACGACGTTCCGTTACAACTACAAGCAGATGGATTACGACGGCAACGACGATCTGGCAGCGATCTTTCTGCTCCCTATCATGAATCTTGTCGACGAACAGCCCGTGGATGCAGTCGTCGGTTTCGCAGACGCTGACCTACAACACGCTGGACGATCACGACGCTGCCGCATGAAGGTATCATCGCCACGGCTGACGCAGGAATATGCCGGTCTCGGCGGCGACTCCGATTTCTACAAGATCTGAGCGGCAAGGCCGCGTTACTATCACCTGCTCAGCGACGATGCCGATATCATCGGCATCGCTTACGGTCGGCGCCGGTTATGTATGTCGACACCGGCGAGCATCTGAACGTCTTCGACCAGTTCACGCTTGGTCAACAGCGATATTCGCGGCTTCGAGAACAACGGTATCGGTCCGCGCATCGCGGAACATGGCGATGCCGCTCGGCGGCACGACCTACTTCACGGCTTCTGCTGAAGCGACCTTCCCGATGCCGGGCGTTCCCGCGGGACTTCGGTCTCCGTGGCGCAGTCTTTGCCGATGCGGGTACGCTCTACGGCAATGAGGTCGAACTTGTCGGTCGACGACATTCGAAGGCGACAGCAGCGTCGCTGCGTGCTTCCGTCGGTGCTCGGTCTGATCTGGGCGTCGCCCTTCGGCGCCGCTGCGCGTCGACTATGCGATCCCGGTCTCAAGGAAGATTTCGACAAGACTGCAGAACTTCAAGTTTGGCATTCGTCAACCAGTTCTGATATCGGCAGTCCAGAACTGCCGGCTCAAAACCGTTCTGGAGCTGTTGCCGATGGAACATAACGGTTTCTTCCCGCCCCATGATGGCGTCAGCCTGCGCGAGCTGGCGGACCATCTTGGGGCGGAACTTGCCGATCAGGACTTGCGCCGACGTCGTCATCCGGTCCGTCGCGCCGGTCTACCGGGCGAAGCGAGGGCGACATTTGCTATATTCTTTCCCGCAAGAACCGCGCTGAGCTGGAGACCTGCGAGGCGTCGGCGATCATTTGCGAGCCGGCGCTGCAGTCTCTCGTTCCCGCCGCATATCCCGGTTCTCTTGTCGAGCAATCCGCATACGGCTTTCGCGCATGGCCGGCGCGCTTGCTGCATCCGCAGGCAATGCGCCCGGTCGCGCTGATCTGTCGAGCGACGCGGCATTTCGCCGAGCGCCTTCGTCGATCCGACTGCGCAGCTCGAAGCCGGATGTCGATCGTCGAGCCGATGGCGGTCATCGGAGCCGGGCGCCGAGATCGGCGAGGGCACGCGGATCGGCGCCGGCGCCGTGATCGGACCGGGCGTCAAGATCGGCCGCAATTGCACGATCGCGGCCGGCGCCAGCGTGCTGTGCGCGCTACTCGGCAACGACGTCATCATCCACAATGGCGCGCGTATCGGCCAGGACGGTTTCGGCTATGCGCCGGGGCCGCGCGGCATGATCAAGATCGTCCAGATCGGCCGCGTCATCATCCAGGACAATGTCGAGATCGGCGCCAATACGACGATCGATCGCGGCACGATGGACGATACGGTCATCGGCGAAGGCACGAAGATCGACAATCAGGTCCAGATCGGCCACAACGTCCGCATCGGCCGCCATTGCGCGCATCGTCAGCGCAGGTCGGCATAGCCGGCAGCACGATGATCGGCGACGGCGTGCAGATCGGCGGCCAGGCCGGCGATCAATGGCCATATCACGATCGGCGACGGCGTGCAGATCGCGGCCAAGAGCGGTGTCATGCCACAGACATTCCGGCGGGCGAGCGTTACGGCGGCATTCCGGCACGCCCCATGAAGGATTTTCTGCGAGAATCGGCGGAGATGACGGCGCGGGCACGGAGCCAGGCAGAAGAAATCGGGAGGCAAGAATGACTGAGGAAGCCAAGAACGACGCTCTCGTACGGCGGACATCATCGAGATCATGAAGCTTCTGCCGCATCGCTATCCGTTCCTGCTGGTCGACAGGATCATCGAGATCGATGGCGACAATTCCGCGATCGGCATCAAGAACGTCACGGCCAACGAGCCGCATTTCACCGGCCATTTTCCCGGATCGCCGATCATGCCGGGCGTTCTGCTGATCGAAGGCATGGCGCAGACGGCCGGTGCGATCTGCGCCCGCAAGGACGGCGACGGCGGCAATCTCGTCTACTTCATGACCATCGACAATGCCCGCTTCCGCAAGCCGGTCGTGCCGGGCGACCGGGTCGAGTTCCATGTCGTCAAGCAGAAGCAGCGCGGCAATATCTGGAAATTCCACTGCGACGCCAAGGTCGACGGGCAGACTGGTCGCCGAAGCCGATATCGGCGCGATGATCGTCCGCAAGGAAGACGGCATGAGCATCATCGCAAACAGCGCGCAGCATCCATCCGCTCGCGGTTGTCGAGGACGGCGCGGTCGATCGGCGAGAACGTGTCGATCGGACCGTTCTGCCATGTCGGCCCGAAGGTCGTGCTTGCAGACAATGTCGAGCTGCTGAGCCATGTGGTCGTGACCGGCCGCACGACGATCGGCAAGGGCACGAAGATTTTCCCGATGGCGGTCGATCGGCGGCGATCCGCAGAGCGTGCATCACGGCGGCGAAGAGACGACGCTTGATGATCGGTGACAATTGCACGATCCGCGAAGGCGTGACGATGAATACCGGTACGGCCGAGCTACGGCGGCAAGACGATCGTCGGCAACAACAATCTGTTCCTTGCCAATTCGCATGTCGCCCATGATTGCCGCGTCGGCAACAACGTCATCATGTCGAACAATGTCATGCTGGCCGGGCATGTGACGATCGAGGATCGCGCCATTCTCGGCGGCGGCTGCGCCGTGCACCAGTTTACCCGCATCGGCCGTCAGGCCTTCGTCGGCGGCCTTTCGGCCGTCGAGCTACGACGTCATTCCCTACGGCATGCTGAACGGAAATCCCGGCGTGCTCGGCGGTCTCAACGTCGTCGGCATGACGCCGCGCCGGCATTGAGCGCGCGGTCATCCATACGGTGCGCCGTGCCTACAAGGCGATTTTCGAAGGCGAAGGTTCGATCCGCGACAATGCCGCAGCGATCCGCGATGAATATGCCGATTGCAAGGAGGTGATGGAGATCCTCGATTTCATCGCGGCGGATAGCGATCGCGCGCTGTCGTCGCCCGACACGCGGACAGAAGGGCTGAGGTGGCTCGCGAGCCGGTCAGAACGACAAAGGCCGGCTGGCGATCATCGCAGGCAGCGGCTTTCTGCCGCTCTATGTCGCCGAGGCGGCCCGGACAGGCCGGCGAAAATCCCGTTCATCATCGCGCTGACGGACGAAGTCGGACCGCGACTGGTCGGCGTTCGATCATGCCGATCATCGGCATCGGCAATTTCGCGGCCTCGAGCGCGATTTTCGCGCCGCTAGGCATCGACCGCGTCGTCATGTCCGGCGGCGTGCGCCGCCGCCCGGATTGGCGCGAGGTGCGCCCGACCTGGCGGAGCTGATCAAGGAGTTGCCGGCGTCTGTCCGCACGCTGCTTTCCGGCGGCGACGATGCCGTTCTGCAGATGGTCGATCAGCTGATCGAGGCCGAACGGCGTCCGGGTCATCGGCGCGCAGGAGATTGCACCGGATCTTGCTGGCGACCATCGGGCCGCTGGGCGGCTGCTCTCCGTCGGAGCGAGGACCTGCGCGATATCGCGCAAGGCTGCGAAGGCCGCCGATGCGCTCGGCGCTGCTCGATGTCGGGCAGGGTGCCGTCAGCGTCGGCGGGCGCGTCGTGGCGCTGGAGGGCGCCGAGGGCACGGACACGATGCTCGAGCGTGTCGCGAGCTTGCGGGCCGACGGGCGCATATCGACGCGCCGCCGCGGCGTGCTGGTCAAGCTCTGCAAGCCGCAGCAGGATGTGCGGGCCGACCTGCCGTCGATCGGCGCTCTCGACGATGATGAACGCGCAAGAAGGCCGGCCTTGCCGGCATTGCCGTCGAGGCGGGCCGGGCGCTGGTGCTGGATCGCGAGGCGGTGATCGCAGCTGCCGACGAGGCTGGACTTTTCGTCTGCGGCATCGATCGCGGCCTCGTGCGGAGGCGTCATGAGCGGTGCGCCGTTGAAGCTCGCGTCATCGCCGGCGAGGTTTCCGGCGATCTGCTCGGCGCCGATCTCGTCGCGGCACTGAAGCGCGCTAGCCGACGGCGACTGTCGAATTGATCGGCGTCGGCGGCGACGCGTTGGAGGCGCAAGGGCTTGAGCTCGCTGTTTGACTATTCCGAACTGTCGATCATGGGCATCGCGCAGGTGCTCGAGCAGGTTGCCGAAACTGCTCGCCCGCATCCGCCAGACGGCGGACGCGATCATCGCGGCCAAGCCCGATGTCCTCGTCATCATCGACAGCCCGGATTTCACCCATCGCGTCGCCAAGAAGGTGCGCGAGGCGCTGCCGGATCTGCCGGTCGTCAATTATGTCTGCCCGAGCGTCTGGGCATGGAAGGAATATCGCGCGCAGCAAATGCTCGCCTATGTCGATCATGTGCTGGCCATCCTGCCGTTCGAGCCGGAGGTGATGCAGCGGCTGGGCGGGCCGCCGACGACCTATGTCGGCCACCGGCTGACAGCGGATACCGAGCCTGGTCGAGACGCGCGCGCCAGCGCGCGCGACAGCGTTCTCGAGCGCGCCGGACGGCGGAAGACGATCCTGCTGCTGCCGGGTCGCGCGTCGTCGGAAATCAGCCAGCTTCTGCCGGTATTTCGAGCGAGGCCGTGAACGAGCTTAGCCGCGCGCAATGCGATCGCATGCGCTTCCTGCTGCCGACCGTGCCGCGGCAGGAAGCGCTGGTGCGCGATCTCGTCGAAGGATTGGGCGATCAAGCCGGAGATCGTCGTAGGCCAGGACGCGAAATGGCAGGCCTTTGCCGAGGCCGATGCGCGATGGCCGCTTCCGGCACCGTCATTCTGGAACTCGCGCTTGCCGGCGTTCCCGTCGGTTTCGACCTACAAGACCGACTGGATTATCCGGATGGTGACGTCGCGCATCAAGACCTGGACAGCGGCCTTGCCGAACCTGATTGCCGATTATGCTGTCGTGCCGGAATACATCAACGAGTGCTGCGGCCCGGCCTCTGGCGCGCTGGATGGAGCGGCTGTCGAGCGACACGCCGCAGCGGCGCGCGATGCTTGCAGGGCTATCGATCTCGTTTGGCAGCGCATGCAGACCGAAAAGCCGCCTGGCGAACAGGCGGCCGCGATCGTTCTCGATGTTCTCGTACAAGAAAAAACCCGGCCATTTCTGACCGGGTTTTTTGTTGGTCTGTTGCTGCGGCTTAGCGCTTGGAAACCGGAACGTAGTCGCGCTGCGGTTCGCCGATGTAGAGCTGGCGCGGACGGCCGATGCGCTGTTCCGGATCTTCGATCATCTCGTTCCACTGGGCGATCCAGCCGACGGTGCGGGCGAGAGCGAACAGCACGGTGAACATGGTCGTGGGGAAGCCCAGCGCCTTCAGCGTGATGCCGGAATAGAAGTCGATATTCGGATAGAGCTTCTTCTCGATGAAGTATTCATCGGTCAGCGCGATGCGCTCGAGCTCCATCGCGACTTCGAGCAGCGGATCGTCCTTGATGCCGAGTTCGCCGAGAACTTCATGCGTCGTCTTCTGCATGATCTTGGCGCGCGGATCGTAGTTCTTGTAGACGCGGTGGCCGAAGCCCATCAGGCGGAACGGATCGTTCTTGTCCTTGGCGCGGGCGATGTATTCCGGAATGCGATCGACCGAGCCGATTTCCGTCAGCATGTTGAGCGCCGCTTCGTTGGCGCCGCCGTGGGCCGGGCCCCAGAGGCAGGCAATGCCGGCAGCGATGCAGGCGAACGGATTGGCGCCCGAGGAGCCGGCGAGACGAACCGTCGAGGTCGAGGCGTTCTGCTCGTGATCGGCATGCAGGATGAAGATGCGGTCCATGGCGCGCGCAAGCACCGGATTGACCACATATTCCTCGCAGGGAACGGCAAAGCACATGCGCAGGAAGTTCGACGCGTAGTCGAGATCGTTCTTCGGGTAAACGAAGGGCTGGCCGATATGGTACTTGTAGGCCATGGCGGCGAGCGTCGGCATCTTGGCGATCATGCGCAGGCTTGCGACCATGCGCTGATGCGGATCGGTGATGTCGGTCGAGTCGTGATAGAAGGCCGACAGAGCGCCGACGCAGCCGCACATGACGGCCATCGGATGCGCATCGCGGCGGAAGCCGGTGAAGAAGCGCGACATCTGCTCGTGCACCATGGTGTGGTGCGTGACGCGATAGTCGAAGTCCTTCTTCTGGGCTGCGGTCGGCAATTCGCCGTAGAGCAGCAGGTAGCAGACTTCGAGGAAGTCGCCGTGTTCGGCGAGCTGTTCGATCGGATAACCGCGATGCAGCAGAACGCCTTCGTCGCCGTCGATATAGGTGATCTTGGACTCGCACGACGCGGTCGAGGTGAAGCCAGGATCGTAGGTGAAAGTGGACGGTGTTCTTGTAGAGGGCACCAATATCGATGACACTCGGGCCGATGGTTCCGGTTTTCACCGGCAAGTCCACCGTCTTTTCGCCCCAAGTTAGTTTCGCGCTTTGTTCCGTCATGCTGATCCTCCAAGATTTGGCGGGATTGACGCCATAAAAAGCGCCAAAAGGTTAAGCGTCCTAACGACTAGCTATATGATCCAGAGCGCTAATGCCAAGTTATCCGTGACGCCTATTTGTGCATTGCAGTATCAACTTTTGGGCACTGCGGTAGGCCGAATCTGCATCAGCGGATATGCGATGATTAGCGTCACTTTATTGATCAGATTTGGTCCGATTTCAGTTGAATTCACCGCACGGTGAACGGCAAAAATCCCGCTATAGCTGTAGTTTTGCGTGGGCGCGGGGCGTATGCCGAATTTAGAGGCACCGGATCAGCCGGCGGATAGCCGGGATTTTGCTGCGGTTGCCGAGCGCGACCGCGGCATGCGCCACTGATATTTTTCGTGTCAAAGTGACGCAGCCTGAGCGGACGCAGGATCAAGCCGCGCTTGTGGCGCGCGTTCGTGCTTGCGGCCAGCAGCATCAGGCTCAGCATTTACCATTTGGTCGAAGAAGAGGCGGCGCATGGCCGCGCAGTCCTCTGTTGCGCCGGTCTATATCGGCGCGGGCGCGATCTGTTTGGTTCGAGGTCGGCGCCGATCCGCCACCGCACACCGTTTTTGCTGCTCTTCTTATCTTCGCGGTTGGCTTTTTCCTCAAGCGGGAGGCGGGGCGAGCGCTGCGGCCATTTGCTGGTTTGCTGGCATGCTGCTCTGCTCCGGCATGGCCTTGGCGCAATGCGAAACCTGGCGCGCATCAACCATGATGCTCAACTCGGCGGTGACCACCACCATCACCGGGCGGATCGAACGGCGCGAGGCCGATGACAAGGGGCGTTGGCGCTATGTCGTCGGTCCTGGAGTCACCGAAAAACCGGCCATTCGAGCGGCCGCCGGAGCGGGTTACCATTTTTGTGCGCAAGCAGCCGCAGCCCTTCGAACTTGGCGACCGCATCCAAGGCAGGGCGCGGCTGACGCCGCCGGCCGGGCCTGCCTTGCCCGGCCTCAACGATTTTGCCTTCAGCGCCTATTTCGACGGTATCGGCGCGAACGGCTTTGTCTACGGAGCGCCGACGCTAGTGTCTGCCGGCCGGTGACATTACTGGAGGATCGGTTCTCGACAGAGCGGATATCTGGCTTACGGGCTTGCGCAGCAGCATCGGCGACGAATTAGGTCACTTCTGCCTGGCGATACCGGCGCCTTTGCCGCCTCGCTCGTCACCGATGAGCGACGTGCAATCTCGGAGGAGACGACCGAGGCGCTGCGGACCGTCGGGTCTTGCCCATATCATCGCCATCTCAGGTCTGAACATGGCGCTCTCGGCGGGTATCTTCTATGTCGGATCTGCGTTACGCTCCTCAGCCTGTTTTCCGGGCGTCGCACAGGCTTGGCCGACCAAGAAGATCGCAGCATTCGGCGCGCTGGTCACGGTGACGGCCTATTACCTCATTTCCGGTTTCGGCGTCTCGGCGGAACGCGCTTTCATCATGATGGCGATCATGCTGGTCGCCGTGCTTTTCGACCGGCCATCGATCAGTCTGCGCAACGTCGCGCTGTCGGCGATCGTCATCCTCATCCTGTCGCCGTCGCAGGTACTCGGACCAAGTTTCCAGATGTCCTATGCAGCGACGCTTGCACTGGTGTCCGGTTATTCGCTCTGGACAAGGAGACCGCATCGCGAGAGCGTGCTCTCCCAGTTCCAGATCATGCGTCCGTTGCTCTTCGTCTCACGTTTCTTCGGCGGCATATTGTCGACCTCCTTTATCGGCGGCGTGTCGACGGCGATCGTTCTCGATCGAGCATTTTCACCGGTTGACGACATATGGTCTCGTCGCCAATCTGGCGGCCATGCCAGTCGTCTCCTTCATCGTCATGCCGTTTGGCATGGCGGCGATGCTGTTGATGCCATTTCGGCCTCGACGTGCTTTCTTTGGAAGGTGACCGGCGTCGGGCTGGATATCGTCATCGTCATTGCCAAAACGGTCGCCGCCTGGGGCGGCAATATTCGCTTCGGCCGACTGCCGGTCTGGTATGTTTCCGACGGTGATAGCCGGCTTCTTGTTGATGACGCTGTTGCGCACGCGGCTGCGACACGCGGGTGCACTTCTGATCCTCGCTTCGATCGCAGTCGTGGCGCTGAGCCCCGATGTCGCCGAAACCGGATCTGATGATTTCAGAAGACGGTGCGCTGGTTGCCTTGCTGCGAAATGGTGCGTCTAACGACCAATCGCGAAAAGCCTCCCGATTTCATCTTCGAGCAGTGGCAAAGAGCACTGGTCGATCGACCCAGCACCAGCCGCCGACGATACTTCCGCCGGATCAGTCAGCTACCCAAGATCAGCAAGTCGGACACCCATCGTCGCCTGAGTTCCGACGAGCAGACAGCCGTACGAAAGGCAATGGATGCGGCACTGGACAACGCTCGGCAGGGTGGCTTTCTCCTGTGCCAGAAGCGGGCGTGGTGCGTGGCAATGCTCGACAACGGCGACATCCTCGTCACCATCGAAAACGCCGCCTATCTCGGTCCGGCCTGCGACACGGCCGATATCGTCGTCACCCCGTGCGGCTGCGTCTTGATCGCTGCCGATCCGGGGCAATGCTTTTCACAGGCGAAACGCTACGCCGGACCGGCTCCGTCGAAATGCGACCTCAGAACCGATGAACCGGAAATCACAACGACTGCGTTTCAGAACTCTGACACGTCCATGGAACCGCACCGCGCCTATGATTGGCGCAACGGGCACGTTCGGAGCGCCGATCGCGTCAGTGTCACCGGTCAGTGATAGCGGCGAATGAGGCCGACGAGCTTACCCTGCATCTTGACGCGATCCGGCCCGAAGATGCGGGTCTCGTAGGCCGGGTTCGCGGCTTCAAGCGCGATCGAGGCGCCCTTGCGGCGGAACCGCTTCAGCGTCGCTTCCTCATCATCGACGAGAGCGACGACGATATCGCCGGGGTTAGCGGTGCGTGGCGTTGCGGATAATGACGGTGTCGCCGTCGAAGATGCCGGCATCGATCATCGAATCGCCCTTGACCTCGAGCGCGTAATGCTCGCCGGAGCCAAGCATGTCGGCGGGAACGGTGATGTCGTGGGTATTGTTCTGGATCGCCGAGATCGGCACGCCGGCGGCGATGCGGCCCATGACCGGTACGGAAACGGAACTGTTGTTGTCATCGTGCGCCGGCTTGGCGGGAGCGGGCGGCGGCACCAGCTGCGGCTTGCCGAGGCTGCCCTCGATGACGCTCGGCGAAAAGCCGCGGCGGGGCTGGAGGCTCGGACTATAGGCCTCCGGCAGCTTGATCACCTCGAGTGCCCGGGCCCGGTTCGGTAGGCGACGAATGAAACCACGCTCTTCCAGCGCGGTGATCAGGCGGTGAATGCCGGATTTGGACGCAAGATCCAGCGCATCCTTCATTTCGTCGAAGGATGGCGGAACGCCGATTCCTTCATTCGTTCGTGAATGAAGAGAAGCAGTTCCTGTTGCTTGCGCGTCAGCATCGAAGTTTAACCCCAGAATTGAAGCGTGAAACAAATCCAGAACGGACACTATATGTTCCATATGTGTTCCGCAAGTCCCTAAATTTTCGTAAACCTTCATCTGAAGTGCGTTCATTTTTGGAACTTTTGTTTGCCGGATCAGCGCTCCGGCTTGCATCGCGCGGATGGGCCGCGCAAATCTGAAGCGCTGGAAATGGAGACGCGCCGCGATGCCTCATCCGCTGGATCATCTTGTTCTACCGGTCACCGATATCGAACTCGCGCGCGAACGGCTGGGAAGGCTGGGATTTACAGTTGCCGCCGAGGGTCGCCACCCGTTCGGTACGGAGAACGCCTGCGTTTTCTTTGCTGACAAGACCTATCTCGAGCCGCTTGGCATCGCGAGCGCGAAGAAATACGAAGAATCGGTCGCGCCAGGGGAATGTCTTCGTGGCGCGCGATCAGGCCTTTCGCTTCCGGTGCGGCAATGACGGATTTTCTGCAGTCGCATTCAACACAAAGGATGCGGACGCCGATCACTCTGCCTTCATAAAGCGAGGCAGAGCGGCGGTGAGATGCTGGAGTTTTCGCGCCTCATCGAAATGCCGGATGGCTCGCAATCGACCGGCGTCTTCAAGCTCGCCTTTGCGGCCGATCTTCGGGCTCCGGATTTCTTTCTCTTCGCCTGCCAGCGCATCAATGCCTTTCCGGCCGGTCGCGACGCGCTGGAAAGGCATGCAAATGGCGTAACCGGTATTCTGGAGATCGTGCTGAGTGCGCCCGAGCCTGAAGCCTTCGGGACTTTCGTTCAATTGGCATCGTCTGGGGCGAGGGTTGAGCGGACCACGTTCGGCCTGGCGATCGCAGCACCCAACGTCAAAATCAGCCTGCTGTCTCCGGAGGGGATGGAAGCCTATTTCGATTCCGCTGAGCCGACGGCCGATACGGGACTCCGCGGCAGGGCCATCGTTTTCCGCACCAGAGATATTGCCGTGACAGAGGCCCTTCTGGCTGCTAACGGGATGACCTATACACGCATCAGCAACAGAGTTCTGGTGAAGCCTGCGCCCGGCCAGGGTGCGATCTTCGCCTTTGAGGAGACCCGATGAGCAATACCAATTCCGAAGTCGCAGTCGGCGAGGGCGCCGGGCGCGTTGTCTTTTCCAATAGCCGGCAGGCTGTCGCTGATTGCCGGCCCCTGCCAGATGGAAAGCCGCGAGCATGCCTTCATGATCGCCGGCGTTCTGAGCGAACTCTGCAAAAAGCTCGGCATCGGCCTTGTTTACAAGTCGTCCTTCGACAAGGCGAACCGCACCTCGCTTTCTGGCACAGCGCGGCATCGGCCTTGAAAAGTCGCTGGAAGTCTTCGCCGACCTCAAGAAGGAATTCGGTTTTCCGGTTCTGACTGACATTCATACAGAAGAGCAGTGCGCAGAGGTCGCGCCGATCGTCGACATTCTGCAGATCCCGGCCTTCCTCGCCGCCAGACGGACCTTCTCGTCGCTGCCGCCAAGACCGGCCGGGTCAATCAACGTCAAGAAGGGCCAGTTCCTGGCGCCCTGGGATATGAAGAACGTCCTCGGCAAGCTGAACGCCAGCGGCAATCCGAATATCCTGCTTTGCGAGCGCGGCGCCTCCTTCGGCTACAACACGCTGGTTTCCGACATGCGCTCGCTGCCGATCATGGCGGCGATGGGCGCGCCGGTCGTTTTCGACGCAACCCATTCGGTGCAGCAGCCGGGCGGGCAGGGCGGTTCGTCCGGCGGGCAGCGCGAATTCGTGGAAACGCTGGCGCGTGCAGCTGTGGCCGTCGGCGTTGCCGGCGTCTTCATCGAGACGCATGAGGATCCCGACAACGCCCCCTCCGACGGGCCGAACATGGTTCATCTGAAGGATATGCCGCGGCTTCTCGAAAAGCTGCTGGCGTTCGATGCGATCGCCAAGGCGGCTTGAACGGCCAGAAGGTGCTCGCCGTCAGCCGGCGAGCGCCATCCTTTGCGGTGAAGAGTATGCCTTTGCCGCGGATCTGCCTGCATCGTCGAGAAGGAAACGGGATAGCAGGTGATTGAGGTGAACCGCCTCGTCGCCAAGCTCGCGGCAGGCAGCGCTTGTTTCCTCGACCATCGCCGCGTTCTGCTGGGTGACATTGTCCATCGTGTTGACGGCGGCGTTCACCTCCGTCAGGGCGGTCGTCTGTTCGCTGGACGAACGCACGATCGCCTCGATCAGCGCGGTGATCTTCAGCACCTGCTGGTCGATATCTTTGAGCGCCTCGCCCGTGCGGTTGACAAGCGCAACGCCGGCTGAAACCTGGTTCGAAGATGTCTCGATCAACTGCTTGATTTCTTTCGCCAGATTGGCGGAGCGGCCGGCGAGATCGCGCACTTCCTGCGCCACGACGGCAAAACCTTTTCCGGCCTCGCCTGCGCGAGCGGCTTCGACACCGGCATTGAGGGCGAGCAGGTTGGTCTGGAAGGCGATTTCGTCGATGACGTTGATGATCTCGCCGATCTGCAGGGACGATGTTTCGATCTTTTCCATCGCAGCCACCGCCTCGCGCACGACGGTTGCCGAATAGCTGGCGCTCTCCTTGGTCGCCGTCATCATCGCGCTCGCCTCGTGGGCACGTTCCGACGAGTTTTTGACAGTGACCGTGATCTGATCAAGCGCGGAGGCTGCCTGTTCGAGGGACGCGGCCTGATGCTCCGTTCGCTGAGCCAGATCATCGGTGCTGGCTGCGATTTCGCTGGAACCGGTCCTCACTGAATTCGTCACAGCGGAGATTTCCTTCATTGCCCCGGAAAGCGTGTGGACGCTCGAGTTGAATGCCTCGCGCAGTTTCTCATAGGCTGCTTCGAAGGGTTCGTCGATCTCGACGGTAAGATCGCCGCTGGAGAGGCGCTCAAGGTTGCGACTCAAGCTCGCTATGACATGCTCGCGGGCCGCTTCCTCTTCTGCCTTGGCGGCGGCGAGTGCCGCATCACGCTGCATCTCGGCCTGCCGCTCGGCGTCCTGCCGCTGACGGATATTGTTCCGCTCTTCGGCGGATTGACGGAAGACGGTAACGGCACGCGCCATCTCGCCGATCTCATCGCCGCGCCGGCTGTAAGGGACTTCCTTCGAATAATCGCCGCCTGCGAGGATTGCCATGTAGTCGCGCATCGCCGATAGCGGGACGATGGCCCGCCGGCGGAAGACGTAGAGGCCGCCGAGAAGCAGGCAAAGCGAGGCTGCGGCAGCGACGAGCGTAACGGTTGAGAGAATGCGGGTCTGCTCGGCGGCATCCTTTTCGGCGGCCGCCTGGAAGGCGTTCGCCATATCGACAAGTTCGTTGACCGCGGTTTCGTGAACATGGAAACTCGTCGCGAGCTTCTCGAAGGCCGTCGGGATGACGGCAGTGTCATTCTTGAGGATCGCCGGAGCGAGTTCGTCTTCCATCACCTTCCAGAAGACATCGCCTTTCACGGTGACATCGCTCAGAAGTTTTTCCTTCAGGTCTGCGCTGAGTGCTGTCTGCGACCAGTATTTGCGGCGGTCCTCGTAGGCGGGTTTCAGGACGTTTTCAATGCGATCGATGTTCTTTTGCGCCACCTCGGGACGCTGCACCGCCTCGAGTGCAAGCATATAGGACTCGACCACGTAGAGAGGCGGCGGCAAAATATCGGCGACGAGATCCTTGCCGTAGATGATCTGCTTGTACATATCGCCGTTCACGCGAAGCTTGTTGAAGGCGTAGTTCTGGATGCCGATCGAAGCGATCAGTCCCGCGGTAACGACCGCTGCGAAGATGGCAAGGCTGCGTGCAATGTTGAGTTTCATCCTGCGCCCTATGAATTTCTAATAGACGGACAGATGGCGTTCGTTGAAACGACTTTGGAATGTGTAGAGAGGACCTGAAGTAACGAAGTCACGTATAAACAGGCGGGTTGCACCGCATAAGGAGGCGCTTCATGCAATACTACTTGCTGGCGAGCTTGCTGTATTTCCTTATTCGGCATTAACCATAGCAGTGACTGGTTACCGAACGATAAATCTGCAACCGACCAGCATGAAAGGCTCGCCGTTTTCAAAACCTGCGGTTTCGAAGTTTCCAGGCGCGCTGGCTGCCGGCAGGTTGTGGCGGGGAGAGAAGGTCTTCAAAAGCATGACACATTCCCGCTATAGGCCCGTGTCGGGCCGTGTGTCATCGGTGTGGCATTGTAATTTGCGTGCCTTCGATTAAGACAGATTTCAATCGATTTATCACCCAGCGAGCAGGAAGCAATCATGACTGCAATTACCGACATTATCGCCCGCGAGATTCTCGACAGCCGTGGCAATCCGACCGTCGAAGTCGATGTCTATCTCGAAGACGGCAGCATGGGCCGCGCGGCCGTTCCGTCGGGCGCTTCGACCGGCGCGCATGAAGCCGTCGAAGTGCGCGACGGCGGCAAGCGCTATCTCGGCAAGGGTGTCGAAAAGGCCGTCGAAGCCGTCAACACCGAAATCTTCGATGCGATCGGCGGCATCGACGCCGAGAACCAGATCCAGATCGACAACATCATGATCGAGCTCGACGGCACGCCGAACAAGTCGCGCCTCGGCGCCAACGCCATCCTCGGCGTATCGCTCGCCGTCGCCAAGGCTGCCGCCCAGGCGCCGACCTGCCGCTCTACCGCTATGTCGGCGGCGCCCACGCCCGCCTGCTGCCGGTTCCGATGATGAACATCATCAACGGCGGCGCCCATGCCGACAATCCGATCGACTTCCAGGAATTCATGATCCTGCCGGTCGGCGCCGATACGCATCCGCGACGCGGTGCGCATGGGTTCGGAAGTCTTCCACGTCCTCAAGAAGGAACTGTCGGCCCAGGGCCACAACACCAATGTCGGCGACGAAGGCGGTTTCGCACCGGGCCTGTCGAGCGCGCCGGAAGCGCTCGACTTCATCATGAAGTCGATCGAGAAGGCCGGCTACAAGCCGGGCGACGACATCTACCTCGGCCTCGACTGCGCCTCGACCGAATTCTTCAAGGACGGCAAGTACGTTCTCGAAGGCGAAGGCCGCACGCTGGAATCGGGCGCCATGGCCGAATACCTCGCCGAACTCGCCGCCAAGTATCCGATCATCTCGATCGAAGACGGCATGGCTGAAGACGACTGGGACGGCTGGAAGACGCTGACCGACCTCGATCGGCAAGAAGATGCCAGCTGGTCGGCGACGATCTGTTCGTCACCAACTCCGCGCGTCTGCGCGACGGCATCCGCATGGGCGTCGCCAACTCGATCCTCGTCAAGGTCAACCAGATCGGCTCGCTGACGGAAACGCTCGACGCCGTCGAAACCGCGCACAAGGCCGCCTACACCGCCGTCATGTCGCACCGCTCCGGCGAAACCGAAGATTCGACGATCGCCGATCTCGCCGTTGCCACCAACTGCGGTCAGATCAAGACCGGCTCGCTGTCGCGCTCCGACCGTCTTGCCAAGTACAACCAGCTGATCCGCATCGAAGAAGAGCTTGGCCCGCAGGCACAATATGCCGGCCGCTCGATCCTCCGCGGCTGATACTGGTCTCTGATTTCGAACACTTGGAACCCGCGCCTTCGACCGGCGCGGGTTTTTTATTGCGCGCAGTTCATAGTCAACGGACGGTTAATCTCTGGCGGCGTAGTGCTGATCTCAGTTGGTATATGCGTATCAGAGCATGGTGCGTATGTGGACAAAACATCATAAGAAGAGAAAGATCGGCCGTTTCGTCCTTCCGGCGATCACCGTCGCTTTCCTCTCCTATTTCGGCTATCATTGCATCCACGGCGACTACGGTCTGACGGCGACCGAGAGTTTTCGAGCAGCAGCGCATCGCGCGCGAACGCGAACTTGCCGAGCTCTGACGGCGAAGCGCGAACATCTCGAAAAGGAGGTCGCGCTGTTGAGCGACGGCTCGCTGGACAAGGACATGCTCGACGAAAAAGCGCGCTATCAGCTGAACATGTCGCGCGCCGACGAGATCGTTATCTTCAATTCACTATTGCCAATTAACCGAAATCAGGTTAATCGGCAATTTCATAAGTTATATCAATAGCTTATAGCAGAATACGAGCCATGCATTTATGGCATTGCTGTGGCGCATATTTCTTCCCTATGGTACGCGCCACCTAACAAACGACAAACCCATAGGGAGGGTTGAATGGCGCCGCGAAAAACCGCGTCCGTTTCCAGCCGCAAAACCACAGCAAAGCCAGCCAGGCAAGCAATCGAATGGCGGCGCGATCGCCGATTTCGATCGCGATGCGGAGCTCAAGGCCTATCGCGAGATGCTGCTGATCCGCCGCTTCGAAGAAAAGGCCGGCCAGCTCTACGGCATGGGCTTCATCGGCGGTTTCTGTCACCTCTATATCGGCCAGGAAGCCGTCGTCGTCGGCATGCAGATGGCGCTGAAGGAAGGCGATCAGGTCATCACCGGCTATCGTGATCACGGCCATATGCTGGCAACCGGCATGAGCGCCCGCGGCGTCATGGCGGAGCTGACCGGACGCCGCGGCGGCTATTCCCGAGGGAAGGGCGGCTCCATGCACATGTTCTCCAAGGAAAAGAATTTCTACGGCGGCCACGGCATCGTCGGCGCCCAGGTCTCGCTCGGCACCGGCCTTGGCTTCGCCAACCGGTACCGCGGCAACGACAATGTCAGCGTCGCCTATTTCGGCGACGGCGCTGCCAACCAGGGCCAGGTCTACGAGAGCTTCAACATGGCGCAGCTCTGGAAGCTGCCGGTCGATCTACGTCGTCGAGAACAACCGCTACGCCATGGGCACCTCGACGGCGCGCGCCACCGCGCAGGCCGACTTCTCCAAGCGCGGCGCCTCCTTCGGCATTCCCGGCATCCAGGTCGACGGCATGGATGTTCGCGCCGTCAAGGCTGCCGCCGACGAGGCGGTCGAGTATTGCCGCTCCGGCAAGGGGCCGATCATCCTCGAAATGCTGACCTATCGCTATCGCGGCCACTCCATGTCCGACCCGGCGAAGTATCGCTCCAAGGACGAAGTGCAGAAGATGCGCTCCGAGCACGATCCGATCGAGCAGGTTCGTGCCGCGCCTCCTCGAAAAGGGCTGGGCGACGGAAGACGAGCTGAAGGCGATCGACAAGGATGTCCGCGACATCGTCGCCGACAGCGCCGATTTCGCCCAGGCCGATCCGGAGCCGGATGCGTCCGAGCTCTACACCGACATTCTGCTCTAAATCGGGGAGGGACGATCCATGCCTATCGATATTCTCATGCCCGCCCTTTCTCCGACGATGGAAGAAGGCACGCTTTCCAAATGGCTCAAGAAGGAAGGTGACAAGGTCACCTCCGGCGACGTGATTGCCGAAATCGAAACCGACAAGGCGACGATGGAAGTCGAAGCCGTCGACGAAGGCACGATCGGCAAGCTGCTGATCGCCGCCGGCACCGAAGGCGTCAAGGTCAACGCCAAGATCGCAGTCCTGTTGCAGGACGGCGAAGTCGCCTCCGACATTTCGGCCGCCAAGGCGCCGGCTCCGGCCGCCGAGCCGGCCAAGGCCGAAGCGCCGGCTGCCGCCGCTGCTCCGGCGCCCGTTCCGGCCGCAGCCGAAGGCCGCCGTCCCGCACGATCCGGAGATTCCGGCCGGCACGGAAATGGTGTCGATGACCGTGCGCGAAGCGCTGCGCGACGCGATGGCCGAGGAAATGCGCGCCAACCGAGACGTCTTCGTCATGGGCGAGGAAGTCGCCGAATACCAGGGCGCCTACAAGGTCACCCAGGGCCTGCTGCAGGAGTTCGGCCCCGCCGCGTGGTCGATACCCCGATCACCGAGCATGGCTTTGCCGGCGTCGGCGTCGGTGCCGCGATGGCCGGCCTGACGCCCGATCGTCGAGTTCATGACCTTCAACTTCGCCATGCAGGCGATCGACCAGATCATCAACTCCGCCGCCAAGACGCTCTATATGTCCGGCGGCCAGATGGGCGCGCCGATCGTCTTCCGCGGCCCGAACGGTGCGGCTGCCCGCGTCGCCGCCCAGCACAGCCAGGACTACGCCGCCTGGTACAGCCATATTCCGGGCCTCAAGGTCGTCATGCCCTATACGGCAGCCGACGCCAAGGGTCTGCTCAAGGCCGCGATCCGCGATCCGAACCCGGTCATCTTCCTCGAAAACGAAATTCTCTACGGCCAGCACTTCGACGTGCCGAAGCTCGACAATTTCGTGCTGCCGATCGGCAAGGCACGCATCCATCGTCCGGGCAAGGACGTGACGATCGTCTCCTTCGGCATCGGCATGACCTATGCCATCAAGGCCGTCGCCGAACTCGAAAAGCTCGGCATCGACGTCGAACTGATCGACCTTCGCACCATCCGTCCGATGGACCTGCCGACGGTCATCGAATCGGTCAAGAAGACCGGTCGTCTGGTCACCGTCGAGGAAGGCTATCCGCAGTCCTCCGTCGGCACGGAAATCGCCACCCGCGTCATGCAGCAGGCCTTCGACTATCTCGATGCGCCGATCCTGACGATCGCCGGCAAGGACGTGCCGATGCCCTACGCCGCCAACCTCGAGAAGCTGGCTCTGCCGAATGTCGGCGAAGTCGTCGATGCGGTGAAAGCCGTTTGCTACAAATAAGGGGAGGGCTGTTTCGATGCCTATCAACATCACCATGCCTGCCCTTTCGCCGACGATGGAAGAGGGCAATCTCGCCAAGTGGCTGGTCAAGGAAGGCGATAACGGTCAAGTCCGGCGACGTGATCGCCGAGATCGAGACCGACAAGGCGACGATGGAAGTCGAAGCCGTCGATGAAGGCACCGTCGCCAAGATCGTCGTTCCCGCCGGCACCGAAGGCGTCAAGGTCAATGCGCTGATCGCGGTTCTTGCCGGCGAAGGCGAGGATGTCGCTGCTGCCGCCTGCGGGCGCTGCCGCTCCGGCTGCTGCCGCGCTGCCAAGGCCGAGGCTGCCCGCGCCGAAGGCCGAGACCGCTCCCGCGCAGTCCGCACCGGCAGCGCTGCCGGCGCCGGTCGCGCCCGCGGCCGCTGTCGGCTGACAGCCAATCGCACCTTCTCCTCGCCGCTCGCCCGCCGCCTGGCCAAGGAAGCCGGTATCGATCTTTCTGCGATTGCCGGCTCCGGTCCGCATGGCCGCGTCGTCAAGAGCGACGTCGAAGCCGCTGTTGCCGGTGGCGGCGCCAAGGCTGCTCCGCGGCTGCCGCCGCAGCGCTGCCGCAGCACCGGCTCCAGCCGCTGCCCAAGGGCGTGTCGGAAGACGCCGTTCTCAAGCTCTTCGAGCCGGGCTCCTACGAGCTCGTGCCGCATGACGGCATGCGCAAGACGATTGCCAAGCGCCTGGTGGAATCCAAGCAGACCGATCCCGCACTTCTACGTCACCGTCGATTGCGAGCTCGACGCGCTGCTGGCGCTTCGCGCCCAGCTCAACGATGCCGCCCCGAAGTCGAAGGACGGCGTTCCGGCCTACAAGCTCTCGGTCAACGACATGGTCATCAAGGCCATGGCGCTCGCGCTGCGCGATGTGCCGGATGCCAACGTCTCCTGGACCGACAACAACATGGTCAAGCACAAGCATGCCGATGTCGGCGTCGCCGTGTCGATCCCGGGCGGCCTGATCACGCCGATCATCCGCAAGGCCGAGACGAAGACGCTGTCGGCCATCTCCAACGAGATGAAGGATCTCGGCAAGCGCGCCAAGGACCGCAAGCTGAAGCCCGAGGAATACCAGGGCGGCACGACCGTCCGTCTCCAACATGGGCATGATGGGCGTCAAGAACTTCGCCGCCGTCATCAACCCGCCGCATGCGACGATCCTCGCGGTCGGCGCGGGCGAGCAGCGCGTCATCGTCAAGAAGGGCGAGATGGCGATCGCCACCGTCATGAGCGTCACGCTTTCGACCGACCACCGCTGCGTCGACGGTGCGCTCGGTGCCGAACTGCTGGCAGGCCTTCAAGGGCTATATCGAAAACCCGATGGGCATGCTCGTCTGAGCATTGCGAAGCGGAGGCGGAAATGACGAAGACCGTTCTTTGCTACGGCGACTCGCTGACCTGGGGCTACAACGCCGAGACGATCGGCCGTCATGCCTATCGAGGATCGCTGGCCGAGCGTGCTGCAGACAGGCGCTCGGCGAGCGAGGCGCGCGTCATTCCGGAAGGGCTGAACGGCCGCACCACCGCTTTCGACGATCATCTCGCCGATTGCGACCGCAACGGTGCACGCATCCTGCCGACGATCCTGCAGACGCATGCGCCGCTCGATCTCGTCATCATCATGCTCGGCACCAACGACATGAAACCGGTCGTGGCCGGTTCGGCCTTCGCCGCCTGCCAGGGCATCGCCCGGCTGGTCCAGCCTGGTCCGCAATCATGCCTGGCCGTTCGAATACGACGGCGCCGGAAATTCTGATCGTCGCGCCGCCGGCGCATCTGCGAGACCGCCAATGTCCGCCTTCGCCGCATCTTTCGCCGGCGGCGATCGAGGAGTCGGCGAAGCTCGCGACGCTCTATCGCGATCTTGCCGACGAGCTCGGCTGCGGCTTCTTCGATGCAGGTTCGGTCGCAAAGACCACGCCGCTCGACGGCATGCATCTCGATGCGGAAAATACCCGCGCGCTCGGGCGCGGCCTGGAGCCGATCGTGCGGATGATGCTGGGGCTCTGATCATGGCCTCCTTCGTCGCGCTGCGGCCGGCAGAACGGCGGGACGCGGCGGAGCTGGCGATCCTGGTCGACATCGGCTCGCACGGCTTGTGCTTCCTGGCTCTGGTTTGCGCAGGTGGCTCGCGGCGGCGCCGACACGCCGCTGGAGCGGGGCCGGATGAACATGCGCCGGGATGGCGAATGGGGGAACTGGCAGAACGCGGTGATTGCGGAAGCCGACGGCGAGGTCGCCGGAGCGGCGGTGGGTTATGCGCTGGGCGAGGAGCATCAACGCGCATTGCGGCCGATCGCCGTCAGTTGGAACCGATTCTGGATCTGCAGCAGCAGGTGATCGGCAGCTGGTTCATCGAGCACGCTGGCCGTCTACCGGCACCGGCGCGGCATCGGCATCGGAACGCGGCATTGCTGAGCGACCAGATCGAGAAAGCGGAAGGCCGGGCCGTCAGCCTGATCACCGCAAGCGACAATGAAGCAGCGCTGGCGCTGTACAAGACGAACGGATTTTCGGCAAGCCGCCCGCGCAGAAGCCGTGCCGCTTTTCGAAAACAGCAGGAAACACGAGTGGGTGCTTTTGACCCGCCTAGCCGGATAAAAAGAGGCAGGAAACACATGGCTGAGAATTACGACGTCATCATCATCGGCTCCGGTCCCGGCGGCTATGTCGCCGCCGTGCGCGCCGGCCAGCTGGGCCTGAAGACCGCGATCGTCGAACGCGAGCATCTGGGCGGCATCTGCCTGAACTGGGGCTGCATTCCGACCAAGGCGCTGCTGCGCTCCGCCGAAATTCTCGACCATTCCAACCATCTGAAGGATTACGGCCTCGTTCTCGAAGGCAAGGTCACGCCGGATGCTGAAGGCGGTCGTTGCCCGTTCGCGCGGCGTTTCCGACCGCCTGAACGTGCGGCGTCGGCTTCCTGATGAAGAAGAACAAGGTCGACGTGATCTGGGGCGAGGCGAAGATCACCAAGCCCGGCGAAATCGTCGTCGCGCAAGTCGACCAAGCCGGTCGTCGAGCCGCAGCATCCGCTGCCGAAGAACATCAAGGGCGAGGGCACCTACACCGCCAAGCACATCATCATCGCCACCGGCGCCCGTCCGCGCGCGCTGCCGGGCATCGAGCCGGACGGCAAGCTGATCTGGACCTATTTCGAGGCGATGAAGCCGGACGTCCTGCCGAAGTCGCTGCTGGTCATGGGCTCGGGCGCCATCGGCATCGAATTCGCGAGCTTCTATCGCTCGATGGGTGTCGATGTGACCGTCGTCGAAGTCATGCCGACCGATCATGCCGGTCGAGGATGCGGAAATCTCCGCCATCGCCCGCAAGCAGTTGGAAAAGCGCGGCATGAAGATCTTCACCAAGACGCCAAGGTGACGAAGGTCGAGAAGGGCGCCGAACAGCATCACCGCACACGTCGAGACCGAAGACGGCAAGGTCCAGCAGATCACCGCCGACCGGATGATCTCCGCCGTCGGCGTGCAGGGCAATATCGAAAATCTCGGCCTTGAAGCGCTCGGCGTGAAGACCGATCGCGGCTGCGTCGTCATCGACGGCTACGGCAAGACCAACGTCCCGGGCATCTATGCGATCGGCGACGTCGCCGGCCCGCCGATGCTCGCCCACAAGGCCGAGCATGAAGGCGTCGTCTGCGTCGAGAAGATCGCCGGCCTGCCGAACGTGCATCCGACGGACAAGAGCAAGGTTCCGGGCTGCACCTATTGCCAGCCGCAGGTCGCCTCGGTCGGCCTGACGGAAGCCAAGGCCAAGGAACTGGGCCGCGACATCCGCGTCGGCCGCTTCTCCGTTCGTCGCCAACGGCAAGGCGATCGCGCTCGGCGAGGACCAGGGCTGGTGCAAGGTCATCTTCGACAAGAAGACCGGCGAACTGCTCGGCGCCCATATGGTTGGCGCCGAAGTCACCGAACTGATCCAGGGCTTCGTCGTCGCCATGAACCTGGAGACGACCGAGGAAGAACTGATGCACACGATCTTCCCGCATCCGACGGTTTCGGAAACGATGAAGGAAGCCGTGCTCGACGCCTACGGCCGCGTGCTGAACGCTTGATAATTTCCTGGTCCGCCCTTTATCCGGAGGGTGGAAAATGCGAAAGGAAATCATCATGTCTATCGGATACTGCAGGCTTGGATTGTCTTTCTGCTGATCGGTCTGGTGGCGGGCTTTCTCGCGAGCCTGGTGGTCGGCGGTGGCGGACTGATCAGTTGCCTGCTGAGCGGCGTAATCGGCGCGTTCGTGGGCGGGTTTCTGTTCAATGCGCTGGGAATCTCGCTGGGCATTGAAAATGCGCTGGTGGTTGCAGATCATTCACGCAACGGTCGGCGCGATCATCGTGGTGCTGATCGCAAGGGCGATAGCGTGAGGGATGAAGGCGACGATGGAAGGTGTAGGCTGGATTGCGGCGATCATCATCGGCGGTCTTGCGGGCTGGCTCGCGGGCAAGCTGATGGAGGCGCGCTATGGCATCCTCCTGAACATCGTGCTCGGCATTGTCGGCTCGGTCGTCGCAACGGCCATTCTGGCGCAGTTCCACGTCGACGTGGCCGGCGGCCGGCTCGGCTACTTCGTCACCGGTTTCATCGGCGCGTGCATTCTGATATTCCTCGCGCGGCTCGTCCGGCGATAATGCGCTCAATGTACCGGCAGGATGTCAACTGTGGCCGCGATGGGGCGGCGGAAAGTAGACACTGCATGGTCACCATTCTCGACACGATCAATCCCGACGCCAAGCGCGTCCGGCATCCGGAAAAGGCGCATCGGCCGGATACGGAAGTCCTGCGCAAGCCGGACTGGATCCGCGTCAAGGCGCCGACCTCGAAGGGCTATGCCGAAACGCGCTCGATCGTGAAGGAGCACAAGCTCGTCACCGTCTGCGAGGAGGCCGGCTGCCCGAACATCGGCGAGTGCTGGGACAAGAAGCACGCCACCTTCATGATCATGGGCGAGATCTGTACGCGCGCCTGCGCCTTCTGCAACGTCTCGACCGGCAAGCCGAATGCGCTCGACATGGCCGAGCCGGAAAACGTCGCCAAGGCCGTCAAGCAGATGGGCCTCAGCCACGTCGTCATCACCTCGGTCGACCGCGACGATCTGGCAGACGGCGGCGCCGAGCATTTCGAAAAGGTGATCTGGGCGATCCGCGCCGCTTCGCCGGCAACGACGATCGAAATCCTGACGCCGGACTTCCTGAAGAAGCCCGGTGCGCTGGAGCGCGTCGTCGCCGCCAAGCCCGACGTCTTCAACCACAACATGGAAACCGTGCCCGGCAACTATCTGACGGTTCGTCCCGGCGCACGCTACTTCCACTCGATCCGCCTGCTGCAGCGGGTCAAGGAACTCGATCCGACGATGTTCACCAAGTCCGGCATCATGGTCGGCCTCGGCGAAGAGCGCAACGAAGTGCTGCAGCTGATGGACGACCTGCGCACCGCCGACGTCGATTTCCTGACGATCGGCCAGTACCTGCAGCCGACCCGCAAGCACCATCAGGTCATGAGCTTCGTCACGCCGGACGAGTTCAAGTCCTACGAGACGGTCGCCTACACCAAGGGCTTCCTGATGGTCGCTTCCAGCCCGCTGACCCGCTCGTCGCACCATGCCGGCGACGATTTCGCCCGGCTGCGGGCGGCGCGCGAGAAGAAGCTGCTGATGGCGGCCGAGTAGTCTCCAACCGACGCATTTCCGACAAACCGCGGCGAAATTCGCCGCGGCTTTTTCATGCGGATTTCCGGTTGCGAATGCGCACTGTCATCGATGAGGTCATGTCGGCAGGATAGGTCGCTCGCCCGCACGGTTGATTGCCGATGGGATTCGATCTGAGCGAGGCGCGTCATGGATCAAGCATCGAAGCCAAGCGCGCCGAACTATGTCGCCGATATCGATCGTGCCGCAGATCTCATCGAAAAGCCAATCGCATTCTCGTCATCGGCTGCTCCGGCGGCGGCAAGTCGACGCTGTCGCAGAAGATCGCCGAGCGCTTCGGCCTCGCCTACGTCTCGATGGATCGCGAGTTCTTCTGGCTGCCGGGCTGGGTCCAACGCGATCGAAGGCCGAGCAGCGCGCGATCATCGCGAGCCATGGTCGCCGGCGAGCGCTGGATCATGGATGGAACCAATCCATCGACCTTCGATCTGCGGCTGCCGCGCACCGATCTCGTCATCTGGGTGCGCATGCCGCGCCTGGTCTGCATCTGGGGCGTCATCAGCGCGCTGGCTGCAGTTGGTTCGGCCGCACCCGCCCGGAAATGGCGCCGGGCTGCCCCGAGAAGCTCGATTGGGAATTTCTGCGCTTCATCTGGAACTTCGAGCAGAAATTCGCGCCGCAGATTCGTCGCCGGCCTCGCTCAGCATGGCCCCGATGTGCCCGTTCTGCAGCTAAAATCCCGCCGCGAGATGCGTCAGCTTCTTGATCTTCTCGGCCGTCCCGCTTAATTGCCGCTCATGCCTCAGTTCGAAACGCACCGCCCCGTCCCGCACTCCGCCGACCAGATGTTCGACCTCGTTGCCGATGTCGAGCACTATCCGGAATTCCTGCCGCTTTGCGAAGCGCTTGTCCATCCGCAGCCGCAAGGAGCGCGACGGCAAGATCTTGCTGATCGCCGACATGACGGTCGGCTACAAGGCGATCCGCGAGACCTTTACGACGCAGGTGCTGCTCAACAAGGCAGAGCGCGCTCATCGACGTCAAATATATCGACGGCCCGTTCAAATATCTCGACAATCGCTGGCGTTTCGAGGAGGCCGCCGACGGCGGCTGTACGATCGATTTCTTCATCGACTACGAGTTCAAGAGCCGCATTCTCGGCGCGCTGATGGGCTCGATGTTCGACCGCGCCTTCCGCATGTTCTCCGACGCCTTCGAGACGCGCGCCGGCAAGATCTACGCGCCTGAGCGACCTCGAGTCAACGAGCATCTCCAGCGCCGTCGCACGGTGGCAAGCCGGACCTCGTCGCGGCCGATATCGCCGTAGCGCATTTCGCGATGGATGAGCGCGCCGCTGCGCGACTTGGCCGCCAGATGAACGAGGCCGACCGGCTTTTCCGCCGATGCCGCCGCCCGGTCCGGCAATGCCGGTCACCGCGACGGCGATGTCGGCGCGCGAGCGGAAGAGGGCGCCGTGCACCATCTGCAGCGCCGTCTGCCTCGGAAACGGCACCGAAGCGCTGCAAGCGTCTGCTCCTGAACGCCGAGCATCTCCATCTTCGCCGTGTTCGTATAGGTGACGAAGCCGCGATCGACGACCGCCGAGGAGCCGGAGATTTCCGTCAGCGCGCCGGCGATCAGCCCGCCGGTGCAGGATTCGGCCGTCGCGACCATTCAGTCCGCGTTGCCGTGAAATCGCGGACGATCGTCTCTGCGAGCGCGAGAATGTCGTCCGGGAAGATGCTCATGCCTTGCCTCCGCGATAGACGACCGTTGCCGTGGCGATCGCCGCGATGCCTTCGCGGCGGCCGACGAAGCCGATCTTTTCGTTCGTCGTCGCCTTCACCGAGCAGCGATCGAGTCGAGATGCCGAGAAATTCGGAGAGATTTGCGCGCATCGCCTCGCGGTGCGGCCCGATCTTCGGCGCTTCGGCGATCAGCGAGACATCGGCATTCATGATCGTGCCGCCATGGTCGCGCACGATCTGTTGCCGCATGTTCGAGGAAGATGCGCGAGGCAGCGCCCTTCCATTGCGGGTCGGAGGGCGGAAAATGATCGCCGATATCGCCGGCGCCGCAGGTGGCCAGCAGCGCGTCGGTCAGCGCATGCAGGGCGACATCGGCATCGGAATGGCCCTTGAGCTTCTGGTCGTGCGGAATGAAGACGCCGCAAAGCGTGACGCCGTCGCCCGGCTCGAGCTGGTGCACGTCATAGCCGTTGCCGGTGCGCACATCCGGCAGCAGCGGTCGGCGAAAGCTTTTCGTCGGCCATGGCGATATCCCGTTTGACCGTCAGTTTGACATTGTCGGCCGTGCCCTCGACGAGCGTCACCGGCATACCTGCCCATTCGGCGATCGAGGCATCGTCGGTGAAATCCGTCGCGGCCGATCTGCGGCGGCCTTTTCATGCGCGGCGAGGATGGCGTCAAAGGCGGAAGGATTGCGGCGTCTGGGCGGCAAAGAGCTGCTGCGCGCGACACCGTTTCCATGACCGTGCCGTCGCCGTCGGCGCGCTTCAGCGTGTCGGCGACGGGCATTGCGGGCAGCACGGCAGGCGCACCGTCGGCCAGCGCGGCGGCGATGCGATCGAGCAGAGCATGATCGAAGAACGGGCGAACGGCATCGTGGATCATGACATGGGTGACGCCGCTTGTTCTTCAGATGCCTCAAGCCCGCGAGCACCGATTGCTGCCGGGTCGCGCCGCCATGAACGCGTTTCGATCGGCGTTGCGGACAGCGATGTTGACGGAACGCCTTTGCGAACAGCGCCTCGTCGTCGGGATGGATGACGACGACGATCTGCGCCGCCTGCTGCCCATGTCACGAAGTTTTCAAGCGTATGGGCGATAACCGGCCTGCCGCCGATCGGGCGATATTGCTTCGGGCCTTCTTCGGGCGAACCGGCGCGCTCGCCACGCCCGGCGGCGACGATGACAATTCCGGCCGATATCGGTTGCTTCGAGTGCATTTGCGGCATAAATCCCCAGAATATCGCCAGGCAAGTTGCGGCTCTGGACGGCTCTATCGCCTTGGCGGTTCGGGCATTTTCCAGCATTTGCCCAAAAAATATCAATTCTCATGCCGAAACCTCTTGGCAAGCTCATCGAGACATGTCTAAAAATAGTGCAGAACATATGGTGTGCCTGAAAGATAATCATTTGCATCCAACCGACCTTGCAGCGCCCTTTCCAGATCGGACCAGTGCTCCGTCCGCAACCGCGTCGTGCTCGCGCCGATGTCGGGCGTGACCGACTTGCCCTTCCGGCAGCTCGCCTGGCGCTATGGCGCCGGCCTGGTCGTGACCGAGATGGTGGCAAGCCGCGAACTGGTCAGCAACACGGCCGAAATCCTGGGCGCGCCTGAAGAGCTGCGGGCTTCAAGCCGCATATGGTGCAGCTTGCCGGCCGCGAGGCGCATTGGATGGCGGAGGCGGCAAAGATTGCCGCCGACAATGGCGCCGATATCATCGACATCAACATGGGCTGCCCGGCCAAGAAGGTGATCGGCGGCTATTCCGGCTCGGCGCTGATGCGCGATCCGGATCATGCGCTGAGCCTGATCGAGGCGACGGTCAAGGCGGTCGATGTGCCGGTGACGCTGAAGATGCGGCTCGGCTGGGACGAAAATTCCATCAACGCGCCGGAGATCGCCAAGCGCGCCGAAGAGGCCGGCGTCCAGCTGATCACCATCCATGGCCGCACGCGCATGCAGTTCTACGAGGGCAGGGCGGATTGGGATGCGATCCGCGCCGTTCGCGATGTCGATCTCGGTGCCGCTGGTCGCCAATGGCGATGTCGAGACGCCGGAGGATGCGCAGGAGATCCTGCGCCGCTCCGGCGCCGATGCGGTCATGATCGGCCGCGGCTGCCAGGGGCGGCCATGGCATGCCGGCGTGCTGGCCGGCGCAGCCGCGCATCCGGCAGCGCAGCGAGATCGCCGACATTGTCGTCGAGCACTACGAGATGATGCTGGATTTCTACGGCGAGACATCGGCGATCCGCCATGCGCGCAAGCATCTCGGCTGGTATCTGGAGCGTTTCGCGCCGGCGCTTCCGGCTGCGGAGAAGGCCGCAATCATGACGTCGCACGCGACCCGCGAAGTCGTCGCGCGCCGTTCCGTGCCGCGCTGGCAGGCGGATCAGACGCGCTCAGAAAGCCGGGAGGCGGCATGACCGAGACAAGGTCCGAGAGCCGATCAGACCGGCGGCGAGCCGTCGCCATGGCGGTGCTCAACGCCATCCAGAACCCGGTCATCATGGTCGACGAGGCGGGCTTGATCGCCTTCGCCAACTGGGAGGCGGAAGCCTTCTTCGGCGCCAGCGCCATCGCATCTCGCACGCCACAAGATCTCCACCTTCATTCCCGTTCGGCAGCCCGCTGCTGACACTGATCGATCAGGTGCGCGAACGCCGGCGCCGGTCAACGAATATCGCGTCGACCTGAGCTCGCCGCGCCTCGGCCAGGACAAGCTGGTCGATATCTATGTCGCGCCGGTGCTGTCAGCGAGCCCGGCTCTGTGGTCATCGTCTTCCAGGAACGCTCGATGGCCGACAAGATCGACCGCCAGCTGACGCATCGCGCCGCCGCCCGCTCGGTGACCGGTCTTGCCTCGATGCTGGCGCACGAGATCAAGAACCCGCTCTCCGGCATTCGCGGCGCAGCCCAGCTTCTCGAGACAGTCGGTCGACGACGACGACCGCGCGCTGACGCGGCTCATCTGCGACGAGACCGACCGCATCGTCTCGCTGGTCGATCGCATGGAGGTCTTTTCCGACGAGCGGCCGGTCGATCGCGTACCGGTCAACATCCATTCGGTGCTCGATCATGTGAAGGCGGTCGCCAAGGCCGGATTTGCCCGCAATATCCGATCACCGAGAACTACGATCCGTCGCTGCCGCGCGGTCTATGCCAACCGCGACCAGCTTGTGCAGGTCTTCCTCAACCTGGTCAAGAACGCCGCCGAAGCGGTCGGCGACCGGCCGGACGGCGAGATCATGCTGACGACGGCCTATCGCCCCGGCATCCGCCTTTCGGTCGCCGGAACGCGCGAGAAGATCTCGCTGCCGCTGGAATTCTGCGTGCACGACAACGGTCCCGGCGTGCCCGCCGACCTGCTGCCGCATCTCTTCGATCCGTTCATCACCACCAAGACCAACGGCACCGGCCTCGGCCTTGCGCTCGTCGCCAAGATCATCGGCGACCATGGCGGCATCGTCGAATGCGACAGCCAGAACAACACGCACGACGTTCCGCGTTCTGATGCCGGCCTCGAAGGATGCATCGGCCGAAGACGCGGCCACTGCAAACCCCACAGGAACTATCTCGATGACAGCAACGATCCTCGTCGCCGATGATGACGCGGCCATCCGTACCGTGCTCAATCAGGCGCTCAGCCGCGCGGGTTACGATGTCCGCATCACGTCCAACGCCGCCACGCTCTGGCGCTGGGTTTCGGCCGGCGAAGGCGATCTCGTCGTCACCGACGTCGTGATGCCGGACGAGAACGCCTTCGATCTGCTGCCGCGCATCAAGAAGGCGCGCCCGGAGCTGCCGGTGCTGGTCATGAGCGCGCAGAACACCTTCATGACGGCGATCAAGGCGTCGGAGAAGGGTGCCTACGACTATCTGCCGAAGCCCTTCGACCTGACGGAACTGATCGCCATCATCGGCCGGGCGCTTGCCGAGCCGAAGCGCAAGCCCGCCAAGCTCGACGACGACATGCAGGACGGCATGCCGCTGGTCGGCCGCTCGGCGGCCATGCAGGAAATCTACCGCGTTCTGGCGCGCCTGATGCAGACCGACCTGACGCTGATGATCACCGGCGAATCCGGCACCGGCAAGGAACTGGTGGCGCGCGCGCTGCACGACTACGGCAAGCGCCGCAACGGCCCGTTCGTCGCCATCAACATGGCGGCGATCCCGCGCGACCTGATCGAATCCGAACTGTTCGGCCACGAGAAGGGCGCCTTTACCGGCGCGCAGACCCGCTCGACCGGCCGCTTCGAGCAGGCCGAGGGCGGCACGCTGTTTCTCGACGAAATCGGCGACATGCCGATGGACGCGCAGACGCGCCTTCTGCGCGTACTGCAGCAGGGCGAATATACGACCGTCGGCGGCCGCACGCCGATCCGCACCGACGTCCGCATCGTCGCTGCCACCAACAAGGATCTGAAGCAGGCGATCAACCAGGGCCTCTTCCGCGAGGATCTCTATTATCGCCTCAACGTCGTGCCGCTGCGCCTGCCGCCGTTGCGCGACCGCGCCGAGGATATTCCCGATCTCGTCCGCCATTTCGTGCAGCAGGCGGAAAAGGAAGGGCTCGGCACCAAGCGCTTCGACCAGGAAGCGCTCGAACTGATGAAGGCCTATCCCTGGCCGGGCAACGTGCGCGAGCTGGAAAACCTCATCCGCCGTCTGATGGCACTTTATCCACAGGATGTGATCACCCGCGAGATCATCGAATCGGAACTGCGCTCCGATGTGCCCGACAGCCCGATCGAAAAGGGTCCGGTCCGCACCGGGATCGATGACGATCGCACAGGCGGTCGAGGAGAACATGCGCACTTATTTCGCAAGTTTCGGCGACAATCTGCCGCCGCCGGGGCTTTATGACCGGGTTCTGACCGAAATGGAGTATCCGCTGATTCTCGCCGCATTGACTGCGACGCGCGGCAATCAGATCAAGGCCGCCGATCTGCTCGGCCTCAACCGCAATACGTTGCGCAAGAAGATCCGCGAACTCGGTGTTTCCGTCTATCGGAGCTCCCGCACGGCTTGACAATCGCGGCCAGACTGCGTTGCATTTTCGCCACAATGCGTTGCTTAAAGGCCACGCAGGGCGATTTGGAACGTCGCAATGCTTTGAAGCCGCTGAGGGGCCGCTGTCACGGTGTACCGGCGCTGTTTCGCCGGAATGTCGAGGTCATGCCGGAATTCTTGCCACGAGCGATCCAAATGCCGTTCGATTGCAATCCTGGCACGGCGGCGCCTGCCGCCTGGAGATGACGACTTGATGAAGCGGGATGCGGCACCGCCTGCGGCAGACAGACGAAGCGGTTTCGACCGTCACCGATCGCCGGGCCTCCTTCGCGTTTCCCGGTCTTGTCCTGGCAGGCGGCGCGTTGCTCTGCGCGATCGCTGACGCTTCTCGTTCTGCTCGGCCTGACGCCGATCGACCCGACAACCCGCGTCGTCATCACCTCGGTCGTGATCAATTCGCTTCTTCGTCCTCGGGCTGATCGCCCTGATCGGCGCGCGAGGTTGCGCGGCTTGCTGAAAGCCCGCAGCCGCGGCCGCGCGGCGGCGCGCCTGCATATCCGCATCGTCGTCGCTGTTTTCCATCGTCGCGATCACGCCGGCGATTCTCGTGGCGATCTTCGCCAGTATGACGCTGAATGTCGGCCTCGACCGCTGGTTTGCGCTGCGCACGCAGTCGATCGTCAGTTCCTCGCAGCAATGTCGCCAGGCCTATCTGATGGAGAACGCCAGCTATCTGCAGGGCCAGACGGTTTCCATGGCCAACGACCTGGAGCGCAACCGAGCAGCTCTACAGTCTCGACCGCACCGGCTTCGCCGATCTGATGACGCGGCAGGCCACGGGCCGCGGCCTGCTTGGCGCGTTCCTGGTGCGGCGTGACGGTACCGTCGATCGTTCAGGCGGATATCAAGACCGAGCGCCCGTTGCCGGCAATTCCGAAGGATGCACTGCGAACGCCGCGGCCGGGCCAGCCGACGCTCATTCCGCCGGGCGTGACCAATCTCGTCGGCGCGATCATCAAGCTCGACGAGATTCCGAGCGCCTTCCTCTACACGGTGCGCGCCGTCGATCCGAAGGTCATGGGCGCCATGCGCATGATGGAGGACAACACCGCCGAATACAAGGTCGATGGAAGCGGGCCGCATCTCCCTGCAGATCGCCTTCGCCGTGCTCTATATCGGCTTCGCGCTGATCGTGCTTCTTGCGGCGATCTGGACGGCGATCGCGGTTGCCGACCGCATCGTCCGGCCGATCCGGCTGTTGATCAGCGCTGCCGACAGCGTCGCGTCCGGCAACATGAATGTGCTGGTGCCGGTGCATGCGGTCGATGGCGACGTTGGCAGCCTGTCGCGCACCTTCAACAAGATGATCTCGGAAATCCGCACGCAGCGCGACGAGATCCTCGAAGCCAAGGACGAGGTCGATGACCGCCGCCGCTTCATCGAAGCGGTGCTGTCGGGTGTGACCGCGGCGGTGATCGGCGTCGAGGACGACCGCCGGATCACCATCGCCAATACCTCTGCCGAAGACGCTGCTGTCGCTGACGAGCGACGAGCTGCGTCGGCAAGAAGCTGGCCGAGATCGCGCCCGAGGTCGATCAGGTGCTTACGGAAGCCGCGAGCGCGCCATCGCAGCGATTTCCGCAAGCAGATCAGCACTCGTGCGCGGCGGCACGGTGCGGACGCTGAGCGTGCAGGTGACGCGCGAGGAAGTTGCGCGACACGAAGGAATCCTACGTCATCACGCTCGACGACATCACCGATCTCGTCATCGCCCAGCGCTCGACCGCCTGGGCCGACGTCGCCCGCCGCATTGCCCATGAGATCAAGAACCCGCTGACGCCGATCCAGCTTTCCGCCGAGCGCATCCAGCGCCGCTACGGCAAGCAGATCAACCAGGACGACCGCACCGTCTTCGACCAGTGCACCGACACGATCATCCGCCAGGTCGACGATATCGGCCGCATGGTCGATGAATTCTCGTCCTTCGCCCGCATGCCGAAGCCGACGAAGGAACCGAGCGACCTGCGCGATATCCTGCGCGACGCGGTCTTCCTGCGCGAGATGGGCAACACCCATGTCACGTTCATGCGCGATTTCGGCGACGAGCCGCTGGAAGGCATGTTCGACAGCCGCATGCTCGGCCAGGCCTTCGGCAACCTCATCAAGAATGCCGTCGAGGCGATCGAGGCGCGTGCCGAGCGACGAGAGCCGCGAGCGAGCGCAAGATTCTGGTGCGCGCGCGTCGCTCGATGAGAGCGCGACCGCTTCACCGTCGACGTCATCGACAACGGCCGCGGCCTGCCGGTCGAGAACCGGCACAGCATTCTCGAGCCCTACATGACGATGCGCGAGAAGGGCACCGGCCTTGGCCTCGCGATCGTCAAGAAGATCATTGAAGACCATGGCGGGCAGCTCGAACTGCATGATGCGCCCGCCGATTTCGACCAGGGCAGGGGTGCCATGATCCGCGTGCATCTGCCGCGCCGGAGCAGGCCGCCGTCGCCCAGACAGCAAGTGACAAGGAAAGCGTTTATGGCGTCTGATATTCTGGTCGTGGATGACGAGGAAGATATTCGCGAGATCGTCTCCGGCATTCTTTCGGACGAGGGACACGAGACCCGCACCGCGTATGACAGCGACAGCGCGCTTGCCGCGATCTCCGATCGCGTGCCGCGGCTGATCTTTCTCGATATCTGGATGCAGGGCAGCAAGCTCGACGGTCTGTCGCTGCTGGACGAGATCAAGAGCGCGCCATCCGGATCTGCCGGTCGTGATGATCTCCGGTCACGGCAATATCGAGACGGCCGTCTCTGCGATCAAGCGCGGCGCCTTCGATTTCATCGAGAAGCCCTTCAAGGCCGACCGGCTGATCCTGATCGCCGAACGCGCGCTGGAGAATTCCAAGCTGAAGCGCGAAGTCTCGCGAGCTGAAGCGCCGCACCGGCGATGCCGGTCGAGCTGATCGGCACGTCGGTCGCCGTTTCGCAGCTTCGCCAGACGATCGAGAAGGTCTCGCCGACCAATAGCCGCGTCATGATCTTCGGCCCGTCCGGCTCCGGCAAGGAGCTGGTGGCGCGGATGATCCACAAGAAGTCGGCGCGCGCCAATGGTCCTTTCGTGGCGCTGAATGCCGCCGACGATCACGCCCGGATCGCATGGAGATCGCGCTGTTCGGCACCGAGGGCACGCCCGGGCCAGCCGCGCAAGATCGGCGCGCTGGAGGAGGCCCATCGCGGCATCCTCTATCTCGATGAGGTCGGCGAGATGCCGCGCGAGACGCAGAACAAGATCCTGCGCGTGCTGGTCGATCAGCAGTTCGAGCGCGTCGGCGGCTCGAAGCGCGTCAAGGTCGATGTCCGCATCATCTCCTCGACGGCCTACAATCTCGAAAGCCGGATCGCCGAAGGCCTGGTTCCGCGAGGATCTCTATCACCGCCTTGCCGTCGTGCCGGTGCGCGTGCCGGCGCTGGCCGAGCGGCGCGAGGATATTCCCTTCCTCGTCGATCAGTTGATGCGGCAGATTTCCGAGCAGGCCGGCATCCGCCCGCGCCGGATCGGCGACGACGCCATGGCGGTGCTGCAGGCGCATGACTGGCCGGGCAATATCCGCCAGCTGCGCAACAATATCGAACGTCTGATGATCCTTGCGCGCACCGATGGTCCGGATACGCCGATCACGGCCGACATGCTGCCGACCGACCTCGGCGACATGCTGCCGAAGGTCTCCGCCAAGAACGACTATCACATCATGACGCTGCCGCTGCGCGAAGCCCGCGAAATGTTCGAGCGCGACTATCTGATCGCGCAGATCAACCGCTTCGGCGGCAATATTTCGCGCACGGCGGAGTTCGTCGGCATGGAGCGCTCGGCGCTGCACCGCAAGCTGAAGTCGCTCGGCGTCTGAATCATGCCGGCGCGGATGGTTTGCGCCGCATCCTCGTATTCATTGCATCACAGATCAGGTTTCCCATGCCGAGAATTGCCTATGTGAATGGTCGCTACGTCAAGCACAGCCGACGCAATGGTTCATATCGAGGATCGCGGCTATCAGTTCGCCGACGGCGTCTACGAGGTTTGCGAGGTCCGTCACGGCTATGATCGTCGATCTGACGCGCCATCTCGACCGTCTCGACCGCTCGCTCGGCGAACTCCGCATCGCCTGGCCGATGAGCCGCGCGGCGCTGATTCACGTCATTCGCGAGACGCTGCGGCGCAATCATGTGCGCAACGGCCTGTTCTATCTGCAGGTGACGCGCGGCGTTGCCCGGCGCGATCATGTCTTCCCGGCAGAGGGCACGCCAGCCTCGATCGTCGTCACCGCCAAGAGCACCGATCCGTCTGTCATCGCAAAGAAGAATGCCAATGGCATCAAGGCGATCACCGTTCCCGACAACCGCTGGGATCGGGTCGACATCAAGACGGTCGGCCTTCTGTCGAACGCGCTGGCTCGCCAGCAGGCCAAGGAAGCCGGCGCCCAGGAAGCGATCTATGTCGACGCCGACGGCATGGTGAAGGAGGGTGCGGCGACCAATGTCTGGATCGTCGATACCGACGGCACGCTGGTCACGCGTCCGGCCGAGCACGGCATTCTGCGCGGCATCACGCGCACGACGCTGATGGATGTCGCCGCGAAGCTCGGATGTCACGATTGTCGAGCGCATCTTCTCCGTCGAGGAGATGCTGGCGGCGCGCGAAGTCTTCATCACGGCAGCCACAAGCATTTGTTTTCCGGTGGTTGCCATCGATGGCAAGACGATTGCCAACGGCCATCCGGGCAGCGTTTCGCAGAAAATTCGTGAAGCCTTTTTCGACGTTGCGGAAAAGACTGCGATTTGATACCAAATTCGCTGGGGAGGCGAGAATGAGGGTATCTCCTGTCCGGGGTCTCAGTAGATCTTGATATATTCACCGGCAAAATCAGCCGGCAAAAAAGAAAGAAGCGGCGCGATGGCGGAACGTTCTCAGAATTTGCAGGATCTTATTTCTCAATACTGTTCGCAAGCAAAAGATTTCTCTCACAATCTTTCTGATCAATGGCGTAAAGCTGACGGGCGTCGTTACGTCCTTCGACAATTTCTGCGTCCTGCTGCGCCGTGACGGCCATTCGCAGCTCGTCTACAAGCATGCGATCTCGACGATCATGCCGGGCCAGCCGATGCAGATGTTCGAGAGCGAAGAAGCCGCATCCTAACTAGGATCAGCCGCTATTACGACACGCGATACCAAAAACGATCTCGATCATCCCGGAAGCTCGATAAAGCATCGGGATGACATGCAGCGCCGTTGTCATTGTACCTGTCCTGAAGCAGGCGCGCGCAGGCGCGTGCCGCGCAGGCGGATGGTGCGACGACGACCTCGCGTTCCCCGCGAGAGCCGGCTCGAAGAAGCGACGGGTCTCGCACTGGCGATCGATCTCGATGTCGTCAACGGCGTCGATCGTCCCGATCGCACGATCCGCGTCCGGCGACGTTGCTCGGCACCGGCAAGATCGAGGAGATCCAGGCACTGCTCGATCGAATGCAATGCCGGCCTGGTGATCGTCGATCATCCGCTGACGCCGGTGCAGCAGCGCAATCTCGAAAAGGAATGGAACGCCAAGGTCATCGACCGCACGGGCCTCATCCTCGAAATCTTCGGCCGCCGCGCCTCCACCAAGGAAGGCACGCTGCAGGTCGATCTTGCGCATCTGAACTACCAGAAGGGCCGGCTGGTCCGCAGCTGGACCCACCTTGAGCGCCAGCGCGGCGGTGCGCGGCTTCATGGGCGGCCCCGGTGAAACCCAGATCGAAGCCGACCGCCGCTTGCTGCAGGAGCGGATCATCAAGCTCGAGCGCGAGCTGGAGCAGGTGCGTGCGCACCCGCCAGCTTCACCGCGCCAAGCGCAGGAAGGTGCCGCATCCGATCGTGGCGCTGGTCGGCTATACCAACGCCGGCAAATCGACGCTGTTCAACCGGATCACCGGCGCCGGCGTCCTGGCCGAGGACATGCTGTTTGCGACGCTCGATCCGACGCTGCGCCGCATGAAGCTGCCGCATGGCCGCACCGTGATCCTGTCCGACACCGTCGGCTTCATCTCCGACCTGCCGACCCATCTCGTCGCCGCCTTCCGCGCCACGCTGGAAGAGGTGCTGGAAGCCGATCTGATCCTGCATGTGCGCGACTGTCTGATGCCGACAATCAGGCGCAGAGCGCTGATGTGCATGCGCATCCTCGGCGATCTCGGCATCGACGAGGCGGAAGGCGCGGAGCGCATCATCGAAGTCTGGAACAAGATCGACCGGCTGGAACCGGAAGCACATGACGCGATCGTGCAGAAGGCATCGCACGCGCCGAAAACGTCATCGCCGTTTCGGCGATCAGCGGCGAGGGCGTCGATCGCCTGATGAACGAAATCAGCCGCCGGCTTTCCGGTGTCATGACCGAGACGACGATCACGCTGCCGGTCGACAAGCTGGCGCTGCTGCCCTGGCTCTACGATCATGCGATCGTCGATGGTCGCGAGGACAATGAGGACGGCTCGGTCACGCTCGATCTGCGCTTGTCGGAGACGGAGGCGGTGGAGCTGGAGCGGCGCATGGGCAACGGCCCGAAGCCGCAGACGCGAGGATTGGGAATAGGCGCTAGCCTGATGGCTCAGCCAAGCTGCCGCTCGATCGCCTTGGCTGCCTGCCAGATCTCTTCCATCCGCTCCAGCGTTGCGCCTTCCAGGCGTTTCCCCTTCGGCTTCGAGCGTCTGTCTCGATGTGATTGAAACGACGGCGGAATTTCGTGTTCGTGCCGCGCAGCGCCTGCTCGGGATCGGCCTTCACGTGCCGGCCGATATTGACGACGGCGAAGATCAGGTCGCCGAGTTCGTCGCTGACCTTGGCTTGTCGCCGCTCGCAAGCGCCACGCGCAATTCGTCGATCTCCTCCTCGATCTTGTCGAGGATCGGTTCCGGCGCCGACCAGTCGAAGCCGACCTTGGCGGCGCGTTCCTGCAGTTTCAGCGCCTCGGTCGAGCGCCGGGAAGCTGCGCTGCACCGAGCCGAGGAAACCCGCCTTTGAAATCCTCGGAGATGCCGCGCCGTGCGCGGCGCTCGGCGCGCTCGCGCTTTTCTGCCTGCTTGATCTCGTCCCATTGCTACCTTGACCGCGTCTGGCGTATCGGCGTCGGAGCACGGCAAAGACATGCGGATGGCGGCGGATCATCTTGCGGGTGATGGCTTCGACCACGTCGCCGAAGGCGAATTCGCCCGCTTCCTCGGCCATGCGGGCATGGAAGACGACCTGCAGCAGCAGGTCGCCGAGTTCGTCGCAGAGATCGTCCATGTCGTTGCGCTCGATCGCGTCGGAAACCTCATAGGCCTCCTCGATCGTGTAGGGCTTGATGGTCTCGAAGGTCTGGACGATGTCCCAGGGGCAGCCGGTCTCCGGATTGCGCAGGGCCGCCATGATCTCGATCAGGCGGGTGATGTCTTGGATGCTTCCATGGGCCTCATGCTGCGGTCAGTTCAGCGGAATGTCGTTGTCGCTCTTCGACGCCTGATAGGTGTCGGACAGCGCGTCATAGCGGCCTTGATGCGCGTCGTCTGTGCCTTGAGGCTGTCTTTCAGCGCGGTCCTCTTCGGTTTCGACGAGATCGGCGATCGCAAAGCTGTTCCAGAAGGCGTTCTGCCGGCGATAGCCGCCCGGTTCCAGCCCGAAGACCTCCTTCAGGATCTTCAGGTCGTGCGGGATTGCGAAAGCGTCGCGGGAATCCTCATGACTGAAGAAATAGTAGAAATTGTCGAAACCGGCCCAGGTGATGGCCGACATGCACATGGTGCAGGGTTCGTGGGTGGAGAGGAAGATCAGATCCTTGGTCGCCGGCTTTTCGCCGAGTTCGTAGAAGCGCTTCAGCGTATGCACTTCGCCGTGCCAGAGCGGATTTTCAAGCTCGTTGTTGGTTTCGGCGATGACCAGCGAAAGGTCGGATTTGCGCAGGATCGCCGCGCCGAAGACCTTGTTGCCAGCTGCGACGCCCCTTCGCGTCAGCGGCAGGATGTCATGTTCCATGACCTCGAGCAGGCGGGCGGCGATGGTGTTTGACGGACATGGCTTACTCCGGCACGTGCTTCTGCAAGTCTATCACGGCATTGGCGACACGACGGAATGCGGAAATGACGCATGGACTTCGTTTGCCACAGGCAATATGATTGCAGCTGCGAGCAGATCAAGCTATGGATTTCCTCTATTTGTCCATCGGCGTCGGTGAGTTTTGCTCAAATCGGTGGCATGTCGAGCAAAAGAATACGCGGCCAGCGGAGGCTTTCGAATTTCTGTTTCTTCAATCTCTTGCGCCGTACGGGCGATATTCGGCGCAACCTCGAAGTGGAATGATAATGCCTCCCAAGACTGAACAGCTTATCGGTATTTCCCGCCTTCTTCCGCGTGGAAGGAAGGACGCGGCTGTCTTCGGCAATGGCGACGAAGCCTTCGCCAAGGTGCGGCTGCTGCTGAACACGCAGGCGCAGATCGTCGCCTATGCCGATCGCCGGAAGCCGACTATCACGCCTTCCTGATCGCCAACCGCATCGAAACCGTGCGCGCAGCCTTCTCGCCGGATCAGGTCGAGGGCGCGACGCTGGTCTTCGCCGCGACCGGCGATGCCGACGCGGACCGCGCCATCGTCGATGCCGCCCGCGCCGAAAGAATTCCGGCCAATGCGGTCGATCAACCCGACTATTGCGATTTCTTCACGCCGGCGCTCGTCAACCGTGCGCCCGTCGCCGTCGCGATCGGCACCGAAGGCGCAGGCCCGGTGCTGGCGCAGATGATCCGCGCGCAGATCGACCAGATGCTGTCGCCTTCGCTCGGCACGCTCGCGGAGCTGGCGACGAGCTATCGCAAGACCGTCGAACGCCTCGTTCCGCGCGGCGTTTCGCGCCGCGTCTTCTGGCGCCGCTTCTTCTCCGGTCGCTGTCGCCGACGCTGTCGCTAGCGGCAATCTGCCGCAGGCGCGCCGTGCCGCCGACAGCCTGCTGCACGCGATGGATAAAGTCGAAGGTCATGTCTGGCTGGTCGGCGCCGGTCCCGGCGCCGAAGACCTGCTGACGTTGCGCGCTCAGCGCGTGATGATGGAAGCCGACGTCATCGTCTATGATGCGCTGGTGCCGCAGGCGATCGTCGATATGGGTCGCCGCGATGCCGAGCGTCTTTCCGTCGGCAAGCGCAAGGGCTGCCATTCGAAGTCGCAGGAAGAGATCAACGATCTGCTGGTCCAGCTTGGCCGCGAAGGCAAGCGCGTCGTGCGGCTGAAGTCCGGCGATCCGCTGGTCTATGGCCGTGCCGGCGAGGAAATGGCGGCGTTGCGTGCCGCCGGCATCACCTACGAGATCGTTCCGGGCATCACCTCGGCCTTTGCCGCCGCCGCCGATTTCGAGCTGCCGCTGACGCTGCGCGGCGTCGCTTCGTCGCTGGTCTTCACCACCGGCCACGACCTGACCGGCGACGTGCTGCCCGACTGGGCAAGCCTTGCCGTGTCCGGCGCGACGATTGCCGTCTATATGGGCCGCACGGTCGCGGCCTCCGTCGCCGAGCGGCTGATGGAGGCTGGGCTTCCCGCCGAAACGACCGTTGCCGTCGTCGAGAACGCCAGCCGCCGCGATCGCCGCCTGCTGCACGGCACTCTGAACGATCTGCCTGACCTGCAGCATCGCGACGAGCTGACGCGGTCCGGTCATGGTCATTATCGGCGATGCGGTCGCCGGCGCCAATTTCGAACAGTCCGAGCCGCTGGTCCGCCATGAGACGCGCCGCTCGAGAATTTGCAAGGAGCTGATCATGGTCGACAAGGTTCTGACCGCAAACCGGCTGACCGATGGCATTGCCGTCTGGCTGAACGCCAACGGCGAATGGGTGAACATCGCTGCAGGACGCGCTCGTCGCCCGGCATGCCGAAGCCGAGGCCGCGCTCTGAAGCGATCGGCAAGAAAGCCTATGCCGACAACAAGGTCGTTGACGTCAACCGTCGATCGAAGTTCAGGAAACCGACGGCATGCTTTGGCCGCTGCGCCTTCGCGAGCGCATCCGCGCCGAGGGTCCCACCATGGAATATGCGCCGGGCTACAAGCCCGGCCGATCCCGAATTCATTGCAGTCTGAGGAAGATCGATGTACCGTTACGACGAATTTGACCATGCCTTTGTCGCCGACCGCGTTGCGCAGTTCCGCGATCAGGTGGAGCGCCGCCTTTCCGGCGAGCTTGCCGAGGATGCGTTCAAGCCGCTGCGCCTGATGAACGGCGTCTATCTGCAGCTTCACGCCTATATGCTGCGCATCGCCATTCCCTACGGCACGCTGAGCTCACGCCAGATGCGCATGCTCGCCCATATCGCCCGCACCTATGACCGCGGCTACGGCCATTTCACCACGCGCCAGAACCTGCAGTTCAACTGGCCGAAGCTTTCCGACATGCCGGATGTGCTGGCCGAGCTCGCCACCGTCGAGATGCATGCGATCCAGACATCAGGCAACTGCATTCGCAACGTCACGGCCGACCATTTCGCCGGTGCCGCTGCCGACGAAGTCGCCGATCCGCGTCCCTATGCCGAAATCCTGCGCCAGTGGTCGTCCGTCCACCCGGAATTCTCCTTCCTGCCGCGCAAGTTCAAGATCGCCGTCACCGGCGCCGAGCGCGACCGCGCCGCGATCCAGGTCCACGATATCGGCCTGCATCTGAAGAAGAACGACAAGGGCGAGATCGGCTTTGCCGTCTATGTCGGCGGCGGGCAGGGCCGCACGCCGATGGTCGCCAAGCTGATCCGCGACTTCCTGCCGGAAGAGGACCTGCTGTCCTACACGACCGCGATCATGCGCGTGTACAATCTGCATGGCCGCCGCGACAACAAGTACAAGGCCCGCATCAAGATCCTCGTGCACGAAACCGGCGCCGAGGAACTGGCGCGCCAGGTCGAGGTCGAGTTCGCGCAGCTCAAGGATACCGAGCTGAAGCTGCCGGAAGCCGACGTTCAGGCGATCGCTACCTATTTCGCACCGCCGGCTCTGCCCGAGCGTGCCGAAGGCTGGGAAAACCTCGCCCGCTGGAAGAAGGCCGATCCGGATTTTGCCCGCTGGGTGCAGCAGAACGTCGCAGCCGCACAAGAACCCCGACTACGGCATGGTGACGATCTCGCTGAAGCCGATCGGCGGTATTCCGGGCGATGCTTCGGATGCGCAGATGGATGCGGTCGCCGATATCGCCGAGGAATACGCCTTCGACGAAATCCGCGTCAGCCACGAGCAGAACCTGATCCTGCCGCATGTGGCGCTCGCCGATCTCGAAGCCGTCTATCGCGGCCTGGTCGCCGATCGACCTGGCGACGGCCAATGCCGGCCTGATCACCGATATCATTGCCTGTCCCGGGCTGGACTATTGCGCGCTCGCCAATGCGCGCTCGATCCCGCTGGCGCAGGAAATCTCCAGCCGCTTCGGCGATGCCGAGCGCCAGGCCGAGATCGGCGAGCTGAAGATCAAGATTTCCGGCTGCATCAATGCCTGCGGCCATCACCATGTCGGCCATATCGGCCTGCTGGGCGTCGAAAAGAAGGGTGCCGAGCTCTACCAGATCACGCTTGGCGGCTCCGGCGACGAACACACGTCGATCGGCGAAATCATCGGCCGCGGCTTCGAGCCGGACAAGGTGACCGACGCGATCGAGACGATCGTCGACACCTATCTCGGCCTGCGCTCAGATGCCGTCGGAAATCTTCCTCGACGCCTATCGCCGCGTCGGACCGCAGCCCTTCAAGGATGCGCTCTACGGCTCGGCTGCGCGAAGCGGCATAAGGAGGATGATGCATGACGAAGATCTGGAGAGAAACCGGTTTTGTCGCAAACGATCCCTGGGTGATCGAGACCGACGAGGTCAAGGCGACCGAGCGAGCAGAAGCCGCTGCTCGGCCTCGACGCGCTGATCGCCAAGGCCGAGGAGAGCAACGATGTCGGCCTCGGCGTGCTGATCAAGCCGGCCGACGACGTGACGCAGGCTGGAGCCCTACCTCTATCGCCTGGAGATCGTTGCCGTCGCGTTCCCGGCTTTCAACGACGGCCGCGCCTTCAGCCACGCCTCGCTGCTGCGCCAGCGCCTCGGCTATACCAACGAACTGCGCGCGGTCGGCGACGTGCTGATCGATCAGATTCCGCTGATGCTGCGCGTCGGCATCGACAGCTTTGCGGTCACCAACGAGACGGCGCTGAAGCGGCTTTCCGAAAACCGCTTGCCGGGAATTCCGCATCATTATCAGCCGGCTGTCCGTGACGCCGAGGCTGGCAAGGGCTATAGTTGGCGCCGTCAGGCGAAGCCGGCCGCATGAGGCCGGCTCGCCGTCATCTGATGACGGAAGCGATGCAATGAAACATTTCGAAGTGGCGGTGATCGGCGGCGGTCTCGCCGGCATGGTCGCCGCAGTCGCGCTTGGCCGCGGCGGCCGCAACGTGGCGCTGATCGCGCCCGCCTTCACCACAGGAAGACCGGCGCACGACGGCGCTGATGGATCAGTCGATCCGCTTCCTCGACCGTCTTGCGCTTTGGGACAAGCTGAGGCCCGAGGCGGCGCCGCTCACCAGCATGCGCATCGTCGATGGCACGAACCGCCTGCTGCGCGCGCCGACCGACGACCTTCCGTGCGGCCGAAGTCGGCCTCGATGCCTTCGGCTACAATTTCCCGAACAAGGCGCTGATCCAGGTGCTCGAGGCCGCAACAACTGCCGAAGGCAATATCACGCGCTTCACCGCCTTGGCCGAAAGCGATCGATATCGGCGAAGACGCCGTTTCCATTACACTGGCAGACGGCGAGACGCTTTCGGCCGATTTTGCCGTCGGCGCCGACGGCCGCAACTCGAAGCTGCGCGAGACGGCCGGCATCGGCGTTCGAAACTGGTCCTATCCGCAATCGGCCATGGTGCTGAATTTCGCCCACCGCTGCCGCATCAGAATATCTCGACCGAGTTTCACACCGAGCACGGGCCCTTCACGCAGGTGCCGCTGCCGGGCAACCGCTCGAGCCTCGTCTGGGTTCAGGACCCGCAGGAAGCCGCCGCGAATGCTGGAGTCTGCCGCTGGAGGAGCTGAGCCGCGCCGTCGAGGAGCGCATGCAGTCGATGCTCGGCAAGGTAAGCGTCGAGGAAGGCGTTCAGGTCTGGCCGCTTTCGGGCATGATGGCGCATCGTTTCGGCAAGGGCGCGATGGCGCTGATCGGCGAAGCCGCGCATGTCTTCCCGCCGATCGGCGCGCAGGGCCTGAACCTCAGCCTGCGCGATATCATGGCGCTGACCGATATTCTCTGCGACCGGGCCGAACTGCCGATCCCGGCCGATTCCGGCGACCGGTTCGACCGCAGGCGCCGCGCCGATATCATGACGCCGCACGCTCAGCGTCGATCTCCTCAACCGGTCGCTGCTCTCGGATTTCCTGCCGGTGCAGATGCTGCGCGCCGCCGGCCTGCATATCCTCTCGGCGATTCCGCCGCTTCGCGGCATCGTCATGCGCGAAGGCATCGAGCCGGGCCGCGGCTTCCGCGATATTCCGGCTGCGCTACGGGAAAAGCTACGCCGGAAGAACGCCTGATTTGATCGCGATCAGAGCAGCAGCGACACCGTCACGACGGAAAGCGCCGTCGTGATCAGGATCGTCGCGGAGGCGCGCTCCTGCCAGACATCGTATTGCTGGCCGATGACGAAGACATTGGTCGCCGTCGGCAGCGCGGCGAGCAGCACGGCGGCATAGATCCAGACCGGATCGAACCCACCGACGAGCGTCAGCGCCGACATAAACCACGAGCGGATGCAGGATCAGCTTTGCCGGAACGATATAGCCGATTTCGGCCGGAATGCGCTTCAGCGGCCGGAGCGCCAGCGTCACACCCATCGCAAAGAGCGCGCAGGGCGCTGCCGCCTGCGCCAGATAGTCGACGAACCGCTGGAGCGCCGAAGGCTGGTCGAAGTGCAGCGCGGCGGCAAGAAATCCGGCAGCGGTCGACAGAATGAAGGGATGCAGCAGCGACCTTCCTGACGATGTCGACGGCAAGCTGCCCGCGCGAGCGCTTGTCGTCGCCCGCTGCCGCCATCATCGCCGGCGCGACGATGAAATGCAGCGCATTTTCGAAGCAGACGATCAGCGCAACCGGCACGGCCGCACTTTCGCCGAAGCGCCAGCAGCGCCAGGCCGGGCCCCATGTAGCCGATATTGCCATAGGCGCCGGCAAAGGCCTGGATGGTCGACTTCGGCCAGCGAATTGCTGCCTGGATCCAGCGGCCGATGACGAAGATCAGCGATGAAGATCGAATAGGTGGCCGCGAGATCGGTCGACGATGAAATCGATCCGCGTCAGGTCTTCGATCGGCGTCCGCGACACGAGCTTGAAGAACAGCGCGGGCAGGGCGGCATAGATGATGAAGGTGTTGAGCCAGCCCAACGCCTCGGCCGGCTGTTTGGTGACCTTGGCGGCGATATAGCCGATGAGGATCAGGCCGAAGAACGGCAGGAGCAGGCTGATGATGTCGGCCACTGGACTGTCCAATAGATGTTGCAGTGCGAAGCGAAGGCTTCGGCTTAGCCGATCTGCATCAGGATTGGAAAGGTCTGCTGGAACCAGATCGCGACATTGACTGACAAAGCCGAACATGAAGGCCAGCCCGGTCAGCACGAGAAAGCACGCCCATCACCTTTTCGACCGTGCCGAGATGGCGGCGGAAGCGCGACAGGAAGCTCATGAAGGCGCCGGAGAAGCCGGCGGCGATCCAGAAGGGGATGGCAAGGCCGAGCGAATAGACGGCGAGCAGCCCGGCGCCGGAGCCGACCGTCTCGCGCGATGCCGCAACGCCGAGAATGGCGCCGAGCACCGGGCCGATGCAGGGCGTCCAGCCGAAGGCGAAGGCAAGGCCCATGATATAGGCGCCCGTCAGCGTCGCCGGCTTGCCGCCGCCCTGGAAACGCGCCTCGCGCGCCAGCAGCCCGATTCGGAAGACGCCGAGGAAATTCAGCCCCATGACGATGATGATGAGCCCGCCGATCTTCGCACAGCAGGTCGAGATGCTGGCGCAGCAGCCATGCCGATGCTGGAGGCGCCGGCGCCGAGCGCCACGAAGACGGTGGCAAAGCCGAGCGTGAAGAACAGCGCCGAAAACAGCACGCCGCGGCGTACATCAGGCGCAACCGCAACAGTATCGCCGCCCCGGAACTGTTCGACGGAAATGCCGGCCATATAGCAGAGATAGGGCGGAACGAGGGGCAGCACGCAGGGCGACAGGAAGGAGAGCGCGCCCGGCAAGCAGGGCGCTCAACAGGGAAATATCGGCAATCGACACGCATTCTCTCCGGCTGCAATCTGGCGCGATGTCGTAGCGCCGCGACCCGCCGATTGCCAATCACCTTTTCGCGCTCCGGCAAGAAATGTCGCCTAAGACGGCGAAAAGGCAAGATTTTTCGGTTGACCGCACCAGGTCGCCTGCATATGTTCCGCCCACTTCCAGCCGGGGCGCGTCTTCGCCCGCGGCAGCAGGGAGAGCGTAGCTCAGCCGGTAGAGCAACTGACTTTTAATCAGTAGGTCATGGGTTCGAATCCCATCGCTCTCACCAATTAAATCAATGATCTTAAGTGAAGTGTCGCGCGGTTCGCCAGGCTGCAAGGCCACGGCTGTCAGGTCTCGAAGCCGCTTGAGAGATCATGTGATACACTCGGGAGCGACGGCAACCTGACGAACCGAACCATCGCTGAGGAAGTTTGTCGTGAAGATGGCTGAGCCCCTGATCCGCGTAAGGCTCTGCTGCCTTAGAGGTAGAGAGACAACTAAAGCCGCTACTGGCGGCTTTAGTAATAGGGTGCGATTGAAGCCGCGGACGTTCGAGCCCGCGCAGTTTACTGGGCTCGCTCCCGTTCACATCAACGCCACCGTGGCTCCCGCTGCGCGTTGTGCAGCAGCTCGCAGGCCGTCGCGTATGGGCCAAACAGTTTGAGCAGGCGGGCCTCTTCCGTTTCGTCAATTCGTTGCCGCTTGGCGAATTCCTTCACGGACCAGACTCTTCGTCGCCCCGGTGCCGGCATTGTTCGGCTCAACTCTCTGCATACGCTACTCCTCCTAACGTTGATGGGAGGCTCATACTAAAGATTAATTTAGAAAGAAATAAAATAAGACATGCCGGCATCGGACGGTACGTTGCCGGACCAAACCGAAATTCGCGCTGCTCAATGAATATGTCGCGAGTTCGCGGCCGGATCAAGGATGGCGGGCGAGCTTGGAAGGGAGCCAAGTAGGCGGCGCGCCTATTGCAGCTCAGACAAGCTTGTCACGAGCCTTATTCCGGTCTCTCGAGATAGTTCCAGCTCTGTGGTGACAACATTCGGAAACCTGCTCAGCTTCTGAAGCACGTACCGATCCTCATCTATTTGCTTTCTGAGCTTTCCGTTCTCGTTGTAGGAATGTCCCATTTTCACAACCGAAATGCCGGATAACACCACGGTTGGCACACCCAGGAAGAGCGCATAACAAACGCCAGCGACGCCATTCGTCGCCTTGCCGGTTCGGCCAACGTCTTCAGGGATGGCGCCGACGATCCGGCGGACGATCGCGTCGCGCTCGTCCTTCGTGGCTCGCTTCAGGCTGCCGACCTTGACGGCTGGCTTGAACCACAGCCGAAGATGCATCATCAACAACGGCGCGGTGTGGAACCAAAGCAGCCCGCGGGTGCGCAACCGCGGATGTTCCTTCCAGGTTTTCCGCCGCTTGCGTATTGTCAGGTCGGCTGGCCCCAAACCTAACATTTCTGCCGTTCGGCCAGCGTTATTGATGTCGACCCGGGCGCAATGTTGGAGAATGTCCGATGGGAGAGTAGGCTCGGGTGCCGAACCCAGTATGATCCAGGGCCGATCCAATATCCCCAACTTTTCAAGCCATCGCCGATGGTCGAACCTTATCGTCTCCAGCGTGGCCTCGTCGGGGGCGCGTGATTTTCTACTGCCTTCAACGCTCTTTAGAGCCGGATCCATCGTCATCCCAAGCAATTCCGTTTTTCATGAACCGGACATATAGTATCGAATACCACATCCAGTTTGAAAAGGTATCGATGTAAGTCCTCTGTCATGGTAGCTGAGGACGACCGAATGATCGAAAAGGGATGAGCGGTTGGGGACCGTGCGCCGGAAAGTGTTCGAGGCAAAACAGTGGCTTTACCGCTTTATGAAATACCTTTGGCTAAGACCCAAGCCGTGGGTGGACCCGACACTCGCAAATAAGAAAGTGGTGGTGGTCGGTTCGGCGCCGATGTCGTCTAAGCCGGTTGGCTTGGATGGCTCGTATCGCGTCATCACGATCAATGCCGCCCAGCAGGCGCTGCAGGGGTGGGGGATTTCGAATCCCGACATCACCGTCATGATGTTCAACCAGATTGAAGGCGAAAATACAAATGCCCGCGAGGTACGTCAGGGTCCTTCAAGGCAAACGCACAGGCACGCTCTACCTGATGCTATGGAGACATGGCCTCTCGCGCCTGGAGGCTGGCTTGAAGCGGTTTGACTATGGCTATGACCAACTCCAGATCATCGACCGCTATCGGCGCGTTGCCTTGGTGCGGGCTGTCAGCGGCATCCTAAACTTCGAGCTGGATGCATCAACGAAGTACTCCAATGGAATTATTGCGGCGATGTTCGCTCTTCATAGCGGGGCCTCGTGCGTTATCTTGAGCGGCATCAACCCTGGCTCCAGCGGCCACGCCTATAACAACGAGAATCTGGCCCGGATGCATTCCGATACCGACTTTCGGATGCTCCAAAAACTGATGAGCCTTCACTGCCCAATCTATACCGCCGACCCGGAAGTTGCAGAAACGACCGGATTACCGCTATGGCCGGGAGAGCTTAGCGAGCAGGGAGGCTCATTTCGTCGCGAATGATGGCGTAGAGCCTCGCAGCCTCATCCAGAGGCTTGTAGTCGTAGGGATCAAGGCTGCCTTGGAAAGGTCTTGTAAGCTGAAGGGTATTCTGCAGGTCGAGGTGGAAGCGCTCGAACTTTTCCAGACGCGGACCCGGGATCTTGGTGATTTCTAATGAATATACGGGCTTTCCGGATGCCAATGCTTCGCACGGCATGGTGATCGAATCCTTCGCGATGACATAAGCATCTGCAGCGGCAACAAAATCGAGATACGGATTGGGAGTTGCCCCGTCCCAAATCTCGACGCGGTCGCTGCGAAGTCTCAGCAGCTGTTCAAGTGTCGCCTTACTCGATCGCCGCGACGTGGAAACCAGCACGCGCCAACCTTGCTGCTGAATATGCGTCACTGCGTCCACGATCGAATTCAGTGCGGATTGGTCATACTCGTATGCACCATTCGCCCCACCAACAAAGACGCCAGCAACCTTGCTGTTGTCGGGCGAGTAGGTCGCTCGCGCAGATGGACGCCGATCTTCGATCATGTGAGGACTTAGCCGGTGCGGCACCCCAACCATGGGGAAGTAGTTGGATCTACCCGAGAGCTCGTCGGTCCAATCATGTCGCGAAACGAAAACGTAATCGTAGCCTTCAATCTCAGGTCTCTGCAGATGGATGGCAATCGGCCGATTGCCGAAAGCGCGTTTGGCTTTGACTACCGTTTTCTCCGGCCGGTATCCGCAAGAAATCAGGATATCCGGTTCAGGCTCGGAGCTACGGAAGATCGGTGGTGCCAGCAAACGCTTCAGTCCATGGCGAGGAACGATGATTTTTTCCAACGGAGTGGGGTCGAAATGAGCGCCCGACTCCGAGGCACTGCGAAAGAGTGCCTATCTTCTGTTCACTGACCGCCCAAACCCTTAGGTGGCGTTGATAGGACGGGTGGTGCCATAGGTCGATTTCCATGTCTGCTCGACGCCGGACTGGTTATCCTGCTAGCGAGTGCTCCATTTTAACGACTGAGCGATCAATTTGCGCGCTGTTGAACGAACAACATTCGATCCCTTGCCGCGAACCACTCGTCGGCGTAGTCGTCGTTCTTGTACTCCTCAAAGTAAGGTCCGCCGTCGGTGAAGTGGACAAGCTTGGCGTCATCGCGCTTTTCATATTCGTTGACGAGATAGTTCCAGGTTACCGGAATACTGCCGATCAGGTCATCGCTCTCAAGCCACTTGAATTGATGAAGCTGCAGCCCAGTCGCACGTATTCACGAATTCGGGAGAGAGCGAGCGGCATCGATCATTGTTGAACATGACGAGGCTCGACCAGTTCTTCTTCTCGTACTTGGTTTGTATCTGACCCAGGAATTTCGTCTCCACCTTTGGCTGGTAATCATGCTTGACGCACATCGCTGCGTAGCGGTCGTCCCGGAGGGACCACAATTCGGCTATATCGGCGCGAGCAAGCATGTCGCAGTCCATGAAGATGCTCCAGCCCCGGAAGCCGCTCAGATAAGGCGTGAGAAATCTCGAGAACGAGAATTCGGTTGATTGAAGGGCATTGCGCTCGCGGGTGAAAATGCCGCCCAGATTCGACAAGACAATGGGACTGAATTCAACAGGTAGCGTGGATTTCTCTAGAATGCTCTGCGATAGAACATGATAGGCGACCGCCTCCTTGGTGTCGAAACCGATGAATATCCGAACCGTTTCCTCACTCATCTCCGTACCTCTTAGTTGGTTTTCTGGGTGAAAGGCGGCGGCAATCAGCCTGATCTCACAAAATCTACGGTTTTTTGGGTCGAGCCTGGTTCCGCTCTTCTCGTGTTTTAGGTCTGATGCGACGGAAAAGGGTGTCCAGGCCACGCTGGAACTTCGTCACTGACATCAACCGGTCAATCTGGCCGTTTGCGCTGTCCAGGCGTTCCGCGAGAACTTCGGTCATCTCCATGAGCAGTTCAGTCGCGGGCACGTCTGGAAAACTCTTCAACAATGCAGCGGTTCGTGTGACGCCATCTTCCTGGTTGAGTGCCGTAATTTCTCCCTTTTTGGCGCAAAGCCGGAGAAATACTTGCTCGTAGGTCCAATCGTGCACGTTGAAGACCTTCCATGTCTCTCCTCTCATTCCGGAGAATCCCGCAAGCACAATTTCTGCGGCAGGTTGAAGATCACGAAGCCACAGCGTCAGGGCAAAACCACTTGTTGGTATTTTTAGGGAGGGGTAATCCTCCATCGCTGCTGTGAGATCCAAATGATAGACTTTGGCACCTTCGAAAGCCGATTTAGGGCTAAATCGCTCTGACGGAGCTACACGAATGTTGACGATGCCTACGAGATTTTCCTTTGGAAAGAAGCTCAGGACATCTTTCACTTCCTTGCGATGAACTATGTTCGCACCACTTGTCCCGCTTCGCGCTACAAGCAATGAAGGTCTATCAAAGCTTTTGTTAAGGACCTTGTAGACCTTGTTGAAGAAGATGAAGAGCGATGACTCGGGGAACATTTCCTTAAGCTGGAAAGGTTCGGTTCGGTCGCTGTTCCCGACCAGAACGATGTGAGAAAAGGATGAGAAGAACTGCCGCCATTCGTCCCTCTCTCTGAAATTAAGCGGAGTTGGATTTGAATTCATCGATCGGCCACTAAGCATCCGTAGGGCGTATGCTGCCCTTGAAATATGATTTGACTTTCCTCGTTCTCGCCAGCCCACCGACGGCACTCCCGACATACAAAGCGAAGTCGCCGAAGTAGCGTGCGGAGGAGCGACATTGGCAGAACTGGAACCATGGGGTCCCATTAAGAAGGTCTGAATACTGTCCCGCGAATTTGCGATGGAGCCAATTTATGGAATGCTGCCACGGTTTTCGCCGACCGGTGAAGTGAATAACGGCCGGGTCTGAAACAAAGGGCAGCATTCCCGTCTGTACGTTCCAACGAAATGGCAGGGGAAGCCACGTGCCTTGGAATGCAAGGTTGAGAACATCCTGGTCGTTTGACTCGAATCTTGCATTCGGTCGTTCGATCAAGGCGCGCGCTCGGGCCAACAGCCCTTCTGCGAGACATCTCTTCCAATCAAACAGAAGCACGCCGGCATTGAAGTACCTTGGCCCGAACATTAGGCCCAGCTTTTGCTCTCTCCTTCGTGCTTTCTCAGGAAAAGCCATGATGTAGTCGTCAACCGCGCCCACTGCCTTGCCCTTAAGATCCGCCGTGAGGAGCTCGCCGACAGGCGCAGCCGCTAATATGTCGGCATCGACGTAGAGCACGCGCGCGAAATAATTTGGAAGGAGGAGGTCGATAAAGAGGCGAGCCAAAGTTGCTGCAGGCCAGCGTCCGGCGGTTGCGGCGAGGCCAGGCGGTTGGCGATATGTGACTACGTCGATATCGATCCCATTGGTCTTCTTGAATCTGCGAATATCGTCATGGGCGGCTTGTTGTAAATCAATGCCAACTAGAATGTACTTCGTATCGGCGTGGGAATTTCTCTGGAAGACGGAAAGAAGTGCGCAGATCGCGGCTGGCATCATTTTCATATCAGCGCAGGTTACCACAGCATAGTGAAACATCTAGTCTAGACCTCAGAGTGCTCCTATCAGCTAAATGCATTCTAAATTAGAAATGCAGCAATTAGAAGCAATTCAGAGACATTCAAGTTCCAGGTCGACAGTTTTCTGCTTTGTTGAGCTAGACGCCACGCCGGATGACTAGGAGGAACGTTCATTGCGAGCGAGGGCGGTCAAGGGCATCGCTGTCGACGTGCCCCTACCACTTACACGCGCGGCATTATGCGTAATGCGCCGTCTAGCCGGAGATTGCTTGGTGGTTGTTGCAGCGATATTCCGATATATCTTGTCGTTCTTTATTCAAAACGGGATCGGTAATGTCTTACAGCAAAGCGATTTTGATAAATGATACTTCCACGAAGCCGCATCTTGGCTGTCGACTTGTCGTATCGCAGATATTTAAGCTTGCTGCCTCTCACGGTATACAGATGGTGGCGACGTCGTCGGTTCATACTGACTGGCGCACGCAACCTGCTCTTCAAGATGAGATGAGGAAAGCAGATATCGTCATCGTCAACGGCGAGGGGACGCTCCACCATTCAAGCAGGCAAGCAAAGGCGTTGGCGGAAGTAGGCGCCGTTCTGCCGCGGCGCCGGGGTTGCGAGCGTACTGATCAATTCGGTTTACGAGGCCAACGACGATTCAATAGCTCGCGCTTGCGAAGCATTCGACCGCATTTACGTCAGAGAGTCACTGAGCGCGAAGAACGCCAGGCTGGCCGGACTGGATGTGGAGGTCGTCCCGGACCTGACATTGTCCAGTCAGACAATGAATTCGTACCGGTCATCCTCAAAGGACGGATCGATGGTCGTAACGGACAACGCGAACAGCGAACGCAACATGCAGCTGCTTGAGCATGCTCTTCAGCGGCAAGATGTCTCTTTCCTAAACCTCAACACCAATGAGCCCTCAAATCCGTTTCTCGACAAGTCGACGCAGTCTTTCGTCGTTTTCACACCGGATGGCGCCGCAGATGCAGCGCCGGCCCCGCGTCAACCGCGACGGATCGGGTATCGCGCCTTTCGTAAGTCGATCTTTCGGCCGTTGATGGCTTCGCGTATGGCGATGATACGGGACACGACGCGCTTTCGCCCGGCGCCAGAGATCCTGAGAACGATAGCAGAGGCCAAAGGCCTAATTGCCGGTCGATTTCACGCTGCCTGCCTATCGCTGATGGCAGGAACGCCCTTTGCATGCATGGCATCCAATACTGCGAAGACACGCGGCATGCTCGAAGACGCAGGCCTTCCAAATTCCTGGCTGGAGATCCGGCGGCAGCTTTCCAACTGGCGGCGTCTTGGCAAGAGCAAGACGACATTGCGGCGACAGCGTATGTCGCCAGGGCCGAAAGAAATGCGCTGGAGATGTTCAGCGATATTGCCTCGTTGGTCCGATAGGGCTGCAAGGCCTTCAGTTTTCATCGGTGGTCTTGCCGATAGTATCGGCGACATATGCGCCTCGTTCGCCGATCGGCTGCGGCTCACCTGTGGTCGAATCGCGTGCCGTCTGGTGTTCAAGTTCGGCGTTGAGCATGGCGCCGACAATCACGATGATCACCGATATCCACATCCATACCATAAAGCCTATCAGCGCTCCGAGCGTGCCGTAGGTGGCGTTATAGTTGGCGAAGTTCTCCAGATAGTAGGAAAACAACATCGAAGCCCCCAGCCATAGGAGTGTGCTGAACACCGCACCCCAACTCAGCCATCGAAACTTCGCATGCTCCCGGCTCGGACCGTAGTGGTAGAGCAAGGTGATGCCCCCACCAACAAACGCCAGGATCACGGGCCAGCGCGCAAACCTTGCGAGCTGTTCCTCCCAGCGATCGAGCCAGAGATATGAGAGGACGGCGGGAACAACGCCGATGGCGATGATCAGAACGACTGCGATCAGAAGCGCGCCGAGTGTGAAGGCCAATGACATCAGGTTCAGTCTAACCAGGCTTCGCTTCTCGGTTTCGCCATAGGCGATGTTCATTGCGTCGAACAGCGCCTTGATCCCGCTGTTGGTGCTCCATAGGGCAACCACCAATCCGACGACGAAGGCGATACTCAATGATGACGTTTTCTGTTGGGTGAGCGCGTTGAGCTGGGTGAGAATGATATCCAGGGAGCCGGGAGGCAGCACGCTCGACAGGAACTTGATGTGGCCGACGATCGTCATCGGATCGGCGATAAAGCCATAGAGCGAGACCAGCGCGCCGAGCGCCGGGAACAAGGCGAGCAGCAGGTAATAGGTCACCCCTGCTGCAATCAGGGTCACGCGATCTTCGATAACTTCGGCGACGATGCGCCAAAAGACGTCCTTCAACCCCTTCAGCGGAATCTGATTGGGGTATCGGCGTCTCTTCCCCGGCCTTGCTCCTGCGCGTCCGGGATAGTCTTTCCTGTCGCGGTAATCTCCCGGGCCGCCATTGGTCAACTCCCGTTGGCTTGATCCGCGCAGGTCCGTCCAGTGATCTGCTCGTTAGAAGTAAAAAAGCGGACCTGCTGGACCTGCTTAGAGACGCTGCTTTGTTCCGGCGCTCTTGCCGTCGGAACTTTTCGAACGTTCCTCAAAGCGCTCGGAACCTTTCGCGAGGTCCGAGCCCTTCTGGGCTTCCACTTTCTTTTCCTCCGAGGCGGTGCTCTTTCTCAGCCCGCGCGCGGCTCGTTTGCCCTTTTCTGTCGGGGCTTGCTCGATACCCATCGTATTTCCTCCGCAGCAACTACAGCAAAGCTTCAACGGTTAGGCTGCGAGTTCGTTCCGCCGATTCATGATCGCTGCGCAGACGGAGGTACCGCGCGGATCCGGCTTTCGAAAGTTATACTTTTATTGGGAACATTGGCCCGCCAGAGATGGCGGGGATCTGGGGCAACGGCGAGGTGGAGCACCGCTCGATCCTCCAAGCGACTTGGGGGCCGCAAACCACGTACGCCGCGGAACGTTCGTCCGACATCCAAGTTTATCTGGAGTGCGAGAGCATCATAGCTCCGGAGGACTTGGCCTTGCTGCCGTACTGAACGAAGGAATGGAGGATGCGATTTTTCCGCGACAACGGACTGACCATTGTTCTCATCGCAGCGACACTTGTCACGATCGTCGGCATGCTGCTCAGCGGATGGCAGAGCTCAAACCAGGAGCTTGCGGAACACGGTTTCCCGCAGCTGACATTGCTGGAATACGCCGGGTCGGGTCATTTCATCTCGGCTATGTTCGAGAACTGGGAGAGCGAATTCCTGCAAATGTCCACCTACGTGGTTTTGACCGCCTTCCTCTTTCAACGCGGCTCGGCAGAGTCGAAAGATCCTGATGATCCCTCACCGCAGGACGAGGATTTCTCGGCCAGGGCTTACGATCGTCACGTGCCGGGGCCTTTGAGAGCCGGGCCGCTCGCGCAGAAACTCTACGCCTATTCGCTGGGCATAGTCCTGATACTCCTGTTTGTCGCAAGTTTCATTCTTCATCTGTTCGGCAGCGCCCAAGCGGAAAATGCCGAGGCCGCCCTGCATGGCCACCCGGCGGTCAGCCTTTTCGACCATCTGGGAAGCGCGCAATTTTGGTTTGAGTCATTTCAGAACTGGCAATCTGAATTCTTCTCCACCGCCGTTCTTGTGGTCCTGTCCATATTCCTGAGGTTCAAGGGCTCGCCGGAATCGAAACCCGTCGCAGCACCGCATCGCGAAACCGGGGCCTGAAAACTCCGAAACGCTATTCGGCGGCGGAATCGGCCCAGTCGCATCGGAAGGCCAGCACGGGCTTCGAAAAACCCTTCAGCCGCCGGCGCGTGGCGTGTGCGAAGAGATCGGCGGCGCCGTATTCCCGAAAAATGTTCTCCGACACCAGGATCTGGTCGCTGGAGGCAGCGGCGCACAATCGTGCTGCAAGTTGCACCGTAGAGCCGAACAGGTCGTTGCTATCCTCGACGGGCTCGCCGCAATCCAGTCCGATGCGAACATGAATCGGTTCAGGATTTCCGCGGTTGTAGCGCCTGAACTCCTGCTGGATCGTCCTTGCGCAATCGACGGCTGCAGCTGTCGAGGCGAACGTCGCCATGATGCCGTCGCCGGTATGCTTCACCTCGCGGCCTGAACAGTGGCCAAGGCACCTGCGCACAAGAGAGTCGTGCGCCCTGACGATTTCGGCCGCCATGCGGTCGCCGAGGCGCGATGTCATCGCCGTCGAGCCGACGATGTCGGTGAACAGGATGGCCCGGTGGCCGGCATCCATTGTGGCCGAGGATTGCCCGGGCGCCGGCTCTGGATCGTTAATGCGGCCGAGAAAGGCCTCGACCGCCGACAACGCGACCTCGACAATCTCGCCAGCGACATAGCCGTGGGCTTCCCGGTGCACGCATTGGGCCGTTTCCGCGTCGGGCGCATCCACGAGGCAAAACGCGGTTCCGCGGCGCGGGTCGAACCAGTAGGTGAGGAATTTAACCCCATACCGATCCTGAATGTCGACGTCCTTGCGATGTGCCTCGGCAATGTCGGCGGCTGTGGTTCCCGCGAGATCATGCCGGTCTATGAAGATAGGCATTTGCGCGCTCCTTCCGGAATCCTCCGCATATTAGGGATAGCTCATTCTACGGCCTGCACGCAGCCCCGTCCACCTTTTCGCAAGGCTTGTGGGGCAGGCTAGCCACGCTCTTGCGTCTGCGGCGATGAGCGCGGTTTTCGTCATCGCGAGCAGAGCGGGACGCGATCAATGACGCCCGTCCCCGCAGCTCTAAAACCTTTGCTAGCCTTCCCAACAAGTCGGAGTGCTCTAGCTTTCTGGTTGTGAAGAGGAGGATGCCATGTCTGACGCTGCCAATCAGACGGTGCCCACGCGCAGAGTGCTGCGGGGCCGGCCTTACAGCATGAGCGAATTTGCTCGAAAATACCGTTTGGATGAAAAGGAAGCCAAGCGGCTTTACGAAAAGTTCGGACCATCTGCGACCGAGCTCGATCTCCTGATGGCCGCCAAGCGCAAGCCGCCGAAACTACCGCCAGACCTGGACGCCTGATGAAAATCCGGACCGGAGGCTGCCTTTGCGGTGCGGTCAGATATGAAGTGAAGGGCGAGCCGCTTCGCGCCGGCCTCTGTCATTGCGCAGATTGCCGCAAAGAGAGCGGCTCGGCCTTCGTCACCTTCGCGGTATGGCCACGCACGGCATTCCATTATTCCGGTCCGGTCACGACATATGAAGGCCGCAGCTACTGCCCGGCATGCGGCGGGCGGCTCTTCTGCCTGACGGAGAATGAGGCGGAACTCCGGCTCGGCTCGCTCGACGAGGCGCCGATGGAGATCGCGCCGATCTATGAAATATGGATCAAACGCCGCGAAAGCTGGCTTCATCCCCTGCAGGGAACGGAACAGTATCAGGAAGACGCCGGTTAAAGCGGACTTTCATTACCAAGATTTAATTGCACGTTTTCGTTATTTCGTGCCAATGCGCCTCTGACAGTTATTTCCGGTTCATCTTCGCTATGACTATCTAGATGGCGAAGGAGCAGGCGCTCCCATGGTGATTTGAGGATTTCATGAACGATTCCGAATCTGGAAGCGGCGCGAAGGCCATATCGGCCAATCCCGACCTTGCTGAGATCCTCAAGGCATCCGGCAAGCGAGGCCGGGGCCGCCGCTGGCGCGGACGCCTTATTGCGGCTGTGGTGTCGATTGCTGTCATTGGTGCCGGAGTCTATGTCTATTATGGCCGCGGCGCGCAATGAATACAGCTATACGACCCAGCCGCCAAAGCGCGGCGATTTGACGGTTCTCGTGACGGCGACCGGCTCCGTGCAGCCGACGGAACAGGTCGACATATCGAGCGAGCTTTCCGGCACGGTGCGCGACGTCAACGTCGATTACAACAGCGAGGTGAAATCGGGCGAGGTGCTGGCGGTTCTCGATACGAACAAGCTGGAAGCCGACGTCAAGAGTTCGCGCGCAAAGCTCGTTTCCGCCAAAGCGAACGTTGCGAAGGCCGAATGCCGACCTGCTTTCGGCGCAGACCTCGCTGGAGCGCTTGAGGAGCCTGGTCAAAAGCAGCGTCTCGACGCAGCAGAGCCTTGAGGATGCAACTTACAAATATCAGTCCGCCGTCGCCGCAAAGCAGATCAACGAAGCGGAAGTGCTTTCGGCCGAAGCGGACCTGCAACTGGCCGAGGTCAACCTTGCCAAGGCCAAGATCGTTTCACCGATCGATGGCGTGATACTGACACGCTCGGTCAATCCGGGCGCAACCGTTGCAGCCTCGCTTTCGGCGCCGGTGCTTTTCACGATCGCAGGCGATCTCAGGAAGATGGAACTCCAGGTGGACGTCGACGAGGCCGATGTCGGCCAGATCGCGGTTGGACAGAAGGCCACCTTTACGGTCGACGCCTATCCGGACAAGACCTTTCCCGCCGAGATCGAACAGATCCGCTTCGCCTCCGCGACAACCAACAATGTCGTCACTTATAAGGCCGTGCTCTCGGTCGACAACGCCAACCTCTTGCTGCGCCCCGGCATGACGGCAACGGCGGATATCACCGTCGAGGCCGTCAAGGATACGCTGATGGTGTCGAATGCAGCGCTGCGTTACGCGCCGCCGGAAGCGGGATCGCGCGGCGGGCGCGGCATCTTCGCCCTTTTCCGTCCGCCGCGCATGGGTCCGCGCGGCAATGCAGGCGGCGGCGAGACGCTGACGGGCGCAAAGCGGCGCGTGTGGGTGCTTCGGGATGGCGTGCAGGTGCCGCTGATCATCCAGGTCGGCTCCTCGGACGGTCAGTTCACCCAGGTCGTCTCCGGTGAGTTGAAGGAAAACGATGCGCTGGTGACCGACGCGACGGCGCGGACGCAATAGGCGGACATGAAGATGACCAGTCCGCCGCTTCTCGAATTCAGGCAGGTATCGAAGGTCTATGGACACGGCGAAGCGGCTATCCGCGCGCTCGATCGCGTCGACCTGCGGATCGACACCCATGAATTCGTCGCGATCATGGGGCCGATCGGGTTCCGGAAAGTCGACGGCGATGAACATCCTCGGCTGCCTCGACGTGCCGAGCGCCGGTGAGTACGTCTTCCAGGGCGTTTCGACGAAGCGGCTTCGATCGAGGGCAGCTGACGCTGCTGAGACGCCACATGCTGGGCTTCGTCTTCCAGGGCTTCAATCTTCTCGCGCGCACATCGGCGGTCGAGAACGTCGAGCTGCCGCTGATCTACCGCGGGATTGCGGCGGGCGAACGCCGCCGGCGTGCCAACGAAGCCCTTGGTCTGGTCGGCCTTGCCGGGCGTGAGCACCACAAGACGCAGGAGCTTTCCGGCGGCCAGCAGCAGCGCGTGGCGATCGCGCGGGCGATCGTCACCGAACCCGCCCTGCTTCTCGCCGACGAGCCGACCGGCAATCTCGACACGAGGACCAGCGCGGAGATCATGGATCTGATGACGCGCCTGAACCGGGAGCAGGGCATCACCATCGTCATGGTCACGCATGAGCCGGACATCGCGGCCTATGCCCAGCGGATACTCCGCTTCGTCGATGGAAGGCTCGAAGCCGAGGTTGCGCCTCGGGAGGAGGCGGATCATGTTTCTTGAAACGCTGAAGCTCGCGCTGCGCGCCATCAGCCGGAACATGCTGCGCTCCTTCCTCACCGTGCTTGGCGTCGTCATCGGCGTCGCAGCCGTCATCGCACTGGTGACGATCGGCAATGGCACCACCGAGCAGGTCTCCACCGAACTCTCGCGGCTTGGAACCAACATGCTGTTCGTGCGGCCGGGCCAGTTTGGTCCGGGGCGGGCGAGTTCCGAGGCGAGGCGGTTCACCGTCAAGGATGTCGATGCAATCCGCGATCAGCTGAGCGGCCTTCGCGCGGTGGCGCCGCTCAACCAGACGACGGCGACGGCGATCTACGGCGGACAGAGCCATTCGACCACGGTCATGGGCACGACCAATGACTATTTCATCGCACAGGACTGGGACATCGCGCTTGGCCGCACATTCGAGGCGGCAGAGGAGCGCGGACGCCGCCAGGCTGCATTCTCGGCGAGACGGTGCGATCGCAGCTTTTCGGCGCAGCCAATCCCGACCGGGCAGCAGATCCGCGTCGGCAAGGTGTCCTGCAGCGTCATCGGCGTTTTGGCAAAACGCGGGCAATCGGGCATGGGCAACGACCAGGACGACGTCGTGATCATGCCCGTGAAGGTCTATCAGCGCCGGGTCGGCGGCAGGGCCAATGCTACGGTTCAGATGATCGTCATTTCGGCGCGCGACGGCGTCTCGACCTCGAAGGTGCAGGCGGAGATCGAAAACCTGCTGCGCGAGCGTCGCAAGATCGTTCCCGGCCGCGACGACGATTTCACCGTCAACGACATGACGCAGATCGCCGCAGCGATGACGGGGACGACGACGCTGCTCACCGGACTTCTCGGAGCGGTGGCGGCAATCAGCCTGCTCGTCGGCGGCATCGGCATCATGAACATCATGCTGGTTTCCGTGACCGAGCGCACGCGCGAGATCGGCATCCGCCTTGCGATCGGCGCGCTCGAAACGCCAGGTGCTGATGCAGTTCCTCGTGGAAGCCATAGCGCTGTCGCTCTTCGGCGGCATCACCGGCATCGTGCTCGGGATGGGGATCGGCTTTGCCGCCGTCACGCTCCTGAAGGTTCCCTTCGTCTTCAGCCCGATGATGATCGCCGTCGCGTTCGTCTTCTCCGCTGCGATCGGTATGATCTTCGGTTACTTCCCGGCTCGCCGGGCGGCGCAGCTGAACCCGATCGACGCATTGCGTCACGAATAAAAAGGCCGGGCAATGCCCGGCCTTTGAACTCACGGCTCTTTCCGGAGCGATCAGAACTTCGGCAGCTCCGGGCGGCTTGCCAGTGCCTTCTCGATGATGGCGACGACGCGCTGGCGCTCGCCGCCGGAAAGCGGCAGGCGAGGAGCACGGACGCGGTCGTTCGACTGATGGCATAGACTTCCGCCAGCTTGATGTTCTGGACGAGGAAGGTCGAGACATCGAGGTCGAGCAGCGGGCGGAACCAGCGGTAGATGGCGCGCGCCTCGTCGAGCCGACCGGCTTGAACGAGCTTGTAGATCGCAACCGTCTCCTTCGGGAAGGCCACGACGAGACCGGCGACCCAGCCATGTGCGCCCATGAGGAGGCTTTCGAGCGCCAGATTGTCGACGCCGGTGAAGCACGTCGAAGCGTTCGCCGAAGGCGTTGAAGACGTCCGTCACACGGCGGATATCGTCGGTCAATTCCTTCATGGCGACGACGAGATCGTTCTTCGCCAGCTCTTCGAACATCGGGATGGTGACGTCGACGCCGTAGGCGATCGGGTTGTTATAGACCATGATCGGCAGCCCGCCGGCAGCGGCGACCGCCTGAACATGCGCCAGCGTCTCTTCCGGGTTGGACTTGTAGGGCACGCCCGGCAGCACCATGAAGCCGCTGGCACCGGCCTTTGCGCAGCCTTTGCTGCCGCCGCGCCACGGCGTGGTGGAGCTTTCGCAGACGGTCATCAGCACCGGCTTCGAGCCGGCAGCGGAGCGGGCAACCTTCAGAATCTCCAGCTTCTCTTCCGGCTCCAGCGTCATGTTCTCGCCGAGCGAGCCGCAGACGATCATGCCGTCGACGCCGGCATCGACCTGCAGGCCGAAGCAGCGCTCCATTTCGGCAAGGTCGAGATCGCCGCCTTCAGTGAATTTCGTCGTTACTGCCGGAAATACGCCGCGCCACATGTTCGCCTCCTTGGCTCTGATATATCAGCAGCAGCTTGCCATCCCATTTGTGCCGTGTCAATATGTGATATATCAGATTGGACTTATGGATGTCCGGAATGCAGAATTCGCAGAGCCATTTGGCCTATCTCGCACTGGAGCACGCGATCGTGACGCTGGTGCTGAAGCCTGGTGCGCTCGTCACCGAAAAGCAGCTGATCGATATCGCCGGACATGGCCGTACGCCGGTGCGGGAAGCGATCCAGAAGCTTGCATGGCAGGGGCTGATCATCGTCAGGCCGCGGGTCGGGTTGCAGATTGCGGAGATCAAGCCGGATGACCATGCCAACGTCATGCAGGTGCGCAGGGAACTGGAGCCAATCGCGGCGTCGCTCGCGGCCGAGCATGCGACGCGACGAGCAGAGGGCGGCGCTGATCGATTGCGCCCGCGCCATGACCGACTGCGCCGTCAATGGCGATCTTGATGCTTTCTTCGCAGCCGACAAGGCGTTTGACGAAATTCTCGAAGAAGCCTGCCCGAACACATTCATCACGGCAGCGCTCGGGCCTGTGCAGACGCATTCACGCCGTCTCTGGTATTCCACCGCCAATCCGGATCGGATGGACCGCTCGATCTCGCTCCACATCGCAGTCATTCACGCCATCCAGCAGGGCAGGCTGGAAGAATCGCGAAAGGCGATGGCGGTCTTGATCGACTATCTCAGCCACAAATGAAAACGGCTCCGTTTCCGGAGCCGTCCATCAGATCTGATGCCAGACACTGTTAGCCGACGAAGGCGCGTTCGATGACGAATTCGGCGGGCTTGCTGTTGGCGCCTTCTTCAAGGCCCGCCTTTTCCAGAAGTTCCTTGGTGTCCTTCAGCATCGCGGAAGAGCCGCAGATCATGCCGCGGTCGATTGCAGGGTCGAGCGCCGGAACGCCGAGATCGGTGAACAGCTTGCCGGAGGAAATCAGATCGGTGATGCGGCCGCGATATTCGAAGTCTTCGCGGGTCACCGTCGCATAGTGGCGCAGCTTGTCGCCGACGATTTCGCTCAGCAGCTCGTCGTTCTGGATTTCGTGGACGAGGTCGAAGCCGTATTTCAGCTCGGCGACATCGCGGGTCGTGTGGGTGAGGATGACTTCCTCGTACTTCTCGTAGGTTTCCGGATCGCGGATAAGGCTTGCGAAGGGCGCAATGCCGGTGCCGGTCGAGAACATGTAGAGCCGCTTGCCGGGCGTCAGCGCGTCGAGAACCAGCGTGCCGGTCGGCTTCTTGCGCATCAGCACCTGGTCGCCCGGCTTGATGGCCTGAAGATGCGACGTCAGCGGGCCGTCCGGCACCTTGATCGAGAAGAATTCGAGTTCTTCGGCCCAGGCGGGGCTTGCGATCGAATAGGCGCGGAAAATCGGCTTGCCTTCGACCATGAGGCCGATCATTGCGAATTCGCCCGAACGGAAACGGAAGCCCTGCGGCCGGGTCATCGTGAAGCGGAAGAGCCGGTCGGTATAATGCGTGACGCTCAGCACCGTCTCGGCATAGACATTTGCCGGGATGGACGGAGGCGAAATCTTCGGTCTTTGCAGGAGCGTTCATTTCGGTAATCGGATCCCGTATTCGTCGGATGATCGTTCGGATGCGAGGCAGATATTACAAATCCGCCTGAAATTAAAGGCAATCCATTCTCCGGCGACGCTACCAGTAGGAAATATGCATGTCATCGTCATGAATCAATGCCTGCTGCGCAGTTGTCGCTTTTGCGCTGGCGAAGCGAGGCAAAGGATGCATATTAGGCCAAAACGCCGCCAGCAGGTTTTAAGCGGCGATCAGGCGGTCGGGGAAACATGAAGATTTTCAACTACAAGCGCGTTCCTTATGCAGAGATGCGCGCCTTTTCCGTCCATATTTTGACGGCGTCGGGCTCCTTTCTCGCGTTTCTCGGCGTGGTCGCCGCCGCCGAACATCGCTTCATCGACATGTTCTGGTGGTTGGGTCTGGCTCTGCTCGTCGATGGCATCGATGGACCCATCGCCCGCAAGGTGCGTGTGAAGGAAGTGCTGCCCAACTGGTCCGGCGACACGCTCGACAATATCATCGACTATGTGACCTACGTGCTTTTGCCTGCCTTCGCGCTTTATCAGAGCGGCATGATCGGCGAACCCTGGTCTTTCGTCGCGGCCGGCATGATCGTCGTGTCGAGCGCCATCTACTATGCCGATACGGGCATGAAGACGGAGGAGTATTTCTTCTCCGGCTTTCCTGTCGTCTGGAACATGATCGTCTTCACGCTCTTCGTCATCGATGCCAGTGCCGTGACCGCCTTGAGCGTCGTGATCGTCTCGGTGATACTGACCTTCCTGCCGATCAATTTCCTGCATCCGGTCCGGGTGAAGCGCCTGCGGCCGCTCAATCTCGGCGTCTTTTTTCTTTGGTCGGCGCTCGGCATGTATTCGCTGCTGATGCATTTCAGCATGCCGCAATGGGCCGTTGCTCTCTTCGTGATCAGCGGCATCTATCTCTATTGCATCGGCGCCGTACTGCAGTTTTTCCCGGCGCTCGGCCGCAGCGAATAGGAGAGGCCCAAAGACGCAGGCGATCGCATTCAGCCGCAATGGCGGACCTGAGGTTCTGGAGTATGTCGACATTGACCTGCCGCCGCCCTCAGCGGGAGAGGTGCAGATTATGGCGATGCTGGCGCAGAGGGCTCGCTTTTTGCGACGCGGCCGACGCTTTTCACCTATATCGCGACGCGCGAGGAACTGACCGCCTGTGCAAACGCGCTATTTGATGTTGTGCAAAGCAGCAAAGTGCGTATCAATATCAATCAAACCTATCCGTTGCGCGAGGTGGGACGGGCTCACACGGATCTGGAAACAAGAAGAACGAGTGGAACTACGCTGCTGATTCCATGAAAGATCCGGAACGGACGGATCGGCAGAGAGAAATGAGGGGAACGTGTCGTCATTGAATGTGCCGGCATCCGGTGCGTTACTGTCGGTTCAGAAGCTGACGAAGTTCTTCGGTAGCTTTGCTGCCTGCAATGAAATCGATCTCGATATCGCACCGGGCGAAATTCACGCGCTTCTCGGAGAAAACGGCGCGGGCAAATCCACGCTGGTGAAGATGCTGTTCGGCGTTCTGGAGCCGACCGGCGGCGCAGATCTTCTGGCAGGGAAAGCCGGTTGCGATCGGCTCTCCGGGCGAAGCCCGCAAGCTCGGCATCGGCATGGTCTTCCAGCACTTCTCGCTGTTCGAGGCGCTGACGGTCGCCGAAAACATCGCGCTTTCGCTCGACGACGGCATTCCGATCGGCAAGCATCGCCGAGGAGGCAAGCGGCGCTGTCGCGCGCCTATGGCCTGCCGCTCGATCCGCATGCCCATGTCGCCGACCTCTCCGTCGGCGAGCGCCAGCGCATCGAAATCGTCCGCGCGCTGCTGCAGAATCCGAAGCTGATCATCCTCGACGAGCCGACCTCGGTGCTGACGCCGCAGGAGGCCGACAGGCTGTTCGAAACGCTGTTCAAGCTGAAGGCCGAAGGCCGCTCGGTTCTCTATATCAGCCATCGTCTCGAGGAGGTGCAGCGCATCTGCGATCGCGCCACCGTGCTGCGCCACGGCAGGGTGACCGGCGCCTGCGATCCGAGGCAGGAGACGCCCGGCTCGCTCGCCCGCATGATGGTCGGCAGCGATGTGGCGAGCGTCACGCATCCCGAACGCGGCAACCAGGGTGAGGTCCAGCTCGCGGTCGCCGAGCCTCTCGGTCGCCGCCGCGCACGCCCTTTGCCATGTCGCTGAAGGACGTATCGCTTGCGCGTTCGCGCCGGTGAAATTCTGGCGATTGCCGGCGTTGCCGGCAACGGGCAGGGCGAGCTCTTCGATGCGCTGTCCGGCGAATATCCCGTGGCTTCCGCCGATGCGATCGTCATCCGCGGCAAGCCGGTCGGCACCAAGGGCATCACTGCCCGCCGTCTGCTCGGCGCGGGCTTCGTGCCGGAGGAGCGCCATGGCCATGCCGCCGTTCCGGCCATGACGCTCTCCGACAATCTCGTGCTCGCCCGCAGCCAGTCGGATCGCAAGGCCTTCCTCGGCGGCGGCTTCCTCAAGCGTCATCCGCCACGGTGCCGTCAAGCAGCGCCGCAAGACGCATTTCCGAAGCCATGGATGTGCGCAAGAGCGGCGAGGATCCGGCCGGCAGGCTCGCTGTCCGGCGGCAATCTGCAGAAATTCATCGTCGGCCGCGAACTCGACCGCCAGCCGGCGGTTCTGGTCGTCAACCAGCCGACCTGGGGCGTCGATGCAGGTGCTGCGAGCCGCATCCGCCAGGCGCTCGTCGATCTCGCACGCGCCGGCTCGGCCGTGCTCGTCATCAGCCAGGATCTCGACGAGATCTTCGAAGTGGCGACCGAAATCGCCGTCATCTCGGAAGGGCGGCTGTCGCCGCCGTTTCCGGCCGGCGAACTGACACGCGAGAAGATCGGCCTGCTTGATGGGCGGCCTGCATGAGAGCAGGCCCGATGCGGAGACCGCCCATGCGCATTGAACTCGAAAAGCGGCCCGCAGGTCTCGAAACTCTTCGCCTTCGTTTCGCCGCTGCTGGCCCTGGTCCTGACGCTGATTGCCGGCAGCATCATGTTCACCCTGCTCGGCAAGGACCCCGTCGAGGCGCTGGACGCCTTCTTCGTCGAGCCGCTGCTCGAGGTCTGGTCGCTGCACGAACTGGCGATCAAGGCCGCACCGCTGATCCTGATCGCCGTCGGCCTTTCCGTCTGCTATCGCTCGAACAACTGGAATATCGGCGCCGAAGGCCAGTTCACCATCGGCGCGATCACCGGCTCGATCCTGCCGATCGTCTTCTACGACTGGCATTCGCCGCTGGTGCTGCCGCTGATGCTGATCATGGGCGCGATCGGCGGCGCGCTCTTCGCCGCCATCCCGGCGCTGCTGAAGGCGCATTTCAATACCAACGAAATCCTGACGTCGCTGATGCTGGTCTATATCGCCCAGCTCTTCCTCGACTGGCTGGTCCGCGGCGCCTGGCGCGATCCGAAGGGCCTCAATTTTCCGGATTCGCGCGATTTCGCGCCGGAGGCGATCGCTGCCGGCGATCTGGGAGGAGTTCGGGCCGCGCCCATTGGGCTTTCGTCTTCGCCATCATCGCGGCGGTCCTCGTCTGGTTCATGATGCGCTACACGCTGAAGGGCTTCGAAATCATCGTGCTCGGCCAGTCGGAGCGGGCAGGGCGCTTCGCCGGCTTCTCCTCGAGGAAGATGATCTGGTTCAGCTTCCTGCTTCTCCGGCGCGCTTGCCGGTCTTGCCGGCATTTCCGAGGTCTCCGGCTCGATCGGCCATCTGCAGCCGGCGATTTCGCCCGGCTACGGCTTTACCGCCATCATCGTCGCCTTCCTCGGCCGTCTCAATCCGCTCGGCATCATCGCCTCCGGCCTGGTGCTGGCGCTGACCTATCTCGGCGGCGAGGCGGCGCAGCTTGTCGCTCGGCGTTTCCGACAAGGTGACCCGCGTCTTCCAGGGCCTGCTGCTGTTCTTCGTGCTCTCCTGCGATACGCTGATCTACTACAAGATCCGGCTGGTCTGGTCGCGGGTGACGGTCGGCGGAGAGGCGGCATGAGTGATCTTCGAAGCCATCCTGCTGACCGTCATCACGGCCTCGACGCCGCTCGTCATCGCCGCTCTCGGCGAACTGGTGACGGAGCGCTCCGGCGTTCTCAATCTCGGCGTCGAGGGCATGATGATCATGGGCGCGGTCGGCGCCTTCGCCGCCGCGCAGATCACCGGTTCGCCCTATGTCGGCATTGTCGGCCGGCATTGCCAGCCGGCGCGCTGTTTTCGCTGCTCTTCGGCTTCCTGACGCTGACGCTCGTGGCCAATCAGGTGGCGACGGGTCTTGCGCTGACGATCCTCGGCCTCGGCGTCTCCGGCATGATCGGCGAAGCCTATGTCAGCGTGCCGGGCATCAGGCTGCCGCCGATCGTCTTCCCGTTCCTGTCGGATATTCCCTTTCGTCGGGCCGGTGCTGTTCAAGCAGGATCTGATCTTCTATCTGTCGATCGCGCTGCGTCGTCGGCGTCAACTGGTTCCTCTTCCGCAGCCGCACCGGCCTGAAGCTGCGCGCGATCGGCGACAGTCACGCCTCGGCGCATGCGCTCGGCATCGATGTCATCCGCACGCGCTATCTCGCCGTGATGTTCGGCGGCGCCTGCGCCGGGCTTGCCGGCGCGCAGCTGTCGCTGGTCTATACGCCGCAATGGGTGGAGAACATGTCGGCCGGCCGCGGCTGGATCGCGCTGGCGCTCGTCGTCTTCGCCTCCTGGCGGCCCTGGCGCGTCCTGGCCGGCGGCTATCTCTTCGGCGCGGTCACGATCCTGCAGCTGCATGCGCAGGCCTTCGGCATCGGCATTCCGTCGCAGTTCCTTTCGATGCTGCCCTATGCGGCGACTATTGTCGTTCTCATCATCATTTCTCATAATCGGCGCACGACGTTGATCAATACGCCGGCGTCGCTCGGCAAGGCCTTCGTGCCGGACCGGTAAGCAACAACAAACAGACGGGTTTTCCAGAACACTTCAAACCAACAGGGGTCAAAATGAAAAAACTAGCACTCGCACTCGCCGCCACGGCTGCCGCGCGTCATCGGCGTCGGTTCCGCCGCCGAGGCCGCGGACAAGACGAAGGTCTGCTTCGTCTATGTCGGTTCGCAGACCGACGGCGGCTGGACGCAGGCGCACGATCTCGGCCGCCAGCAGCTCGAGAAGGAATTCGGCGACAAGATCGAAACGCCGTACCTCGAAAACGTTCCGGAAGGCCCGGATGCCGAGCGCGCCATCGAGCGCCTGGCCCGCTCCGGCTGCGGGCTGATCTTCACCACGTCCTTCGGCTTCATGGACGCGACCGTCAAGGTCGCCGCCAAGTTCCCGAACGTGAAGTTCGAGCATGCGACCGGCTACAAGACCGGCCCGAATCTCGCGACCTACAATTCGCGCTTCTATGAAGGCCGCTACATCCTGGGCCAGATCGCCGCCAAGATCTCGAAGAACCACGGCGCCGCCTACATCGCCTCCTTCCCGATCCCGGAAGTGGTGATGGGCATCAACTCCTTCGAGCAGGGCGCCAAGTCGATCGACCCGAGCTTCAAGCTCAAGGTCATCTGGGTCAACACCTGGTTCGACCCGGGCAAGGAAGCCGACGCCGCCAAGGCGATGATCGACCAGGGCGTCGACGTCCTGACCCAGCACACGGACACGACCGCGCCGATGCAGGTTGCCGAAGAGCGCGGCATCCAGGCCTTCGGCCAGGCATCCGACATGATCGCGGCCGGCCCGAAAGCCCAGCTGACGGCGATCGTCGACACCTGGGGCAACTACTACTTCAAGCGCGTCCAGGCGCTTCTCGACGGCACCTGGAAGTCCGAGCAGAGCTGGGACGGCCTGAAGGACGGCATCCTGAAGATGGCGCCCTACACCAACATGCCGGATGACGTGAAGAAGATGGCCGAAGAGACCGAAGCCAAGATCAAGTCCGGCGAGCTGCATCCCTTCACCGGCCCGATCAACAAGCAGGACGGCACGCCCTGGCTGAAGGCCGGCGAGAAGGCCGATGACGGCACGCTGCTCGGCATGAACTTCTACGTCGAAGGCGTCGACGACAAGCTGCCGCAATAATTCCGGTCAAGCAGTTCGCAACGGCAAAGGCGCTCCAATTGGGGCGCCTTTTGCGCATCGAGGGCCGGCTACTGATCGACGCTTGGAACCGCACCGGCCCGTCATGGACCGGTGCGGCGTTGCCCACGCGAGCGGGACCTCATGTCCGGCAGTTGCAAGGGCATGAGGGCTCAATATCAGGAAAATACCGAGCCATGATTCACGATTTCGAGAACATTCTCATCGCTTCCGGAATATCCAAATTTTTTGCCCGGTGCGGTGGCGTTGGACAAGTTGATTTCCTCGGAATTAGAAGAGCTTGTCGCCTACAGTTCACGTATCATTGCCCTTGGCGACCGCGAGCGCATCGCCGTCGCGCCGCAAGCAATTGCTCTGCCGGTTATTCCGTTGTTGAATTTCATGATGTTCCCGTGGTTTTTTAATGTCGTGGTTCAGAATGACCGCCTGGGCGTGCCGGTCGGCCCTACCACGATCCGCAGTGGTCATGGGGACGCTGCTGACGGGGGGAGCAGGATTCGTAGCAGGAACCTTTATCGGTCTCTTGATACAGGGGCTCATTCAGACGTACATCACCTTCGACGGGACGCTTTCGAGCTGGTGGACGAAGATCCTTATCGGTCTTTTGCTCTTTGCGTTTATTCTGATGCAGAAGGCCATTCTGTTCGTTTCCAGCCTGAACAAGAGGTACGCCTGAGGGAGGACTGTGTTACTTGCGCAACCGATTGCTTGAGACACGAAGGACCGAGCGCAAGACCCGCACGAGCCACGCGCAGGTCGTGGATGAGCTCGGCAAGGCCATCGTCGCCGGGACCTATCCGGTCGGCTCGATTCTGCCCGGCGATAGCGATCTTGCGCAGCGCTTCAAGGTGTCCCGAACGGTTCTGCGCGAGACGATGAAGACGCTTGCGGCCAAAGGCATGGTCGTCGCCAAGGCGCGTGTCGGCACCCGCGTCACCGAGAAGAACCTCTGGAACATGTTCGACAGCGAGATCATCGCCTGGCATTTCGACAGCGGCGTTACCGAAGAATTCCTGCTGCATCTCTACGACATCCGTCTTGCCTTCGAGCCCTTCGCCGCCGGCCTCGTTGCCGAGCGCGCGAACGGCGAGGACATCGAGACGCTGCGTGCGCTTGGCGCTGGACATGGCCGCAACCCGGACCACACGACGGACAGTCTCGCGCTCGCCGACCTGCAATTTCATCTGGCAATCGCCGATGCCTCCCACAATCCCTTCATGCGCACGCTCGGCAGCCTGATCGAGGCCGCCCTGGTCGGCATGTTCCGCATGAGTACGCCGCCGTCGCAGAATGGCTTCGCCAATATCGCCGATACGCATATGCGCATTGTCGACGCAATCGTTGCCGGCGACGTGGCCGGCGCGCGCAAGGCGATGGAAGACGTCATCTTGCGACGGCCGCGAACATGTGCGCGAAGCTTTCGCGGCGCTCGCCCAGGATCCTCGGCCTGATCGCAAATTTCACCTTTGTTCGCCGGTTCGCCTTGCTGCTATGAGGCAGACAAGCTTGCTCATGGACAATCGGACGTTCTCTCGGAGCCTGACCATGGAACGCACCTGCCTCGCCGTCATCCTTGCCGCCGGTGACAGCACCCGCATGAAGTCCTCGATATCGAAGGTGCTGCATCCGGTCGCCGGCCGGCCGATGATCGCACATGTGGTGGAGGCGGTCGCCAAGGCGGGTATTTCCTCCGTCGCACTCGTCGTCGGCCGCGATGCCGAGGAGGTGGCGAAGGCAGCCAGCATCGGCGGCGTCGAGGTCGAGACGCTATCTGCAGAAGGAGCGTCTCGGCACCGGCCATGCGGTGCTTGCCGCCCGCGAGGCGATCGCCGACGGCTATGACGATATTCTGGTGACCTACGGCGACGTGCCGCTGCAGACCGACGGTCCGCTGAGGGCGGCGCGCCAGGGCGCTGGCCGAAGGCAGTGACATCGTCGTCATCGGCTTCCACACGGACAGCCCGACCGGTTACGGCCGGCTGCTGGTCAAGGACGGCGAACTGATCGCCATCCGCGAGGAGAAGGATGCGACCGATGCCGAGCGCGCCGTCACCTGGTGCAACAGCGGCCTGATGGCGATCAACGGCCGCAAGGCGCTCGATCTGCTCGCGCGCATCGGCAACAACAATGCCAAGGGCGAATATTATCTGACGGATCTCGTCGAGATCGCCCGTTCGCTCGGCGGCCGCGTTATCGCCGTCGATGCGCCCGGAAGTGGAGATGACCGGCTGCAACAACCGCGCCGAACTCGCCGCGATCGAGCGTCTCTGGCAGGAGCGCCGCCGCCACGAAATGATGCTTTCCGGCGTGACGATGATCGCGCCGGAAACGGTGTTTCTTGTCCTACGACACGCGTCATCGGCCAGGATGCGCTGATCGAGCCGAACGTCGTTTTCGGTCCGGGCGCGGTGATCGACAGCGGCGCGGTCATCCATGCCTTCTCGCATATCGAAGGCGCGCATGTCAGCGACGGGCGCGACGGTCGGCCCTTTCGCGCGGCTGCGCCCGGGCGCCGATCTCGGCGAGCGGCTCGAAGGTCGGCAATTTCTGCGAGGTGAAGAACGGCCAGATCGGCGAGGGCGCCAAGGTCAACCATCTGACCTATATCGGCGATGCGATCGATCGGCGCCGGCAGCAATATCGGCGCGGGCACGATCACCTGCAACTATGACGGCGTCAACAAGCACGAGACCCGTATCGGCGCAAACGCCTTCATCGGCTCGAACTCGTCGCTGGTTGCGCCGGTCACGCATCGGCGACGGCGCCTATATCGCCTCCGGCAGCGTCATCACCGACGACGTCCCCGCCGAGGCGCTTGCCTTCGGCCGGGCCCGCCAGGAGGTGAAGCCTGGAGCGTGCCAAGGCAATTCGCGAGCGCGCTCTGGCCATCAAGGCGGCGAAGAAGGCGAAAGCCTAAGACCGCTATGCGTAACGGCCGGAAATCGAAAGTGACCGGCTCGAGGCGATTGAGAAATAAGCAGAAAATCGCTAGGACTGGCTCTCAGTTATTTCGAAGGCCAGTTGGGGAATTTTCATGTGCGGTATTGTGGGGATCGTCGGAACGTCAGCCTGTCGCGGAACGCTTGGTCGATGCGCTGAAGCGTCTCGAATATCGCGGCTACGATTCCGCCGGCGTCGCCACCATCCATGACGGCGTGATGGATCGCCGCCGCGCCGAGGGCAAGCTCTTCAATCTCGAGAAGCGCCTCGACGCCGAGCCGCTGCCCGGCACGACCGGCATCGCCCACACCCGCTGGGCGACCCATGGCGTTCCGAACGAGACCAATGCCCATCCGCATTTCGTCGAAGGCGTCGCCGTCGTCCACAACGGCATCATCGAGAATTTCTCCGAGCTGCGCGACGAACTGACGGCCGATGGGGCGGTCTTCGAAACCCAGACCGATACCGAAGTCGTCGCTCATCTGATGGCGAAATATCTGCGCGAGGGCCTTGAGCCGCGCGCCGCGATGCTGAAGATGCTGAACCGTGTGACCGGCGCCTATGCGCTCGTCGTCATGCTCAAGAACGATCCCGGTACGCTGATGGCGGCCCGCTCCGGCCCGCCGCTCGCCGTCGGCTTCGGCAATGGCGAGATGTTCCTCGGCTCGGATGCGATCGCTCTTTCGCCCTTCACCAACGAGATCACCTATCTCGTCGACGGCGATTGCGCGGTCATCACCCGCGACGGTGCGACGATCGTCGATTTCTCCGGCAAGCCGGTGAACCGCCCGCGCCAGATCTCGCAGGCGACCGCCTATGTCGTCGACAAGGGCAATCATCGCCATTTCATGGAAAAGGAAATCTACGAGCAGCCGGAGGTGATTTCCCACGCGCTCAGCCACTACGTCGATTTCGCCGAGAACACGATCGCCGCCAATGCGTCGGCGATCGACTTTCGGACGGTAACCGGCCTTGCCGATCTCGGCCTGCGGCACGGCCTATCTCGCCGGCCTCGATCGGCAAATACTGGTTCGAGCGCTATGCCCGCCTGCCGGTCGAGATCGATGTCGCCTCCGAGTTCCGCTATCGCGAGATGCCGCTGTCGCCGTCGCAGGCCGCGCTCTTCATCTCGCAATCCGGCGAAACCGCCGATACGCTGGCGTCGCTGCGCTACTGCAAGGACAACGGCCTGAAGATCGGAGCCGTCGTCAATGTGCAGGAATCGACCATCGCGCGCGAATCCGACGCCGTCTTCCCGATCATGGCCGGCCCCGAAATCGGCGTTGCCTCGACCAAGGCCTTCACCTGCCAGCTGGCCGTGCTGGCATCGCTCGCGATCGGCGCCGGCAAGGCGCGCGGCACGGTCAGCGCGGACGAGGAAAAGGCGCTGGTGCGCCATCTCGCCGAAATGCCGCGCATCATGAGCCGGGTGCTGAATCTCATCCAGCCGCAGATGGAAAGCCTCGTCGCGCGAGCTCTCGAAGTGCAGCGACGTGCTCTATCTCGGCCGCGGCACCAGCTTCCCGCTGGCCATGGAAGGCGCGCTGAAGCTCAAGGAAATCTCCTATATCCACGCCGAAGGCTATGCCGCCGGCGAATTGAAGCACGGGCCGATTGCGCTGATCGACGAGAACATGCCGGTCATCGTCATCGCGCCTTACGACCGCTTCTTCGACAAGACCGTTTCGAACATGCAGGAGGTCGCGGCCCGCGGCGGCCGCATCATCTTCATCACCGACGAGGCGGGTGCCGCCGCCTCGAAGCTGCCGACCATGGCGACGATCACCCTGCCGTCGTCGACGAGATCATCGCGCCGATGATCTTCTCGCTGCCGATCCAGCTGCTTGCCTACCACACCGCTGTCTTCATGGGCACCGATGTCGATCAGCCGCGCAACCTCGCGAAATCGGTGACGGTGGAGTGAATCGGAAAGCGGCCGCAAGGCTTGTGCAAGGGGTCGAATTCTGGCAGCTTCGTTCGGAAGGTGCGGGGGCGCCTGATCACGACAGCCGGTAGACTGAAGGGAGTTCATCGCGAGCGATGACGAACAAACTGCTCCGATTGCCGATAGCAACGCGCATTAGAAACAACTTCCTTGCGGGCCTGATTATCTGTGCCCCGATTGCGATCACGCTGTGGCTCACATGGTCTGTTGTCCGGTGGGTCCG
>CAWIRO010000011.1:0-135991 GCA_963838565.1 uncultured Alphaproteobacteria bacterium
AGGGATCGGCGCCGCCGCGGACGACCCAGGCGATATCGGCTTCCCAGGAGATATCCGGCGCGCCTTCGAAGATGCGCTCGATCGGCAGCGAGCCGTCGGCGAGCTTGACGAACTCGAAGTCGTGGTTATGCCAGCCGAATTCGTAGCCGGCATCCTTGTAGGGCTTTGCCATTTCATGCAGGCGCTTGCCGAAGGCGAGCCAGCCGGCACCGTCCGCCGGGCGCTTATCGGCGGCCAGATGCGGCGCATAGATCGAATCCATGCCGAGCGTCTTGGCGATGTTCAGCGATTTCTTGACGTCGCCGTCGAGGAAGATCCGGGCTGAAATGGCCGGTGGCCATCACAAGGCCGTTCTTGTCGAGATCGGCACGCAGGCTCTTGAGACCGGCGTCGTCGAGATCGGCATAGATGCCGCCGAAACCTTCGACTTCCGAATAGCCGGCCTTGCCGAGCTTTTCGAAGATCGCCGAATAGGGCTGAAAATTACGGGCGCTATAAAGCTGAAAACCAAGTTTCGTCATTTTATCCTCCTCGGGCTTCGTGCCCATTCATTGCAATCAGGATCAATCCACGGACTGGCAGGAATGCAGGTCGTAGAAGCGGAATTCCGGCAGCTCGCCATTGTCGAGCGGTCTTGCCGGGGTAAAGGTGATGCGGCGGGTCTCGCCGGCCGCAAGGTCGAAGGCGTTGTCGGAATATTTGCCGTCGGTCTCGGTCTCGATCATCACGAAGAGCGCCAGTCCCCTGGCGGTGACGTTGAGGCAGACGGAACCATCTTCCTCGACATATTCGCGGGTAACCTGCAGACCGGCAGGTTCGAGCTCCAGCGCCTTGTAGCTGCCGTGGACATAATGCCCCTCGCCGCCCATGCCGTTCGAGGCGCTGAAATGCCAGGCGAGCAGCGTGCCAGCAGGGATATCCGCCACCTCGACCGTCGTTGCCGTCACGGCGGCATCCGGCGTGCAGACCGCCTGAACATCCTTCAGGTGCCTGCGCTCGCCCTGCATCGTCAGGATCGAGATCGAAAGATCGACGCTGACGTCGGAAAGCGTGTCGTTGACCAGCGACAAGCGGATCGTCTTGCCGTCTTCGCTCGGGAATGGCGGCGACCGCGACCGGCTGGAAGAAGCGCCTGACGAGATAGTGCATCGCCTTCCAGCGGCCGCCGTAATCGAGGCTCGACCAGGATGCGACCGGCCAGGTGTCGTTGAGCTGCCAGTAGATCGTGCCCATGCAATGCGGCTTGAGCGAGCGCCAGTATTCCACCGCCGTCTTGATCGCGAGCCCCTGCTGGATCTGGCTCAGATAGACGAAGTTCGGAAAATCCTTCGGGAAGCGGAAGTAGCGGAACATGGTGCCGGCGATGCGCTCGTTGCCGCCGGCATTCTTCTGGTGCAGTTCCATGACCGGCGAGGCGACGTTCATGTCCTTCTGCTCGGCATAGGTCTTGATGACCGGGCAGCGACGTGTAGGACTGGAAGCCGAATTCGGAGCAGAAGCGCGGCCGCACCGAGCGGTAATTGTCGAACGACTTGTTCTCGTGCCAGACCGACCAGTAATGCATGTCGCCGGAGCCGTCGGCATGCCAGGCATCGCCGAAATCGAGATAGCCGGAGGCAGGGCTCGACGGCCACCACAGCGCACCCGGCAGCGCCTTCTTCAGCGATTGCTCGATGGTGCGGTTCAGGCGATCGTAGGAGACGAGATAGCGGTCGCGATCCTTCTTCGGCTCGTCGAACCAGGTGAGCGCGCCAACCAGCTCGTTGTCGCCGCACCAGAGCGCGATCGACGGATGCGAGGACAGCCGCTTGACCTGATAATCGACTTCACGCGCGACGTTCTCGAGGAAATCCTCCGTCGACGGATAGAGGTTGCAGGCGAACATGAAGTCCTGCCAGACCATCAGGCCGAGGCGGTCGCAGAGATCGTAGAAATAATCCTGCTCGTAGAAGCCGCCGCCCCAGACGCGGATCATGTTCATGTTGGCGGCTTTTGCCGATTGCAGCAGGTCCTCGGTCTTCTCGGGAGATGAGCGCGAAAACAGCGCATCCGCCGGAATCCAGTTGGCGCCGCGGCAGAAGATTTCGCGGCCGTTGACCTTGAAGGCGAAGCGGCTGCCGGCTGCATCCGGCGTGGTGATCAGCTCGATGGTGCGAAGGCCGATCTGCTTGGTCACCGTGTCGCCCGGAAGCTCGACGGAGAGCGCATAAAGCGCCTGCTCGCCGCTGCCGGACGGCCACCAGAGGCGCGGCTTCTCGATATGGAAGACGTGATTGATCGCCGTCTCGCCAGCGTTGACGCCGACATCGAGGCGCACACGCTCGCCGTCGAGCGAGAAATCGACCGGCACGATGCCGGGCTCCTTCGCAAACAGCGTCGCGGTGACCTGCAGTTCGACGCGTGCCGTCGAGATTGTGGGTCTGACGGGTCATGACGTGCTCGATGCGGGCGGTTTCGAGCTTCTTCAGCGCGATCGTGCCGTAGAGGCCGAGCGGCGCGATCGCGATGTTCCAGTCCCAGCCGAAATGGCATTGCGGCTTGCGCAGCATGTTGCCGTTGGCGATCGGTGAATTGCCGGTGATGATAGGGAATGTAGAACGGCTGCTTGCTCTGGCGTTCGGCACCGGCGGCAATGCTCGAATGCAGCACGATGCGGATCGTGTTGTCGCCTGCCTTCAGCACGCTTGAGACATCCGGCCGGTAGCGGCGGAAGCAGTTGTCGGCCTCGAGCGCCAGCCAGCCGTTGACGAAGACCGATGCGACGGTGTCGAGATAATCGATATCGAGATACCAGTCGCCGTCGGTCATCCGGCAGCGAGAAGCTGCGCTCGATCACCCAGTCCTGTGCGCGACCCACTGCACCTGCTCTTCGTTGCGGCCGAAATAGGGGTCCGGAATGACGCTCTGCGGCGTGAAGCGCCGTGTGGACGTCGCCCGGAAGTGTCATTGCGCTCGTGATCTCGCCGTCGGCGGAGGCGAGCTGCCACGAACCGGAAAGATCGATGCTGGAGGCGTTCTTCGGCAAGGAAGTCATGACATTATCCCGATCAGGCCGCCATCGGGACGGCTACGGCCGAACTTGGACGGCCGGCTGGCCGCATTGAAGATCAGGCGGAGCTCGCGCCCCGCCCATATTGCGATTCAGATCCGGTTTTCCGTCTCTGCATCGAAGAGCGATGCGAGCGACATGTCGAAACTGAGCTTCACCGGCGCTCCCACGCTTGAAGCGGCGCGCACCGTTGATGCGTACCGACATCGTGTGACCCGCATGCTTCAGCCAGAGAAGGTTGTCGGCGCCCATCGGCTCCTCGATATCGACAGTCGCATCGTGCACTTCGGCGACCAAGATTTTCATCGACCTTGATGTGTTCCGGACGGACCCCAAGCACGACCTTGCGGCCGGCCTGCAAGCGGTTCGGCCGGCATCATAACCGTCGAGCGAGAAGCTGACGCCGTTCGATCTGAACACCGTCTTGTCACTCAGCTTTCGCGAGTTCGCCATGAAGGAAATTCATCGACGGCGAGCCGATGAAGCCGGCGACGAAGAGATTGCGCGGCCTGTTGTAGATCGTCGTCGGATCATCGAGCTGCATGATGATGCCGCTCTTCATGATGGCGATGCGATCGGCCAGCGTCAGCGCTTCGATCTGGTCGTGGGTGACGTAGATCATCGTGTTCTTCAGCGACTGGTGCAGCCGCTTGATCTCGACGCGCAGTTCCGAACGCAGCTTGGCATCGAGGTTGGACAGCGGCTCGTCGAACAGGAACACGTCGACATCGCGCACCAGAGCACGGCCGATCGCCACGCGCTGGCGCTGACCGCCGGAAAGCTCGGCCGGCTTGCGCTTCAGAAGCGGCTGGATCTGCAGGATTTCGGAGGCACGCGCCACGCGCTTGTCGATCTCGGCCTGCGGCACCTTGGCGACGCGAAGACCGAAGGAGAGGTTCTTCTCGACCGTCATCTGCGGATAGAGCGCATAGGACTGGAACACCATGCCGATGCCGCGGTCCTTGGGCTCTTCCCAGGTGACGTTCTTGCCCTTGATGAAGATCTGCCCCTCGGATGCGTCGAGCAGTCCGGCGATGCAGTTGAGCAAGGGTGGACTTGCCGCAGCCGGACGAGCCGAGCAGCACGAGGAATTCGCCGTCGTTGATGTCGAGGTTGAGATCCTTCGAGAACGCTGACCGCGCCGAAATTCAGCGACAGATCTTTGATGGAAACGCTGGTTTTCATGGATCAACCCTTCACTGCGCCAGCGGCGATGCCGCGGACGAAAAGCCGTCCGGAGACGAAGTAGACGATAAGCGGCACAGCGCCGGTCAGCAGCGTCGCGGCCATGTTGACGTTGTATTCCTTCACGCCCTGGACGGCGTTGACGATGTTGTTGAGCTGCACCGTCATCGGGATAATTCTGGTTGCCGGCGAAGATGACGCCGAACAGGAAGTCGTTCCAGATGCCGGTGATCTGGATGATCATCGACGACGACGAAGATCGGCAGCGACATCGGCAGCATGATGCGGAAGAAGATCTGCCAGAAGCCCGCCCCGTCGACGCGCGCGGCCTTGAACAGTTCGGGCGGCAGCGACGCGAAATAGTTGCGGAAGAGCAGCGTATTGATCGGCATGCCGAAGATCGTGTGCACCAGGACGACAGCCCAGATGGTCGAGAAGATGCCGAGCTCGCGCATGATGATGACGAGCGGATAGAGCATCACCTGATAGGGAATGAAGGCGCCGAACAAGCAGGATCGTGAAGAAGACTTCCGATCCTTTGAAACGCCAGTAGGAGAGCGCGTAGCCGTTGACCGAGGCGATAGCGACGGAGATGATGACGCTCGGAACGGTGATCTTCACCGACTTCCAGAAACCGACGCTGAATGCCCGTAGCAATCGAGACCGGTGCAGGCCTGGCTCCAGGCCTTGACCCAGGGCTCGAAGGTGATTTCCACCGGCGGAGCGAAGATGTTGCCCATGCGGATTTCCGGCATGCCCTTCAGCGAGGTGACGACCATCACGTAGAGCGGAAGCAGGTAGTAGAGCGCGGCGACAGTCGAGCGATGCCGTAGAGCATGATGGTCGACGGCGCGAACATGCGTTTCGGCCTTGGCGCCGAATGGTTCGACTGCAGAGACAGCAGCGGCAGTAGATGACAATTGCCATGATCGGGCTCCTCAGGCTGCGCTTCTGGCGGAACTCGACGAGAGCCCACGGAACGAGGATGATGAAGACGGTGACGCAGCATCACGGTCGAGGCGGCAAGGCCCTGACCGAGATTGGCGCGCTGGAACATGAAGTCGTAGACGTATTTGGCCGGCACTTCCGAGGCGAAGCCCGGCCCGCCCTGCGTCATGCGCGACGACGAGGTCGTAGACGCGCACGATGCCGGAGGCGATGATGACGAGCGTGGTGATGAAGACGCCGCGCATCATCGGAATGATGATGAAGAGATAGGTGCGCCACGCCGGAATGCCGTCGACGCGCGCAGCCTTCCAGATTTCGCCGTCGATGCCGCGCAGACCCGCAAGCATCAGCACCATGACGAGACCGGTGCCCTGCCAGAGGCCGGCGATCGACCAGCGCGTAGATGACGGTGTTCTTGTCGCCGAGCAGAGCGAAGTTGCCGCCCGGCAAAGCCGAGATCGCTGCAGCACCTTCGGCACGCCGAGGCCGGGATCGAGGATCCACTGCCAGACAAGCCCAGTGACGATGAAGGACAGCGCGAAGGGATAGAGAAAGATCGTGCGGAAGGTATTTTCGAAGCGGATCTTCTGATCGATCAGACACAGCCAGCAGGAAGCCGATGACGAAGGCGAAGATCAGTATGAGGATGCCGTAGGTGGCGAGATTGCCGATCGAGATGGTTCCAGCGACGCGTCGCCACAGGCGCTGATATTGCGCGAAGCCGACGAAATCGCGTGCTCGGCAGCAGATGCGAGTGGTGAACGAATAGAAAACGGTCCAGAGCGTGCAACCGATGAAAACACGATGACCGTCAGCATCATCGGGATGGCGGCGATCTTCGCATTGAGGTTGCGGAACAGACCAAATGGCCGGCCGGCGTGAGCCATCGATACCTCCTGTTGGCGGCGCACAGGCCGGACCGGCGAAGACTGCCGTCCGGCGCCTGCTCAGCCGTCTCAAGTCGATGAGAGCGTCTATGGCCTTACTGCGCCTGCTTGATGATGTCGACCTGACGTGTCGATCGCGTCATCGACGGACATCTTGGAGCAGAAGAACTCGAGCGCGAGGTCGCTGCAGCTGACCCTGCGTGTCGGAGTCGAGCATCTGCTCGGTCGACGGCAGCACATTGTCGGAGGTCGCGACAGGATTTCGAGGCCCTTCTTCATGCAGGCATTGGCAGCCGTCAGATCGACGTCGCCGCGCACCGGCAGCGAACCCTTGACCAGGTTGAACTTGACCTGCGTCTTCCTTGGAAAGAAGCATGCTGGCGAGTTCCAGCTGAGCCTTGGTGACTTCCGGATTGCTGTTCTTCGGGAAGTAGAAGCTGTCGCCGCCGGTATCGAGCAGCGCGTTGAAGCCGAGACCCGGGAAGGCAATCGTAGTCCTTGCCGGCAACCTGCTTGGCGACAGCGAATTCGCCCTGCGCCCAGTCGCCCATGATCTGGCCGGCAGCCTTGCCGTGATCACCATGTTGGTGGCAACGTTCCAGTCGCGGCCGGAATAGCTGCCGGATCGACCATGTCGCGGGCCTGGGCGAAGCGGTTCCAGACCTTGCGGTTCTCGGGCGCTGCGGACGGCTTCCTCGCTCTTCTTGTCGTTGATCGCGAGGTAGAGATCCTTGCCGCCGATACCGACCTGCATGACGTTGCGGATGCCGTCGACCTGCCACGGGGCACCCGTCGCGAGCGGAATGATGCCCTTCTCCTTCAGCTTCGGCGCGTCGGCTGCGAATTCGTCCCAGTTCTTCGGAACCGTCGATGCCGTTGTCTTCGAAGACGTGGCGGTTGAGCCACATCCACTGCCAGGAGTGGATGTTGATCGGCACGCAATAGATCTTGCCGTCGATACGTGCAGGCGTCGAGCAGCTTGGCCGGACGAATGATGTCCTTCCAGTGTTCCTTCTCGGCGAGCGTCGGTCAGGTCGCGTCATCAGGCCGGCCTTGACGAGTTCTTCGGCGTCGCGGCCGGTGTTGATCTGGGTAGCGCCCATCGGATTGCCGCCGAGAATACGGCTGATGATGATCGGAGTGGCGGTCGTGCCGGAACCGGCGATCGCGCCGTCGACCCATTGTTGTTGCCAGAGCGCATTGTAGCTGTCGGCAAGAACCTTGACGGCGGCGGCTTCGCCGCCGGATGTCCACCAATGGGTGACTTCGAGATCGGTCGCATTGGCCGCACCGAGCGGAAGCGCGACGGACGCGGCAAGCACAGCCGCCAATCAAACGAAACTTCATGAGTTCTCCTCCCTCACTGAAACGTTGCCGGAAAAACTTAGTCCAATCGATATTTCGCGCGCAACAGCCCGCTCGCAAAAATTTTCTTCGATCGCCATCAAATATACGACATTTCAGAGTTACATCTATTTCGTCGAATTGACGCAATAGCGCGCAGCGATTGACAGCTGCCTCGCAATTGCAATATCACTCTAATTAATTGATATTACTGAATATTTTTGATTAATCGATGTTAAGTTTGCCGCAATTCCGATTTCGCAGGTGCAAATATTTGTTGCGCGAAGTCTGTACGAATTCAACACCTGGGATGCTGCACTGCAGCAACGTCAGAAAAAGCGCTCGACTTTTCTACTGTATCGTTACAGATTTCTCGATATGAGGAGGAGCGATCGGTATTTGGCGGAGCGTATGCTTACAGCGCTGCGCAAAGCATCTATAAGCGGATCGAAGTCGCGCGAGGCGGAGGCCTAGAGGAATGGAAAGCAAGGGAAATTTCGGGGGAGCGGCACCCGACCCGCAACGCGAACGACCGACGCTCAAGACGATCGCCTTCATGACGGGGCTCGGCATTACCACGGTTTCGCGAGCGCTAAAGGATGCACCCGATATCGGCGCCGAAACCAAGGAGCGCGTACGCATGGTCGCCCGCCAGCTCGGCTACCAGCCGAACCGCGCCGGCGTGCGCCTTCGGACCGGCAAGACCAACGTCATCGCGCTGGTGCTCAGCATCGACGAGGAGATCATGGGCTTCACCAGCCAGATGGTCTTCGGCATCTCCGAGGTGCTGACCGGCACGCCCTACCACCTCGTCGTGACACCGCATTCGCACAGCAAGGACCCGATGCTGCCGGTGCGCTATATCCTCGACACCGGCTCGGCCGACGGCGTCATCATCTCGCGCATCGAGCCGGACGACCCGCGCGTGCGGCTGCTTGCATCGAGCGGAACATGCCCTTCGCCACCCACGGGCGCACGGATACGGGCCTCGTTCACCCCTATCACGATTTCGACAACGAGGCCTTCGCCCACGAGGCGGTGCGAGCGCTGGTCGCAACGCGGCCGCCGGCGCATCGCGCTGCTGCAGCCGCCGAGCAAGCTGACCTACTACACGCATACGCGCATCGGCTTTCAGACCGGCCTGCACGACTACGGCGCCGAGGAGGTCCCGCTGCGGGTCAACATCGATACGCCGCTGGACCGATATCCGGGACGCCGTCGAAGCGCTGATGCGATCGCCCACGCGCCTGACGGCATCGTCTGCTCGAGCGGCAGGCGCGCCATTGCCGTCAATGCCGGCATCGAGGCGGCCGGATTGCGCCTCGGCCGCGACATCGACATGGTCTCCAAGCAATCGACGCGACGATCCTGAACTGGATCCGCCCGGAGATCATCACCGTCTACGAAGACGTCCGCCATGCCGGCCGGGAAATGGCCAAGGCCGTCATCGCCCGCATCGACGGCATCGAGCCGGAGCTGCTGCAGAGCATCAGCCAGCCGGTCTGGCCGAAAGGCTGACGGCAAATGAAAAGGCCCGCCGCGATGTCCGCCGGGCCTTTGTACGTTCACATCCGACAGCGACGATCAGCCGTTCGCGCCGCTGCCCCACGGGCCGTGATGGAAGTCCTTGCCGTCGAGGCGGTCGAAGCCGTGGGCGCCGAAGAAGTCGCGCTGCGCCTGGATGAGGTTGGCGGTGCCGCGGCCCTGGCGGTAGGCGTCGAAATAGGTGAGCGCCGAAGCGAGCGCCGGAACCGGCAGGCCGGCCGAGAGCGCGCGCGCAACGACGCGGCGAAGCGCCGGGATCGATTCCTTGACCATGTCGGAGAAGGCCGGCGTGACGATCAGGTTGGCCGCATCCGGCGCCTTGGTGAAGGCGCTGGTGATCTCGTCGAGGAACTGCGAGCGGATGATGCAGCCGGCGCGCCAGATCTTGGCGATGATCGGCATCGGCAGCGACCAGTTGAACTCGCGCGAGGCTTCCGCCATCACGGCAAAGCCCTGCGCATAGGCGCCGATCTTGGCGGCGAACAGCGCCAGTTCGAGATCCTTGTCAGAGCTCGGGACCGTAGGCGATCGGGAAGTTGTACGTCCGGCTTGCCGAAGATCTTCTCGGCGGCTTCGCGCTGGGCCTTCATCGACGACAGGCTGCGGGCAGCGACGGCCGCTTCGATGGCGGTCGCCGGAATGCCCATGTTCTGCGCTTCGATCGCCGACCACTTGCCGGTGCCCTTCTGGCCGGCCTTGTCGAGGATGATGTCGACCATCGGCCTGCCGGTAGATCGGATCGGTGGCGGCCAGCACCTTCTCGGTGATCTCGATCAGGTAGGAGTTCAGCCGACCCTTGTTCCAGTCGCCGAAGATGCTCGCTGATCTCGGCGGCGCTCTTGCCGAGGCCGTCGCGCAGGATGCCGTAGATTTCGGCGATCATCTGCATGTCGGCATATTCGATGCCGTTGTGGATGGTCTTGACGAAATGACCGGCGCCGTCGTTGCCGAGCCAGGCGACGCACGGATCGTCCTTGTATTTGGCGGCAATCGAGGTCAGCACCTTCTCGACGCGCTTCCAGGATTCCTCGGTGCCGCCGACCATGATCGACGGGCCATGGCGCGCGCCTTCCTCGCCGCCGGAAACGCCCATGCCGATGAAGGTCAGGCCGGTATCCTTCAGGCGGTCGAAGCGCGCGATCGTGTCGCGGAAATTGGCGTTGCCGGCATCGATCATGATGTCGCCCTTGTCGAGATGCGGGCGCAGCGCTGCCATCTGCTGGTCGACCGGCTCGCCGGCCTTGATCATGATGATGATCGGGCGCGGCGGGCGGATCGCCTCGACGAATTCCTCGATCGTCTTGCAGGGAATGATCTGCTTCTTGAGATCACCGGCGCTTCTCGTAGAATTCATCCGTTTTCTCCGGCGTGCGGTTGAAGACCGCGATCTTGTTGCCTTTTTCGGCAATGTTGAGCGCCAGGTTGGAACCCATGACGGCAAGGCCGATCAGCCCGATTTCTGCCTTTTCCACGATAAACCTCCGATGAGTCATTTTGGACCGGTGTTGTGGCACTCTCCGGCCGAAACGGCAAGTATCGAAGGGTGCCAATCGGTTCGATGGAGCCGGATGAACTTCTCCCGCGCGGCTGCTGACCCATATGTTCGGTATAGGCATATGGCGGCTGAAGTGGCTGAGGAAAGGCAGAGCGGGAGACATTCCGTTGCTGACCTTACAGGCGGGAAGATTGAATATCTGTTTCCTTCAACACATTCGCCTTCACTCTGCTAATGTGAGCCGAGGAAACGCCGAGGAAAGCCAGATGAGCACCCTGCCCGCTAAAATCGTTCACTGCTCGATCGACCGGAACTGGAAGGACGTCTACGACTTTGCCGGCAAGCCGGAGAACATGCCGCTCTGGGCATCCGGACTGGCCTCGGGTCTCGAGCCCGAAGGAAGCGACTGGATCGCGCACGGCGTTCTTGGATCGGTACGGGTGAGCTTTGTTCCGCACAATGAGTTCGGCGTGATCGACCATACGGTCACGATCGAAAGCGGGCTGCGGGTCTACAACGCATTGCGGATCGTCCCGAATGGCGACGGCTGCGAGGTGATGTTTACGCTGTTGAAACAGCCAGGCATGACCGACGAGCAGTTCGCAGCCGATGCGGCCCATGTCCAGAAAGATCTCGGCGCCTTGAAATCACTGATGGAGATGTAATTCCATGGAAAAGAGCGCAAACGACCTGAAGATCGACTACATCGAATTCAACGTCACCGATATCGCGACGGCAAAGACCTTCTACGGGGATGCATTCGGTTGGCATTTCACCGATTACGGTCCCAACTACTGCGAATTCAACGACGGCCGCCTGAAGGGCGGTTTCACCAATCTCCAGCCGCCGCGCCCCGGCGGTCCGCTTGTGATCCTTTACGCAGACAATCTCGAGGAAGCCGTGTCTAAAGTCGAACGCGCCGGAGGCACGATCGCAAAGCCGATCACCGCGTTTCCGGGCGGCCGGCGATTCCACTTCCTCGACAAGGATGGCTACGAGCTCGCAGTGTGGAGCAAAGCTTAGGGTCCTGACCCTAGGCCGCGATTGACGAGACTGCAGCGGCATCGGCGGTTTCAAGCACCACGAGCGCGCCCAGAACCTGTCCGGACAAGTCGCGCAACGGCGCCATGCGGCAACGCATGCTCCTGCTTCCGTTGCGCTGTTCGTAGTAGCAATCGAGATGTTGACCGGCAAAACAAGCATCGAATTTGATCTTCGCCCGTGTCAGGAACCGCTCCTCACCGATAAACTCCATCACATGCCGACCGATCATATCGATCGGCTTGCGTCCGAGATATGCGCAGTTCGCCGGATTGGAATAAAGATAGCGATAATCTCGCGTGAGCACGGCAACGCGATCGGGCAAAGCTTCCAGAATTGCTGAATTCAGAAAATTTCCGTCGTCGATATTGGGCATGTACGGCTTCGGTGACGCCAGCGGGAATTGCTGCGGCAACACGAAATCCCGGCGCGATGGCGCTCCAAAATAGCGCTCAAGCAGCGACGTGAGGACTTCAGCATGCATACTAACGCTGGCGCCGTCGTCGACGTCCTGTTGCAACAGGTATGCGACAAACTGGAGCTGCATGTACATTTCCAGCGGGTTTGCCGCATTATGGTTCACGATCGCTTGGACCAACGGCTCGATTCCGCGATCAAGAGTTGCAACACGCGCGTCGTCACCGCGCCGGATCGCTTCGCTCGATCTGCGAGCAACGTGAAGTAAAAGCTTGCAAAAGTTCCAGCAACGTCCCCCCCGGGATCTCTCGTTCTTCAGAGAGATTCATCTTGTCTCCCGCTTTGGCGAAATGCAACGCACGTCACATCTTTACGCATCCCGCTACTCGCTCTAGTAGAGCTGCTAACATGAACGCGCGTTCACATTCAACGCGACCGAGCACATTGGTTTTAGTGGATGAGATATGAGGGTTGCACCTCTTCAATTCAGAATTTGGTGCTTTACCTTCCAGCGGTCGTGATACCAGAGCCATTGTGCGGGATATTCCCGCACCCAGCTTTCGACCTTGTCGTTCAGCATCTGCGCCGTCGCCGGCAGGTCGAGATTGCCCTTCTCGTCGCGGGGCATTTCGAGCTTCGGCTCGATCTCCAGCCGATAGCGGTTGCCGGGAAGCCGGATGCAGCGTGCGGGATAGACCTCGCAATTGAACTGCCGGACGAGTTTCGGCAGCAGCGGATTGGTCTTGACGTCGCAGACCGAAGAAGGTGCGTCTTCAACCCCTTGCGGAACTTCTGGTCGACGAGAACGCCGACGCCCTGGCCCGGCTTCCAGCTGGCGAGCCAGCGCAAAGGACGAACCGGCATGCGACGGCACGAGCTTGCCCATGCGTGCGCTGCGAAAATCGAAGACCTTCTGGGCGACATAGGGATTGTTCGGCGGCCGAAACAGCACGGTCACATGCAGGCCGAAGGCGGCGCCGGCAACCGGCAGCAGTTCGAAATTGCCGGTATGCGCGGTGAAGACGATGAACGGGCGCGGGTTTTCGCGAAGATCGAGAAAGATCGGAATGCCCGATACTTCCACCCTGCCCGGCTCGGTCTTCCACGGATCGAAATCGAACAACCGGTCGAGAAAGACATATTCAGCGGCGAGCCGGCCCATATTGCCCCAGCTCGCCAAGCGCGATCTGCTTCGATCTCCGCGTCGCTCTTTTCAGGAAAGGCATTGCGCAGATTGACGAGCATCAGCTTGTGACGCGGCGTGTGCGGACCGATCTTGCGGGTCAGCCAATCGGCGAAGTTGATCGCGCCGTCGGCCGGAAACAGCTTCAGGAAATTCAGGAAGCCGAAAGCGATCTGCGCGATCAGCCATTGACGGAAATGCTCGAGCTTCAGCACGATCCGGGTGATGAAGAGCTTCACCGGTTCAGTCCATCTTCAGGATGATCTTGCCGAAGATCTGGCGCGATTCCATGCGCTCCAGCGCCCGGTCGATATCGTCGAAGCCGACTTCGGTGTCGATGACCGGATGAACGAGGCCGCGCGCCCATCTTCTGCATGGCATCCGCCATGTTTTCCATGCGGCAGCCGAAGGAGCCGAGCAGCTTCAGCTGCTGCTGGAACAGCATCATCAGGTTCATCTCGGTGGAAACGCCCGAGGTCGAGCCGCAGGTGACGAGGCGGCCGCCGCGCTTCATGCAGAGCATCGAGCCGGCCCAGGTATCCTTGCCGACATGTTCGAAGACGACGTCGACGCCCTTCTTCTTGGTGAGCTTGCGCACGACGCCCTCGAAGCGGTCGGTGCGATAGTTGATGACGTGATCGGCGCCGAGCGCCTTGGCCTTCTCGATCTTGTCGTCCGAGCCGACGGTCGTGATGACGGTGCAGCCGATCTTCTTGGCGAGCTGGATCGCCGCCGTGCCGATGCCGGAGCCGCCGGCATGGACGAGGATCGTCTCGCCGGGCTCGAGCTTGGCATTGTCGAACAGCATGTGCTCGACGGTGCCGAAGGTGACCGGCGCCAGTGCCGCACCGATCGCATCGACGCCGGGAGGTGCCGGAACGAGCAGGCGCGCCGGCAGATTGACCTTCTCCTGCGCGAAGCCGTCGAGATGGAAGCCGTGCACGCCGCGAGACATGTTCGCAGAGATTGTCGCGGCCTTCGCGGCACGGACGGCAGAGACCGCAGGTGCGCGCACCGTAGATCGCCACGAGCTGGCCCGGCAGAACATTCGCGACGCCCGGCCCGATCGCTTCGACGACGCCGGAGGCTTCCGCACCGATGACGAGCGGCATCTTGCGCTTGGCAAACGCCATGCCGCGCCAGCCCCAGACATCGATATGGTTGAGGGCGACCGCCTTGACGCGCAGCGTCACCTCGCCCGCGGCCGGAGCATCGGGCTCCGGCAGGTCGGTGATCTCAAGCTTGCGGTCGTCGATCAGTTGCAAAGCGCGCATGGCAAAATCCTCTCGCCTCGAAGGCGTTGTTATGTCTCTTATTCTGTCGGGAACCGCTTAAGCCGGTTCGAGCGCCATGACAAGGCTGGCGTTCTGTCCGCCGAACCCGAAGGAGTTCGAAAGCACGGCGGAAACCTGCTTTTCGCGCTTCTTGTTCGGCACGACGTCGAGAACGATCGACGGATCGGGATTGTTGTAGTTGATCGTCGGCGGCAGCGTACCGGTCAGCATCGTCTGCAGCGAGAACACCGCTTCGACCGCACCGGCTGCCGTCAGCGTATGGCCGATCATCGACTTGTTGGACGATACCGGGATGGACGGCATCCGCTCACCGAAGACGGCGAGCATCGAGCCATATTCCATCTTGTCGTTTTCCGGCGTCGAGGTGCCGTGCGCGTTGATGTAGCCGATATCGCTCTCGTCGATGCCCGCATCGGCAAGGGCTGCGCGGATCGTCGCGATCGCCGGGCCGCCATCCGGCGAGGACCGCGTGCGGTGGAAGGAGTCGGCCTTGTCGCCGGCACCCTTCATGATGCCGAGCACCTTGGCGCCGCGGGCAATGGCTGCTTCCAGCGATTCCAGCACGAGCGTCGCTGCACCTTCGGCGATGACGAAGCCGTCGCGATCCTTGCTGAACGGCTTCGATGCCTTGGTCGGCGGGTCGTTCTGCGTCGAAAGCGCCGAAAGCAGCGAGAAGCGGATCAGCGCTTCGGCACTCAGCGAACCATCGGTGGCGACCGCCAGCGCCCGCGTCGTGCGGCCCTGGCGGATCGCCTCGATGCCGAGCTGGATCGCGGTGACGCCCGATGCACAGGCGGTCGACAGCGTCACCGGCAGGCCGCGCGTGCCGAAACGGTCGGCAAGACGTTCGGAAATCGCGCCGAACAGCGCTGCCTCGTGGAATGCCGGATCGGGGCGCTGGCGCATGGCGGCAAGGAAGCGCTCATAGGCGTCGCCCGGATGATCGGACGGCGGCGAACGGTCGGCGAGTTCGAAGCGCGCGCTCCATTCCGGCTCGATCGGCGGAGCCGCGAGGAAGAGCGGACCGTTGAAATCGCCGGAGATGCCGGCATTGGCCAGCGCTTCGATCGTCGTTTCGCGGGCGAAGGCATAGGAGCGTTCGACGGCGTTTGGCACCGGAATGTCGATGAAATCGACCGTGCCGGCGATGCGGGTCGAAAGCCCATCGGTCGGGAAGCGGGTGATGTCGTGGATGCCGGACGTGCCGGAAGTCAAGCGCCTCCCAGTTGTCCTTGAGCCCCTGGCCGAGCGAGGTGATGATGCCCATGCCGGTGACGGCGACGATCGGGCGGCCGAGATGATCCTTGTAAGCGGAATGCTGTCATTTGATCACTCCTCACGCTTCCGCGGAAAGAACGGCGACACCTTCGCCGCGCTGGTGGCCGACCGTGGTGACGACGGCCGGCGGTGGTGCCGGCTGCTCATCGGCTTCTCATGGGCGGCGTCGAAGGGCGGAACCTTGGCCTTGCTGTCGACGGCAAGTGCTGCGAAAGCAAGGCCGAGCGTAAACTGCGCTTCCAGCGCATGGCCGGAAATGCCGCCGAAGCCGCGGATGGCCGCGCCCGGAAGCTGATGCTTCGAGCACCGCCTTTTCGCGCTGCTGCAAGATCGTGCATGCCGGTCGAGCCGGAGAAGATCGGCCGTGCTTTCCGGCGGCAGCTCGCTTTGCCGGGCGAAGCAGGCGCTCGAGGCGGACCTCGAAGTTGCCGGCATTGCGGTTACCGCGATCGCCCTCGATGCAATCGATGGTCGCATAGATATGCGCGCCGCGCTCTTCCGCGTGCTTGCGCGATTCCAGCACGAGGAAGGCGCCCAGCCGATCCCAGTGATCATGCCGCCGCCTTCATCGTCTTGCGCGACCAGAGCGGGAGCCCATTCGCCGCTGCGCATGGGCGCCGATCGACTTCGGTCAGCAGGATCATGTCCAGACGCTCGGCCGCAAACGCGCCGCCGACGAGCGCATGCGAGGATTCGCCGGACTTGATCCGATAGAATGCGGTCTCGACGGCGGAGATGCCGGCAGCCTCCTCGCCCATGAAGGTACGCGACGAACCGGTGACCTTGTGCACGATGGAGATATTGCCGGCGAGCAGGTTGGAAAGCTGCGCCAGGAACAGCGTCGGACGCAGTTCGGTCGTCAGCTTCTCGTTGAGCAGCAGTTCGCGGTCGTTGCGCTTCAGGCCCTCGTCGACGATCAGCGTATCGACATTGATGTCGCGCTCGCCGCCGCCGGCCGCAACGATCATGTCCATGCTGCCGCAGGCTTCCGCATCGTCCTTGAAGCCTGCATCATCGAGCGCCAGGCCGGCGGCAAAGACGCCGATGCGCTGCCAGTTTTCCATCTGGCGCTGATCGCCGCGCTTGGCGATCTGCTGCGACCAGTCGATTTCCGGCAGCGGATGCACCGGATAGGGCTTGAACTTCTCGGTCTCGACGATCGGCTCGGCGGCGCCTGGTCTGGCCGTCAGCAGCGCGACATGCGCATCCTTGCCGACGCCCTGACAGGTGACGATACCGATGCCGGTGATGACGACATCATTTTGAGCCTTGCTCATCCCTTCACTCCCTGCTGCCGCGATCGCATCCATGAGGCCCACCTCGCCGGCGCGCTTCTTCACGATATCGCCGAGCGGAACCTCACTGAAACGGCATGGTGCGCAGCTTCAATTGCGCATCGCAGACCTTCTTGCCGCCGCTCGTGATCTTTGCCTTGGTCACGGCAAAGCCGGAACCGTCATGCTCCAGAAACGCCTCGATGTCGAGGACCGCCTCGGGCTCGACGAAGGTGCGCATCTTGGCGCCATCGACCGACATCAGGAACGGCATCGCGGCGAAATTCGTCGCCGCCAGCACCAGCATGCCGGAGGCCTGCGCCATGGTTTCGATCAGAAGCACGCCCGGAACAAGCGGCATGCCGGGAAAATGGCCTTCGAAGACAGGGCTTTTCGCCGGCACGACGGAACGCGCCTTCAGCACGCCCTTTTCGAGGTCGACCGTTTCGATGCGGTCAATCATCTGGAAATATTCCAGCAGCATCGAATCCTCCGGCCCGGCGGGACACGATGAGCCCGCCGGATACGCCTAGTTAAGAACAAAACCGCCCGGCCGCCATGTTCAGCAGGCGGCAGGGCGTCAGAAAAAAGATAGCTGTATCGCTCAGGCCTTGGCGGCGCGCAGCTCGTCGATCTTGGCGCAGAGGTTCTTCAGCACGAAGTATTCTTCGGTGGAAACCTTGCCCTCGTTGACTTCCTGCGTCCACTTTTCGAGCGGGATCTTGATGCCGAATTCCTTGTCGATGGCAAAGACGATGTCGAGGAAGTCGAGGCTATCGATACCGAGGTCGTCGATCGTATGGCTCTCCGGCGTGATCGTTTCGCGATCGATTTCGCTGGTTTCTGCAATGATGTCGGCAACTTTATCGAATGTAGCGGTCACGCCTGTACCTCTTGAAATGACGAATTTATCCCCCTCATAGGCAAATCCATTTCAAAAGCCAATGCTTTCGGACGGTCTGCTCCGAAATTTGGCGTGAAACTGTTGCCGAAACAGCAAAGCGAGTAAAGCCCGGAAGACTATGCCGCCGGCGTTCGGAAGCGCGATCTGCACGTCATCGGTTACGACGCGCCCGCCTTAGAGCAAAGCAAAGAAGATCAGGAACACCGCAATCGCCATTATCATGCAACTCGCATTGAATACCCCGATCGCATCTTCGACATCTTCGACAGTAGCGATATCGCGCCCGGCGCCGTTGATCATCGGCTCCTTGACCACGACTGCCGGAATAGACGCGCGGCCCGGCGAGCTGAATATTCAGTGCGCCGGCCATCGCCGCTTCCGGCCGGCCGGAATTCGGCGACCGGTGCAGGCCGCCATCGCGGATCGCAACGCGGATGCATCACGGCAGGCGCCGGCGTCCACGCCGAAGCCAGGCTCCGGCGGCGATCAGCAGAATGGAGAGACGCGCAGCCGGCCAGTTGGCGATATCGTCGAGGCGGGCCGCGGCCCAGCCGAAATCGATATAGTTGTCCGACTTGTGGCCGATCATCGAATCGGCGGTATTCAGCATCTTGTAGATGAACAGCCCCGGCAGCCCGAGCAACGCATACCAGAGCGCCGGCGCCACGACGCCGTCGGAGAAATTCTCGGCGAGGCTTTCGATCGCCGCGCGGCATACGCCCGGCTCATCCAACGTTTCCGGATCGCGGCCGACAATGCGCGAGACGGCTTTGCGTCCGCCGAAGATCCCGTCGCCGCGCAAGCGCGTCGGCCACGGCCGCGACATGATCGGCAAGGCTCTTCTGCGCCAGGAAGATCGCCACCAGACGACCTCGAGCAGAATGCCGAGCAAAGCCGAACAGGCCGAAGAACCAGTGCAAGCACGAGCCCAGCCGGCGGCGCTGCGCGCAAGCAGCAGTCGCGATCGACAACGATGCCGTTCAGCCGCGCGCTCGAGCCTTCGTCAGCGTCTCGCTGTTGAACTGCCGGTCGAAATACGAAATCGCCTTGCCGAAGAGAACGACGGGATGCGGCATCGCGCGACCACAGCCAATCGCGGATCACCGACGATCCGGTCCAGCAGCAGCGCCAGAAAAAGAACGAGAAGATTTTCGTCGATCGTCATCCGTCAAAACCTTCCGAAGGCCGCAGCAAGTCTGCTGTCGGCCGCAGCATCGGGCGCGAGGCCGAAACGCAGCCAGTCCGGCGCATAGTCGAACTTGCGGACGAGAATATGATGGCGGCAGAGATGCGTATGAATGTCGCGTGCGCGGCCGTCGTCAACGAGTGCAAAAAGCGGCGTGCCGCCGGCGATGCGCAAGACCGGCGCCCTTCAGCACGCCCTTCAGCGCGCCTGGCGCTCGGCGATCCTGCGGGCGAATCGGAACGGTGTCCATCCGCAGCAGAGACGCGGCGAGCGACAGCGCCGGCCCGGACACCGCCCAGGGGCCGAGCCAGTCTTCGAAACGCTCGCGAGATCGTCGCTCGCTGCAACGACGAAACCGAGCCGCAGACCGGCAAGGCCGAAGAATTTTCCGAAGGAGCGGAAGATGATGAGGTTTGAAAGCTGCGAGGCGCAGCGGCGCAAGGCTCGCTGTCCGGCTCCGTATCACCGAAGGCTTCGTCGACGACGAGGTAGCCGCCCTGCCCCTTGCAGCCGGTCATGCAGCGCGCGACCAGTTCGTCCGGACCGTGGCTTCGGCCATCGGGATTGTTCGGGATTGACGACGACGACAAGCGCGTGCCGATCATCGATGGCGGCGATGCCATCGACCATGTCCACGATGAAGCCGGCAGGATTGGAACGCCTGCTGGCATATTCGCCGTAGGTCGGCGAAACGATCGCCACCCGCCTGCCCGGCTCGACCAGCCGCGGCAGAAGCTGGATGACCGATTGCGTGCCCGGAACAGGCAGCGGCAGGATATCGCCGCTGCGATAGTAGATCGCGCGCCGCCGCCCGCGCCGCGATCCACCAGATGCTTGTCCGGCAGCCGATGCCAGGCTGCAGACGGGAATCTCCGGCAGCGCGACCGGAATGGGATTGATGCCGGTCGAAAGATCGAGCCAGTCCTCCGGCCTTCCGCCGAAAGACGGCGGCAGCGGCGGTGATGCCGCCGCCATGCACGATCGGTGCGCTCATGCAGCCGTCTCCGGCAAGGTCGATCAGGTGCATGTAGGACCCTGCGACATCTGGCCGCGGCGCAGGCCGGCCGTCACCGAGATCGGTCCCGAGCGCATCGCGTACCCGAAACAGCCGATCGGCCTCGCCTTCGGAGACGATAGTGGAATAGTGAAATTCATGCGCCGTCATCGGCCGGCTCGAAGAACGAACCGTCAAGCGGCTGACACGCGCCGATAGCCGAGATGGCCGCTTGCGCTCCTCATAGCTGGTGACGACCGGCAGCAGGCCGAGCATTTCATGGCGCACGCCATCCGCATCGACCAACCCGTCGCCGAGCACCATGTAGCCGCCGCATTCGCCGTAGATGCGCACGCCGCGCGCCTGCAGCCTCCATCATGCCCGCGCGAAAATTCTGTCGCGCCTGCAAGCTCGTCCGGCATGCAGCTCCGGATAGCCGCCCGGCAGGTAGATCGCGTCGGCATCGTCAGCGGGCGCCTCGTCGGCAAGCGGCGAGAAGAAGGAGATCTCCGCCCCGCGCCGCCGCCAGCCGAGCAGCATATGCTCGTAGCAAAAGGCAAAGGCGATATCGCGCGCGACGGCGATGCGGCTGTCCGAGCGGCGTCAGCCGGTGCGATATTGGCGGCCGAGGCCGGACGTTGAGGCCCTGCTGCGCGACGCGCAGCAGAAATTCGAAATTACAGTCGCCTCGAGACTGCGTCTCAGCCGCATGCTCGATGAAAGCCTCGAGCCCCGCATGTTCGCCGGCCTGCACGAGGCCCGAGATGCCGCTCCGGCAGCGCGAGCGCCTTGTCGCTGCGAATGACGGCGATCACCGGCATGCGGATCGCATCCAGCGCCTGGCGCAGCATCGCCTCGTGCCGGTCGCTGCCGACCTTGTTGAGGATGACGCCGGCAATGCGGACATCGGCGCGGAAACCGGCAAAGCCGCTGACCAGCGGCGCGACCGATTGCGACATGCGCGAGGCATCGACGACGAGCACGACGGAAAGCCCAGCATCGCAGCGAGATCGGCCGGCGAGCCGGTGCCATCGGCCGCGCCGTCGAAAAGCCCCATCATCGCCTCGATGACGAGGATGCGTTCGCCGGACGCGATGCAGCGCGGCATTGGCGGAGATCAGTTCCGGCCGCATCGCCCAGGGATCGAAATTGAGGCAGGGCGTGCCGCTGGCAGCCGCGTGAAAGGCGGGATCGATATAGTCAGGGCCGGCCTTGCCGGGCGCGACCGCGATGCCGCGCTTGCGAAGCGCCCGCAAGCAGGCCGAGCGTCACCGTGGTCTTGCCGGAGCCGGAGGACGGCGCGGCGATCAGCAGGCCGCTCATGCCGGCACCTTGCCAGCGGCCGCGCCGGACATCGGATCGGGCTGCAGCTTGCGTCCCGCCAGCGCACCCAGCCAATCGAGCGAGGACCGCAGCCGCACGACCTCGCCGACGACGACGATGGCCGGCGGTTCAAGGCCGGACGCGGCGACATCCGTCGGTCGCCTCGCCCGAGCGTCGTTTCCAGCACCTGCTGCCCGTGCGTGGCGGCATTGCAGACGAAGGCGACGGGCTCCGTCGGCCGAGCGGCCGGCGGCGATCAGATTGGCGCTGATCTGCGCGATATGCTTCATCGCCATGTACATGACGATGACGGGCGAGCCCCTGCCGATCGCTTCCCAGTTGATCGCGTCCGGCACGACGCCGGAGGAATCGTGGCCGGTCAGGAAGGTGACGGCATGATTGACGTCGCGATGCGTGACCGGAATGCCGGCATAGGCGAGCCCGCCGATGCCGGCGGTGATGCCGGGCACGATGCGGAACGGGATGTTGTGCTCGACCAGCGTCAGCGCCTCCTCGCCGCCGCGGCCGAAGACGAAGGGATCGCCGCCCTTCAGCCGCAGCACACGCTTGCCGGCGCGCGCCAGCTCGACCAGGCGCAGCGAGATGTCGCGCTGCTTCGCCGAAGGCTTGCCGCCGCGCTTGCCGGCATATTCCAGCAACGCATCCGGGCCGGGCGAGCTTCAGGCATTCCTCGTTGACCAGCGCGTCGTGCACGATGACATCGGCCTCCGCCAGTCCCTTTGGCGGCAAGCAGCGTCAGCAGCCCGGGATCGCCCGGCCCGGCGCCGACGAGCCAGACGGTGCCCGGCTCCAGCGCCGGCAGATTGGAGAATGCGGTATCGTTCATCCCGGCTGTCTATGCCCGGCGGCAAAGTGCAAGGTCAATGGCAACGGCGGCACCAGCCTCACTCGCAGCTGCATGGATGATGGACAGACCGATCTCAGTGGCAACGGCGCTGCGTATTCGCTTTTCCAGGCGACAGGACCGCGAAACAGACGATTTAATCGCTAAATTCGATCGAAGTCAGATGACCGGCACAGCAATCGATACATCCGAAAATGACGTCATCGGACAGACTGCAAGCAGCGTACTCGCGAATGAGTGTCCGTGAGATCACCTTTTCCGATTCGATGCCGGTGCAGACGATCTGGCTCGGCAGGTCGTCCCATTCGCCCGGCGGAAAACGTCGGCCGTCCGGCTTGACGATCGTCTGGCCGTCGGCAATGCCGCCGCAGACGACACGGACCGCGCCGTCGATGGTCGTGAACAGTTCCGGCGCCACGACATAGACGCAGGCGCAGCTGTCATGCACCATCATGCCGTCTTCGACCGCATGGCTGTAGAAATCGATGTAGAACTGCGACAGGTCGTTCAGCAACTTCACGGCCGGGTCGCCCCTTGCGCCATGTCGGCGAGATAGCTGCGGCTCATCGTCGTGATCGCGGTCACGTCGAGGCCGATGACGACCACCTTCCAGGGCGCGGTCATGACGATATCGGCGGCTTCGGGATCGCCATGAATATTGGCTTCCGCGACCGGCGAGACATTGCCCGGCACATAGAAATTGCCGCCCATGATGACGACGTCCTTCACCAGCCTGGCGATCTCCGGATCTTCCTTCAGCGCCAGCGCCAGATTGGTCATGCGGCCGACGGCGACCAGCGTCACCTCGCCCGGATTGGCGCGGACGGTATCGATGATGAACTGATAGGCCGGACGCGGATCGAGCGGCAGGTCGATCGTCTCCGGCACCTCGATATCGCCGAGGCCGTTGTCGCCGTGCACGAAGGTCGGCCATGCCCGCTCCTGCCGCGACGGATCGATGGTGACGCTGGCGCCCTTGGCGACCGGGCCGGAATATTCCATTCGCGCTTCAGAAACAGCGCATTGCGCGTCGTCGTCTCGACGGAGGCATTGCCGAAGACCGTGGTGATGCCGAGAAGATCGATGTCCGGATGACGGTGCAGGAAGAGAAGCGCCATGGCGTCGTCGACGCCAGGGTCCGTGTCATAAATGACCTTGTGCATGATATTTCCTTGTTATCTTTGATGATCTGACCTTATCCAGACTCGCCGCAGTTTAGGATCAGCTCGAAGTCGCCGAGACGCGCGCTCGGCGAAATGCCCCACCATAGACGCGCCGCATTCTGCAATATCTGATGCGCATCGTGCGCAAACAATGCCGGCGACCGAGCAGCGGATTTTCGCAATCGCAGCAGTGGCAAAGCCGGATTTGATCTTGGGAAGCACAAGCTCCGCCATCGGACCAGCAGCGGCCAGCGCAGCGGCTTCGGCGACGCCGTGGCAGCCGACGTGGGCAAAGACGAGCTCGGACGGGTTCTTCAGACGCGGCGTCTCCTCGCTCCAGCGTGCAGCATCGAAAAACACGCAGCGGCACGCCGAAGATGCGCGGCCAACTCCAAGGATCGCCGGCTCCTTGCTCCGCGTGTCGATCGAGGCAATGGCCGCGAGGACCTGATCAGACCGCTATCCCGAGCTCGCCGCAAGGCCTCGTCGGCAGAGCAGACGCACATCGTGCCAGTCTGTACCGCGCTCGCAACCCAGGCCGAGGACATAGCGGCGGTGAAGATTCGGATCGTATCGTCACGTGATGGCCCAGCGCGCATCATCTCGTGAAAAGCTCACTCAGCACATCTATAGACCACCCTTGCCCGTCAATTTCTCCGACTGTGTCTGCAACTGCATTGCGGTAGCGCCGGTCAAATGCAACAAGGCGCACGCATCCCATGCCTCCGAGTTCCTCGCCTTGCAAGACATCACCCTTCATCTGCTGCTTCTGCTCTTCGCCGCCGCTTTCTTTGCCGGTTTTGTCGATTCCATTGCCGGCGGCGGCGGGCTGATCACCGTGCCCGCCATGCTGATCGCCGGCATTCCGCCGCTGCAGACGCTCGGCACCAACAAGGTGCAATCGATCTTCGGCGCGGCTTCCGCGACGCTCGCCTATGCCCGCAAGGGCCATGTGCAGCTGCGCGAGCAGCTTGCCGATGGCACTGATGGCCGTCATCGGCGGCGCGCTCGGCGCAGCGCTGGCGACCATCATGCCGGGCGACGTCCTGCGCATCGTCCTGCCGTTGCTGCTTGATCGCCATCGCGCTCTACTTCGCCTTCAAGCCCAATCTCAACGACATCGACAAGCACGGCCGCATGAGCGCAACCCTGCGTTCGGCCTGACCTTCGTGCCGCTGATCGGCTTTTACGACGGCGCCTTCGGTCCCGGCACCGGCTCGTTCCTGATGCTCGTCCTTCGTCACACTTGCCGGCTTCGGCATGCTGAAGGCGACTGCGCATACGAAGCTACTGAATTTCGGCTCCAATCTCGGCGGTCTGATCGTCTTCATCTTCTCCGGCGCATCCTCTGGAAGGTCGGCCTGACCATGGGGCTTGGCCAGTTTCTCGGCGCTCAGGTCGGTTCGCGGCTTGCCATGCGCAGCGGCGCGAAGCTCATCAAGCCGCTGCTCGTCATCGTCTGCATCGCCTTCGCCGTCAAGCTGCTGGCCGACCCGGCCAACCCGCTTCGGGTCTGGCTCGGCCTTTAGTTAGCGCTCTTGCCGAACTTGATGTCATCGATCTTCGTCAGCGTCGTCTTGGCGGAGACCCCAGGCGCATTCGTGAAATGCCAGGCGACATATTGCTCGGCGTAAGGATCGGTGGACGACATGCCGTCGACCGGCAGGATGACGTTCATGCCCTTGAGAGCAGCATAAGCACCCGTATTGAGGACCGCGCCTTCGGCCGCTGTACCCGTCACGATCACCGTCTTGATGCCCTTGTCGGCCAGGATCTTTTCGAGATCGGTATTGATGAACTTGTTGGCGCCGGACTTGACGACCGGATCGCCGTCTTTCGGCGCAAGCACGGTCGCGATATCCGCAGTCGTGGCATTTGCCGTAATGCTGTAGACGACGGGCACGCCGCTCGAACGAGCCTCTTTCATCAGCTTCTCGACCTGCGGCAGCGAGGCGAGGCAGCGGGGTTTCGTCTTTGTGTTGCACGGTCCCTTGTCGGGATTTTGCGCCCCGTTGAAATCAAGCAGCAGAAGCGCGGTGTCGGATGCTGTTGATCGTCACCGGCTTCAGCTCAGGCGCCGGCGGCGCCTTGACCGTGTTCCAATCGTCGATGATCGTCGCCTGTGCGACGGAAAAGCCGAAAGCAGCAATCAGCAGCGAGCCTGTGAGCGCAACGGCTGCGCCCTGGACCCTTTTCGATAAAAATCTTCATAGCATTATCCTCCGGTCAAATACTGGCCGGCACAGTCTGGATCGGCCATGTCGTTGTCAAATCACCAAGCCGCGATTACAGCGTCAGAACTCCACGCCCGCCTGCCCCTTGATGCCCGAGCGGAACGGATGCTTGATCAGCTCCATCTCGGTGACGAGATCGGCGATCTCGATCAGCTCGTCCTTGGCGTTGCGGCCGGTCAGCACGACATGGGTCATGTACGGCTTCTCGGCCTTGCAGGAACGCGACCACCTCGGCGACGTCGAGATAGTCGTAGCGCAGCGCGATGTTGATCTCGTCGAGCAGCACCATGGAATTGCGCTCGTCGCGGATCAGTTCCTTCGCCTTTTCCCAGGCCGCGCGCGGCATGCGCGACGTCGCGGGCGCGGTCCTGCGTTTCCCAGGTGAAGCCCTCGCCCATCGTATGGAACTGGCAGAGATCGGAGAAATGCTTCTCGATCAGATCGCGCTCGCCGGTCCCCATCGCGCCCTTGATGAACTGCACGACGGCCGACGGCATGCCGTGGGCGATGTGGCGGAAGATCATGCCGAAGGCCGGCCGTCGACTTGCCCTTGCCCTTGCCGGTATGGACGATGATCAGGCCCTTCTCGTCGTCTTGGTCGCCATGATCTTGTCGCGCGCGGCCTTCTTCTTCGCCATCTTCTCGGCGTGGCGGGCATCGTCCTTGTCGCCGGTCTCTGCCGGTTCTTCGCTCATCGTTCTTCCAATCGCATTTAGGCCGTCTCCATGTGCAGGCGATCGACGCCAGGTCGAAGCGCGCCGAGTTGCGCGCGGCGTCCAGAGGCCGCGGTCGATCGCTTCGATCAGCCGCTCCTTCATTTCGCGCAAGCGCCGCCGGGTTCTTCTCCGCCATGAAATCGCGAACGTCGCGCGATCGGCGACGAAGGCCTGATAGACGCGCTTCGAAATGATGGTTGCCCACCGCACCGGTCGTCGCCGCGAAGGCGAACATGTAATCGACCGTCGCGGCGATCTCGAAGGCGCCCTTGTAGCCATGGCGCATGACGCCGTCGATCCATTTCGGATTGACGACGCGCCCGCGCACGACGCGGCCGATCTCCTCTTCCAGCGAGCGGATGACCGGCTTTTCGGGCCGCGAATGATCGTTGTGATAGATCGCCGGGCGCGTGCCCGCGAGCTGCTCGACCGCCGCCGCCATGCCGCCTTCGAACTGGTAGTAGTCGTCGCTGTCGAGCAGATCGTGCTCGCGGTTGTCCTGGTTCTGGACGACGGCCTGGATGGAGCTGCAGCCGCTCCTCGAAGAGGCCGCGCTCGGCCTTGCCTTCCTCGCCGCGCCATAGGCATAGCTGCCCCAGACGAGATAGGCTTCGGCGAGATCGGCACGCTCGTTCCCAGCCCTTTTCGTCGATCAGCGCCTGCAGGCCCGCGCCATAGGCGCCGGGCTTCGAACCGAAGATGCGGTAGCCGGCGCGTTGCAGCGCGGCTGCCTCGTCGCAGCGCCGGCCGCGTCGAGCCGCGCCGCCTCGCCGCGCATGCGGGCGGCGATCGGATTGTCGGCGGCATCTTCGTCCAGCGCGCCGACGGCGCGGATCGCCTTGTCGAACAGTGCGATCTGCTCCGGAAAGGCGTCGCGGAAGAAGCCGGAGATGCGCAGCGTCACATCGACGCGCGGCCGGCCGAGCATCGCCGGCGGAATGATCTCGTAGCCGGTGACGCGGCGCGAGGTCATGTCCCAGACCGGCTTGACGCCGATCAGCGCCAGCGCCTGGGCGATGTCGTCGCCGCCGGTGCGCATGTTCGACGTGCCCCAGGCCGTCAGCCCGAAGGAGACCGGCCATTCGCCGTGATCCTGCACGTAGCGGCGGATCAGCAGTTCGGCGGATTTCTTGCCCAGTTCGTAGGCCGCCGGCGTCGGCACGGCGCGGCTGTCGACGGAATAGAAGTTCCGGCCCGTCGGCAGCACATCGGGCCGCCCGCGCGTCGGCGCGCCGGATGGGCCGGGCGCGACGAACCGGCCGTCGAGGCCGCTCAGCAGGCCGTCGATTTCGGCCGTGCCGCAGGCGAGGATCGAGGGCTTCAGGCGGGTTTCGATCTCGGCGAGAACGGCGCGGGTGGCGGACCAGTCTTCGGGGCACGGCGATTTCGCCGGAGACGAACTTTGCGGCCAGCAGTTCGATGCGCTCGACGGTGTCGCCGTTGGTGCGCCACGGGGCGTCGGAGAATGTCGGCAAGGATTGCGGGTTGCGGGCCGGTCCATGGGGCGGCCATGTCGCAATCGAGCGGGTCGAAGGAAAACCCCTCCGCCAACCCCTCCCCACAAGGGGGAGGGACTGCCTGAGTTCGCGCGCTCCACTGTCAGTCCGCCACTCGTCGCGCGACCGTGCAGATTAACGAGAGCGTGCGACGGCACGCTGCCTCTAGCCTCTCCCCCTTGTGGGGAGGGGTTGCGGGAGGGGTTTCCAACAGCAAGTCCGCTCGCAATCGCCCGCTGCAGGCTCTGATCGCCGCCCTCGCCCAGCCCGCGCGGCACACGCGCCAGCGCCACCGTCAGATCGGTCAGCAGCCGTCCCTCCGGCGCGACGCCGAAGATATGCAGCCCGTCGCGGATCTGCATTTCCTTGAGATCGCAGAGATAGGCGTCGAGCTTCTTCAGCGCCTCGTCCTCGCTCTCGCCTTTCGGCAATGCCGGCATCCTGGTCGAGGCCGATATCGGCGACGAGATCGAGGATCTGCTTGCTGAGCAGCCGGATGCGCCGCGGGTCGCCGCCGGAGGCCTCGTAATATTCGTCGACCAGCGCCTCCAGGTCCTTCAGCGGGCCATAGCTTTCGGCCCGCGTCAGCGGCGGCGTCAGGTGATCGATGATGACGGCGCTCGTGCGGCGCTTGGCCTGCGTGCCCTCGCCCGGATCGTTGACGATGAAGGGATAGAGATGCGGCAGCGGGCCGAGGATCGCCTCGGGATAGCAGGTTCTCCGACAGCGCCAGCGCCTTGCCCGGCAGCCATTCGAGATTGCCGTGCTTGCCCATATGGATCGACGGCATGGGCGCCGAACTCCTGCCGCAGGAAGGCATAGAAGGCGAGATAGCCATGCGGCGGCACGAGGTCCGGCGAATGATAGCTTTCCTTCGGATCGATATTGTAGCCGCGCGCCGGCTGGATGCCGACCAGGACGTTTGCCGAAACGGGTGAAAGGCAGGGCGAAGCCGCCATCGCGGAAAATAGGGATCGGTCTCCGGATCGCCCCAGCGGGCGGCGACCTCGTCTCTGAATCTGAACCGGAAGAGACGCGAAGAAGTCATTGTATTCGACTGAGGGAAAGCGTCTCGCGGATCACCTTGCCGTCCCGGCCCGAATTGGTCGGGCCATCCATCAGATGCCGGATCAGTGCATCGCCGTCGGCGGGAATATCGGCAATCGCGATAACCCGCAGCCCGCATCGCCTTCAGCACCTCGATCGTGCCGGCCGGCGTATCGAGACCGACGCCATTGCCGAGCCGCCCGTCGCGGTTCGGATAGTTCGCCATGACCAGCGCGATCGCGGCGGTCTGCGGCGCTGTTCTGCGCAGCCGCGCCCAGTTGGCCGCCAGTCTTGCGCGGTATAGCGCATACGGTCGGCAGCCGGCTCGCTGGCGACGATATTGGCCTCGACGCGCGCGTCGTAGACGAGCCGCCGCCTTGAACGAGACGGCACGCGACAGAACGCGGCCGTCGACCTCCGGCAGCGCCACGTTCATGCCGAGATCGCGCGCCGAAAGCCCCTGCGGACGAGGCTTCCCAGGCCTCCCTGGAGGAAGCCGGAGAAGATCGCCTGCAGAACGACGGCGCTCGTTCGACTCCAGCACGGTCGGCTGGCGGTCGGCGCCGGGCGCGGAGACGGCAAAGCCGGTGGTGTTGATCACCACGTCGGGCGGCGCTTCGCCGAAAACGCTTTCGAGAATGCCGATCGAGACGGCATCCTTGAGGCTGTAGACAAAGACCGGCAGAGGCCGCATGCCTTCGGCCGCCAGCGCTTCGATCAGCGCTTCGACGGGCTTGGTTTCGCCGCTCTGGACGAGCGCGCGGTAGAAGCAGATGGCGACGATGGGGGTTCGGCATTCAACGCAACTTCCCTCCTCTCCCCTGTCGGGGAGAACGTGGCCCGCAAGGGTCGGATGAGCGGGGAGCGGCCTGCCGATCTCCAACGTCGCCCTCGCTGCGCTCGATGTTCGCTCCTTGCGTCGCTCACCCCCCTCATCTGCCCTGAAGGGCATCTGTCTCCGCAGCTGGCGGAGAAGGGACCCGGCACGCAAGACCGCAGCGCTCTTCCACTCCTCAACGCCGATGACGCCCCGTGCCCGGCCACCAGATTCCCGCCTTCATCAGCGGCGCGGCCGGCATCCGGCTTTCTCCGCCGTGACAGCATCGCCTCGGCATAGCCGAGAAGACGCCCGCGAATTGTCGTCGCCGCCTTCGATCAGATAGGCCCAGAGCGCATTGCAGATCATCGAGCGGCGACGTTCGAAAACGGCGTCAGCCCCGGATCCGGCTTGGAATCCCCCGGCAGCACGGCGATCGAACGTACCGTTGCGACAGCCGCCGCATGCAGCGCCTCCAGCGCATAGTGGAAATAGCTGGCGCCGCCGAGCGCGCGCACGATGATCAGCTTGGCATGCCGCGCCGTCCGCTCGACATAGGTATCGACGGACATCGGATGCTTGAGGCTCATCAGGCTCGCGAGCCGCAGCGACGAGCGGTCTCCCCGCCGCCCTGCGATGGGCAGCGGCGATCGCCGCAAGCTCGGTATCGGCGGCCGACAGGAACAGGATATCGCCCGGCGACTGGCCGAGATCGATCGCCTCCTCGCCGTCGCTGATCGTTCCTTTCTGGGCTAGAAGGAGATGCATGGCTGAGCCTTAGACCAGCGCCTCGATCGCCTTGCGCACGACCGTCTCATCCATCTCGTGCAGGCCGATGACGACCAGGCGCGTGCCGCGCGCTTCGCCAGGCGCCCAGGCGCGGTCGAAATACTGGTCGATACGGCTGCCGACGGCCTGGATCTGCAAGCGCATCGGCTTGCCGGGCACATCGACAAAGCCCTTGAGGCGCAGGACATCGTGTTCGGCAATCACGCCCTTCAGCTTCTCGACGAAGCCGGCCGGATCGGCAATCGGGCCGAGCTCGACGACGAAGCTGTCGAATTCGTCGTGATCGTGCGGCGTCGCCGTCCTCATGCTCCAGCTCGTGATGCGACTTGCGGTTGGCGATATCGCCTTCGGTGCCGATGCCGAGGCCGAGCAGGACGGCGGCCGGAACCTCGCCGTTCTTCGCCTCGATCATCGTCGGCTTGCGGGCGGTGCGGGAGGCACCTCCGGTGCGCACGCGGCCAAGGCCGGCGGCATCGAGCAGGTCGGTCTTGTTGAGCACGATCAGATCGGCGCAGGTCAGCTGGTCCTCGAACAGTTCCTCGATCGGGCTTTCGTGATCGAGCGATGTCGTCCTCGACGCGCAGCGCATCGACTGCGTCGTGGTCGTCGGCGAAACGGCCGGCGGCGACGGCGGCGCTGTCGACCACGGTGATGACGCCGTCGACGGTCACTTCGCTGCGGATATCCGGCCAGTTGAAGGCGGCGACCAGCGGCTGCGGCAGCGCAAGGCCGGAGGTCTCGATGACGATGTGGTCCGGGCGCTGCTCGCGCTCCAGAAGCTTCGTCATGGTCGGGATGAAATCGTCGGCGACGGTGCAGCAGATGCAGCCGTTGGTCAGCTCGATGATGTCGTCCTCGGTGCAGTTTTCCGCGCCGCAGCCCTTCAGCACGTCGCCGTCGACGCCGAGATCGCCGAATTCGTTGATGATCAGCGCGATCTTCTTGCCGCCGGTGTTGGAAAGCAGATTGCGGATCATCGTCGTCTTGCCGGCGCCGAGGAAGCCGGTGATGACGGTTGCGGGAATCTTCTGCTGGTTCATATGGACTCAACCCTTCATTTTCAGCGGCAGACCAGCCGCGATAAAATACACTTCGGCAGCTTCCGCCGCGATCATCTGGTGCAGCCGTCCGGCATGGTCGCGGAAATCGCGCGCCATGCGGTTTTCCGGCACGATGCCGAGGCCGACTTCGTTGGAAACGATGACGAGCCGCGCCTTGGCCTTCGGCAGACAGTCGGCAAGCGCGGCAAATTCCGCCGCGATGTCGCGCTCTTCCATCATCAGATTGGTGACCCAGAGCGTCAGGCAATCGACGAGGATCGCCCGGCCCTCGCCGTCGATCGCCGCGAGACGGGCGACGAGATCGAGCGGCTCCTCATGCGTCGTCCAGAGCGGACCCGCGATCGGCCTTGTGCTGGTCGATGCGCTCGCGCATCTCGTCGTCCCAGGCCCGGCCGGTCGCGACGTAATGGCGCTCGAGAGCCGCTGTCGACGACAAGCTGTTCGGCGAAACGGGATTTGCCGGAACGTGCACCGCCGAGAACAAGAACGGCGCGGGACGGTGATGGATGGCATCAGCTCATCTCGGCCCCAGCACGGGCCGAAGGTCTGCAGCGGACTGCGGCTGAGACCGAAAAGCAGTTCGCGGCATGCGAACGCCAGAAACTTCATTTCAGCCATGACAACCTCCGTGCTGGCAGCGGGAACATCCGTCCCAGGGTGGGCTTCTGTGCCCGGCACGCATGGCAGGTCTCCTGGCTCGCGGGTGTCGGCCGCGACCGGGGCGACCGATTCGCGGTCGCCCCTGATCGTGCCAGCGGATCTCCCTCGCCTTCCCGGCTGCATTTCGTGAAAAGGCGGACGATTCGTAGAAATAGAGGCGTCCAGCCCCGGCTGATCACGATGCCATTTCCAGTGGCTTTTCCGGCGCCGTTGCCGCCTCACCCGTTCCGCGACATGCGAAACAGCCAGCGAATTGGCCTAAACGCCGGACGGAAGACCCTGACCGCTCTACAGTCGCGGGGTCGGCTGTGATGAAGACGCCCGGGTTGGGTCCGCCCCTTCACATTCCCTTTTCATCCCATGCGACGCATGCCGCTCGGGAACCATCCGTTATGCCGTCAATGATTAGGCAATCCGCCCAACTGAAGTCAATCAAGGCTTGCGGATACGACGATGCTGGCTGTTGCCGCAACGCGCGAAACACGGCATTCAGTCTACGAGAATCTATCGTCTTTTATCAGACACTTACGTCATAAAAATTGACGGCGTCGCCGGTCTTTTGCCGCAATTGCATTGAAGCGGGATCTCACGTCCCTCTGCGCACTTGACGAGCTCCTGCCCGTCCGATTTCCCGCCATGCTGCAGAAATTCAACCGCCGCCGCCTCGGCGTCTGCTCCGCCGCTATTCGATCTCGGGCGCATGCGCGCGCTTGCTGCGTCGCAGCGAGATTGGGACTGGTCATCGCCGGCGCGCTGGTCGGCATCACGTCCGGCTGCGCCGTTACCGCGATGAGCTTCATATCGCGCAAGCTGCACAGCCTGATCTTCGGCATTAGCCGACTATCGAGCGGCTGAGTTCGGCAGCAGTGGCGATACCCGACAAATCGGTTCTTCTGATCGCGCCCGATCGCCGGCGGCATCATCCTTGGCCTCCTGCTCTTCATTCTTGTCGCGACACGCGCAAGAAGCCGATGGTCGACCCGATCGAAGCCAATGCGCTGCATGGCGGACGGATGTCGCTGACCGACAGCATCATCGTCGCGGTGCAGAACCTGATCTCGAACGGCTTCGGCGCCTCCGTCGGGCTTGAGGCGGGCTACACGCAGCTTGCGGCCGGCATTGCGTCGAAATTCGGCCATAAGCTGCAGATGCGCCGCGCCGACCTGCGCATGCTCGTCGGCTGCGGCGCTGCCGGCGCCATTGCCGCGGCGTTCAATGCGCCGCTGACCGGCGCCTTCTATGCCTTCGAGCTGATCATCGGCACCTATACGATCGTTACGCTGACACCTGTCGTCGTTTCCGCGCTGATCTCGACTCTGATCGCACGACTGCTGGCCGGGGACGACTTCACCATCGATATCGGTCATTTCGGCGCGATCGTTCCGGCGGACTATCTTCCGGCTCTCCTGCTTGGAGCTTTCTGCGCCGGCATCGGCATCCTGATCATGCAGGGCGTCGCCTTGGTCGAGGAGCTCGCGCGCAAGAGCTCCATTCCGCCGCCGCTTCGCCCGGCTCTCGGCGGCATCGTCGTCGGCCTTCTGGCGCTGATCTCGCCGCAGGTTCTTTCGGCGGGCCACGGCGCACTGCATCTCAATCTTGGCCGCGATGTCGCCGCTGCCGATCCTGATCGGCCTTTTTCTGCTGAAATCCCTCGCCTCGGCCGTATCGATCGGTTCCGGCTTCAGAGGCGGCCTGTTCTTCGCGTCGCTGTTCATGGGCGCGCTGCTCGGCAAGATTTTTGCCTATTGCGGCCCCTATTTCGATCATGCGACGCTGACGCCGGTCGATCTATGCCGTGGTCGGCATGAGCTCGCTTGCCGTCGCCGTCATCGGCGGGCCGCTGACGATGACCTTCCTGGCGCTCGAAATCACCGGCGACTTTCCGATCACCGCTCTGGTGCTGGCGGCCGTCATCACCTCGTCGCTCGTCGTGCGCACCACCTTCGGCTACTCGTTCGCCACCTGGCGCTTCCATCTGCGCGGCGAGAGCATCCGCAGCGCCCATGACGTCGGCTGGATCCGCAACCTGACGGTCGACCGGCTGATGCGCCCGGACGTGCAGACGGCCAATGTCGGCATGAGCTCGAGGAATTCTCGCAAGGCCTTTCCGATCGGCTCGACGCAGCGCGTCATCCTGATCGACGAGCGCCGACAAATATGCCGGCATGGTGCTGGTGCCGGACATCTATGCGAACCCGATCGAGACGGACGACGAAGGCAACAGGCCTTGCCGGATTTCATCCGCTACACGCAACGACTTCCTGCAGCCGCAGATGAATGCCAAGCAGGCGGCAGCGATCTTCGACCAGACGGAAAGCGAAGCACTGGCGGTGGTCAACGATCTGATCGAGCGCAAGGTGGTCGGCCAGCTCACCGAAAGCTATACGCTTCGCCGCTACAGCGAAGAGCTCGACCGCAGGCGCCGCGAGGTCTCCGGCGAAATCTGAGTAGCCGAGAAGCCCGGCTCGAGCCAGCGCCTTGTCGAGCTGCGCTTCCAGTTCGGCCGCGATCTCGTCCAGCGCCTCGTCGACGCTTTGCCGATAGCTCCGCCGTTCACCGGAAAGGCCGAAACTCTGCGAGAAGTTTGCTGCGATAGGCGTCGCTGCCGAAGAGCCCGTGCAGATAGGTTCCCATGACCCGCCCATCGGCAGATACGCGCGCCGTCCGGCCGCCGTCGATCCGCGCCGATGGGGTGGCGCAGTCCGGCCCGGTCGTGACACCGAGATGGATTTGATAGCCGGCAAGCGGAACGTCATATTCCGTCGAAATCGCCAGGCTGTTGCGCACAGTCTTTTCCGGCGCCATTTCCGTTTCGACATCGAGCAAGCCGAGCCCCGGCGTCTCGGCACTTGCTCCCTCGATGCCGAGCGGATCGTGAACCATGCGCCCGAGCATCTGATAACCGCCGCAGATACCGATGACGCGGCCGCCGCGCCGCACGTGAGCCTCTAGATCGCGATCCCATCCGTGCTGCGCGCAGATCCAGCGAGATCGGCGATCGTCGATTTCGAGCCCGGCAGGACCACCAGCGCTGCATCGGCTGGCAACGCGCTCGCCCGGCTCACGAAGACGAGTTCGACATCCGGCTCAGCACGAAGCGGATCGAGATCGTCGAAGTTCGCAATGCGCGGCAGGACCGGCACGGCGATCTTCAGGGCGCCGGACGCGCCCCTGCGCGAGCCGTTCGAGCACGACGGAATCCTCGGCCGGCAAACGGCGCGCCGCCTTCAGCCAGGGCACGACACCAAAACATGGCCATCCGGTGAAGCGATTGATCGCGGCAATGCCTTCATCGAAGAGCGAAACATCGCCGCGGAACTTGTTGATGATATAGCCGGAGATCATCGCCCGGTCGTCATCCGCAAGGATCGCATGCGTGCCGACAAGGGAGGCGATGACGCCGCCGCGGTCGATGTCGCCGACAAGCACGACCGGGACGTGGGCACGGGTTGCGAAACCCATATTGGCAATATCGCCCGGACGCAGGTTGATTTCGGCCGGCGAACCCGCGCCCTCGACGATAACGAGATCGGCACCCTCGGAGACGATCGCGAAGCTCTGCAGCACGTGCTCCAGAAGCTGTGGCTTGAGCCTCTGGTAGTCGCGGCCCTTTGCCTGCCCCCAGACCTTGCCTTGCACGACGATCTGGCTGCCGTTTTCGGACTGCGGCTTCAAGAGCACGGGATTCATATGCACCGACGACGGCGTGCGCGCGGCAAGCGACTGCAGCCACTGCGCCCGGCCGATCTCGCCGCCGTCTTCGGCAACGGCGGCATTGTTCGACATGTTCTGAGGCTTGAAAGGCTTGACCTTGAGCCCACGATTGGCGGCAAGCCGGCAAAGCCCGGCTACGAGTACCGTCTTGCCGACATCCGAGCCGGTTCCTTGAAGCATGATGGCCTTGGTCATGGGATGAGGCCTACAACGCGTCGCCGGCCTCGGTCAATCGCCTGTCCGAAACGCGAAAACCGCGCGTGCTGGCAGCTCGCGCGGTTTGCCGAAACTCTGGCGTAATCGCCGTTACGCGGCGAAACTCGAATTCTCCGGAACGCAGTACCTAATCCGGAGAGACAGCGGTTGTCCCCCGCCGCGCTTCAACTGATACCGTGACATTCTTACCGGAATGTTATTGAGGAATTAAGCAAAGATTAATTTCGGCTTTTTTTGAAATTTTACCGATTTTCTCAGTGAGTAACCTTCTTGGATGAAGCACTAATTTTGTCCGGGCTTGGGTGCCGCAGCGCAAGGAGGCGTTTTTTATGAGCTGAGACTGGTATTTAGCTAAAAGTACTCATCTGCGGCGACTCTTAAACACTGCATTGAGTTCGGTGGCTGGATCTCTTTCCGCACCTGAAAACGCCTCCAACGGGGCCGTCCAGCCTCGCGAATGCTTCGGCGCTTAGCTAGCGGCTTGACCCCTCTCGTTTAATGCTGCCGTGCATGCGGCGCTTTGTAATGGATGCCCAATGACGCCAGTCGCTTCCTTCCCAGATCGCGAGATCGTCGCCAGCAAATTTGCGGGCGCTTCCGAAACCGATAGATCGTATCTCTCGCTGCTCATGGAGAATGTGGCGCAAGACGACAATCTCATCGATGGTTTGCATCGCTACCTGGATCTGGCAGCTGCTGCGCCGTTTCTCAATTCGCTGAAGCTCGAAAATACCGGACTATGGATCGGCGAAGCCGCACCGCGGCGGCTTCAGATCCGTTTGATGGAAGCGGCCAAGTCCAGCCAGCATCCGGCTTATACTGCCTTCCGCACCGGCTTGGCGCGATCGGGCGGCCTCGAGCGGGCCTACCCTGCCGCGACCATCTGAAAGTTAGCGCCTTGCGGCGCGATCGACCGAACGCCCGGCATCCTGCGTCGCGTTGACGACATTTGCCGTATCGCGGCCCACGCCGCGGATGGTGTTGCCGCACGAGGAAAGCGCCAGAAGCAGCATGAGCGCAGCGCCGATCTTGACCGTCATTGTCATCTTGGAAACCTCTTCTAAAGACCAAAAATCGCGTGCCCGAAGCGGTTACGCCGCTCGAGTCTTAAACGCGACGAGATGCAATAAAGTTCATCGGCCTTCCGATCAAGCTGCGACGGCCTTTGCCCTTTCGGCAAATGCGAAGCGGATGCTGTCGGCCACCGCTTCCATGGGACCCGACAGCTGCGAGGCGGTGAGCAGACGGATATCGAACGACCCGAGTTCGGGCAGCCCCTCCTGTGCACCGAGCATGACCATGTCGCCGGTGACATAGGATCGCGGCAGCGGCGCGATCGCAAGGTCGGAGAGCACGGCGGCGCGCTGCGCCATCGTGTGGCCGCTGAGATAGGCAACGCGGTATGGCCGCTTGTTGCGCTCCAGCTGCGCCAGCGCCTCCTGCCGCCAGATGCAGCCATCTTCCCAGATCGAGATCGGCAAGGGATCGCGCCGATGCGCCGTGCCGCATTTGGCACCCGCCCAGACCAGGCGTTCGCGGAATACGATCTCGCCGCCGGTCGGGAAGCGGCCGCGTGGCGCAATTGATCAGCGCCAGATCCAGCCTTTGCTCTTCCATGCGCTTCTTGAGGCCAAGGCTCATGTCGATCGTGACATCGACCATGATGCCGGGATAGGTCTCGGCAAAACTCTTCAGGATGTTCGGCAGCAGCCGTTCGCCGATATCCTCCGGCGCGCCGAGCCGCACGACGCCGCTGAGTTCCGGCATGATGAAGCGGGAAACAGCCTCGTTGGAGAGCGCCAGGATGTTGCGGGCGTAGGTCAGCAGCAGCTCGCCGTGCTGGGTCAAAGTCACCGAACGCGCATCACGCATGAAAAGCGTCGCGCCGAGCTGTTCCTCGAGCTTCTTGATCTGCATGGAAACCGCGGACGGCGTGCGGAACACGGCTTCAGCGGCGGTCGAAAAATTGCCTGTTTCCGCAATGGCGACAAAGGTTCTGAGGACGTCATTGTCGAGCAGCGGTATCGGGCGGCGAAAGGGTATGCTCATCGTCCCATCTTTCAATTTTTCTGATCTTAAGCACGATATCATTTCGTTTGTCTGAAAGTCAACGCGTACTTATATTAGCACCATGGCTGATAAACAGAGGAGGCCATGATGACCGGGACTGCACACGACATTCTGGACATCTTCCTCGCGTTGAGGACGAAGCAGCTCCAGCGCTACGCCTGGGAAAATACCATGCGCCAGATGGCGGCACTGCCCAAACATCTGATGGCTGATGTGGATCCCTATGCAGTTGCGGCGGCCGAGCGCGAGCTGATCTCCCGATCCTTCAGCAAACCTGATGGTATCCATAAAATCTATTCGTTTGATTGATGGATCATCAGACCCCAAATTAGACACGAAGCGCTAAGCCGCTTGAGAAAGGAAACGACAATGACCACGATCCATTACCGGGATGGCAAGAGCCCATTCACCGACGTGCACTTTGATGTAGCAGGCTTTGCCCGCAGGCTGGTGCACTCCTGGCACCAGTGGCAGACCGCGCGCGAAATCGAATCCATGCCCTTCGACATTCGCAAGGATATCGGCTGGCCGTCTGCAGACGACGCGGATGAAGAACGCAAGGTAATGTAATGAATGCGACATGCCTCCCCGCTTGAAGGCGGCGCCCTGCCCTACGGCAGCGCCGCCTTCATCGTTTCAGAGCTGCCTTGGATTTGATCTTAATTTTCAGAAGCCTATATTTCGGAACCACCTCGTCCCTCACTTTTCGCCGGCAGTCTTCGGCGCTTTGACCGCAATCAAAATCGCTAAACGTCGCAAATTAGCTCTTCACGGCCGCATTTATCCATGCGAATGTCGCTTTTGAGACATCGGAACGACGCATTCCACGCAACGAATAGCAGATCGCCCTCGAGCATGGATTTTGCTCATGAACAAGATGCTGACTAAGAAGCGTTCTCTCGTCTTCTTCATGGTTCCCCAGTTCACCATGCTGCCCTTTTCGGCGGCGATCGATACGTTGCGCATCGCCAACCGCATGCTCGGCTACCAGGCCTACACCTGGCGGCTCACCTCGGTCGACGGCAACAAGGTCTACTCCTCGTGCGGCATCGGCGTCGAGGCAAACTCCTCGCTTGCCGACGAGCGCCGGCATCTCGGCGGTGAAAACCGGCCAAGCATGGTGCTCGTCTGTTCCGGCATCGATGTCGAGGATTTCAACAACAAGTCCGTCAATGCCTGGCTGCGCGAATCTACAATCGCGGCGTCGCCGTCGGCAGCCTCTGTACGGGCGCGCATGTGCTTGCTCAGGCCGGTCTCCTGAACGGCAAGCGCTGCGCGATCCACTGGGAAAACCTGCCGGGCTTCTGCCGAAGCCTTTCCGCAGGCGGAGGTCTATGCCGATCTCTACGAGGTCGACAGCAATCTCTACACCTGCGCCGGCGGCACGGCCTCGCTCGACATGATGCTGAACCTGATCGGCCAGGATTTCGGCGAAAGCCTCGTCAACCGCGTCTGCGAACAGCATCTGACCGACCGCGTCCGCAGCCCGCACGACCGCCAGCGCCTGCCGCTTCGCGCCCGCCTCGGCGTCCAGAACGCCAAGGTTCTGTCGATCATCGAACTGATGGAAGGCAATCTCGCCGAGCCGCTGTCGCTGCTCGAGATCGCCGACGGCGCCGGCCTGTCGCGCCGCCAGATCGAGCGCCTGTTCCGCCAGGAAATGGGCCGCTCTCCCGCCCGCTACTATCTGGAAATCCGCCTCGACCGCGCCCGCCACCTGCTGGTGCAGTCTTCGATGCCGGTCGTCGAAGTCGCCGTCGCCTGCGGCTTCGTCTCCGCCTCGCATTTCTCCAAGTGTTATCGCGAACTCTACAATCGCTCGCCGCAGCAGGAGCGCGCCGAACGCAAGCTGACGCATGGCGACGGCCCGCCAGGCGGTCGTCAGCGTGAACGAAGCCGGCGGCGCGTCTACTGCGCCGCTTCTTCCGTCATCTTGGCAGTCTGAAAATACCTGATTGCGGCCCTTGTGCTTGGCCATGTAGAGAAACTGGTCGGCGGCGTTCAGATAGTTGTCGAAGGTTTCGTAGCCTGCGATCTCGGCAACGCCGATCGACACGGTGACCGACAGTTCCTCGTCGTCGGCCGTCACCTTCAGCCGCGAAATATCCGAGCGGATTTCGTCGCAAAGCTTCGTTGCGGCGAGCGAATCCATCAGCGGGAAGAGGATCGCGAACTCCTCGCCGCCGAGGCGCGAGAGCAGGTTGTCGCTGCCTTCGAACATCGCACGCAGCCGGTTTGCAACGGCCTTCAGCACCCTGTCGCCGATCTCGTGGCCATAGGTGTCGTTCAGCCGCTTGAAATGATCGATGTCGAGGATGGCAACGGAGCTCGGCGACTTCTGCCGCAGGCATTCGTTCACGAGCTTCGGACCGTGATCGAAGAAATAGCGGCGGTTATAGAGACCGGTGAGATAGTCGCATGCCGCCGCCGCCCGCAGCTGCTTCATCTGCGTCAGCGTTTCGACATTGTTGGCGATGCGGCACTGAAGCTCCTCGGCCACGAACGGCCGGTAGACGAAATCGCTGGCGCCGGCCTTCAGGAAGCTCGCCGACAGCATGCGGTCGCTGGAGGACGAGACGCCGATGACACGCATCGTGTCCGAACCGAAGCGATGGCGGATGCGCCGCGTCAGCTCGTAGCCCGTCATGTCGGGCATGTGGTGGTCGGTCACGACGAGCTCGATATCGCTGTAGGTCTCAAGTGCCGCCAGGGCCTCGAGCGCCGAAGCTTGCCTCGACGACCATGATATTGCTGCGCCTTCAGGAGATCGACGAGCACTTGGCGCGCCGACGGCAACGTCATCGACGACGAGCACGCGCGTCTTGCGGTTGGAGATTGCGCGCCGGACGGTCGCGACCAGATTGTCGAGCGCGAATTCATTGTCCTTCAGGACGTAATCGATGACGTTGCGCTCCATGATCCGGTTGCGCGTGCGATATCGAAGGTCGCGGTGAAGACGATCGCGGGAATATTGTGCTCGATCGTGCAGTCGAGCGCCTCGCCATGGGCGAATCCGGCAGATTGAGGTCGACGACGGCCATGGTGTAGCCGTGACCATCCTGCGCCAGCGCGTCCTGCAAGCGCCTTCAGCGACGAGCATGGTTTGACGCATGAGGCCGAGCTCGGTCTGGAACCGATGGCAGAGCACAGCGGAAAACATCCGGGAATCTTCAACCAGAAGTATCTTCTGGCCGCCGAAGCGCGGGCCTGAGCCATCCCGATTGAAATCCGCGTGAAACGCCATGCAGCCTGCCTACGTCCCCAAGCGCCATGAAAGCCCGAATCGGCCTTCGTTGCAGCGGTACGAACGATAGCCGAGAGGCCATGACGGTTGAAGCGGCAGAACGGCCGCAAAGGAACCTGAAATTGCAAAAATTCGAGAGTGAATAACAGCGGCGGTCGCGTCCTCGATCATCCGGAGCACCTTCTTATGCCACGACTCGATTTTCGCGTCACGCAACCGCCCGCTCCTTCTTCATCGTCTGGATCTGCAGCAGCGTGTCGAGGTTCTGGTTGACGCGGCAGTAGAACTCCTCGTCGATGAAGGGTCGCAGCATGAAATCATTGCCGCCTGCCTTCAGAAACCGCGCCGAAAGCAGCCGGTTGGACGAGGAGGAGACGCCGATGATGCGCAGCTGATGCGAGCCGATCGTGGCGCGGATGCGCCGCGTCAGCTCGAAGCCGTCGATATCGGGCATGTTGTAGTCGGTGATCATCAGCCCGATGTCGCGATTGGCCTTCAGGATCTCAAGCGCCTTGGCGCCGCTCTCGGCGACACTGACGCGGAAATTATAGCGCTTCAGGCGGCTGGAAAGCAGAGCGCGAGCCGTCGCACTGTCGTCGACGATCAGCACGTGATGGCGTTGTTGGTGAGAAAGCGGCAGATCGATTCCGCCAGCAGATCGACGGCGAAGACATTGTCCTTGAGGATGTAGTCGACGATTTCCTTGGCGATCAGCTCGTCGCGCAGGCCTTCGTGGAAGGTGCCGGTGAAGACGATCGTCGGAATACTGAGATCGACCAGATATTCCAGCGCTTCGCCTTTTTCGGCGCCGGGCAGATTGATGTTCGAGATCGCCAGCGTGATCGGCTCGAAAGACTTGTCGTAGGCGACCTGCAGATCCTCGAAGTTGCGGCAGATCTCGACGTCGATATCGAAAAGCTCCTTCAGCCGCTTGCTGATCATCGACGTAAAGACATTGGAATCTTCGGCGAGAAGAATACGTGCGCCGGCAAACATCTCGCCGGAATACTGCATTCCCGAAATGCCTAAAAAAGACATAACAAACCTTTTAATTGAAAACTTCTATTCCCCTGAATTACCGATACCTCAATTCGTTTGAACAATTGTTAATCGCCGTATTGGTGGCCACAAGAAAAAGGCGGCCCGCCGGGGCCGCCTTCGATTTCTCGAATTATGCTTAAGAGATTAGCGCGCGAAGCGCCGCATTCTCCGCGTCGAACGGGCTTTCTCCGACGACCGTCGCATTATACATCGTGCCGAGGATCTTGATCTTCAGCTTCGTGCCTTCCTTGGCATAATCCGGCCGCAGCATGGCAAGCGCCAGCGAGCGGTTGATGCGGAAGCCGAAGGTGCCGTTCGTCGCGCGGCCGACGAGCTCGCCGGCCTCGTTGTAGATGGCTTCCGAGCCGCGGGCGTCGACATCGTTGCCGGCCTCGACAACCAGCGTCGCGAAGTTCCACTTCAGGCCCTTTTCCTTGTAGGCAAGCAGACCCGTCGCGGCCGAGGAATTCCTTCTCCGGCTTGATGAAGCGGTCGAGCGCCGATTCATAGGCATTGTACTCGATCGACATTTCGCGCGGGATCAGGCGGTAGGACTTCTCGACCGACATCGAGAGCATGGCGCGGATACCGAAGGGCTTGATGCCGAATTCGGCACCGGCTTCCATCAGCTTGTCGAAGATGTAGTTCTGCATTTCGATCGGATGGTGGAGTTCCCAGCCGAGTTCGCCGACGAAGTTGACGCGCAGCGCATGGGCCGTCGCCGCGCCGACCGAGATCTCCTTGCCCGAAAGCCAGGGGAAATCCTTGTTCTCCAGGCTTGTGCGCGTGAGCTTCTTCAGGACGTCGCGCGACTTCGGACCGGCAAGCACGAGCACGCCGAGACGCTGGGTGATCTGCTGCAGGCGAACCGAACCATCGGTCGGTGCGAGCTTGCGCAGATAGTCGTGGTCATGCGCCTCGTAGGCACCGGCCGAAACGAGGTAGAAGCGGCCCGGCGCCCATTCATAGACCGTGAATTCGGCGCGCACACCGCCATGCACCGTCAGCATATGGCAGAGCGCGATGCGGCCGCGCTTCTTCGGAATGGCGTTGGCGAAGATCGATTCCAGCCAGGCGCGCGCGCCGGGACCGGAGACTTCCATCTTGGCGAAGGCCGACATGTCGAGAACGCCGACATTCTTGTGAACGTTCATGCACCTCGTTGCCGACATGCTCGAAATAGTTCGAGCGGCGGAACGACCATTTCTCGACGATGCGGCCGTCTTCGGTCGGCGTCGGAATGATTATGGTTGGTGAGGACATCGGCGCCGACGCCGAGCTGGTCCTTCGGCAGGTCGTAACCTTCCGGCGCGAACCAGTTGGCGCGTTCCCAGCCGTAGACGGAGCCGAACACGGCGCCCATCTTCTTCAGGCGGTCATAGACCGGCGTCGTCTTCAGCGGACGGGCGGCGGCGCGCTCTTCGTCCGGATAGTGCATGGTGAAGACGTTGGCATAGGCTTCCTCGTTCTTGGCGATCAGGTAGCCTTCGTTGGCATAGGGACCGAAGCGGCGCGGATCGACGCCCATCATGTCGACGGTCGGTTCGCCGTCGACGATCCATTCGGCAAGCTGCCAGCCGGCGCCGCCGGCGGCGGTGATGCCGAAGGAGTGACCTTCGTTCAGCCAGAAGTTCTTGAGGCCCGGCGCCGGGCCGACGATCGGGTTGCCGTCCGGCGTATAGGCGATGGCACCGTTATAGACCTTCTTGATGCCGACTTCGCCGAAGGCTGGAACGCGGGCGATTGCGGTCTCGATATGCGGCATCAGGCGATCGAGATCTTCCTGGAAGAGCTCGTATTCGCTGTCGTCGGAGGGGCCGTCGACGTAGCAGACCGGCGCGCCGTGTTCGTAGGGGCCGAGCAGGAGGCCGCCATTTTCCTCGCGCATGTACCAGGCGCTGTCGGATTCGCGCAGCACGCCCATCTCGGGCAGGCCCTTGGCCTTGCGCTCGAGGATCGCAGGATGCGGCTCGGTGACGATATATTGATGCTCGACCGGGATGACCGGAATGTTGATGCCGACCATCTCGCCGGTCTTGCGGGCAAAGTTGCCGGTGCAGGAGATGACGTGCTCGGCGGTGATCTCGCCCTTGTCCGTCGTCACCTTCCAGAGCCCGTCCGGCTGCTGCTCGATCGGCGGTGACCGTGGTGTTGCGGTAGATCGTGGCGCCGCGGTCGCGCGCGCCTTTGGCGAGCGCCTGCGTCAGATCGGCCGGCTGGATATAGCCGTCGTCAGGATGCTGGATCGCGCCGAGCAGGCCGTCGGTCTCGCAGAGCGGCCAGATCTCCTTGACCTCCTCGGGCGTCAGGATCTTGACGTTGACGCCGATCGTCTCGGCGATGCCGGCATAATACATGTACTCGTCCCAGCGATCCTTGGTGCGGGCGAGACGGATGTTGGAGACTTGGCTGAAACCGACATTCATGCCGGTCTCTTCCTGCAGTTCCTGGTAGAAGCGACACCGAGTATTTGTGGATCTGGCCGACCGAATAGCTCATGTTGAAGAGCGGCAGCAGACCGGCGGCATGCCATGTCGAGCCGGAGGTCAGCTCCTTGCGCTCGATCAGGACGACATCGTCCCAACCCTTCCTTGCAAGGTGATAGAGCGTCGAGACGCCGACGACGCCGCCGCCGATGACCACTGCCCGCGCATGTGTCTTCATGGAGAAGTTACCTCTGTTCAACTGAGCATCCGGAAGGGCCGGACGAAAATCAATATCCGCGGACTATGCAGTGAGGCACCGTTCGCCAAACGCCTGTTTACGACATGCGAAAAGCTTGCCGCGACGACATGCGAATAGACAAGCGCCAAATATGATTTCGGCGAAATTTCGGGAAGCGCCCGTGCGGCGAGCGCCTATTTTATGACGGCAGAGCCTTTGACGATATCGACCGTCTCGCCGCCATCGAGGCCGATGCGGTCACCGTCGGCGTCGTCATGAAGCAGCCTGTGGTGCAAAGCGTTTCGGAAGCGCCGGCATCGACCACGACCTCCACGCGGTTGCCGCCTTCGGTGATGACAAGGACGACCGGTGCCGGATTGGTGTTGGTGATTGTCGCCGAATGAGCGCCTCCGGCGGCAAGAAGCGAAAGAAGCAGTACGGCGGCAAACCTTGCCATTCAGTGCGGCGCAGCGATGCGCCCTCCCCTGGAGTTTCTCGGCGCTGCTGCCCCCAGCAGCGAAATCCCGATTACCCAGGCTTTATAAGCACGAGCCTCTGAATGATCGCTGAATAAAGCGATTAGCTTTTGAGAGAGCCATCGGCCGTCTTGCCGCGCAATTGGCGCACCGCTCCGCCGTCCCTGTCGCCTGTATTGTCCTCACGCTTGTCGTCCGCGACTATGAAGGAGAGGCTCCTTTGCCGGGCCGGCGTGTTGTCGCGGTGAAAGGTGACATCGCTCTGCGGCAGCGGGATTTCGATCCCCTCTTCCTTGAAGCGTCTGAGGATGTCGATGCGCAGGTCGTTCCTCACCTTCAGGCCCTCGCCCATATCCGCCAGCATGAAGCGCAGTTCGAAATCCAGCGAATAGGTGCCGAAACGCAGGAATTCGACGTGCGGCTCCGGATTGCGAAGCACGAACGGCGCCTCGCGGACCAGTTCAAGCAGGATATCCATGACCTTTTGCGGATCGGCATCGTAGCTGACGGAAACCGGGATCTCCGAACGGCCGACCTTGTTGCGATGCGTCCAGTTGCCGACCGCAGCGTTGATGAGTTCGGAGTTCGGCACGATGATCGACTGCTTGCGGAAGGTCTCGATCTCCGTCGCGCGCACGGAGATCCGCGTCACGATGCCTTCCGCCGCGCCTGACACGACGTGGTCGCCGACCTTGAAGGGCCGCTCGACAAGCAGGATCAGACCCGACACGAAGTTCGAGACGATGTTCTGCAGGCCGAAACCGATACCGACCGAGAGGGCGGAGGCGACAAGTGCAAGGTTCGACAGGTCGATGCCGGCCGCCGAAACGCCGATGATCGCCGCGACAGCGACGCCGAGATAACCGATGCCGGTCTTTACGGAGTTGCGCACGCCGAGATCGACATGGCTTCGCGCCATGACATTGCTGTCGAGCCAGCGCTGGATCCAGCGGGTCACGAGATAGCCGCCGGCAAAGAGCAGGATGCCGGTAAAGATGCCCAGCAGCGAAATGCTGATGCCGCCGAGGCGGACCTCGGTGAAAAGCCGATAGGCGATCAGCTGCAAGATCCTGGATATGGAAGCCCCAGAGCAGCAGGATCAGCGGAATGCCGGTCAGGAGTGCGACGCGCATAGATCGCGAGGCCGACTGCAAGACCGACCTGATCGATCGCGACCGGCACCCATCTTGAAGCGGGTCCTCGAGAAAGCGGCCGATGAAGGTATCGCCGAAACTCTCCTGCCTGGAAATCGCCTTGCCCGAGAGCAGGCCGATATACGTGGTCACCACGATTGCGCCGGTGATGATGAGCTGCGTCGCCACGAAACGCGCAAGACCGACATAGCCGGTCAATGCCGTGACGATAAGCCCGAAGCCGAGCACGCGCAGAATGATCGCCATGCCACGCGGCCAATGCCGGCCAGGCGCATCGGGATCGCCGTTGCGCGCCAGCATCGGCCGGCCGAAGGAGGCCGCAATCAGGATGAGACCGATGATCAGGGCGGCGATCAGGCTCCTGACGACGGTCAGAACCAGCGGCGAGCCCATTGCCTCGCTGATGGCGCTGAAGAAATAGTCGAGAGCATTGACGATCGCCATTGCCAGGAGGCATGCAGCCGATCGATCGCGCACCGCGGTTCGATAGCCGCACGAGACGCCAGTTGGGCTCGCGCGGAGCAAAGACGGCATTGGTAAAGCGGCCGACGAAATAGATAAGTCCGATTGCCCCGAAAAGGGCGGCGACGACCGGGCGCGATGTCCGGCCTCAACACATTGAAACCGTTGAGGAAGAAATATGATGTGACCAGCACCGCGACAAGCGCGAGTGTGCGGATCAGCGTCGACCAGAAGGCGATGGAGAGCCGGCTGATATAGGAGGGGTTCTCGACACCCTCGTCCCGCCTCAGATAGCGGCCGAACATGCGGTAGCCGCCTGAAAGCAGGATCAGGCCCGTCCCGAGCGACATAAAGATTGCTGCAAACAGCGCGAAGCGCTTGAACTTCCACGCGAAAGTCAGCCAGCTCGAAAGCGCCTCCTGGAATTTGCCGACCTCCTCGACAAACGCCTTGCCCGCATCGCCGAAAACAGAGGCCGAAACTTCGGTGCGTCTCAGCAATGTCGCGGCAAAGAGACGGCGGCGGGTTTCAGCCACTTCGTTCATCAGCTTGTTGACGCCAAGCGAGAGGTTTTCGGCGTCGCCGGTCACGGCGTTGATCTGCGAACGTTCGGCCATCAGGGCGTTTCGCTCGTCGGTCACGATCTGCGCTTCCGGCGGCTGCCCGTCCTTCGGCGGATCGCCGATCTCGGCAAGACGATTCGTGATCTGCTCGAGGCGCGGCCGGAGATTGACCGAGGTCGCGAGAATATTGCGCCCCAATTCGTCCGCCTGCGTGGAGAGGCCGACGAGCGCATCGTCGTCTGTCGGCATTCTGCTTCGCGCTCTCCTGCAGGGAGGCGAGCTTCGACTTGGCCTTTTCAATATCCTTGACGGCTTGATTGAGCGCTGAATCCGCAAGCGGGGCCGGCGCCTGCTGTGTCTGAGCCTGCGCTTGCGGCTGTTCCTGCGCGGCGGCGGAGCCGCCAGGCAGGCCGCCTGCCGACAGCGCAAAGATCAAGTAAAGAAATGACAGGAGCAGAATGAGTTTCGGCCGCAAAATGTCCCCGCTAGGCTTCTCTTCGTCGTTGAGGCCGGTTCTTATAGCAAAGAAAGGCGACAGAAAGGCGGATGTTCTTTTTCCGCCACTCAGAAGCCGGCGCCAGGCCTTGCAAGATATTCCAGTTCGGCCGCCGTCGACGCTCTTCCGATGATGGCATTGCGATGCGGAAAGCGGCCAAAGGAAGCGATCACGTCGCGGTGGCGAATCGGCATAATCGAGATATTCGGCGTCGCCGAGCGCCTGAAACAGGCTCACCGACCGCTCTTGCTCCGCAATGTCTTCGGCATGCTCGAAAGGCATGTAGAAAAACGTCCTGCATTCCTTGTCGACGAGCCGGTCGGCGCCGGCATCGACGGCCAGTTTCGCCTCGCGAAGCGCCAATCCGTCCGTCGCAAACGCAAGCGGTGTGTTCCGATAGATATTCCGCGGAAACTGATCGAGGACGATGACGGCCGCAAGCCGGTTTTCGGGGCTGGCATGCCAGGACCCGATCACGCCTCCCGCCAGCGCCAGATGCGTATCCCGGAAGCGGTCTCGGATTTCCTCATCCAGCGACAGCGTCGATTGGAACCGCTGTTCGCGGCTGCATTTTTCGAACCAAAAGGAATACACCTCCTCCGGTGCACATATCTTGGCCACCGCTTTGTCCCCTGCACTGGTCAGTTGACGGGAAAGATCAAGATGGCCCGCGTGCCGCGATACGCCGGATCATAGGTGAGTTCCGACTTCAGGCTCGCGGCCATCGCCGTCAGGATCTTGGTACCGAGGCCGCTCCCTCTCGCAGGGCTCGAGTGGTCGAAGCCGGCGCCGTCGTCTTCGACAACGAGACGCAACTCCTCGTCGATCCGGTCGATGACAACCCGGATCTCGCCGTGCACGCCTTCGCTATAGGCATATTTGAAGGCGTTGGTAACGAGTTCGCTGACGATCAGGCCAAGCGTGACGACCTTGTCCGTCGGCAGATTGATCGGGCTGCGCCGTCAGAACGATGCGGTGCGGCCGCTTGTCGTCGCGAATGGAAGCCTCCAGCTCGCTCAGGAGGTTCTGGAGATATTCGTCAAGCTGCACCGTGCCGATCTGGCGGCTGTTGTAGAGACGCCGGTGAACGCTCGCGATGGCGTTGATGCGCAACTGCGTTTCGTGCAGCGCGTCGATCGCCACCTGGTCCGTCAATATCGACGACTGCATGCGGATCAGCGCGCCGACGAGGCCGAGACTGTTGGCGACGCGGTGATTGACTTCGGCAAGCAGCAGCTCGGCGCGGTCGCGCTGCTGGCGGATCACCTCCTGCGCCTCGGCCGTCTCCCGCCGGAAGCGCGCCCGCTCCAGCCCTTGTTCCAGCGTCGCCGCGAGCAGATCGAAATAGTCGGGGGAACTGCCCTTGAGCACATAATCGTCGGCACCCGCCTTCAACGCTGCCACGGCAATGCCGGTGTCGCCGGAGGCCGTCGCATAGATGACAGGAGGATGATCAGGCAGCGCCGTCAATCTGCGGCAGGACGTCGAGTCCAGATTCTCGTTTCCAGGGTATGATCGAGCACCACCGCGTCGATGCCGCCCTCAGCGATGCGTTCCAGTGCGGCGGCACCGTCCTGCGCCCATTCGACCTCAAAACCGCGCCGCCTCAGGTGCTGTCTGCATCAGCAGCGCGAGCATCTCGTCGTCGTCGATGTAGAGGATGCGGATTTCCGGCTCAGCATCATCGACAGATTCACCCATGCGCGCCTCCGGCGGCTGCCATGCAGCAACGCAACGGCCCGACGGCGAAGGCGTCTGCGTTCGAATGTCGTATTGCATCGGCCATTGCGCGTAAACGGCGGCAAAGCCTCCGCCCCCCTGCAGACCTTCAATCGAAAGAAGTTCGCATTTGAAACCATATCGGCAATATTACCCGGCCCGGAGGTGACCTCGCGGGATGAAAGAAACTGCGAACGCGGAAAGATGCGCAAACCCGACCATAGAACGCAACCGAACCGGAATGGTTCCATCCGCATTCAGGTTTTTTGAAAGCGCCTGTGCTTGGAGACTTCCGCACCGGCATCTGCCGGCAGGGCGAAAAAGCGCAAAGATGAAATGATCCCGATAAGGCCGATCGCAGCAAAGGCCCAGCGGAAATCCGCAAGCGCAGGCTCCGGCGCCGCGCGCAACGCAGTTGAGATGTTAAGCACCGCCGCGGCCACGGCGACGCCGAGCAGCATGGAGACCTGCTGCAGCATGCTTGACAACGTCGAGGCGGAACTGCGCTGCGCCGGGCTGACATCGGCGAAGGAAAGCGTGTTCAGAGCGGTGAATTCCATCGAACGTGAAAGGCCCGCCACAAGCAGTATTGCGTAGATGACCGCCTGTGGCGTGTCCGGCGTGAAAAAGCCGCACGCGACGATGGAGCCAGCGGCAATCAGTCCGTTCACACAAAGGACATTGCGGAATCCGAACCGGGCAAGCAACGGCGTCGTCACGACTTTCATGCCGAGATTGCCGAGGAAATAGACGAGCAGATATGTACCCGCGGCAATCGAGCTGAGGCCGAAACCGAGCTGGAACAGCAACGGCAGCAGGAAGGGCGTCGCGTTGATGGCGAGCCGGCAGGCCGTGCCCGCAGAGAGCGTCGACATCGCGAAGGTCTCGACCTTGAAGGCCGAGAGGTCGAGCAGCGGATTTTTCACCTGCGAGGAAATGCCGGACGGCCATGACGGAAAGCACGATGCCCGCCGCAAGCATCGCAAAGACGGGAAGCAGGCTGCCCTCCCACTTTACGGAGAGTTCGAGCGCGGCCAGCACGAATGTCATGCCGGCGCCGCTCAGGATGAAGCCCAGGACATCGAGGCGGCCCGTATTCTCCTCGCGTTGCTCCGGCACGAAACGCAGCACCAGGGCCATGCCGAGCAGCCCGATCGGTATATTGATCAGAAAGTTCCAGTGCCAGCTTGCATAGGTGGTGATGAAACCGCCGAGCACCGGTCCGATGACCGGCGCCGTCAGCGCTGGCCAGGTGATCAGCGCGATCGCATTCACCAGCTCGGATTTCGGCGCATTTTTCAAGACGATGATGCGCCCGACCGGCGTCATCAACGCGGCTCCGGCGCCCTGGATCGCACGCGCGACGATGAATTCCGCAAGGCTGCCGGATAGACCGCAGAAGAGCGAAGCACCGGTGAAGACCGCAATCGATGCCAGGAAGACCCGGCGCGCGCCGAAACGATCGCCGAGCCAGCCGGAAAGCGGGATGAAAGCCGCCATCGTCAGCATGTAGACCGTGATGCCGATGCTCATCGAAACCGGCTGCACACCGAAACTCACCGCCATCTGCGGCAAAGACGTCGCGACGATCGTACCGTCGAGAATCTGCATGAAGAACGATACGGCGACGACCAGCGCCACGATTTTCGCTTGGCGGCCGCTCGCCGCCTCGTCCGGCTTTTCGCTCGTCTGTACTGCGGTCATCGATATGCCATTGAGTATTGCGGAAAGAAATGCTGATCGCCGGGGGCAGGCAGGATTTAGGGACTCTGATACGCCGCTCATGCCGAAGCGAAAAGCAAAAACAGCCGACACTGCTCACAATTTCCAGTTTTCTGCAATGGCTTGTACATCAACGGCACAAATTGGCTCCACAGACGTTTGATGAAAACGGGCGGCATATTTCGTCTCGCGAACATTCAATCGAGGATATTTCAATGACGCCGGAAGACCGACGCGCTGTCTTCAGTCATCGCAAGATTGCAGCCATCATCAAGGGAATGACGCAGGACGACGGAACCGACATATCCATCACCGGCAAGTCGCTTGGCGAGGCAATCCTTTTCGTATCCGAACAAGCCGCGACCGATGCATCGAGCGTGCATATCATCTACGGGGAACATGGTTCCCTGAGCTACACGGATTGCCTCAGCATATATCGGGAGTACAGCGCGGAAATTCGAAGCGAATTGGGGTAAATAGCCGGATCGCCCATTCGCATGGCAGCTATTCGCAACCGCATCTGCTTTCCATGGGGATTTTTGCGTATTCGGGGACAACCTGCTCAAATCCGATTCGAGAATATGTCCCCCAATCCATTCGCCCCTCCGCGGTGTCGTCATCGCATTCGCCGCCTACGCCGTCTTCGCTTTCAGCGATGCCTCGATCAAAATTCTTCACGGAGCCATACCTCCCTATCAGGTGGCCTTCATCGGCGCCGTCTTCGGGCTGGTCGTCCTGCCGGTCATCAAGGCGCGGAACGATTCATGGCTGGATATCGCCAGGACGTCGAACCGCACCTTGTGGATGCTCCGCTTCATCTGCGGGGCGATCGGCGCGCTCGCCTCGATCATTACGTTCACGAAGCTGCCGATGGCGGAAGCCTTCTGCCTCCTCTTCCTGCTCCCCTCCTTCGTGACGATTCTCTCCGTCATCTTTCTCAAGGAGGATGTGCGCTGGCAGCGCTGGACGGCCGTCGTCATCGGGTTCATCGGTGTGCTGGTCGTGTTGAGGCCTGGTTTTCGCGAATTGTCGGTTGGCCATCTGGCCGCCGCGATCGGCGGCGTGAGCGCGGCTATCTCCATCGTCATCCTGCGGGCCATGGGCCCGGCCGAAAAGCGCATTTCGCTTTATGGGGCAGCACTTCTCGGAACGCTGATCGTCAGCGGCCTGCTGATGCTTTCGGACATGGTTGTTCCGACACCGCGCGAGTGGCTGTTCATGGCGAGCTACGGCATTCTTGGCGCAATCGGCAATGTGCTTCTCATGACGGCTGCCCGGTTCGCGCCTGCAAATCTCGTCGCTCCACCCCAGTACAGCCAGATGATCTGGGCCATCGCCTTCGGCTATCTTATCTTCGATGACACCATCGACCTGCCGATGGCCGGCGGTATCGTGCTGATCATCTGCTCGGGCTTGCTCACCCTCGCCCGTGAGCGCAAGCGTGGCACGCCGCTTCCCGCAGCCGTCGTTTCGGTGGATAATCAAGCGCCTGTCTCTGCCACGGCAGAACTCCCGGAAACCGGCTCCGGCCGCTTTGCATCCCTCAAATTCGAGAGTCCGACAGTTTTTAGCCCGGCTTTTATCGGAACAATCAGAGGAGGCGCTTGTTCCTGACAAAAGAGCGGAGTTGTCATGAAGGATCAAGCCAAGGGCGGCGGCAAGCCGTCAACTCCCCTATCCCCTGCCGAAGAAGAAACACGCCTGCTGGCGCAAGAACGACGGAGCTGGCTGATCTGGACGTTTGGAATTGCCGGAGCGATCGTCGTGGCCGATCATCGCAGGCAGCATAGCGATCTCGCCCGGCCCCGATCACGCCACGACCGGCTCTACAAAATCGCCGCACGTCGAAGCACCACCAGCGCCCTGATCGCGGCGGTCGACCTAAACCTGGGCATCGCCGCCGGGCTTTCAAGCGCTGTCCTTCGACTGTATGAAGCGACCAAACGAAAGGAAGTTGGATGGCCGCGCGAGACCGTTTTTCGAAGAAGCTGACCTGCCCGCAATGCGGCAATACCGGCATCGCCGAAGTCTCGGAGGACGACCACCCGTCACGCAAGCATCCCGCATTTAGCGTCGATGACATGCCGACGGGTTTTTTTGAAGAAAAGAGCTCGAATTTTCAGGAAACGTATATCGTCCGCTGCGAGTGCAGCCGCAAGTTTCCATTCCGCGCCTTGACGGAAAAGACCGCCTGAACCGGCTCAGGCGAGACCGAGCGGCAACTCCGCAATCTTGCGGCCAGGGCCATAATCACGCTCATGCGAAGAACGATAGCGGCCGTCGCGGCGGGCGCTGAAATCGATGCGGTTGGATTCGAAAACACCGTCCGCGTAGGTGCCGGTGTCATCGGTTTCGACTTCCAACTTCGCAAGAAAGATTTTCAAGATCATGGCGTTCCTCCAGTTCGCCCGCCTCAACGGCCGGCACCGCTCTTCCGTTCCCTCATACGCCGAGATAGTTAAAAATTAACCATATTTCGGCGGCGGGACGAACCTCCCTAGAAAGTATTTAATCATCAAGGATGCGGCTGCCGCACGGTCCAAACGCATATCGTTCCTTGGGATGAAGCCAGCTTTACTTTCGCGGCCAGTATTTTCCTGATCGAAAAGAAGTGGTATGCCACACAACGGCTAAACACAGGGGGATTCTCATGCCGCGCGTAGCAGAACTTTACTTCAAGACTGCAGTCGTCTTTTTCATCGTCGGGATTATGATCGGTTTAAACATGGCTATTTCGCAGGATCACTCTGTGATCGGCGCGCATGCCCACTGTAATCTCTTGGGCTGGGTCAGCATGGCGGTCTTTGGAGGCTATTACGCGCTGAACCCGAAGAAGGCGGAACGGCGCATCGCGATGATCCAGTATTACATCTATACGGCGGGCGTCACGCTGATGGTGCCTGTGCTTTATCTGATGCTGCTGGGGAATACGGCGCTGGAGCCGGTCGTCGCCATATCCTCGCTGATCGTCTTCGCAGGCGTGCTGCTCTTCGCTTTCATCATCTTCTCGCCGAAGGAAGCGGCGATCACGCCGTCAGTAGCGCCGCTGCGATAAGATCAAGCAGACAAGCAATGCGAGGGACGGCATCCGCGCCGCCCCCGCCCTTCTATTTTTTCGAGCCAGCAGACAGCACGCGGTGCGAGGCATCGTCCATCGCGCGGCTGGCTTCCTGGCCATCACGCTTCAGGCCCCAGGCCGTATTGCCGCAAGACGAAAGCAGGAGCGCCGAAAGGCAAACAAAGGCGAGCATGGATTTCGGCATCGATTTCTCCAATGGAAATGGCAATGTCCTGAAGATGTTCCGCCAGGCAGCAAAATCAATACCGCGCTCCTGCCTGGGGCTGGCGATGACGAGCCATCGCGAGAGGAGGAAATGCGTCGGGTAACGGATGCGGCGTTAATAAAAATCGCCCCGCATGCCTTATTTTATTTGCTTCTAAATTAGACTTTAGTAGTCTTCTCTAATCCAAAGGGAGGATTGCTATGGAGCGTATGGAGCCGCGAGAGGCGAACACCGAAGCTGCAACTCAAGTCTGGTCGGTGACTGAATTTTGCGCAAGGCACAGACTTGACGCCGACGAGGAAGCCAGGCTGCTTCAATTGTTCGGGCCATTCGCCACGGCCTTCGAGCTCCTGCATAACGCTAAGCGGGCCCCGCGATGGAGATAATTGTTACGCAACTCGAGGCCGGCTCGTTTTTCTTGAGCACTGGCGCCGCACAAGCGGCGGCGGATAGATCGTTGGCTCGGAACTATGGGGCGAGACGCATGTTTTCTCCGCCAAGAGAGCCGAGTGAGCGCGCAGCGGCCGAACAGCCGGATCCCAATGTTGATGTTGGCAATGCAGGCGAACGTGTCGAAGGTCTGGCGGATGCAGGTCCGCAAGCCGATGGCGTTGCCGCCAATGACCGAATTCCGCCGCCAGTTACCAATCCGCATTGAGTAGAGTATTTACTCTTACGTGCCGCTCCATGGGATACGACCTATCCCATGGAGCGGCAACGTTTTCCAGCCTTCAACCTTCTATCCTATCCGCTCGGATGCGTAGCTTCCGGGGCTCGCCGGAAAGACCACCGTGCGATTGCCGTTGATAAAGCCAGATCGTCGATGGCCGCCTTCTGCCGGGGGACAGCCTCACGAGCCTGTACCTGCGCAAGGCGCCCTATTGCGAGGCGCAGTTTCGCCAAACAGACAGGCTGCTCGCCTCGCAGGCAGAGCACCGCCGCCTCCCGGTGATGAGGAGCGCCGTCGTTGAGTTATCTACGTTCTGCATCTTCTGCCTAACCGCGCGGCGACGGTTTCGTTCCCGGTCAGCTGTCCCTTGAGCACAAGATCGTTCGAGCTCTTCATCGAGAGGCAACAGACTGCTGTCAGTGCGCAATAATCAGCGGCACCGGCGATTTTCGCAGGAATTTGTAGGTAACCCCGCCGAGCAACCATTCGCGCAGCCGCGAATGCCCGTAGCCGCCCATCACGACGAGGTCGGCGTTCTGTTCGCCGATCACCTCGAGCAACGCCGACGTCGTATCGAGCCCGCGTTCGTTCGCGATGTTTATGGAGGCGCGGATTCCGTGTTGGTGAAGGTATCCAACGAGTTCCTCTCCCCGCTCCGGCCGGAAATTCCGGCGCACCCTTTTGCTCGATCATGACGACGGTGACCTGACGGGACACCAGGAGATACGGCAACGCCTCTGTGACCGCCCGAGCGGCTTCCCGGCTTCGATTCCAGGCGATGAGTGCGTGCGCGAAACCATGCTCGAAAGACTTCTGGTCGCCAACGAGGAACAGGTGCCTTCCCGAATTGAAAAAGAACTTCCTCGACAACATCACGACGCTCCAGCGTTTCGTCGGTGTCGCTCAATCTGAGGCCGACAAACACATCGGCGGTCCGGCACTCGCGGGCCGTGACCCGAGCCTGTTCATGGGGATAAACGTCGAAACGACGGCATTCGGCTGAGCGCACCATGTCCCGCAGGCGGTTGGCGAACTCGGCTTCCATCGTCTTCCCCCGCTCGCGGGCCTGATCCAGAAGGCCTGTCCAGAAGTCTACGGTCGTCCCGGCATCAGCCAATGTCGGCTCGGGCAGGACGTTCAGAAAAAGGCCGACGACGTGTGCATCAAACAATCTGGCCAGGCCTTCGCACGCGCCCAAGCGGAACTCGTCGCCCGGTGTCCCGTCCAGCCGCACCAAAATTACCTTGATCATGGCTGCCTCCCGAATTTGGTGAGGGACTTCCGACGCGTTTCTCTGCTGTCTGGTCTCTAAGGCCCCGCCTGCGCTTTGACGACGCATTTCCGGCAGCTTCTGGAGCGCTTTTTTCGAAGCTCCCGTAGGCGTCATCTTACGCCCGTCTTCACCTGCTGTCAGGCGGTCGTAGGGGACTGCAACCAAATAGCCGCCAAGACCAAGAAAGCGCCGGCTCCGGCGGCGGTTTTCCGCGTGTTGGTGACTGTGTCGTGCCTGATGCCTATTCAGATCGGCTTGCGCTCTCCATCTGCCGCATCAGGTCTAGCGCCGACCCGCTGGCGGCATGTCTCTTAGCGTCGTCTCACAGGGCATGGCTTCTCTCCTTGTCAAAATATGTGTAGTTTGAAGCACCTTGCGCTGCTCAGCCGCTGCGTCGTTGACGACCGTCAATTCATGCAGCGCGACGACGGATTATCGTGCAGCATCCGGTGCCTGTGGGCCTGGGATGCGGAGAGCTGTTGCGATGGCGAGTACCGATCCCTATGAGCTGCTTGGCGTGGCGCGCAATGCGTCGCAAAAGGATATTCAGGCAGCATACCGGCGGCTCGCAAAGAAGCTGCATCCTGATCTGAACCCCGGTGACAAGGAAGCACTGAGCAAGTTCCAGGAGCTTTCCGTGGCATACGATATCCTCGGCGACGAAACGAAGCGGGCGCGCTACGACAGCGGCGAGATTGACGCATCCGGAGCCGAACGGCCGCCGCGCCAATATTATCGCGACTTCGCGCAGGCAGGCGCAGGCTCCGAACGCTACGAAGATCCCTCCGGATTCGCCGATTTCGGCGACGCTGACGACATCCTCTCATCCTTTTTCTCACAAGGCGGCCGTCGCGGCTTCCGCAGGCGAGGCGCCGACATGCATTATCGGCTGGAGGTCGATTTCCTTGACGCCGTCAACGGCGCAACACGCCGCATCGTGCTTCCGGACGGGTCATCCCTGGACGTCGCCATACCGCCCGGTGCAAGAGACGGTCAAACACTTCGCCTGAAGGGAAAGGGGGAACCCGGTCCACAAGGCGGAGAGCCGGGCGACGCATTGATCGAACTTACCGTACGCCCGCATCCGCTCTTTGAGCGTGACGGCAACGATATCCGCCTTGAACTGCCGATCTCATTGAGCGAGGCCGTTCTCGGCGGCAAGGTGCCTGCTCCGACCCCGACCGGTCCGGTTACGGTTACGATCCCGAAGGGTTCGAACACCGGCAAGGTCCTGCGCCTGAAAGGCAAAGGCGTCGCCGAACGGAGCGGCAAGCGCGGCGACCAGTACATCACCTTGAAGGTGATGCTTCCCGAGTCCGCCGATTCCGAACTCGAAGAGTTTCTCTCGCGATGGCCGGGACATGCTTATAACCCGCGGCGAAAGATGGGGATGTGATGCTGACTGCCAAGGAGTTTTGTGTCTCGGCTGGAATTACACCCGAAGCACTTACCGCCTGGATCGAGGCGGGCTGGATTTCTCCGCCGCGAGACATCAGAGGGCTGGCGGCTCTCCAACATTGATCTCGCCCGCGCGCGCCTCATTCTCGACCTACACGGCCCGATGGGCGTGAATGATGAAGGCATTGCGGTCGTCCTCCATCTGCTGGATCAGGTTCACGGTCTTCGCCGCGCGCTGCGGGGTGCAAATGCCATCTATCGGCAGGTCACGATCACCACGACAACCGGCCCGGGCCAAAGGAGATCCGGCCGAAGCTCAAAGGACGAGGACGTCTGGGAGGAGTGAGAAGGCCTTTCAGTGCCCTTCAGGAGCGTTTTCCGGCCGACATCCCGAGCGCCATCCTGCCGAACGCAAGGAGGCGGGGATTGATCTCCCCGCCCCTCAGAAACGTCATCAAGCCTATGTCAAGCCGCCAGACCAGTCGCATTCAAGGGTATCTCGACATCGATCTCCAGGATCGACATATGCTCATCACGGTCCATCTTCACACGCACCCTGTCACTGTCGACCTGCACGTGCTTGGCTATCACCGCAAGGATTTCCTCGCGCAGCAGCGCTACGAGGTCTGAACTCGTCGACGAGCGTTCGTGGGCCAGGAGCACCTGCAAGCGTTCACGAGCTGCCGGTGCGGTTCTCTTCTTGCCAAGGAAACCGAAAATGCTCATGCGGCCGCCCTCCGTCCGAATATCTTGCCGAATAGACCCCGTTTTTCTCCGGGAATTGTGATCGGTAGGTCCTCACCAGCAAGCCGGCGAGCCGCATCGAAATAAGCCATCGAAGGAGCGCAGCGGCTGTCGGCCAAAGTGACGGGGGCACCGATATTGGAGGCACGCAGGACATCCGAGCTTTCGGGAACGATGCCGAGAAGGGGGATGGAAAGGATCTCCAGCACATCGTCGACCTTGAGCATGTCGCCGCGTTCGGCCCGGGTGGGGTCGTAGCGGGTCAGCAGCAGGTGCTTGTCCATCCGCTCACCTCGCTCGGCCTTTGCGGTCTTGGAGTCCAGCAGACCGATGATGCGGTCTGAATCGCGAACCGACGAGACCTCGGGGTTGGTCACGACCACGGCCGTATCCGCATGTCGCATGGCAAGGGTAGCACCGCGTTCAATCCCGGCCGGGCTGTCGCAGATGATCCAATCGAAATGGCGCCTCAGGTCGTTCATGACGCGCTCGACACCCTCCGGCGTGAGGTTGTCCTTGTCCCTGGTTTGCGAGGCCGGCAGCAAAAACAGCGTATCGAGCCGCTTGTCGCGGATCAGCGCCTGAGGCAGCTTTGCGTCGCCCTGTATGACATTGATCAGGTCGTAGACGACCCTTCGCTCCGCGCCCATCACCAGGTCCAGATTCCGCAGGCCGACGTCGAAGTCTACGACGACCACCTTCTCATTTCTCTGCGCCAAAGCGGCGCCCAAGGCGGCGGTAGAGGTTGTCTTGCCAACTCCACCCTTGCCTGAAGTGACTACGATGACTTTCCCCATCTTGCTCTCCTGTGTCCTGGCCGGTGTCGGCTCAGATAAGTTTTTCCGCCATGATCGAATCGCCGTCGAGCCAGAGCTGGACAGATTGTCCGCGAAGGTTCGTGGCCATGTCTTCCGCCGTTTTGTAGATGCCGTCGATGGCAACCAGTTCGGCCTCGAGCTTTCGGCAGAAGATACGCGCAGACGCATTTCCTACCGACCCCGCCATGGCTCGGCCACGCAGCGTTCCATAGATATGCACCGACCCGCCAGCGATGATTTCCGCACCCGAGGCAACCGAGCCGACGACCGTGACATCGCCTTCCGGGAAGATCACCGACTGACCGGAACGCACGGGTTCCCGGATGACGATGGACTGCAGCGGCGAACGGGTCTCGGTCGCATCTCGTTTGCTTCGCGAGTTGGTAGCCGGCTCTTCCGCGGGGACCTCGATGTCGGACACGGGCCGCCCGCCTTTAAGCGACGGAGGCATGCCTGGCCCGAGGATCGACGGACGTCCGCCCTCGATCCCCATGATGCTCACGTTTCGCCGGGCAAGTTCTCCGATGAGATCCTTCAACTGCGACCGGTCAATCGGCAGATCCGTCACGTCGAGCACGACGGGCCGCCCCAGGAAAAAGCCCGCCGAACGAGCAGCGAGATCATCCAGCCTGACCAACCAATCATCGAAGGGAAGATCGGGCGAAAGCATGACCGCCAGAAAGGAGCGGCCCTTGATACGGATCGAGCGAGCGTCTGTTAGCACTTTGGTCATCTATGTTAAGGAATGGTTGTCCTTGTCTACCAGCGCTATGGTTAACAAACGGTAAACGGAGACGGAGAAGGCGGGCCTCAATCCCCGAAATCATTGTGTCCGAGGTGTGCTGAAAGGCTTGCCGCACAAGGGTTTTCCGCGAGACCGGCCGTTTCCATGCGCGGTTAACGGAGGTCCGCCTTCAGACACGTCCCGGATTAACCAAACAAGGGCTCCGAGTCGCTGCGGAAAGAGCGCGTCAACGGAATCACGCGAGTCGATGCAAGCTTCGCGTCACGAGCTTTGTGGCCCGGAACCGCACAGGGCACCCGGACCAATGACTGGAATCGCTACAGGCGGCAGCCGGTCATTCTGTGTCAGGAAGAATGCGATCGACTCTCGCCTGGACCGCAAGGTCCGGCCGATCGGTGGTAAAGCTGGCGATGCCATACTCGAACATCGCCTCCGCCGCCTCTCGGCTGTGTGCGGCCCATGCGTGAACCGTAATGCCGAACGACCGCAGTGCCTGGAGGAGCGAGGCTTCGATTTTGTCGGCACGCAGACCGATCTCCCGGATGCGCTGCGCATTCAACGCCGCGACGATGCCCTCGGTGCCGAGATGTTCGCTGACCGCGGGGGCACAAAGCCACATGATTCCGACTAGCCGCTCGCGTTCGATCTCCCTTGCCTCGATCTCCGTAAGAAACGCCTTCAATCGCGGCATCTGGAACGAGGTGATCATCGTCCGTTCCAGCATCTCGCTGGCAAGAAGCTCATCCACGATACGGCGCTCCATCCCCTCATATCCGTTGCCGTCGGCGCGCGTCTTGATCTCAAGCCTCAGGTCGATCTTCGTCGGCTTGAATATCTCGATGGTTTCGCCGAGCGTCGGAATGGTTTCCCCGCCCGTGCCGATGATCACGAAGCGCTTGAGCTCCTCGTACGTGTAATCGGCAATGGCGCCTTTCCCGTCCGTCATCCGGTCGATCAGTGCATCGTGATGGACCACCAGCACGTTGTCCCGCGTCTGGTGGACATCGAACTCCACAAGCTCGACATCCATTTCAGCGGTCTTGAGGAACGCCAGCCTGGAATTTTCCGGCCAGAGGTCTCTGCCTCCGCGGTGTGATGCAATGAGTGTCATGGAATCTCCTAGTGGGTTTCACCAAAGCGCGGCGGCATGCTGACCAGCATCAGCACCCACAGAGAGTGGTGGAATTGCGGGTTCGACAGCAGCGTCTCGTAGTTCTGCAAGCCGGGAAACGAGATAAATTTAAGGTCTGACGTCTTCATCCATGCGGAGCCGAGAGCGTTCTTTTGTCCCGCCTACCCGGTCGGGATGAACCTTATGTGACGAAAACTCGTCATCGCTGACCTAACGTGAAGTGCGGCGCCCCGGTGCGTGGAGTTTAGCGGCGATCAACGGTATTGCCGCTGTGGCGATCGCGGCGAACGGCAGCCTGCGCAAGAGACGCGCAATCAGGAACGTTCCTGCCATCGCTCCCGCGAGCTTCGCCCAAGGATATGATCCGAGCTGCTCGTGCGCACTGGCGTCGACCCGCACAGCACTTGCCTTAAGGGTGTTGCCGGCCTGCCTCCTGATGATAGCGAGCTGCCGCCGGAGACTGGCGAGTTCGTCCTGGAGGTTCTGCAGGCGGCTCTCGCCAGTTTGATCGATCGCGTTCGGCGGGATTGGAATGGCATCTTCAGCAAGAGCTTCGGCTTCGCGCTGGGCGAGATAGGCCTGCAGTTCGGCCTCCGTCTTGAAGTCTGTCGGGCTTGTCATGGGTTCCATGCCTCCTCCCTAGTGCTTCTCGGCGCGACGGTTGCCCCAGACGCAGCCCTGGCGGGTTTCCGTATCGAGAAGTTCGCGCTTGGTCATTATGCTATCTCCTATGATTGGGTAGCAGAAGAACGCGCGTGGAATTTAAAAGATGCATCACATCAGCAATGGTACGGGCGCTTACAAAGATTTGCCACACACTCGGGATTGGTTACGTGGGTGTGTCCTCAAGTCTTGCGGCGCGGCTGGGCGTAGTCCGGAATCTTGAAGCGCCGGCGGTAGCTTCCTGGCGTCAGGCCTGTGACACGCTTAAAGAGGCGGCGGAAAAAAGCGGGTTCCTCGTAACCGACCTGCCAACTGATCTCGTCGATCGAAACTTCCGTCCGCTCAAGCCGGCGTTTGGCATCCTCGATCCTCAGGCGTTGCACGTAGGCGATTGGGCTGAGGTTGGTCGCATTTGTGAACCGGCGCTTGAAAGTGCGCTCGCTGAGCCCGGTCCGCCGGATCATCTCTTCCAAAGGATTGGCTACCGAGAAATGCGTCGCAACCCAGTCCTGCGAGGCCAGGATCGCGACATCGCCATGATCGTTGCGCCCTTCGAAGACGATGTAGGGCGCCAGTCCGTCCTGGTGCCACTGCAGCGCAAAGAACCGCGCGACAGCCTGCGCCGCGGTTGCTCCGGCATGGCGGCCTATCAGGTAGAGCACCAAATCGTGCCAGGTCATGGAGGCGCCGGAACTGATCAGCTCCTCACGCTTGCCGGAAACAACGAGGACGCGCTCCGGGTGGATGGATACCTGCGGGAAGGCGGTCGTGAAGGCGCTGGCATACCCAAAATGGACCGTCGCATCGACGCCGTCGAAGAGGCCGGTCTCGGCGAGCAGGAAAATACCCGAGCAGGCCGAGCATAAGAGCGCGCCGCGGCGATGCATGGCGCAAAGCCAGTCGACCAGTTCCGGATACCGGCCCTTCCGCCAGCCCTCCGGTCCGAGCAAGACCGAGGGGACGATGATGATGTCGGTTGCATCGAGCGCGGCGATGCTGCGCTGCACCGGAATGGGTATGCGGCTGGCGAGTTGCAGCTGGCCGGATTGCAGCCCCACGATCTCGACCCGAAACGGCGGCGCATTCGACGATGCCTGGCCGAGCGGGGGTATCACGGCGAAAGCATTCATCACATCGAAGATGCCGCTTAGCGTCGATACCACGGCCTCGGGAATGGCGACGAGGCTCACATGGAGCGGCTCCGGTCCTGTCCTGGCAGTGTGAAACGGCATTTCAACCCCCTTGGCTCAGGAAGAATAACGCCAACAACCCAGCCGCACCATCGAAAGGCGCCCGCCTCGGTGGATTGCTGGTCGATTCCTGCATGTGGCGCAAACGGCCCGATTCTGGACAGGCCGGCTCTGCCGCTCACTCATCGGAACTGCGATCCTGCGCAAAGACAAATCCTTGAGGTTCTCGACCAGGAGATATGAAGATGGAACACGTTCAGAACAGCACGATCGATTCCGCAAAGCTCGACGCACTCGTCTCGCGTGCGATCGGAGATCTCTCCGCCGGCTACGGCGGCGTGATGGTGAGCCTTGGCAACCGGCTCGGCCTCTACAGGGCGATGGCGGAAGCCGGTCCGCTCAGCTCGCGCGAGCTCGCCAGCCGTGCCCGTTGCGCGGAACGTTATGTGCGCGAATGGCTCGGCTCCCAAGTTGCAGGGGGTTACGTCGCCTACCACGCGATCAGCGATACCTACGAGCTGACGCCAGAGCAGGCTCTTGTCCTTGCCGACGAGGACAGTCCTGTCTTCATCCCCAACGCCTGGGCCGTTCCTGCCTCGATGTGGGCAGACGAGGACAAGGCGGCGGAGGCATTCCGCACCGGCAACGGTATTCCCTGGGGCGACCACGACGGTAGACTTTATTGCGGAGTTGCAGCCTTTTACCGCAACGCCTATAAGGCAAGCCTCGTCCGCGAATGGCTGCCGGCTCTCGACGGCGTCGTCGGCAAGCTGAAGGGCGGGGCGCTGGTGGCCGATATTGGCTGCGGTTACGGGCATTCTACGACGCTTATGGCCCGCGCCTTTCCGGCCTCGCGATTTCGTGGTTTCGACATACATCAAGAATCCGTGGCCGAGGCTCAAAGGGGCGCTGCCGATGCAGGCATTGCCGAAGGGCTAACCTTCTCGACAGCCCGCGCGGATGACTATCCCGGCGCGGGCTACGACCTGATCTGCTTCTTCGATTGCTTGCACGATATGGGCGATCCAGTCGCCGCGGCGGCGCACGCGGCCAAGGCGATTGCACGCGATGGCACCGTCATGCTGGTGGAACCCTTCGCGAATGATCGGGTCGAGGACAACATTTCGCCGGTAGCGAGGATCTACTACGCGGCCTCGACGACGATCTGTTGCGCCCATGCAATCTCCGACGGCGGACGCATGGTGCTCGGGGCGCAAGCTGGCGAAGCACGGCTGGCTGAAGTATTTCGCAAGGCGGGTTTCACCCGGTTCCGCCGCGCGATGGAGACGCCGTTCAACCTGATCCTCGAGGCGAGGCTCTGATCTGGGGCTATGGCCAATTGTGTCGCCGCGCCGCGGATGCCTCGCGGATCACCTATCAGTGGCTGTAGCGCGGCGGCACTTCCTTGACCACCAGATCAGGGTAGAGCCGCAACCGGACGCGTTCAAGCCGCTCGACGTTCTGGCGTTCCCTCTCCATCGCCTCGGCGGTGATGTTCCGCCATGACGATCCGGCCGGCTGATCCCATACCGTTCCGCCGGATTCCAGGAACTCGCAGAACCGCCTGCCGCATTTGATGCGGCTGGTGATCTCCACATAGCGATTAAGACGATCATCCATGGAACCCTCCCCAGCGTATCCATGCCTGAACGGTCGCTTGCGAAAGTGACCGTATCATGACCGCCTCTGCGAATCAGTCCGCTACAGTAAGATTTCCGCGGCCCTCGGAAGGGCCGTTATTCTTTCCTGGCTTGAGGACGGACGGTGCGCTCTTTCGATACGACCGAGCAACGAGAAAATCAGGAATTCGCTGTCCTCGTCGATCTTCCCTGCCGTCCATGAGCCTGACGACATCGTCTATGCCGGATACAGGGTGGCCGTCGATCGCCAGAACATAGTCACCTTCATGCAGCCCTGCCCTCTCCGCCGGACTTGCCGGCTCGACGCGGCGAAGCCTGACGGCGGTCTGTTGTGCGACACCTGCTTCAAGCGCGATCCGCCGCTGCAGGTCTACGGTGTCGGCTGCGATGCCGATGTAGGCTCTGCGTACACGACCGAACCGCAGCAGCTCCGAAACCACATGCCTTGCGGTATTGGATGCGACGGAGAAGGCAATGCTCTGAGCGCCCTGGATGACAGCGGTGTTCACGCCGATGACTTCACCGGCCGACGACACGAGCGGCCCTCCGGAGTTGCCGGGATTGAGAGCCGCGTCCGTCTGGATGATGTCTTCCATCAGCCGGCCGCTGGCGGCGCGCATCGAGCGGCCGAGCGCGGAAACGATGCCAGCCGTGACTGTCCACTCGAACCCTAACGGGTTGCCGATGGCAATGGCGATGTGACCGCGCTTCAGGCTCTTCGAATCGCCTAATTTGGCCCATGCTCCTGACCAGTCGTTCGCGCGGATCAAGGCAAGGTCGGTATCGGGATCGCGCCCGAGGACCCTCCCATCTACCGCCGTCCCGTCCGGAGTCTTGATCCGGACCGTCTTGGCATCATCCACGACGTGATTGTTGGTGATGATCAGGCCATCGGGCGAGATCGCAAAACCCGATCCGTGGCCGGAACGTCCTCCGATCCGTTCGATACGGCTGACCGCGGGGCCGACGAGGTCGACTGCGGCCGAAACCGATAAAGAGTAGGCATCCAGCAGTCCGGCATCGGAAGACGGCTGGATATCACGATCAATGAAGCCCATGAAAATCTCCTCGGACGCAGAAGGCGTCCCTTTGAGGACCGGCAGCGGCTGCAAGATAGCGAGGGCTGTCAGTGCGACAGATTGAAATCACAATATCAGGTGATATGCGGCCATTCGTTATTCAAGAGGCCGTGGCGACGAGCGGGCGGCCCAGGAGTTGTGTCGGCGTTCCGCTAGAGGCACGAGCAAGCGCGAAAACCGGCGTTCAGCCGTGGACTTCAGTCCGTCGCCTCAATCGCCTTGTGAAGATTTTGGCTCAGATCCTCGAAGGTGAATGGCTTGGAAACGAACGACATGGCACCGCTCTCATAAGCCCGCTCTTCGAGGCCGGGCTCACTGCGTCCGGTCATCAAGATGACTGGCAGGCCCTCAGCACGTTCGCGTAATCTGCGTGTCAGTTCCAGCCCGTCCATCGTCGGCATGTGAACGTCGCTGATGACGCAGGAGAAAGAGCTAAGGTCCGCCCGTCCCAGGAGCTGCTCGGCCGATGTGAAGCATTCCGCGCGGTATCCTAGCGAGCGGACAAGACTGCTCAACGCAGCGGGAATGTCCGCATCGTCATCTACAATTCCGATAAGTGGTCTTTGCGGCGGCAATCCGAACTCCTGTATGCACCGTCTCTGATACGAGAGAGGACAATAAGGTGTTCTCCGGCGTCTTCAATCATCCGAAGGTATGACGACCTAAACGCCCGCTGGCTCGAGCCGCCGCGAGACGGCACCGGCGCACCTTACCCCCGATGATCGAAGAGGTTCTTGTGTTGCCTTGGTTGGCATCGCAAGTATTGGTTAGCCGCCGTGACGGTCTCGTTGAAGTAAGCAGCGGCGTGCCAGGGCCACCTGGGATCATAGAGGATCGTTCGTGCGAGCGCGATCAGATCCGCGTCTCCGGTGCTGATGATAGCTTCGGCCTGCTCGAATTCGGTGATCAATCCAACGGCGATCACAGGGACGCGGACTGCCGCCTTCACCTGTCGAGCGAATGGCACTTGGTAACTTGGGCCGATCGGAATCTGCTGATTGGCCGAAAGACCTCCGCTCGAAACGTGAATCGCGCTGCAGCCTCGGGCTTCGAGCGCCTTCGCAAACTCGATGGTCTGCGAGACATCCCATCCACCTTCGACCCAGTCGGTCGCAGACACTCTCATCGTAACAGGGCGGTCAGCGGAAAAGGCGTCCCGGACAACTTCGAACACTTCCAGAGGGAAGCGCATCCGGTTTTCCAGCGAGCCCCCATATTGGTCGGTTCGGTTATTGGACAGCGGGGATAGAAACTGGTGAAGAAGATACCCGTGGGCCCCATGGATCTGAACTGCGTTCAAGCCCAGAGCTGCAGCCCGCCGAGCCGCATCGGCGAAAGCGGACCTGACCCGATCCAGCCCGTCGCGATCGAGGGCCTCCGGACGGTCGTATGAGGGTTGGAATGGCACGTCGCTTGGAGCAACCGTCTTCCATCCGCCGGGCTGGCCGGGAGGAATTTGGCCGCCGCCCTTCCACGGAACCTCGCTCGACGCTTTTCGCCCGGCGTGGCCGAGTTGTATCGCGATCGGCATATCGGACCAGCGGCGTACGGAATCCAGAACTCGTCCCATGGCGAGCTCGCACTCGTCTGAATAGAGCCCGACATCACCGTAGGATATCCTGCCTTCCGGCGTTACCGCTGTGGCCTCGATCGTGAGAATGCCCGCACCCGATGCGGCCAGATTGCCGAGATGAATGACATGCCAGTCGGTCATTTTACCATCTTCGGCCGAATATTGGCACATGGGAGCAATGACAATGCGGTTCTTGAGGGTCAGCCCGCCGATTTCGAAAGGCGAAAACAGTTTCGTTCCGCTCATTGGTTTCTCCAAATCCTGACTTTGGTTCGTAAAGATAAGGCGAGCCGGTCACATCAAACGATCGCCCGATAGGCTTGGACGAAAACGACTGTGTACTCCTGACGTCTCATCGCGCTTTAGACCCGCTACGCTCTGGACGACCAACTGCGCTGCTTTGCCTGACGACGTCAAGGAGCAACGTCACGATGGCGGGATCGTGATCGTGGCAACACCGATATCGACCGTGGTGGAAAGTCCGGACCATGTCGCCGGCTTTCCAGGCGAAAGCGCGAACCTGAGCCGTTCAATTCGAATCATTCCGGTTTTGGCTGGATCGCATCCAAGGCAGCATCGCCGACAGGACAGAGTGCCTTGGGCTTCAGGAGGCGTTGGAAAACTCTCGCTGAATTTGCGGATTGGTCGGCGTCCGGCGACGTTCTCGCTCGCTGTCGGCAAACAACCAATCACCGACTGATGGAGGAAGGGGAGTTGACAAGCCTATCAGTCAGCATCAGCCCCATCAGGACGTCATCGGCCTTCCAGGCGGGATCGCAGTTCCGCATCTCGTTCGAGAGCGATCTGAGGGCGCCAGCCAGTTCTCTTTCTGCATCGGTCACGAGCTTCGAACTGGCCTCTCGCAACTCCCCGTATGCCTTCGCTCGCTCGTAAACCTCTTCGGCTCGAGCGATGCACTCTGTCGTGCGATTGACCAACTTTAGGGCGAGCCGGAGATTTACCGCTGCTTCAAGAGCAAACGCCGCGGCCGAGAAGTTCGCAACGGCGCCTGGAGGGTGAACACGGTTCAGAAACACCTGCCACTGGGGAATCATCGGTACCTCCAAAGCCTATCAGAATTGCAAAGGGACGGCGGAATCGCACATCTTGGCGTGAGATTGGACGTCGCGGCCTGGTTTGTCCTCAGACCTTAGTCCCAAGCCGCATCTGACAAACGTCCGGCGCCGGCGCGGGAAAAGTCTGACTCGTTCATTTTGGTTCAATCGCGCATTGACCGTTCAACGCTGTCATGAGCAATGTCGTAAGGCGAGAAATGGACGAGGCTTTGGGCTGTGCCCCGTTGTGAGTTTTGCCGCGTAGGCTGGCAACGATCTTGAAACGAAATGCGCCGTTGCCCGTACATGCACATTTCAATAGTCACGAGCGACAATACCCTTCGTCAGGGGAAGAGATGACCACGCGTCGGAAATTCTTAGTGGGCTTATTTTGCGGTTCGATGTCTCTGACGCTGGCCAGCGTCCCCTATCGCATTGAGATGTCTGGCGGCGCGTTCAAACTGGCTCCCCAATCTGCTCTGGCCAAGGGCGGGAACGGCGGCAACGGCGGGGAACGGCGGCGGCAACGGTGGCGGCGGAACGGTGGCGGCAACGGCGGAGGCAACGGTGGCGGCAACGGCGGGGGCAACGGTGGAGGAACGGTGGCGGCAACGGCAACGGTGGGGGCAACGGCGGGGAAACGGTGGAGGCAGCGGCAACGGCGGCGGAGCAATGGCAACGGTAACAGTGGCTCCAACAATGGCAGCTCCCCGAGCGGGTCGAGCGGCGCTAGCGGACAGACCACGACCGGCGGCGGTGGTTCTGCACTAGCGGTCCATCATGCCGATGGAATGAGCGAGGAGATAAAAGGCGGCCGTTACGTCATGAAAGATGCCAGGGGGCGTACGATAGTCAATCGCCGGGCCACCTCCGCGGATGTGACGCGGCTTCGATCCTTCAGCCCGTAAGCGGCCTTCGGTCGGTTGCATCTCGCAACGCCATCGCAGCCTCGGTCCGGTTGTTGACGCCGAGCTTTGCCATGATCTGGGTCATGTGGTGCTTGACCGTCTTTTCATGGAGATCGAGTTTTCTCGCAACCTCTTTGTTGCTCAGTCCTGTTCCAACCAGCTGAAGAACATCAAGTTCGCGCGGGGTCAACGTCGCAATTGGATCGGGATTGAATGCGGGTGCGGGGGCACTATTGAGCAGCTTCGCAGAGAGGGTTGGAGCAACGTAGCTTTCCCCCAAGCGCGACTGTGCGAATGACATCGGCAAGCGCTCTGGATCCCACCCCTTTTAGGACGTAGCCCTTCGCGCCGCCCTTCAAGGCCGCGGTGACATCGTCACTGGCCTCGGAAACCGTCAGCATGACCACTTTCTGGGATGGCGACATTTCGAGAATCGAGCCAAGCGCGTTCAGGCCGCCGCCAGGCATGGAGATATCCACCAGCATGACATCGGGCTCCAGGGTCTCTGCAATGCGAACCGCATCGTCTTTCGAGCCTCCTTCCGCAACGATCTCAAACTCGTCGATCTCCGACAAGCTCCTCGACACCCCTTCCCTGAACAACGGATGATCATCGATAACCGCAACGCGTATTACTGTGGTCATATCTGCTCGGTCTCCGCAGTGTTGAGTGTCATGCTGACGACGGTGCCCGGCGCCGAAAAGGCGATCTCGAATGTACCGCCCAGGCTCTCGATTCGTTCCCTGAGCCCTGCCAGACCAAGGCTCGCGGGACCTATATTGTCAGGATCGAACCCCGGCCCTCTGTCAGCGACCTCGATGCTGACACGTGTTCCTTCCACGCGTTGCACGACACGTTGTCCGATGCCGCCGCCATGCCGGTAGCCGTTGTTGAGTGCCTCTTGCACGAAGCGGTAGACGCATATCTTCCCGGAGGGCGAAAGCCGATCCGGCGCAGCCGATATCGACAGGTCGACGGCCGCTCCCGTTCTTTGCTGGTGAGCACGAACGCTGCGCTCCAATATCTCCGAAAGGCTGGCGGCCTCTATCTGCGGCAGGACGAGGCCGCTGCAAATCGTTCGGATCTCATGCATGGCCTCGTCGAGGCTGGCCTTGATGGAAGCGATTTCCCGTTCGCGGGTGGCCTTCGGGGTCGATCGGTTCGTCACCGTCTTGCTATCCAACCGAAGCGAAGCATAGGCTATGAGTTGGGCTGGTCCATCGTGCAAGTCGGCACCGATGCGCCGGAGATAGCTTTCATTCAGCGCCGCTGCCCGCTGGGACGCACGCTGGACACGTTCTCGCAGCGCCCGGTTCTGCGCAAGCAGAGCAGAGAGGTCATCAATCCGCTGCCTGAGAGCATGACGCTGGGTCTCGATCGTGTGGCTTCCCCTCAAAACGATCGCAGACAGAATCGCGAAAAACGTGAGCGTAAAGGCCGCGACAGCCACCCAGGTACGGAGCCGGGCCTGGTTCAGGCTGTGCTCGAAATCATTGGCAACCTCGTAGAACTCGGAAACGGCGACCACCTGCCCTGACCATGGCTGCAGGACTGGATTATAGATTTTCAGGAGAGGCTTTCCGGAAAGCCGTTCCGTCTCGTCCTCGGGATCATCGAGTTGATTGAACTGTGCAGCCATTTTGCCTGCAAAGGCCGTTTTGAGCTTGTCGCTGAGGGCGAACCTCTTTCCGACCATGCTCTTGTCGTTTGAATAGAGAACTGTGCCATCCGAACGCCATAACCGGAACGACATGACTCGTTCCCCGAGAGCCCCCTGCCCGAGCGTCTCGTCCAACGCCCGAGCGACCGTGTCGTCGAGGGTTTTTGTCGTCTGCATATCAGGTAAAAGCGGCGCGATGACGCTGTCGACATAGAGCGCAGTCGTCGCTGCCGAATTCCGGGTGACGGCGTCTTCGATCAGACTGGTGACGAAAGCCCCGACCAGCACCATTGCCGCCACCGAGACGGTGCCGCCGATGAACAGGAATTGCCTTGCCAGGGACTGCGAATTCCATCTTGAGATCAAGTCGGGGCGGTGCACGAGAATTCTCAGGATTAGCCGCCCAATGCGACGGCGACACGTTTCAATCTGGCCAATAGCCTACCGTCTTCGCCGCAACGGTCAATGGCGAGCGGTGATGTCCCCCATCTATCAGACCATTGACATCCGTCCATCGGACCTAAGTCCTAGCGCTCACCGCATTAGTCTGACGGCTATGGAACCGCGCATCTACGCAAGCTATCGTTGCGTCACTTAATCCGCGCCCGGCAGCGATTTACCTGCCGAGACGCCATCAGGAGGTTTTGTATGCATATTGCTAGAGTTATCGGCCGAAGCCTGGTCGCGTTCACCATTGCGGTAGCTCCACTGGCCAGCGTAACGCTGGGGGTAACGGACGTTGCCTTTGCCAAGGGGGGCAATGGCAATGGTGGCAACGGGATGGTGGCAACGGTGGTGGTTCGGTGGCGGAACGGCAACGGCAGGGCGGCAACGGCAACGGCAATGGTAACGGCAGAACGGAGGCCAAGGCGGCGGAGGGAATTCCAGCCGAGGAAAGTCGGATGACGCCCGCTCAGGCAAAACGAGCGGGAAAACGACTGCCGCAGAGCCTCAGACGCTGCAATCTCTCTTCGGTAACAGCAAGAAGTCCGGCAAAGCGATCAAGACTAAAGTCCACGAAGACGGGATAAGGCACGAAGGCGAGTGTCAAAAGCGCCAAATCTGAAACGGCCGGTCTGAGTTCGCTGAACCGTAACTATCACGCTTACATGCATTCCAACGATCCGCGGATGGCTGCCATTTCGGCCTATGCAATGGCATACGCGGAATTCGAAAAGGTGAACGGAATTAATGCAATTCCGACCGACCCGGCTTTGAGCGACGAGGCGCTGCGCGAAGCGCTTACTGGTTTTACAAAGGGAGGTGTTGTGACTGACGCCACTCTCGCGAAAGCCAAAGACATCCTCGGCGTCGGACCGGCGGTCGGCAAGATCGATCAGATCCGAGACACGCTCCCAGAGCCTGAGCCTGTATCACCGCCTCGCGGAAACGACCACTGATACGACGTCCGAAACGACAACGACGGTCACGGTCACGTCGGAGACCAACACAACGACAGTCGCCCCTGCGAACTGACGATTTGCACCCCGGAACAGGAGGCTCGTCGCGCCGCCTGGCGCGACGACGTCCTGCTTGAGTTCTCGGCGCTCGTCCCGACTACCTCCTGCCGCCGTGTGAGTCTCGATGCTGCGGTCAGGCAGGGAAATCCGAGGTTCGAGCGTCGTCCTGCGTTGTCCGGTCAGCAGCGAATCCATCCGGGTCTCCACGAAGTGACAACTTCTCGCACACGTACCGACTGTAGAGGACGAATTAAGGTTGGATGGAACTTCGGGTGACGGGCTGGATTAGGTTGAATTGAACCAGGAGGAAACCTAATGCCCGACAACGAGAACAAATCGCCCGCCGTAGAGTCGTTGAAGCAGGAACAGGCCGCGCAACGTCGCAGGGCCAGAAAGAGCGAACTTGAAAAGGGCCTCGAGGACAGCTTCCCCGCCTCGGATCCGGTTTCAATCACCAGGACGACAATACCCTCCGGACGGATGGATACGGACGAGGCCGAGCGTGTGAAGCAGCAGCCCGATCCGGAAGCCGTTACCGTCAAGCAGGAGTTTCCGGGCGTCGCCAAGGCGAAAACAAGAAGCTTCCTGGGCGATCTTGAGGAGCGCATAAAAGAGAGGCCTCTTCTTGCCGTCGGCATCGTGGCAGCGATCGCATATGTCTGGGGTGCGACCCGCTAGGAAGAGCAAAAAGCGTATAGCGTTTGGCTGGACCGCGATAAACGCAGCGTGCTGCCCTCCCGGCAGGGAGCGCGTGTCAATTGCAGACTGGCAGTCATCTGCCGTTAGTCAGACGTTCATCACCTCTATTCACCCGATTTTTCCTGTTGGCCGCTACCAATGCCACCAACAGGAAAGGATTGGCGATGGAAGAGCTTCCGGTCACGTCACGCATCATCAAGTCGGTCTACTATAGTCAGGAAGACGGACAGCTTCGTATCTGTTTCAAGAATGGGGAGGAACGTCTTTTCACTGGCGTCCCGAAAGACGAAGCGGAGGCGATGGTTTCCGCTACGTCGCCTGGCCAGCACTACATTGAACATATACGCAAACGCTTCACGCGCGTTGCGGCTTGAGCGGACCGTCCGCTATCGGCTTTCTAAAGCGCGTCGCGATCTTTCAGATTCGCTTAGCGCGCTTTAATTCTCTGTTTTCACGCATGTCTTGAGCCGAAACCGGTTCCCACTTTCGGGAGACATGCTCTAGAGAGGCGACGCGAACGGTACGCTATCGCACCGCGTCATCCGACGCCCCATCCAACCCATGTCTGGAAAGCCCTGTGTCATGAGGTACCAGAGCAATGCCTCAGGGGAGCGCTCGTCGTACGTCCACTTTTCATTTCCGGTTCTTCGCCTACATTTTCTCTATGGGTAGTTGGGCTTCCTACCTTCGATGATCAGAGACAGAATATCGGCCAGCCAGTGCCGATCCATGGATGGCCATGACACAACCGGCACAAATCGCACGTAAGATAACGCGTGGCTGCTGTCATTGCGGCGCTGTGCGTTGGGAGTTTCGGGGAAACATACCCGACGCCACGATTTGCAACTGCACGGTCTGCCGTCGCTATGGAGTGCTCTGGGCCTACGAATACGATGGGCACGGAATCCATGTCGACGATCCGGGACGTGCTCTGACAGCTTATGTCTGCGGGTCCCGCTCGCTCTCCTTCAACTTCTGCAAGCTCTGCGGCAACCTTGTTAGCTGGCGGAGCCTGAAGCCAAATGACGATGGCCGGACCAGAATAGCTATCAATCTTCGTCTCGCCGATCCCGGGGATGTGGCGGAAATTCCGCTCCAGCGTTTTGATGGCCTCCACAGTTTTGACGATCTGCCGCTGGATGGACGCACGGTCGCTGATGTCTGGTTCTGAGCGAGTGGTCGACGCATTTGTCATGGCCGCTTCGGGGAGCGAGATGATCGCCTTCAGTTCTGGATCGCCAGGATGGAGCGCGATGCCCGCCTTGCGACCCGCGGCGATGACAGGGCGAGCCCGCGCCGCCTGTCATGCTCAGTCGACGATGTGGTAGCCGCCGTCCACATAGAGCACCTGCCCCGTCATCAGGCGCGCGGCGTCGTGGGCGAGAAAGGCGGTGGCGACGCCGACATCGTCGATGCTGACGAGTTCGCGGGCTGGCGCCTTCGATCTTGGTCTTTTCCAGCAGTTCGTCGAATTCCGGTATCCCCGAGGCCGCACGGGTCGCCAGCGCGCCGGGCGAGATGGCGTGCACCCGTATCCCTTTCGGTCCGAGTTCTGCGGCCAGATAGCGGACGGCGCTCTCGAGGGCAGCCTTGGCCACGCCCATGATGTTGTAGTTCTCGACGACCATCTGCGAGCCGTAATAGGTCATCGTAAACAGCGTACCGCCGTTCTTCATCAGCGGCTCGGCAAGATGAGCCATGCGGATGAAGGACCAGCAGGAGATATCCATCGTCTGTCAGAAAGCCCTCGCGCGGCGCGTCGACGACGCGGCCGCCGAGCGTATCCTTGGGCGAGAAGGCGATGGAATGGACGACGAAATCGAGTTCGCCCCAGGTGCTCTCCAATGCGGTCGAACACCGCCTCGAGCTGGCCGGGAACGGCCATGTCCATCGGCATGAAGATCGGACGCTTCCACCTCGCGCGCGAGCGGCTCCACATGCGGCTTGGCCTTTTCGTTGAGATAGGTGATCGCAAGCTCGGCGCCGAAGGCGTGGAAGGCTCGGGCGCAACCCCAGGCGATCGAACGATCGTTGGCGATGCCGACGATCAGCCCTTTTCGGCCCCTGAGAAGCTGCGCATTGATGACCGGAATGGACATTGATTGCTTCTCCCTGTGAGATTTGGCTTCAAGACGCTGTGATGAGTGCAAGCGTGTGGCGCGCGATCATCAGCTCCTCATCCGTCGGCAGGACGTAGAGCGCGACGCGGCTCGCCGGCAGTGGAAATCAGCATCGCGCCCGCTTCGTTGGCAGCGGGATCGAGTTCGGCGCCAAGCCAGGCAAGCCGCTCGGCGATGCGGGCGCGGATGGGCGCCGAGTTTTCCCCGACGCCGGCCGTGAAGACGAACGCGTCGAGACCTCCGAGCGCGGCGGCGAGCATCCCGGCACTCAGCGCGCAGCGATGGACGAAGTGATCGATCGCGAAGGCCGCGCGCGGATCGTCGCTGGCGAGAAGCTCGCGCATGTCGCTCGGAAATCCCGGAAAGTCCCTTCAGACCGGACGCCCTGTAGAGAAGGTCGGTCACCTCCCCCGCGCTCATGCCTTTCTGGTCGATCAGGTAGAGCACGACGCCGGGATCCATCTGGCCCGGCCGGGTGCCCATCGGCAGGCCGTCGAGTGCCGTGAAGCCCATCGTCGTCTCGAGGCTGCGTCCGTCCCGCAGCGCGCACATCGACGCGCCGCTGCCGAGATGGGCAACGATGATGCGTCCGCCGCGCGATACCGGGCGCGACTTCGGCCAACCGCTCGGCAATGTATTCGTAGGACAGGCCATGGAAGCCGTATCGCCGCACGCCGTCCTCGTAGAAGGCCCATGGCAAGGCGTAGCAATCCGTATGCGGGGCGTGGCCACGATGGAAGGCCGTGTCGAAACAGGCGACCTGCGGAACATCCGGATTGATGTCCATGGCGAGGCGGATCGGCGCGAGGTTGTTCGGCTGGTGCAGCGGCGCAAGTTCCTGGAAGGTCGCAAGCTTGTCGAGGATGTCGTGGTCGATCAGGATCGGTTTCGCATAGTCCGGACCGCCGTGGACGACGCGGTGGCCGATGGCGCGGAGCGTGAAACCCTCGAGCGACTGCAGCCAGGCGCGGGTTTCGGCAATCGCCGCCGGCAGGTCGTCGACCACCTCCGGCGCATAGCGGCGATCGACCAGCACCGTTCCGTCGGCGGCTCTGGCCACGCAGACGCGGCCGGGTGCCGATGCCATCGATCTGGCCCGCGAATGCAGCGCTTCAGGCCGGCATCGGCAATCTCGAAGATCTGGAACTTGAGGCTCGACGAGCCGGCGTTGACGACAAGGATCGCGTCCATGCTTCAGGCCGCCACTTGCGTTAGCCGCCGCCGGGCGGCGGCGTAGAGTGTCGCGACCGCGCACGACGCCAGACGGCTGCGCACGGAGTCCGCCCGCGACGTCAGCACGATCGGCACACGCGCGCCGAGCACGATTCCCGCGGCATCGGCATGGGCGAGGAAAGTCAGGTTCTTGGCCAGCATGTTCCCCGCTTCGAGGTCGGGCACGACGATGATCTGCGCCCGGCCCGCCACGGGCGAGGTGAGCCCTTTGATGCGAGCGGCCTCCGGGCTTATCGCATTGTCGAAGGCGAGCGGGCCGTCGAGCAGGCCGCCGGTGATCTGGCCGCGATCGGCCATCTTGCACAGCGCTGCGGCTTCGATGGTCGAGGGTATCTTGGTCGTCACGGTCTCGACCGCCGAAACGATCGCCACCCGCGGCTCGACCGAGCCCGATCGTCGATCCAGAGGTCGATCGCGTTCTGCACGATGTCGCGTTTGACATCGAGATCGGGAAAGATGTTGATCGCCGCGTCGGTGATGAAGAGCGTGTCGGCATGGCCGGGCACGTCCATCACGAAGACATGGCTGATGCGGCGTTCGGTGCGCAGGCCCGTGGCGGAGGCCGTGACCTCGCGCATCAGTTCGTCCGTATGCAGGCTGCCCTTCATCAGGAGTTCGCCCTTTCCCTCCCGGATCAGGGCGACCGCCTTCGCCGCAGCGGCGTGGCTATGCGGCACGTCGACGATTTCGTGCTCTTTCAGATCAAGCCCGTTCTCCGCGGCCACCGTCCGGATTTTTGCTTCCGGCCCCACCAGGACCGGAACGATCAGTCCGTTCTCGGCGGCTTCGAGCGCGCCGCGCAGCGAGGTCTCGTCGCAGGGATGCGCCACGATCGTGACGGCGGGCGCAACCTCCTGCGCGGCGGCAATCAGGCGGTCGTATTTTGATGGTTCAGGTGTCGTCGTGGTCAGGTCAGTCACTGGGAAGCTCCTTCTGTCTTCGATCAGGATGCGCTGCGAACGCGAGCGGTCTTGCCGGTCGGTCTAGGCGATCGGCTCGCCGCCAACGTCTGCCTTGCCAAGATCGAACAGCTCGGCCACGCGCTCGAGGCGCTCGGCCGCGGCGTCCTTCAACGCCCCGGACGACCTCCAGCACGCTCACGAAGGACCTCGAAGGCCTTCCGACGCTCGTCGACGTCCTTCGGAAGCAGTCGCCGGAATTGCGGCAAGGGCCGCCGTCTCGTCGATGAGCAGGATGTAATACTGCTCCCGCACCAGCGCCTTGAACTCGGCCAGCGTCAATCGACTGGCGCCGGCATGATCGCGCCGGATCCTGCGGATCGCCTCGAAACCGCGTTCGTCGGCCCTGCCACGCGCCATGCCGACAAAGAGCAGCGATCGCACAAGGCCCTCCAGAAGGCCGCCTTGCGTTATCTTCTCTTTCAAGGCAGCGATCCGGGCTTCCAACAGCGCGCTGGTCAGCAGGCTCTTTGGCGCCTTGCGCGGCGGGCGGTTGGATGTCCGGATCGATGCCAAGCGCCGCCTGCAGCGCGGGCGCGCCGTAGACAGCGCGGAAGGTTTCCTCCGCCAGCCTTTCGGACATCTTGCGCCAGCCTTCGAGCCCATCGACGATCTGCCCCGACACCTGTTCCTGGAGGGCGAGGAAGGGATTGTCCGCCTCCACGGGACGACGGTTTTCGCGCACGAACTCCGCGGCACCCTCGACCCAGGCCAGAAATGGATTGTGACGGGCCGAACATCTCGTAGCTGAGGCGAAGCGGATGAAGATGCCGCATCGCCTCGGCCCCTGCGGGTTCACGGCCGCCCGCACCGCAGGCTGGGCAAAGACGCGGTAGAGTCGCCAGATTGATCTCCGAGAGCCGCGCCGCAGCGGCAAAGCGATGTTCGTCCTCGATAGTCGTTGCCGCCGAAGCGCGCGGATGTCGTCGAGGGTGCGGCTTTCGCAGCGCATGATCCACTCGCCGGTCACCAGTTCCGGATGTTCGACCGCCTCGCCCTTCGGCTCGAGAACCGCTTCGTAGAGACCGGGCGGCAGCACGTCGATCAGATCGATGTTGGACGCGAACTCGTCATGCTCCTTGCGCGCGACGCCGCCGGAGACGAAGATCCCGAGATGACCGATCTTTTCGTGGACGACATAGACGATGGTCTGACCAAGCGAGCGTATCTCATCGACACTGTCGTAGAGATCGAGAATCCAGTCGAGCGCCTGCTGCGGCGGCGTGATGTTGTCGCCCTTGGAGCAGAAGACCACGATCGGCGAGCGGATGGTGCGCAGGTCGACGGCCGTGCCGTCGGAGGTGCGGATTTCTCCTGCGGCAAGCTTGTTGCCGATAAACAGTTCGTCGACGATGAACTGCATTTCCTCCGCGTTGAGCGTGACATGCCCGCCCCACCAGCGCTCGAAGCCGAGATAGCGTTCGGCTTCGGTGTCGATCTTGGAATAGAGGTTGTACTGCTTGGTCCACAGGGTATTGGCCGGGTTCTGGTTCTCGAAGTTCTGGACCAGCCATGCACCGTCGAATTTTCCGGCGCCAAGATCGCCGATCAGTGCCGTCAGCCAGCTTCCGCCGAGAAGACCGCCGGAATAGCGCATCGGATATTGGCCCTCGCACGCCCGCCCAGTAGGAGAGCGGCGAGCCTGCGATGATGATCGGTCCGAACAGCTCCGGCCTCAGCGAGGCGAGCATCATCACCGCCCAGCCCGCCTGGCAGTTGCCAATGACGCAGGGCTTTCCGTCGGCCTCGGGGTGGCGCGCGATGACGATTTCCAGAAATCTGCGCCTCGGCGCGGGCGATATCCTCGATCGTCTGGCCGGGCATGGGTTCCGGCAGGAAGCCGATGAAATAGCAGGCATGCCCTGCCTTCATCGCCACGCCGATTTCGCTGTCGGCCTTGAAACCGCCGATGCCCGGCCCGTGGCCGGCTCGCGGATCGACGACGACAAAGGGGCGCTTGAGCGGATCGATCACGACGCCCGCCGGCGGAACGATGCGGACCAGCACGTAGTTGACCGGCTGCTCGAAGGCTGCGGCCATCGCAGACAAGTTCGGCGTCGTAGTCCAGCACATGCGGGGCGCTGCGCGCCGCTTGCTCCTCATACTGTGCGCCGCGCCGCCTCATGACGTCAAGAAAGAGGATGGAGCGTTGCCACGCATCCGTCCAATAGCTGGTGAACGGGTTATTGAAGATCGGCGTGTTCGTGATGCTGGATAGCTCGGACGTCATGTCGATTCCTTTGCAAAAATACGGGAGCAATTCTTGGCAACGGCAGCGATGGTCTTTGTTGTCATTCGATGGACGGACGCCAGCAACGCAAGCATCCTCGCACGGGACACGAATGCCCGCATCTCAGCACGATTTTTCATGCATTCCGAAAGTGCAGCAAAGTACTGCTACAACGTATCGTTTGTGTGACACCACAATAATGATGGAAGACGGCAAAGCTAAGATGACAGATTAACCGACGTATCGGGCAACATGCAAGCCTTAACGAAAAACAATACTGAAAGTTGTCGCCAAATTGCATGTATGTAACTGTAGCATACGTTGCATCAATTGTAGCATCGATGAGCATAAGCCTATCTTCTACAAACGATTTCCGGGGAGGCCCGTGCTGTTCCGGGAAAGGCTTCTCCTGATTATCGCGCAGAAGAGGAAGGCGCTGGCGCGTGCGAAGACGTACGAGGGCAAGCCCAAGGCCCCTGCCCAAAAACAATGTTGTCCGCCTCGCGGACCGAGGCGGTCTCCTTTGTGTGCTGATGCCGGAAGTTGAGCGAGCTGGAGGAGTTGACCCGCTCACAAGCGGCAATCTGTGAAAAGCCCTCACATTTCCCCACTGAAGTATAGACAAGCATCACAGCAACGTTCCACTATGTATTATCGAGAGAGCGCTCGGAAATACATGGCAATATTGAGATATGTTTTCGATTTCCACTCTGAGAAGGCCGCATTCTACCAGTGCGGTGAATTTCTCTTTCCTATAGATGGAAGCAAGGCCGAGCACTGGATTGACGGGGAATATGTCTTTTCCGTTAGAACACTCGAGATCACATTTTGGATCCTTGGAAACCAGATGTTTGGACATCTTGGGAACGGCGAGTTGACGCGCGCGCCTGTGTATTACTTCGGCGATTATATACGGGCGACCTGATCAGGCTGTGCAACAGCGTCGCTGACGCCCTCTCAACGTTCCGTTGCCGCCGATAGAGTTTCGGCAACGCCGCCAGGTGTTTCGCAGAGCTCGGCGGGAAACATCGGAATACCGGCATCCCGAACCCTTGCGATCAACTCGTCAATCACGCCTTTGTCCTGGTAGGTTTCCTGAATTCGCACGTAGTCTATCGACAGATGAGGATCCAGCGCCATTGCCTGACCGACGAGCTTCCGGGCTTGGTCGATTTTGCCGACAGCCATCTGCGCCGCGATCTGGTAAATGAATGTTCGTCTGGTTTGGAAACGCAGTGCATGGGCGACACGGAACATTTCGTCGTATCGCCCAAGAACATAGAGAGCCGCGACGCGCTCCTCGGTGATCCACACCGGCAGGAACGGATCCAAAGCCTCCGCCCGGTCGAGCAGTTCAAGCGCTTTACCGGGTTCACCCGAGAAGACGTAGAGTGAAGCGCTTCTGCCGATGATGTAAGCGTCATTGGGCGCGAGCTCGCAGGCCCTGTCGTGATGGTAGTGCGACGTCGCGAAGTCGCCCACTTTCATCTTGATCGACCCCATGATCCTGTGAGCTTCGGGATCGGTCGGGTCGAGTTCCAGTGCATGGGCAACTTGCTTCTCACCACGGAGGATGTCGAAGTCCGGAAGATTGCTCCATGAACAGACGTGCATTGCGAAGGACCGGCCAAATCCCGGATCTGCCCGCATGGATTTCTCGAACCAGCTCATGGCCTCGCGAATATGATCGTCGGAAACGCCGACAAGCCGGTGGTGATCCAGCCCCCTGAGATAATACTCGTAGGCGGTCATGTTCTCCGGCCGCTTGAGCCGCGCCGCCACGAGTTCCGATTGCTCCACGCGGCCCGACACAGTCGCCGCCACCCGCGCAATCACTTCGTCCATCACATCGAGAATTTCCTGAAACGGGCGCGTGATTGGCTCGCTCCAGATAACGTGGCCTTCGCTCGTCTCCGTCAGCGAAATGTTCACGCGGATATTTGTCGAAGACTTCCGGATGGAGCCGCCGACGACGTACCGGACGCCGAGGAGCTTGCCGATTTCCAGAGGGATCGGTGGTGGTCAAGGCGGTGGAAGCGGATCGAGAGCTGACGAAGAGGCTCTTGAGACGGCTCAGCTCGAGGGTCAGGTCATCGGTAATGCCCTCCGCCAGATACAGCTGGTCCTGATCCGCACCCGGAGCCACCGTGAACCGGGCAACGGCGATCGAATTTGCGCGCACCGGAATTTGGGGCTTCGGGTCCAGTCGGGTTGGAGCAACCTGAAACACGTGGCGATCCATCACGGCATCGACGCTATAGATCCGCACGGGCTCCGATATACCCTTGAGCGTCCTGTCACCCAGGTGCGCGAACTTGCAAGGCGACACGCGATGTATCTGATCATAGAGCGCCCCGGAAACTTCTATCGCGCCGGGGTTGGCGGAGGCCTGAATTCTCGCTGCAATGTTGACACCGTCGCCGCGAAGATCGCTTCCGACAACCACCACATCGGCGATGTGCAGTCCGAAGCGCATGTCGACGGGTGCGGCTCCCGGAACGGCGGACAGGCTGTAACGTGCCTCGATAGCCGACCTGATTGCGTTCACGGGGCTGCCAAATTCAGCCAGAACGGCGTCCCCCGCTGTCCCGAAGACCCGGCCGTCGTGGCGTACCACGACGTCCTCGACGACTCTCAGGCAATCATGGATCCTTGCGACGGTCGCCTCTTCGTCGTGCTCCATTGCCGCCGTCGAACCCACGAAATCGGCTACGAGGATTGTCGCCAGCTTACGATGCATCATTGTGCCTCGGATCGTCAGGTCGCCGTCAGGCCCGAGTGTATCACATCATGTTTGAAGCGGCATCGATATCTGGCAGCCTGGAAATGCCGATAGTCGGAGCCTCAGCCGCTTACGCTGGCCGACCTCCCATCCGTTAGACGGGCTGGACGGTCTTGACGATGCCCGTGTTGTCGATCACGCAGTTGAATTTGCGGCCCGTCGCATCCAGTTCGACGCTGTAGCTGGAGGCGTCGAGTTGGCGCGAATTCATCGGCAGGACCTTTGCGCGTTCGACACCGGCCGACTTCGCGGCCGCGTCGGCGCACAGGAGCTGCAGGTCCGCGGGTGCGGTCTGGAGCATCGTGCGCGACATCTGGTCCGGCGGCGGCGGTGGTGGGGAGGATACGCATCCGGTTGTCGATGCGATCGATACCAGCAGGATCGTCCAGCGCATGGACAGCCCATCCTTCAGTCTTGACATTCTCATCCCCCTTTTTGCGTTCATATGCCCTTGTAGAGAGCCGCGCCCTGCATCAGGACAATCACCTTCGCGCCGACCTTCACGCGGGAGTGGAGGTCGGTGATGTCGTCGTTGTTCATGCGAATGCATCCGGACGACACGTCGAGACCGATCGTCCAGGGCTCCGCCGTTCCGTGGATGCGGTAGATGGTGTCGTTGTCGCCCTCGTAGAGATAGAGCGCGCGCGCGCCGAGCGGGTTGTCGCGGACCGCCGGGCATTCCCGCCGCCCATTTCGCCGCATTCGCGTCGCGAGCGACCATTTCCGCGGGCGGCGTCCAGGTCGGCCATTCGGCGGTCCGTCCGATACGGACGATCCCCGCCCACCCGAAGCCTTCCCGCCCGACGCCGATGCCGTAGCGGATAGCCTGGCCGCCGGGCTGCACGAGGTAGAGGAAGTGCTGGTTGCCGTCGATGATGATCGTGCCCGGCTCCTCGGCCGTGCGGAAGGGCACGACCTGCATGCGGAAAGCGTCCGGCGACTGGTTGTTGCGGGCGTAATACTGGCGCGCCTTTTTCATGTCGTAGTTGACCCAGGTGCGCGTCTTCGCATCGAAGATCTGCGTCTGCGCGGCAAGGGCGATCAGGGGAGCCAGGCACAGGGCGGCAGCGGACAGGACAAGTGTTCGCGAGGCGATCGACTTGGAAGCGTCTCGGCCGTTCTTCATGGCTTTGCCCACCCATCGACACGCGACGCGTGACCGTCGACCCACATATTCGCGAATTCGAGCGGTTTCTGCCGCTCCACCTGCAGCGCATAGGTCATCTCGGTGACCTCCTCCGGAGTGAAATCGACCCGCTCGAGAAAGGCGGCGATGTCGGCATGCTTCCTGGCGAAGTCGGTGGCGTAGGCGATATGGAACTCGGTCGGCGGCCACGCCACCGGAGCGCTCGACTTGCTGATCCACAGAGGATCGCTCGCAGCCGCGATCTTCCACTTCGCCGCCTCGTATGGCGGTTCGGCCAGCCGGACCACCTTGTGCAGCTCGAAGACGTGGTGCGGCGCGTAGCAGGCAAACACCATCGGGCGGCCGGTGGCGACGGCGGCGTCGACGGCGGCCATGCCGACATCTTCCTCGGCCTCGACCAGCGTGAGATTTGCCGCAGTAGCCGTAGCTGTTGGCCCGCACGCGCTCGATGTCCGTCGATGTCCAGGTCGCAGCGCCGATCCAAAGCTCGCCCCGGCCGTCGCCGTCCGTATCCAGGAGGGCGCTCTTTGGCCGGATCCTCGAGATCCGAAACGTTCCGGATCCCGGCCGCGGCGGCATCCTCGGTCGCACACAGGCCCTCCCAGGCGGCGACGGCGTGCTTCGAAAGCACGACCGCCTTCTTCTCATCGACGTATTTCTTGATCACGCTGTCGAGGTTCGGACGCCAGACTTCCGGATGGATGTCGACCTCGCCCTTCTCAAGACCGACGAAAGCGTTCAGCTCGCCGAGTTCACGCACCTCCGCCTGCACCCCGAACTTCCTGTCGATGGCGACCTTCAGGATGTTCGCTGTCGCCTGTCCGGACGGCCAGTTCGGCATCGCGATCACAAGATCTGCAGCATCGGCGGCGGCCGACATGCATGCGAACGCCAACGAGATAGCCAGGAGTTTGCCGTTCAAGCCAGCGGTCGCAGGCAGCAAGGCGGTGTTGAGAAGAAGATTTATGCGACTGGCGCCGCAATGCTGTTCTGACGTCTCCTGGTCGTCGGCGCTACTCATGGCATTGTCCCTCATGGCATGCTCCTACGTTGCGGTCTCCGCGTGTTGCTGACCTTCACGCCCAGCTCGTGAACTCCGCCAGTCTACCCACGAGAAATCGAGTTGCTATTGTCCTTTGGGGAAGGCCAGCATCTCAAATGGAGCTTACGGCTCGAGCGCCTCGTTGATCGCGTCGATCAGCAAGGCGGCCGGAAACGGCTTTCGCAAATAGGCGATGCAACCGGCTCGTGCGGCCTGCACCTTCAGGGCGTCGTCTTCGAGAGCCGTGATGAAGATCACCGGAAGCCTGGAGCCCGACTCTTTCAATCGGCGTTGCAGATCGATGCCGGACATGCCGCCAAGATCGACATCCAGCACAAGGCAGTCCACATTGCTTCGCGACATCGCGACCGAGAAAGGATTCAGCCGACGCATATTCCTCCGCCAGAAATCCGTGGGCATTCAGCAGCCGCCGGACGCTCCTTCGCATGCTTGGATCGTCCTCAACGACGGCCACCGTGCGGCGCGGGCTTTCCAACTTGTGCCTCTCTTTCGCTCGTGTGGGAGGATATTCGGCTCGTACGCATTGTACTGTAGGCCTCCCACGGCACGTCGGATATTGTCCTAAGGGGAAACGGCACGCTCACGAACGCTGCAGCGGTCTCGCGTCGGGATCGAGCAGGCCGGTTCTCTCGGCGATGGACACCGCCTCGGCCAAGGAACGCACCCCGAGTTTTTCCATGATACTGTGCCGATGGGCCTTCACGGTCCTCTCGGACGTGCCGAGGGCGTAGGCGATCTGCTTGTTGAGGTGGCCGCGCACGATCAGACCGAAGACCTCGGCTTCGCGCGGCGTCAAGCCAGCCACCAGAACCTCAAGCGCGTGAATGCGTTCGCGCTCCACTCGCCGCTTTTCGTATTGGACCAGCGCTCGTTCGATCGCCTCCAACAAGATGCTGCCGGACGCCGGCTTCTCCAGAAAATCTTCCGCGCCGGCCTTCATCGCACTGACGCTGGCCTTTATGTCACCTTGGCCCGTGAGGTACACGATCGGCAGCAGGGGCGCTTGCTCCAGAAGCCGGCGCTGCAGTTCCAGCCCGCTCAAGCCCGGCAGGTCGAGGTCGAGGAGGATGCAGCCAGGCTCGCCGTCCGGCAACTGCGCGAGAAACTGATCGCCTGATTCATAAAGCGCCACGCGGAAACCTGACGCCGACAGCAGCCGTCCAACTGCCGTGCGGAAGGATTGGTCGTCATCGACGATGTGAACGACGGGTTCCAATTGGTTCATCCACTTCGTGCGAGAGGCAGCACCACACGAAAAACAGCTCCGCCTTCGGGTCGGTTGTCGGCCCAGATCTTGCCGCCATAGGTCTCGACGATCGTGCGCGCGATGGAAAGGCCAAGCCCGGTTCCAGTGGGCTTTGTCGTATAGAACGGCTCGAAAATGCTGGCGAGCTGTTCGTCGGGGATACCGCGGCCGGTATCGGCAATCGACAGCTCGACCTTGGATTCCCTCGTCAGCGTCGTCTCGAGCGTGAGCCTCCTTTCAGTCGCGACCACCTCCAGCATTGCGTCCATCGCGTTGGTCGCGAGGTTGAGAATGACCTGCTGGACGTGGACCTTGTCGGCTCGGACCGGCAGCTCCCGTGGGGCTCGGTTGGAACTGACAACAACGCCCCTCCGCTCGGCCTCGCCGTGCAGAATCCTGATCGCACTCGTCGTCACGTCATTGAGGTCGAACTCCTGCCAGTCGATCTCGCCTCGTTTCTTAAGCAGCCCCCTCATCCGGCGAAATGACGTCATGAGCGCGCTGATCGTCGTCTTGAATGTCGACCAGGATCTGCTCGATCAGCTTGAGGTCGGGCTTCTCGGCCCGAAGAATGATCGCCGCCGCCTCGGCGTTGCTGCGGATGGCACCGAGCGGCTGGTTGAGTTCGTGCGCGATCGACGCGGACAGCGCGCCAGCTGTCGCAGACTGATTGAGATGAACCACTTCGAGGAGGCGACGGCGCGACTTCGATCTCCGCCGTCCGGCGGCGGCGGCGTTCGATAAGCAGTCCGGCAATGACGATGCCCTGGAGCGTGATCACGGCAAGCGCCGCGACGATGGCAAGCCAGTGCTGCTCCCAGAAGGTCGCTTCTCTGAACATCTGAACGGTGCCCGGAGGAAGGTTCTCCTCCGACAACCCCCAGCGCTTCAGTTGCCTCGCATCGGCGACATAGGTTTGGGGAGACTTCGAGATTGGAGATCGGCTTGCCGGCAATGGCATCGAGGGCAAGGTCGGCCACGGTCATGCCGAGCGCCTCGAACGTGACCACGTTGCCGCCGACGATGCCGTAGTCGATGTAGGTGGGATATGGACCGTAGATCGGAGCGCTGGCGGTCTCCGCTATCTGTCTGATCGCTTCGCGCGGAATGAAATTGCGGCCGCTGCGATCCTTGAAGATCGTCAGCGCCAGGACGATGCTGTCACGGGGAAGCTCAGCGGCCCGTCGGGTGAACTCGTCGATCGTCAAGTCCTCCAAATAGGTCGTGTCGTAGTCCTTGGAGAAAGCCGCAAGATCGGCACGCGCCGTGGCGAGCCACCAACGGTCGAATTCTGACGATCCTCCGATGACGAAGAGATGACGCGCCTCCGGCTGGAGACCGCGAGCCATCTCCGCCGTCTTGAGGATGTCAAACTCGGTGAAGGCTCCGATCACATCGCTCGGGCAAGTCCATTTCTTCGGCGGTGGATCTGCCGAAGCCGGCGACGATGATCCTTGCATCGCTCGCGAGGTCCTTGCGGTTCGCAACGATGAACCGCGCCGATTCCTCGCCGAGCGCGATCACCACATCAGGACGGCGATCCGCATACTTGGCCGAAAGATATCGAGCCATGCGGCCGATGTGCTCTGCTTCCGGAAATCTCGAAAGATCGAGAAATTCGGAGAACAGATCGATCTTTCCTCTGGTGACGTCGAGCAGCCGCGCCCTCATCGCCTCTCCGGCGGCGGTCGTCGCGGCTATCCGTTCGTCGTACGGGTAGAGAATGAGAACACGCGGAACGCGGCCCACGATCTCCATGGACGCGGCTGGCAGCAGCAGCAACCAATCACGAGAAAAAGGCAACAGAGAGCCGCGCACCTACCCGAGCTGGCGCGATCGAACCTGTCCAGTTGCGCACCAAGCCCATAGCTTTCCCCCGAGAAGCCAATCGACGAATAGCACTTAAGCGAAGTTGCGTCATCCTTGCAACCTACGAAATTTATACTTCAAGAAGATCACAAAAGCCTGTGGTTGCCCCAAGGTACAATATCGCTGTTGATCGGCGTTCGGTAGGTTGCCCGCCATGAGTGCCTCTCGCGATCCGCAATGGACACTCGGCTGGATGCCCTTTCCGATTGAAGGGCGTCCGAATTTGAAATTGCTCCAGTTGTTTCGATTGAATTCAGAGTGAACACGCGACCGGCGGCGCTCGTTGAATTTGCCGCCGTGCGTTTGGATGAATCATCGTTCGGCCGGACATCACAACGGAGGAACCCAAGATGAATCGCAGGATAATCTACGGCATCGGAGCATTGGCTGCTTCGACCGTTCTTTGGTGTACGGCATCGCCCCTGCAAGCGCAGGAAGCGCAAAGAAAGCCCAACATTCTATTCATCGTGTCCGACGACACCGGCTATGGCGATCTCGGCCCTTATGGCGGCGGCGAAGGTCGCGGCATGCCGACGCCGAACATCGACAAGCTGGCGGACGAAGGCATGACCTTCTTCTCCTTCTATGCCCAGCCGAGCTGCACGCCCGGCCGCGCGGCCATGCAGACCGGGCGCATTCCGAACCGCAGCGGCATGACGACGGTGGCCTTCCAGGGCCAGGGCGGCGGCCTGCCGGCAGCCGAATGGACGCTGGCGTCGGTGCTGAAGCGCGGCGGCTACCACACCTACTTCACCGGCAAATGGCATCTCGGCGAGGCAGACTATGCGCTGCCGAACGCCCAGGGCTACGACGAGATGAAGTATGCCGGGCTCTATCACCTCAACGCCTACACCTATGCCGACCCGACCTGGTTCCCGGACATGGATCCGGCACTCCGGGCGATGTTCCAGAAGGTGACGAAGGGCGCGCTGTCCGGCAAGGCCGGCGGGCCGGTGACCGAGGACTTCAAGATCAACGGCCAGTATGTCGACACGCCGGTGATCGACGGCAAGGAAGGCGTGGTCGGCATTCCGTTCTTCGACGGCTATGTCGAGAAGGCGGCACTCGAATTCCTCGATGAAGCCGCCAAGACGCCGGACGAGCCGTTCTTCATCAACGTGAACTTCATGAAGGTGCACCAGCCGAACATGCCGGCCCCGGAGTTCGAGCACAAGTCGCTGTCGAAGTCGAAGTATGCCGACTCGGTCGTCGAGCTCGACACCCGCATCGGCCGGATCATGGACAAGCTGCGTGAAACCGGCATGGACCGGAACACGCTGGTTTTCTACACGACGGACAACGGCGCCTGGCAGGACGTCTATCCGGATGCCGGATACACGCCGTTCCGCGGCACCAAGGGCACCGTGCGCGAGGGCGGCAATCGCGTTCCCGCGATCGCCGTCTGGCCGGGCAAGATCAAACCTCGACACCAAGAACCACGATATCGTCGGCGGTCTCGATCTGATGGCGACATTCGCCGCAGTCGGCGGCGTTCCGCTGCCCGACAAGGACCGCGAAGACAAGCCGATCATCTTCGACAGCTACGACATGTCGCCGATCCTGCTCGGCACCGGCAAGTCGGCACGCAAATCATGGTTCTACTTTACCGAGAACGAGCTCTCACCCGGTGCGATCCGCGTCAACAACTACAAGTTCGTGTTCAATCTCCGCGGCGATGACGGAGCCTCGACGGGCGGGCTGGCGGTCGACTCCAACCTCGGCTGGAAGGGTGCGGAGAAATATGTCGCCACGGTGCCCCAGGTGTTCGATCTGTGGCAGGACCCGCAGGAACGCTACGACATTTTCATGAACAACTTCACCGAGCGGACCTGGATGGGCGTGGTCATGGGCGAGGAGATGAAGAAGATCATGGCCACCTACGTGCAGTACCCGCCACGCAAGCTGCAGAGCTTGAGCTACACCGGTCCGATCACGCTTTCGAACTATGAGCGCTTCCAGTGGGTGCGGGACGCAGCTTGCGAAGGAGGGCGTGAGCATTCCGATGCCGACCGGCAACTGATTTTCGCGCGGCGGCCCGGGATCATGCCAGGGCCGCCGTCTTCCAGACGGGCTATCTGACATTCGCAGCAGCAATCTTTGGAGGACACCCAATGTTCGCAATTCAAGATTTCTTCAAATCGGCCCGCGACGGAACGCTGGCTGTTGCGGCGGCTCTTCTCTTTGCCGCTTCGGCACAGGCCCAGAGCGATCCCCTGCCGTCGTGGAACGACACCGCTCCGAAAGCGGCGATCGTCGCCTTCGTCGAGAAGGTGACAAAGGAGGGTTCGCCCGAGTTTGTCCCGGAACCGGAGCGCATCGCCGTGTTCGACAATGACGGCACCCTGTGGGTCGAGCATCCGATGTACACCCAGCTCGCCTTCGCGCTCGACCGCGTGAAGGCGCTTGCTCCGGAGCATCCGGAATGGAAGGACACGCAGCCGTTCAAGGCAGTGCTCGAAGGCGACATGAAGACGCTGGCCGCCTCGGGCGAAAAGGGCCTTCTGGAACTCATCATGGTGACCCATGCGGGAATGACCACCGACGACTTCCAGAAGGTCGTGACCGACTGGCTTGCCACGGCACGCGACCCGAAGTTCAAGCGGCCCTACACCGAACTCGTCTACCAGCCGATGGTCGAGCTGCTCGCCTATCTGCGCGCCAACGGCTTCAAGACCTTCATCGTGTCGGGTGGCGGCGTCGAGTTCATGCGGCCGTGGACGGAAAAGGTCTACGGCGTCCCGCCGGAGCAGGTTGTCGGCTCCTCGATCAAGACCGAGTTCAGGATGCAGGACGACACGCCGACCCTGTACCGCCTGCCCGAAGTCAACTTCATCGACGACAAGGCCGGCAAGCCGGTCGGGATCAACCAGGAGATCGGCCGCCGGCCGATCGCAGCCTTCGGCAATTCCGACGGCGATCTCGAAATGCTGCAATGGACGACGATGGGCGGTGCGCCTGCGCGTCTCGGCATGCTCGTTCATCACACCGATGCGGAACGCGAATACGCCTACGACCGTGATACCGAATTCGGCCGCCTCGACAAGGCGCTCGATGCGGCCGCGATCACCGGCTGGACCGTCGTCGACATGAAGGCCGACTGGAAGCAGATTTTTCAGGAGCAGTAGGACGGCGTATCCGCTGATTTCAGGGGAGGTCTTGGTGAGTGCCCTCCCCGATGGGAGCCCCCGGGAAGGTAGGTTCGATGAAAGCGATCGTTTGTCGGCTAATTCTTCGCCGGACGCCTGTGGTCACGCGTTGGCGCATGCGCGCGCTCTGCCAGAACGGTGGATGCGGACGTTGGATTGCATTTTTCCTGGGCGGACGGCAATTCTTCAGGCAGCTTTTTGGCTTTGTTTCCTGCTTGCGCTCGCCGGACAGACCCTTGCAGAGGAGACGGCTCCGGCGTCCACCGCCGATCCGCGGATCTCGATCCACGACGGATTCGTGGACGAGAAGAGCTGTGCATCCTGTCATGGCGACCAGGCAGCCGCCTTCGCCAAGTCCCACCATGCAAAAGCGATGGCGCTTGCCGATGACAGGACGGTGCGGGGCAATTTCAACAATGTCCAGTTCGATCACGACGGCATTGTCACGACCTTTTTCCCGCCGCGACGGCCGCTTCTTCGTCCGGACCGAAGGGCCGGACGGCAAGCAGGGGGACTTCGAGGTCAAATACACCTTCGCCTATGAGCCGCTGCAGCAGTATCTGGTCGATCTGGGCGGCGGCAGGCTGCAGGCTCTCGACGTTGCCTGGGATACGGACAAGCAGGAATGGTTCTGGCTCGGCGAAGGCACGCCGGCAAAACCGGGCTCGACATATCACTGGACAGGCCCGTTCTACCGCTGGAACCGCACCTGCATCGACTGCCATTCCACCGATCCTCAGGCCAATTTCCAGCCGGAGACGAACGACTATCAATCAACCTATGTCGCGACCAGCATCGGCTGCCAATCCTGTCACGGCGGCGGTGCCAAGCATGTCGAATGGGCCGAGGCGAAGTCTAAAGGTGCCTCCATGTCCATCGGTCCGGGTCTCGGGCTATCGCAGGTCGACGCGAACACCTGCTTCGGCTGCCACTCGAGACGGATCAAGCTCGGCGACGGCTATGCTGCGGGAAAGCCGTTTCTCGATTATTTTTCGCCGGCGTTGCTCCGTCCGGACCTCTACTTTCCCGACGGGCAGATTCTCGACGAGGTGTTCGAGTATGGCTCCTTCCAGCAGAGCAAGATGGCAAGGGCGGGCGTCACCTGCCTCGATTGCCACAGGCAGCACGAGGCAACGCTGAAGGCGGATGGCAACGCCTTGTGCACACAATGCCATACGCGAAACCGCGCCGGAGCGATTCGCAAAGTATAACCCCAGCGGCGTGTTCGACACCCCGGCCCACACCCACCATCCGGTCGGTTCGAGCGGCGCGCAGTGCGCCAACTGTCACATGCCGGAGCGCACCTATATGAAGGTCGATCCGCGGCGCGACCACTCCTTCGTGATCCCGCGCCCCGATCTTTCCGCCGCTTACGGAACGCCGAACGCCTGCACCACGTGCCATGAGGGCAAAACCAATGCCTGGGCAGCGGAGAACATGGACAAGTGGTACGGCACCGCTTGGCGCGCACGCCCGACGATCGCCCACGCTTTCGCCGCGGCCGCAAAGAGCGATCCGGCTTCGATCGAAGCTCTGCGCAAGCTTGTCTCGGACCGGGAACAGGCTGGCATCGTCAGAGGCAGCGCGATCGCGCAGATGAGCCGGATCGGCGGAGCGGACGTCGTCGCTGACGTCAAGGCGGCCGCGGGAGATTCCGATCCTCTGGTCAGGCTGGGCGCGGCGGAGGCGGCTGGCAACCTGCCGCCCGAGCTCAGATTGGACGCAATCGGAAAGCTGCTTGGCGATGAAACGCGTGCGGTGCGCGTGGCTGCGGCGATGGCCCTGGGCAGCACCCCGTCTCTGGATCTTCTTGGCGATCAACGAAAGAACTTCGACGCCGCCGTCGAAGACCTGCGTGCCTATGTCGAGGCCAATGCCGACGTCGCCGAGGCACAGAGCAACTACGGAACCTTCCTGTCCGGCCAGCGGCGCGCCGGAGACGCGGAAAAGGCGTTCCGCCAGGCGATCGCGCTCGACCCGACGCTTGCAGGTCCGCATATCAACCTCGCCGAACTCTACCGCGCCACCGGGCAAAACGACAAATCGGAGCGCGCCTATGCCGAAGCCATCGCGATCTCGCCCGATCACGCCGACTTGCGCTATGGACACGCGCTGTCGCTCGTTCGCGAGAAGGCGATGGCCGAGGCGATCCGGGAGCTCAATGAAGCGATACGATTGGATCCGGGCAATGCCCGCTACAAGACGACGCTTGCCGTCGCACTCGATTCGCTCGGCCGGACGGAGGATGCGTTCGATCTGCTCGATCGTGCCGTTGCGGGTGGAGAGCTTGACGCCAATCTGCTCGGCACCGCAGTCAACTATGGACTGAAGCTCAGACGCTTCCCGGAGACGCTGAAATACGCCGAGGCACTGGCCCGCCTGCGACCGGACGATCCACAGATTGCAGAGCTGATCAGGCAATTGCGCGCGGTAACCGGTGCCCAATAAAGGCAACGATACATGCGCCCAACCAGTTGAGTTTGCACGAGTTTTCCAATGCTCTCGCCGACTGGCGATGTTCGTTGCGCCAATTCATAGGGGACGTTTCCGAAATGCCCGACGAAATACTAACGCCGTCAAGCTTCCCCAAAGGACAATACCGAAATGGCTATCTCATAATTAGTCTTCGGATACTGTGAATGTCGCTCACAGTTGCAACGAACTTTATCGGACATTTGCAAGAATCGAGCGGAACGGTTTAGATGTGCTTCGGGGACCGCGAGAGGAAGTGTAGTGAGCATTCCGCAGAGCGTCAGTAACTATCGTCCGACTGCGTTGTTCAAGGGGTGCCGGGGGCTCATTCTTTGCGCCGCGCTCGTTTTGCCTTCCGGATGCGGCGGACATCCCAAGGACGTGCTGGTGCCTGTTGCGGACACCTCGCCCGGCTCCAGCCGCGTGGACATGCTGATTGCGACGACGCGGGGGCGCTCCACCAATCGCGGCGAGATGTTCACAGGCGAAAGAGCGCTTGCTCCAGCCTTTGCCGACATCACCGTTTCAATACCGCCTGCAGGCGCGCGCAAGGTCGGCGACGTCGCGTGGCCGAAAAGGCTTCCGTCAAACCCGGCGACTGATTTCGCAACCCTGAAGGCGGACGAGATCAGCCTGGAGCAGGCAAAGACCTGGCTCAACGCCGCGGTCCGCAAGAGCCCTGACCGCAGCGCGTTCGTGTTCATCCACGGGTTCAACAACCGGTTCGAGGACTCCGTCTACCGCTTTGCGCAGATCGTCCACGATTTCAGGTGTCCACAGCGCGCCCATCCTGGTGACATGGCCATCGCGGGGCAGCCTGCTCGCCTACGGATACGATCGCGAAAGCACCAATTACACGCGCAACGCCCTGGAGAAACTGTTCCAGTATCTGGCGAACGATAAGGAGATAAAGGAAGTCTCCATCCTCGCGCACTCGATGGGCAACTGGCTGGCCCTCGAAGGCTTGCGCCAGATGGCGATACGCAACGGCGGTCTGCCAGCGAAATTCAAGAACGTGATGCTTGCCGCTCCGGACGTCGACGTGGACGTGTTCCGCTCGCAGATCGCCGACATGGGCAAGCAAGTCCCCCGCTTCACATTGTTCGTATCGCGCGATGACCGCGCGCTTGCCTTCTCGCGCAGGGTCTGGGGCGACGTCGCCCGGCTGGGATCGATCGATCCGGAGCAGGCTCCCTACAAGGCGGAACTCGAAGCCAACAAGATCGCGGTGATCGACCTGACCAAGGTAGAGGCCGGCGACGGTCTCCACCACAGCAAGTTCGCGGAATCGCCGGAGATCGTCCAGCTCATCGGCGCGCGTATTTCCGACGGCCAGACGCTGACCGACAGCAGGATGGGTCTCGGGGACCAGCTGATTGCTGGAACGACCGGCGCGGCTGCGGCTGCTGGCAATGCGGCAGGTCTCATTCTCGCGGCCCCGGTCGCGGCAGTGGATCCGGATACCCGAGCCCACTACGCCGATCACTTGAATAGCATGACCGGGCAGACGAGCGGGCAGCAAAGGCGGCACCGGAATGCAGTTCGAGCAGAGCGGCATCGCAGGGACAAGCGTGTGCCGTGACACAGTGATGACGGGCGAAGGGGCAGGCCGCAGATGGAGGAGGAAGTCGATGACGATGGCGAAGACATATCTGAAGCTTGGGTTCTCGCTGACCTTGGCGGCATTGGCGTCCACCGGGGTACAGGCGGCCGACGTATCGCCTCTCCTGACGCAGGAACCAAAGCCAGCCGAAGCCGCGGATGGCTGGACGTTCTCGGTCGCTCCGTATTTCTGGATGGCCGGGATATCGGGCGATACGGCGCAATTCGGGATTCCTACCACGGTGCACATCGATGCCGATTTCGGCGACATCCTGGACAATCTCGATTTCGCGTTCATGGCGGCCGGCGAAGCCCGATACGACCGTTTCAGCGTCATCAGCGACGTCATCTACATAAAGCTGTCTGCCAATGGCGAGACCCCTCTGGGAATATTGGCGAATGATGTCGATGTCACCGCGAAGACATTTACCGGGCTTCTCGGCGTCGGCTATTCGATCCTCGAGGGCCCGTCGGGGAATCTCGATATCGTCGGCGGTGTCAGGGTCTGGTCGGTCGAAACGGAACTCTCGTTTAACGGCGGCCTTCTCAACGGCCGGGATGTCACCGACAGCGCCACATGGGTCGATGGCGTGGCCGGCTTTCGCGGGAAGTATTTCTTCACCCCGAAGGTCTATCTGACCGGATGGGGACTGGTCGGCGGCGGCGGAGCCGACATCGACTGGGACGTCGCCTTGGGCGTCGGCTACGATTTCAACAACTGGATTTCAGCCATTGCCGGATATCGAGCACTCGGGGTTGATTACAGCGACGACGGCTTCGTTTTCGACGCCGTCCAGCAAGGTCCCATCCTCGGGCTCGCGATAAAGTTTTAGCACAAGCTCTGCCGCTTCATTCGACGCCGAATTCGCACCAAACAGATTGCCGTCCCAATTTTCCCGCCTATCCTTTATCCATGATAGAGGAGGACCACGCCATGCCCTTCATCCACACCCCCGAAGCATCCGCCAGCGAGAAGACGGCGTCGATGTATGCGTCGGCCGAAGCGAATTACGGCTACCTTCCCAACATGTACCGCGCCTTCGGCCACCGTCCCGAGGTGATGGAGCACTGGGGCGCGCTGCTTTCGAGCATCCGCAGCCATATGAGCCCCAGGCGCTACGAACTGGTGACGCTGGCGGCGGCGAAGGAACTGAAATCCTCCTATTGCATGCTGGCGCACGGCTCCGTGCTGTTGCGCGAGGGCTTCACCAATGACGGGCTGGCGGCGGTTGCAAACGAAACGGAGAAGGCGCCGATCGACGCTGCCGAACGCGCCATCATGGCCTTTGCCGCCAAGGTGGTGCGCGATGCGACCTCGGTGACGCAGCAGGATGTCGACGGACTGAAGAAGCACCACCTCACCGATGAAGAGATCTTCGATATCACCGCGGCGGCAGCCGCCCGCTGCTTCTTCTCGAAGATGCTGGATGCACTGGGAGCAGCACCCGACCACGTCTATGCCGAGCGGCTCGACCCCAATCTCCGCAAAGCGCTCACCGTCGGCCGCCCAGTCCCCGGACTTACCTAACACACCTGCAATCGCTCGGCAGTTTCCAGCAGCTTCCAGTTGCCGGCGCGGCCGGGAATCCAGAGTGGCCAGCGCCTATTCCGCTTTCGCCTGACGGATTGCCGTCAATAGGATCGCTCCGCCTGCGAACCCACGGCGGAGCGATCCGGCGCCCACCGGCGGAGCGATAAATCGCGTTTAATTGCTGCCCGCCTTTTACTGCAGCGTGCGCGTCGCCATTTCCTGCGCCGCGGCCCCCGGCACTCCAGTACTTGCAACCACGCTGTCGAGACCCGTAGCGACGACGGACACGCGGAACATGCCGTCGAGGTTCCGGTCGAAGATCGCACCAACCACGATATCGGCGTCGTCCTGCACCTCGTCGCGGATGCGGCTTGCGGCCTCGTCCACTTCGAAGAGCGTCATGTCCGAACCGCCGGAGATCGAGATCAGCACGCCCCTGGCGCCCTTCATCGAGATGTCGTCGAGCAAGGGATTGGCAATCGCAGCTTCGGCGGCCTTGAGGGCGCGCTCGTCGCCGGAAGCCTCGCCCGTCCCCATCATCGCCCGGCCCATGCCGCGCATCACCGATTTGACGTCGGCGAAGTCGAGATTGATCAGGCCTTCCTTGACGATCAGGTCGGTGATGCAACCGACACCGGCGAAAAGCACGCGGTCGGCCGTCATGAAGGCGTCGGCAAAGGTGGTCTTTGCATCGGCGATGCGGAAAAGGTTCTGGTTCGGGATGACGATGACGGTGTCGGCTGCCTGCCGCAGCGCTTCGATGCCGATCTTCGGCCGTCTTCATGCGCCGGTTGCCCTCGAAGGTGAACGGCTTGGTGACGACGCCCACCGTCAGGATGCCGGCAGAGCGCGCGGCATGCGCGATCACGGGTGCTGCACCCGTTCCCGTGCCGCCGCCCATGCCGGCGGTGACGAAGCACATATGCGAACCTGCCAAGTGGTCCATGATCTCATCGATCGATTCTTCGGCCGCCGCACGGCCGACTTCCGGCAGCGATCCGGCACCCAGTCCCTCGGTCACATGCGTACCGAGCTGGATGCGGCGCGACGCCTTGGATGTCGCCAGCACCTGGGCATCCGTGTTGGCGGCGATGAAATCGACGCCTTCCAGGCTCTCGTTGATCATGTTGTTGATCGCATTGCCGCCGCCGCCGCCTACGCCGATCACCGTGATCCGCGGCCGCAATCCCGAAATCCCGCTCTTGGCGTCCGTCATCCTATTCTCCTTTGATGGCTTCTTTCGTCCCCGCCCCTCGTGCGGCAAACCGAATCGGAGCGTCAGGCTAAGCGCGCAAGAAGGCAGAGGCAGGGCGAAAGAACAAGATCACGCTTTATGAAATTTCCTCGGGAACTCTTTTCCTGCCTCGAAGGTTGTTTTAATCTTGTGCCATCAAAAGAGGAGAACTGCCGAAATGGCTTTTTCAGCCACACGCCAGCTCGTTGCCTCGCCGCGCGAGCACATCCTCACCGCCCAGGAGGCGCTGGAGCCGCTTTTTCTGGCTCTGGAGCAGGAGGTCGAGGTGAAGATGATCGCCGCAGCCGTCCGCGCCGGATGGACTGCCGAAGACGCCGTCGCCGCAATCGATGAGTTGCGCCGCAACGAGCTTTTGACGGGCGCCACCTCCCATTGATTTCGAAATTGAAATTCTGCCCGGGTAACGAAGATTTTGCTCGCCATTCCGGCTGGAGGGCTTAAGTCTGCCGCGAGAGCAATAAATCGCGGAGCTTTCCTGCATGACCTTCAAGACTATCTGCATCTATGGTGCCGGCGCGCTCGGCGGTGCCATAGCGGTGAAGCTCGCGGCCGGTCTCGGCGCGGACGCAACGGTTTCGGTAGTGGCGCGCGGAGCCCATCTCGCTGCGATCAAGGAAAAGGGCCTCAACCTCTTCGAGGCCGGGTCCGAGAAGCCGGTCAATGCGCACATCACCGCAACGGAAGACCCGTCCTGCGCTTCCGCCGCAGGACTTGATCATCACGGGTCTCAAGGGTCACCAGCTCGGGCCCGCCGCCGAAGGCATCGCGAAGCTGCTGAAGGAAGGCACGCGGGTCGTGATGATCCTCAACGGCATTCCGTGGTGGTATTTCCACGGCGATACACAAAGCGCGCATGCCGGCCTGCAGTTCGAGGAGCTCGATCCCGGCGGCCATCTCTGGCGGCTGATCGGTCCGGACCGCGTCATCGGCTGCGTCGCCTATCAGGGTGCGGAAGTGATCAATCCCGGCGAAGTCAAGCTGTCGAACAAGGGCCGCTTCGTCCTGGGCGAACCATCCGGCGAAGCCACCGCCGATCTGGAAGCGATCGCTGCGCTGTTTACCCGCGCAGGCCTCAGCATCACGACCACTCAGCGCATCCGTGACGAGATCTGGAACAAGCTCACGGGCAATGCCGCCTTCAATCCGATCAGCGCGCTGACACGTGCATTGATGAGCGACATCATGGCCGATCCGGCGCTCTCCGATACCGTCGGCAAGGTGATGAACGAAGTGCGCGCCGTCGGCACCGCGCTCGGCGCCCGTTTCGATATCACCGTCGAACAGCGGCTCGAACAATCCCGGCACATCGGCCCGGTGCGCACGTCCATGCTTCAGGATTTTCTGGCCGGAAAGCCCCTCGAAATCGTGCCGCTCACCGGCATGGTCGTTGCGCTGGGGCGGCTCGCCGCAGTGCCGACACCGGTTTCCGAGACGGTTTTCGCGCTGGTCTCCCAGCTCGATCGCGAGAACCGGCGATGTCTGGTCCAGCGGGTGGGAGCCTGAAGCGGGATCGGATGCCGGTGCGTCTTTATGACATTCCTATATTCTCGGCCTTGAGCGCGAATGGATTTCCTATCCGCAGTGGCGGTAACCTTTGTCATCCATGCAAAGGTGAATGCCATGCGTCTGATGTTTCCGCCCTACTCCTTTTCCCCGCCACGCCGCAAGACTGAGGTGCGCCAGATGCGCGAACGCCGCACGGCGCAGATCCTGATGGTCTTCGGTATCGTGCTTGCCTGCGTCGAGCTCTACGTCGTCATCGGCAATATCTGGCGACTGTCGTGACACCCTCCAATACGCTTCGCCTTCGCGGGACGATCGCAGCCATCGTGACGCCCTTCCGGCATGGCGCCGTCGACCGGGCGGCGCTCCGCGAGCTTGTCGAATGGCAGATTGCCAGCGGTATCAGCGGTATCGCCGTCTGCACCGTCACGGGTGAAGGCCCGGTCCTTGCACCGGACGAGCGCGACGCTGTCCTTTCAACGACCGTCGAGGCTGCAGCAGGCCGTATCCCGGTTATCGCGGCGACGGGCACGAACTGCACGCGGAGCACGATCGAGCTTACCCGGAGAGCTGCAGATCTCGGCGCATCTGCTGCCCTTGTCACCGTGCCGTATTATTCGAAGCCCGGGCCGAAGGGCATCGTGCATCACTTCGAACAGGTCGGCCGCGACGCGCCTCTGCCGCTGATTGTCGAGACCGATCCGGCGCGCACCGCCAGCGATCTTTCGAATGACGTGCTGGAAGCGTTGGCCGACATCTCCCTCATCCACGGCATTTGCGACGCCGCAGGCGATGTCCGCCGCCTGGCCGCGATCCCGACGGGCATACGCGGACGCTTCCGCTGGTTTACCGGCAGCGACTTGACTGCATCCGCCTTTGCCGCGCAAGGCGGCGATGCGGTGATTTCGCCCGGAGCGAATATTCTTCCGCGCCTCTTCTCCTCCATGCAGCAGTCCGCCCAGGGCGGAAATCTATCCGCTGCGCTGGCGCTTCACGACCGCCTGATGCTGCTCATCAAGGCTATAGGAACCGACCGCGATCCGGTTTGCATCAAACTTGCGCTACGGCTTTTGCGCGGTGTCGATGACGACGTGCGGCTGCCGCTTGTCCGAGCTGATCGGGAATCGGAACCCGCCATCGCGGCCGCTCTGCAGCCTTTTCTCGGCAGCAAGCCGCTGCCGCTATCCCTATGAGATTTTGATATTTCTGCCGACGGTATCGAATGGAACCCTTACCGCGCAGCCCTTACCTTCATCAGCGTGACTTCGCCCGGCAAGGAATCGCCGGCGCGTAAGAAAACCTCGAAAGGAACATCGATGTCACGTCTTTCTTCCGGCGCGTCCGCCGATCCGCTCCAACGCAACACCGCGCCTGCCCGCTTCACGATTGGCAGAAACAGGCGCGGTCAGTGGATCGTCGCAGACCGCGACGGGTTGGTTGGCGGCCTCTTCATCAATGAGGCTGCCGCCCTTCATTTTGCAGCCGACGAATGCAACCACAACCCGGCCGATATCTGCCGCGCCCGAGGCGTCGTGCTCGACCTCGCGCCTTGCTGCAGTCACACCAGAACGCCGAATGCATTGACTGCGATGCTCCCGCTGTCCAGCGGGAGCGCCCAATGCGCCAACCTCTCGGCCCAACTCTTCTTTAACCGGCACCTTGGTAAAATGATGGCCAGACACTCCACGGCGAAAGACCAATGCCGAAACCGAACTTCCGCTTTACCCACTACGATCTCAACGAGCAGCGCGCCGGAACCGTGATCGAGGTGACGCTGATCGCCGTCGAACAATGTCCGGCTGATGACGGCGTCGAATTTCGAGCGCTTTACCGAGGTTCTTGACTTCAAGTACATCGGCGGCGTCGCCAAGAAATCGCCGATCCGGCTGGCCATTCCGGAGAGCGGCCATTGGCATCTCGTGGTGGATATGGAAGGCCATCACGGGCTTGCGGAATCGGCCGTCAAGGTGATCGCCAGCATCCGCGCCGCGCATCAAAAGGCGCCTCGCAGCACGTCACCGAAGGTGACGCCTAGCGCGGATTGCGCTCCTTGCGCAGCTTCGCCCACCATTCCAGCCGCTTGCGGATTTCGCGCTCGAAGCCGCGCTCCGGCGGATCGTAGAAGGTCTGGCGGCCCATCTTCTCCGGAAAATAATCCTGGCCCGAAAAGGCATCCGGCTCGTCGTGGTCGTAGCGATAGCCGTCGCCGTAGCCCTCGCCCTTCATCAGCTTGGTCGGCGCATTGAGGATGTGCTTCGGCGGCAGCAGCGAGCCGTTCTGCTTGGCAGCCTGCGTGGCGGCCTTGAAGGCGGTATAGACGGCGTTCGATTTCGGGGCGGTCGCCAGATAGACGCAGGCCTCGCGCCAGCGCCAATTCACCTTCCGGTGACCCGAGATAGTCATAGGCGTCCTTGGCGGCATTGCAGATCACCAGCGCCTGCGGATCGGCAAGGCCGATATCCTCCACCGCCATGCGCACCAGCCGCCGCCCGAGATAGAGCGGATCTTCGCCGGCATCGAACATGCGGGCGAGATAGTAGAGCGCCGCATCCGGATCGGAGCCGCGCACCGACTTATGCAGCGCCGAAATCAGATTGTAGTGGCCGTCCTGCGCCTTGTCGTAGACCGGCGCGCGGCGCTGCACGATGCGCGTCAGAGCCTCGGTATCGAAGATCTCGTCCTTGCGCGCGGCGCGCCAGACTTCCTCGGCCAGCGTCAGCACCGCGCGGCCATCGCCGTCTGCCATGCGGATCAGGCTGGCGCGGGCATCCTCCGTCAATGGCAGCGGCTTGCCCTCGATCGTCTCGGCGCGCGTCAGCAGCTCTTCCAGGCTTTCCTCGTCATGCGACTTGAACGTCAGGACGCGGGCGCGGGACAGCAGAGCGGCGTTGAGCTCGAAGGACGGGTTCTCGGTCGTGGCGCCGACCAGGATGACGGTGCCGTCTTCCATGACCGGCAGGAAGCTGTCCTGCTGGGCGCGGTTGAAGCGATGGATCTCGTCGACGAAAAGCAGCGTCTGGCGGCCGTCCATGCGGCGCAGGCGCGCCGTTTCGAACACCTTCTTGAGGTCGGCGACGCCGGAGAAGATCGCCGAGATCTGCTCGAAGGCGAGACCCGCCTCGCCCGAAAGCAGCCGCGCCACGGTCGTCTTGCCGGTGCCGGGCGGACCCCAGAAGATCATCGAGCCGAGCGAACCGCTCTCGATCATCCGGCGCAGCACGCCGTCCTCGCCCGTCAGATGTTCCTGGCCGGTGACCTCGGCAAGCGTCTGCGGCCGCAGACGATCGGCGAGAGGCCGCCTGTTGGCGACCTCCTCCGGAATGCGCGGTGCGAAGAGATCGTCGCTCATCGGAAGAACTGCCGGATGCGCTGGCCGTCGCGCTCGATTTCGACGCGCCAGAAGCCGGGATCGCCGTCGGCGATCTGCTCGCAGCTCCTCTGTCGTCTGCAATCGGCGTGCCATTGATCGGAGACGATGATATCCTTCGGCTCGAAGCCCAGGCGAGCGGCCGGCGAATCAGCCTTCACGCTCGGCGACGACGACGCCGGCCGATATCCGGTCGACATGTGCAGTTCGTCGGCGACGCGCGGCGAAAGATTGGCGACGACGGCGCCGGCGAAGGGATTGTGCCCGTCGATCAGTCCGCTCATCGCGCGGCGACGTTTCCGGCGCCCGCGCGAGCGTCAGCGTCAGCTGCTGCTCGCCGCCGTTTTCGAGCACGGTCAGATTGACGGCGTTGCCGAGACCAGCCGTCGTCAGGCGATAGCCGAGCGCATCCGGATGTTCGACCGGAATGCCGTTGACCGCGGTGATGACCTCGCCGGCCTTCAGGCCGGCCTTGGCAGCCGGCCCGCCTTCCGTCACCTTGGTCACGATCAGCGCGCCGCGCGCCTTGTCGAGGCCGAGCGCTTCGGCGACTTCGGAGGTCACCGGCTCGAAGGTGGCGCCGACATAGGGCCGCTCGAACGACTTCGCGCCGCGATCGGCCGATGCCAGGAAGACCTTGACCAGATTGGCGGGGATGGCGAAGCCGATGCCGTTCGAGCCGCCGCCGCGCGAAAAGATCGCCGTGTTGATGCCGATCAGTTCGCCCTTCATGTTCATCAGCGCGCCGCCGGAGTTGCCGGGATTGATCGAGGCGTCGGTCTGGATGAAGAAGCCGAACTCGTTCTTGACCACCTGATTGCGGGCAAGCGCCGAGACGATGCCGCTCGTCACCGTCTGGCCGACGCCGAAGGGATTGCCGATCGCCAGCACGAGATCGCCGACCTCGACCGCATCGGAATTGCCGATCGGCAAGCGTCGGGAAGTTCGTCCTTGGTCTCGATCTTCAGCACCGCGAGATCGACCCGGTCGTCCTTCAGCACGACCTTGCACGGAAATTCGCGGCCGTCCGACAGCGCGATCTTGATGTCGTCGGCGCCGTCGATGACGTGGTTGTTGGTCACCACGGTGCCGTTCGGCCTCGACGATGACGCCGGAGCCGAGCGAGGACTGCTTTTCGCGTGCGGTTCGGCATCTGCTGGCCGAAGAACTGCTCGAAGAAGGGATCGCCCGCGAAGGGCGACTGCCGCTGCACCGTCTTTTCCGCATAGACATTGACCACAGCGCCTGCCGTCTGCTTGACCAGCGGCGCGAAGGAAAGCTGCATTTCCATCTGGCTCTGCGGTACGGTCTTCGCAGTCTGCGCATCTGCGCCGAGCGGCAAAGCGACGATCAGTGCAAAGAGCGAAATGGAGGCGCGTTTCAACAGGCCTTGCATTGGAATCCCTTCTGAAATTCGTCTTGAGAAAGTGTTGTAGCGCCCGACGCTAGAAAGGAAAGAGGGCGGAAGCATGGAAGAATAAGGCAGCGGTGAAAGCAGTTGAGGAACCTGCGAACTTGATCAGGAATGATGGACATGCAGCTGATATCAAAAGCTAAAATATGGGCGAAGTCACTGAAGCGTGACATCGTTGCTTTGTGGCTTGCCGCGCGCGACCGGCGCGTTCCCTGGTTTGCCAAGGCGATGGCTGCAACGGTCGCTGCCTATGCGCTTTCGCCGATCGACCTGATCCCGGATTTCATCCCTGTCCTCGGCTATCTCGACGACCTCGTCATCGTCCCGCTCGGCATTCTGCTCGCCGTCAAGCTCGTTCCACCGGAGATCATGGCCGAACTCAGGGCGGAGGCTGCACAGCGCGCCAGCCGCCCGACGAGCCGCGCGGGGCTGGTTTTCATCCTTGCCGTCTGGACCTGCTGCATCATCTTTCTGGTGCTGGCGTTCCTTTGAGGCGCCTTCCATTGTCAAACAGGAAGATTTGCATGAAACGTCCCCTCACCCTCGCCGTACTCGCCTTCTTCCACGTCTCGCTGCAGCGCCGGCACCAGTCGGGCCGCGAGCTTCGATTGCGATGCGAAGGAGCTGAAGCCGGACGAGAAGGCGATCTGCGACAACCGGGCGCTCAACGATGCCGACGTGAAGATGGTGACGACCTTCGATCTTCTTTCCGGCCTGCTGGCCATGGGCGCGCGCGGCACGCTGCAGGACGAGCAGACGGCCTGGCTGAAGAAGCGACAGGAATGCGAGGCTGATGCCGCCTGCATCAAGGCCGCCTATGACGAGCGGATGAAGCAGCTTGACGAGACCTACAAGAAGATCAACCGGCCGCTATAGCGGTGCGCCCCTGCACGGTCGTCCCCTCTGCCCCGTCCAAACGGGAGAGGGCTAGGGTGCAGGGGCTACCGTCGGTCCGGCAAACTTTGCCGTCGCGGCTCGATCGATAAGGCTCCGAGATCATACCGCACCCAGAACAATTCTGCTGTGCTCAATCGCTCAGCGCACCTTCTCCCCGCCTTGCAGTGCGACGGGCCTTATTACTTCCCGCTCAGATCCCGGACCGCGCCACGGTCCGCACTGGTCGCGAAGGCCGCATAGGCCTTCAGCGCCGTCGTGACGTTGCGCTTGCGCACTTCGGCCGGATGCCAGCCCTTGGCGTTCTGCTCGGCGCGGCGGGTCGGCGAGTTCGCTTGTCGTCGATGCGCAGGCTGATGGTGCGGTTCGGGATGTCGATGTCGATCATGTCGCCTTCGCGCACCAGGCCGATCGTGCCGCCGTTTGCCGCTTCCGGCGAGACGTGGCCGATCGAGAGGCCCGAGGTGCCGCCGGAGAAGCGGCCGTCGGTGATCAGCGCGCAGGCCTTGCCGAGGCCCTTCGACTTCAGATAGCTCGTCGGATAGAGCATTTCCTGCATGCCGGGGCCGCCCTTCGGGCCTTCATAGCGGATGACGACGACGTCGCCGGCCTTGACCTCGTTGCTGAGGATGCCCTTGACGGCCGCGTCCTGGCTTTCGAAGACCTTGGCCGGGCCGGAGAATTTCAGGATCGATTCATCGACGCCGGCCGTCTTCACGATGCAGCCGTCGAGCGCGAGATTGCCCTTCAGCACGGCAAGACCGCCATCCTTGGAGAAGGGATGCTCGACCGCGCGGATGACGCCGTTCTCGCGGTCGGTGTCGAGCTCGTCCCAGCGGGCGCTCTGGCTGAAGGCGACCTGGGTCGGAACGCCGCCGGGTGCAGCGCGAAGAAGTTCGCGGACGCGTCTCGCTGTTGGTGCGGGTGATGTCCCAGCGGTCGATCGCATCGCCCAGCGTTTCGGCGTGGACGGTCGGGCAATCGCGGTTGAGCAGGCCGCCCTTGTCGAGTTCGCCGAGGATCGACATGATGCCGCCGGCGCGGTGCACGTCTTCCATGTGCACGTCGCTCTTGGCCGGTGCGACCTTGGAAAGGCAGGGCACGCGGCGCGACAGCGCATCGATATCGTCCATGGTGAAATCGATCTCGCCTTCATGGGCGGCGGCCAGAATGTGCAGCACCGTGTTGGTCGAGCCGCCCATGGCGATATCGAGCGCCATGGCGTTTTCGAAGGCCTGCTTCGAAGCAATCGTGCGCGGCAGCGCCGTGACGTCGTCCTGCTCGTAATAGCGGCGGGCGAGATCGACGATCAGGTGGCCGGCCTCGACGAAGAGGCGCTTGCGGTCGGCATGGGTGGCGAGCGTCGAGCCGTTGCCGGGCAGCGACAGGCCGAGCGCTTCCGTCAGGCAGTTCATCGAATTGGCGGTGAACATGCCGGAGCAGGAACCGCAGGTCGGACAGGCCGAGCGCTCGATGACCTGGACGTCCTCGTCGCTGATCTTGTCGTCGGCGGCGGCGACCATGGCGTCGACGAGATCGAGCGCGACCTTCTTGCCGTGCAGCACGACCTTGCCGGCTTCCATCGGGCCGCCGGAAACGAAGACGCGTCGGGATGTTGAGGCGCAGCGACGCCATCAGCATGCCGGGGGTGATCTTGTCGCAGTTGGAGATGCAGACCATGGCGTCGGCGCAATGGGCGTTGACCATGTATTCGACGCTGTCGGCGATCAGTTCGCGCGACGGCAGCGAATAGAGCATGCCGTCATGGCCCATGGCGATGCCGTCGTCGACGGCGATCGTGTTGAATTCCTTGGCGACACCGCCGGCCGCTTCGATCTCGCGCGCGACGAGCTGGCCGAGATCCTTGAGGTGGACGTGGCCGGGCACGAACTGGGTGAAGGAATTCACCACCGCAATGATCGGCTTGCCGAAATCCGCAATCCTTCATGCCCGTCGCGCGCCAAAGGCCGCGCGCGCCCGCCATGTTGCGGCCGTGGGTCGTGGTTCTGGAACGATAAGCTGGCATCGGTGTCTTCCTCGATCGTACTCGGAAATTATGCGGACGATGCCGGACGGCAAGAGAGCTTGCCAAGGGCCGGGCAATCCTGCTTTTTGGAATTGTCCTAATCCAATCGACCGGAACTGTCACTACCGGCAAGGCCAAATCCGGTACGCCGCAGGGCGAACGTCTCTGAGCCCATCGGTCATATACGGTCGACTGACTGACCTTTTGTTAGCAGGCTATTCCATCACGAACCGAACACAAAAAATTGGCTTCCCGTCAAAGCAAATTCAAGGCCTAGACAGTAATCGAATCATGCTGCTGCTGCGTTTAGAGAGTATATTGGGCTACGATCCGCCCAGGAGGATTTCGAAATGCCATCCTATCGCCCGCCGAAGATCGCCGTCTTCGGAGATCACGCCGCGCTCGGTCTATCTGCGCCGCCGCGAATTCCTCGGCGCCGCGGCCGCTCGGCGCCATGGCGCTCTACGGCGCCGGAAAGGCGAGCGCTGCCGCACGTTCCGCCGTCAAGAGCAAGTACAAGGTCGACGAGAAGACGACGCCGATCAAGGACGTCACCACCTACAACAATTTCTATGAATTCGGCCTCGACAAGGCCGATCCCGCAGCACTTTCCGGCAACTTCAAGCCGCTGCCCTGGACCGTCAAGGTCGACGGCATGGTCGGCAAGCCCGGCACCTTCGACATCGATGCGCTGATCAAGGAATTCCCGATCGGAAGAGCGCACCTACCGCATGCGCTGCGTCGAGGCCTGGTCGATGGTCATCCCCTGGGACGGCTTTCCGCTTGCCGCGCTGCTCGACAAGGTGGAGCCGCTCGGCAGCGCCAAGTACGTCGCCTTCGAAACGGTCGTGCGGCCGGAGGAGATGCCGGGCCAGACAGGGCATATTCCAGTCGCTTGAACTGGCCCTATGTCGAGGGCCTGCGCCTCGACGAAGCGCGCCATCCGCTGACGCTGCTTGCCGTCGGCCTCTATGGCGAGACACTGCCGAACCAGAACGGCGCGCCGATCCGCCTCGTCGTGCCGTGGAAATACGGCTTCAAGGGCATCAAGTCGATCGTGCGCATCACGCTCACCGACAAGCAGCCACAGAATACCTGGCAGGTCGACCAACCCGCAGGAATACGGCTTCTACGCCAACGTCAACCCGGCGGTCGACCATCCGCGCTGGAGCCAGGCGACCGAACGGCGTATCGGCGAAGGCGGTTTCTTCGGCGCCAAGCCGCCGACCCGACCCTGCCCTTCAACGGCTATGCCGACGAGGTGGCGAGCCTCTATGCCGGCATGGACCTGAGGGCGAATTTCTGATGGCGGCACTTTCGCTCGCCTTGCCCGAAACGCTGGCAACCGGCTTCGGTCTGGGCGCTCTATGTCGTCGGCCTGATGCCGGCGGCCTGGACGTTCTATCTCGGCGCGACCGATCAGCTCGGCGCCGATCCGGTCAAGACCTTCGAGCTTTTCCTCGGGCTCTGGACGATCCGGTTCCTGCATCCTGACGCTCGCCGTCTCCCCTGCCCGCGATCTCTTCGGCTGGAACTATCTGCGCTATCGCCGCGCGCTCGGCCTGCTCACCTTCTACTACGCGCTGATGCATTTCACCGTCTACATGGTGCTCGATCAGGCGCTGGATCATTCAGGCTGTCATCGACGACGTGCTGAAGCGGCCCTTCATCATGTTCGGCATGGCCGGGCTTGCGATGCTGGTTCCGCTTGCCGTGACATCCAACAATTTCTCGATCCGCCGTCTCGGCAAGAACTGGATCTGGCTGCATCGCCTCGTCTACATCGTCGCCGCCTGCGGCGCGCTGCATTTCGCACTGTCGACCAAGGTCCTCGACCTCGAGCAATATATCTATATCGGACTGCTGATCCGCTGATCCTCTATCGCTCATACCGGCCGATCGCCCGAAGCAGGAAAAGAGGTCAAGGGCGCGCGCGCAGCCGGACGGAAGCGCGGGTAAACGCCTGAAAATCAAATAGGCGAACAAACGAAAACAGCCGGGCTTTGCAGCCCGGCTGTTTTGCTTCCGGCGAACCGGATATTAAGCGGCTGCTGCCTGCTCTTCGGCGGCGACGCGGGCCTTGTCGGCTGCGCCCTTGGCGTAGGTGTCGCGGTCAACGAATTCGATGACGGCGAGAGCGGCGTTGTCGCCCTGGCGGAAGCCGGCCTTCATGATGCGCAGGTAGCCGCCGTTGCGGGTTGCGTAACGCGATGCGATCGTGTCGAACAGCTTCGAAACGACTGCGGCATCGCTGGATCTGCGAGATCGCCTGACGGCGAGCGTGCAGGTCGCCGCGCTTGCCGAGCGTGACGAGCTTCTCGACGATCGGACGGATTTCCTTTGCCTTCGGCAGGGTCGTGACGATCTGCTCATGCGTGATGAGCGAAGCCGCCATGTTGGCGAACATCGCCTTGCGGTGGCTTGCGGTTCTATTCAGCTTGCGGCCGGCTTTACCATGGCGCATTGCTATTCTCCTTTAATGCAGGTACCCTATCTTGGGCCTGCCGTTTCCTGGCACATGCAGACGATGCCTGCTGTTTGACGGGGAAAGGCAGTCGAACCTGCCTTTGATGTTGTTAGTACTGGTCTTCGTACCGCTTGGCGAGATCTTCGATGTTCTCGGGCGGCCATGCCGGCACTTCCATGCCGAGGTGCAGGCCCATGGAAGCGAGAACTTCCTTGATTTCGTTCAGCGACTTGCGACCAAAATTCGGAGTGCGGAGCATTTCTGCTTCGGTCTTCTGAATGAGGTCGCCGATGTAGACGATGTTGTCGTTCTTCAGGCAGTTTGCCGAACGGACGGACAGTTCGAGTTCGTCCACCTTCTTCAGGAGCGCCGGGTTGAAAGCCAGTTCGGTGACTGCTTCTTCTTCGGCTTCCTTCTGCGGCTCGTCGAAGTTGACGAAGACGCCAAGCTGATCCTGGAGGATGCGAGCCGCAAAAGCGACGGCATCTTCGCCGGTGATCGAACCATCGGTTTCGATGGTCATCGACAGCTTGTCGTAGTCGAGAACCTGTCCTTCGCGGGTGTTTTCCACCTTGTAGGACACCTTCTTGACCGGCGAATACAGGCTGTCGACCGGGATGAGACCGATCGGAGCATCTTCCGCACGATTGCGTTCGGCCGGAACATAGCCCTTGCCGTTGTTGACGGTGAATTCCATGCGGATTTCGGCGCCCTCGTCGAGCGTGCAGATGACATGCTCCGGGTTGAGGATTTCGATATCGCCGACCGTCTGGATGTCGCCAGCCGTCACAACGCCCGGACCCTGCTTGCGCACGACCATGCGCTTTGCGTCATCGCCATCCATCTTGATGGCGATTTCCTTGATGTTGAGCACGATGTCCGTCACGTCTTCGCGGACGCCCGGAATCGAGGAGAATTCGTGCAGCACGCCGTCGATCTGCACGGCCGTAACAGCAGCACCGCGCAGCGACGAGAGCAGAACGCGGCGAAGCGCGTTGCCGAGGGTGAGGCCGAAGCCACGCTCCAGCGGCTCGGCAACGAGCGTCGCCTTGGTGCGCGAGCTCGAGGAGAACTCGACCTTGTTCGGCTTGATCAGTTCCTGCCAGTTTTTCTGAATCATATGTTTTGCCTTCCGTTCGTTGCCACCATCCAATCGTGGCAACCGAGCTTGAGAAGCACCGGGAGCGAGAAGCCGCTCACCGGCGTTGTGAATGCGATGATCAGACGCGGCGCTTCTTGCGCGGGCGGCAGCCATTGTGCGGGATCGGCGTCACGTCGCGGATCGACGTGATCATGAAACCGGCAGCCTGGAGCGCGCGCAGAGCGGATTCACGGCCGGAACCCGGACCGCAAACTTCGACTTCCAGCGACTTCATGCCGTGTTCCTGGGCCTTCTTGGCGCATCTTCAGCAGCAATCTGGGCAGCGAACGGGGTCGACTTGCGCGAACCCTTGAAGCCCTTGGCACCAGCCGACGACCAGGCAATCGCGTTGCCCTGTGCGTCGGTGATGGTGATCATCGTGTTGTTGAAGGTCGAGTTGACGTGAGCGACACCCGACGAAATGTTTTTACGTTCGCGACGGCGAACGCGGCGGCTTCCTTGGCCATGGTATTCCTTTCTTGATCTCTTCACCGCCGTAATGCCAGCGGCTACACCGGAACGGCACCCATAGGGCACCGCTCCAAACTCAAAAGAGGCCGGCGCGACCGCCAGCCTCCCCTTCCCGGTTTCCCGGAAATTACTTCTTCTTACCAGCGATCGCCTTTGCCGGACCCTTGCGGGTGCGGGCATTGGTGTGCGTGCGCTGACCGCGAACCGGCAGGCCAGCGGCGATGACGCAGGCCGCGGTAGCAGCCGAGGTCCATCAGACGCTTGATGTTCATCGAGGTTTCGCGACGCAGGTCGCCTTCGACCTGATAGTCACGGTCGATGGTTTCGCGGATCTGAAGAACTTCAGCGTCCGTCAGCTGATGCACACGACGATCAGCCGGGATACCGACCTTCTCGACGATTTCCTGTGCGAATTTCGGACCGATCCCGTGAATGTAGGTCAGCGCGATTACAACGCGCTTCGCAGTCGGGATGTTGACGCCAGCGATACGTGCCACGCCTGTTCTCCTTGCGTTCCAGTTGCCATCCGGCAAGAGGTGCTTCGTTATGCAGCCCTTCGAAGGGCCGCTCGTTCAAATTTGGGTTCGGAACATGTCAAAACGACCGAACCCGGACTTCTCTTTGGGAAATCCGCGCCGATCGCATCGAATGTCGCGAGTTGGCGCGGTGTTTAGCGGAATCAGCACCGAAAAGCAACCGGTCCCGCCAAGTTTATTTTCAGGGCTTTACAGCTCCGAAAGAATGGCGTCGATCTCGCGAGTGACGTGATCCATATCGGCCATGCCATCCACGCGTCTTGAGCTTCCCCTTGGCGTGATAATAGCCGATCAGCGGCGACGTCTCCTTGTAATAGACCTGAAGCCGCGCCGTCATCGTCTCCGGGTTATCGTCCGGCCGACGCTTGAAATGCGTCGAACCGCACTTGTCGCAGACACCTTCCTGCGCCGGACGCTTGTCGGTGTCGTGGTAAACGCTGCCGCATTGTGCGCAGGAATAGCGCCCTGCAACCCGGCGCACGAGCTCGTCATCATCGACCTTCAGCTCGATGACGACAGAGAGCTCGAGCCCCTTGGCCCGAAGCATCTCCTCGGTGGCATCCGCCTGCGACGAGCGTGCGCGGAAAACCGTCGAGAATGAAGCCATTGGCACAATCCGGCTGATCGATACGTTCGGAGACGATGGCGTTGACGATTTCGTCGGAAACGAGCTTGCCGGCATCCATGACGGCCTTTGCGCGCTTGCCGACCTCGGTTCCAGCCTGAACGGCTGCACGCAGCATGTCACCCGTGGAAAGCTGCGGAATGCCGTACTTTTCCACGATCCGCTGGGCCTGGGTTCCCTTGCCCGCGCCCGGCGGCCCCAAAAGTATAAGTCTCATCGCCCCCTCTTTCCTCCACGCAACTTCGATTTCTTGATCAGGCCTTCATACTGCTGTGCGATCAGGTGACCCTGGATCTGTGCTACCGTATCAAGGGTTACGCTGACAACAATCAAAAGCGACGTACCACCAAGGGTAGAATGGCATGCCGGTTTGCGACGACCAGGATCTTCGGGCAGGATGCAGACGAAGACGAGGTAGATCGCGCCGATGACCGTGATGCGGGTCAGCACGTAGTCGATATATTCGGCGGTGCGCTCGCCCGGACGGATGCCCGGAATGAAGCCGCCATGCTTCTTCAGATTGTCGGCCGTGTCCTTCGGATTGAAGACGATGGCCGTGTAGAAGAAGGCGAAGAAGGCGATCAGCGCGCCGTAGAGCAGCATGTAGAGCGGCTGGCCGTGGCCGAGCGCTGCAACGATCGTCGTCGCCCAGGACGGCAGTGCCGTGCGTGTTGGAAAAGCCCGCGACGCGTTGCCGGCAGAAGCAGCAGCGACGACGCGAAGATCGCCGGGATGACGCCCGAGGTGTTGAGCTTCAGCGGCAGGTGCGAGGTATCGCCCTGGAACATGCGGTTGCCGACCTGACGCTTCGGATACTGGATCAGCAGGCGGCGCTGGGCGCGTTCGACGAAGACGATGATGCGCGATGACGGCGATCGCGATCGACGATGACGGCGAGAATCAGCGGCGTCGACAGTGCGCCGGTGCGGCCGAGTTCGAGCGTGCCGGCGAGCGCTGTCGGCAGACCGGCGACGATGCCGGCGAAGATGATCAGCGAAATACCGTTGCCGATGCCGCGCGAGGTGATCTGCTCGCCGAGCCACATCAGGAACATCGTGCCGCCGAGCAGCGTGATGACGGTCGAAATGCGGAAGAACCAGCCCGGATCGACCACGAGGCCGTTGCCGCTTTCAAGGCCGACCGCAATGCCATAGGCCTGCAGCGTGCCGAGCAGCACCGTGCCGTAGCGGGTGTACTGGTTGATGATCTTGCGGCCCTGCTCGCCTTCCTTCTTCAGGTTTTCGAGCGCCGGAACGACCGAGGTCATCAGCTGCACGATGATCGAGGCGGAGATATAGGGCATGATGCCGAGCGCGAAGATCGCCATGCGCTCGACGGCGCCGCCCGAAAACATGTTGAAGAGGCCGAGAATGCCGCCCGCCTGGCCGCGGAAGGCCTGGGCATAGGCTTCCGGGTTGCAGGCCCGGAAGCGGAATGTGCGTACCGAGACGATAGACGAGGAGAGCTGCCAGCGTGAACCACAGGCGCTTCTTCAGATCCTCGGCCTTGGCGAAGGTCGAAAAATTCAGGTTGGAAGCCAGTTGTTCCGCTGCAGAAGCCATGCAATTCTCCGCGCTACCAATTCGGGCGCCTCGAGCGAGAGCCGGCAGCTCCGGAATCAGTATTTCAAATTATTGAAAACCGGGCTTCGGACGGATTGCTGGCGCAATCAATGCCTCACCCTTGGTTTCCGTCGAAACCGGCACGCTGCGGGGGTGCAACGCTACAGGTTCTTGTGAGGCCCACATATGGGAGCAAAATCGCCCGGTGTGAAGCACCCCGGGCGACATATCATAAGATTATTATTCTGCCGCTGCGGCAGAAAGAAGCGTGATCGAACCGCCGGCCTTTTCGATCTTCTCGACCGCAGGCTTGGAAGCGCCGGCAACTTCGAGCGTGATCTTTGCCTTCAGCTCGCCGTCAGCGAGAACGCGAACGCCGTCCTTGGCGCGACGGATGACGCCGGCAGCCTTGAGAGCAGCGGCATCGACGGTCGCCTTGCGCGTCGAGCTTGCTGGCGTCGATCGCAGCCTGGATGCGTGCCGAGCGAGACGACGACGAAGTCGGCCGTGAAGATGTTGTTGAAGCCGCGCTTCGGCAGACGGCGGTAGATTGGCATCTGGCCGCCTTCGAAGCCGTTGATGGCGACGCCGGAACGGGACTTCTGACCCTTCACACCGCGACCACCGGTCTTGCCCGAGCCCGAGCCGATACCGCGGCCGAGGCGCTTGCGGCTCTTGGTCGAACCTTCGTTGTCTTTGATTTCATTCAGTTTCATGATGGTATCCTCCGTCTCACTTCTCGTCGACGACGCGAACGAGATGCTGGACAGCACGGATCATGCCACGAACGGAAGGAGTATCTTCCAGCGTGCGGCGACGGTGCATCTTGTTGAGGCCGAGACCGATCAGCGTTGCGCTGCTGTACGTCCGGACGGCGAATCGGGCTACCGATCTGTTCGACGGTGACCGTCTTCGCTTCGGTCTTCTTGGTAGCCTTAGCCATGGTTCAGACTCCTCTTATTCTTCAGAGGCGTTGCCGGCGGCGGCACGGCGAGCCTGAAGCGTGGCATACTTGATGCCGCGCTGAGCTGCGATGTCCTTCGGGTGAACCTGGTGCTTCAGAGCGTCGAACGTCGCGCGAACCATGTTGTACGGGTTCGAGGAACCGGTCGACTTGGCAACGACGTCATGAACGCCGAGCGTTTCGAAGACGGCGCGCATCGGACCACCGGCGATGATACCGGTACCGACCTTGGCCGAGCGCAGCAGAACCTTGCCGGCGCCGTGACGGCCATGGACGTCGTGATGCAGCGTACGGCCGTCACGCAGCGGAACGAAGATCAGCTCGCGCTTGGCGGCTTCGGTTGCCTTGCGGATGGCTTCCGGCACTTCACGTGCCTTGCCGTGACCGAAGCCAACGCGGCCCTTCTGGTCGCCGACGACGACGAGAGCGGCGAAACCGAAACGACGGCCGCCCTTGACGACCTTGGCGACGCGGTTGATCGCGACGAGCTTGTCGACGAATTCGCTGTCGCGCTCTTCGCGGTTCTGGCGATCGTCGCGAGAACCTCTTCTTTCTTGTGCCATTGTCCTTTTCCTTTTTCTTTTCCGGGTGCAATCGGCAAACAAAACGAGGACCGCATCGGCCTCCCATTCGGGAGCGTTTGCGGTCCGGTGAAGATCCGGCCGTGAGCCTCAAGGCAGCTCCGGCCGGAAATTGATCAGAAGTTCAGACCACCTTCGCGGGCTGCATCGGCGAGCGCCTTGATGCGGCCGTGATAGATGAAGGCGCCACGGTCGAATACGACGTCCTTGACACCGGCCTTGGAGGCGCGCTCTGCAACGAGCTTGCCGACGAGCGGCAGCTGCTGCGGTGTCAGCACCGGTCTTCAGAGAACCGACGCAGATCCGTGTCGAGGGTCGAGGCAGACGCAAGCGGTCTTGCCGGCGACATCATCGATGACCTGTGCGTAGATGTTCTTCGACGAGCGATGAACCGACAGGCGCGGACGGCCATTGGCGACCGCCTTGAGTTGACGGCGCACGCGGTTGGCGCGACGTGCAAGTGCTTCTTTCCTGCTAGCCATTTCGCGTGATCCTTACTTCTTCTTGCCTTCTTTGCGGACAATCCGCTCGCCGGCATACTTGACGCCCTTGCCCTTGTAGGGCTCGGGGCCGCGGTATTCGCGGATTTCCGCGGCAACCTGGCCGACCTGCTGCTTGTTGATGCCGGTGACGACGATTTCCGTCGGCTTCGGCACAGCGATCGAGATGCCTTCCGGCGGCTCATAGACCACGTCGTGGCTGAAACCGAGCGCCAGCTGCAGGTTCTTGCCCTGCAGCGACGGCACGATAACCAACGCCGTTGATTTCGAGCTTGCGCTCGTAACCGTCCTTGACGCCCTTGAAGATGTTTTCGATCATCGTGCGGGACATGCCCCACTTCGAGCGAGCATCCTTGGACTGGTTAACCGGGGTGACCGACGACCGCGTTGTTCTTCGAGCTTTACGACGACTTCGTCGTTAGCGACGAAGAACAGTTCGCCCTTCGGGCCCTTTGCAGTCACCTTCTGGCCATCGACCGTGGCCGTGACACCAGCAGGAACCTGAACGGGCTTTTTACCGATACGAGACATATTTCAATCCTGTCTGTTCGCTATGGAGATCACTGCTGCCGTATTAGAAGACCGAGCAGAGAACCTCGCCACCAACGTTCTGTTCGCGAGCCTGGTGATCGGCCATCACACCCTTCGGAGTCGAAAGGATGGTGATGCCGAGACCGTTCGCGACCTGCGGAATGGACTTGACCGAGACATAAACCCGGCGGCCCGGCTTGGACACGCGGCCGATCTCACGGATCACCGACGCACCTTCGTAGTACTTCAGTTCGATGTTGAGCTCGGACTTGCCGTTACCGAAATCGACCTCGGAATAGCCGCGGATGTAGCCTTCGGACTGCAGGACATCGAGAACGCGTGCGCGCAGCTTCGAAGCCGGAGTGGAAACACGACGACTTGCGGCGGGCAGCACCGTTGCGGATACGGGTGAGCATATCGCCCAACGGATCAGTCATTGTCATGTACCCGTCTCCTTACCAGCTCGACTTGACAATGCCCGGCACCTTGCCGAAATTGCCGAGTTCACGCAGCGCGATACGCGACATGCTGCAGTTTGCGATAGTATGCGCGCGGACGACCCGTTACTTCGCAACGGTTGCGAATGCGGGTCTTGGATCCGTCACGCGGCAGGGCTGCCAGCTTCAGAGTTGCCTTGAACCGCTCTTCGATCGGAAGAGACTGGTTCATGATGATTGCCTTCAGGGCTGCACGCTTGGCAGCATGCTGGGCAACCGACTTACGGCGGCGCTTGTTCTTTTCAACTGCGCTCGTCTTCGCCATTCAACTTATCCTTTTCTACGCTCGTCGTTACGGTTACTGACGGAACGGGAAGTTGAACTCTGTCAGCAGAGCCCGTGCTTCGTCGTCGTTCGTTGCCGTCGTGCAAACGATGATGTCCATGCCCCACATCTGATCAACCTTGTCGTAGTTGATCTCCGGGAACACAATGTGTTCCTTGATACCCATGGCGAAGTTGCCACGGCCGTCAAAGCTCTTCGGATTCAGGCCGCGGAAGTCGCGAACGCGCGGAAGCGCGATGTTGACGAGGCGGTCCAGGAATTCGTACATGCGAGCGCCGCGCAGGGTGACCTTTGCGCCGATCGGCATGTCTTCGCGCACCTTGAAGCCAGCGATGGAGTTGCGTGCCTTGGTGATGACCGGCTTCTGGCCGGCAATCGCTGCCAGGTCGGCTGCAGCAACGGTCGGCTTCTTGGAGTCAGCCGTCGCTTCGCCAACACCCATGTTGATTACGATCTTGTCGAGCGCGGGATCTGCATCTCGTTGGCGTAGGAGAACTTCTCCTGCATCGCCTTGCGGATGCGCTCGACATATTCCTTCTTGAGCCGCGGCTCGTACTTCTTGCGTCAGCCATCGATCGACACTCCCGAACGCTTGGCCACACGGACCTTCTTGTCGCCGTCGATCTTGAAACCGACGCGGGTCGGCTTGCCGTCCTTGGGTCGGCGATCGCGAGGTTCGACAGGTGAATCGAGGCTTCCTTGTTGATGATGCCGGCTTCCTGGGTCTGCGTCTGGCGCTGGTGACGCTTCACCATGTTGACGCCACGGACAACGGCGCGGTCTTCCTTCGGCAGGACCTGGAGGACTTCGCCGGAACGGCCCTTGTCCTTGCCGGTCAATATGACGACCTTGTCGCCCTTGCGAATCTTTTGCATCTCAATCGCTCCTTACAGTACTTCTGGAGCCAGCGAGATGATCTTCATGTGGTTCTTGGCGCGAAGTTCGCGCGGAACCGGTCCGAAGATACGGGTGCCGATCGGCTCTTTCTTGTTGTCGATGAGAACAGCTGCGTTGTTGTCGAAGCGGATGACGCTGCCGTCCGGACGACGGATGTCCTTGGCGGTGCGAACGACAACCGCCTTCATCACGTCACCCTTCTTGACGCGGCCGCGCGGGATAGCTTCCTTGATCGAAACGACGATAATGTCGCCGACCGAAGCGTACTTGCGCTTGGAGCCGCCCAGCACCTTGATGCACATGACACGACGTGCGCCGGAATTATCCGCCACGTCGAGGTTTGTTTGCATCTGAATCATGTCAGGTCGCCTTCTTGTTGTGACCGGACTGGTTGGGCCAAGCCCTACTCCGGCTTATGAAAATTGTCAGCCGGCCGACCCTGCTCCAAGACTTCGTACAGATTCGTCAATAGCTTCGATCGCGCGGGATCGATCGTTGCCAGGGTGGTTTCCCAAACAGGACCTTCCGTGCGCTCAAAGCAAAAGAACGCTCGCAGTCGAGCGTTCTTGACGCTGCTTCATACAGATTTTCGCGCCAGACGCAAGGGCTCGACGCGAAAGTCTATGAATTAGGCCTGGACGGAAACGACCGTCCAGCGTCTTGTCCTTGGAGATCGGCGCGCATTCCTCGATGGAAACGGGATCGCCGATCTTGTACTGGTTGTTCTCGTCGTGCGCCTTGTACTTCTTGGACCGGCGAACGGTCTTCTGGAAGCATCGGGTGCGCGAAACGACGCTCGACACGGACCACGACGGTCTTATCGTTCTTGTCGCTGACGACGGTGCCCTGCAGAATGCGTTTCGGCATATTCTTAGATCCTTAAGCCTTGGCTTCTGCCGCCTTCTGGCGGGCAATGGTTTTGACGCGCGCAATGTCCTTGCGGACTTCATTGATGCGCGAGGACTTTTCGAGCTGGCCGGTCGCCTTCTGGAAGCGCAGGTTGAACTGCTCCTTCTTCAGCTTGGCAAGCTCTTCGTTGAGCTGATCGGCGCTGAGTGCGCGAACGGTCTTCGGCTTTCATTGGGCTTTACTCCTTACTCTGCAATGCGCTGAACGAAGCGCGTCTTGACAGAGAGCTTGGCAGCAGCCAAGGCGAAGCGCCTCACGGGCGAGTTCTTCGCTGACGCCGTCGATTTCGAACATCATTCGGCCGGGCTTGACCTTGCATGCCCAATATTCAACCGAACCCTTACCTTTACCCATGCGGACTTCGGTCGGCTTTGCCGTGACCGGAACGTCCGGGAATACGCGGATCCATACGCGGCCGGCACGCTTCATGTGACGGGTGATCGCGCGGCGGGCCGCTTCGATCTCGCGTGCGTTGACGCGGTTCGGCTCCTGAGACTTCAGGCCGAATTCACCGAAAGCAAGGTCGGAACCGCCCTTGGCAACGCCCTTGATGCGTCCCTTGAACTGCTTGCGGTACTTAGTACGCTTTGGCTGCAACATTTTTTTAATTCTCCGATATTAGCTGCCACGAACGACTGTTACGCGTTTTCGCGACGACGGTTGTTGCTGCTTGCCGGCCCTGGGCGTCACCCTCGACGCACGACGCTCGGAAGCCATCGGATCGTGCTCGAGGATTTCGCCCTTGAAGATCCAGACCTTGATGCCGCAGATACCGAAAGCGGTCTCGGCTTCAGCCACACCGTAGTCGATGTCGGCGCGCAGCGTGTGCAACGGAACGCGGCCTTCGCGGTACCATTCGGTACGAGCGATTTCAGCACCGCCGAGACGGCCGCCGCAGGTGATCTTGATGCCTTCGGCGCCAAGACGCATTGCCGACTGAACAGCACGCTTCATCGCACGGCGGAAAGCCACGCGGCGTTCGAGCTGCTGGGCGATCGACTGGGCGACGAGCGTCGAGTCGACTTCCGGCTTGCGCACTTCAACGATGTTGAGGTGCGTTTCCGACTTCGTCATCTCGGCAATCTTCTTGCGCAGCTTTTCGATGTCTGCGCCCTTCTTGCCGATGATCAGGCCCGGGCGAGCCGAGTGGATCGTGACGCGGCACTTCTTGTGCGGACGCTCGATGACCACCTTGGCGATACCGGCCTGCTTCAGCTCTTCCATGACGTAGGCACGGATCTTCAGGTCTTCGTGAAGAAGCTGACCGTATTCGGCGTTGTCCGCGAACCAGCGGCTATCCCAGGTACGGTTGATGCCGAGGCGGAAGCCGACTGGATTGATCTTCTGACCCATTATGCGGCCTCCCCTTTGGCTTCGACTTCGCGAACAACGATCGTCAGATGCGCGAAAGGCTTTTCGATACGCGATGCACGGCCACGGCCACGAGCGTGGAAACGCTTCATGACGATCGACTTGCCGACGTAGGCTTCGGCGACGATCAGGCTGTCGACGTCGAGATCGTGGTTGTTCTCTGCGTTTGCGATCGCAGATTCCAGCGTCTTCTTGACGGTGTCCGAGATGCGCTTGCGCGAGAATTCGAGTTCGGCCAGAGCCCGGTCGACCTTCTTGCCGCGGATCATCGCAGCAACCAGGTTGAGCTTCTGGGGGCTGACGCGGATCGTGCGCGCAATTGCCTGCGCCTCGTTATCCTTCAGCCGGCGTTCGGCTTTTGCCTTGCCCATGATTACTTCCTCTTTGCCTTCTTGTCCGCACCGTGACCGTAATAGGTCCGGGTCGGAGAGAATTCACCGAACTTGTGGCCGACCATGTCTTCGTTGACACTGACCGGAACATGCTTGCTGCCGTTGTAGACGCCGAACGTGAGACCGACGAACTGCGGCAGGATGGTGGAGCGACGGCTCCACATCTTGATCACTTCGTTACGGCCGCCTTCACGAACCTTCTCAGCCTTCTTGAGAAGATAGCCGTCAACAAACGGACCTTTCCATACTGAACGAGCCATTGGAGACTTCCTCTCTTACTTCTTACGCTGATGACGCGAGCGCATGATGAACTTGTCGGTCGACTTGTTCGACCGCGTGCGCTTGCCCTTGGTGGGCTTGCCCCACGGGGAAACCGGATGACGGCCACCCGAGGTGCGGCCTTCACCACCGCCGTGCGGATGGTCGACCGGGTTCATGACGACGCCGCGAACGTGCGGACGCTTGCCGCGCCACACCGAACGACCGGCCTTGCCGTCGTTGATGTTGCCGTGGTCCGGGTTCGAAACTGCACCGATCGTTGCAAGGCAGGAGCCGTGCACCAGGCGCTGTTCGCCGGAGTTCAGGCGAAGGATCGCCATGCCCTGGTCGCGACCGACGAGCTGGACGTAGGCACCGGCGGAGCGAGCGATCTGACCGCCCTTGCCCGGCTTCATCTCGACGTTGTGGACGATCGAACCGACCGGCATGTACTGAAGCGGCATGGTGTTGCCGGGCTTCACGTCAACCTGCCTTTTCCGAAGCGATCACCTTGTCGCCGGCAGCGAGGCGCTGCGGAGCGAGGATGTAGGCCTGTCTCGCCGTCCGCATAGTTGATCAGCGCGATGAACGCCGTGCGGTTCGGGTCGTATTCGAGACGCTCGACCGTGCCTTCGACGTCGAACTTGCGACGCTTGAAGTCGACCAGACGGTAGGTCCGCTTGTGACCGCCGCCCTGGAAGCGGACGGTGATGCGGCCGAGGTTGTTACGACCGCCCTTGGAGGACAGACCTTCGGTCAGCGACTTGACCGGCTTGCCCTTGTGGAGGCCGGACCGGTCGACGATGACCAGCTGACGCTGGCTCGGGGTCGTCGGATTGAATCTTTTCAATGCCATTGTTCTATTCCTCAGAGACCGGTGGAGACGTCGATCGTCTGACCGTCAGCCAGCGTGACGATAGCCTTCTTGACGTCCTTCTGCTTGCCGACGAAGCCGCGGAAACGCTTGAGTCTTGCCCTTGCGGAGCAGCGTGTTGACGGCCGTGACCTTGACGCCGAACAGCGCTTCGACTGCAGCCTTGATTTCCGGCTTCGACGCCGTCCTTGGCGACGTTGAAGACGATCTGGTTTTGTTCAGATACCAGCGTCGACTTTTCGGTGATCGACGGAGAGACGATCACATCGTAGTGGCGAAGATCAGTCATTTGAACCGCTCCTCTAGAGCTTCAACTGCAGCCTTGGAAAGCACGAGCTTGCCGCGGCGCAGAATGTCGTAAACGTTGATGCCCTGAACCGGCAGAACGTCGATGTTCGGGATGTTCTGGGCTGCGAGCTTGAAGTTGCTGTCGAGTTCGGCGCCGCCGATGAACAGCGCGTTGGTCAGGCCGAGCGTCTCGAAAGCGCCGAGCCAGCGCCTTGGTCTTGGCTTCAGCAGCAACCAGGTTGTCGATGATGATCAGCTCTTCGGCACTTGCAGCTTGGCCGACAGCGCATGGCGCAGGCCGAGAGCACGAACCTTCTTCGGAAGGTCATGCGCGTGGCTGCGAACAACCGGGCCGTGAGCCTTACCACCGCCGCGGAACTGCGGAGCACGAGCCGAATGGTGACGAGCGCGGCCCGTACCCTTCTGCTTGTACATCTTGGCGCCGGTGCGCGAGACTTCCGCGCGGCCCTTTGCCTTGTGCGTGCCCTGCTGCTTCTTGGCAAGCTGCCAGCGGATGACGCGGGCAATGATGTCTTCGCGGGGCTCGAGGCCGAAAATCGCGTCGGAGAGGGAAACCTTACCGGCGTCTTTGCCCTCGAGGGTCTTGACGTTGAGATCCATATCGGCTCCCTCTTGGCTGCGCGCACAGCCGGACGCGGAGCGTCAGCCGGAGTGCCGGACTTGATGGCGTCGCGAACGATGATCCAGGCACCCTTGGAACCGGGTACTGCACCCTTGATCAGGATCAGACCGCGATCTTCATCGGTCGAAACCACTTCCAGGTTCTGGGTGGTGATGCGCGTCTGGCCCATGTGACCAGCCATGCTCTTGTTCTTGAAGACCTTGCCCGGATCCTGGCTCGAACCCGTCGAACCATGCGAACGGTGCGATACGGACACGCCGTGCGTGGCACGCAGACCGCCGAAGTTGTGGCGCTTCATGGCACCGGCAAAACCCTTACCGATGGATCGTACCGGTTACGTCGACGAGCTGACCGGCGACGAAGTGACTTGCCGTGAGCTCGGTGCCGACATCGAGCAGATTGTCTTCGACGAAACGCGGAATTCAACGAGCTTGGCCTTCGGCTCGACGTTGGCGACAGCAAAGTGGCCACGCATCGCCTTGGACGTGTTCTTGACCTTCGCCTGGCCGGCACCGAGCTGAACTGCGGTGTAGCCATTCTTGTCTTCAGTGCGCGTGGGCAACGACCTGGCAGTTTTCCATACGCAATACTGTTACCGGGACATGCTCGCCGGCGTCGTTGTAGACGCGGGTCATTCCCACTTTCTGTGCAATCACACCTGAACGCATCGGTTCAATCCTCTTGAGAGTTAGTGACGGAGAAACCCCTTCATCTCTGGTTTAAGGTTCCCTAGATCATCCGACTGCAGAGTCGCCCGTTTTCGGAAGCCGTTGGACCGAATCCACGTACCTTCCTTGTTATTAAAGCTTGATCTCAACATCGACACCGGCGGCGAGATCGAGCTTCATCAGCGCGTCTACCGTCTGCGGGGTCGGATCTACGATGTCGAGGAGACGCTTGTGCGTGCGCATCTCGAACTGTTCGCGGCTCTTCTTGTCGACGTGCGGGCGACCGGTTGACCGTAAACTTCTCGATGCGGGTCGGAAGCGGAACGGGGCCCCGGACGCTAGCACCGGTGCGCTTGGCCGTCGACACGATTTCGCGCGTGGAGGCATCGAGAATCCGGTGATCAAACGCCTTCAGGCGGATGCGGATATTCTGGCCGTTCATTCGACGTTATCCTTGTGTTTTGTTATGCCGCGTCTCTCTACGAGACACGTGTTTACCTTTGGTTACTTCAGGCGGGCCACCGGTTTCAAAGATCGAGAGGGACACCGGAAACCGGCGTCCCTGTCCACTTCTTTGGGCTTGTGGCCCAGCCGCTTATTACTCGACGATCGAGGCGACGATGCCGGCGCCGACGGTGCGGCCGCCTTCGCGGATGGCGAAGCGCAGCTTTTCTTCCATCGCGATCGGAACGATCAGCTCGACGTCAACCGTGACGTTGTCGCCCGGCATGACCATTTCCGTGCCTTCCGGCAGCGTGACGATGCCCGTCACGTCCGTCGTGCGGAAGTAGAACTGCGGACGGTAGTTGGTGAAGAACGGCGTATGACGGCCGCCTTCTTCCTTCGTCAGGATGTAGGCTTCGGCCATGAACTTCTTGTGCGGCTTGACCGAACCCGGCTTGCACAGGATCTGGCCACGCTCGACGCCGTCACGGGTGACGCCGCGAACCAGCGCGCCGATGTTGTCGCCGGCCTGGCCCTGGTCGAGCAGCTTGCGGAACATTTCAACGCCGGTCACCGTCGTCTTCGAGGTCGGGCGGATGCCGACGATCTCGACTTCTTCGCCAACCTTGACGATGCCACGCTCGACGCGGCCGGTCACAACCGTACCGCGGCCCGAGATCGAGAACACGTCTTCGATCGGCATCAGGAACGGCAGGTCGATCGGACGCTCAGGCGTCGGGATGTAGGCGTCGACAGCAGCCATCAGCTCGCGGATCGCGTCTTCGCCGATCTTCTTGTCGCGAATCTTCGAGAGCAGCCAGCGCCGAACCCTTGACGATCGGAATGTCGTCGCCCGGGAAGTCGTAGGACGACAGCAGTTCGCGCACTTCGAGCTCGACGAGTTCGAGAAGCTCGGCGTCGTCGACCTGGTCGACCTTGTTGAGGAACACGACGATCGCCGGAACGCCGACCTGACGGGCGAGCAGGATGTGCTCGCGGGTCTGCGGCATCGGGCCGTCGGCGGCCGAGCACACCAGGATCGCGCCGTCCATCTGGGCAGCACCGGTGATCATGTTCTTGACGTAGTCGGCGTGGCCGGGGCAGTCGACGTGGGCATAGTGGCGGGCCGGCGTCTCGTATTCGACGTGCGCCGTCGAAATGGTGATGCCGCGGGCCTTTTCTTCCGGCGCAGCGTCGATCTGGTCGTACGCCTTGTATTCGCCGAAATACTTCGTGATCGCTGCCGTCAGCGACGTCTTGCCGTGGTCAACGTGGCCGATCGTGCCAATGTTAACGTGCGGCTTGTTGCGCTCAAACTTACTCTTTGCCATTTTCGGCTCTCCATTTTGCTAGTCCCCGAAGGGATCTAATTCTTGTTATCGGTCAATTGGTATTCCGGTCACTTCTGACCGGAATACTTTGCCTGGATTTCCGTTGCGACGTTCGACGGAACCGGCGCATAGTGATCGAAGGTCATCGTGTACTGAGCACGGCCCTGCGACATGGAGCGCAGGTTGTCGACGTACTTGAACATGTTCGCCAGCGGGACGTTGGCGTTGATGACGACAGCGATACCGCGGCTTTCCTGGCCCTGGATCTGACCACGACGGGAGTTCAGGTCGCCGATGACGTCACCGACGTAATCTTCCGGCGTTACGACTTCGACCTTCATCATCGGCTCGAGGAGCTGAGCGCCAGCCTTCTTGGCTGCTTCACGGAAGCAGGCGCGGGAGGCGATTTCGAACGCCAGAACCGACGAGTCGACGTCGTGGAAGGCACCGTCGATGAGCGTCGCCTTGACGCCGAGCATCGGGAAGCCAGCCAGCGGACCGGAAGACAGAACGCTTTCGATGCCCTTCTGAACGCCCGGGATGTATTCCTTCGGAACAGAACCGCCGACGATCTTGGATTCGAACTTGAAGTCGTCGCCATCAGGGTTCGGTTCGAAGACGATCTTGACGCGCGCGAACTGGCCGGTACCACCGGACTGCTTCTTGTGCGTGTAGTCTTCTTCGTGCTCGCGCGTGATCGTTTCACGGTAGGCAACCTGCGGCGCGCCGACGGTTGCTTCGACCTTGAACTCGCGACGCATGCGGTCGACGAGGATGTCGAGGTGAAGTTCACCCATGCCGGCGATGATCGTCTGGCCGGATTCCTCGTCCGTCTTGACGCGGAAGGACGGATCTTCGGCAGCCAGGCGGTTGAGCGCGAGGCCCATCTTTTCCTGGTCGCCCTTGGTCTTCGGCTCGATGGCGATCTGGATGACCGGCTCGGGGAATTCCATGCGCTCGAGGATAACCGGCTTCAGCGGATCGCAGAGCGTGTCGCCGGTGGTGGTTTCCTTGAGGCCTGCGAGAGCAACGATGTCGCCGGCGAAGGCTTCTTCGATGTCTTCACGCGAGTTGGAGTGCATCTGCAGCATGCGGCCGACGCGCTCGCGCTTTTCCTTGACCGTGTTCATGACCGACGTGCCCTTTTCGAGCTTGCCGGAGTAGATGCGGGCGAAGGTGAGCGAACCGACGAAGGGGTCGTTCATGATCTTGAAGGCGAGCATCGAGAGCGGCTCGCTGTCATCGGCGGATGACGCTCGATTTCGGCTTCGGTCTTCACGTCGATGCCCTTGATCGCCGGAATGTCGAGCGGCGACGGCAGGTAGTCGACAACGGCGTCGAGCAGCGGCTGAACGCCCTTGTTCTTGAAGGCGGTGCCGCAGAACATCGGGTGGAACTTGACGTCGATCGTGCCGCGGCGAACGAGCGCACGGATCTGATCGTTGTCGGGCATGACGCCTTCGAGATAGGCTTCCATCGCGGCTTCGTCGATCTCGACAACCGTCTCGATCAGCTTTTCGCGATATTCTGCAGCCTTGGCCTTCATGTCTTCCGGGATTTCGACGACGTCCCACTGTGCGCCGAGCGACTCGTCGCGCCAGATGAGAGCGTTCATCTCGATCAGGTCGACAACGCCCTTGAATTCGGTTTCAGCGCCGATCGGCAGCTGCATGACGACAGCCGTTGCACCGAGACGGGTCTTGATCATCTCGACGGAGCGGTAGAAGTCGGCGCCGGTCTTGTCCATCTTGTTGCAGAAGATCATCCGCGGAACATTGTACTTCTCGGCCTGGCGCCAGACGGTTTCGGTCTGCGGCTCGACACCGGCGTTGGCATCGAGAAGCGCGATGGCACCGTCGAGAACGCGCAGCGAACGCTCGACTTCGATGGTGAAGTCGACGTGGCCGGGGGTGTCGATGATGTTGAAGCGGCGCATCTTGCCGTCACGGCCCTTCCAGTAGGTCGTGGTGGCAGCAGACGTGATCGTGATGCCGCGCTCCTGCTCCTGCTCCATCCAGTCCATGGTGGCTGCGCCGTCGTGGACTTCGCCGATCTTGTGCGACTTGCCGGTGTAATAAAGAATACGCTCGGTCGTCGTGGTCTTGCCGGCGTCGATGTGCGCCATGATACCGAAATTGCGGTAGTCTTCGATTTTATATTCGCGAGCCATTGTGGACTGCCTTTCGATACCGTTCGGGATTACCAGCGATAGTGCGAGAACGCACGGTTGGCGTCAGCCATCTTGTGCGTGTCTTCGCGCTTCTTGACGGCACTGCCGCGGTTGTTGGATGCATCGAGAAGCTCGCCGCGAAAGGCGGTCAACCATGGTCGTTTCGTTGCGCTTGCGGGCAGCAGCGATCAGCCAGCGAATGGCAAGAGCCTGACGGCGCTCCGGACGGACGTCGACCGGAACCTGGTAGGTCGCACCACCGACGCGGCGCGAGCGGACTTCGACGTGCGGGGCGATGTTGTCGAGCGCAGCATGGAAAACCGTGAGCGGCTCCTGCTTGGACTTGCCCTGTACGGCAGTCGAACGCACCGTAGACGATGTTTTCGGCAACGGACTTCTTGCCGTCGAGCATGATGGCATTCATGAACTTGGTGACAACCAGATCGCCGAACTTCGGGTCCGGGTTGATCTCGCGCTTTTCTGCTCTGTGACGTCTGGACATACTTCTCGTCTCTTTAACTGTTAAGGCGCTTTATCACGCGGAGAACCTCGCGCAGCGCCGGAATAACCAAACCGAATTACTTCGGACGCTTCGCACCGTACTTGGAACGGCGCTGCTTGCGGTTCTTGACACCCTGGGTATCGAGAACGCCGCGGATGATGTGATAACGGACACCCGGAAGGTCCTTGACGCGGCCGCCACGGATCATGACGACGGAGTGTTCCTGAAGGTTGTGACCTTCGCCGGGGATGTAACCAATGACTTCGAAGCCGTTGGTCAGGCGGATCTTGGCAACCTTACGCAGAGCCGAGTTCGGCTTCTTCGGCGTCGTCGTGTAGACGCGGGTGCAAACGCCGCGCTTCTGCGGGTTTTCCTGCAGAGCAGGAACCTTGTTACGCTTTACGTTTGCCTGGCGAGGCTTGCGGATCAGCTGGTTTACGGTAGGCATTCAACCATCCCTTACGTTTATCTCTCAAACCCTTGCGGGCCTAACTCGACGCCGTCTCCGGCAAGATCACACGGCTGTCGTCAATGCGCAAAATGTGGCCCGATCCGCTTGCGCAGATGGACCACTGGAGGCAGAGGACGCAAAAAGACATGCGTCATGCGTGCAGGCATCATATCTTCAACGTGCGTTTCGAACCTTGTTTGAGGAGAACTCCAGAGCGAGACGCTCCGGACAGCCATGCCTCACATGGGTTCCGATGGCGCGGGTACTACTGGTTTCCCGCAGGTTCGTCAAGGCCGGTTAAGAAATAATCTTCGGCGGATCGCCTTGAAACCCGGGCTTCGTGCGCTCTTTTGAAGGCTTTTAGACGAATTGCGCGCGGCGTTCCAACTTGAACTTGGGCATTGCAGCAAAAGCGGCTAAGGAATCGGCGATCGCAGGCTGCGCGCCCGTCAAAATGGATTCGAGTGTTCGAATCGTTGAATATTCAAAGGACTGATGAATGATCGAGAAGCCCGACAACGACAATAATTCCGACAGGTCCGATGATCTTCATCATCATCGGCAAGGGCTATGAGTCGGATGGCAGCGAGGGCGTCGACCTGCACGTCATGCTGAAGGCGGCAGACGACGACAGCGCGGTGCGCGAGGCGCTGAACGCGCTCGCCGAAGAAGGCTTCATCGAGGCCGACCTCGACCAGATCGGCATGCTGACCGATGTGCCCGACGAAGAGCCGCATGCCTCGGCCTACCAGGGCGCCCTCGAAGGCGAAGTCGCGATCATCCGTTTCACCTGAAGACATGATGACGCCGGACGCGCAAAGGTGCTGATCTATGCCACCTGGCGCGGCCGGCTACTGGTTTTTGACGAGCCGATTTTCCGCAGGTCGAACTGCAAGTCCCGGGCGGCACGGTCGAACCCGGCGGAGTACTGCGCACGCGGCCGACAGTGAATTCGCCGAAGAGACAGGTCTTGCGCTGAGCGACTTCTTCATCCGCGTGCAATCGACGCAGAACTGTCTCCCTCTCCTCTCACTCCGCTAGCGCGAAAAACAAAAACCGCCCGGATCGCTCCGGGCGGTTTTTCAATTCTCTGGCCGAAGCTGCCGGTTACTCGGCAGCCGGGGCGTTTTCGCTGGCCATGTCCTGAAGCATCGGGGTTGCCACGTCCGCACCCGTGCCCTTGCGGCGCTCTTCGAGGATCAGCTCGTCGCGCGATGTCGCGATACGGCGGATCGTGGTCATGGTGCCACCGGTACCAGCCGGGATGAGGCGGCCGACGATGACGTTTTCCTTGAGACCCTGCAGGCCGTCGGTCTTGCCGGCGATCGCTGCTTCCGTCAGCACCTTCGTCGTTTCCTGGAAGGAAGCGGCCGAGATGAAGGACGGGGTCTGCAGCGATGCCTTGGTGATGCCGAGAAGAACCGGATCGCCATAGGCAGGCTTCTTGCCCTGTTCGATCAGGCCGTCGTTGACGTCCTCGAGCTCGATACGGTCGACGTTGTCGCCGACGATATAGGTCGAGTCGCCCGCATCGGTGATTTCCACCTTCTGCAGCATCTGACGGACAATCACTTCGATGTGCTTGTCGTTGATGACAACGCCCTGCAAGCGGTAGACTTCCTGGATTTCGTTGACGAGGTAGGAAGCCAGAGCCTCCACGCCCTTGATCGCCAGGATGTCGTGCGGTGCCGGGTTACCGTCGAGGATGTAGTCACCCTTTTCGATATAGTCGCCTTCCTGAAGGTGGAAGGGCTTGCCCTTCGGGATCAGGTATTCGACCGGCTCGACACCGTCTTCCGCCGGCTCGATGATGACGCGGCGCTTGTTCTTGTAGTCGCGGCCGAGGCGGATCGTACCATCGATCTCAGCGATGATGGCGTGATCCTTCGGACGGCGGGCTTCGAACAGTTCCGCAACGCGCGGCAGACCACCGGTGATGTCCTTGGTCTTGGCGCTTTCGAGCGGCGAACGTGCAAGCACGTCACCCTGAGAGACCTTCTGACCCGGCTCGACCGACAGGATCGCGTCGACCGAAAGCAGGAAGCGCGCCTCGCCACCACGCGACAGCTTCGCGACATTGCCGCTTGCGTCCTTGATGACGATTGCCGGCTTCAGGTCGGACCCGCGCGGCGTCGAACGCCAGTCGATAACCTGGCGCTTGGTGATACCCGTGGATTCGTCGGTCGCTTCGAGGACGGAGAGACCGTCGACGACGTCTTCGAACTGAACCGTACCGGCTAGTTCCGTCATCATCGGACGGGTGTAGGGGTCCCACTCTGCCAGACGCTGACCGCGCTTCACCTTGTCGCCCTCGTCGACATACAGCTTCGAACCGTAGGCAACGCGCTGCGAGGAACGCTCGACACCACGCTCGTCCAGGATCTGGACGGTCATGTTGCGGCCCATGGCAACGAGGACGCCATCCGAGTTGCGCAGCAGGTTGCGGTTCTTGATCTGAACCGTACCTTCGTACGAGGCTTCCAGGAACGACTGGTCGACCACGGTTGCCGTACCGCCAAGGTGGAAGGTACGCATGGTGAGCTGCGTGCCCGGCTCGCCGATCGACTGAGCGGCGATAACGCCGACTGCTTCGCCCATGTTGACCGGCGTACCGCGAGCAAGGTCGCGGCCGTAGCAGACAGAGCAGACACCCGTCTGGATTTCGCAGGTCAGCGCCGAACGGATGCGGATCGACTGGATACCAGCCTTTTCGATCTCGACGACATCAGGCTCGAGGATCATCTTGCCGGCGTCGACAAGGCGCTCGCCCGTGACCGGGTGATCGATGTTGTCGAGAGCCGTACGGCCGAGGATACGTGCGCCGATCGAGGCAACGACCTGACCGGCATCGACGATGGCGGTCATGGTGAGGCCCTTGTCGGTGCCGCAATCCACGGAGTTGACGATGCAATCCTGCGCGACGTCGACGAGACGGCGGGTCAGGTAGCCCGAGTTTGCCGTCTTCAAGGCGGTGTCTGCGAGACCCTTGCGGGCGCCGTGGGTCGAGTTGAAGTACTCGTTGACGGTCAGGCCTTCCTTGAAGTTCGAGGTGATCGGCGTCTCGATGATTTCGCCCGACGGCTTGGCCATGAGGCCGCGCATGCCGCCCAGCTGGCGCATCTGGTTCGGCGAACCGCGGGCACCCGAGTGCGACATCATGTAGATCGAGTTCATCGGCTTCTGTCGGCCGGTCGTCTCGTCGAATTCGACGGCCTTGATGCGGGCCATCATCTCTTCGGCGACCTTCTCGGTGGCCTTGCCCCAGGCGTCGACGACCTTGTTGTACTTTTCGCCCTGCGTGATCAGGCCGTCATTGTACTGCTGCTCGTATTCCTTCACGAGCGCTTCGGTATCGCCGACGATCTTCGCCTTGGTGTCCGGGATCACCATGTCGTCCTTGCCGAACGAGATGCCGGCGCGGCAGGCATGCGAGAAGCCGAGCTGCATGATGCGGTCGCAGAAAATGACCGTGTCCTTCTGGCCGCAATGACGGTAGACCGCGTCGATCATCTTGGAGATGTTCTTCTTGGTCATTTCCTGGTTGCAGATATCGAAGGAAACCTTGCCGTTCTTCGGCAGCAGTTCGCCGATGAGCAGGCGGCCAGGGGTCGTTTCATAGATCTTCGAGTACGGCTTGCCGTCCTCGCCGATCGACTTGAAGCGGCCGCGGATCTTGGTGTGCAGCGTCACGACCTTGTTTTCGAGAGCATGATGCAGTTCGCCGAGGTCGGAGAAGGCCATGCCTTCGCCCGGCTCGTTCTGGTTCATGATCGAGAGGTAGTACAGGCCGAGAACCATGTCCTGCGACGGAACGATGATCGGTGCGCCGTTTGCCGGATGCAGGATGTTGTTCGTCGACATCATCAGCACGCGGGCTTCGAGCTGGGCTTCGAGCGACAGCGGCACGTGAACGGCCATCTGGTCACCGTCGAAGTCGGCGTTGAAGGCCGTGCAGACGAGCGGGTGCAGCTGGATCGCCTTGCCTTCGACCAGGGTCGGTTCGAAGGCCTGGATGCCCAGGCGGTGCAGCGTCGGTGCGCGGTTCAGCAGAACCGGATGCTCGCGGATGACCTCGTCGAGGATATCCCAGACTTCCGGCTTTTCCTTCTCGACGAGCTTCTTCGCCTGCTTGACGGTCGAGGAGTAACCCTTGGCGTCGAGACGGGCGTAGATGAACGGCTTGAAGAGTTCGAGCGCCATCTTCTTCGGCAGGCCGCACTGGTGCAGCTTCAGCTCCGGACCGGTCACGATGACCGAACGGCCGGAATAGTCGACGCGCTTGCCGAGCAGGTTCTGGCGGAAGCGGCCCTGCTTGCCCTTCAGCATGTCGGACAGCGACTTCAGCGGACGCTTGTTGGCGCCGGTGATGACGCGGCCGCGACGGCCGTTGTCGAACAGCGCATCGACAGATTCCTGCAGCATGCGCTTTTCGTTGCGGATGATGATGCCCCGGCGCACGCAGCTCGATCAGGCGCTTCAGACGATTGTTACGGTTGATGACGCGGCGATAGAGATCGTTGAGGTCCGACGTCGCGAAGCGGCCGCCGTCGAGCGGGACGAGCGGGCGGAGTCCGGCGGAATGACCGGAATGACCGTCATGATCATCCATCCGGGCTGTTGCCGGATATCGATGAAGTGCTCGACGATCTTGAGGCGCTTGGTCAGCTTCTTCGGCTTGAGGTCCGAGTGGTCGACTCGGCGAGCTCGACGCGCAGGTCGGCAGCGATCTTTTCGAGGTTCATCGAGGCCAGAGCATCTCGTAGATGGCTTCAGCGCCGATCATGGCCGTGAACTGGTCTTCGCCATATTCGTCGCGGCGAGCATGTACTCTTCTTCCGAGAGCAGTGATGCTCCGTGAGAGCGGTCAGGCCCGGCTCGGGACGATGTAGTTTTCGAAGTAGAGGATGCGCTCGCATTCCTTCAGCGTCATGTCGAGCAGCGTGCGAATGCGGGCACGGCAGCGACTTCAGGAACCAGATGTGGGCGACGGGCGCGGCCAGCTCGATGTGGCCCATGCGCTCGCGGCGAACGCGCGACAGCGTGACTTCGACGCCGCACTTTTCGCAGATGATGCCCTTGTACTTCATGCGCTTGTACTTGCCGCACAGGCACTCGTAGTCCTTGATCGGCCCGAAGATACGCGCGCAGAACAGACCGTCGCGTTCCGGCTTGAACGTGCGGTAGTTGATGGTTTCCGGCTTTTTGATCTCACCGTAGGACCAGCTAGAGTCTTCTCCGGGCTCGCAATGGAGATCTTCATTGAGTCGAAATTCTGTGCGGGCGACCTGCGGATTGAACGAGGTCCATGACTTTGGTTCATGCTGACTCCTTCATGGGCGAGTGCTCTTCCTTGCGATGGTCGGCGGCAGGTCCCGGGAGCCTGCAACGCGCAAAACGCGATAACCTGCAAATGCGAAGAACGTCTGTCGGCGACACGTTACGGGGCCTCGGCGGGAACGGTGTGCGCCGCTTTACAGCGCCGCCCAGCAGGTGGCTCTCGGCCGCGTCCGGCAGCGCGTTCGCCTGATGCAACTCCTCGACCTTCGGACGATGTCCAGTTCGACATTGAGGCCCAGAGACCGCATTTCCTTGACGAGCACGTTGAAGCTTTCGGGAATGCCCGCTTCGAAGGTGTCGTCGCCGCGGACGATGGCCTCGTAGACCTTGGTGCGGCCGGCCACGTCGTCCGACTTGATCGTCAGCATTTCCTGCAGCGTGTAGGCAGCGCCATATGCTTCGAGGGCCCACACTTCCATTTCGCCGAAGCGCTGGCCGCCGAACTGCGCCTTACCACCCAGCGGCTGCTGGGTAACGAGCGTGTAGGGACCGATCGAACGGGCGTGGATCTTGTCGTCGACAAGGTGGTGCAGCTTGAGCATGTAGATATACCCAACCGTCACCTGCCGCTCGAACTGCTCGCCGGTACGCCCGTCATAGACGGTCGACTGACCCGAGGCCTTGAGGCCGGCCCGGTCGAGCATTTCCACGATGTCGGCTTCCTTGGCGCCGTCGAACACCGGCGTCGCTATGGAAACACCCTTTGAAAGGTGTTCGGCCAAGGCGAACGACGCTGTCGTCGTCGAGATCGAGGATGGAGTCATCGTTCGCAAATAGATACGCAATCGTCCTTTTGCGTCAGCGGCTTCATGTTCGCCCTTGGTTCTGGTAGATGCGCACCAGTCTCGTCGATCTTCTTGCCCATGCCGGCGCAAGCCCAGCCCAGGTGAGTCTCGAGGATCTGTCCCACGTTCATGCGCGAAGGCACGCCCAGCGGGTTGAGAACGATGTCGACCGGCGTACCGTCTTCCAGGTACGGCATGTCTTCGAGCGGGGTAATGCGCGAAACCACACCCTTGTTGCCGTGACGGCCAGCCATCTTGTCGCCCGGCTGGATCTTGCGCTTGGTTGCGACGAAGACCTTGACCATCTTCATCACGCCCGGCGGAAGTTCGTCACCGCGCTGCAGCTTGTCGACCTTGTCGATGAAGCGCTGTTCCAGAAGACGGCGACTCGACTCTTCGTACTGGCGCATGGAGCGCTTCCATCTCGCTCTGGACCTTGTCGTCTTCGACCGCGAACTTCCACCACTTCGAGCGGGGCTGTTCGAACGATCGGTCGTTCAGTTCGGTGCCCGACGTCGAAGCCCTCGGTCCGGCCATCGCCACCTGTCCGAGCAGCATGTCGTTCAGACGGCCGTAGACGTTACGGTCGAGGATCGCCTGCTCGTCGTCACGGTCCTTGGCCAGACGCTCGATCTCCTCGCGCTCGATCGCCATCGCGCGCTCGTCCTTTTCGATGCCGTGGCGGTTGAACACGCGCACCTCCGATCGTACCGGTAGGTGCCCGGCGGCATCCGCATCGACGTGTCGCGGACGTCCGAAGCCTTTTCACCGAAGATGGCGCGCCGGAGCATTTCCGGCGTCATCGGGCTTTCGCCCTTCGGCGTGATCTTGCCGACAAGGATGTCGCCAGGCTGACATTGGCGCCGATATAGACGATACCGGCTTCGTCGAGGTTCTTCGGCTTCTTCCGAAACGTTCGGAATG
>CAWIRO010000012.1:0-31112 GCA_963838565.1 uncultured Alphaproteobacteria bacterium
TGTTGCCGCCGGGCGGCTAAATGCGAAGAGGACGATGCCGAGCGTGCGGCGCACGGCGACATGCAGCAGGATCGCCTCGACGGCCATGGCCGAGGCCGTGGCGATTGCCGTGCCCTCGATGCCGTAGTGCGGGATCAAAGCGAGGTTGAGGCCGACATTGGCCGTCAGTGCGCCGGCATAGAGCGCGACGCAGAGGTTCTGCTTGCCGGCCATCATCAGCAGCGTTTCGGCCGGGCCGACCAGCGACTTGGCGAGGATGCCGGCGAGCAGGATCGCCATCACCAGATAACCTGATGTGAAGGCGCCACCGAAGAGCGACAGCAGCAGATGACCGGCCGCAAGCACGACAAGGCCGACGCCGAGCGCCGGCCAGAAGGTCCAGCGGGCGGCGTCGATGGCAGCGGCTGCCAGCTGGGCGTGGTCGCCTTCGGCGATGATCGAGGAAAAGCGCGGGCCGGCGGCCGCCTTGACGGAGAAATTGATGAAATGCACCAGCGCCATCGTCTTGGCGGCGGCGAAGTAGATGGCGACGTCGTGCGGCTCGAGGAAGATACCGACGACGACGACGTCGGAATTGGTCAGCAGGAAGCTGACGCCCTCGATCAGGAAGATCGGGAAGGCGACGCTGAACCAGGCGAGGAAATCGACCTTGCGCGGGCCCTCGTCATAATGCCGGCGAAGGCGGTAGAGCGTTGCGGCATACTGGCCGACGGCGGTGACGATAGGTCGCGGCGAGCGCTGCCTGCATGGCGGTGACGGCGGTGTGTTCGGCGCCGATGGCGATCGCGATCAGCATGAAGAGGATGATGAGGATCGGGCGGACGATATAGACCGGGCTCAGCGCCATCACCGGCCAGTGGTTGGCCCGCGAGGTGCCCTCCAGAATGTCGCCGAGCGCGATCATCGGCATGGCGAGCAGGCCGAGGAAGATCGGGACGAGATAATAGACCTCGATCATGTCGCCGAAGAAATGCAGCCCGAGCATGCCGGCGGCGAGCACCGCCGTGCCGGAAAGCAGCGCGAAGATGCGCGCCGTGCCGGTCAGCCCGCGGATTTCCTCGAAGGCGCCCGCTGCCCTGTATTGCGGCAGGAAGCGGACGATCGCGGTGTGGAAGCCGAGGCAGGAGAGATCGCCGAAGACGACGACCAGCACCCAGACGAAAACGAAGATGCCGTATTCATATTCGCCCATCAGCCGGGCAAGCACGATCTGGGACACGAAGGCGAGTGCGGCGCTGAGGATGCGGATCGAAAAGGCCGTCAGCGCCATGCGCTGGGCGGCCGCCTTCTCGCCGCGTTCGGTGAGCACGGCGGCAAGCAAGCGCAGCGCGCGGCTGCCGATCGGGCGCAGGCCCGCGGGCAGCATCTTCTCCGCTGTTTCTATGACCGCCATGATGAACACGCAAAACTCTGAGGTCAGGCAAATCGCCCCGGAAGTCTTGACAGAACAGGGTTAAGAAACGGTTCCGGCTCCGGCCTGCCGTCAACCCCGAAATGCCGGACCGACCGGCGATTGCCGTCACGCAAAAGAAAATGCCGCCCGAAGGCGGCATTTTCAGGGATCATTGCGGCTTGCCTCAGACCTGCTCGAAAGCACCGTGGCAATGCTTGTATTTCTTGCCGGAGCCGCAGGGGCAGGCCTCGTTGCGGCCGACCTTGCCCCAGGTGGACGGGTCGTTCGGATTGCGGTTTTCCGGCGAGACGATGACTTCCGACGCCTGGTAGATCGCCGGCGCGAAATCGTCCTCGCCGGTCGTCGGATCGAGGTGATGGGCCTGCATCAGCGGCGGTTCCGGCTCGGCGGGCGCCTGCTGCACCAGTTCGACGCGCATCAGCTGGGCGGTCACGGCCTGGCGCAGATTGGTCAGCAGCGCCTGGAAGAGCTCGAAGGCTTCCGACTTGTATTCCTGCAGCGGGTCGCGCTGGGCATAGCCGCGGAAGCCGATGACGGAGCGCAGGTGGTCGAGGTTGACGATATGCTCGCGCCAGAGATGGTCGAGCGTCTGCAGGACGATCGAGCGCTCGACATAGTGCATGATGTCCGTCGCCGAAGCGCTCGGCCTTTTCGGTGAAGGCGGCATTGGCGGCTTCCGTGATGCGCTCGCGGATATCGTCCTCGTCGATGCCTTCTTCCTTCACCCATTCCTCGATCGGCAGGTCGAGGTTGAGGATGTTGGCAGCGCCGGTCTTCAGGCCGACGGCATCCCACTGTTCGGCATAGGCGCGCTCGGGAATATGCTTGTCGACGAGATCCTCGATGACCTCGTGGCGCATGTCGGCGACGGTCTCGGAGATGTTCGTCGCTTCCATCAGTTCGAGGCGCTGCTCGAAGATCACCTTGCGCTGATCGTTGAGAACGTCGTCGTACTTCAGGAGGTTCTTGCGGATGTCGAAGTTGCGGGCTTCGACCTTCTTCTGGGCGCGCTCCAGCGCCTTGTTGATCCAGGGATGGACGATCGCCTCGCCTTCCTTGAGGCCGAGCTTCGTGCAGCATGCCGTCCATGCGGTCGGAGCCGAAGATGCGCATCAGGTCGTCCTGAAGCGACAGGTAGAACTTCGAGCGGCCGGGGTCGCCCTGACGGCCGGAACGGCCGCGCAGCTGGTTGTCGATGCGGCGGCTTTCGTGGCGTTCGGTGGCGATGACGTAGAGACCGCCGGCGGCGAGCGCCTTCTCCTTGAGCTCCTTGATCTCCTCGATGATCGCCTGCATCCTTGGCGTCGCGCTCCGGACCGGCTTCGACCTCGCCGAGTTCACGCTCGATGCGCATGTCGAGGTTGCCGCCGAGCTGGATGTCGGTACCGCGGCCGGCCATGTTGGTGGCGATCGTGACGGCACCCGGCACGCCGGCCTGCGCGACGATATAGGCTTCCTGCTCGTGGTAGCGGGCGTTCAGCACCTGGAAGTTGTTGAAGCCCTGCTTGCGCAGGCAGCTCGGCGAGCAGTTCGGACTTTTCGATCGAGGTGGTGCCGACGAGCACCGGCTGGCCGCGCTTCTGCGCGTCGAGCGATCTCGTCGATGATCGCCTTGTACTTCTCTTCGACGGTCCGGTAGACCTCGTCGTCCTCGTCGAGGCGCTTGATCGGCAGGTTGGTCGGGACTTCGATGACTTCGAGACCGTAGATGTTGCCGAATTCTTCCGCTTCCGTCGGCGCCGTACCGGTCATGCCGGCGAGCTTGTCGTACATGCGGAAATAGTTCTGGAAGGTGATCGAGGCCAGCGTCTGGTTTTCCGGCTGGATCTGCACCTTTTCCTTGGCTTCGAGCGCCTGGTGCTGGCCTTCCGAATAGCGGCGGCCCGGCATCATGCGGCCGGTGAATTCGTCGATGATGACGATCTCGTCGTTGCGGACGATATAGTCCTTGTCGCGCTGGAAGAGCTTGTGGGCCTTCAGCGCGTTGTTGACGTGGTGGACGATCGCGACGTTCTCGATGTCGTAGAGCGCGTCGCCCTTCAGCAGGCCGGCCTCGCGCAGCAGGTTTTCGAGCTTCTCGGTGCCGTCTTCGGAGAAGTTGGCGGAGCGCTGCTTCTCGTCGATCTCGTAGTCTTCCGGCGACAGCAGCGGAATGAACGCGTCGATCGTGTTGTAGAGTTCGGAGCGGTCGTCGAGCGGACCGGAGATGATCAGCGGCGTGCGCGCTTCGTCGACGAGGATCGAGTCCACTTCGTCGACGATCGCGAAGTTGTGGCCGCGCTGGACCATCTGGTTCTTCTCGTACTTCATGTTGTCGCGCAGATAATCGAAGCCGAGTTCGTTGTTGGTGGCGTAGGTGATGTCGCAGGCATAGGCGGCGCGGCGCTCGTCGTCGGAGAGGCCGTGGACGATGACGCCGGTGGTCAGGCCGAGGAAGCTGTAGACGCGGCCCATGGTCGCGGCATCGCGCTGGGCGAGGTAGTCGTTGACGGTGACGACGTGCACGCCCTTGCCGGACAAGCGCGTTCAGATAGACCGGCAGCGTGGCGACCAGCGTCTTGCCTTCGCCGGTCTTCATTTCGGCGATCGCATTCGAATGCAGGATCATGCCGCCGATCAGCTGGACGTCAAAAGGTCGCAGGCCGAGCACGCGGCGCGCGGCTTCGCGCACGACGGCAAAGGCCGGGATCAGAATGTCGTCGAGCGTCTTGCCGTCGGCGAGCAGCTTGCGGAATTCGACCGTCTTGGCCGCGAGCTGCTCGTCGCGTCAAGCGCCTTCGTCTTCTCTTCGATCGCGTTGATGGCATCGACGTTCGGCTGGAAGGACCGCACGCGGCGGTCATTGGAAGACCCAAATATTTTGCGGGCGAGACCGCCAAAACTGACCATATGACTGGTCCTTTCTCAATATTCATCCCCAACGTTTCTTGTCCGGGCCCAGCCGAAAATCAGGCGCACGTCTTGAAACGCCCGGAAACTGTTCTGGACGCGAGGTTGCGTGACAGATAAGAGGGGGGTCGAATGATGTCAACGGATTTGGCGGATACAGAAAGGCCACAATCCGATGTTGATGGCTATTTTGGGCTGGATTCAGGCGATGCTGAAGCCGGCGATGTAACTGTGAAGGGTATTTCATGTTGAGCTACCAACAAACTCGCCGTGCTGGCGTTTGCAACTTTTGTTGCGCTCCAGGCCCCGGCCTATGCTGAAGACAGCCGGATGCGGTCGTCGCCAAGGTCGGCGATCTGGAGATCCACCAGTCGGAACTCGACCTCGCCGTCGCCAATCTCGACCCGCAGCTGGCGCAGCTGCCGGACGACCAGAAGAAGGTCGCAGCCCTTTCGGCCGCCATCGACGTCAAGCTGCTTGCCGCCGACGCTGCGGCCGAGAAGCTCGATCAGACCGACGAATTCAAGAAGCGCATGCAGTATCTCTCCGATCGCGAACTGCACAACGCCTATTTCAAGAAGCATGTCGTCGATACCGTGACGCCGGACGAGGTCAAGGCGCGCTACGACAAGGAAGTCGCAGCCCTGCCGAAGCAGGAAGAAGTCCACGCCCGCCATATCCTCGTGAAGACCGAGGACGAAGCCAAGGACGTCATCAAGGAGCTCGACGCCGGCAAGGATTTCGCCGAACTCGCCAAGGAAAAGTCGACCGATCCGAACAAGGCGGACGGCGGCGATCTCGGCTATTTCACCAAGGACCGCATGGTCCCGGAATTCGAGGACGCCGCCTTCGCGCTCGAAAAGGGCACCTATTCCAAGACGCCGGTGAAGACCCAGTTCGGCTTCCATGTCATCAAGGTCGAAGACAAGCGCGATGCCCCGCCGCCGCCGTTCGAGCAGGTCAAGGAGCAGGTTCGGCAGCTCGTCATGCGCGACAAGTATCTTGAGCTTCTCGCCAAGGCGAAGGAAACGTCCAAGGTCGAGATCATGGACGAGACGCTGCGCAAGGGTTACGACGACGCCAACAAGCAGCCGGCGCCGGGCAGCGACCGACGGCCGGCGCCGAGCAGTCCAGCCGCAGCAGTAATCGTCAATCCAGGGCCCGGTCTCTTCCGAGGCCCTTCACCAGTCATCGTTTGTTGTCGCATTTCCGGACGGTGAAGCGGTTTCCACGCCGCCGGGAAATGCTCATTGAGCAGGTATGCATCATGTCCGGTTCCGTTTCTCCGCTCGCTCCGAAATCCTTCGCCACGATGCCGGCGGTGCGCGGCGTGCGCATGGCGACCGCCTCCGCCGGCATCAAGTACAAGAACCGCACCGACGTGCTGATGATGGTCTTCGACGAGCCGGCGGCGGTCGCGGGCGTCTTCACCCGCTCGAAGTGCCCGTCGGCGCCGGTCGATTTCTGCCGCCGAACCTGCCGCAGGCAGTGGCGCGCGCCGTCGTCGTCAATTCCGGCAATGCCAATGCCTTCACCGGCATGAAGGGACGCCAGGCGACCGAGCTGACGGCGAAGTCGGCGGCCGCGGCCGTCGGCTGCGCGAAAACGAAGTCTATCTCGCTTCGACCGGCGTGATCGGCGAGCCGCTGGACGCAACCAAATTCGCAGGCGTTCTCGACAAGATGCATGCCGAGGCGACCGGCGATTTCTGGTTCGAGGCCGCCAAGGCGATCATGACGACGGACACCTATCCGAAGGTTGTCGACCCGCAGCGCCGAGATCGGCGGCGTCACGGTGACGATCAACGGCATCGCCAAGGGCGCCGGCATGATCGCGCCCGACATGGCGACGATGCTTTCCTTCGTCGTCACCGATGCCGATATCGCGCCCGCGGCGCTGCAGGCGCTGCTTGTCCGACGGCGTCGGCCCGACCTTCAATTCCGATGACGGTCGACAGCGATACCTCCACCTCCGATACGCTGATGCTGTTTGCGACCGGTGCCGCGGCCGAGGACGGCCAGGCCCGCATCGAGCGCGCCGACGATCCGCGCGCTTGCCGACTTCCGTGCGGCACTGAACGATGTGCTGAAGGATCTGTCGCTGCAGGTGGTGCGCGACGGCGAGGGCGCCCCCAAGATGCTCGAAGTCACCGTGACCGGCGCCGAGAGCGATGCGGCTGCCAAGCGCATCGCGCTGTCGATCGCCAATTCGCCGCTGGTCAAGACGGCGGCTGCCGGCGAAGATGCCAATTGGGGCCGTGTCGTCATGGCCGTCGGCAAGTCCGGCGAGATGGCCGATCGCGACCGGCTGGCGATCTGGTTCGGCGATGTCCGCGTTGCCGTCGACGGCGAGCGCGATCCCGACTATTCGGAGGACGCCGCCTCGACCGTCATGAAGAAGCAGGATATCTCCGATCAGCGTCGATATCGGTCTCGGCACCGGCAAGGCGACGGTCTGGACCTGCGACCTCACCAAGGAATATGTCGCGATCAACGGCGACTACCGGAGCTGATCGTTCATTGTCTGAAGCATTGTCACAGAAGGCAAATCTGCCGCTCGTACGCCGGCTGGAGGCCGTCGGTTTTCGGGCCTGGCCGGCGGCGTCCGTGCAGTATGACGGCAGCTGGCAGGTGCGGCTGACGGCCGGCCATCCGTCAAACCGGCTGAATTCGATCGTGCCGCTCGATCCGTCCGATCATCGCGATGTCGAAATCCGGCTGGAGAAGGCGAGCCGCAAGTTCGAGGCCTATGGCCGCCCCGCCGTTCTGCGCCAGACGCCGCTTGCCTCGCCGGTGCTGATCGATCTTCGTCAAAGACGCAGCAACTGGACGCAGTTCGACGAGACCATCGTCATGACCTGCGATCTGCCGAGGCCGAGCTGCCGGACACGCTCGATCATCTGCCGACGCACGATGTCGGCCGTTTCGTCGATGCCAATCTGGCGACGGATCAAGCGCCGCTGAAGCTGAAGCCGGCGCTCGCCGAGATCATCAACGCGATCAAGCCGCCATGCGGTCTGTTCATGATCGAGGATCCGGCAGGACCGGCCCGCTTGCGACCGTGCTCTGCGTTCAGGACAACGATCTTGCCGGCATCATGTCGCTCTCGGTTGCCGAGGAGCGGCGCCGCGAGGGGCTCGGCACTCGAAATCGTGACCTCGGCGCTGCGCTGGGCGCGCATGCGCAGCGCCCGCACGGCCTGGCTGCAGGTGAAGGCGACAACGCGCCGGCCATCGCGCTCTATGAGCGCCTCGGCTTCCGCGACGCCTATCGCTACTGCTACTGGCGCCAGGAGCAGGCGAAATGAGCGATGCCGGCAAGAAGATCCTGCTGGTTGCCGCCTGCGCGCTGGTCGATGCCGACGGCCGTATTCTTCTTGGCGCAGCGTCCCGAGGGAAAGTCGCTGGCCGGTCTCTGGGAGTTTCCCGGCGGCAAGGTCGAACCCGGCGAGACGCCGGAGGAGACGCTGGTCCGCGAACTCGACGAGGAGCTGGGCATCAAGACCAAGGTTGCCTGCCTCGCGCCGCTGACCTTCGCCAGCCACACCTACGACACATTCCATCTGCTGATGCCGCTCTATGTCTGCCGGCGCTATGAGGGCATTCCGCAGGGCCGGGAAGGCCAGGCGCTGAAATGGGTGCGACCCAGGCGCTGCGCGACTATCCGATGCCGCCCGCCGACGAGCCGCTTGATCCCGATGCTGCAGGACCTACTTTAGCGAATTATCGACTTTCTTGCGGCAAAACGTTGGTTTCGGCAGTGGACATTAATCGATCGTTTATCACCTTCTGCCAAAGATCGGCCTCAATCAAGCAACTGGCGTATCTGTAAAAGGCTTGACGCATGGACGACGATTTCTGGAAAGCTGTCCGGGAGAAGGAACAGAGCTCGACTGCTTCGCGCAGGACGGGCGCGCTCAATCTTGCCTTGCTCTTCGGCACCGCGGTCGTCGCCTTGACGCTCATCCTGACGCCGATGCTTGCCGACAAGTCCAGGTCGAGCGTTTTTGCCAGCGCTCCTGCCGATTTCGATACGATCACGACCGGATCGATTCCGACAGCGCGAAAACGGCAAACGCTATACGATCCGCCGCAGCGTCCTGCAGGAGACGCCCGGCTCGGTCTGCGTCGTTCAGGGGTACGGCTCAGGGACCGGCTGCTGAGGAAATTGGATGTCCGCCAATGGCGGGAAAGGTCGGGCATGCGTATTCTGAAAGCTTTTCTTGCAGACGCGCGTGGCGCGACCGCCGTCGAGTACGGTCTTCTGGCCGCTCTGATTTCAGCAGCCCTCATCGGCGGTCTGACGACCTTCGGCAACAGCCTGCAAGACATCTTCAATACGGTGTCCAACAACCTCGACAATCACCAGACGCTGAACTGAAGTCTCTAACTGCATTCACGGCTTCAGCTTGTGCTCGTCCACGCGCAGCGCGTCGGCAAGCCGCGCCTTCGCCGAGCCAGGCCGCAGTGGCTTCTGCTGGCTTTCGTGCGGCGCCCATCCCGATACATAGATGATCGAGAACGTCGCCCTTATCCTGCCGTCCGGATCGGAATAGCGCTCGGCGTAGATTTCGGCAGCGCGCAGAAAGAATGTGCGGGTGAGCGGCTTCCGGCTGCGGGCGGCGAGCGGATTGGTCATGCCCATGGCTCGCAGATCCTTCATCAGCGGAAAGATGGAATCGTACCGGACGGTATAGGTTTCGGCGTCGATCACCGGCAGCGCGAAACCGGCGCGTTGGAGGAGCCCGCCGACATCGCGCACGTCGGCGAAGGGGATGACCCGCGGGCTCGCGCCGCCGGTCATCTCCGCTTCGGTTGCAAGCAGGACGTCCCTGAGCTCCTGAAGCGTGCCGCGCCGGGGATCGCCGCCAGAAACAGGCCGTCCGGCTTCAGCGCGCGGCGAATCTGGATGAAGACGCCCGGTGTGTCGTTGGTCAGATGCAGGCTGAGCGGCGCCAGAACGAGGTTGACCGATTGCGGTTCGAGCGGCACATCCTCGAGCGGCGCCGCGATCAACGCTTCGTCTGGTGCGGCAAATTCCTGCTCCGTCTCGATCCGCTTCATCGCGCCGATCTTGCCGGTGGCGATCGCCGCCCGCGCCGCTGCGCCCGTCATCCCATGCAGTTCGACGGCGGTTTCGAAACGACGCTCGACGACGGCCAGCCGGTCGGCAAGTTCCTCGGCGGCGATCTCCAGCAGGAAGGCGGCTTTCGGATCGGCGTTTTTCAGCGCACGATGGCGGTTTGCGGCGATCAGCGGCCCGGTCGAAGATCATGTCCATGCGATGTCCATAGTCCTGCAGCCGAAAGGCGGCAAGGCGGATTTTCCTTTCCTGCGGAAAGCGCTACTCTTCGCCCATGGGGCTCATCAATTTCGAACGGCCGAAGGCGGTGCAATGGACGCATTTCCTGCGGCCATTCGCTATGCTTGCCGATCTGCTCTATCCGCCGGCCTGCGCCGCCTGTGGTGTCATGACTGCCGATCACCGCGGGCTTTGCCCGAAATGCTGGTCCGGCGTGCGCTTCATCGAGCGGCCCTATTGCGAGGTGCTGGGGCTGCCGTTCTCGCATGATCTCGGCGCCGGCATCCTGAGCGCCGAGGCGATCGCCAATCCGCCGCCATTCGATCGCCTTCGCTCGGTTGCAACGCATGATCATGCCGTCCGCGATCTCGTCCACGGCCTCAAATATCGCGACCGCACCGATCTGGCGCCGATGATGGCGGACTGGATGCTGCGAGCAAGCGACGGCATGATCGAGGCCTGCGATGCACTGGTCCCGGTTCCGCTGCACCGCGGAAGAATGCTGTCACGCAAGTTCAACCAGGCAGCAGAGCTTGCCCGGCATATCGCCCGGCTGTCGGGCAAGCCGCTTGTTGCCGGCCACATTGCTGCGCATCAAACGCACCACGCCAGCAGGTCGGACTCGGCGCAAAGGCGCGCGAGGACAATGTGCGCGGCGCTTTTGCAATCGCCAAGGGCCGGGAAAACGATGTCTTCGGCAAGCGTATCGTTCTGGTCGACGACGTCTATACGACCGGCGCGACCGTCGGTGCGGCAACGCGCGTGCTTCGCAGGGCGGGTGCCGCGGACGTAACGGTTTTGACCTTTGCAAGGGCTCTCTCAGAACCTATATGACAGAAAGAAAACCGGCATCCGTCTGGAGATCAAATATGGCACCCGTCACCATCTATACGCGGCAGTTCTGCGGCTATTGCAGCCGCGCCAAGTCCCTTCTCGAGGAGAAGGGCGTCGACTATGTCGAACATGACGCGACCTTTTCGCCGGACCTCCGCCAGGAGATGATCGGCAAGGCGAACGGACGGACGACCTTTCCGCAGATCTTCATCGGCGAGCAGCATGTCGGTGGATGCGACGATCTTTATGCGCTGGATCGGGCCGGCAAGCTCGACCCCATGCTGGTCGGCTGAGGAATGACGCGATGACGTTCAAGGCCGCTGCCATCCAGATGTGTTCCGGCGTCGATCCGGCGAAGAATGCCGCCGCGATGACGCGACTGGTGCGCGAAGCGGCTGCCCAGGGCGCGATCTATGTGCAGACGCCGGAGATGACCGGCATGCTGCAGCGCGACCGGGCCGCGGCAAAGGCGGTGCTGCGCGACGAAACGAACGACCTCATCGTCAAGACGGCCTCCGCGCTTGCCGCGGAACTCGGCATCTACCTGCATGTCGGCTCGACGGCGATCGCGCTTGAGGACGGCAAGATCGCCAATCGCGGCTTTCTCTTCGGTCCGGACGGCAAGATCCTCAATCGCTACGACAAGATCCATATGTTCGACGTCGATCTCGACAATGGCGAGAGCTGGCGGGAGAGTGCCGCCTACCGTCCCGGCTCGGAGGCGCGCGTCCTGTCGCTGCCATTCGCCGAAATGGGCTTCGCCATCTGCTACGACGTTCGGTTTCCTGCGCTTTTCCGTGCCCAGGCGATCGCAGGCGCGGAAGTCATGACGGTGCCAGCCGCCTTCACCAAGCAGACGGGCGAGGCGCATTGGGAAATCCTGCTTCGCGCCCGCGCCATCGAAAACGGCGTCTTCGTCGTCGCCGCAGCGCAGGCCGGCCTGCATGAGGACGGCCGCGAGACCTACGGCCATTCGATGATCATCGACCCATGGGGCAAGGTGCTGGCTTCCGCCGGCGGCACGGGTGAGGCGGTAATCGTGCGCGGACATCGATCGGGCTGCGGTCAAGGCCGCGCATGACAAGATTCCGAACCTGAAGAATGGGCGCGAATTCTCGGTCGAAAAAATTCCGGGAGCAGTCGCGGGAGGCGTCGCCGCTTGATCCGTTATTCACTCAGTTGCGACAATGCCCACGAATTCGAAGGCTGGTTCTCCGAAAGCGCCGATTTCGACCGTCAGGTTGCGTCAGGCTTCCTCACGTGTCCGGTCTGCAATTCCACATCCATATCGAAGCAGCTGATGGCCCCGTCCGTCTCGACCGCCCGCAAGAAGGAGGAGAAGAAGACGCTGGCGATGGATACAGCGCGCCGCGAAGCCTTTGAAAAGCTCAAGGAAGCGATTGCTCACGTCAAAGCCAATGCCGAGGATGTCGGCACGCAATTTCCCGAAGAAGCCCGCAAGATTCACTACGGCGAAGCGGACGCGCGCGGCATCATCGGACAGGCGACGCTCGACGAGGCCCGGGCGCTGGTCGAGGAAGGCATCGAAATTGCGGCCCTTCCGGTGCTGCCGGACGACGTGAACTGATCTTCTATTCGGGCCGCTTCGCCAGCAGCATGTAATTCACGTCCATGTCCTTCGACAGGTTCCACTGGTTCGCCAGCGGATTGAAGAAGACGCCGGTGCGCTCGATGATCGTCATGCCGCTTGCCGCAAGCGGCTTTTCCAGCTCTTCGGGACGGACCAGCTTTTCATATTGATGCGTGCCGCGCGGAAGCCAGCGCAGGATGTTCTCGGCGGCGAAGATCGCGAGCGCCGCCGCCTTCATCGTGCGGTTGATGGTGGCGACGAACATCAGGCCGCCGGGCCGCACCATCCTGGCGCAGGTCGCTCATGAAGAAATCGACGTCGGCAACATGTTCGACCACTTCCATGTTCAGCACGATATCGAAGGTCTCGCCGGCTTCGGCAAGCTGTTCGGCCGTGACCGCGCGGTAATCGACCGCGACGCCCGATGCCTTGGCATGCGTCGAGGCGATGCCGATGTTCTTCTCCGAAGGATCGGCGCCGACCACGGTTGCACCCATGCGGGCGACGGGCTCGGACAGCAGGCCGCCGCCGCAGCCGATATCGAGGACGCGCAGGCCTTCCAGCGGCTGCGGGCTCTTGGCATCGCGGCCGAAATTCTCGGATGCCTTGTCGCGGATATAGGTGAGCCGCACCGGATTGAACTTGTGCAGCGGCTTGAACTTGCCGGTCGGGCTCCACCACTCCGCCGCCATCGCGGAAAAGCGGTCCACCTCGCTCTGGTCGATCGTGCTTTTCGCCGCTTCGCTCATGGGTCTGCTCCTTGCGTTCGCCACGAGTGAAGTCGGACGATCGGCAGCATAAGTCAAGGGGCGGGCAGGCGGGGAACGGCAAGACGCGCCTCGAGGGCCGCGCCCATCGCAAGCACCTGTTCGTCGGCAAAGCGGCGGCCGACGATCTGCAGTCCGACCGGCATACCGTTCGTCGGCGAGCCCGACAGGCAGCGAAAGTGCGGGCAGCTGCGGCAGCATGTTGAAGGGGCAGGTCATGTCGAGCCCGTCGAAGCGGCCGTCCGGGCAGTGTCGCGACATAGTCGTCGTCGCGTTCGCTCGACCGAGCGGCGCGGTGATCGCGCAGGTCGGGCAGAGCAGCGCGTCGTAGCTTTCGAAGAGCTTCGCCATGTCGCGCCACATCGCGGTGCGCAGCAGTTCCACGCGCTTGTAGGCGGTGGCGTTCATCGACAGCCCGCGTTCGATCATCGCGACGACGGCGGGATCCATATGTTGCCGATGCTCGGCAATCGTCTCGCCGAAGAAGGCCGGACATGAAGACGCACCAGAGATCGAACCATTCGTCGTTGACGGCGCGCGTCCAGTGCATCGGCACCTCGTCGACGACGGCGCCCGCGCTGGCGCATTTCCTCGACCGCGTGCCGGTATCACTGCTCGACTTCGCGGCTGGATCCGGTAATAGCCGAGGTCCATCGACAAGCGCGAAGCGCTTGCCTTCGAGTCCGCCCGTTTCGCGCGGCCTGCGCCGTCGAAGCCGATCGGCAGCGAGGAGATGTCCTCGTCGCTCGGCCCGCATGTCGCTTCCATGAAGGCGATGGCGTCACCGACGGTGCGCGCCAGCGGGCCGAAATGCGAGATGTTGTCGAAGACGCTCGGCAGGATCGTCATCGGGATGCGGCCGAGGCTCGGCTTCAGGCCGACCGACGCCGCAGAAGGCGGCGGGAATGCGCACCGAGCCGCCCATGTCGGTGCCTTCGGCGAAGGGCACGACGCCGGTCGCGACCGCCACGGCCGAGCCGCCGGAGGAGCCACCGGCTGGTGCGCTCGGGATTCCACGGATTGCGGGTGATGCCCCAGCGCGGGCTGTTGGTGAAGCTCGAAAAGGCGAATTCCGGCGTCGTCGTCTTGCCGATCAGGATCGCACCGGCCGCTTCGCAGCCGGCGGATGCAGAGCGCCGTTTCGGCCGGCACCCAATCGCCCTTGGTCCAGGAGCCCAGCGTCGTCAGGTCGCCGCGGTCGGGGTCAGGTCCTTGGCCGCGAACGGCACGCCGTGCAGCGGGCCGGTCGCCTCGCCGCGCGCGACGGCGCGGTCGCCAGCGCGGGCCGCTTCGAGCGCCTGCTCCTCGCGGATGACGGTGAACGGCATTCAGCGTCTCGCTGACGGCCTTGGCGCGGCGGATCGATTCGGCCACCACCGCTCTCGGCGCTGAAGGCGCCGGAGCGGATGCCGTCTGGCGATCTCCGTGGCGGGGAGGTCCAGCGGATGGCGTTGACGGTTTCGCAGTGGCTGTTCATCGTGTGCTTGCCGTTCTATCGGGTCATTGCATTTCGATGCAAAGCGTGCTTGCTGCGAAGCCGTCACTATGCGGCTTTACGATCGCCAGGGTCGTTTCGATGAATTCCGCCGCGAGACCGAGCACGCCAGACGCCGTCCTTCGACGCCTGGAATGCCAGCCTCGGCGCTGCGGCGAGCGCCATCGGCTCGCGCGGATTTCCCGATGCGCTGGCGGCGGCGCTGCGGCTGCTGGCGCCCTTCCAGATGATGAACGGCTTTCTCTATTCGCCGGATGGCCACGCTTTCGATCTCTACAACGAGAAGATCGTCGCCGAGCGCGTCGATCATCGTCGATCGCTATCTCGCCGGCGCCTTCGTGCTCGACCCGTTCTACGATGCCGTCCGCAGCGACGGCAGCGAGCGGATGATCGTCATGCGCGAGCTCGCGCCTGACGATTTCGCGCAGACCGAATATTACCGGCTGCACTACGCGACGACCGAGATCGTCGACGAGATCGGCTTCGTGCTGAAGCTGGAGAGCGGCTTCGTCGGCGTGCTGTCGCTGTCGCGCACGGGTGCGGCGCCGCTGTTTTCCGACGGACGATCTGGAGCGGCTGAAGATCCGCCGCGCCCGTCGTCTGCGCGCTTGCGGCGAACGGCACTGGTTTCATGTCCCCGGCCTTTCGCTCGACATCAAGAATGCAGCGCCTGCGGCGAGGATCGAGCATCCGCTGCTGACCAAGCGCGAGCTCGAGATCGTCACGCTGATCCTCAAGGGACATTCCAACCTCTCGCTCGCCGCGGTTCTGTCGCTGTCGCCGAACACGGTGAAGGTTCATCGCCGGCAGATCTATGCGAAGCTCACCATCTCCAGCCAGGCCGAGCTGTTCCGCCTGTTTCTGGCGTGAGGCCGGCTGATCGGCCAGGCCTCGTTTCGATCTCTATTCGGCGAAATCCATCTCCGGCGGCGCCGCCTGGAAGAAGCGCGTGAGGTAGGCGAGATAGACGATGCCGATCACCAGCCAGACGAGGCCGAGCACCTTGGCGTGCTCGTCGAGGTTCCAGAGCAGGAAGAGGTCGCAGACCGCCGCGAGCGCCGGAATGACCAGGCCGATCAGCGCGCCGAGCGGCTTAACCTGCTGCGTCGCGCTTCAGGTAGAGCGCGATCACCGAGACGTTGACGGCGGTGAAGGCGAGGAAGGCGCCGAAGTTGATGAAGGAGGTCGAGGTGGTGACGTCCATGGTCAGCGCCAGCAGGCCGACGATGCCGACGAGGATCAAGGTTGAGGATCGGCGTGTGCCACTTCGGATGCAGATTGCCGAAGAAGGACGACCGGCAGCACGTTGTCGCGGCCCATGGCGTAGAGCAGGCGGCCGACGCTGGCCTGCGCGGCAAGGCCCGAGGTGAACTGCGCGACGACCAGCGTCGCCAGGAAGATCGTGACGAAGAGATCGCCGCCGATCGCCTTGGCGATTTCGGTGGCGGCGGCGTCGACGGAGACGAAGTCGACGCCGGGATGGGCGAGCTGGGTGACATAGGCCGAGACGATGAAGATCAGGCCGCCGGCAAGCGCGGTGATCAGGATCGCCTTCGGCATGGTGCGCTTGGCGTCCCTGGTTTCCTCGGTCAGCGTCGACACGGCGTCGAAGCCGAGGAAGGAATAGGCGGCGATCGCCGCACCGGCGACGGAGGCCGAGAACGGCACGTCCGCCTTGAAGAACGGCGTGACCGAGACCAGGCCGCCGGGCCGTTCAGCGCCATCGACATAGCGGGCGGCCAGCAACACGAAGGCGACGAGCACGCCGAGCTGCACCAGCATCAGGATGAAGTTGACGCGGTTGGCAAAGGCGATGCCGACGACGTTGACGATGCGTCGTCACCGCGATGAAGCCGACGATCCAGACCCAGGCCGGAATCGCCGGGAAGGCGGATGTCAGATAGGCGGCGCCGATCAGCCAGATCACCATCGGCAGGAAGAAATAGTCGAGCAGCACCGCCCAGCCGACGAGGAAGCCGACGCTGGGATTGATCGACCGGCGGGCATAGGTATAGGCCGATCCGGCGACCGGATAGACGCGCGCCATGACGCCGTAGCTGATGGCGGTGAGCAGGATCGCCGCGGCCGCAACGAGATAGGCCATGGCCGTCGTGCCCTGGCTTGCCGCCGCCAGCGCGCCGAAGGTGCCGAAGACGATCATCGGCGTCATGTAGGCCAGGCCGAAGAGCACGACGGACCAGAGTCCGAGCGCGCGGTCGAGTTTCACTGTGTCATTCATATGTTCCGCCTCCGCGAAGAGTTGTTGTTTATCTTCTTGGAAACTGCGCAGGTGCAGGTGATCTCAGCTGTTCCCGCGCAGGTCTCCGCCCGCATTTTCTTATTATGAAGAAAACATGACCGAGCGCGGGGCAGTCGAATATAACCCCAAGGTGTTATGCGGAGATGGTGATACTCAGCCGTATGCTTGCCGCAGGAAATCATCCGCGGCCATCAACTTGAGCTGGACGGAAAAGCGGTTTCGCACCAGTTCCAGCGAGGCTTCGTGCGTTTGGTCGGCGCCGCTGCAGAGGGCATCCTCGATAAGTATGACGCGGTAGCCAAGGTCGATCGCTCCGAGCACCGTCGCCATGACGCAGACATCGGTTTCGCCGCCGGTAATGACGAGCGTTTCGACTGCTTGGCTTTGCAACGCCGGATCGAGCCTGCCGTCGAGCCATGGGGAATAGATTTTCTTGTCGAATAAGGACGCCGGCGGAACGAGCCTTTGCAGTGCGGGTACAAGCTCTAGCATCTCCGCAGGCAGATGTTCGCCGGTCATCATCCACCATTTTTCATAGTAATTCTGCCATGAGCCTTTTGCCGCGTCCTTTGTTTCCGGCGTCAGGAAGCGCGTAAAGATGGTGCGTTCGGGATAAGCCGAGGCGATCTCAAGCACCTGCGGCAGCACGCGATCCATCCAGACGACATGCCAGGGCGTGTCTTCCGCAAAGAGCCGCTGCATGTCGACACAGATATGACGCCAGTTTCCGAGCGTGCCTTTGTTCAATGGAATCTCCTCCGATCCTCTAATTCGGTACAGGCCGTTGGGTTCCTTGAAGTTTGGAAACTCGTGGGGTGATGACGGATAGAGAGACTGGCAGCAAACATCTGCCCGACGCAAGTCAACGGCGGCAAGCTAGGGATCGATGGGGAGTCTGCGGTGGCTCACGGAATCGCAAAGATGTTGATCTCATGGGCGATGCCGCGAAGCGCGACTTTTTGCGATATGGGATTGAGGCCGCGATCCGTCAGGAGGTTGAAGGCGCGTGGGTCGCCCAGTACCGAGCCGGTGGCGAAGATTTCGCGCGATGTGGCCAGGTGCTGAACCCGTGAGGCAATATTCACCGTTTGCCCGAAATAGTCCTGCCGCTCGTTGAGGTTTACGGCGATGCATGGGCCCTCATGGATGCCGATCTTCAAAAGCAGGTCCTCGCTGCCGCGCTCCTGGTTGAGCTCGCGCATCGCCTCGCGCATCCGCATGGCTGCGACGACAGCGCGATCGGGAGTCGGGAAGGTGGCCATCACTGCGTCGCCTATCGTCTTGACGACGGCGCCCGCCTCCGCTCCCACGATTTCGTTAAGGATGCTGAAATGCGTTTTCACCAGGTCGAATGCCGCGAGATCGCCGACCCTTTCGTAAAGCTCGGTGGAGCCGCGCAGGTCGGTGAAGAGGAAGGTCAGGCTGGTGATCTTCAGGCGCTGATCCACTTCTATCGTGTCGGTGCGGTAGATATCGCGGAACGTCTGGTTCGACAGCAGGCGCTTGGCAGTCAGGAAGGGGCGGCGGCGACCAAGCAATCCGTGCAGCGCCTCGTTGGCCATGCACACCGATGGCAAGGTGCGGACCTCGGCGTGATTTTCCACCAGGATACGCATTGGCCCGGGGCGAAATTCGAGCGTCTCGTGGCGGCGGTGCGAGCGGTCATACACGAGCGAGAGACTCTGTCGTTCCTTGGTCGGCTCGCCTTTGACATCCAGAAATTGCGCCGCGTGGGTGACCGGTTCGAAGACGATGATGAACTCGGCGGGCAGCTGCAGGGAGATGACGCGCCTTCTCGCCGGTGGGAGTTCAAGGGATTCAAGGATGAATTCGTCGACCTTTTCCTCATAGCCCTCCTCGGGCAGATCGACCCCCGAACTCCAGTAGATTTGCCGGAAATATTCCAAGGGCGGCAATTCGTGCGGACTGTGGGCGTCAATGTGGCGCACACGCGGACTGACGGTAAAGGTCACCTCGACCATTTCGTCCAGCGTCGGTTCGTAACCGGCCGCGCAAAGCGCGCAGCTATACTGGTCGCTCTGCACGGTCCTCAGCGAGGTGTTGGCGTCGAGCACGCCGCCACAGCCGGGGCAGAGCACGTTCCATGACAGTTCGAACACGCCCAGACGCGACGCGTGCAGAAAGGCGTTGATCACCTGCTCTTCGTTGAGCTCTCGCTGGCGGCGAAGGCAAGTGGATTGACACGGCAAAGCTTGCGGTCGGGCGCTTCACGGACCAGCCGCTCGATAGCATCAACGACCTCTGCCTGTGCCGATTGGCGCAGAACTGCGAATAAAGACTGAGCTTCACTCATGGATGCATCTTACACTGAATCGGATGCGCGATCAGCGATTTTTCTCCAGGGGCCTGAGTTTGCACCAGCTGCAGATCCAGGCTGCCGTCTCAATGTCAGCGCGCCCACCTTGCCACCCCCCGCCAAACTCGCTAAGAGACGCCGCAACTTGGGCCCTTGGGGCGCAAGGCTTAATAAGCGGTTCCAGAACTCCCAATTTCCGGGCTCTTTGGCCGTGCGGCTTTCCAGAGGCTTTGTGATGCCGGGTCTGGCTTTCGTCTCTCCCGGCGGTTTGCTGTGGTAGAGGCTTATGGCACGCATCGTAATGAAATTCGGCGGCACCTCCGTCGCTGATCTGGACCGCATCAAGAACGTTGCCCGCCACGTCAAACGCGAAGTCGATGCCGGCCATGAGGTGGCTGTCGTCGTGTCCGCGATGTCCGGCAAGACCAACGAACTGGTCGGCTGGGTGCAGGGCACGCCGAAGGTCATCGGCGCCAATTCGCCTTTCTACGATGCGCGCGAATATGATGCCGTCGTCGCGTCCGGCGAGCAGGTGACCTCGGGGCTGCTGGCGATCGCGCTGCAGGCGATGGACATCAATGCGCGCTCCTGGCAGGGCTGGCAGATCCCGATCCGCACCGACAATGCGCATGGCGCAGCGCGCATCCTCGAAATCGACGGCGCCGATATCATCAAGCGCATGGGCGAGGGGCAGGTTGCCGTCATCGCCGGTTTCCAGGGACTCGGCCCCGACAACCGGATCGCGACGCTCGGCCGCGGCGGTTCGGATACGTCGGCGGTTGCGATCGCGGCGGCTGTCAAGGCCGATCGCTGCGATATCTATACCGATGTCGACGGCGTCTACACGACCGATCCGCGCATCGTGCCGCAGGCGCGCCGGCTGAAGAAGATCGCCTTCGAGGAAATGCTCGAAATGGCCTCGCTCGGCGCCAAGGTTCTGCAGGTTCGCTCGGTCGAGCTTGCCATGGTGCACAAGGTGCGTACCTTCGTGCGCTCCTCTTTCGAAGATCCCGATGCTCCGGGCATGGGTGATTTCTTGAATCCGCCCGGAACGCTGATTTGTGACGAGGATGAAATCGTGGAACAGGAAGTAGTCACCGGCATCGCCTATGCCAAGGATGAGGCTCAGATCTCGCTTCGCCGTCTTGCCGACCGGCCAGGCGTCTCCGCCGCGATCTTCGGCCCCTTGGCCGAGAGCCATATCAACGTCGACATGATCGTCCAGAATATCTCCGAGGACGGCTCGAAGACCGATATGACCTTCACCGTGCCTTCGGGCGACGTCGAGAAGGCGATCAAGGTGCTCGGCGAGAACAAGGAGAAGATCGGCTACGACGTCGTCCAGAACGAATCGGGGCTGGTCAAGGTTTCGGTCATCGGCATCGGCATGCGCAGCCACGCGGGCGTTGCCGCCACCGCGTTTCGGCTCTTGCCGAAAAGGGCATCAACATCAAGGCGATCACGACCTCGGAAATCAAGATTTCTATCCTGATCGACGGTCCTTATGCAGAACTCGCTGTCAGGACTTTGCATTCCTGCTACGGTCTGGATAAGAATTGATTCCCAGCAGGTGGCCGCGCGTTCAGGTTGAGTAGATAAGCGGCGGCCTGCCGGGTTATCCTGCTTTGTTTCTGGAGCTTGAGACGCAATGAGAGACCTTTCCGGCGGTCCGCGCGTGTTGCTCAAGCGGCTGCGCGAGTTGATGGCGGAGCCGCTGGAGCCGCAGGAGCGTCTCGACCGGATCGTTCGCCAGATCGCCGGCAACATGGTGGCGGAGGTCTGCTCCGTCTACGTGCTGCGCGCTGACGGCGTTCTCGAACTCTATGCAACCGAAGGCCTGAAGAAAGAGGCTGTCCACCTGTCGCAGCTGAAGATGGGGCAGGGCCTTGTCGGTACGATCGCGGCTTCGGCGCAGCCGCTGAACCTTTCCGACGCGCAGTCGCATCCAGCCTTCCGCTATCTCCCGGAGACCGGCGAAGAAATCTACCATTCGTTCCTCGGCGTGCCGATCCTGCGCACCGGGCGCTCGCTCGGCGTTCTCGTCGTGCAGAACAAGGCGAGCCGCAACTACCGCGAAGAAGAGCTGGAAGCGCTCGAAACAACGGCGATGGTGCTCGCCGAAATGATCGCGACCGGCGAGCTCAAGAAGATCACCAAGCCGGGTCTCGAACTCGACCTGACGCGCTCGGTGACGATCGACGGCGATACCTATAATGACGGCATCGGGCTCGGTTACGTCGTGCTGCACGAGCCGCGCATCGTCGTCACCAATCTGCTCAACGAGGACTCGGAGAAGGAAATACGCCGGCTTTCGGAGGCCATGGGTTCGCTCAGGATCTCGATCGACGATCTGCTGTCGCGCGGGACGTATCGATGGAGGGCGAGCATCGCGAAGTGCTCGAAACGTATCGCATGTTCGCTCATGACCAGGGCTGGGTGAGGAAGCTCGAGGAAGCGATCCGGAACGGGCTGACGGCGGAGGCCGCGGTCGAAAAGGTGCAGAGCGATACGAAGGCGCGCATGATGCGCTTGACGGATCCGTATCTGCGCGAGCGCATGCATGATTTCGAGGATCTGGCGAACCGGCTGCTGCGGCAGCTGACCGGCTATACCGGCCGGACAGCCGGCGATGGATTCCCGAGCGATGCGATCATCCTGGCGCGCGCCATGGGCGCGGCCGAGCTGCTCGATTATCCGCGCGCCAATGTGCGTGGGCTGGTGCTGGAAGAAGGCGCGGTGACGAGCCATGTGGTGATCGTCGCGCGCGCCATGGGCATTCCGGTCATCGGCCAGGCGGCCGGCGTCGTGGCGCTTGCCGAAAACGGCGATGCTGTCATCATCGACGGCGACGAAGGGCATGTGCATCTCCGGCCGATGGCCGGATCACCAGCGCTCCTACGAGGAGAAGGTGCGTTTCCGCGCCAGACGGCAGGAGCAGTTCCGGGCGCTGCGTGCCGTCGAACCGCGTGACCAAGGACGGACATCGGATCTCGCTGCTGATGAATGCCGGGCTTGCTGGTCGACCTGCCGCAGCTTTCGGAATCGGGTGCTGAGGGCATTGGGCTTTTCCGCACCGAACTGCAGTTCATGATCGCCTCGACCATGCCGAAGGCGGAGGAGCAGGAGCTGTTCTACCGCAACGTCCTGAAGCAGGCGGCCGGCCGCGTCGTCACCTTCCGCACGCTCGATATTGGCGGCGACAAGGTGGTGCCCTATTTCCGCGGCCACGAGGAAGAAAATCCGGCGCTCGGCTGGCGTGCAATCCGGCTGTCGCTCGACCGGCCGGGACTGCTGCGGACGCAGCTTCGCGCGATGCTGAGGGCAGCGGCCGACATCGAGCTGAAGCTGATGGTGCCGATGGTGACCGAGGTTTCCGAAATCGAAGATGGTGCGCGAACTGCTGCAGAAGGAAGTGCAGCATCTCTCGCGCTTCGGCCACGGTCTGCCGCGCAAGCTGCAATTCGGCGCGATGCTGGAGGTGCCGGCACTGCTCTGGCAGCTCGACGAGCTGATGGAGGCGGTCGATTTCGTCTCGGTCGGATCGAACGACCTCTTCCAGTTCTCGATGGCGGTCGATCGCGGAAATGCGCGGGTTTCGGACCGATTCGATCCGCTCGGCAAGCCGTTTTTGCGCATTCTGCGCGATATCGTGCGCGCCGGCGGACCGCAACAACACGCCGGTGACGCTCTGCGGCGAGCTTGCCGGCAAGCCGATCTCGGCGATGGCGCTGCTCGGCATCGGTTTCCGCTCGGTCTCGATGTCGCCGGCCTCGATCGGGCCGGTGAAGGCGATGCTGCTCGGGCTCGATGTCGATGCGCTGACCGAAGGTCATGGACGAGGTGCTGGACGATATCCACGCCACGACGCCGATGCGCGAGGTGCTTGCCCGCTTCGCCGAGAGCCACAATATTCCCCTTTAGCAAACCATAAGAAGAATCGGAGTGAAGGGTGGCGAAGCTTCCCGTTGAAAAGATGCGCGAGCTGGAACGCCGTTTCGGTGAGATCGAGGCGCGCATGTCGGCAGGCCCGTCGGCTGATGTCTACGTGAAACTCGCATCCGAATATTCCGAGTTGCAGCCGGTCGTCACCAAGATCCGCGCCTATGAAAAGGCGATCGCCGAACTCGCCGATCTCGAAGCGTTGCTCGAGGACAAGTCGGTCGACCGCGAGATGCGCGACCTCGCCGAACTGGAACTGCCGGAGGTGAAGGAGCAGCATCGAGGCGCTGGAGCAGGAGATGCAGATCCTGCTTCTGCCGAAGGACGCAGCCGACGAAAAGAGCGCGATCCTCGAAATCCGCGCCGGCACGGGCGGCTCGGAAGCAGCACTTTTCGCCGGCGATCTCTTTCGCATGTACGAGCGTTTCGCGGCGGCAAACGGCTGGAAGGTCGAAGTCCTCTCGGCGAGCGAGGGCGAAGCCGGCGGCTACAAGGAAATCATCGCGACGATCACCGGCAAGGGCGTATTCGCCAAGCTGAAGTTCGAATCCGGCGTGCACCGCGTGCAGCGCGTGCCGGAAACGGAGGCGGGCGGCCGCATCCATACGTCGGCGGCGACGGTCGCGGTGCTGCCGGAGGCTGAGGAGATCGACATCGAGATCCGGGCGGAAGATATCCGCATCGACACGATGCGCTCGTCCGGGCGCCGGCGGCCAGCACGTCAACACGACGGACTCGGCCGTGCGCATCACCCACCTGCCGAGCGGCATCGTCGTCACCAGCTCGGAAAAATCGCAGCACCAGAACCGCGCCAAGGCGATGCAGGTGCTGCGCTCCAGGCTCTACGATGCCGAGCGGCAGAGGGCCGACAGCGAGCGGTCTGCCGATCGCAAGAGCCAGGTCGGCTCCGGCGACCGCTCCGAACGCATCCGCACCTACAATTTCCCGCAGGGACGCATCACCGACCATCGCATCAATCTGACGCTCTACAAGCTCGACCGGATGATGGAAGGCGAGATCGATGAAGTGGTCGATGCGCTGATGGCCGACTATCAGGCAAGCCAGCTGGCACAGCTCGGCGAGCAGCAATGACTGAGGAACGGCCGACGGTTTCCGAAATGCTTGCCGAAGCCCGCCGCCGCTTCACTGAGGCTGGTATCGTCGATCCGGCGACCGATGCGCGACTGCTTGTCGCCGGGCTGCTGAAATTGTCGCCGACGGAACTGCTGACGCGATCGGCCGAGAGCGCTCTCGCCGAAGATAGGTTGAGACACTGATCAAGGCGCATCGAGCGACGGCTCGGCGCATGAGCCGGTCCATCGCATTCTCGGCGAGCGGGAATTTTACGGATTGCCGCTTTCGGCTTTCCGAAGGAAACACTGGAGCCTCGGCCTGATACGGAAATCCTCGTCGATACGATGCTTGCCTTTTCTGCGAAGACCTTGCAAAAGCTGAAGACCATCTCCATATCCTTGACTTAGGAACCGGGACCGGGGCGATATGCCTTGCGCTGTTGAGCGAATGTCCGGAAGCGTCGGGTATCGGTAGCGACGTATCGGCGGATGCACCTCAGGACGGCAAGATCAAACGCAGAAAGAAATGGACTAGAGGATCGTTTCGAGGTCGTGCAGTCGAGCTGGTTTCGAGAACATCCGCGGTACGTTTCACGCGATTGTCTCAAATCCGCCCTATATTGCTTCCAATGTCATTCACGATCTTGCTCCTGAAGTGACGAAATTTGATCCGGCGGCAGCTCTGGATGGCGGCCCGGATGGGCTTGACGCGTACAAAGCGATAGCCAAGGATGCGGCACGGTTCATGCGGCCAGATGGCGTCGTAGGATTGGAAATCGGCTACGATCAGCGAAATGATGTGACGGCGATCTTCGAGGCTGCAAGGCTTCAAATGTGTCAAATCCGCAAAAGACTATGGCCAGAACGACCGCGTGCTCGTGTTCGCACTCTGAGCGACAAATTGCAGCATTGAACAGGATATTATTGCTATTGCGAAGAAAAGGCTTGGATTTCCGAGGGAAGCGATATAGGTTGCGCTCACGTGTTGGGCAGATCAGGAATGAACGAGATTCGTTCGGTACTTGGTTTGCCTCGGGGGTCCGCTCTTTTAAACGAGAGTTTCAAAGGTTGAACACGACCCAATGCGTGAATCAGTCAATACTGACTTGAGAACAAGCGGCAGGTCGGCGCGAAGGCGCAGTCATGCTTGCGGCACGAAGGCCCTGAGCCGGTTTTCCGGTCATGGCGGTTGGTGCCATGTATCCACACAAACAGAGAATTCAGGTGAACGATCTATGAGGCCAGGACAGCAGAACAAGCGCGGTCGAGGGCGTGGACAGTAACAATGGCGGCGGCGGCGGCGGAAACAACAATAATAACAATTTCAACCGCAAGGGCGGCAATCCGCTGACGCGGAGCTATGACAGCTCCGGCCCCGACGTGAAGATTCGCGGTACGGCTCAGCATATCGCTGAAAAATACTCGCAGCTTGCCCGTGATGCACAAAGCTCCGGCGACCGCGTCATGGCCGAGAACTATCTGCAGCACGCAGAGCACTACAATCGTATCATTGCAGCCGCCCAGGCGCAGATGCAGGAACGTTTCCAGCGCGATGATCGAAACGAATATACCGACCGCGACGGTGTCGGAGCGCGACGGCGACGAACTGGATACGGCCGACAATGACGACGAGATGTCGTTATCGTTCAGCCGCCGCGTGAGCAGCATCGCCGCGAGCAGCGCGTGGAAGCGGCAGTTGCGGCACCAGAGCCGGAAACCATCGACGGAACCGGCCCCCAGCCGGAGATCGAAGGCATTCCGGCCGAAGTCTCCATGGACGAAGAAAGCGGCCAGCAGCGAGAACGTCCAGACCCGCCGCCGTAGCGCCGGCAATCGCCCACGCCGTCCCCGCCGCAGCGCGGAAGACAAAGCTCAGGCCGAAGGCGCTTCCGGTGAAGCGCCGGTCCTGGCTGACGCCGCCTCGGAATGAAGGCCTTCGTCTCCCGCTCAGCATCTGCAGCGATCGAGACGGCGAGTTTAGCTTATGGCACGTTGAAGACGCGCGCATTGTGCGCGTCTTGATGCAGTTTTAAGCAGCAGCTTGAAGAAAGCCCCCGGCCTTATCGCACATTCGCTGTGCGCTCGCGCGATTTTGGGGATTGCGCTGCCCGGGCTTTTCGTTTTCTCGGCACTTTAAAGTCTCCAGGGCGTGTCCCATATTCTCCTCTGCGGCTTCGTCCCAGATCCAGACGGACGAAGCGTGGCCTGCCTTTTCAGGGGGTCAATCTCAATCATCGGTCTGCGCCGCAATCGGGCAGAGCGATCCATGGAGGTAGTATATGAATATTGAAAAATACTCCGAGCGGGTGCGCGGTTTCATCCAGTCCGCCCAGACCTATGCGCTCGCGCAGGGCCATCAGCAATTCACGCCGGAGCATGTCCTCAAGGTCCTGCTCGACGACGATCAGGGCATGGCCGCGTCGCTGATCGAACGAGCGGGCGGCGATGCCAAGGCTGCCCGGCTTGCAAATGACGCGGCGCTTGCGAAGCTGCCGAAGATTTCCGGCGGCAACGGCAACATCTATTTGTCGCAGCCGCTCGCCAAGGTGCTGTCGACGGCCGAAGAGGCGGCGAAGAAGGCCGGCGATAGCTTCGTGACCGTCGAGCGGCTGCTGCAGGCTCTGGCGATCGAAACCTCGGCTTCGACGTCTGCGACGCTTCGAAGAACGCCGGTGTGACGCCGCAGGCCCTCAATCAGGTCATCAACGAAATTCGCAAGGGACGTACGGCCGATTCCGCGAATGCGGAGGAGGGGTTCGATTCCCTGAAGAAATACGCACGCGATCTGACCGCCGAAGCCCGCGAGGGCAAGCTCGATCCGGTTATCGGCCGTGACGACGAAATCCGCCGTACGATCCAGGTCCTTTCCCGCCGCACCAAGAACAATCCGGTGCTGATCGGCGAGCCCGGCGTCGGCAAGACGGCGATCGTCGAGGGTCTTGCCTTGCGCATCGTCAATGGCGACGTGCCGGAATCGCTCAAGGACAAGAAGCTGATGGCGCTCGACATGGGCGCGCTGATTGCCGGCGCGAAATATCGCGGCGAATTCGAAGAGCGGCTGAAGGCCGTGCTCAACGAAGTGCAGTCGGCAAACGGCGAGATTATTCTCTTCATCGACGAAATGCACACGCTGGTCGGCGCCGGCAAGGCGGATGGGGCGATGGATGCCTCCAACCTCCTGAAGCCTGCTCTTGCCCGCGGTGAACTGCACTGCGTCGGCGCGACCACGCTCGACGAGTACCGCAAGCACGTCGAAAAAGACGCAGCGCTTGCGCGCCGCTTCCAGCCGGTCATGGTCGAAGAACCGACGGTCGAGGACACGATCTCGATCCTGCGCGGCCTGAAGGAAAAGTACGAGCAGCATCACAAGGTGCGCATCTCGGATTCGGCGCTGGTGGCGGCTGCGACGCTTTCCAACCGCTACATCACCGACCGTTTCCTGCCCGACAAGGCGATCGACCTGATGGACGAGGCGGCTGCCCGGTTGCGCATGCAGGTGGATTCCAAGCCGGAAGAGCTCGACGAACTCGACCGCCGCATCATGCAGCTGAAGATCGAGCGCGAGGCGCTGAAGAAGGAAACGGACGCTGCGTCCGCCGATCGCCTGACGCGGCTTGAAACCGAACTGACGGATCTCGAGGAAGAGGCCGATGCGCTGACGGCCCGCTGGCAGGCGGAAAAGCAGAAGCTCGGCCTTGCCGCCGATCTCAAGAAGCAGCTCGACGAAGCCCGCAACGAACTGGCGATCGCCCAGCGCAAAGGTGAATTCCAGCGCGCCGGCGAATTGACCTATGGCGTCATTCCGGAGCTGGAGAAGCAACTGGCCGATGCCGAGAGCAGGACAGCGATCGCGGCGCCATGGTGCAGGAGGTCGTCAGCCCCGACAACATTGCGCATGTCGTCTCCCGCTGGACCGGCATTCCGGTCGACAGGATGCTGGAAGGCGAGCGCGACAAGCTGCTTCGCATGGAAGACGAGTTGGCGAAATGGGTGATCGGCCAGGGGGATGCGGTCCAGGCCGTGTCACGCGCAGTCAGGCGTTCGCGCGCCGGCCTGCAGGATCCGAACCGGCCGATCGGCTCGTTCATCTTCCTGGGTCCCACCGGTGTCGGCAAGACGGAGCTTACCAAGGCGCTCGCCCGCTTCCTCTTCGACGATGAGACGGCAATGGTGCGCATGGACATGTCGGAATACATGGAGAAGCACTCCGTGGCCCGGCTGATCGGCGCCCCTCCCGGCTATGTCGGCTATGAGGAAGGCGGCGCGCTGACGGAAGCCGTTCGCCGGCGGCCCTATCAGGTCGTGCTCTTCGACGAGATCGAGAAGGCGCATCCTGACGTCTTCAACATCCTGCTGCAGGTGCTGGATGACGGACGCCTGACGGATGGCCAGGGCCGCACGGTCGATTTCCGCAACACGATGATCATCATGACCTCGAACCTTGGTGCCGAATATCTCACCCAGCTGGGAGAAGGCGAGGACACCGATGTGGTTCGCGACCAGGTGATGGAGGTCGTGCGCGCCAGTTTCCGGCCGGAATTCCTGAACCGCGTCGATGAGATCATCCTCTTCCATCGCCTCAAGCGCGAAGAGATGGGCGCGATCGTCGATATCCAGTTGAAGCGGCTGGTAGCACTGCTTGCCGAGCGGAAAATCACGATCAAGCTCGACGACGATGCCCGCAACTGGCTCGCCAACAAGGGATACGATCCGGTCTATGGCGCGCGGCCGCTGAAGCGGGTGATTCAGAAATATGTCCAGGATCCGCTTGCCGAGCTGATCCTCTCCGGTCAGGTGCCGGATGGGTCCACGGTGAAGGTGACGAGCGGCACGGATCGCTTGCTTTTCCGCACGCGCAGTTCTGCCGTCAACGAAGCAGCCTGAGGAACGGCGATCAGAGAAAGAAAATGGCGGCTTCGGCCGCCATTCCTGTTTGAACTACTTGCTGGCGATCTGATCGGCCGGCTGATTGTTCAAAAGCGTGTCGATGCGCTTGCGCTCGTCCTCGAATTTCGCCAGCGCTTCGCCTTCCAGCGACTTGCCGCCCGGCAGGCGGATGCGGAGCGGATCGACCTTGGTGCCGTTGACGATCAGCTCGTAGTGAAGGTGCGGCCCGGTGGATTCACCGGTGGTACCGACCCAGCCGATCACCTGGCCTTGACGAACCTTGGCTCCGGCAACGATGCCCTTGGCGATGGCGCTCTGGTGATTGTAGGAGGTTTCATAGCCGTTCGCGTGACGGATGATGGTCTGGTTGCCGTAGCCGCCCGAATCCCAGCCCGCCTTCTCCACTACGCCGTTGCCGGTCGCGATGATCGCAGTGCCGCGCGGAGCTGCCCAGTCTGCGCCGGTATGCATGCGGGCAAAGCCCAGAATCGGGTGGCGGCGCATGCCGAAGCCGGAAGTGAAGATGCCGTTCGGAACCGGATTGCGAAGCAGAAACTGGCGTATGCTCTTGCCGTCCTGATCGAAGTAGTCAACGTTTCCGTCTGCATCCTGAAAGCGGTAGAAGCGCGTCACGGTGTCGCCGAAGCGGGCATTGACGTAAAGCAGCTCGGAATCCGCCGTCGCGCGGCCGCTGGAATCGGCGACCGAAAAAAAAGCTTCCACGAAATCCGTCGGCCTCAGCTGCGCCTGAAAGTCGACGTTTGCCGCAAGCAGCTTGATGATCAGCGCCGTCATCTCCTTGGTCATGCCATAGGAAAGAGCGGCCCGATAGATACCGTCATAGACGCGCGGCAGGTTCTGGCCGGCCGGCACCGATAGGGAATTGTCGTCGAAGGCGGTCGCGACCGCGTCAAGCGCCGGCGGCTCGCTTGCCTGGACGAAGCGGTTCTTGTCGTCGAGGGCGATTGTGACAAGATGACGGGTGCCGCGATAGACGCTGGCGCGGATGAGCTTGGCCTGCTCGCCCTTCTGGATGATGCCGACGCGCAGGACGTCGCCCTTGGAGAGCTCTTCACTGCCGAGCAGCGGCGACAGGTTCGCGGAAAGCATATTTGCCTGCGGCTCAGGGTAGCCTGAATCCATCAGCGCCTTGACAATCGTAACGTCCTGACGGGCTGGAACGATGTCGTCGGCGAATTCCTCGGTCTGTGGCGTGATCGATTCCGGCGCGGACACCGTCATGTTCTGCTCGAGAACGCGCGCCGAGAGGCCGGAGGTCAGATCGATATCGTTGTCCTCGTTCGAGAAGCGTTGAGGATCGACATAGTAGAGCGCGGAGACTTGAGTGGTGCCGTCGGTCAGCGCCGAACCGTTCGAGCGGACGTTCTCCTCGACTTCGTCCAGCGTCATGCCGGGTGCCGTCTGAAAATCGCTCTTCCCAGTCGGGAAGGGAACGGTCTTGAGGCTGACTTCGGATTCGACATCCGAACCGTAGATCGCGCCGGCGTGCGCCGCCGGCGCAGGCTGCGCCTCGTCGGCGGAAAAGATCGCGAGTGCGTCGAAATCCGGATAATTCTCGGTCGTGACATGATTTGCGGCAAGGCGCATCTTCACATGCGAGAAAGGCTGGCGGCGGACAACTTCCTTGTCGCCGTCGTGAACCACCGTCGAGACTTCCATGATTGCCCGGTCAGAGGGCTTGGCGGCGATTGCGGGCGCAATCAGCCGCCCCCCGCGGGTGACGCCTGTATCTGCAATAGCATCCGTATTGGCGCTGGCATAGGCTTCAGCCGGGATTGCAAGCTGCTGGCGGCCGTCGAGGGCGGCAAAGAGGGCGACGCCCATCAGAACGCTGGAGGTGATGCCGGTGAGGAACGTACCCGAAAGCCAGCGCAGCGAAACCTCGCGCCTGTCGGGCGCCCGTCTGCCATCGGCGAGAAGCGGAGGCTCGTTGCCCAACGAGCGGATCATCATCTTCTCCGTCATCATGGCAGTTTTGTCCGCGTCCTTTCATGGGCTTCTTCGGCGCCGTCCCTCGGCTGGGCCGAAAGATGTGCATATTCTGGGCATGGAAGTCAAATCACGCCGCAATGCGCAATCTATGTGCCCATGCCTGCGTGAATCATGCGCCCCTTGAGACCATCCGATTGTGATCTTGTGAGGGCGGAATAGTGGCCGAGGCGATTTTCAGCAGTTTTGCAGCAGCCGGCTGGCTGCCGGTTCGCATATCGGACCCCTTCGAGAGCCCGGCAAGCTGTCCAAGGAGAATATCCTTTTGAAATCAATGAATTGAAAGAAATCTCGTTTTTTTCGAAAACGGCTGTTGACTTCAAAACGGCTGAGGAT